>NZ_JOIR01000030.1 GCF_000720115.1 Streptomyces sp. NRRL F-2580
TTACATTCCGAACCCGGAAGCTAAGCCTTTCAGCGCCGATGGTACTGCAGGGGGGACCCTGTGGGAGAGTAGGACGCCGCCGAACAATCATTGCGGGAAAGCCCCGCACCAAACCTTCGGGTTCGGTGCGGGGCTTTTCTGCGTTTATGCGGATGAAGTCTGCGTGGTCCTCTGGTTAGGATCGGCGACTATGAGTGATATCCAGCATGTGATACGGCCGGTGCGCGAAGACGAGTGGGAGAAGGTCAGGGACCTGCGGATCGCCTCCCTCCAGGATCCCGTGGCTCCCATCGCCTTCCTTGACACCGTCGAGCTCGCCGAGGCCAGGCCGGACAGCGTCTGGCAGGAGCGGACCGCCAACGCCGCTTCCGGGCGGGCCGTGCGGCAGTTCGTGGCCGTGGGGCCCGACGGGGTGTGGAACGGCTCCGTGACCGTACTGGTCGAGGAGCTGGGCACCACCGACTTCCTCGACCGTGAGATCGAGACGACCCAGGGACACGTCGTCGGCGTGTTCGTCCGCGAGGGCCAGCGGGGGACCGGGGTCGCCGAAGAGCTGTTCCGGGCCGGGCTGGAGTGGGCCTGGTCGCTTGAGGGGCCCGCGCTGGAACGCGTACGCCTCTACGTGCACGAGCGGAACGAGCGCGCGCAGGCCTTCTACCGGCGCATCGGGTTCCAGGACAGTGGCGTGCGGGTGCCGCTGGAGAGCGACCCGTCCGCCAAGGAGATGGAGTTCGTGATCCCGAGGCCCTGAGTTTCAGGGCAGGTCCGCGTCGGGCCAGCGGGAGCGGGCCTGTTCGCGGCTGCGGCACAGGGCCAGGAGGGGAAGGGTCTCCTGGGCCAGGAGCTCCGGGAGCTGGGGGATCGGGGCCACGGCGGCCACGTCGTCCAGGACCAGGGACAGTGGTGGGTCGAGCCGACCGTGGGATGACCGTGCGGCCATGCGGCGGCCGTGCTCGACCACGTGAGAGGCGAGTGCGGTCAGCAGGGGCATCGCACCCGGGTGGGCGCGGGGATCCTCCAGAGGCTCACCCACCATGTAGAGGGTGCCCCCTTCGGTCACGAACGATGCCAGGGTGAGTGCATCTGTTCGGTTCGGATTGCAGGCCTCGCGGATGTGGATCGAGGTCAGGCAGGAGAGGGCCCGGGCCGTCAGATTCTGGGCCAGTTCCCGGCGTTCGGGGTGGGCGGTGAGGGCGCTCTCCAGCTCGCCGGCCGAGCCGGGGGCGGCCTGGGGGTGGGTGCGCAGGATGCGGACCGGATCCTGGGCGCTGTTGCCCTGGGCCCAGCGGTGGAGCTGCTTGAACGGGCGGTCGTCGAGGGCGACGGCCTGGAGCCAGCTGCGCAGGAGCGTTTCCGCGGTGTCGGCGACCGCCGCGTCCATGCGGGCCTGGGGACGTACGGGGGCCAGCAGGGCGATCGCGCGGGCTGCGGCGGTGTCGCGGTCGGCGCAGCCCTCGGCGGGGTTCCAGTGCATGCGGGCCGGCGTGTCGCACAGGTGCGAGGGGTCGTAGAGGAGGACCGGGCCGAGTTTGGCGCGGGCGTCCTTGGTCTCGGCCCAGAGGGCGGGGGAGGAGGTCACGACGAGGACTGCGCCGGCGGCTTCGCCGATGCGGTGGGCCGCGGCGCGCAGGCGGTCGTCGGGGCCGGCGTAGGTGAGACCGTGCGGGGGTGCGGGGGCTGCCGTGGGGGTTGCCGTGGTGGCTGCCGCCGGGTGGGGGGCGTAGCCGAAGCCGTAGCGGTAGGCCTCGTCGGAGGGGGCGGTGGCCGCTGGTGCGGGTGCGGGTGCGTTGCTGGGTGCGCTGCCCCCAGGCCCCCGCGCCTCAAACGCCGGCGGGGCTGGGGTGGGGGGCTGAGCTGGTGTGGCCGCTGCGGGTGCGTTGCTGGGGGCGCTGCCCCCAGGCCCCCGCGCCTCAAACGCCGGCGGGGCTGGGATGGGGGGCTGAGCTGGTGTGGCCGCTGCGGGTGCGTTGCTGGGGGCGCTGCCCCCGGGCGCTCGCGCCTCAAACGCCGGCGGGGCTGGAAGGGTCGGCGGGGCTGGGGTGGTCGGCGGGGGCTGTTTGGCCAGGGCGCGGCGGGACTTGGTGCGGGCGATCACACCGATGGCGAAGACGGTGAGCACGAACATCACCAGGAGCTGGCTGACGAACAGGCCCCAGAACAGGCCCCAGCCCGAGAGGGCCGCCGGGTCGGTGTCCGGCCAGGCGGCGGGGATGTCGTGCGGTTCCGCTATCAGGGCGCGCACGGCTTCCGGGGTCCGGGTGAAGGTGACCGTGTCGGGCCAGGTGCCCTTGGCGAAGACGGCGGCCAGGCCGGTGGCCGTCCAGACGAGGACGGCCAGGCCGAGGAGGAAGGCCAGCAGGCCGACCAGCAGGCCGTCCGGGATGCCGCCGCCGCGCGCGGGGGACTCCGTACGCCGTGCGTCGTGCATGGTCAGGCCACCGTGGTCGCGGAACCCGGGCCGCCGTTGCCGCGGCTGCGTTCGATGGACAGGGCGCGTTCCTCCGCTTCGAGTTCGGCGGCCAGCATGTCTTCCGAGAGGCGGACGGGCGTGGAGGATTCGGTCATGGCGCGGTCCGTGAAGACGAGGGGGCGTTCGGCTTCGGTGATCAGGTGTTTGACGACCTGGACGTTGCCGTTGACGTCCCAGACGGCGATGCCCGGAGTGAGGGTCGGGATGATTTCCACCGCCCAGCGGGGCAGGCCCAGGACCCGGCCCGTCGCTCGGGCCTCGTCCGCTTTCTGGGCGTAGATGGTTCTGGTCGAGGCCATCTTGAGGATGGCCGCGGCCTCGCGGGCGGCCGCGCCGTCGACGACGTCGGAGAGGTGGTGGACGACGGCGACGAAGGACAGGCCGAGGCGACGGCCGAACTTCAGCAGGCGCTGGAACAGCTGGGCCACGAAGGGGCTGTTGATGATGTGCCAGGCCTCTTCGACCAGGAAGATGCGCTTCTTGCGGTCCGGTCGGATCCAGGTGTGTTCCAGCCAGACGCCGACGATCGCCATCAGGATGGGCATGGCGATGGAGTTGCGGTCGATGTGGGACAGGTCGAAGACGATGAGGGGCGCGTCGAGGTCGATGCCGACGGTGGTGGGGCCGTCGAACATGCCGCGCAGGTCGCCGTCGACGAGGCGGTCGATGACCAGGGCCACGTCGAGGCCCCAGGCCCGGACATCGTCTATGTCGACGTTCATGGCGAGGGCGGATTCGGCTTCGGGGTGGCGCAGTTGTCCGACGATGTCGGTGAGGACGGGCTGGCGGTCGCGGATGGTGTCGACGACGTAGGCGTGGGCGACCTTGAGGGCGAAGCCGGCGCGCTCGTCGAGGCCGTGGCCCATGGCCACCTCGATGATGGTCCGGAGCAGCGCGAGCTGCCCGGTCGTCGTGATGGCCGGGTCGAGGGGGTTGAGGCGGATCCCGTCGTCGTTGGCGGCGATCGGATCCAGGCGGATGGGGGTTATCCCCAGCTGCTGGGCGATCAGGTTCCACTCGCCGACGCCGTCCTCGCCCTGGGCGTCGAGGACGACGACCTGGCGGTCCTTGAAGCGGAGCTGGCGCAGGACGTACGTCTTCTCCAGGGCGGACTTGCCGTTGCCGGATTCGCCGAGGACCAGCCAGTGGGGGGCCGGGAGCTGCTGGCCGTAGAGCTGGAAGGGGTCGTAGATGTAGCCCTTGCCGCTGTAGACCTCGCGGCCGATGATGACGCCGGAGTCGCCGAGTCCGGGGGCGGCGGTGGGCAGGTAGACGGCTTGCGCCTGCCCGGTGGAGGTGCGTACGGGCAGGCGCGTGGTCTCGACTTTGCCGAAGAGGAAGCTGGTGAAGGCGTCCGTCAGGGCGGACATGGGATCTCGCATGGGCGGCACTTCCCTCCAGCTAGCGTCGGATGCCGGTGGCGAACGGCAGGGTGTTGACGAAGGCGCGGTGGTGCTCGCGGTCGCACCATTCCAGCTTCAGGTAGGACTTGCCGGCGGAGGCGCGGATCGTCCGCTTGTCGCGGGCGAGGGCTTCGGGCGAACGCGAGGACACCGTGATGTACCCGACCAGGTTGACTCCGGCCGCACCGCTGGCGAGATCTTCACCCCTCTGGTCGAGCCGGCCGTGCGCGGCGATGTCGCGGGGGTCGACGGTGCGGTTCATCTTGGCGGCGCGGGAGGCGTCGGCCTCGTCGTTGGTCTTCTCGGTGAGCATCCGCTCGATGGCGACCTCGGTGGGCTCCAGGTCCATGGTGACGGCGACGGTGCGGATGACGTCGGGGGTGTGGACGAGGAGGGGGGCGAGGAAGTTGACGCCCACGGGCGTCATCGGCCACTCCTTGACCCAGGCGGTGGCGTGGCACCAGGGCGCGCGGGTGGAGGACTCGCGGGTCTTGGCCTGGAGGAAGGTGGGCTCGACGGCGTCGAGTTCGGCCGGCCAGGCGTTGCGCTTGGTCATGGCCTGGATGTGGTCGATGGGATGGTCCGGGTCGTACATGGAGTGCACGAGGGAGGACAGGCGGCCCTGGCCGAGCGGCTGGCGGACGCGGATGTCGGCTTCGGCGAGGCGGGCGCAGATGTCGGTGAGCTCGCGGGCCATGACGATGGCGAGGCCGGCGTCGCGGTCGAGCTTGCGGCCCTTGTGGGGGGTGGCCGCGCGGGCGATGGTGTGGGCCTCGGCGGCGAGTTCGCGCGTGTAGTGCATGCAGGCGACGAGGTACGCGCGGTGCTGCTCGGACGAGGTGGACACCATCGACTGGAGCTGTTCGTAGGACTCGCGCAGCCAGCCGGGGGCCTGGGTGTCGCCGCGCTGGGCCACGTCCTTGGCGTGCGCGTCGGGGTCGGCGGGCAGGGTGCGGGCGAGCATCTGGAGGCGGGTGACGAAGCCGTCGCCGTTGGCCACGTGCTTGAGGAGGGTGCCGAAGCGGTCGACGAGGGCCTCTTGGTCCTCGCTGTCGCGCAGGCCGACGCCGGGGCCCTCGATCTCGATGGCGGCGGTGACGGTGCGCCGGTCCGCGTGGAGGAGTACGGCGATCTCGTCGGGGCCGAAGGGGGCGGCGAGCCAGTTGATCCGGCCGATGCCGGGGGGCGGGCCGACCTCGACCTCGCGGCCGTCGGAGGCGCGGGTGCCGGCCTCGATGGCGGAGGAGCGGTAGGTGGTGCCGCGGCGGAGGGTGCGCTTGTAGCTACGGCTGATCTCGAACCAGCGGTAGAAGGTGCGGCCCTTGTACGGGACGTACACGGCGGCGAGCGCGATCATGGGGAAGCCGGCGAGGCTGACGATGCGCAGGGTGAGGTCGGGGACGAGCAGTCCGCTCATCATGCCGAAGAACGCCCCGGCGATGATCAGGGCGATCTCGCCGGTCTCGCGGTTCTTGCCGACGATCGCGTTCGGCCGGGCCCGGCCGATGAGATACGTGCGGCGGGGCGCGACCGGGTGCATCTGGTGGGACTGGGTCGTCAACGCCCGTCACCTCCTGTGTTCCTCGTACTCGAACTCGTGCGGGGTGCGGGTGCGGCGGAGGGGACAGATCCGCCGCCTCCGCCGCCGGAGGTGGGGCGGCTGCTGTGGGCGGCCACGCCTCCGGAGAGGGGGTTGGCGGGGCGGGGCGCGTTGTTGCCGCCTCCGCCGTCGCCTCCGCGGTGGGCGCCGCGGCTGCTGTGGGTCTTGATGCCCTGCGAGACGAGGGAGGCCGGGGAGCTGATGACGGCGGCGGCCTGGGCGCCGTCGGTGGCCTTGCTGCGGTTGGAGCGGGCGGAGGCGATCTCGTCGCCGAAGCCGGGTACGAAGCGGTAGATCATCGCGGAGGCGAAGATCGCCAGGAGGATGATGGCGAGTCCGGTGACGACGGCGGAGAAGGCGTTCGGTCCCTTCTCGCCGGTCAGGGCTCCGGCGAGGCCGAGGACGATGACGATGACCGGCTTCACGAGGATGACGGCGATCATGATGCCGGCCCAGCGGCGGACGTGGCCCCAGAGGTTGCGGTCGACGAGGCCGGAGTAGACGACGACGCCGAGGAGGGCGCCGACGTAGAGGAGGGCGGCCCGGATGAAGAGCTCCAGGTAGAGCACGCCGGCGGCGAGGACGGTGACGAGTGCGACGACGATCAGCATGATCGGGCCGCCGCCGATGTCGTCGCCCTTCTTGAGGGCCTCGGAGAAGGAGCCGAAGAAGACGTCGGTCTGGCCGCCGGTGGCGGAGGCGATGACGGCGGTGACGCCGTCGGTGGCGGAGACGACGGTGTAGAGGATCAGGGGGGTGAAGGCGGAGGCGAGGACCGTGAGCCAGAGGAAGCCGATGGCTTCGGACATGGCGGTGGTGAGGGGGACGCCGCGGACGGCTCGCTTGGCGACGGCGAAGAGCCAGAGGACGAGGGTGAGGATGGTGGAGGCGGCGAAGACGACGGAGTACTGCTTGAGGAAGGCGGGGTTGGTGAAGTCGACTTCGGCCGAGCCGTTGACCGCTTCGCTGAGCTTGGTGACGATCCAGGCGGCGGCGTCGGCGCAGCCTCGGGCGAGGGAGGCGAGGGGGTTGAGGGCCTCTCCGCCGTCGCTGGGTGCCAGTCCTGTCCCAGGGTTGCCCCCGGACGTGCCCGTGCCGCTCTGGCAGTACTGCTTGGAGGGGCCGTCGAGAAGGGCGCAGGGGTCGTTGCTGGTCTGCGGGGTGGGAGTGGGGGTGGGTGCGGCGTAGGCGCGGGTGGAGAGTGCCACGACGGCCAGGTGGGCGGAGGCGATCACGCCCAGCCGGGCGGGGAGCCGCGGGCTAGCGGGCATAAGTGAATCCTCCGAATTCCTTGATGGCCTTGCTCATGTCGTCGGATGTCGACACGGGGACATCACCGGGAACCGGGGCAGGCCCGTCCTGCTGGGTGTCGTCGACGACCTTCCAGTCCTCGCCGACCCAGCTGAGTTCGAAGGTCCAGGTCTTCCAGAGGGTGCGGACCGGGTCCGTCGACTTGGCGCCGGACATGCCGATCATGCCCGTGTACCAGACGGAGACCTTCGCGGTGGTCGCGCTGTAGCTCTCGACGCGGGTGCCGATGGGGACTGCACGGGTGACGAACGTGCTGCCCTGCGGGGGGTTGCCGTTCGCGTCCAGACCGAGCTTGGCGAGGAACTCGGCCGAATACGCCTCGTCCTGCGGGCCCTTCATCCGGGTTGCCACGTCCGGCGCGTAGATTCCGTCGACGAGGGCATGCCGGGTGTTCTTCCTGAACATGCCGTCGGAGCCGAGAGCGACCGCGTAGTTGGCGGCGGCCGATTGGGCGCCCTGTTCGTCGTGGGCGAAGCCTCTGGGGATGCCCGCGGTCTTGCCGGTGACCGGGGTCGTGCCCGTGGCGGCCGTGGAGGAGGCGGCCGGGTTGTTGTCCGCGGGCTTGTCCTCGGGGGTGTCCGGGGACTGGTTCGCGAACGCGATGGCGGCGATCAGGAGGACCACGACGCCGACCACCGTGACGAGGCTGCGGGCGGTGCGGGGGGAGCGGCGGTCGGGGCCGTACGGGTCGGTGGGGGAGTCAGGGAGGCGGGTGCGGGTCTGGCCCGTGCCGCCGACCTCGCCGTGGCCGCCGCCGTACTGGTCGTCGTTGCTCATTCCGTGTCGGCCCCCTCCGCGTCGTACGACGGTAGCGCTGGTTCCCGCGTAGGCGCGGTGTCGTGATTCCTCATCGGGTACGGCCCGCGGTGTGGCCCGGCTAGACGGCCATTCCGTAGACGATGGTGAAGAGGGTGCCCAGGGAGCCGATGATGAAGACGCCCGTGAGGCCGGCGACGATCAGGCCCTTGCCCTGTTCCGCGCTGAACGTGTCGCGCAGGGCGGTCGCGCCGATGCGCTGTTTGGCGGCCCCCCAGATGGCGATGCCCAGGCACAGGAGGATCGCCACGGCCATGACCACTTCGATCATGACCTTCGCTTCGTTGCCGAGACTGCCGAACGGCCCCCAGTTCGGGGCGATTCCGCCGATGATGGTGGTGATGTCGCCCTTTTCGGCTGCCAGGATCATGTAACTCACCGCCCCTGTATGGGTAGTTCCGGAAGCCCCCTGCCCGACGGCAGGGGTTACGCACTATCTTCGCTGATGAAACCGCCGCCGTCGTCGACTTGACGGCTCTCTTTACCCGATATCGCGGACCCCGCCCGGCCTCCGCGCTCTGACCTGGGCAGGGGCGGTGTTCATGCGCAAGAACGTGCGGTCACTCTGTGTATCACGAGGGGTGACGCCGGGCAATGATTGTCGTCTCGGCGTACGGGTGGGGCGAAGGGCGACCGTTCGGCGCAGTGGGGTCGCGTGTCGTTGGGCTGACTCGCTGACATTTGTCTGATGTTTCGCCCGTCCGTCGTCGGCGGCGCTGTCAGTGGGGTGCGGGAGGCTGGGGAGCATGACGACTCCATGGACTCTCGCGGATCTCGAGGCGGCCATCCGGGCGGGGTGGTCGGCGGAGACCTCCGAGCCGGCCGGCCTCGGCAAGGTGCCCTGGACCCCGGAGAATCCGGCCTGGGGGCAGTGCGACATCACCGCGCTGGTCGTGCAGGACCTCGTGGGCGGGGACCTCGTGCTGGGGGAGGTGCTCCACGACGGCCGGCCGGAGGGCTACCACTGGTGGAACCTGCTGCCCGGGGGCGTACGGGTCGACCTCACGTGGGAGCAGTTCCGGCGGGGCGAGACGGTCACGCCGGGGCGGGTCGTGAAGCGGCCGGGCGGTCGGCTGGGGCGGCGCTGGGAGGAGGACCACTGGGGGGACTGGCTGGGGGTGCGGCAGCCGACGCTGCTGGTGCGGGGGGATCGGAGCGGGGTGCTGTCGGCGGAGCATGCGCGGGAGATGACGGTGCGGAGGGCGGGGGTGCGGATGGTTGAGTTGCCGGCGGGGCATGCGGTGCGGGCGGGGGACCCGGAGGGGTACTTCGCTGCCGTGCGGGGGTTTTTGACGCGGGTCGCCTAGCGGTGGGCTGAGCTGGTCCGGGGCCCGGCCGCCGCTGCCGGGTGCGCGTCGTTGCGGGGGCGCTGCCCCCCGGGCCCCCGGCCCCGCGCCTCAAACGCCGCGGGGCTGGATGGTGCGGCGGGACCGCTGCCGGGTGCGGCGTCGTTGCGGGGGCGCTGCCTCCGGGCCCCCGCGCCTCGAACGCCGGCGGGGCTGGATTTGGCGGGGCTGGGTGGGTGGTCGCGGGGTTGGAGATCGGGGCTCCGCCCCCGGGCCCCCGCGCCTCGAACGCCGGCGGGGCTGGGGTGTCCCGTCAGGTCCAGTGGGTGGGGCGGGTGAGGGTGGGGGGGAATTGGGTGGTGGGGTCGCCTTGGGCGGCGTTGAGTTGGGGTTGGGTGAGGAAGACGGCGCCTCGGAGGTCCGCGCCGCGGAGGTTGGCGTCGCGGAGGTCGGCGCCGATCAGGTCGGCCCTGCGGAGGTCGGCGCGGCGGAGGTCGGCGGCGATCAGGTAGGCGCCGCGGAGGTTCGCGCCGCGCAGGTCGGCTCCGGCGAGGCGGGCTCCCATCAGGTCGGCGCCTCGGTGGTTCTTCTTGCGGCCCGGCACCTTGGCCCGTACGAGCTCGCTGGTCTCGAGCAGGAGGGTGTTGATCTCCGCGCGGAGCGGGGTGATGTCCAGGGCCGTGAGGGCGTCGGCATCGGCGCGGGTCCACTCTTCGGTCCGCTCCAGCAGGCGGCGCAGTTGCGTGTGGAGCGGGGCGGCGTCCGGGAGGGTCAGGGCCTCGGCGACGTAGAAGAGCAGCTCGTGCAGCTGCCGCATCACCGGGAACACCTCGAACATCTCGCCCCTGGTCTCCGGGTGGGCGCGCCAGTCGCGGCCGCCGAAGGTGACCTGGGAGACCTGCTGGCCCGCCCCGAAGCAGTCGAAGACCGTGCATCCCTGGAAGCCGGTGTCGCGCAGCCGCGTGTGGATTCCGCAGCGGAAGTCCTGCCGGAGGTTCTTGCAGGGGGTTCCGGCGGGCTTGTTCACGGCGAAGTCGCTGGACTTGGCGAAGGGCAGGGCCACGCAGCACAGCGCGAAGCAGTTCGCGCAGTCGGCTTCGAGGAGGGGGAGGGGGAGCGGGAGGGGGTTCGGCACCCGTCCATTGTTACCGGGTGGGGGCGGTGAGCCGCATTTGGTGGGCGGTCCAGAGGGCGCCGTCGACCTCCTCCACGTCTTCGAGGATCTGCTCGGTGCGGAAGCCGAGGCTTTCGTAGATGCGGATCGCCGCCGTGTTGTGGGCCCAGACGCCGAGGCTGATCTCCGGCAGGCCCAGCTCGCCGAAGCAGAGGCCGACGACCTGGGAGACGAGGGCCCGGCCGAGGCCCAGGGCGCGCTGCTCGGGTGCGATCAGTACGCGGCCGAGGCGGGTGCCAGCGACGGAGACGTGCCCGATGCGGTGGTTGCCGGGGGACACCGCGGTCCACGTGTGCCGGCCGGGCTCGGCGGCGTAGGCGGCGAGCTGCGCGTCGTCCAGGGGCCAGGTGAAGGAGGGGCCCGCCCAGGTCATCAGCTCGACGGGGGTCTTCACCCACGTGTGCAGCAGGGGGCCGTCCTCGGCGGGGCGGAAGGGGGAGAGGGAGAGCGGGAGGGGGCGCGGCTGCGGGTGCGTGGTCACGTTTCAAGTCTGCTGGAGGCGGCTGGGGTTGATCCAAGAGGGGGCGGGCGTGAGCATCGGCGTATGACCGAAGTGATCGCAGTCGCCGTTATTACTCTTCTCGCCGTGATCAGTCCCGGCGCCGATTTCGCCATGGTGGTCCGCAACAGCTATCTCTACGGGCGGCCCACCGGGCTGTTCGCCGCCGGCGGGGTCGCGGCGGGGGTCCTGGTCCACGTCTCGTACACGATGCTCGGGGTCGGTCTGCTGATCGCCTCCTCCACCGCGCTGTTCACCGCGATCAAGCTGGCGGGTGCGGTCTATCTGGTGTGGATCGGGATACGGACCTTCCGGGCGCGGGCCGAGGTGTCCGTGGACCTGGAGTCGAAGCCGCCGCTGAGCCCGTTGGGGGCGATGCGGTCGGGGTTCCTGACCAATGTGCTCAATCCGAAGACGACGCTGTTCGTCGTCTCGACCTTCACCCAGGTGGTGAACCCGGACACCCCGGTGTGGCAGCAGGCGGGCTACGGGCTGTTCATGTCGGCGGCGCACCTGGGCTGGTTCGGGACGGTGGCGCTGTTCTTCTCCGACTCGCGGCTGCGCGACCGGATGCTGAAGGCGCAGAAGACGCTGAACCGGGCCATCGGGTCGGTGCTGGTGGGGCTGGGGGTGGGGTTGGGCTTCGCCCGCTGAGGGGTGATCGGCGACGCCCGCCACGCTCCCTGGCGGGCGTTGTGGAGCCGGTTACCTGTCGGTAGCGTGCGGGTATGGGCGCTGCCGAGGGGTTCTTCGAACGACTTGATGCCGGGCGGTTCACCGCCACCGAGTACACGCGCGGGCCGTGGGACCCGGGCTCGCAGCATGCCGGCCCGCCGGCCGCGCTGCTCGGGCGGGCCGTCGAGGAGCGGCCGGGTGCGCGCGCGGACATGCGGATCGCCCGGATCACGTACGAGATCCTGCGCCCGGTGCCGATCGGCGAGCTGGAGATCACCACGAGCGTGCTCCGGGCCGGGCGCAGCACCGAGGTGGTCGAGGCGGCCCTCGCCCCGGCGGGGGCCGCGCCGGTGATGCTGGCGCGGGCCCTGCGGATCCGGGTGGCCGAGGAGGCCGTGCCGGCCGTGGCGCCGGGGCCGCGGGTGCCGCCGCCGGGGGAGGTGGACGTGACGCCGTTCTTCCCGGTGCCGTGGGACACGGGCTACCACTCGGCCATGGAGACCCGGTTCACCGAGGGCGCCTTCGTCGAGCCGGGGCCCGGGACCTGCTGGATGCGGATGAGGGTGCCGCTCGTCGCCGGGGAGGAGACCAGGGCGCTGGACCGGGTGCTGGTCGCCGCGGACTCGGGCAACGGCATCAGTGCGGTGATGGACTTCGGGCGCTACCTCTTCATCAACGGTGACCTGACCGTGCACCTGCACCGCCATCCGGTCGGCGAGTGGGCCTGCGTGGAGGCCCGTACGAGCGTGGACGCGGCCGGGATCGGGCTGGCGGACGCGCTGCTGCACGACGAGAAGGGCCCCATCGGGCGCAGCGCGCAGAGCCTCTTCGTCGCACCCCGGTAGCGCCGCCCTGCCAACCCAACCCCCTTGTCAGGGGCGGGGCGTGCGTGTGGCAGGCTCGGGCGGATGGAGGCCCTGAGAGAGACGGATCCGGCGCACATCGGTGCGCAGGCACTGCTGGCCCGGCTGGGTGCCGGTGGCATGGGGCAGGTGTACCTCGGGCGGTCGCCGGGTGGTCGTCTGGTCGCCATCAAGGTGATCAAGGAAGAGATCACCGGGCATCCGGAGGCCCTCGCGCGGTTCCGCCGGGAGGCCGAGACCGTCCGCGCGGTGCGCTCCGCGTACACCGCGAACCTGATCGACGCGTCGTTGGCGGCGCCGCCCTACTGGCTCGCCACCGAGTACGTGGCGGGGCCCACGCTGAGCCACGCGGTGCGCGAGTACGGGGCCCTGCCGGCCGCCGCGTGCCGCAGGCTGTTCGCCGCGCTGGCGGAGGGCCTGGCGAGCGTGCACGCGTACGGGGTCACGCACCGGGACCTCAAGCCGCAGAACGTCATCCTGGGCGGGCAGGGGCCGCAGCTCATCGACTTCGGCATCGCCAAGGGCGTGGCCGAGACGGCTCTGACGCAGGACGGCGCCGCTCCGGGCACCCCCGGCTACACGGCTCCCGAGGTGCTGCTGCGGGGCGAGGTGGCGGACGCGGCGGACGTCTTCGCGCTGGGCGCCACGCTCGCCTACGCGGCGACGGGCCGGGCGCCGTACGGGACGGGGGAGCCGACCGCGGTCAACTTCCGTGCGGTCCACGGCGAGATCGACGTCGAGGGCGTGGAGCCGGACCTGGCCGCGCTCATCAGGGCCTGTGTGGCGACGGAGCCGGGGGACCGGCCGGCCCTGGCCGAGATCATCCGGCGCTGCGCGGTGGACTCGGCGCTGGTGGACGATCCGGTGTACGCGGCGCTGACGGCGACCGCGGGCGGGGCCGCGCAGGTGCCGGGGCTGCCGTCGACGATCGGTCCGGGGCTGCCCGCCGGCTCGGGCTACGTGCCGACGTACGTCCCCGCCGGTCCGGGCCCGCACCCGCACCCGCACCCGGGCCAGTTTCACGTCCAGAGCCAGGGCCGGGGCCCGGCCCGGGAGACCGGCCGTCGGCGTCCGCCGCGCTGGGCGCTGGCGGCCGTCGGCGGTCTGGTGGCGGGCGGCCTCGTCACGGGCGGGTACCTGTTCCTCCAGGACGAGGACGGCAAGGACGGCAAGGGGGACGGCGGAGGGCAGCGGGCCGGGGGCGCGCCGAGCGCCGCGGCCACGCCCGGCGGACCGGCCGGGCCGTCCGGATCGGGCCGGCCGGCTTCGAGTGCCGCCCCCTCTTCCCAGGGCGGCGGCAGCGGGTCGGGGGCCGTGCCCGACCACATCGAGCCGAACAAGGTGTCGCGGGACCTGTGGACCAGTGCCGGTCCGGGCGGTGGGGGTTGCAGCCTGCCCGCTGAGGAGCGGGCGGAGTTCCTGGTGGGTTCCGTCGTCGACGCCGACGACCCGAGCGCGCGGACCGTCACGGGCAAGGTCAAGATCCGCGTGTACCTGAAGCCGTACAACACGGAGACGGGTCCCTACGCGGTCTCCGTCGGGGTCAAGGCTCCGCATGAGATCGACGAGAGCACCCAGCGCCCGTACGAGTTCGTCCGCGACTACAACCACGGCATCGGTTACACCAGCAAGCCCGTCGACCTCAAGGACCCGGCCACCGGCGGCGAGGTGGAGCTCACGTATCCGGACGACTTCGCCACGCAGCTCGTTGACAACCGGGGGACCACGAAGAGGTTCCCGGCCATCCCGCTCGCCAACGATCCCGGTGACTGGACGGTGCTGGTCTACCGGGTCAGGAGCGTCAAGGAGTACAGCAGCGTCTATTGCACCGGCTTTCCGGTGAAATAGTGACGGGTCTGGCCGACGAATACACTGTCAGGTGACGTTCCATGAGGCAGTGTTGACGAGTGCGCAAGTTCTGGATGGCAAGCGGGCTCGGGATCGGTGTGTGCCTGACCTTCGTCGCCCTGCTCGTCGTCGGTACGTACTCGGCGGCGGCGGGGATCGTGAACGGCGGCAGGCAGGGCGCCGTCGGACTGGTCAAGGGAGCGGTGCCGGCGGTCTATCAGCCGCTGGTGGAGAAGTGGGGCAACCTGTGCCCCGCCCTCAACCCGGCTCTGCTGGCGGCGCAGCTCTACACGGAGAGCGGCTGGAAGCCGGACGTGGTGAGCCACGCCGACGCGCGCGGCATCGCGCAGTTCATCCCGGGCACCTGGGCCACGTACGGCATCGACGGTGACGGTGACGGTGACCGTGACATCTGGGACCCCAAGGACGCCATTCCGTCGGCGGCCTCGTACGACTGCCAACTCGCCAAGGACGTCGCCCAGGTTCCGGGGGATCGGTCCGACAATATGCTCGCCGCCTACAACGCCGGTCCCTACCGCGTCATCAAGGCCGGGGGCGTGCCGCCGATCAGCGAGACGCAGGGCTACGTGAAGTCCATCCGGGCCCTGGAGAAGAGCTTCGCGCGGCCCGTCGGGCGGGTGGCGCCCTCGCAACAGGCGGCCGGGGCCATCTACTTCGCACAGAAGCAGCTCGGCACGCCGTACCTGTGGGGCGGCAACGGAACGGCCGACCAGGGCGGGCGGTTCGACTGTTCCGGGCTGACCAAGGCGGCGTACGAGACGGTCGGGATCCAGCTGCCGCGCGTGGCCAACGACCAGTACAACGCGGGGTCCCATCCCTCGCGCGACCAACTGCTCCCCGGTGACCTGGTGTTCTTCTCCGATGATCTGACGAATTCGCGGGAGATCCGGCACGTCGGGCTGTACGTGGGCGGCGGATACATGATCAACGCCCCGTACACCGGTGCCGTGATCCGCTTCGACAAGATCGACACTCCCGATTACTTCGGTGCGACGCGCGTGACGAAGGACGGGGCGGAGGCCCTTCCGGAGCGTTCGGTGCTGGTCGGGCGCCCTAGCAACTCTCCGTGAGGCCAAGGCCCTGAGCTGCGACGATGAGTCACTCTTCGATAACGTTGGAGTGATCATTCGGTGGAGAGTGGAACGTAGATGCCAGAACGGGCGTTCCATGGGCGCGGGGGTTGATCAAGTGGGGGGCGAAGGGGTGCACACAGGGGTGCGCCCGCAGGGGAACCACGGCAAGAGCAAGGGGCCGCATCACCATGGCTGGACTCACAACAGGTGGGCCGAACGTGGATGTCAGCCTGCTGTACGAGGTCAACGGAGCGGCCCGACGGGCTCCTGACTGGCTGGACCGGGCCGTGAGCCTGGCCGGTGAGTACGGGATCCTGCTGGCCCTGGTGCTCCTGGTGTTGTGGTGCTGGCGCGGTGCCCGTCGCCAGGACGAGACCACGGCCGTCGAGTCCTTCGCCGCACTGGTGTGGGCCCCGCTGGCCGCCGGGCTGGCCCTGCTCGTCAACGTCCCGCTGCGCGAATTCGTCGGGCGGCAACGGCCGTTCCGGCACCACGAGGGCCTGCAGGTGCTCGATCCCGGCTTCGGCGCGGGGATCGGGAACACCGAGTTCTCTTTCGTCAGCGATCACACCACCCTCGCGATGGCCCTGGGCGTGGGCCTGTTCCTGGCGAACCGGAAGATCGGCCTCCTGGGGATCGGACTGGCCCTCGTCGAAGGCTTCTGCCGCGTCTACACGGGCGTCCACTACCCGACCGACGTCATCGGCGGCCTCGCGCTCGGCACCGCCGTGGTGCTCGTGCTCGCGCCGCTCGCCATGGCGCTGTTCACCCCGGTGGTGCGCGCGGTGGCCGGCTCCCCGCGCGTCGGGCGGCTCGTACGGGCCAAGGGCCGGGCTGTGCCCCGGCCGGTCGGGCTCGCGACGCAGACCCAGAACCCGCCCGGGGGGCAGCGGACGCACGAGAACGACCTCGCCGCCTGAGGGCGACGCGGACTCAGGTCCGCGCGTAGGAATCCCATACGGCGAGCAGCGCGGCCACCAGCAGGCACAGCCCCGCCGCCCCGAAGAACACCCGGACCACCGGCCGGCGCTGCCGGGGGGTCACCGATCGCCGCCGTCGGCGTCGCCGTCGCGGCGGTACCGGGAGCGCAGCCACCAGCCGGTGGCCGCGGCCGCGGCGGCGGTGAGCCCGATGGCCAGGGCCACGTCGGCCGGGCTGTCCGCCGAGCCCACGGGTCGGGCCCAGGCCGCGGCGGCCGGGGCGAACGCGATGAGCAGGGCCCAGAGGAGGGCCGTGAGGCGGGCTGCGGATCCTGGCATGCCTCAAGGGCATCCGCTGCGGCCGGCCCCGGCCAGCCGGGCCGTCCGAACGGGCTAGGTGGGTTGTCCGGGCAGGTTGGTGGCGCGGCTGGCGGGTGTTCGTGCTCTACGCCGCCGGGTGGCGGGCGGCGTCCTTGCGGGCCAGGTCGCGGGAGCGGCGGGCCGGGCCGGACCAGCCGCAGGTGCAGACCGCGAGGGAGAACGCTCCGCGTTCGGCGGTGGATGTGGTGTGGCCTGTCGGTGGCTGCGGCTCTGACGTAGGCCGCGGGAGCGGCTCGGAGGCAAGCGGAGGAAGCAGGGTCGCGTCTGTGTGCGGTTCCACACCCCCACGGTACCCGGGGGGCCGCCGCCCGGGGAGGGTGCGCCCCGTGACGGGAAACCCGGGACCTCGTTAAGCGGAGCGGGTGGGGGCCTCGGGCAAGCAGCGGTCATGCGTTGGGGGTTGGCAGGCGATGGTGGTGCACCAGCACAGGCGGCGGCCCGGACGTGCGGGTGAGGCGGTGCGCGCTGCCGGCGTCGCCCTGGCGGTCACGGCGATGAGCGGGTGCGCGGGCGGTGCCGTCGGCGACGACAGGCCTCCGGTGGACGCGGCGGCCGTGGTCCGCGGGGCAGCCGACGCACTGACGAAGACGGGCAGCGCCCGGGCCCGTACGGCGATGGAGATGGCCACGGGCGGGACCCGGGTCACGATCCGCGGCGAGGGCGGCGTCGACTTCAAGAACCGGATGGGGCAGCTCCTGGTGATGCTCCCGACCGATGTGAAGGGCGAGGACGAGCACCGGCCCATCACCGAACTGCTCGTGCCCGGCGCGCTGTACATGAAGAACCGCGGTGCGGGCGTCCCCGCCGACAAGTGGGTCCGGGTCGACACGACGGCCCTCGCCGACGGGAACCTGATCACGGGCGGGGCCACCGATCCGCTGGTCGCGGCCGAGCTGCTGCGCGGCGCGCAGGAGGTGACGTACGTCGGGGAGACCGAGGTGGCGGGCACCAAGGTGCGGCACTACCGCGGGACCACCGACATCGGGCGGGCCGCGGGGAGTGCGTCGGCGGAGGTGCGGGGGGCACTGGAGGCGGCGGCGAAAGGGTTCAGCAAGGACACCGTGCCGTTCGACGTCTACCTGGACGAGCAGGGGCGACTGCGGAAGGTCCGGCACCGGTTCACGTACGTCAACAATGGCGTGATCGATGTCTCGTCGACCACGCTGCTGTACGGGTTCGGGACGCCGGTGAACGTCGTATTGCCGGCAAGTGGGGACATTTACGCCGGGAAGATCGCCGAATAGTGGGGCGGGCGGAGGGGCAGCGGCGCGATCGGGCCATGGGTCGGTATCCGGAAATGGTCCATCCGTGTCATGCGCCCCGGGGCACGGCGTCCCTACGCTGAGAACCGGGCCCGAGCGTCGATGACCGTAGACGGCAGATTGAGGTGACACGCGTGACTCCCGCAGGCGGTACGACGGTGCAGGACCACGTGGCCCTCGCCGAGATCGAGCTGTGCGGTGAGCTGATCATCGCGGCGTCGGCGGCGGCGGAGGAGCGGCTCAGTCAGGACCGGATCGACGAGGTGCTGATGGGCATCTGGTCGGGCTGACCGGCCGGGTCCCGGGCTAGGTGCGCAGGAGGCGGGCGATGGCCTTCGTGGCCTCTTCGACCTTCGCGTCGATCTCGGTGCCGCCCTTGACCGCCGCGTCGGCGACGCAATGGCGCAGGTGTTCCTCCAGCAGCTGGAGCGCGAAGGACTGGAGGGCCTTCGTGCTCGCCGAGACCTGGGTGAGTATGTCGATGCAGTAGACGTCCTCGTCGACCAGCCGCTGGAGGCCGCGGATCTGCCCCTCGATCCGGCGCAGTCGCTTGAGGTGCTCGTCCTTCTGGTGGTGGTAGCCGTGGACCGCCGCGCCCTCCTGGGGCACGTCCGCTCCGGAGCCCTCCGCCTCGATGATCGTCATGGGTCCTCCCGTGGTCCGGAACGAAGGGATATATACCCCTCGTGGGTATAGGGTACTGGGCCGCTGCCGAAGGGGCAGGGGTCCGTGGTCCTCACTCTGCCTGATGGAGGACACTGGGGAACTGCCGGTTAGCCGTGGCCGGGGGATGCGCCTAGCATCAGCCTGACCGAATCCAATGCACCCCGAGGACCTCACGTGCGATTTCGTCTGACCCCCAGGGAGACGAGCTTCTACGACATGTTCGCCGCATCCGCGGACAACATCGTCACAGGCTCCAAGCTCCTGATGGAACTGCTCGGAGCGGACTCCTCCGCCCGGGCCGAGATCGCGGAGCGGATGCGGGCAGCGGAACACGCGGGGGACGACGCGACCCACGCGATCTTCCACCAGCTGAACTCCTCCTTCATCACGCCGTTCGACCGTGAGGACATCTACAACCTCGCGTCGTCGCTCGACGACATCATGGACTTCATGGAGGAGGCCGTCGACCTCGTCGTCCTCTACAACGTGGAGGAGCTCCCCAAGGGAGTCGAGCAGCAGATCGAGGTCCTGGCGCGCGCGGCCGAGCTGACCGCCGAGGCCATGCCGCACCTGCGGACGATGGACAACCTCACGGAGTACTGGATCGAGGTCAACCGCCTTGAGAACCAGGCCGACCAGATCCACCGCAAGCTGCTCGCGCAGCTCTTCAACGGCAAGTACGACGCCATCGAGGTGCTGAAGCTCAAGCAGATCGTCGACGTGCTCGAAGAGGCGGCCGACGCGTTCGAGCACGTTGCGAACACGGTGGAGACCATCGCGGTCAAGGAGTCCTGAACCTCGTGGACACCTTCGCTCTGGTCGTGACCATCGGTGTCGCGCTCGGCTTTACGTATACGAACGGTTTTCACGACTCGGCGAACGCGATCGCCACCTCCGTCTCGACGCGGGCGCTGACCCCGCGCGCGGCGCTGGCGATGGCCGCCGTGATGAACCTCGCCGGCGCCTTCCTCGGCAGCGGGGTCGCCAAGACGGTCAGCGAGGGCCTGATCGAGACGCCCCACGGCAACCGGGGCATGTGGATCCTCTTCTCGGCGCTCGTCGGCGCGATCGTCTGGAACCTGATCACCTGGTACTTCGGCCTGCCCTCGTCCTCCTCGCACGCGCTGTTCGGCGGCATGGTGGGCGCGGCGCTGGCGGGCGGCACCGGTGTCATCTGGAGCGGGGTGATCGACAAGGTCGTCATCCCGATGTTCGCCTCGCCGGTCGTCGGTCTGGTCGCCGGCTATCTGGTGATGGTGGTCATCCTGTGGATGTTCCGCCGTTCCAACCCGCACAAGGCCAAGCACGGGTTCCGTATCGCGCAGACCGTCTCGGCGGCCGCCATGGCGCTCGGCCACGGCCTCCAGGACGCGCAGAAGACGATGGGCATCGTCGTGATGGCGCTGGTCATCGCCGATGTGCAGAGCGCCGACGACGCGATCCCGATCTGGGTCAAGATCGTGTGTGCCGTGATGCTGTCGCTGGGTACGTACGCGGGTGGCTGGCGCATCATGCGCACCCTCGGCCGCAAGATCATCGAGCTGGACCCGCCGCAGGGCTTCGCGGCCGAGACCACGGGCGCCTCGATCATGTTCGGCTCGGCGTACCTCTTCCACGCGCCGATCTCCACCACGCACGTCATCACCTCGGCGATCATGGGCGTGGGCGCGACCAAGCGCGTGAACGCGGTCCGCTGGGGCGTCGCCAAGAACATCGTCCTCGGCTGGTTCATCACCATGCCGGCCGCGGCCCTGGTCGCCGCGGTCTGCTTCTGGATCGTGAACCTCGCCTTCGTGTAGCGGGCGAGAAGCAGGACGCAGGAACCAGGACGCGGGAACGAAAGCGGGCCGGCTCCCCCCACCCAGGGGGAGCCGGCCTTTTTCTTTCTTTCGTCTTGCGGTGGCACCGCCATGCAGCACCGCAGGACGTTCAGCACATCTCTTCAGCCGAAGCGGCCCGAGATGTAGTCCTCGGTCGCCTGCACGGACGGGTTCGAGAAGATCCGGTCCGTGTCGTCGATCTCCACGAGCTTGCCGGGCTGGCCGACCGCCGAGAGGTTGAAGAAGGCGGTGCGGTCGGAGACGCGGGCCGCCTGCTGCATGTTGTGCGTCACGATGACGATCGTGAAGCGCTCCTTGAGCTCGCCGATCAGGTCCTCGATGGCGAGGGTGGAGATCGGGTCGAGGGCCGAGCAGGGCTCGTCCATCAGGAGGACCTGGGGCTCGACCGCGATGGCGCGGGCGATGCACAGACGCTGCTGCTGGCCGCCGGAGAGGCCCGAGCCGGGCTTGTTCAGGCGGTCCTTGACCTCGTTCCAGAGGTTGGCGCCCTTGAGGGAGCGCTCCACGATGTCCGTGAGCTCGGACTTCTTGAAGTTGCCGTTCAGCCGCAGGCCCGCCGCCACGTTGTCGAAGATCGACATGGTGGGGAAGGGGTTCGGGCGCTGGAAGACCATGCCGACGGTGCGGCGGACCGCGACCGGGTCCACGCCGGCGCCGTACAGGTTCTCGTCGTCCAGGAGCACCTTGCCCTCGACGCGGCCGCCGGGGGTGACCTCGTGCATGCGGTTGAGGGTGCGCAGGAAGGTGGACTTGCCGCAGCCGGAGGGGCCGATGAAGGCGGTCACGGAGCGGGGCTCCACGGTCATCGAGATGTCATCGATGGCCTTGTGGGTGCCGTAGAAGGCGGACAGTCCGCTGACGTCGATTCGCTTCGCCATGAGGGGTCACTTCGCTTTCATACAGTCGCGTCAGCGACCGGTCTTCGGGGCCTTCCAGCGGGCGATGCCGCGGGCCACCAGATTGAGGATCATGACGAAGGCGATCAGTACGAGGGCTGCGGCCCACGCCCGGTCGTAGGAGGCTTCACTGCCGACCTTGTACTGCTCCCAGATGTAGAGGGGGAGCGAGGACTGGGCGCCTTCGAAGGGGTTGGCGTTGATCAGCTGGGTGCCGAAGACCAGCAGCATGATCGGCGCCGTCTCACCGGCGATGCGGGCCACGGCCAGCATGACACCGGTGGCGATACCGCCGATCGCGGTCGGGAGCACGACCTTGAGGATCACGCGCCACTTCGGCACGCCGAGGGCGAGGGCGGCCTCGCGCAGCTCGTTCGGGACGAGCTTGAGCATCTCCTCGGTGGAGCGGACCACGACGGGCATCATCAGGATCGACAGGGCCATGGCGCCGGCGAAGCCGGAGGGGCCGAAGCCGAGCATCAGGTTCCAGGTCGTCAGGATGAACAGACCCGCGACGATGGAGGGGATGCCGGTCATGACGTCGACGAAGAAGGTGACGGCCTTGGCGAGGGAGCCCCGGCCGTACTCGACCAGGTAGACGGCGGTCAGCAGGCCGATCGGAGCGGCGATCAGGGTGGCCAGGGCGACCTGCTCGATGGTGCCGAGCAGCGCGTGGTACACGCCGCCGCCCTCGTCGAAGCTGGTCACGCCGTTCATGGAGTGCGTCAGGAAGTTCCCGGTCAGGAGCTCCAGGCCGCGGCTGATCGTCGTCCACATCAGCGAGAGCAGCGGGACGACCGCGAGGACGAAGCAGACCCACACCATGGAGGTCGCGACGCGGTCCTTGGCCTGACGCCGGTTCTCGACGACCGCGCTAGCGGTGTACGTGATGACGACGAACAGGACGGCCGCGAGCAGTCCCCACTGCACCTTGCTGTGCAGGTCCAGGGCGAGGCCGATGCCGCAGCCGAGGGCGATCGAGAGGACCGTGATGCCGGCCGGGGCCCAGCGGGGCAGGCCGCCTCGGGTGAGGCCGGCGGGGGCGGCGGACTTGGGGGCCCGGGCGGGCCGCTGGTCCTGGAGTGCGTGGCTCATCAGGCGTTCGCCCCCGAGAAGTCCTTGCGGCGAGCGATGATCAGGCGAGCTGCACCGTTGACCAGCAGGGTGAGCAGGAAGAGGACCAGACCGGAGGCGATCAGCGCGTCCCGGCCGAACTCGTTGGCCTCGTCGAACTTCGCGGCGATGTTCTGCGCGAAGGTGCCGCCGCCCGGGTTCAGGACGTGGAACGAGATCAGGAAGCTCGGGGAGAGGACGGTCGCGACGGCCATGGTCTCGCCGAGTGCGCGGCCGAGGCCGAGCATCGAGGCGGAGATGACACCGGAGCGGCCGAACGGCAGCACCGACATCCGGATGACCTCCCAGCGGGTCGCGCCGAGGGCCAGGGCGGCCTCCTCGTTCATGCGCGGGACCTGGAGGAAGACCTCGCGGCTGACGCTGGTCACGATCGGCAGGATCATGATCGCGAGCAGGATGCCGACGGTGAAGAGCGAGCGGGCGACACCGATCTGGGTCTTCTCGAAGACGTACGTCCAGCCCAGGTACTCGTCGAGCCAGAGGTTCAGGCCGTTCAGCTGCGGTACGAGGAAGAGGGCGCCCCAGATGCCGTAGATGATCGACGGTACGGCGGCGAGCAGGTCGACCACGTACGCGAGGGGCGCGGCCAGCTTGCGCGGCGCGTAGTGCGAGATGAACAGGGCGATGCCGACGGCGATCGGAACCGCGATGGCCATCGCGATGATCGAGCTGACGACGGTGCCGAAGAGCAGGACGGCGATGCCGAAGACGGGCGGGTTGGCCGACGCGTTCCAGTCGAAGGTGGTGAGGAAGTTGCCCTCGTTCTTCGACAGTGCGATCGAGGCACGGTAGGTGAGGAAGGCGGCGATCGACGCCATGATCACCAGGAGCAGGATGCCGGATCCCTTGGAGAGCCCGGCGAAGATCTTGTCACCGGCGCGGCCGGTGGACCTTCCGCTCCTGGCGACAGGCGGAGCCGTGTCTGTCTGGGTGGGTGTGGTGGAAGCCATGGTCTTTCCGGTCTGTGTGGGGGGCAGGCCCCCTGGCGGCGGTGCACCGGATTCGCCCCCAGACTCCGTCCGGGGGGACCCCCACCGGGTGGAGTGGGGGAGAGTCCCCGAGGTGTCGGCTGCCCGGACGGGGGCGGCCGACACCACGGGGGTCAGATTCAGCCCAGCGAGTTGATGGCTTCGCGGACCTTCGTGTTGATCTCGGCCGGGATCGGCGCGTAGCCGTTCTCGAGGAGGAGCTTCTGGCCCGCGTCCGAGGCGGTGTAGTTCAGGAAGGACTTGACGGTCGGGAGCGTCTCGGCCTTGTTGCCCTTGTCGCAGACGACCTCGTACGTGACCAGGACCAGCGGGTAGGCACCCTCGGACTTGGTGGTGTAGTCGAGCTTCAGCGCCAGGTCGGAGCCGGTGCCGGCGATCTTGGCGGCGGCGATGGCCTTGGAGGCGTTCTCACCGGAGGCCTTGACCGGGGCGGCGGCGCCCGTGTTCAGGTCGACGGTCCTGATGCCCTGCGAGCCGGCGAACGAGAGCTCGAAGTAGCCGATCGCTCCGTCGACCTGCTTGACCTGGGCGGCGACACCGGCGGAGCCGGAGGCGGCCTGGCCACCCGGGGCGGCCCACTTCTTCGCGGCCTCGTGCGGCCAGGCGTCGGGGGCGGCGGCCTTCAGGTACTTGGTGACGTTCTCGGTGGTGCCCGAGTCGTCCGAGCGGTGGAAGGCCTGGATGGCGGTGGAGGGAAGCGTGACGCCCGGGTTCAGCTTCTTGATCGCCTCGTCGTCCCACTTCTTGATCTTGTCGTTGAAGATGTTGGCGACCGTGGCGGCGTCGAGGTTCAGCTTGTCCACGCCGGCGACGTTGAAGCCGAGGGCGACGGGGCCACCGACCATCGGCAGGTTGATGCCCTGGCCGCCGGTGCAGATCTTCTTCGACTCCTCGACCTGCTCCGGCTTCAGCGCCGAGTCGGAGCCGGCGAAACCGACGGTGCCCTGGTTGAAGGCGACGATGCCCTCACCGGAGGAGGAGGACTTGTAGTTCACCTCGACGCCGGAGCAGGCGGCCATGTAGTTCTTGATCCACAGCTCGACCGCGTTCTTCTGCGCGGAAGAGCCCGAGGCCAGGAGCTTGCCCTTGGCGTCGTCGCACTTGATCTCGCCGGCGGCCGCGGAGGGCTTGGCCGTGCCGTCGGCGGTCTTCGTGTTGTCGTCCGAGCCGCACGCCGTGAGGACCAGGGCGCCGGACACGACAAGCGCCCCGAGGGCGGAGGCACGAAGCATGTTCTTGCGCTGAAGCTTCACTTTCGGGTGTTCCTTCCAGAAGCCGCCGGCCGCTTTCTGTGTCGGGGCGGCGTGCGAAGAGGACTACGTCGGTTCGCCCGGCTGAGCTGCTCGACTCCCGGGCGGCTCGCTCCGTGCATCACCGAAATTAGGCAGAACAGGTGAAGCAGCTGACCGGCCCGAGTGAACGGACGGTGAACCGTGGCGGACGACCCGGTGCGTTCCCGTCCGTGCGTGCGTAGCCGTCATCATCCGTTATCCGTCTGTTACCTCGGCGTGACCGCGGGCTCCCTCAGCCACAGGCGCTCGAAATCGAGCCGGGCCGCCTCCACCTCGTGGCGCTGGTCGGCGTGCAGGACGCCCAGGGCGTACGCCGTCGCCGGTGCGATGCGCGGGGTGCGGGCCGCCGTCGCCGAGGCGGCCGCCGCCTCCGCCGCGTCCCGGTGGCGGTCCAGGGCTTCCCCCGCGGCCGCGGGCCGGCTCACGTCCTCGCCGAGCGCCTCACGGGCGTACCGGTGGACCCGCAGGAGGCGGCGTACCTCGTGCCAGAGGCCGTCGTGGTCCGCGTTGTACGGGCTCGGCGCCGCCTGTTCGCCGCCGCCCCGCGGCGGGAGCGCCGCGACCGCCGCAGACAGTCGATTTTCGGCCACTTCTGCCAGGGGGACCAGGACGTCCCCGACCCGCCCCCGGGCCGCGACGGAGTCCAGCGGGACCTCAGAGGCCAGCACCGCCACCGCGTCCGCCACCGCGTGGAAGCGGGAGGAGCCGAGCGCCTGGAGGGTGGCCGAGTGAGCGCGCGTACGGGCCAGGGTGAGCTGGCGCTCCAGCAGGGCTCCGGCCCGCGCCGAGCCCACCGTCAGCGCACCGGCCGTGCCGCGCGGCGCCGGGAGCTCGGGGGATCCCGACAGCCGGTGCAGCGCGTCCATCAGCCGGGTCAGCCGGGCGGCGTACGCGTGCTCGTCGGCCAGCGTCGAGGACAGCCACACCAGCTCGGTGCGCAGCCCGTCGGCCCAGGAGGACTCGGTCACCACCCGGAAGGTCGCCAGGGATCCGCTGATGCGGCGCGCGGCCCCCCGCAGGCTGCGCGCCGCGTCACTGCCTTCGGCTGCCCCGCTCGCTGTGCCTTCATCGTGCAGGCGCAGCGCGCGCAGGAAAGCGGTGGCCTGGGAACGCAGGTACGTGCCGAGCACGTCACCCGCGTCCGCCGTCGCCGTAATCGGTTCATGGTTTGGCTGAGCCACGCCGGCGCCTCCGGGCGTCTATGAGCGTCTCCTGTACGTGCCGCAGCGGCTGGCCTTCCGCGTCCGTGCTGTGCCGGGTCCACTCGCCGTCCGGGCCCAGGTGCCAGGAGGAGGTGGCGTCGGACATGCCGGTTTCGAGCATCCGGTCCAGTGCCGCGCGGTGGGCCGGGTCGGCGACCCTGACCAGTGCCTCGATACGGCGGTCGAGGTTGCGGTGCATCATGTCGGCGCTGCCGATCCACACCTCGGGCTCGCCGCCGTTGCCGAAGGCGAAGACCCGGGAGTGTTCCAGGAAGCGGCCGAGGATCGAACGGACCCTGATGTTCTCCGAGAGCCCGGGGACTCCGGGGCGCACGGCGCAGATGCCGCGCACCCAGATGTCGACGGGCACGCCCGCCTGGGCGGCCCGGTAGAGCGAGTCGATGAGGGCCTCGTCGACGATCGAGTTCATCTTCAGGCGCACGTAGGCGGGGCGGCCGGCCAGGTGGTGGGCGGCCTCCTTGTCGATCCGCGCGATCAGCCCGTCGCGCAGCGAGCGGGGCGCCACCATCAGCCGGCGGTAGGTCTCGCGGCGCGAGTAGCCGGACAGCCGGTTGAAGAGGTCGGAGAGGTCCGCGCCGACCTGCGGGTCGGCGGTGAGCAGGCCGAGGTCCTCGTAGAGCCGGGCCGTCTTGGGGTGGTAGTTGCCGGTGCCGACGTGCGAGTAGCGGCGCAGCTGGTCACCCTCCTGGCGGACGACGAGGGACAGCTTGCAGTGGGTCTTGAGGCCGACGAGCCCGTAGACGACGTGGCAGCCGGACTCCTCCAGCTTGCGCGCCCACTTGATGTTGGCCCGCTCGTCGAAGCGGGCCTTGATCTCGACGAGTACGAGGACCTGCTTGCCGGAGTCGGCGGCGTCGGTCAGGGCGTCCACGATCGGGGAGTCGCCGGAGGTGCGGTACAGCGTCTGCTTGATCGCGAGGACGTCCGGGTCGGCGGCGGCCTGCTCCAGGAAGGCCTGCACCGAGGTGGAGAAGGAGTCGTACGGGTGGTGCAGCAGGACGTCCCGCTCGCGCAGGGCGGCGAAGATGTCGGGCGCGGACGCGGACTCGACCTCGGCGAGGTCCCGGTGGGTGCCGGCGACGAACTTCGGGTACTTCAGCTCGGGCCGGTCCAGGGAGGCGATGCCGAAGAGGGCGGTCAGGTCGAGGGGCCCGGGCAGCGGGTACACCTCGGAGGCGTTGACGTTCAGCTCCTGCACCAGGAGGTCCAGTACGCCGGGGTCGATGGACTCCTCGACCTCCAGGCGCACGGGCGGGCCGAAGCGGCGCCGCATGAGCTCCTTCTCCAGGGCCTGGAGGAGGTTCTCGGCGTCGTCCTCCTCCACCTCCAGGTCCTCGTTGCGGGTCACGCGGAACATGTGGTGCGCGAGCACCTCCATGCCGGGGAACAGCTCCTCCAGGTGCGCGGCGATGACGTCCTCCAGCGGGACGTAGCGCTGCGGGGAGGCCTCCAGGAAGCGGGAGAGGAGCGGCGGGACCTTGACCCGGGCGAAGTGGCGGTGGCCGCTGACCGGGTTGCGCACGACGACGGCCAGGTTGAGGGAGAGGCCGGAGATGTACGGGAACGGGTGCGCGGGGTCCACGGCCAGCGGGGTCAGCACCGGGAAGATCTGGTTCCGGAACAGCGTGAAGAGGCGGGCCTGCTCCTTCTCGGTGAGGTCGGGCCAGCGGATGAGGTGGATGCCCTCCTCGGCCAGGGCCGGGGAGATGTCCTGCTGGAAGCAGGCGGCGTGGCGGGCCATGAGCTCGCGCGAGCGCGTCCAGATGAGGTCCAGCACCTCGCGGGGCTGCAACCCGGAGGCGGACCGGGTGGCGACACCTGTCGCGATACGCCGTTTGAGGCCGGCCACGCGGACCATGAAGAACTCGTCGAGGTTGCTCGCGAAGATCGCCAGGAAATTGGCGCGCTCCAGCAGGGGGGTGGTGGGATCCTCGGCGAGCTCCAGGACGCGCTCGTTGAAGGCCAGCCAGCTGCGCTCCCGGTCGAGGAAGCGCCCCGGGGGGAGCTCGTCGCCGTCCTTGTCGTCGTACGCGTCCAGGTCGGCGTCGATGTCGGGTTCGAGGTCGACGTGCGGGCGGTGCGCCGAGATGGAGCCTATGCGGGCGTGGGCGCCGGTGACGGCGTTGACCGGGCCGGCCACCGGGCCTGTCGCCTGGCCGGCGGGGGGCGTCTGGGACGGGTGCTGGGCGGGGACCTCGGTGGGGCCTGCGCTGGGCTTGTGGCTCATGACTCCATTCTTCCGCGCACGCGGGAGGACGGGCGCGTCGGAAGTGTCGGCCGTCAGTCGGAGTCGGGGCTGCATGGGGGGAGAGTCGCAAGCGCGTCTGAATGCCCGGTTAATGGCGTGTGGCTTCCCGGCTCCGCCTGGCGCACGAGTCGCCTCCCGGCGGGGGTGGCGGAGGTGGCGGGGCCTGCGGCCTGGCGTGCCGGGTGTACCCCCGGGCCCCGCCGGGCGCTGCCCTGCCCGGACCCGCGCCTCGACGCCGGCGGGGCTCAAAGATCGGGGCTCCGCCCCGGACCCCGCGCCTCAAACGCCGGCGGGGCTGGGTTGTGCCTGCGGGGCTCAAGGATCGGGGCTCCGCCCCGGACCCCGCGCCTCAAACGCCGGCGGGGCTGGGTTGTGCCGGCGGGGCTCAAGGATCGGGGCTCCGCCCCGGACCCCGCGCCTCAAACGCCGGCGGGGCTGGATCGTGCCGGCCGGCCCGGGTTGTGCCGGCCGGCCGGCCGGGCTGGCAGAGCGGGGCGGGGGCCGGGGGTCAGCTTTCCGTGCGGTACATGAGGTCGACCTCGTGGGTGGTGAAGCCGAGGCCCTCGTAGACGGCGAGGGCGGCCGGGTTGTCGGCGTCGACGTAGAGCATGGCCGTCGGCAGGCCCTGGGCCGCCAGGTGGCGCAGGCCGATCGCGGTGAGGGCCTTGCCGAGGCCGCCGCCCTGGGCACCCGGGCGGACCCCGAGGACGTAGACCTCGCCCAGCCGCTCCGCCGCGTGGACCTTCGTCCAGTGGAAGCCGACGAGCTCCCCGTCGCGCTCCGCGAGGAAGAAGCCCTTGGCGTCGAACCACGGCTGCGCGATCCGGTCGTTCAGGTCCCGCTGGGTCAGCGAGCCCTGCTCGGGGTGGTGGGCGAAGGCGGCCGCGTTGGTGGCGAGCCAGGCTTCGTCGTCGGTGCCGGGCACGAAGGTCCGTACGATCACGCCGGGCGGGAGCGCCGCCTCCGGCAGCGGGTCGGTGTCGGTCAGCGGCCGGCGCAGCTGGCGCAGCTCGCGGAAGAGGGTCAGGCCGAGCACCTGCGCGAGGTGCCGGGCGGCCGACTTGCCGCCGTGGGCCCACACCCGCAGCCGCTTCCCGGAGGTGGCGAGCAGGGCCGTGCCCAGCGCCCGCCCGTGGCCGCGGCCGCGCAGGGCCGGGTGCACGACGAGCTCGGCGGCGGGGGCCTCCACCGGGTCGGTGTCCTCCAGTTGTCCGTATCCGGCGAGCCGGTCCCCCTCGGTGAGCAGGAAGTGCCGGATCCCCGCGCGCGGTCCGCCGCGCAGCTGGAGCCGTCCCTGCTCGGACACGGCGGTGGTGCCGTCCGTGCGCGCCGCGTCCTCGATCAGGTCGAGTACGGCGTCGGCCTGTTCCTCCGTCAGTTCGTCGAGGGTCTGAATCTGCCGTCCCGGCTCCAGGGCCGCTGCTGCCTCAGTCATGGCACGAGCCTACGACCGCGGCGGGTGGCGGGCGGAGTGCGGGCGCGAGGTCCGTCCGTCTTCTGTGCGTAACCAACGCGATACCCGTTACCCCCTGGTAGAGCTACGCGCGTTGACCATAGGCTTCCCCGGACCTCCCAAGCAGTATCGCTGTCCACAAAGGGGACTAAATGTCAGCGACGCCACAACGGCACCGCCGAAACCGCCGGTTGACCTTCGCCGCCCTCGCCGTCACGGCCGGGGCCGGGGCCATGGTCGCCGCCGCACTGCCGGCCGGAGCCGCGAGTGGTGGCGGTACGGCCAAGAGCCGGACCGTCGATGTGCAGATGCTGTCGTTCAACGACTTCCACGGCACCCTGGAGCCCCCGCAGGGCTCGTCCGGCACCGTGACCGAACGTCAGGCCGACGGCACCACCAAGGCCATACCCGCGGGCGGGGTCGAGTACCTCGCGACCAGCCTGCGCGAGGCCCGCAAGGGCCACGAGTACTCCGTCACCGCGGCGGCCGGTGACATGATCGGCGGCAGCCCGATGCTGTCCGGTCTCTTCCACGACGAGCCGTCCATCGAGGCGCTCAACAAGCTCGACCTGGACGTCACCAGTGTCGGCAACCACGAGTTCGACGAGGGCAAGACCGAGCTGCGGCGCATGGCGTACGGCGGCTGCCACCCGGTCGACGGCTGCTACGAGTTCGGCAAGGAGTTCACGGGCTCCCGGTTCCAGTACCTCGCCGCGAACGTCACCGACGAGAAGACCAAGCGTCCGCTGATGTCGCCCACCTTCGTGTGGAAGAAGGGCGACGTGAAGATCGGTTTCATCGGCGTCACCCTGGAGGGCACTCCGGACGTCGTGACCGCCGAGGGCGTCAAGGGCCTGAAGTTCGGCGACGAGATCGAGACGATCAACAAGTACGCCGCCGAGCTGAACAAGCAGGGCGTGAAGTCGATCGTCGCGCTCATCCACGAGGGCGGTCTGCCCGCGAACGGCGCCTACAACTACGACTGCAACGTCCCCGGCGCCGGCGCCGGCATCTCGGGCGCGATCGTGGACATCGCCAAGAACGTGGACTCCAAGGTCGACGCGCTGGTGACCGGCCACACGCACCAGGCCTACGCCTGCAACATCCCGGACCCGGCGGGCAACCCGCGCACGGTGACCTCGGCCGCCTCCATCGGCCGCCTGTTCACGGACACCACCCTCACCTACGACCGGCAGACCAAGGACATCGTCCGTACGCCGGTCGCCTCGCCCAAGCCGGTGAACAAGGTCGTCACCCGGGACCAGCCCAAGGCCCCGGACATGACCGAGCTGATCGACCGCTGGAAGACCCTCGCGGCCCCGATCGCCAACCGCCCGCAGGGCTTCATCGCGGCCGACATCCCGGGCCGCGGTTCCGAGGCGCCCGAGAAGCCGCTCGGTGACCTGATCGCCGACGCGCAGCTGGAGGCGCTGGCCCCGGCGGACAAGGGCGGCGCGCAGCTGGCGATCATGAACCCGGGCGGTATCCGCTCGGACCTCGCCTACAAGGCCTCGGGTGACGAGGGCGACGGCGTGGTGACGTACGGCGAGTCCTTCACGGTCCAGCCGTTCACCAACATGATGAACATCGTGGACCTGACCGGTGCTCAGCTGATCACCGCGCTGCAGCAGCAGGTCAGCGGCCCGGTCAACGGTGCGAACCCGAAGGTCCTGCAGGTGTCGAAGGGCTTCACGTACACCCTCGACATGACGAAGACGGGCGTGGACCGCATCGTCGTGGACTCCGTGAAGCTGAACGGCGCGGCGATCGACCCGGCCAAGACCTACCGGGTCGCGATGAACGAGTTCCTCGCGGGCGGCGGTGACGGCTTCACCGTCCTGAAGGAGCACAAGAACAAGCTGGTGGGCGCGTCCGATCTGGACTGCTTCAACGCCTACCTGACGAAGAACTCCTCGGCGACCAGCCCGATCGCCGTGCCGGCGGCGGACCGGATCACCGTGATCAAGTAACACCGCGTGCGGTGCCCCGAAGGGGCGGCGGGCCATCGGCCCGCCGCCCCTTCGGCTTTCCCCGCTCGGGCATGGTCAGAGGGTCGCCAGGAACGTGCCGACGGCCGCGTGGAACCCCTCCGGGTCGGTGAACGGCACGAAGTGGTCGCCGTCGAGGGGTGCGTACGAGGTCTTGGGGCGCCGGGCGACCATCGCGTCGGCCGCGGCCTGCGTGAGCGCCTGGCTGCGGGTGCCGTGGACCAGCAGGGCCGGGCAGGTGCTCGCGAGCCAGGTGTCCCAGTGGTCGCCGTCGCACGCCCGGATGGAGTCGAGCATGTCCTGCGGGTGGTAGGCCAGGCGCCAGCCGCTGCCGTCCCGGAGGGGGCGCAGTCCGTCGGCGACGAAGGGGGCGGCCGGTCCGGCGGCGGCGAGGAGGTCCTCGCGGGTGGGGGCGGTGTAGGGGAGGCCGTCGAGGAAGTCGAACCAGTTCGGCCCCGTGGGGATGCGGATCTCCACGGCGGCGTCCACGCCGATGAGCGCGGAGATCCGGTCGGGGTGGGCGGCGGCCAGGTGGTAGGCGTTGAGCCCGCCGAGGGAGTAGCCGAGGAGCGTGACGGGGGCGTCGAGGCCCAGGTGGTCCAGGAGGGCGACGGCGTCGGAGACGTAGCCCTCACGGTGGTAGTCGGGCGCCCGGCCCGAGTCGCCGTGGCCGCGCTGGTCGGGGGCGATGACCCGCCATCCGTCGCCGAGGGCGGCGGCCAGACCGGTGAAGGCGAGGGCTTCGGACATGCCGCCGTGCAGGGCGAGGAGCGGGCGGCCGGGGCCGCCGAAGTCCAGGTAGGAGAGGGTCCGGTCGTCGATCTTCAGCTCGTGGCGCATGGCTCGTGCCTTCCGTGGGCCCGTGGATCTTCCGATGGCTCCACCCTGCCAGGAGTTGGGCAGGTGCGCAATACGACTGTGTAGCGCATCTGCCCAAAACGGTGCGCGGATACGATCCCAGGCATGGGAAATCGCGAGGACCTGCTGGCCGGAGCGCGCCGCTGCCTGGAGGAGAAGGGGTACCTGCGCACGACCGTGCGCGACATCGCCTCGGCGGCGCAGGTGAGCATGGCCGCGATCGGCTACCACTTCGGATCCCGGGAGGCGCTGCTCAACCAGGCGCTCTTCGCCGCCATGGACGAATGGGCGGCGGGGTCGGGCCGGCTGGCCGGACAGGGCGACACCGCCGCCGAGCGGTACGCCGACACCTGGGACCGCAAGATCCAGGACTTCGCCGAGATGCGCTGGCTCTGGACGGCCAACGTCGAGGCCTTCGTGCACGCGCAGTCCTCGCCCGAGCTGCTCGCGATCCTGGCCGAGGAGCAGCGCAAGTCCCGGCCCATGGTGGCCGCCCAGCTGCGCGGGGTGCCCCAGGACGAGGTCGCCGAGGGGGACGTACGGGCCCTCGGGTCGGTGCACCTCGCGCTGCTGACCGGGGTGATGGTCCAGTGTCTGACCGATCCGGAGGGCGCGCCGAACGGCCGGGAGATCGTCCAGGGGCTGCGCACGATGGTGGAGCTGCTCGAACGCTGAGGCCGGGGCCGGGGCCGGGGCCGGGGCCGGGACCGAGCCGGGGCCGGGACCGAGAGGGGGGTCGGGGCCGGGACCGGGACGGGGGCCGGGGTCGGGGCCCGGGCCAGGGGTGCAGGCCGGGTCGGGGTCGGGTCCGGTCCGGAGACCGACCCTTACCGACGGGTACCTATTTTGAGGTGTCCACGCCATACTCCGATGCCATCACCGGGTCGGCGAAGGGGCGGGCATGGGCGTGGACATCGGCATGGGCAGCGGCGCGGGCGTGGGCAGACGGGCGTTCCTGGCCGGAGCGCTGGCCGCCGGCGCGGCGCTGGGGCTGGGCGCCGCGGGGACCGCCCCGGCCTCGGCCGCGGCCCTCGGCACCCAGGACTGGATGGCCGGACTCGGGGACTCCACCGCCCTCCAGCGGATGACCATCCCCGGCACCCACGACTCCGGCGCCACCAAGGGCGGCCTCTACGTCGCCTGCCAGAACACCTCGATCGCCCAGCAGCTCGACTCCGGCATCCGCTTCCTCGACGTCCGCTGCCGGGTCACGGGCGGGTCCTTCGCGATCCACCACGCGGCCTTCTTCCAGGACCTCATGTTCGGGGACGTCCTCGTGGCCTGCGGGAACTTCCTCGCGGCGCACCCCTCCGAGACCGTCCTGATGCGCCTGAAGCAGGAGTACTCCACCGACAGCGACGCCACCTTCCGCGCCGTCTTCGACGACTACCTGAACAACCGCGGCTGGCGCCCGCTGTTCCGCATCGCCGACACCCTGCCCACCCTCGGCCAGGCCCGCGGGAAGGTCGTGCTCCTCGCCGACAACGGCGGTCTGCCCGGCCTGCGCTACGGCGACGGCAACGTCTTCGACATCCAGGACGACTACAACACCGAGCCCTTCGCCAAGCGGGGCCGCATCGAGAACCACCTCCGCAAGGCCGTCCAGCAGCCCGGCAAGCTCTTCGTGAACTACGTCAGCACCGCCGCCTACATGCCGCCGCGCTGGAACTCGGACCGCCTCAACCCGCAGGTGCACGCGTTCGTCGACGGCGGTGAACTCGCCGGCCGGACCGGGCTCGGCATCGTCCCGATGGACTTCCCGAACACCCGCTCCGGCCTGGTCGCCTCACTGATCCGGCACAACTGACGGCTCGGAGGGCGGCGGGGTCGGCGCCCCCGGGATGCGGAGCACCGCCTCCGTGCCCGGGCCGCCGTCGGCCGCCGCCCGCAGCTCGGCGCTGCCGCCCGCGCGTGCCGCCGTACGGGCCACGATCGACAGGCCCAGCCCGCTGCCGGGCAGGGCGCGGGCCGACGGGGACCGCCAGAACCGCTCGAAGACGTGCGGCAGGTCCTCGGCCGGGATGCCCGGACCGTGGTCCCGTACGGTCAGCTCGCCGGCCCGCAGCGTCACCTCGACCGCGCCGCCCGGCGGGCTGAACTTCACCGCGTTGTCGAGGACGTTGACCACCGCCCGCTCCAGTGCGGCCGCCTCGCCCCGTACGTACCAGGGCGCCAGGTCCGAATCGAAGCGGAGCTCCGGACCGCGCAGCCGGGCCCGGGACAGCGCGGCCCCGGTGATCTCGTGCAGGGCGACCACCTGGAGCGGGCCGGGAGAGGCCGCGTCCGGCCGGGACAGCTCCTGGAGGTCGCCGATCAGCGAGGCCAGCTCCGTCATCTGTGCTTTGACCGAGGCCAGCAGCTCCCGCCGGTCGTCGGGCGGGATGGCCCGGCCGGTCTCCTCACTGCGCGCGAGCAGCTCGATGTTGGTGCGCAGCGAGGTCAGCGGGGTGCGCAGCTCGTGCCCGGCGTCGGCGATCAGCTGGGCCTGCCGGTCCTGGGAGGAGGCGAGGGCCGCCGTCATCGAGTTGAAGGACCGCGACAGGCGGGCGATCTCGTCGTCGCCCTCGTCGGGGATCCGTACGGTGAGGTCCTCGGTGCGGGCGATGTGCTCGACGGCGTCGGTCAGTTCGTCGACGGGCCGCAGTCCCGTACGGGCCACCCACAGGCCGGCCGCGCCGGCACCGACGACCCCGACGCCGCAGACCAGGAGCAGCACCCAGGCCAGGGTGTACAGGGGCTTGTCGATGTCGGCGAGCGGCTTGGCGACGGACAGCGCGGCGGCCCGGCCGTCTAGGAGGGCGGGCTGGGTGTAGACGCGGACGGCCACCCCGTCGGAGGTGGTCGCGTCGTAGAGGACGGCCCCGCGCCGCCGCTGGGCGACTTCGAGGTCGGGGGTACTGACCGGGAGGGTGCCCTTGCCGTCGACCCAGCAGTGGCCGCCGTCCGGCAGCACGATCTGCACCTGGGCGCTGAGGTTGTTCGCGGGCCGCTCCGGCAGGGCGTTGCCGGAGACGCAGTTGAGCGCCCGGAACACCTGGTTGGCCTGCGCCTCCGCGTTGGTGGCGCGCAGCGAGCTGTCCAGCTGGTCGCGCAGCTGGGCCCGCACCATCACCCACGACACCGCGGCCACCGCGGCGACGGCCAGGGCCACCGCCACCGTGACGAGCAGGGCCAGCCGGGAGCGCAGCGGGAGCGCGCGGAACCTGGCGGTCGGACTCACTCGGGCCCGCTCTCGCCGGCGCGCAGGACGTAGCCCACCCCGCGCACGGTGTGGACGATGCGGGGCTCGCCGCCCGCCTCGGTCTTGCGGCGCAGGTACATCACGTACACGTCCAGGGAGTTGGAGCTGGGCTCGAAGTCGAAGCCCCAGACGGTCTTGAGGATCTGCTCGCGGGTCAGGACCTGGCGCGGGTGCGCGAGGAACATCTCCAGCAGCGTGAACTCCGTACGGGTCAGCTCCACCGGCCGCCCGCCCCGAGTGACCTCGCGGGTCGCGAGGTCCATGCGCAGGTCGCCGAAGGTCAGGACGTCCTCGTGGCTCTCGCCGCCGGCTTGCGGGGCGGCGTAGGAGCTGCGGCGCAGCAGGGCCCGGACGCGGGCGAAGAGCTCGTCGAGCTCGAAGGGCTTGACGAGGTAGTCGTCGGCGCCCGCGTCGAGGCCGGTGACGCGGTCGCCCACGGTGTCGCGGGCGGTGAGCATCAGCACCGGCGTGACGCTGCCGGCGGCGCGCAGCCGCCGGGCGGCGGTCAGCCCGTCCATCCGGGGCATCTGGATGTCCAGGACGATCAGGTCGGGGGAGTACGAGGCCGCCCGGTCGAGGGCGTCGAGCCCGTCGACGGCGGTCTGCACGGCGTACCCCTCGAAGGCGAGGCTGCGGCGCAGGGCCTCGCGTACGGCCGGTTCGTCGTCGACGACGAGGATCCGCGCTTCGCCTTCGGCGGGATTCATGGATGGGTCTCCCAGAGGTGGTGGTCGGCCGAGGAGTCCGACATGTGACGGCGCCTCCAGCCTCGCACGGACGCAGGGGGTGTCCCCGATCGGGCGAGCCCGGCCCGATCGGGGAGACACCCCCTAGAACGAGGTGCCGAAGCCGTTGGCGGTGGAGCTGTTGCCGTCGGTGCCGGAGGAGCCGGGCCCGCCGGGGCCGCCCTTGCGGAGGGAGTCCAGGTCGGCCTTGACGGTGTTGACCGGGATGGCGAAGCCGAGGCCGACGCTGCCCGCGGCGGAGCCGCCGGAGGAGGGGGAGTAGATCGCGGAGGGCATCCCCACGATCTCGCCGTTCATGTTGACCAGGGCGCCGCCGGAGTTGCCGGGGTTGAGGGAGGCGTCGGTCTGGAGGGCCTTGTACGAGGTGGTGTCGGAGCCGGTGTCCCCGTTGAACTCGCGCCCGCCGAAGGAGAAGGGCCAGCCGCCGCCGTCCTGCTGCCGGCCCTGCGGGGCCTGCTGCTCGGACTTCGGCACCTTCACCTCGCGGTTCAGCGCCGAGACGATGCCGCTGGTGACGGTGCCGGTCAGGCCGTCGGGGGAGCCGATGGCGACGACCTGGTCGCCGACCTTGACGTTGCCGGAGTCACCGAGCTTGGCGGGCTTGAGGCCTCCCCCCAGGCCTTCGGCCTGGGAGGTACCCCCGGCCCCTTGGAGCTTGATGAGGGCCAGGTCCTTGTCGGGGTCGGTGCCGACGATCCTGGCCTTGTACTTCTTGCCGTCGCTCATCGTCACCTGGATCTCGGCGGCGCCGTCCACGACGTGGTTGTTGGTGACGATCTCGCCGTCGGCGGTGACGACGATGCCGGAGCCGGTGCCCTGGCCGGACGCGGTGCGGGTGTCGATGCGGACCACCGAGGGGCTGACCTGTTCGGCGACGCCGGAGACGGTGCCGGTGCCGGTGCTCTGCGAGACGTTGGTGCCGTTGACGCCGCCGGAGCCGCCGCTCTGGTGGACCATCAGCTGCTGGACGGCGGCCGCGGTGCCGCCGCCGACGAGGGCCGCGGCGAGCGCGACGGCCGCCAGCAGGGCCACGGGCCGCTTCGCGCGGGGCGCGGGGGCGGCGGCGTGGGCCGGGCCGTCGTGGCGGGCGGCGGGGACGGTCTCGCCGCGGATGACCGGCGGCTGGTGCGCTTCGTGCCAGCCGGGTGCGGCGGGCGGGTACGAGGGCGGCGGTGGGTACGCCCCCGCCTGGGTCGGGCGGTGCTCCTGGGGGTGCTCGCCTTCGCGGCGGAAGCTGTCGGTCATGGCTCCGACTCTGGTCGCCGATGATGAGAGCTTCCTGAGTCTGACCTGAGAAGCCCGACAGAACCTTGTATGCCCCTTATAAGGACCGGGACTTCCGCCGCCCGCCGCTGCCCCTTCGGCCTCGCCGGTACGGGAGGCGCGGGGTCAGCGGCAGCCGCAGGAGCGGCGGATCACCAGGGCCGAAGGGAACTGCTTCAGGCGTTCGCGGCGGGAGCCGGCCACGCGGAGGCCGTCGTCCAGGACGAGGTCCACCGCCGCGCGGGCCATCGCCGGGCGGTCCGAGGCGATCGTGGTCAGCGGCGGGTCCGTGAGGGCCGCCTCCTTCACGTCGTCGAAGCCGGCCACGGCCAGTTCCCCGGGCACGTCGATGCGCAGCTCGCGCGCCGCGCGCAGCACACCGATCGCCTGGTCGTCCGTGGCGCAGAAGATGGCCGTCGGCCGGTCGGGCCGGGCCAGGACCTCCAGGGCGACCGTGTACGCGTCGTAGCGGTTGTACGGGGCCTCGATGAGCCGGCCCTCCACCCGGCGGCCGGCCTCCTGCATGGCCCGCCGCCAGCCCTCTACGTGGTCGGCGACAGGGTCGCCGACGGACGGGGTGTTCTCGACGCCGCCGATGCAGGCGACGTACTCGTGCCCGTGTTCGAGCAGGTGGCGGGTGGCGAGCTGGGCGCCGCCGATGTCGTCCGTGACGACGGCGACGTCGTCGATCGCCTCCGGCCGCTCGTGCAGCAGCACCACGCGCGCGTCCCAGGCCTCGATTTCGCTGGCGGCCTGCTCGCTCATGCCCTGGCTGACCAGGATCAGGCCGGAGACCCGCATTCCGAGGAAGGCCCGCAGGTAGTGGACCTCACGCTCGGTGCGGTAGTCGGAGTTGCCGACGAGCACCATTTTCCCGCGCTCGGCGGCGGCCTGCTCGACCGCGTGCGCCATCTCCGCGAAGAACGGCTGACGTGCGTCCGGGACGATCATGCCTATGAGGTCGGTGCGCCGCGAGGCCATCGCCTGGGCGACCCGGTCCGGGCGGTAGCCCAGATCCTTGATCGCGGCGAGGACACGCTCGCGCGTGGCCGGGGCGACCGGCCGGGGTCCGTTGTTGATGACGTAGCTCACGACGGCGGTAGACGTACCCGCAAGTCGTGCCACATCATCCCGCGTCACCTTGGCCACGCGCGGCAGTCTACGCGGGGTGACCTACCTCTGGGCAGGCCGTCCTGCCGAGTGGACGATCGAGGGCTCCTCCGCCGATCGGGTGACGGCCGGGGCCGGCTGCGCGGACGCCTGTGCGGTGGCCTGCGCCGCGGCCTTGGCCGCCGCCTGGGCCGCTGCCTCCGCCGCCGCCCGCTCGACCTTCTCCGGCGTGACGAAGCGGTAGCCGACGTTGCGGACCGTGCCGATCAGCGACTCGTGCTCGGGGCCGAGCTTGGCGCGCAGCCGCCGTACGTGGACGTCCACGGTCCGGGTGCCGCCGAAGTAGTCGTAGCCCCAGACCTCCTGGAGCAGCTGGGCGCGGGTGAAGACCCGGCCCGGGTGCTGCGCGAGGTACTTGAGCAGCTCGAACTCCTTGAAGGTGAGGTCCAGCACCCGCCCCTTGAGCTTGGCGGAGTACGTCGCCTCGTCCACCGAGAGATCGCCGTTGCGGATCTCCATCGGGGAGTCGTCCGAGCCCAGCTGCTGACGGCCGGTGGCCAGCCGCAGCCGCGCCTCGACCTCGGCCGGGCCGGCGCTGTCGAGGAGGACGTCGTCGATGCCCCAGTCGGCTGTGACGGCCGCGAGGCCGCCCTCGGTGACGACGAGGATCAGCGGGCAGCCGGGCCCCGTGGAGCGGAGCAGCTGGCACAGCGACCGCACCTGCGGCAGGTCGCGGCGGCCGTCCACGAGGATGACGTCGGCACCCGGGGTGTCCACGAGGGCCGGGCCCTCGGCCGGGGCCACCCGGACGTTGTGCAGCAGCAGGCCGAGGGCGGGCAGCACCTCGGTGGAGGGCTGCAGCGCGTTGGTGAGCAGCAGGAGAGAGCTCATGACCGACCACCTGCCCGGGTCGGACGGTGCACGGTTCGCTGGTCCATCACGTCGGTTCCTCCTCGGTCCCGTCGAGGACGTGCGCGGTACTGCTTCGTACGTCTTGCCTGGCGCCCCTGCGGTCCCCGCGCCCTGGGGTCCGCATGGATACCACTGTTCTCGGTTCGTTCAACGCTCTGAAAGCACAAAAGGACCCGGGGGCAACGTTGCCCGGATCCTCTCGCCAAGCAGAATAGCCCACCGGCCCGTGCGCGGCCGAGCACTCTTCGACATCCCCGTTGTGGGTTCTGCCACGCCCGTGCCCTGCGTATGCCCCGGTTTCACCGGATCGGCGGCCCGCCGGGCGGTGACGGGGGACCGCCCCGGCGCCCACGCGACGCGTTGGCGCACGCCGGGGCGGACGGCCGGAGGGGCCATCATGGAGGCCGACGGTAGAGAGCCGACGATAGGAGCTGCAGTGGCAACCGGAACCATCCGCTACTGGGCGGCGGCCAAGGCCGCGGCCAAGACGGCGGAGGAGCCGTACTCGGCGCGCACACTGGCCGAGGCGCTCGACGCCGTGCGGGAGCGCCACCCCGGGGAGCTGACCCGGGTGCTGCTGCGCTGCTCCTTCCTCGTGAACGACGAGCCTGTGGGCAAGCGCCCGCATGATGCCGTCCTGCTGACCGAGGGGGGCACCGTCGAGGTGCTCCCCCCGTTCGCGGGCGGGTGAGCGGGAGCCGATGAGCACGCCTGAGGAACACCAGCAGCAGCGGGAACAGCGCGAGCGGCAGGAGCAGGAGCAGCAGGAGCTGCGCCGGCAGTACGCGCAGCAGCAGGACCCGTACGGGACCCAGACCTGGCAGTCCGACACCTGGGACACCAGCCATCAGCCGGTCTACCCGGCGCTGGGCGCGGTGCCGGGGCAGCCGGTGGCGCCCGACGGGTGGTTCCGCGACGAGGCCCCGGCCGCGCAGCCCCAGCCGCAGGCGCAGCCCCCGGCCCAGGCCCAGGCCGGCGGTGCCGGTGGGTCCTGGCCGGACGGTTCCGCGGCCGGGTCCGCCGATCCCTACGCGGCGTCGTACGAGTACCCGGCGTCCGGCGGGCCCGCGCAGCAGCCCGTGGCTCCGGAGGGCTGGTTCCGGGACGAGGCCCCGGCGCAGGCGCAGGCGCAGACCCCGGCCCCCGCTCCGGCTCCCGTCCAGGACTGGTCCCTGGGCGGTCAGGGCGCGGGGATGCCCGCCGCGGCCGCCGACCAGACGGCCTACCTGCCGCCGTACCCCGGTCCCGCGCAGGAGGCCGCCGCCGAGCAGACCGCGTACCTGCCGCCGTACCCCGGCCAGGCGCAGCAGCCGGCCGCCCCGGAGGGCTGGTTCCGCGACGAGGCGCAGGCCCCGGCCCCCGCTCCGGCTCCCGTCCAGGACTGGTCCCCGGACGACCAGGGCGCGGGGATGCCCGCCGCGGCCGCCGAGCAGACCGCCTACCTCCCGCCGTACCCCGGCCCCGCGGAGCAGTCGGCCCCGGCCGAGGAGACGGCCTGGGGGCACCCGGCGGTAGCCGGGGGACTTCCGCCGGCGCCCGCCGCCGAGCGGGACGAGGCAGCCGCGGAGCAGACCGCCTACCTGCCGCCGCAAGCGGCCGCGACCCCGGCCCCGGCCGAGGACGGCGCCGAACCGGTGGAGGTCACCGCCTGGTCACCGCCCACCCTCGCCGGGAACACCCTGCGCGCCGTCGACCCGGCCCAGGCCCGCGCCGAAGGCCGGTCGCCGATCATCGACCCCGGTCCGCAGTCGGCCATACTGACCGCCGCCCTCGGCCTGCTGCTCGCCGTGGCCGCGGCCCTCGGGCAGTACGCCCTGCTCGTGCCGCTGATCGCCCTGCAGGCGCTCACCGCGGCCGGCTGGTTCCGTCTCAACGGCATGTGGCCGGCCCGCCAGGGCATCGCCCTCGCCTTCGCCGGAGCCGTGGTCGCCGACGTGGCCGTGCTCGCGGTGGACCCTACGTACGGCCCCGGCGCGATCGTCGGCACCCTCGGCGCCTGGGTGCTGCTCACGCTCGTCCTCCAGCTGCGCAGCCACGCGGATCCCGACGAGCGGATGTACGGGCTGATGGCCTCGGTGGCCTCGGCCGCCCTCGCCATCATCTGCGCCGGCTACCTGGCGGCGGGTTCCGCCGCCGTCACCGTCGGCGCGGCCGCCGTGGCGGTCGCCGTCTTCGCCCGGGCGCTGCCGCTGCCCACCGCACCCTCGGTCGGCGTCTCGCTGGCCGCGGCCGCCGGTGCGGGCGTCGCGGTCGGCGGACTGACCTCCGTCGGGGTGGGCGGGGCGCTGATCGGCCTGGTCTGCGGCGTGTGCGCGCTGATCGGGCTGCGCGTGGCGGCGTACGACTATCCCTCGAAGTTCGTGCACATGACGGCCGGTGTGGCGCTGCCGCTCGCGGCGGCCGCTCCCGCCGTGTACCTGATCGGCCGGGTGGTGGGCTGACGTTCCGCTGACGGGCGCACATGGTCCACTAGATCGCTCGTACCGACTAGTAGGGGGAGGGCACGTGCGTGCTCTGCGGATCGTTGTGATCATCGGAGTGGTGCTGGGGGCGGTCTTCGCCGGCGTGGACCGGTGGGCCGCGGGTTACGTGGAGAACCAGCTGGCCGACAAGATCCAGGCCCGTCAGGGCCTGGCCGGCAGCTCGGAAGTGGAGATCCGCGGATTTCCCTTCCTGACCCAGGCGTTCAGTCACGAGCTGGACCAGGTCGACCTGAAGCTCAGAGGTGTCGAGGTGGTCGCCGAGGGCCGCAAGACGCGGCTCTCGGAGCTCGACGCGAGCTTTCGCAGCGTGAAGCTCAACGGTGACTACAGCGGCGGCACCGCCGAGCGGGCCGAGGGCACCGGGCGCATCACGTACGAGGACCTGACGGCGGCCTCGCAGACCGGCGCGACCCTCACCTACGGCGGGGCGCCGGGCAAGGTGAAGGTCACCGCGGGCGTGGACGTGCTCGGCAAGACGGTGACGCACAGCGTGGTGTCGACGATCTCCCTCGTGGACGCGCCGGACGGAAAGGGCGCCAAGCTCGTCCGGGTGCACGCCGACGAGGTGCCGGGCTCGGGCATACCCGGGGTCGAGAAGCTGATCCGCAAGAAGACCGACTTCGAACGCAACCTGGAGGTCGGCATGCCGGCCGGGCTCCACCTCTCGGCCCTGACCTCGGACGAGTCCGGTGTGCACCTCACGCTGGGCGGCTCGAACGTGGTGGTGGCCGGATCGTGAGACAGTGCGGTCCGATCCGCAGAAGGGCGGGCCGCACAGGGGGTCCCCGGGGCGGCGCGGCGGCCGCCCGGAGAGTTCCTATCCCACTATCCGGACGATCCTGTCTCGGAATATGACACACCGGTGACAGGGCGGCCGATTCGTCCCTACGATCCATGGCTATGAAGCATCAGCAGGCGGACCTCACGAAGCGACGGGCAGTAGACCTGTGTCGCGTCGCCGCCATGCTCTGTCGATCCATGTGACCTGTGAGCGCATCCGCTCCATCAGCCGGACGACGGCCCCAAGGCCCTTTCCGCGTGACCGCACCCGCCTCCTGATCGCCTGACGCCTCCCCGCGCAGGGTCCGGAGCGCACCCGCAGGCACGCAGCACGCGTCACCCGCACCACCCCGCCGCACACTGCCCCGGAGGAGAACATCATGAGCCGCAGCGACGTCCTCGTAGACGCCGACTGGGTCGAGGCCCACCTGAACGACGAGAACGTCGTCGTCGTCGAGGTGGACGAGGACACGTCCGCCTACGACAAGAACCACATCAAGAACGCCGTCCGGATCGACTGGAAGCAGGACCTCCAGGACCCGGTCCGCCGTGACTTCGTGGACCAGGAGGGCTTCGAGAAGCTGCTCTCCGCCAAGGGCATCTCCAACGACGACACCGTCGTCCTCTACGGCGGCAACAACAACTGGTTCGCGTCCTACGCCTTCTGGTACTTCAAGCTCTACGGCCACCAGGACGTGAAGCTCCTCGACGGCGGCCGCAAGAAGTGGGAGCTCGACTCCCGCGACCTGGTCGACGGCAAGGACGTCCCGAGCCGCCCGGCCACCGAGTACAAGGCCAAGGCCCAGGACACCTCCATCCGCGCCTTCCGCGACGACGTCGTGGCCGCGATCGGCAACCTGAACCTGGTCGACGTCCGCTCGCCCGACGAGTTCTCGGGCAAGCTGCTCGCCCCGGCGCACCTCCCGCAGGAGCAGTCGCAGCGCCCCGGCCACGTGCCGAGCGCCCGCAACATCCCGTGGTCGAAGAACGCCAACGACGACGGCACCTTCAAGTCCGACGAGGAGCTCAAGGCCCTCTACGAGGCCGAGGGCGTCGACCTGTCGAAGGACACCATCGCCTACTGCCGCATCGGTGAGCGCTCCGCGCTCACGTGGCTGGTGCTGCACCAGATCCTGGGCCAGACGAACGTCAGGAACTACGACGGCTCCTGGACCGAGTACGGCTCGCTCGTCGGCGTGCCGATCGAGCTCGGCCCCAACAAGTAATCCCGGGCACGCGACGCCCCGTAGTACGACCTCTCTAGGACAGGACAGAGAACATGTGTGGAGCACAGATCGGCGGGCCCGACCTCGCGACGCTCAAGCCCGGTGAGACCGCGATCCAGGGCCAGGTGACCAAGGGCGGTGAGCCCATCAGCGGTTACGTGCGGCTGTTGGACGGCGGCGGCGAGTTCACCGCCGAGGTCCCGACCTCGGCGACCGGCCAGTTCCGCTTCTACGCCGCTCCCGGCACCTGGACGCTGCGGGCGCTCGTCCCGGGTGCCCAGGCGGACCGTGCCGTCGTGGTCGCCGAGGCCGGCGGTGTGACGGACGTGGCGATCGCGGTCTGAGCACCGCACGTGTGATCGCTCGACAGATCGGCCGGAGGGCCGCACCCCAGGGGGTTGGACGCCACTGGAACGGGGTGCGGCCCTTCGTGCCGTCCGCCTTGTGTTCGCGGCCGCCCGCTCTACGCTGGAGTCATGTACGCCCGGCGCCGGCGCGCCTATTTCCTGCTCATGGGCGGATGCCTGGTCCTCTTCGTCTCCGCCTGGACCTTCGTGCGCCTGCTGTCGGTCGAGGCCGCGGTGGCCATGTGCGTGGTCGCCATGGTCATCCCGCCGGTGGCCGCGATGATCGCCAACCGGCGCGGACCGGACGACCGCTGGTGGGACGACCCCTCGGGCGATCCGAAGTCCGACGAGTGGTGGGACGAACTGGACGGAAAGCGGCGTCACGAGGATTGAAACCTCACGAGACGAGACTGTGATCTACGTTCGTACAACTGCTCCCCTCCGGTGTGGGTCATGGGGTACGCGCGGGTAACCAACCTGCGCCTCCAGGCTTGTGGGGGACCCCTTTGGAACACGAACAGACCATCTCTGAGCAGCGGAAAGGGGAGGAAAGCGCACCGGAACCGGACGCCTCGGCCCCGCGCCGCCGGACGGGCCGCACGACCCTCCTGATCGCGGGCGCGGCCGTACTCGGCGTCCTCGCAGGGACGATCACCGGCTACGCGGTGCAGTACCACCGCGAGCCCACCCCGCTGCCGCCGCTCGCCCAGCAGGAGATGGCCGCGCCGAAGCCGGCGGCCGCGAACGACGCGACGAGCCGGCGCTCCATCAACGCCAACCGCTGGCACAAGGCGGACGAGGACCTGGCCAAGAAGCTGGTCGAGGTGCCCGGCGGCGCGAAGGACAGCTTCTCGGGTCCGATGTCCCCGGACGCGTTCTCCGCGAGCTACTTCGTCGACCCCGCCGACGGGCTCGGCCCGCTCGGCCGCCATGCCAAGAGCATCGCCACCGCGCGGTGGTCCAAGGGCGACCGCGACTTCGTCGACGTCCGCCTGCTCCAGTACCGCGAGCGGAACGGAGCCGAGGACTTCTACGCCGGCATGGTGCAGTACATGCCCGGCAAGGACTACGCGGGCAACGCGGGCGAGGATTTCCCGGGCGTTCCGGCGGACTTCGGCCACATGTGGATCGACTCCGAGGCGAACGAGAAGCCGGGCTACCTCCCGGTGCGCCAGGGCCGTGTCCTGGTCCGCCGCGGCGACGTCGTGATGGTCGTCGAGTGGACGAACAACCGCGGCGACGTCGACGAGAAGGCCCTGGTCGAGCTGGCCAAGCGACAGATGGAGCGGCTGTGAGCGAGCAGCAGAACGTGACCGCCGCCGACGCGGGGGACCCGGACGGGCAGGAGCCCGCGGTCACCGCCGCGCCCGCGCGCACGGCGAACCGCAGGACGCTGAAGCTGGTGTCGGCGGCCGCGGGCGTCGTCGTACTGGCGGGTGCCTGCCTGTGGGGCGCGTCCGCGCTGACGGGCGCCGACCGGACCGCGCCGACGCGGTACTGGGTGGCCGAGGACCACACGACGAAGGGCACGCAGCCCCCGGTGCCGTCCGTGCCGCCCAACGAGCTGACGGGCAAGCTGCTGCCGCTGCCCAAGAACTACTGGCTCGGCCCCGACCTCGACCCCGAGGGCAACGACTACTACGTCCCGAGCGAGAAGGCGCTGCAGAGCTTCAAGGACGGCCGCACCGGGCTCTCCGGCAGCCAGCGCGCCGAGCGGGACAAGGCGCTGGCGGACCTGAAGCTCAAGGGCCTGGCGGGGCGCAGCTACGCCAGGCAGGAGGGCTACGGCTCCGCCGTCGCCGAGATCCGGCTCATGCAGGCCGATCCGCAGCAGGTCGCCAAGTTCGCCGAGTTCTCCAAGAAGCTCATCGAGCTCACCGGGGCGGGCGGCGGGGCGCCGCAGGTGGAGGGCCATCCGCAGGCCAAGTGCGGGCTGTCCCCGCTCACCGGTGGGGAGGACGACAAGAAGAAGATCGACGTCCTGGACTGCGTGGCCGTGGAGGGGGACGTCCTGGTGAGCTTCCGGATGTACGGGTCCACGGGCTTCGCGGTGAAGGACGCCGCGGGCCTGTTCAAGCAGCAACTCGACCACCTCAAGTCCCCCGGAGAGTCCGCGTGAGCGAGCAGACCGACACCGCCGCCGTGCCCGCGCCCGTGCCCGCGCCCGAGGCCGAGTCCGCCGCCGTGCCCGCGCCCGTGCCCGCGCCCGAGGCCGAGTCCGCCGCCGTGCCCGCGGTCGAGCCCACGCCCGAGGCCGCCCCGGAGGCCGTGCCGGCCGCGCCCAAGGACCGGCGGGCGCTGTTCGCCGCCCTGCGCTGGACCGCCGCCGTCGCCGTCTTCGCCGCCGTCGGCGCGGGGGTCGCGTACGGGATCACCCAGCCCGACCGCACCGACGTCCCCGGCCTGTCCACCGAGGACGACGGCCGCTGGACGTTCCCGGCGCTGTCCCAGCCCGCGCTGCCCGCCGGCGCCCCGGTGCCCCAGGGCCCGGACAACAAGGAAGGGACGCACTACGCGCAGCTCACCGGCCTGCTGCTGCCCGCTCCCAAGGGCGCCAAGGCCGACGACGCGGTCAAGGCGGACAAGGACGGGGTGGTGCCGCCCGACGCCTTCCTGGAGGAGTACGCGCCCGACACCCGCGAGAAGCTGAAGCAGTCCCTCGAATGGGACGGGCTGCGGCAGATCGTCGGCCGCGGCTGGACGACGGCCGACGGCACGCGCACGCACGTGTACCTGCTGCGCTTCCACTCGTCGGGCTTCGTGGACGCGTTCAAGGGCTGCGACACCAACGCGCGGTTCGACGGCGTCTCGGCGCTCGACCTGGACGACGTGTGGAGCAAGGCCAAGAACACCCAGATGAACAGCACCACGCTGGACTTCCCGGGGGCGGCCAACTTCGACGGCACCGACCTCAGCGTGTACCAGGAGGTGAAGCCCTTCCTCGGCGAGGAGCAGAGCAAGATCGGGTGCCTCCGGACGGGTGACGTCCTCGGCATGGTGATCCAGACCCGCAAGGGCGAGGTGGCCCCCGTCCCCTTCCACCAGACGGTGATCCTGCAGAGCCAGCTGCTGAGCTGACGGCCGGGGCGGCCGCCGGGGGCAGACCGGTACGGCCCACCTCACACCGTGCGCCGGTCCCCGGGCCAGTAGGCTTGGGGACCGGCCCCGTCAGCCCCGAAACGATTCCGAGGAGCACCCCGTGCTTGAGGCAGTCTTCACCTCCCTGCTGGTCCTGGTCTGCGTCGGCGTCCTGGCCTTCACCGGCCTGGCCGTCAAGAAGCTGTACCAGGGTCAGCGCTGAGCGTCGGCTCGGCAGACCGCCCCGGAACCCCTCCCACAGATCGCCTGAGCAGCCATTCATGATCCAGATCCCGTCCGACCTGAACCCGGGCCTCGTCCCCCTCGCCTTCCTCCTCGGTACCTGGGAGGGCGCGGGCGTCTTCGACTTCCCCGGTGAGGAGAAGTGCAACTTCGGCCAGGAGGTCGTCTTCAGCCACGACGGCCGGGACTTCCTGGAGTACACCTCCCACAGCTGGGTCCTCGACGCCGAGGGCAACAAGGTGCGGCCGCTGGAGTCCGAGTCCGGTTACTGGCGCATCGACAAGGACCGCAAGGTCGAGATCGTCATGGTCCGCGACCAGGGCGTCGTCGAGGTCTGGTACGGCGAGCTCGCCGACCAGAAGCCCCAGATCGACCTGGCCACCGACGCGGTCGCCCGTACCGCGGCCTCCGGCCCGTACAGCGGCGGCAAGCGGCTCTACGGCTACGTGAAGAGCGACCTCATGTGGGTCGGCGAGAAGGCCACGCCGGACGTCGAGCTGCGTCCGTACATGTCGGCCCAGCTGAAGAAGGTCGTCACGCCCGAGGAGGTCGCCGAGATGGCGCGCAACCTCCCGGACATGCCGGACGACGGCATCGCCTTCTTCCGCTGAGCGCAGCGTCCACAGGCTGTGCACGAAAGGGGACCGCGGGCTCGCCCGCGGTCCCCTTCGCACACATACACTGGCGGAGTGGTGAGCACCGAGAGCACCGATGGAACCCCAGGCCTGGACTGGAAGAGCGACCTGCGGCAGCGCGGATACCGGCTGACACCGCAGCGCCAGCTCGTGCTGGAAGCGGTCGACGCGCTGGAGCACGCGACTCCGGACGAGATCCTCGTCGAGGTGCGCAAGACCGCCTCCGGGGTCAACATCTCCACGGTCTACCGCACGCTGGAGCTCCTGGAGGAGCTCAAGCTGGTCTCGCACGCCCACCTCGGGCACGGGGCCCCCACCTACCACCTCGCCGACCGGCACCACCACATCCACCTGGTCTGCCGTGACTGCGGCGACGTCATCGAGGCGGACGTGGACATCGCCGCCGAGTTCACGGCGAAGCTCCGCACCACCTTCGGTTTCGAGACCGACATGAAGCACTTCGCGATCTTCGGCCTGTGCGGGAAGTGCGCGGGCGAACAGCGTGCCGCCCAGGCGTAGCAGGGTCGTACGCTTGGTCCCATGACCAGCAGCCCCTTGCTCCATCTCCCCGGCGCCGTCCAGGCCGAAGGCCGCGACGAGGGCGTCGCCGCCCACTACGGCGAGCTGTACGGCGAACAGCGCGCCCTCGCGGACGGACGCGGCTTCGTCGACCTCTCGCACCGCGGGGTCGTCACCGTCACCGGGCCGGAGCGGCTGAGCTGGCTGCACCTGCTGCTCACCCAGCACCTGACGGAGCTGCCGGCCGGGCAGGCCACCGAGGCGCTGATCCTCTCCGCGAACGGCCACATCGAGCACGCGCTCTACCTCGTCGACGACGGCGAGACCACGTGGGCGCACGTGGAGCCGGGCACCCAGGGCGAGCTGATCGCCTACCTGGAGTCCATGAAGTTCTTCTACCGCGTCGAAGTCGCCGACCGCACCGAGGAGTTCGCGGTCGTGCACCTGCCGGCCGGCTCCATCGCCGAGGTCGCCAAGGAGCACGTCGTACGGGAGACCCCGCACGGCCGTGACGTCTTCCTGCCCCGCGCCGAGCTGGAGTCCTTCGCCGCCTCGCACGGCCCGGCCGCCGGCCTCCTCGCCTACGAGGCCCTGCGCGTCGAGGCGCACCGGCCGCGGCTCGGCCAGGAGACCGACCACCGGACCATCCCGCACGAGCTGGGCTGGATCGGCACCGCCGTGCACCTGCAGAAGGGCTGTTACCGCGGCCAGGAGACGGTGGCCCGCGTCCACAACCTGGGCAAGCCCCCGCGCCGCCTGGTCTTCCTCCACCTGGACGGCTCCGAGGTGGTCCTCCCGGCCCACGGCGCACCGGTCCGGCTCGCCGCCGACGGGGAGGAGGGCCGCCAGCTGGGCTTCGTGACCACCGCCGTCCGCCACCACGAGCTGGGCCCGATCGCCCTCGCGCTGGTCAAGCGGAACGTACCGGTGGACGCCCCGCTGCTGGTCGGGAAGACCGCGGCCGCGCAGGAGGTCGTCGTGGCCCCCTGAGGGCCCGGGACGTCAGACGTCGATGACGATGGTGAACGGGCCGTGGTTGGTCAGCGAGACCCGCATGTCCGCGCCGAACCGGCCCGTCTCCACCGTCGCGCCCAGCGCGCGCAGCTGCGCCACGACCTCGTCGACCAGCGGCTCGGCCACCGGGCCCGGCGCCGCCGCGTTCCACGTGGGGCGGCGGCCCTTGCGGGCGTCGCCGTAGAGCGTGAACTGGGAGATCACCAGCAGCGGCGCGTTCACGTCGCTGCAGGACTTCTCCGCCTCCAGGATCCGCACCGACCACAGCTTGCGGGCCAGCACGGCCGCCTTCTCCGGCGTGTCGTCGTGGGTCACCCCCACCAGCACGCACAGTCCTTCGCCGACGATCTCGCCCACGGTCTCGCCGCCCACGACGACGCGCGCGCCGTCCACCCTCTGCACCACTGCTCGCATACCACCTGTGTACCAGCCGTGCACCCGTCCGGGGCCGATCGGGTGGAGTGGGACTGCATCGGGGCCACGGAGAGTGGCACCATGCACGCAGGCGGTGCGGGTGCGCCGCACCGGTCGAGGGGACGGACACGTTCGTATGAATACTTCTGGTACCTCCGTACCTGCATCACCCGCTTCCATCGCAGCTGCCGCGGTACGACCGCCCGCGCAGCGCACGGCCGAGACGCAGGGGACGCCGACCCCGACCACCGCGCTCGGGCTGCCGGAACTGCGCGCGCTGCGCCGTGACGCCCAGCGCGACGAGGCCGATCTGAGCTATGTGCGCAGACTGCTCCAGGGCCGCATCGACATCCTGCGCGCCGAACTCGCCCGCCGCAGCGACCCCGAGCTCGCCCGCCGCACCGACCCCGAGGCGCCGGTGGTGGACCGGCTCTCGGTGATCCTCGCCGACGCCCCCTCCAGCCGCAGCGCCTCCGCCCGGCACCTCACGCTCGGCACCCCGCGCAGCGAGGAGTACCGGCTGCTGGCGGCGGAGATGCTGGCCGACGTGGAGCTCTCGGACCTGGGCGCCCGCACCGACGACGAGCTGCACGACGGGATGGGGAAGCTGGTGCGGTACGAGCAGCAGGTCTCGCGGCGCCGGCAGCAGCTCCAGCGCACGGCGGACGACTGCAGTGCGGAGATCACCCGCCGGTACCGGGAGGGAGAGGCGCAGGTGGACGACCTGCTGGCGTAAATATTCGGGCGACTGGCGCCGGTCGGGCGATTAGCGTGGCCCGCTATGAGTGCTGACGTCCGGCCGATCGCCGAATCCGAACTCCCCGACTGGCTGCGAACCGTGAACACCGGGTTCCTGAACACGGCCCGACTGACCGACGCGGACGTGGCCATGCGGGCCAAGCACAACGATTTCGCCCGCACCCAGGGCGCGTTCGACCCCGACACCGGCCGTTGCGTGGCGGCCTTCCGCTCCTTCGCGCAGGAGCTGACCGTGCCGGGCGGGGCCGCCGTCCCCTCCACCGCGATCTCCAACGTGGGCGTGCTGCCCACCCACCGCCGCCAGGGCCTGCTGACCCGGATGATGGCCGCCGAGTTCGCCGCGGCCGGGGCGCGCGGCGACGTGCTGGCGACGCTGATCGCCGCCGAGTACCCGATCTACGGGCGGTACGGGTTCGGGCCCGCCACCTCCCTCGCCGAATGGGAGATCGACGTACCGCGCACCGGTCTGGACCGGCGGCTGTCGGCGCCCGCGGACGGCGGCCGGATCGACCTCGTGGACGAGGCCGAGGTCCGGCAGGTCGGCCCGGAGCTGCACGAGCGGCTGCGGGCGCGCACCCCCGGCGCCGTGAACCGGAACGAGCGCTGGTGGAACATGGCGACCGGTTTGCAGGAGATCTCGTACCGGCCGTACAGGGAGAAGTTCTTCGCGGTGTACCGCACGGCGGCCGGTGAAGTGGCGGGGCTGGTCGCGTACCGGGCCGACGACCACTGGACGGACGCGAAGGTCCCGCAGAACACCGTGCAGGTCCACGACCTGCTGGCGCTCACCCCACAGGCGGAGCGGGCGCTGTGGCAGTTCCTCTGCTCGATCGACTGGGTGCTGAAGGTCCGCACCGGCTACCGGGCCCCCGACGACCTCGTCCCGCAGCTGCTGCCCGACCCGCGTTCGGCCCGCATCGTCACCGCCGCGGACTTCCTGTGGGTGCGGGTGCTGGACGTCGTACGGGCGCTGGGCGCGCGGACGTACGAGGCGCCCGGGGAGCTCGTACTGGAGGTCACCGACGCGGCGGGGCCGGCGGCCGGCCGCTACCGGCTGGACGCGGGCACCGGCACGTGCGAGCGGACCGGGGCGGCGGCGGACCTGCGGCTGGACGTGTCCGCATTGGGCTCGCTGTACCTCGGCGACGAGTCCGCGGTACGGCTGGCCGCGCTCGGGCGGGTCACGGAGGAGCGGCCGGGGGCGGTCGCGCTGGCGGACGCGGTGTTCCGGACGGCGCGCCGCCCGTGGTGCCCGGACATCTTCTGACCCGTACCGTTCCCCGTGTTGGAAAACTGAGGACTGAGGCACTTGACGTCACTTGTGGAATCCCTGCGCGCGGCCGGCTGCGTCTTCGCCGAGGAGGAGGCCGAGCTGCTGACCGGGGCCGCCCGGGACGACGGGCACCTGGCGGAGCTGCTGGCCCGCCGGGTGGGCGGTGAACCGCTGGAACACGTGGTGGGCTGGGCGGAGTTCTGCGGTCTGCGCCTGGAGGTGGGCGCGGGGGCGTTCGTACCGCGCCGGCGCACCGAGTTCCTGGTGCGGGAGGCGGTTGCGCTGGCCCGGCCCGGTGCGGTGGTGCTCGACCTGTGCTGCGGGGTGGGCGCCCTGGGCGCGGCGGTGGCCTCGCAGCTGCCGGGCGGCGCGGAGCTGCACGCGGCGGACATCGACCCGGCGGCGCTGGCGTACGCGCGGCGCAACGTGGCCCCGTACGGCGGCCGGGTGTGGGAGGGCGACCTGTACGCCGCGCTCCCCGAGTCGCTGAAGGGCCGGGTGGAGCTGCTGGTGGTCAACGCCCCGTACGTGCCGACGGAGGAGATCGGCCTGATGCCGTCGGAGGCGCGCGAGCACGAGCCGCTGGTCTCCCTGGACGGCGGAGCCGACGGCCTGGACGTCCACCGCCGGGTCGCGGCGGGCGCGGTGCCGTGGCTGGCCCCGGGCGGGCACCTGTTGATCGAGACGAGCGCCCGGCAGTCCCCGTCGACGGCCTCGGCCCTGGCGTCCGCGGGGCTCGCGGTCCGCGCGGTCACCTCGGAGGAGCTGTACGCCACGGTGGTGATCGGCACGGCCTGAGGGGCGCGGCGGGCCGGTCGAAGGGAAACGCCGCGGGCCCGCCGAAAGGAAACTCCGCCGGCCTGTCGAAAAGAAACGTCGCGGGCCTGTCACATCCGTGCGGTGCGGCGGGTCAGGGGAGTGAAGCAGGCGGGAAACCCGACCGGAGCGAGACCGCACCGGCGCCCGTCTGAGGGGAGCTCAGATGTCCACCACTGCCGTTGTTTTCGCCCTGGTCGGCGCGTTCATGGTCGCCTTCTCGGCCGCCTCGGTCTTCTTCAAGGCCAAGTGGGTCGTGGAGCCGATGGTGGAGTACGGCGTCCCGCGCTCGTGGTGGAACCTGCTCGGTGCCGCCAAGGCGGCCGGGGCGGTGGGCCTGGTGGTCGGAGTGTTCGTACCGGCCGTCGGCATCGCCGCCGCGATCGGCATCGCCCTGTACTTCACCGGGGCCGTGATCACGGTGCTGCGGGCGAAGTCGTACGCCCACGTCGCCTTCCCGGTGATCTACGCGGCCCCCGCGGTCGTCGCCCTGGCGCTCGGCTTCAACGGCTGAGCAGTACCCCGACGGCGGTGCGGACGTCCTCGTCCTGGAGGAAGCTTCGCCGGCCGCCGTGCCGAGCCGCGGCCAGGCGGAGGACGAAGGGCAGCGCGGCCGAGGCGGCGGAGCAGCCCCAGCCACCCTGGTGGGAGAGCAGGTTGGCCGGCGGGAGGCGGAGGGGAAGGCGCGTGGGAGATGCTGCAAGCAGTGCGCTTGCAATAGTTAGCACGATGGGGCAGGATCGCAGCATGGCATCGCTCAACGTCGGAAACCTCGGCGAGTACCTCCGTGAGCAGCGTCGGCAGGCCCAGCTTTCGCTGCGGCAGCTGGCCGAGGCGGCGGGGGTGTCGAATCCGTACCTGAGCCAGATCGAGCGCGGGCTGCGCAAGCCGAGCGCGGACATCCTCCAGCAGCTGGCCAAGGCGCTGCGGATTTCCGCGGAGACGCTGTACGTGCAGGCCGGGATCCTGGATGAGCGGGACCCGGACGAGGTGGAGACGCGAGCCGTCATCCTCGCCGACCCGAGCATCAACGAGCGGCAGAAGCAGGTGCTGCTCCAGATCTACGAGTCGTTCCGCAAGGAGAACGCGCTCGACGTGCCTGCCGAACCCGCCGAACCCGCCGACGGGATGCCGTCGAAGACGAACTGAAGTTGATCCGGGAGGACCAGCACATGGCCATCGCCGATGACCTGAAGAAGACCCTCACCGACCCCACCCCCCTCTACTTCGCCGCCGGTACGGCCGACTTGGCCGTGCAGCAGGCCAAGAAGGTGCCCGAGCTGATCGAGCAGCTGCGCGCCGAGGCCCCCGCGCGCATCGAGGCCGTGAAGAACACGGACCCGAAGGCCGTGCAGGAGGCCCTGACCGCCAAGGTCGCCGAGGTGTTCGGCGCGATCGACCCGAAGAAGCTCGGGGAGAGCGCCCAGGACCTGGCGCTGCGCGGTGTGGGCGTGGCCGCGGAGTACGCGGTGCGCGCCAAGGAGACGTACGACAAGGTCGCCGAGCACGGCGAGCAGGCCGTGCGGACCTGGCGGGGCGAGTTCTCCGAGGAGATCGTCGACATCGCCGTGGCCGTCGAGCCCGAGCCGGCGGCGGCCGAGCCGGCCGCCGCGTCCGAGTCCGGGTCCGAGCCGGTGGCCGCCGACGAGGAGAAGCCGGCCGCGAGGAAGCCCGTCGCGCGCCGGAACTCGGCCAAGAAGGCCGCCGTCACGGCGGACGACGCGAGCTGAACCGGAACCGCATGAGCGACAACGGGCCGGGCACCCTTCGGGGGCCCGGCCCGTTGGAGTTCATGAGGGCGCCCGTGCCGGTAGCGTGGAGCCGGGTGGCATCGGAAGTGCGAAGCGCAGGCACGAGAAGGCGGTCGAAGCGATGTTGATGGACGGGTTCGATCGGGGCGTGCTCCCGCTGTTCGGGTACGCCATGCTGCTGCTCGCCGTCGCGGCCTTCGTGATCGCGCTGCTGGCGCGCGAGGACGCGTACCGGGCCGCCGACAAGCAGACCAAGACCTTCTGGCTGGTCATCCTAGGCGTCACCGTCCTGGTGGACGCCTTCCTGGGGATGCTCTTCCTGCAGATCGCCGGTTTGGTCGCGACCATCGTGTTCTTCGTCGACGTACGCCCCGCCCTCAAGCAGGTCTCGGGCGGCGGTCGCGGCGGCCGGCGCGGCGGCAGCAGCAGTGACGGGCCGTACGGGCCCTACAACGGCGGCCGCTAGCCCCTGGCGGCGCCGGCCCCTGCCGCGGCCGGTAGCCCCTGCCGCGGCCGCTAGCCCCTGCCGCGGCCGGCCGGGCCAGCCGCCCGGCGGTCAGCCCTCGGCGCGGGAGAGCAGGACCACGGCCACGTCGTCGGTGAGCTCGCCGCCGTTGAGGCGCCGGGCCTCGGTGACGGAGGCCTCCAGCAGACCCTCGCCGCTCAGCCCGCGCTCCAAGTGGCGGTTGATCATGTCGACCATACCGTCCTGGCCCAGCCGCTCCTTGCCCTCGCCGATCCTGCCCTCGATGAGGCCGTCGGTGTAGAGCATCAGGCTCCAGGTGCCGCCCAGCTCGACCTGGCGGCGCGGCCAGCGGGCCTTGGGCAGCAGGCCGAGGGCCGGACCGCTGTTCTCGTACGGGAGCAGGCGCGCGCGGCGGCCCGGCCGGGAGATCAGCGGGGCCGGGTGGCCGGCCAGGCACAGGCCCGCGCGGCGGCCGTCCGGGGCGATGTCGACGGTGCAGAGGGTCGCGAAGATCTCCTCGTTCGGGCGTTCCACCTCCAGGACCTCCTGGAGGGTGGCCAGCAGGTCGTCGCCGCACAGGCCGGCCAGCGTCAGGGCGCGCCAGGCGATGCGGAGCTCGACGCCGAGGGCGGCCTCGTCGGGGCCGTGGCCGCAGACGTCGCCGATCATGGCGTGGACGGTGCCGTCGGGGGTGCGGACGGTGTCGTAGAAGTCGCCGCCGAGGAGGGCCCGGCTGCGGCCGGGGCGGTAACGGGCGGCGAAGCGGAGGTCGGAGCCCTCCAGGAGCGGCGTGGGGAGCAGACCGCGTTCCAGGCGGGCGTTCTCCTGGGCGCGCAGTTTCGATTCTGCAAGTTTGTACTGGGCGATGTCGGCCCGTTTTCTCTCCACGGCGTAGCGGATGGCGCGGCTCAGCAGCCGGCCGTCCAGCTCGTCCCGGAAGAGGAAGTCCTGCGCGCCGACACGGACGGCCTCGGCGGCGCGCTCGGCGTCGTCCTCGCCGGTGAGGACGAGGACGGCGTGCCGGGGCGCGATGCGCAGCACCTGGCGGAGGGCGGCCAGCCGGTCCACGGCGGTGGCCGTGCCGGCGCCGGCGGCTCCCGGCACGGCCGGTACTCCCGCCATGCGGGCGCTGCCGTCCGGGAGGGACAGGTCGAGGAGGATGCAGTGCACGTCGGGGGTGAGCAGCCGCTCGGCCTCGGTGAGGTTGCGGGCGGTGCGGAGCCGGATGCGGTGGCCGTCGGCGTCGAGGATCTCGGGGACGGTGAGACCGCCGGCCGGGTCGTCCTCGATGACCAGGAGGGTCAGCGGGACCGTGTGAGGGGTCGCTTGCGGAGTCGCCTGCGGGGTCGCTTGCGCGACGGCGGTGGCGGTGGGCGGTGCGGCGGTGTGCAGAACGGCCTGACCGCCCTCCGTGGCCGGGGTGTCCCTCTGCCGCGGTACGGGTACGGACATCGTCTCCGGTTCCTTCCCTCCCCCCGAGGGTGCGCTCGTCCGCAGACCCTAGCGGTCCCGGCCCGGCGAACGGAATGCCGTTCCGGGTCGGGGCCTCCGGCATATGCCGTTATCGCGGGGGAAAAACGGCCTCACTGATGACAAAGGTCACGGTGGGGCCGCAGTCCGTCCCGCCTAGCGAGACGTCTTGCACGCCTCCCGGGTTGCCTCGGCGCGCGGATCCAGCCCGTCCGGCGTTTGAGGACCGGGGTCCGGGGCGGAGCCCCGGCCTCCCGGCCCGGCCGCACGAGCGAGGCCGGGGCCGGGGCCGGGGAGAGCCGTCGGCTCCCCGCCAGGGGCTACGCGTCGGGGCGGACCACGGCCTTGATCGGCATGGAGCCCGCGCCCGCCATCGTCACGTTGCGGCCGGGGCGCGGGGCGTGGACCATCGCGCCGTCGCCGACGTACATGCCGACGTGGCTCGCGTCGTCGAAGTAGATGATCAGGTCGCCCGGGCGCATGTCCTTGAGCGCGACCTTCGGCAGCAGCCGCAGCTGCTCCTGCGAGGTGCGCGGGATGCCCCGGCCCGCCGCCAGCCAGGCCTGCGAGGTCAGTCCGGAGCAGTCGAACGAGCCCGGACCCTCGGCGCCCCACTCGTACGGCTTGCCCATCTGCGCCGTGGCGAACTGCACGGCCCGCTTGCCGGCCTCCGTCGCCTTGCCGTTGACGTCCTTCATCGCGCCCGTCGACAGCCACGCCGTCTGCGCCTTGTACTGGGCTTCCTGCTCCAGCTGGATCAGCCGGGCCTTCTCCTCGGCCTCCAGCTTGCTCTCCAGCTCCTCCGCCGCCTTGATCTTCTCCTGGATCTGTTTCTTCGAGTCCTCCTGCTTGACCCGGTTGGCCTCCAGCGTCTTCCAGCGGTCACTCGCCTCCTGGGCGTACCGCTGCAACTCGCTCTGGGTCCGGCTCAGTTCGGAGAGGAGGTCCGAGGTGGCCTTCTCCCCCTGGCGCAGCCGGCCCGCCCCGTCGAGGAACTGGCCCGGGCTGTCGCTCAGCGCCAGCTGCGCGCCCGGCGGCAGGCCGCCGGAGCGGTACTGGGCGCGGGCGGCCGCGCCCGCCCGGCTCTTGAGGGTGGTGATCCGCTCCTGGCCGGCGACGACCAGGTTGGCGATCTCGACGATCTTGTCCGACTGGGCCTTGGTCTCGGCCTCGGCGAGGTTGTAGGCGTCCGTGGCGGTGCCCGCCTGCCGGTAGAGCTCCTCGATGTCCTTGCGGACCTGTTCGAGGGACTTGCCGCCCGGTCCGGGCAGCGGAGCGGCGGGATCCCGGGGCGAGGCCGGTGCGGCGGGAGCACTCGGCGTCGCGTACGCCACACCCGCCGCGAGACCCGGCGCCGTCAGTATCGCCATCGCGCACAACAGCACGAGCGAGCTTGCGCCTCGTCGCCTTACGGTCCCCATGGTCCCCCCAGGCACCCGTGTCAGACCTCGTACCAGATCTGACTATTCATCAGTAACTTCCCACTGCCATCGGGATGGTGCCACGAGTCGATGAATTCCGACACCCTTGTGGATGCCTTTCCGATCTTGTCCGCCCCAACGGACGCCGTGCCCCTGCCCCTCACGGACCAACGGCCCGCCCGCACCCCCGGTTCCCCACCCGCACCCCGGGTTCTCCGTCGGCACCGCTTTCACCCCACAGGCCGCAACGCCTCCCAGCGCACCGTCAGTTCCCCCTGCCGCCACCGCCCCGGCCCGTCCGCCAGCGGCCAGTCGACGGCCAGCGCCCGCGCCGTGCGGATCCAGCGCTGCCGCGCCCCGTACGAGGCGTACGGGGCCGCCGCCGCCCACGCCCGGTCGAAGTCGCGCAGGAACGCGTGCACCGGCTCGCCCGGCACGTTCCGGTGGATCAGCGCCTTCGGCAGCCGCTCCGCCAGGTCCGAGGGGCGCTCCAGGGAGCCCAGCCGGGTCGCGAACGTCACCGTGCGCGCCCCCTCCGGGCCCAGTGCCACCCACACGTGCCGCCGTCCGATCTCGTCGCAGGTCCCCTCCACCAGCAGCCCGTCCGGCGCCAGCCGCGCGCACAGCCGCGCCCACACCTCCGCGACCTGCTCCTCGTCGTACTGGCGCAGCACGTTCGCCGCGCGGATCAGCGCGGGACGCGCCCCGCCGTCCAGCGGGACCTCGAAGCCCCCGTGCCGGAAGCTCAGACCCTCCCGCTCGTACGGCTTCGCCCCCGCCACCCGCGCCGGCTCGATCTCGATGCCGACCACCCGCACCCGCGGCGCCGCCTCCCGCAGCCGCGCCAGCAGCTCCACCGCCGTCCACGGCGCCGCCCCGTAGCCGAGGTCCACCGCGACCGGCGCCTGCGCGCGACGCAGCGCCGCGCCGTGCGCGGCCGCGATCCAGCGGTCCATCCGGCGCAACCGGTTCGGATTCGTCGTCCCCCGCGTCACCGAGCCCACGGGGCGACCAGGGGCGCGACCGGGCGCGCGGCTGGTGGGCGGGGTGGTGCGGGAGGCCATGAGCCGAGGGTAAGCGGAGCGCCCGCGTCGCATGAAAACCGGCGGTGCCCGAGAAAAGCGGGGAAACCGCGAGGAAAACCGGAGACCCCGGAATGCGGGGGACCGCCATTCGGGTTGCACTCCTTGCAGGGCGCCTCGCGCGCCCTCGCAGGCATGCCGTCCGGTCATGCCGCCCGCCAGGCCGTCAGGCCGTTCGTCATGCCGTCCGAGCGTTTCGCACACCGTCCGAGCCGAGAGGAACTGCTCCCTTGAGCCAGTACGTGTCCCGCCTCGGCGGCAGCCTCAGCGGCCGCCTCGCCGCCGCCCGTGCCACCCGCCACGAGCCGCCGCGACTGCGCCTGCCCGCCGTGGGCCACCACCGCAAGCCGCGCCGCGTGGCCATGCTCAGCGTGCACACCTCGCCGCTGCACCAGCCCGGCACCGGCGACGCCGGCGGGATGAACGTCTACATCGTGGAGCTGGCCAAGCGGCTCGCCGCGATCAACATCGAGGTCGAGATCTTCACCCGGGCCACCACCGGCGGGCTGCCGCCCGTGGTCGAGCTGGCCCCCGGGGTCCTCGTACGGCACGTGGACGCGGGCCCGTACGAAGGCCTCGCCAAGGAAGAGCTCCCGGCCCAGCTGTGCGCCTTCACCCACGGCGTGATGCAGGCCTGGGCCGGCCACCGGCCCGGCTACTACGACCTGGTCCACTCCCACTACTGGCTCTCCGGCCACGTGGGCTGGCTCGCCGCCGAACGCTGGGGCGTGCCCCTCGTCCACGCCATGCACACCATGGCCAAGGTCAAGAACGCGGCGCTCGCCGAGGGCGACACCCCCGAACCGGCCGCCCGCGTCATCGGCGAGACCCAGATCGTGGCCGCCGCCGACCGCCTCATCGCGAACACCGCCGAGGAGGCCGACGAACTCGTCCGGCACTACGAGGCCGACCCCGGCAAGGTGGCCGTCGTCCACCCCGGCGTGAACCTCGACCGCTTCACGGTCGGCGACGGCCGGGCCGCCGCCCGCGCCCGCCTCGGCCTGCCGCAGGACGCCGTCATCCCGCTCTTCGCCGGGCGCATCCAGCCGCTGAAGGCCCCCGACATCCTGCTGCGCGCCGTAGCCGTCCTGGTCGACCAGGACCCCTCGCTGCGCCGCCGCCTCTTCGTCCCCGTCGTCGGCGGCCCCAGCGGCAGCGGCCTCGCCAAGCCGGAGGGCCTGCAGAAGCTCGCCGCGAAGCTCGGCATCGCCGACCTCGTGCACTTCCACCCGCCGGTGGCGCAGGACGGCCTCGCGGACTGGTTCCGGGCGGCGTCCGTGCTGGTCATGCCCTCGTACAGCGAATCGTTCGGGCTCGTCGCGATAGAGGCCCAGGCCGCCGGTACGCCGGTGCTCGCGGCCGAGGTCGGCGGACTGCCCGTCGCCGTCAACGACGGGGTCACGGGCATCCTCGTACCCGGGCACGATCCGGCGGACTACGCGCGGGAGCTGCGGCGCTTCGTGGACGATCCCGCGCTCGCGGACCGGATGGGCGGCGAGGCGGCGCGGCACGCGCAGTTCTTCGGCTGGGACACGGCGGCGGGCGGCACGGCCGACGTCTACACGGCGGCCATGCATGATCACCGCCGTCGCGTACGCTCCCACCATGGCTGACGCTGACACCGCCGGAATCATCGAAGCGACCCTGACCGGCGCGGAACTGAGCTGGGAGTGCCCCTCCCCGGGCACGTACGTCGTCCAGCTCCCCGGCACCCGCAAGCTGAGCACCACCTGCTCGCTCCGGGTCGGAAGGCACTCCCTCTCGGTGAACGCCTTCGTGATCCGCCACCCCGACGAGAACGAGGCGGGCGTCCACCGCTGGCTGCTGGAGCGCAACCTCAAGCTGTTCGGGATGGCGTACGCGGTGGACCGCCTCGGTGACGTCTACCTGACGGCCCGGCTCCCGCTGTCGGTCGTCACGGCGGAGGAACTGGACCGCCTCCTCGGCACGGTCCTGGAGGCGGCGGACGGCTCCTTCAACACCCTGCTGGAGCTGGGCTTCGCGAGCGCGATCCGCCGCGAGTACGAATGGCGCGTCTCCCGCGGCGAACCGACCTTCAACCTCGACGCCTTCAAACACCTGACGCAGCCGTCGTAATCGGGCGCCGCCGCGCAATTCCAGCCCCGCCGGCGTTTGAGGCGTGAGGTCTGGGGCGGAGGACCAGCAGCGGCGCAGCCGCGTCAGACCTCGGCCCCGGCCGGAGCCGGCTTCGCATCGGCCGGGGCGCCGGCCCCCGCGGCCTCGACCACGCCACCCCTGGGAAGGCTCCGCATCAGGAGCCAGTACCCCGCCGCCGCCACCGTCCCCAGCACACCGGTGGCCCCCCACAGCCAGGCCGCCCCGTACCGGTCGATCACGAAGCCCGCCATCAGCGGTGCCACCAGCGAGGCCACCGCCCACGACAGGTTGTAGACCCCCTGGTAGCGGCCGCGCCCGTGCACCGGCGACAGCCGCACGACCAGGCTCATCTGGGTCGGCGAGTTCACGATCTCCGCCAGCGTCCACACGCACACCGTCAGCGCGTACGCCCACAGGGGCCCGGCGAAGGCCGTCAGCGCGAACCCGTACCCGGCCAGGAGTGCCGAGATCACCAGCAGCTTCTGCGGGTCGTGCCGTTCGATGAGCGCCGTGACCGGGATCTGCAGCAGCACGATCAGCGCCCCGTTCACGGCGAGGACCAGCCCGTAGTCCCCGGGGGAGAACCCGGCGCCGCCCATCGCGACGGGCAGGCCGACCGAGCCCTGCGTGAAGATCAGCGAGATCAGGAACGACAGCCCGACCACGCCCATGAACGGCCCGTCCCGCAGCACGCTCGCGAGCCCGATCGCAGGCTCCTCCCCGGTGGCCGCCTTGCCCGCGGTGGCGGGTGAGGGCCCGCCTCCGGGCCGGGACTCGGGCAGCTTCACGTACACGAGCACCGCGCACGTCAGCGTGAGCGCCGCCTCGCCCAGGAAGCCGGCCAGATAGCTGTACTCCGCGATCACGCCCGCCGCCGTCGCGCTGATGGCGAAGCCGAGGTTGATGGCCCAGTAGTTGAGCGCGAAGGCCCGTCCGCGGTCCTCCGGGCGGACGATGTCCGCCATCATCGCCGCGACCGCCGGCCGGGACGCGTTCGAGGTCATGCCGACGAGCAGGGCCACCGCGGCGATCGCCGCCGGGTGCTCCATGAAGCCGAGCAGCGCCACCGAGAACGCGGTCGAGGCCTGGGCCGCCAGCAGCGTGGGGCGCCGCCCCAGCCGGTCGGTCATCACGCCCGCGACGAGCGAGGAGACGACACCGCCGAGCCCGTGGAGGGCGACCACCAGTCCCGCGAAGGAGGCCGAATAGCCCCGGTCCAGGGTCAGGTACAAGGTCATGAAGGTGGCGACGAAGGCCCCGAGCCGGTTGATCAGCGTGCTCGTCCAGAGCCACCAGAACGCGCGGGGCAGACCCGAGACGCTCTCCCGGGCGGCCCGTCTCAGACTGGCAGCGGACATAAGGATTCCCCCCGGGGACGTAAGTGTCACTTGAGCAGAGTGAACATTACGATCGACGGGCACCCGGGCGCCAGTGGATTGACGCGCGAGGTCAATCGGAGGTCAATCGGGAGGTCGATCGGAGGTCGATCGGAGGAGCCCGCCTCGCGCGCGAGCGCGCCCGCCCGTCCATTAGGCTCGTACGCATGGCCGACGCACCGTACAAGCTGATCCTCCTCCGCCACGGCGAGAGCGACTGGAACGCGAAGAACCTGTTCACCGGCTGGGTGGACGTCAACCTCACCGAGAAGGGCGAGAAGGAGGCGGTCCGCGGCGGTGAGCTGCTGAAGGACGCCGGCCTGCTGCCCGATGTCCTGCACACCTCCCTCCAGAAGCGCGCCATCCGCACCGCGCAGCTCGCGCTCGAGGCCGCGGACCGCCACTGGATCCCGGTGCACCGCTCCTGGCGCCTGAACGAGCGCCACTACGGTGCGCTCCAGGGCAAGGACAAGGCGCAGACCCTCGCCGAGTTCGGCGAGGAGCAGTTCATGCTGTGGCGCCGCTCGTACGACACCCCGCCGCCGGTCCTCGAGGACGGTACGGAGTTCTCGCAGTCCGAGGACCCGCGCTACGCGTCGATCCCGCAGGAGCTGCGCCCGCGCACCGAGTGCCTCAAGGACGTCGTCGAGCGCATGCTGCCGTACTGGTACGACGGCATCGTCCCGGACCTGCTGGCCGGCCGTACGGTCCTGGTCGCCGCGCACGGCAACTCCCTGCGCGGTCTGGTCAAGCACCTCGACGGCATCTCCGACGCCGACATCACGGGCCTGAACATCCCGACCGGCATCCCGCTCGTCTACGAGCTGGACGCCGACTTCAAGCCCCTCAAGCCGGGCGGCACCTACCTCGACCCGGACGCGGCCGCGGCCGCCATCGAGGCCGTCAAGAACCAGGGCAAGAAGAAGTAGCAAAAGCGATCAAGCCCCTGACGCGCACGCACGGCGCGGGTCAGGGGCTTTCGTCTACTCGTTGTGGGGCCGGCGGGCGGGGCCTAGGTCCAATGGCGCATGGCGCGGGCGGCGGGGGGTCGGGAGAGTGGCGGGCATGGAACCTCTCGACCACGCCCGTACCGATGCCTACCTGCGCCGCCTGGGAGCGGCGCGGCCCGCCCGGGCCACAGGCGACTCGCTGCGCGAGCTGCACCTGTGCCACCTGCGTACCGTGCCGTTCGAGAACCTGTCGATCCACCTCGGCGAGGACCTCGTGCTCACCCGGGACGCCGTCTTCGACAAGATCGTGACGGCCGGGCGCGGCGGGATCTGCTACGAACTGAACGCCGGGTTCGCCGCGTTGCTGGGCGCCCTCGGTCACCGCGTGGAGCTCCTCCAGGGCCGGGTGTACGGCAAGGACGGCGCGCTGGGCGTCCCGTACGACCACCTGGCGCTGCGCGTGGACGGGCGCTGGCTCGCGGACGTGGGTTTCGGCGACCACACCGCACACCCGCTGGACCTGGACGAGCCGGGGGAGCAGAAGGATCCGGCCGGGGTGTTCCTGGTCCGGCCGGCCCCGGGCGACGAGGAAGGGGGCCGTGGCGGCGGGGACCTTCAGGTGCTGCGCGACGGCGTGCCGGTGTACCGGCTGGAGACCCGCCCCCGCGTGCTCGCCGACTTCCTGACCGGTGCCTGGTGGCACCGCACCAGCCCGGAGTCCGGCTTCACCAGGGGTCCGGTCTGCTCCCGGCTCACCGCGGACGGCGGCCGCGTCACCCTGCGGGACCACACCCTCATCGCCACCTCGGCGGACGGCGACCGTACGGAGGAGGAGCTGGCGACCGACGAGGAGGTACGGGCCGCCTACCGCGCCGAGTTCGGCATCGTGCTCGACCGCCGGCCCGTGCCGCTCCACCCCCGGCCCTGAGCCGATCGGCACCCGCGCGCCGGGCGCACCGGCGGTCTCAGGCGACCTCGGTCCACGGCCCGGTGCTCTCCTCCTTCGGGATCCAGAGCAGGGGCTGGCTCGTGCGGCACTGCTCGCCCGCTTCCTCGTCCCAGGGGAAGAGCCCCTCCCGGTCCGGCCAGAACAGCTGGGTGATGGGCAGGGGCGGGGTCTGGTAGAAGTCGATGCCCGCGCCGAAGAAGTCGTAGTACCAGCTGGGATGTACGGACCGGACGATCACGTCGCAGCCGTCGAGAACGTCGTCCCGGCGCTGGTCCGGCCCGAGCGGGTTGCCGCCGCGGATCGCCGCCCCCGCCGCGTTCGCCACGCGCGTCGCCGTCTGGGAGGGCAGGCCGAACACGCTCACCTCGGGGCTGCGCAGGGTGTGCCACAGGCCGATGGAGTAGGCCCAGTCGCCGGGGGAGTCGCCGCCCGCCACGCCCATCACGTGCCAGCCGTAGTCCGCGACGTTCTTCGTGGTGCGGGCATCCCGCTCCTCCGACGGGGGTCCGCCGAACTCGGTCGGGGCGCAGATCAGGCAGAAACAGGGGAAGTCGGTCACCCGAGGAGCGTAGTCGGGCCCCGCCCGCGGGGCCGGATCAGCCGCGTCCGGGCAAGGACCTGGTCGGGGTGGGTTTCGAACGAACACCCCGCGGACGGGCGCACGCACGAGCGCACGCACGAAGGGCCCCGGCCGAGGGAAATCGGACGGGGCCCTTCGCGTGCGTCGGGCCGGCGAAGGCGGCGGTCAGCCGCCGCACTGGCAGGGGGCGCCGGACTGGCAGCCGCAGCCGCAGCCCGAGCCGCAGCCGCATGCTGCGAGCAGCGGGAGGCGCAGGGGCTCCGGCCTCGGCGGCTGCTCCTGCTCCGGGGTGATGGGGACGGGGGAATCGGGCATGGTTCCTCCTCGCAGGCGGTGTACAGGGAGTCGTACTGCCTTCGCCTCATTCATGCCCAGTGGCACCGGCGCGTCAACGGCGCATTGGGGCTCGCCGTGCTCGCGGGCGGCCGTGCTCGCCGTGCTCGCCGGGCGGCCGTGCTCGCCGTGCCCCCGGTGTCAGACGCCGTCGACCTGCGTGGGCTGCTGGAGGTCGTCCGCGTGCTCACCCGTCACCAGGTAGACGACGCGCTTGGCCACCGACACCGCGTGGTCGGCGAAGCGCTCGTAGTAGCGGCCGAGCAGCGTCACGTCCACCGCCGTCTCGATGCCGTGCTTCCAGCGGTCGTCCATCAGGTGCTGGAACAGCGTGCGGTGCAGCTGGTCCATCTCGTCGTCGTCCTGCTCCAGCTGGAGGGCGAGGTCGACGTCCTTCGTGATGATCACCTCGGCGGCCTTCGCCATCAGGCGCTGCGCGAGCTGCCCCATCTCCAGGATGGTGGCGTGCAGGTCGTGCGGCACCGCGCGGTCCGGGAAGCGCAGCCGCGCGAGCTTCGCCACGTGCTGCGCCAGGTCGCCGGAGCGCTCCAGGTCGGCGCTCATGCGCAGCGAGGTCACCACGATGCGCAGGTCGGTGGCGACCGGCTGCTGGCGGGCCAGCAGGGCGATGGCGCGGGCCTCCAGGTCGTGCTGGAGGTCGTCGACCTTCTGGTCGGCGGCGATGACGCTCTCGGCGAGCTTCAGGTCTGCGTCGAGCATGGACGTCGTGGCCCGCCCGATCGCGGAACCGACGAGCCGGGCCATCTCGACCAGGCCTTCTCCGATCGAGTCCAGTTCCTCGTGGTACGCGTCGCGCATGTCTCGTGTCCCTCTCTCGACCTACTACTGCAGTACTGCCCGGGGCGGGCCGGGGCGGCCTTCGGCCCCACGTTGACACGGTGAGCCGCAAACGCGTCCGACTCCGGCACCACAAGTGAATCAACCCCGTCGCCAGGGTGAACTCTGGGCGACGACTGTTCGAGCTGCCACCCGAACGGCTGTGGAAGTGTCGTCTGGCCTGCTTAACCTGGATCCATGGACGTGAACGCGGCGGTCGCCGCAGCTGCCGCGATCGCCGGCCTTTGCACCGGTGTGATCGCGATGCTGGCGTTCCGCTGGAGCGAGCGCGACCAGGCCCGCCCCACCCGGAGCTCCATGCGCCCCGACATCAACGCGGTGCTCCCGCCCGGCGTGGACACCGTCCTCTCCGTGCTCCGCTCCTCCGCCGTCGTACTGGACGAGGGCGACGCGGTGGTCAAGGCCAGCTCGGCGGCGTACGCCCTCGGCCTGGTCCGCGGCGGCAAGCTCGCCGTCGAGCCCATGCTCCACATGGCCCGTGACACCCGGCGCGACGGGGAGATACGCCAGGTGGAGCTGGACCTGCCCCGGCGCGGCACCGGCCGCGGCGAGGCCCTCGCCGTCTCGGCGCGCGTGGCCCCGCTCGGCTCCCGCCTGGTGCTCCTCCTGGTCGAGGACCTCACCGAGGCCCGCCGCATCGAGGCCGTACGCCGCGACTTCGTGGCCAACGTGTCGCACGAGCTGAAGACCCCGGTCGGCGCGATCTCCCTGCTGTCCGAGGCCGTCATGGACGCCGCGGACGACCCCGAGGCGGTCAGCCGCTTCGCCGGCCGCATGCAGATCGAGGCCACCCGGCTGATCAACCTCGTGCAGGAGCTCATCGACCTCTCCCGGGTACAGAACGACGACCCGCTGGAGGACGCCGAGCCCGTACGCGTGGACACGCTCGTGGCCGAGGCCATCGACCGCTGCCGCCACACGGCGTCCTCGAAGCAGATCACCATGGCCGCGGGCGGCACCGCCGACCTGCGGGTATGGGGCAACCGCGGACAGCTCGCGGCCGCCCTCGGAAATCTGGTCGAGAACGCCGTCAACTACAGCCCCGCCCGCACCCGCGTCGGCATAGCCGGCCGCAGGGTGGCGGCCCCCGGGGGAGACTTGATCGAGATCGCCGTGACCGACCAGGGCATCGGCATCCCGGAAAAGGACCGCGAGCGCATCTTCGAGCGCTTCTACCGCGTGGACCCGGCCCGCTCCCGTGCCACGGGAGGAACGGGCCTCGGCCTTGCGATCGTGAAGCACGTGGCGGCCTCGCACGGCGGGGAGGTGTCGGTATGGAGCTCGGAGGGCCAGGGCTCCACGTTCACCCTTCGACTCCCCGAAGCGGCTGCGCCGGCCCCGGCGCCGACCCCCCACACCCACACCACCCCTGCCTGAACCAGAACCGCACCAGCCATTCCTGCCCCGGAGGTCCTTCCGTGACCCGAGTGCTCGTCGTCGAGGATGAGGAATCCTTCAGCGACGCCCTGTCGTACATGCTCCGCAAGGAGGGCTTCGAGGTCGCCATCGCCGCGACCGGGCCCGACGGGCTGGACGAGTTCGAGCGCAACGGCGCCGACCTCGTCCTCCTCGACCTGATGCTTCCCGGCCTCCCCGGCACGGAGGTCTGCCGGCAGCTGCGCGGCCGCTCCAACGTTCCCGTGATCATGGTGACCGCCAAGGACAGCGAGATCGACAAGGTCGTCGGGCTGGAGATAGGAGCGGACGACTACGTCACCAAGCCCTTCTCCTCGCGGGAGCTGGTCGCCCGCATCCGCGCGGTCCTGCGCCGCCGCGGCGAGCCGGAGGAGGTCACCCCGGCGGCCCTGGAGGCCGGGCCCGTACGGATGGACGTCGACCGCCACGTGGTCACCGTCGCGGGCGGCAAGGTGGACCTCCCGCTGAAGGAGTTCGACCTGCTGGAGATGCTGCTGCGCAACGCCGGCCGCGTACTGACCCGCATGCAGCTGATCGACCGGGTCTGGGGCGCCGACTACGTCGGTGACACCAAGACCCTCGACGTCCACGTCAAGCGCCTGCGCGCCAAAATCGAGCCGGACCCGGGCGCGCCGCGCTACCTGGTGACGGTCCGCGGCCTCGGCTACAAGTTCGAGCCGTAAGCCGCACCCCGCCGCGCGAGGTGGTGTGCGTACGGGAAGGGCCCCCAGCCGCTGGTGCGGATGGGGGCCCTTCCCGTACGCGTACGTGTACGGCGCTACGCCGCCCTCGGGGTCAGTGGCCCGCGCTGTGCGAGGGAGAACCCGACGGCGTGCCGACGGCGCTGCCCGAGGGGGAGCCGGACGGGCTGCCCGAGGCCGCACCGGTGGCCGCGCCCGACGGGGAGCCGGAGGGGGTGGCGGCCGGGGTGGCGCCGGCGGCCGGGGAGGCGGCCGGGGCCACGGTCGGGCCGTAGGGCGCGTACATGCCGGTGGCCGGGACCACGAAGGCCTCCAGCTCGACGCCGCCCGTGCTGCTCAGCTGGAAGACGACCTTCTGCACTTCGCCGTCCCGGACGGTCGCGGCCCCGTCCTCGATCACGGCGGAGGCGTTGCCCTTGCCGCCGATCACCACGGAGCCGAGAGCCGGCACGGTCACCTTGCCGGAGCCCTCGGCCGGCTTCAGCGTGACCTTGCCCTTGCCACCCGGGAGGGTGATGCCGTCAAGGGTCTGCGCCTTGGTGCCGCCGTTGAAGAGCGTCGCCGAAACGACCGCGGGGCCCTTCTCGCCCTTCTGGCCCTGGGTGATCACCAGTGCGTTCTGGACCTCGATCTCGCCCTTGGTGGCGGCGGCGTTGTCCGGCTTGATCTGGAGGGTCTGCGCGTCCTGGCCCGCACCGCACGCGGCCAGCGAGGCGATCGAGAACACGACGGCGGTGGCGGCGAGGGCGCCGCGTCGAAGGCTGCGGCTCACGGCGGCGGCAACTCCTTGGACGAACGGAAGGGGCGGGTGGGCACTCGGAACGGCCGAGGTAAAGCCGCTCTAAGGGTGTGTCAGCGCGCTTAGGTTACCGAGCCGCCGCCCCGCCCCCGCACCCGACCCTCCGCAGCGCAGCCGCCACCCTGCGGGCGCCCCGCGATCTTGCATTCCGCCCGCCCTTCGGGGTGCCCTTCGCCGCGCCGATCATGTGGCGCTCGCATATCGTGCGCCGGACGCCCGGTGATCAATTTCCGGGATTCCCCCGAACACCACGCCGTGATCGAATTCGGGATTGGGCCGGAACCCGCTGCGCGGGGGCGGCCCCCAGTCGAACGGAGTAGTTCGGTTTCCCGACTCCGAAACCGGCAAAACGGGACGTACATCACACGAACGGGGGTGTCGGGCAGGTGTAGCGTGGCCCTTTCGCCTGGTCCGCGCAGCGCCCCCGACCTGCGAATACCCCCTTCCGCGAGCCCTTCGCAGCACGTTCCTGTCGCTGTTGTCAAGCCCCGAGATGTGCCCTGACCTGCGAAAACGCCATTCATAACAGTCAGTTCTCGTGTTACCCTGGATAGCCACGGAAGGGGTACCTGTCACATGACGTTCAAGGTTGGCGACACCGTGGTCTATCCCCATCACGGGGCCGCGCTGATCGAGGCCATTGAGACTCGTCAGATCAAAGGCGTGGACAAGACCTACTTGGTGCTCAAGGTCGCCCAGGGCGACCTGACGGTTCGTGTGCCTGCGGACAATGCGGAGTTCGTCGGCGTTCGCGACGTAGTCGGCCAGGACGGGCTGGACCGGGTCTTCGAGGTGCTCCGCGCACCGTATGCAGAAGAGCCGACGAACTGGTCCCGGCGCTACAAGGCAAATCTGGAGAAGCTCGCTTCTGGCGACGTCATCAAGGTCGCCGAAGTGGTGCGTGACCTGTGGCGTCGTGAGCGTGAGCGCGGGCTTTCCGCGGGTGAGAAGCGCATGCTCGCGAAGGCACGCCAGATTCTGGTGAGCGAGCTCGCGCTCGCTGAGAACACGAACGAGGACAAGGCCGAGGCCCTCCTCGACGAGGTGCTCGCGTCCTGACGCGAGGCACCCCGTGCACAGCCTCTGTGCACAGTCTGCCGCGGTGCCCGATGACAACGTCTCTCCTCCACGAGAGACCTGTTGCCGGGCGCTGCGGCATGTCTGTATCCGTACCTGTCCGTACTCTTCTGCACTACCTCACCGCCACCGACTCGATGGCGCGCCGGGCCCGGGCAGCCTGCTCGACCGGTCGTCACGGAAGGGGCGAGGGCGTCGCACCCGGCACCCTTCAGGCCATACCCATGTCGGCCGAAGTCACAAACCTGGCTCGGAGCTACTGATGTCTGACGTAACGCGTCCCCACCGCACCGCCGCGGTGATCCCGGCCGCCGGCCGCGGGGTACGCCTCGGCCCCGGGGCCCCCAAGGCCCTGCGGGCCCTCGGCGGCACCCCGATGCTCGTCCACGCCGTCCGCGCCATGGCCCGCTCCCGCGCGGTCTCCCTGGTCGTGGTCGTCGCCCCGCCCGCCGAGACCGCCGAGGTGCGCCTCCTGCTGGGCGAGCACGCGCTGCCCGAGCGGACCGAGCTCCTCGTCGTCCCCGGCGGCGAGACCCGCCAGGCGTCGGTGCGCGCCGGCCTGGACGCGCTGCCGCAGGACGTCACCTCCGTACTCATCCACGACGCGGCCCGCCCGCTCGTCCCCGTCGACACCGTGGACGCCGTCGTCGAGGCCGTGCGCGACGGAGCCCCCGCCGTGGTGCCCGCGCTGCCCCTGGCCGACACCGTCAAGGAGGTCGAGCCCGGTAAGCCCGGCGAGGCAGAGCCGGTGCTCGCCACGCCCGAGCGGGCCCGGCTGCGCGCCGTGCAGACCCCGCAGGGCTTCGACCTCGCCACCCTCCTGCGGGCGCACGCCGCGATCGCCGTCGACGGCGAGGGCGCCACCGACGACGCCGGCATGGTGGAACGGCTCGGCGTCACCGTCGTGGTGATCCCGGGCCACGAGGAGGCCTTCAAGGTCACCCGCCCGCTCGACCTGGTCCTCGCCGAGGCCGTACTCGCCCGCAGGAGGGCCACCGATGCTTTCTAGTCCGCAGAGCCCGCAGAGCCCGCAGAGCCCGCAGGCCCCGCTGATCCCCCTCGTCGGCATCGGCACCGACGTGCACGCCTTCGAGACCGGCCGCGAGCTGTGGTGCGCCGGCCTGCTCTGGGAGGGCGAGGACGGCCTCGCCGGCCACTCCGACGGCGACGTCGCCGCGCACGCCGCCTGCGACGCCCTCTTCTCCGCCGCCGGCGTCGGCGACCTCGGCGCCCACTTCGGCACCTCCCGCCCCGAGTGGTCCGGCGCCGCCGGCGTCACCCTCCTGGCGGAGGCCGCCCGGATCGTCCGCGCCGAGGGCTTCGAGATCGGCAACATCGCCATCCAGGTGATCGGCGTGCGCCCGAAGATCGGCAAGCGGCGCGAAGAAGCACAGAAGGCGCTCGCCGCCGCGGCCGGCGCCCCCGTCTCCGTATCCGGCACCACCACCGACGGACTGGGCCTCACCGGCCGGGCCGAAGGGCTCGCCGCGATCGCGACCGCCCTCGTGTACCGGACGAACCGGGCCTGAACACCCGTAGCAACGGCACTTCTTCCGCAACATTGGTGCCCCGCGTCCCCAAAGGGCGCGGGGCACTGCTACAGGCGCACTACCCTGGATGCCGTGACTATTCGCCTGTACGACACCAGCGCCCGGAAGATCCGCGACTTCACCCCGCTCACCGCGGGCTGTGTCTCGATCTACCTCTGTGGCGCCACGGTGCAGGCCGCCCCGCACATCGGGCACATCCGGTCGGGCCTCAACTTCGACATGATGCGCCGCTGGTTCGAGTACCGGGGCTACGAGGTCACCTTCATCCGCAACGTCACGGACATCGACGACAAGATCATCGCGAAGTCCGCCGAGCAGCGCCGCCCGTGGTGGTCCATCGGCTACGAGAACGAGCGCGCCTTCAACGACGGCTACAGCGCCCTCGGCTGCCTCCCGCCCACCTACGAGCCCCGCGCCACCGGCCACGTCACCGAGATGGTCGAGATGATGCGCGGCCTCATCGAGCGCGGTCACGCCTACGAGTCCGAGGGCAACGTCTACTTCGACGTGAAGTCGTACCCCGGCTACCTCGCGCTCTCCCGCCAGGAACTGGACAACATCCGCCAGCCGGAGAGCACCGGCGAGACCGGCAAGCGCGACGCCCGCGACTTCGCCATGTGGAAGTCCGTCAAGCCCGGCGAGCCCTCCTGGGAGACCCCGTGGGGCCGCGGTCGCCCGGGCTGGCACCTGGAGTGCTCCGCCATGGCGCACAAGTACCTCGGCGAGGCCTTCGACATCCACGGCGGCGGGCTCGACCTGATCTTCCCGCACCACGAGAACGAGATCGCCCAGGCCAAGGCCTTCGGCGACGAGTTCGCGAACTACTGGGTCCACAACGCCTGGGTCACCATGTCCGGCGAGAAGATGTCCAAGTCCCTCGGGAACTCGGTCCTCGTCTCCGAGATGGTCAAGCAGTGGCGCCCGATCGTCCTGCGCTACTACCTCGGCACCCCGCACTACCGGTCGATGATCGAGTACAGCGAGGAGGCGCTGCGCGAGGCCGAGTCGGCCTTCGCCCGGATCGAGGGCTTCTACCAGCGCGTCATCGAGAAGGCCGGCGGCCCCGTCGAGGCCGCGGCCGAGGTCCCGCCCGCCTTCGCCGAGGCCATGGACGACGACCTGGGCGTCCCGCAGGCGCTCGCCATCGTCCACACCACCGTCCGCCAGGGCAACAGCGCGCTCGCCGCCGACGACAAGGACGCGGCCATCGCGCGCCTGTCCGAGGTGCGGGCCATGCTGGGCGTCCTCGGTCTGGACCCGCTCGACCCGCACTGGGCGGGCGAGGCCGACCGCGGGGAAGACCTCCACGGCGCAGTCGACACCCTCGTGCGCCTCGTCCTCGAACAGCGCGAGTCGGCCCGGTCCCGCAAGGACTGGGCGACCGCCGATGCCATCCGGGACCAGCTCCAGCAGTCCGGGCTGGTCATCGAAGACAGCCCGACGGGCCCGCGCTGGACGCTCGGCCCCCGCTGAGCCCGGCCCCGGCCCCGTGCCGGCCGACTGAGCTTGGTGTGCCGCCCGGCGCTCCGGGCGGCACACTCTTCATACGTACATACCGCAGCACCAACGAAAACAGGTAGAAGTCATGGCCGGGAACAGCCAGCGCAGGAACCGCCGCACGTCCAACAAGAAGGGCGCGACGGTCGGCAGCGGTGGCCAGCGGCGCAAGGGACTGGAGGGCAGGGGCCCCACGCCCAAGGCCGAGGACCGCAAGAAGCACAAGGCGAACCGCATCAGCAACGCCATGGCCCGTCAGGCGGCCAAGCGCCGCCCGGCCCCCCGCCGCGGCGGCCCCAAGGGCACCAGCGAGATGGTCGTCGGCCGCAACCCGGTCTTCGAGGCGCTGCGCGACGGCGTACCCGCCACGACGCTCTACGTCCAGCAGTTCATCGACAACGACGAGCGCGTCCGCGAGGCCCTCCAGCTCGCCGCCGAGCGCGGCAACATCAACCTGATGGAAGCCCCGCGCCCCGAGCTCGACCGCCTGACCAACGGGCTCAACCACCAGGGCATGGTGCTCCAGGTACCGCCGTACGAGTACGCGCACCCCGAGGACCTCACCGCGGCCGCCTACGACGACGGCGACGACCCGCTGATCGTGGCCCTCGACGGCGTCACCGACCCGCGCAACCTCGGCGCGATCGTCCGCTCCGTCTCCGCCTTCGGCGGCCACGGCGTGGTCATCCCCGAGCGCCGCGCCGCCGGCATGACCGCCGGCGCCTGGAAGACCTCCGCCGGCACCGCCGCCCGCACCCCGGTCTCCCGCGTCACCAACCTGACCCGCGCCCTCCAGGACTACAAGAAGGCCGGCATGACCATCGTCGGCCTCGCGGCCGAGGGCGAGCACACGGTCACCGACCTGGAGGCGCTCGGCGGCCCGGTCGTCATCGTCGTCGGCTCCGAGGGCAAGGGCCTCGGCCGCCTCGTCGGCGAGAACTGCGACTACCTCGTGCGCATCCCGATGCCGGGCGGCGCGGAGTCCCTCAACGCCGGTGTCGCCGCGGGCGTCGTGCTCTACGAGGCGGCCCGCCGCCGCGCGGACCGCGGCCGCGTCTGATCCGCGGATCCCCCGACCGCGGGATGCCGGACCCCGCGATCTCCGGATCCCTTGATCCACTTGGCTCACGGAAAGTGACCCGTGAGCGTGTCACCCCGCCCGTTTCGGGCGGGGTGGCTTGATCTTGACGGGTCTCGGACACATCCCTGTCGTCAAGGCAGTGTCCTAAACACTGATCACTCGGTTAGATGAGTGTGGACACCAGAACGTCAGGGTTCGACGACCAGCCCGCGCTGAGCATGGTCAAGGTGCCGTGCGATCCCGCACAGGTCATCGTCAACCACGCCAGCTTCCGCGTGCGGCTCGCACCGAGCCCGAGCGCGCGTTCCAAGCCCGCCAAGGCCCCCGGCCGCGCGCCCGTCCTTGGCGGCGCCGTGGTGGCGGCCGCCGGGGCCACCCGCCGCCGCGCCCCCGTGGTGTGGAGCGGCAAGTCCGACGCCGGCGACGCCGCGGCCATGGGCGGACTCCTCCAGGCCGTACGCGAGGCCGGGCGCGGCCACGACGGGTACGACGGCGGCGAGTACGACGGCGGAGCCACCCAGGTCATCCCGCGCATCGACCTCGCCCACGACCTCGCCGAGGGCACCCTCGCCACGCCGACCGTCATCGGCCAGCGCAGCTACGGGGACCCCACCGAGACGCGCCCGCTGGCCGCCGTACGGGACCTGCCCCACCAGGAGCCGCCCGGCTCCGGACCCGGCCTGGACTCCCGGCGGCCCGCCGCCGACAACCGGGGACAGGCCTCGTACTACCCCGGCCGCCGCATGAACCTCGGTGTCGTGCTGCTCCCGCTGCGCGTCTTCCTCGGCTTCATCTCCATCTATGCCGGCATGGGCAAGCTGTGCGACCCCGTCTACTTCGACGGCGGCGAACGCGGCTCCATGGTCACCTGGCTGCACACGCTCACCCCGTGGGCGCTCGCCGAGCCGCTGCGCGACTTCGCCCTCGCGCACCCCGTCGGCGCCGGCCTGAGCGTGGCCTTCCTCCAGGTCATCGTGGGCGTGCTGACGGTGTTCGGCCTGTGGCAGCGGTTCGCCGCCTGCTTCGGGGCGCTGCTGTCCGCCGCGCTGCTGATGACGGTGAGCTGGAAGACCGTCCCCGCCTACGACGCGCCCGACATCATCTACCTCGCCGCCTGGAGCCCGCTGATCATCGCGGGCGCCCCGGTCTACTCCCTCGACGGACGCCTCGCCGGCGAGGCCTGGCGCACCCTCGGGCCGCGCTCCGAGATCTGGCGGCTGCGGCGTCGCGTGCTGCGCCGCGGGACCGTCATGGCCACCGTCGTGTGCGGGCTCACACTGCTCGTCGGTTCGCTCCTCGGCGGCGCCGTCCGCTCCACCACCGTCGTCACCGTCCCCGGGCCCGGGCAGGCCCCGACCAACTACCTGCCGGGCCGGCCGCTGCCGCAGACCCCGGCCAGGCAGCAGCCCGCCGCGCAGCCGACGACCAAGGCGGCCACCCCCTCGGCCTCCGCCACTCCCACCGAGCCCGCCGCGAAGTCCGGCAAGAGCGCCTCGGGCGCCCCCAGCCGGGAGACCGCCGGGACGGGATCCCAGTCGCCCACGGCGACGCGGGGCACCACCGGCAAGCAGCAGACCCCGCGCAGCACCCCCCGCCAGTCCACCTCGCCCCGACAGCCGTCCTCCTCGGGCAGCTCGAACGGCGGGGGCGGCACTCCGACGAAGCAGCCCGGCCTGATCGGCGGTCTCATCGGCTGAGCCCCGCCGACGGGGACCGGTACGACGACAGGGGCCCGGCGCGCGTGAGCGTGCCGGGCCCTTCGCGTGCGCCGGGCGGTGCGCGCGGCGCCGTACGCGGGCGGGGGCGGGGCGGGGCCGGGGCGGGGCGGGGCGGGTGCCGAGGGCCGGGAGGGGTCTCAGGAGCCCGTCTGCGCCGCCAACTCCCTTGCGGCCTCGGTCAGGTCCTTCGCGGTGTCGATGGCCCGCCAGTAGGCCCCCTGGGGCAGCGGGAAGCCGGCCAGCCGCCGTTCGCGCGCCAGGCGCGGGAAGGTGGACCGCTCGTGGTCCCCGAAGTCCGGGAGCAGCGCGGCGAATTCGGGTCCGAAGACGTACACGCCGGCATTGACGGGGTACGGCGACGGCGGAGCCTCGATGAAGTCCAGCACGTGCCCGAACTCGTTGGTCTCCACCACCCCCCACGGGATCCGCGGCCGGGCCAGCGCCAGTGTCGCCACGGCGCCGCGTTCGGTGTGGAAGGCCGCCATCTCGCGCAGCGAGAACCGGGTCCAGATGTCGCCGTTCGTCGCGTACCAGGCCCCGTCCGGCTGCGGGAGGTGCCGCGCGGCGTACTTGAGGCCACCGCCCCGGCCCAGCGGCTCCTCCTCGACCACGGTGGTCACGCGCAGCGGCAACCGCGCCCCGGCCAGCCACTCCTGGAGCACCCCGGCGAGGTGCCCGCAGGAGATCACCGCGTCCGTGACGCCCTCGGCGGCGAGCCAGGCCAGCTGGTGCCCGATGATCGGCATCCCCGTCCCGGGGATCTCGACCATCGGCTTGGGGCGGTCGTCCGTGTACGGACGCAGCCGCGAACCCTGGCCGCCCGCCAGGACGACTGCCTGGGTGGGGGCGGCGGGGAACGCGGCTGCGGAGGAAGCGGATGGAGCGGAGGAAGCGGATCGGTGGTCGTCGGTCATGGCGGCCAGCGTAGGGACGCGAGGTGCGTCAGCCCATGGAGGCGACGCCCGTGGCGTACGAGGTGTCGCACACGGGGCGGGCGTACGACTGGGCCTTCGTGGGGCCGTACGCGTCGACGGCGGCCCGTCCCAGTGCCCGGGCGATCCCCACGCAGTGCTCGGCGAGCGACGGCCGCCGGTTCACCTCCTGCTGGAGGTGCGTGAGGACGTCGTCCGGCGCCTGGCCCTGCTGCAGATCGCCCACGAGCTGGTCGCGCAGCACCTCGTGCGCGGCGCGCGGCTTCGCCGGGGCGGAGACGCCCTCGGCGGAGGCGGTCAGGATCTGGGAGGAGGACGTGTCCGCCCAGGGGACCATGGTGACCGCGAGGGTCCCGGACAGGACGAGGACGACGGGCAGGACCAGGGCGAGGGATCGGCCGATACGGCGGGCAGTGTGGGTCACGAGGGCGAGATTAGCGCTCGGTGAAGATTTGGCGACATTTAGTCACCCTGTCGAGGGATGGTTCGACGTGGCTTTTCGAATTGCGGGTTGACGGAGAGGGCCGAATGGCCCGGTCTGCCGGAGTTCGGCAACGCACGGCGGAGGGGCGCCCCTTGGCGGAGCGCCCCTCGGTCAGGCCCTGTTGCGCAGTCAGTCGGAGAGGCGCTCGCCGGAGGAGGTCGAGAACACGTGGATCTCGTCGGCCCGCGGCACCACGTGCAGGCTGGAGCCCTTCTCGGGCACGTGGCGGCCGTTGACGCGGACCACGAGGTCCTGCGCGCCCTTCTCCGCCGGGGTGGAGCCGTACACGTAGCCGTCGGCGCCGAGTTCCTCGACGACGTTCACGTCGATGGTCAGGCCGCCGGTCTCGGCGAGGTCGAAGTGCTCGGGGCGCACGCCGACCGTGACGGTGCGGTCGCCCGCGTCGGCCGCGGCGGACAGCGCCTCGCGCGACACCGGGACGACGCTGTCGCCGAACTTCACGCCGCCGTCGGTGATCGGGACCTCGACCAGGTTCATGGCCGGGGAGCCGATGAAGCCGGCCACGAAGAGGTTCGCGGGACGGTCGTACATGTTGCGCGGGGTGTCGACCTGCTGGAGCAGCCCGTCCTTCAGGACGGCCACGCGGTCGCCCATCGTCATCGCCTCGACCTGGTCGTGGGTGACGTAGACGGTGGTGATGCCGAGGCGGCGCTGGAGGCCCGCGATCTGCGTACGGGTGGACACGCGGAGCTTGGCGTCCAGGTTCGACAGCGGCTCGTCCATCAGGAACACCTGCGGCTGGCGCACGATCGCGCGGCCCATGGCGACGCGCTGGCGCTGACCGCCGGAGAGCGCCTTGGGCTTGCGGTCGAGGTAGGGGCGCAGGTCGAGGATGTCGGCCGCCTCCTCCACCTTCTTGCGGATGGTGCCCTTGTCCACGCCGGCGATCTTGAGCGCGAAGCCCATGTTGTCGGCGACGGACATGTGCGGGTAGAGCGCGTAGTTCTGGAACACCATCGCGATGTCCCGGTCCTTGGGCGGCAGGTGCGTGACGTCGCGGTCACCGATGCGGATGGAGCCGCCGTTGACGTCCTCCAGGCCGGCGAGCATGCGCAGCGAGGTGGACTTGCCGCAGCCGGAAGGACCGACGAGGACGAGGAACTCGCCGTCCTCGATCTCCAGCTCCAGCTGGTCGACGGCGGGCTTGTCGCCGCCGGGGTACAGCCGGGTCGCCTTGTCGAAGGTGACAGAAGCCATGGTGATGAATCCCTTCTACCGGCAGGAACGTGCCGGACGATCCGAGTGGAAGGAAGAATGGGTCTAGTCCAGTAGCACCGGACTCCGCCCGACGCTACCTCCCGCAACGCCGTCTGTCAGCACCCGGGGGCGGGGGAGTCGCGGACGGGCCCCGGGCTCCGGCTCAGGTGGGGGCGTTCGAGGGGGGTTCGGGTTTTGTGTGGAGGATGTCGCGGGCCTGGTCCGCGGCGCGGGCGATGCTCTCGGCGACGAAGTCGACGAAGCGGGCGATGTTCTCCAGGCGGGCGGCGGCCGGGGTGCCGGGGCCGAGGACGCTGACGCCCTGGCGTGCGGTCTCGGCGAGCAGGGCGTTGGCGCGGGCGCCGGCGATCGTCGACTGGTACATCACGTCGTCGTCGACGACGTAGCGCTCGCGGCGGCGGTCGTCGCGTTCCCGGCGGATGAGGCCCTGGCTTTCGAGGAACGCGATCGCCTTGGAGATGGAGGCCGGGCTGACCTGGAGGCGCTGGACGAGTTCGGACGCGGTGAGGCTGCCCGCGTCGGTCGTGTAGAGGGACGCCAGTACCCGGGCCGTCATCGTGGGCAGGCCCTGCGCGGTGAAGAGGGTCGTGAACGTCTCCTCGTACGCGCGCACGGCCTCGGCGTCGCGTCCGTGGGCCTGCTCGGGCGCCTGCGACCCCCGGGGCGCGGGCTGTCTGCGCCGGTGCGCGCGGCGTTCGGTGGCGCGGTGGGCCAGCTCCGCGCGGTAGGCGGCGGGGCCACCGTTGCGCATCACCTCGCGGGTGACCGTCGAGGTGGGGCGGTCGAGGCGTCTGGCGATCTCCGCGTAGGCGAGGTCGTCGGCCAGTCCCAGCGCGATCTGCTGGCGTTCCTGCTGGGTGAGTCTGCCTCCCGGCATCGCGGTCTCCTTCGTGGTGCGGCGTCGCTCCAGCATAGCGTTCACTCTTCATTCATTGCAACGCGACAAGGGGTGCTTGTTGCATTGAAATCAAAGCCATTGCAATGAAATACCTGCCGTGAACTGCATAAACATCGTCAGTGCGCAACGAAGTCGTTGCCAGGTCTGTGAATGCAACGTAGCTTTTCGTTCATCAGAAACGGCGGGCCGTCCGAGTGCCCGCCACCGGAGAAAGAGAAGAACGATGCAGAAGTTCGCCACCGCCACCCCCGTCTCCGCCGTCCTGGACATCCCCGCGGGCCGCATCCGCTTCATCGCCGCCGACCGCGCCGACACCACCGTCGAGGTCCTCCCCGCGAACGCCG
>NZ_JOIR01000031.1 GCF_000720115.1 Streptomyces sp. NRRL F-2580
CGCCCGGGAACTCGTCGACCAGGGCACCCCCATCGAGGCCGCCTGCCGCATCATCATCCTCGAAGACCAGCTCGAAGAAGCCCAGCGCATCAACGCCGAGTACCGGCGCGCCGCCGAATCATCCGCGCCGCCGCCCTCGGCCTGACCCCGTGGGTGCCCGTCGGAACAGGCGGGCCTCGGTCGTCGAAAAGAGTGCTGTTCGGGCGCGGACGCCTGCGCCAGGTCCGCCCCCGCGTCAGCGCTGCGTGTGAGCTCGTGGGTACCGGGCCAGTCCAGGCACATGGCCCGTCGCGGCGTCCTGGAGACGGCCGCCGTGGGCGCGGCAGAATCGCGGCGACCAGAGCGGGGGAGGCCGCGCGGGGGGTGGAGATCGCCCGTGCGCCTATCGGGGAGGGCAGATCGACCTCCACGGCGCGGCGCTCAATCATGCCGTCGGGGAGCATCACGAGGCGGCCACCCGCTTGCCCGCCCAGCCGCCTGACTGGTTCACCCGAGCGGCAGGCATCGGCCCTACTCGGGGACGCCGCCCGGCCACCGGCATAGCGCGCACGCCCGGAATCCTCCGAGGAGCCGGTTGCGAGCCAAGCACCGGGGCATGGGGATGGACGAGTCAAGCCGGCGGTGTGGCTGTGGCCGCCGCCTCCGAGCCGAGAATGAGGAGACGGGGTTGTGAGCGGTGTGTGGGCGTACGCACAGGACAGTGGCTACACGTCCCGGCAGTCGCTGGTGGGCTTCACGGTTGAGGCGGCTGACGGAACCATCGGGCACGTGGACCGCCAGCAGGACCAGCCCGGCATGCAACACCTGGTCGTCGACACCGGCGTGTGGGTGTTCGGCAAGAGCATTCTGATCCCGGCCGGCGCCGTCGCCGGCATCGACACCGAAACACGGACGGTAAAGGTGACAGGGACCCGGGAACAGATCAAAGCCGCTCCCCGGTTCACCACCGACAGCGAAACGGCTGACCACCGCTACCTGTCCGCCGTCGGCAACTACTACCTCTCCCTCCGCCGCCCCCTCGCACCCTGACCCGAAGCCAGCCGGCCAGCCGGCCACTCTCGCCCGCCCCAGGGCGACAGCAGCCCCCGGGGAGAACATTGCCGTGCTCAGTAGACGGCGAAGGAGATGGCGATGTAGTGCGCGGTGAAGGCTGCCACGGTCAGGGCGTGGAAGACCTCGTGGAAGCCGAACCAGCGGGGCGAGGGGTCGGGGCGCTGAAGGGCGTAGACCACCGCGCCCGCACTGTAGAGAAGCCCGCCCGTCACGATCAAGGCGAGTACGGCCACCCCGCCACTGTCCAGGAAGTCGGGCAGGTAACGCACCGGTGCCCAGCCCAGGGCCAGGTAGCAGGGGGTGTACAGCCAGCGGGGAGCTCCGACCCACAGGACACGGAAGGCGATGCCGGCCAGAGCGCCCGTCCACACGATCCACAGCAGGACGGACCGCTGGTCAGGGGGGAGAAGGAGCACGGCAAGCGGGGTACAGGTACCGGCGATGATCAGGAAGATGTTGGCGTGGTCGAGGCGACGCAGAACGGCCTCACCGAGTGGTCCCCACGTGCCGAGGTGGTAGACGGCGCTCGTCCCGAACAGCATCCAGGCGGTGACGGAGTACACGGTGCAGGCCAGGGCGGCGTGCGGTGTCCCCGCCAGGCAGATGAGGACGATGCCCGCGGCCAGCGATGCGGGGACCATTCCGGCGTGAAGCCAGCCTCGTAGCTTCGGCTTGAGCGGCTCCACCAGATCGGCCGCTCGCTCGACCAGGTCGGCGACCGGGTGGGAGTCCTCGGCGGCCTTGTCACGGTGCGATCCGGAGGGAGGACCACTTGCCTCGCATCCTCCGACCGTCGGTGCGGAAGACCCACCGGCGGTTTCGACGTCGTCGCGGGACACTGCTTCCCTTCCTGGCTCGGACTGCTGGGCTGGGCGCCACTGGCAACCACGCGCTCATGTTAGGAGCCTGGCCGCAGGAGGATTGCCCGAGGCCTGCCTCGAACCACCGGGCCGGCACCACCGGACATGGTCTGTTCAGCCGCCCCGTGATCCCGGTCCTGGCGGCCTGCCGCCCACTGGGGCCGTGGAAGTCGTGTAAGGACCGCCGATGCTTCCCGAGTTCCGCTCCCAGACATGCGCCCCCCCTTTCCCAGGAGTTCCTGCACGTTCCGGCGCGACTCTCGATCGTCGCGCTCCTGTGCCCGGCCGCTGGGTGGAGTTCGGCTTCGTCCGGGACGCGGTGGGCACCAGCGACTCGGCCCTGTCCAAGCAGGTCTCCGCGTCACCCCGCACGGGCGTCGGGCGTTCCAGCGGCACGCCTCGGCGCTGGAGAGGATCGTGGCGGCCGCGCGCACACCTCTCGGATAGGGCGCCCCCGCGCGGTCGATCCCGCTCCCCCAAGAAGGCCCAGGTCAGCGACCTGGGCCTGTTTCGTTTCCCGGGCCTCGTCAGCGGTACCGGAGGGGGTGCAGGAAGCTGAACCGCTCATACAGGAAGCTGAACGGTTCTTTCCCTCTCAGGGGCCTTCCGGCGCGGCAGAGTTGTCCACGTCGAGAAGGAAACGACACCACGAGGGGAAACGAAATGACGAAGTCGGCCACCGCCAAGGAACGTTCGAAGAAGCGCTCGGTCTACGTATTCACCGTACTGGGACTGGTCGCCGGAATCGCCGTCGCGACCCTGACCAATTCGGGTGACTCGGAGGACCGTTCCGCCGCCCCGGCCGGCATTCACCAGGTCACCACGAGCGCCGCCACGGTGGCCGACGAGACGCCCACCGAGCCGACGCAGCCGCAGGTCACGGCCGTTTCCATCCCGGGCTGGCAGAACCCGGGCCAGAAGGGCCCGAACCAGAAGGGCCCCGGCCAGCAGGGCCCGAGCCAGCAGATCCCCGGCTGGCAGAGCCCGCCCGCGGGCACCGGTCCCGCGACGCAGAGCATCTGAGGCCGGCCACCCGATGTCGACCACATTCGCTCCCGTCGATCTCGACGGAGTTCCGGCGGTGGAAGCCTTTCTCGACCGCATGGGATTCGGCCACTTCGACAGGAATTCGGTCTCCGCACCGATAGGCCGCAACGAGATATGGGCCGGCAGCACGGAAAGCGGCCGGGAGGTCTTCGTCAAACGGCTCGTCGGAACCGGCGATGACGTCCGCGACCGGATGCGGCGCCTGCTCGCCTTCGAGCGGTTCGCCGTCACCCTCCCGCCCCACGCACTGCGCGGCCCGGTCTTCCTGGGCAACGACACCCCCGAACGGCTGGTCGCCTTCACCTACCTCGACGGGGCCCGCAGCGGTGCCGAGCTGATGGTGGACGAGAGCTTCGACGACGAGCTGGCCGGCCAGGTCGGCCGCGCCATCGGCCTCCTGCACAGTGCGCGGCACCCCGACCCCGAGGAACTGGACACCACCCCGCCGGCGCTGCCCTCCCTGGCCTTCCTCCAGGGCCTGCCCCCGGGCATGTTCGACAACCTGGGCTTCGCCGAACTCCAGGCCTGGCGCCTGATGCAGAGCGACGCACAACTGGTCGAGGCACTGACGCGGCTGCGCGCCGCCGAAGCCGCCGCACCCAAGGTCCCCTCCCACTGCGACTTCCGCGTCGACCAGCTCCTGCTCACCGACGAGGGCCTGTACGTGGCGGACTGGGAAGAGTTCCGGCTCGCCGACCCCGCCCGCGACGTGGGCAGCTTCGCCGGCGAGTGGCTCTACCGCTCCATCCTCGACGTGGTCACCACCCGTGGCGACGAAGAGGGCAGCGGGCCCGAGGAGTACGAGCTCACCCACGAGGCGATCCTCAGCCGCGGCGTGGCCAAGATCGAACGCCTGCGGCCCAAGATCCGGCACTTCTGGCGGGAGTACGCCGCCGTACGCCCCGACATGGACCCCGGACTGCCCGAGCGCGCCACCGGCTTCGCCGGCTGGCACATGCTCGACCGCCTGATCGCCGGCAGCACGCAGCGGATGCGCCTGTCCGGCATCGAGCGGGCGGCCGCCGGAATCGGCCGCAACATCCTTCTCCACCCCCAGAAGTTCGTCACCGCACTCGGATTGGAGGTCACCCCGTGAGCACGGACACGAGAACAAGAACAAGAACGAGAACGAGTACGGCCACCAGCACGACCCAAGCGCCGCCCGCCGCGCTGCTCCACGCCCTGGACGGCGTCCGCATCGCCGACGACCGCCTCTCCGCGACCGTCGCCGGCCGCGAACTGACCGCGGACAGCCCCGGCGAGCTCAAGACCCTGCTGGGCACCGCCCTGTACGAGACCCTGCACTCCGGCCAGGACGAGTCGGCCTCCAAGCTGCCGCGGATCCTGCGCGACACCGACTTCGAGCGCCGCCTCGGCGAGGCCGTCCCGCACCGCAGCGTCACCGCCGAGGCCGTGGTGCTGCCCCAGCCGCCCGGCACCCCCGCCGACGCCGCCGACGTGCTCGTCCTGCGGGACGGCATCCGGACCTGGGTCCCCCGGCGGACCATGAGCGTCACCGACCCGGCCCCCGGCACCCCCGTGGAACTCGGTGTACCGGCCGCGCGGCCCGCGCTCTCCCCCGGCTTCTTCGTCGTCACCAGCCCGGTCAACCGGGGCGCGCCCGCCGAACTGCTGCGCGTCTACCTGAACCTGACCGACTCCCAGGCCGCTCCGCAGGCCTGGCAGGCCGTCCTGACCCGGCTCAACGAGCTGGAGATCGCGTACCAGGCCAAGGTCCTCTCCTGCCTGCCGCTCTACCCGCGGCGCGACGCCCTCGTCGTCTACCTCCAGCCCGACGCCTGGCACGCCGTTCCAGTCCTCGCCGAACTGGCTCCGTCCCTGCCCGGACTGGGCTCCGAGACCTCGCACTTCGTCCACCGCGTCGCCCCCGGCGTCGGCGTGGCCTTCGAGCCCGCGGACCACCGGCCGGCCATGCGCGGCCTCAGCTTCGGACAGCACCGCGCCGGCGCCGCCGCCGAAGCCCTGCTCGACCGGGCCCGGCACGGCACCCCGCTGGCCGAGGCGCTCACCGCCCGCTTCACCCAGGCAGGCATCGACCCGCACCGCCCGGCGCGCAACCTCACCTCGCCGGAACTCCCCGCACCCGCCACACCGGGCGCGACCGGCACCGCCTCGACGGCTGCCGCGGCCTGAGGGGGCTGCAGGGCGTGAGTGCCCGCGCACCTGCTCCCTGCTTCCACCTCAGTACGTACCGCACGTGCACCACGTACGGCACACCTCTCGGTGCCCACCGGGCACCCATCCACAAGGAGAAGAACCATGGACAACGCTTCGATGATGGACCTGGTCGCCGGCTACAACACCTACGCCGAGGCCTCTGAGCTGGGCATCCAGGCCGTCGCCGACGCCCCGGCCACCACCCCGGTCTGCGCCGCGACCATCGCCGCGTCCGCCGTGTCCTCCGGCTGGTGCGCCTCGGCCGCCGCCTCCGCCGCCGGTGGCGCCACCTACAAGCTCGGCTGCTGATCCCCCGCGGGATTCCCGCAGTCGCCGTCCCCCGTACGCAACCAGGCGACGAAGGGAGGTGAACAACATGTCCCACGACCAGAACACCCTCGAGGAGCTGGTGACGGGCTACGAGTCCTACGCCGACGCCGACGAGATCGAGGTCGACGCGGTGACCGGCGCCCCGGCCACCACCCCGTTCTGCGGTGCCGCCGCGAGCTTCATGCTCAGCTACGTCACCACCAACGGACCCGGCTAAGCCGGAGCCTCACCCCAACCCACCGTCCACACACACCCTTTGAAGGGAGACGAACACCATGACCAACGACCAGAGCACGCTCGAAGACCTGGTGACCGGCTACGAGTCCTACGCCGACGCCGACGAGATCGAGGTCGACGCGGTGACCGGCGCCCCGGCCACCACCCCGTTCTGCGGCGCCGTCGCGAGCTTCGCGCTCAGCTACGTCACCACCAACGGGCCGGGCTAAAACGCCCGCGGCGGGTGCCCGACACCGGGCACCCGCCGCCCCCCGGGGCCTCACCGCCCCGTCCCCGGGCCCCGCGCCCGCACCTGACTTTCCGGGCACCGTGCCCGCCCCACTTCCGGGCCCCGTGCCCATAGACCCCCTCACCTCCACAACGGGAAGCCCAGGCGAATGACCGACAACAGCGCACACACCCAGACCCTCCTCGACATGTCCGACCTCCTCAAGCCCAACGCCGTCCGCGTGGCCGCCACCCTCGGCATCGCCGACCTGGTGGCCGAAGGAGGCGGCACCGCCGCGACGCTGGCCGAACGGGCCGGCGCGCACCCCGAGGTGTTCGCCAAACTCCTGCGCTACCTCGTGGAGCTGGGGCTGTTCACGGTCGACGCCGACGGCGTCCACGCCCTCACCGACCTGTCCCGCCCCCTGCTGCGCACCAATGAGCCGAGCCTGGCCCAGTACCTCAGCATGGAGGGCCTGTTCGGCCGGGTCTCCCTCGGACTGGTGGGCCTGCTACACACCGTGCGCACCGGCGAGGCCTCCCACGCCGCCGTGTTCGGCCGCGACTACTGGGACGAGATCAACACCGACCCGGTCTACGTCAGAGCCCTGGAGGCCGAGGGGCCGACGGAGGCCGGCTGGGACGCCGACGCCGTCATCCGGGCGTACGACTGGTCCGCGGTCCGCAGCGTCGCCGACGTCGGCGGCAACAACGGCACCCTGCTCATCGAGCTGCTGCGGGCCCACCCGCACCTGCGGGGCACCGTCATCGACCTGCCCAACGTCGCGGGGATCGCCGCCCGCCGCATCGAGGAGGCGGGCCTGGCCGACCGCGGCACCGCCGTCGCCGCCAGCTTCTTCGAGGAACTGCCCAAGGGCCACGACGTCTACCTGCTGTCGGGGATCCTCGCCGACTGGAGCGACGAGAAGTCCGTGGCCATCCTGCGCCGCGTCGCCGAGGCCGCCGGCCCCGACGGGCGGGTGCTCCTCGCCGAGATCAACCTGCCCGAGATGGGCACGGGCCTGGCCGCCGCCGACACCGCGCTGCGCGTCGCCGCCACCGTCCCGGTCCCCGCCCGCACCGTCGAGGCCGTCAAGGACCTGGCCGATCGGGCCGGTCTCACCCCGACCTGGCAGGGTCCGGTCACCCCGGTCCGGTCCGTCGTCGAGTTCGCCCCGGCCGTCGCCGGGGACCGCGTCCCGGAGGTGGCCGGTGCTTGAGTTCGACGCTCTCACCAAGGCGTTCGGCGACAAGAAGGTCCTGCGCGGACTGTCGTTCCAGGTCCGTCCCGGTGAGCTGTACGGGTTCTGCGGCGCCAACGGCGCAGGCAAGACCACCGCCATGCGCATCGCGCTCGGCATGCTGGCCGCCGACACCGGCGAGGTCCGCTTCGAGGGCCGCCCGGTCGACAGCGCCAGCCGCCGCCTCATCGGCTACATGCCCGAGGAGCGGGGCCTGTACGGCAAGATGCGCCCCCGCGACCAGCTGGTCTACTTCGCCCGTCTCAGCGGCATGGGGGCCCGCGAGGCCAAGGCCCACGCCGACGAGTGGATCGAGCGCCTCGGGGTCAAGATGGGCCCCAAGGACGTGCTGGACAAGCTGTCGCTGGGCAACCAGCAGAAGGTCCAGCTGATCGCCGCGCTGATCCACCGACCCGGTGTGCTGATCCTGGACGAGCCGTTCTCCGGCCTCGACCCGGTCGCCTCCGACGCGATGGCCCAGGCACTCACGGAGTTCACCCGCGACGGCGTCCCCGTCGTCTTCTCCAGCCACCAGCTCGACCTGGTGGAGCGGCTGTGCGACCGGGTGGGCATCGTCCGCGACGGCGCCCTGGTCGCCGAGGGGACGGTGGAGGAACTGCGCGGCAGCACCACCCGTCGCCTGGAGATCGCCTTGGAGGGCGCTCCGGCCGGGTGGGCGTCGGCCGTTGCGGGCGCCCGCGTCGTCGAGACGCGGCACGACCGCTACACGCTGGAGGTCGACGAGCAGGTCCCCGTGCGGGAGATCCTCTCGGCCGCCCAGGCCCACGGCGACATCGTCCACTTCGCCTGGCGCGAGTCGTCCCTGACCGAAATCTTCCGCGAGGCGGTGGCAGCATGAACCGGAACACCCCGCACGGGCCGCTCACCCTCGTCGGGCTCGTCGCCTGGCGCGAGATCGTCACGCAGTTCCAGCGCAAGGAACTGTGGGCCTCCCTGGTCATGATGATCCTGGTGTTCTGCGGTGCCCTCGGGCTGCAGAAGGTGTTCAGCGGCGCGGCGGACCGTCCGGTCCTCGCCGTCGTCGGCGAGCACCGGGACCTGACCGAAGCGCTGCGCGCGCAGACCGCCGGGGCATCCGGCGACGGTGGCGCGGGCGGCGTGGAGGTCGTCTCCTACGAGGACGAGGCGGCCGCGGAGGCCGCCGTACGGAAGGAGAAGGCCGACGCCGCACTGGTCGGCGACGGCCGGGTCCTGGTCCGCGAGAAGCTGCCGGAGCCGCTGGCCGGCCCGCTGTACGAGGCCCACCGCACGGCGCAGACCACCGACCGGCTGCGGGAGGGCGGACTGTCCGACCCGGCCATCGCGCGGGCCCTGGCCGTACAGCCGCTGACCGTGTCCGCGCTCGACCCGGACGCGGACCGCACGACCCAGCGGACCATGACCGCCGCGATCGGCGTGATGGCCCTGTTCTTCCTGACCTTCATGTTCGGCCAGGGCATCGCCCAGGGCGTCCTGGAGGAGAAGTCCAGCCGCATCGTGGAGGTGCTGCTGGCCAAGGTGCACGCCTGGCAGCTGCTGGCGGGCAAGGTGCTCGGCATCGGGCTCGTGGCGTTCGTGCAGATCAGTGCCATGGCGGCGGGCGGCGTCACCGTCGCCATCGCCGCCGACCTGGTGGACGCGCCGTCCGACGCGATCGCGACCAGCGTGTCCGTGGTGCTCTGGTTCATCCCCGGCTTCCTGGGCTTCGCCGCCCTGTGGGCCGTCGCGGGGGCCCTGGCCTCCCGGGCCGAGGACCTCCAGCACGCGGCCGGCCCGGTCAGCATGCTCCAGACCCTGAGCCTGATGGCCGCGCTGGCACCCTTCACCGGGATCAGCGACACCCTCACCCGGGTGTTCTCCCTGGTGCCGGGTCTGTCCTCGGCCGTGATGCCGGTCCGGATGGCGAGCGAGAACGTGCCGTGGTGGGAGATCGCCCTGGCCGCCGTCCTGTTGCTCGGTTCGATCGCCGCGCTGCTGCGCGTCGGCGGCCGGATCTACATCGGCGGCCTGCTCCAGCACGGCGGCATCGTCAAGGCGCGGGCCGCCCTGCGCAACGCCCGACTGGGGGGAATGTCATGACCGTCACCACCGAAACCAGGGCGGCCGAGGCGCAGGCCCAGGCCGCCGCCGACCGCGCGGCCGAACGCGCCGCCGACTCCTGGGACGGCGAACTGCGCATCCTGCGCGAGCTGTTCCGACCCGGCAACCGGCTCCAGATGGCCGTGATCGCCCTGCTCGCGGCGGTCTCCGCCGCCGCCACCCTCGCGCTGCCACTGGTCGTCGCCGAGCTGGTCCAGCAGGTGCAGCAGGGCCAGGGCCTCACCCGGGCCGCCCTGCTGATGATCGGCACGGGCCTGGGCTCCGCCCTGGCGGGTGCGCTCGCCGCGTTCCTGCTGTCCCGCCTCGGCGAGCAGCTCGTCCGCCGGCTGCGCATCACCACGATGCGGCGCGGCCTGGCCATGCGGCTGTCCGACGCCAAGGCGGTGGGCAGCGGCGACCTCGCCACCCGGCTGACCGCCGACGCCATGCAGCTCAAGGGCGCCATCAACATCGGGCCGATCCAGCTCCCGATGGCCGCGATCACCCTGCTCGGCACCATCGTCATCATGGGTGTCCTGGACTGGGTGCTGCTGCTGATCACCCTGGCCGGGTTCCTGTGCGCGCTGGCCATCGTCGCCGTCGTGATCCGCGGCCTGCGGCGCACGTACCAGAACATGCAGGACGACATCGGCACCCTGACCCACCAGTTCATCACCGCGCTCGACGCCCTCGTCATCATCAAGGCGTACCGGGCGGAGGAGCGGGTCGGCCGGACCCTGGACGGTCACGCACGACGGCTGGAGAAGCTCGGCGTCGACGCGGCGCGCATGGAGTCGCTGGTCGTCCCCGTGATCAACCTGGGCCAGCAGATCGCCCTGCTGACCGTACTGCTCGGCGGCGGCGCCCGGCTCGTCTCCGGTGACCTCGCCCTCCCCGACTTCGTCGCCTTCCTCCTCTACCTGCTCCAGCTGACCGCTCCCCTGATCATGGCGGCCTCCGGTGCCGCGCAGATCCAGGCCGGGCTCACCTCCCGGCAGCGGTTCAACGACGTCTTCGCCCTGCCGGTGGAGGACCTGGCGCCCGGCACGGCGGAGCCGACGCCGACGGCGGGCGGCCGGAACACCCCCGGTCCGGCCCCCGCCGTCCGCTTCGAGGACGTGACCTTCGGCTACGGCGACGAACCCGTCCTGCGTGGCGTGGACTTCGAGGTGCCCGCCCAGGGCCTGACGGCCGTCGTCGGTCTCTCCGGCGCCGGCAAGTCCACCGCGCTGGCCCTCATCGAACGTTTCATGGAGCCGCAGTCGGGCCGTGTGCACCTGTTCGGCGAGCAGGCCGCGAGCCTGCCGCTGAACGAGCTGCGCGGCCGGATCGCCTTCGTCGACCAGGCGTTCACCCTGCTCGGCGACACCGTACGGGCCAACCTGAGCCTGGGCCTGGCCGCCGTGCCGACCGACGAGGAGCTGTACGCGGCACTGGCCGCGGTCGGCCTCGACGCCCCCGTCCGGGCCCTGCCCGACGGCCTGGACACCGTCCTCGGCGGCGCCCACGACCTCTCCGGCGGTCAGCGCCAGCGGGTCGCCCTGGCCCGCGCGGTGCTGGCCGACAGCAACCTGGTCCTCCTCGACGAGCCGTCCTCGCAGCTCGACAGCGTCAACGAGCAGCGGCTGCGGCAGATCGTCGACACCCTCGCCGAGGACCGCGCCGTCCTGGTGGTCGCCCACCGACTGTCCACCGTCCGGCACGCCGCCAAGGTCGTCGTCATGGACCGCGGCCGGGTCATCGCCGAGGGCACGCACGACGAACTGCTCGACTCCAGCCCCGCCTACATCGAACTGGTCAGCGCCCAGTTGCTCAGCGGCGTCGCCGCCCCGGCTGCCCGGTCCACGAAGGAAGTCACGGCATGACCAAGTACTCGATCATGATGCCGTTCATGCCGACCCGGCACGAGCAGGCGCTCCCGCTGGCCGCGCTGGTCGCCTCCGGCGCCGCGGACCGGCTGTGGCAGGGCCAGGCTCTGATGTCCGAGCCGTACCAGACCTTCACGTACGCGGCGGCCTCCGGATTCCGGATCCCGGTGGGCACGGCGGTCACGCTGATGCCCTTCCGGCACCCGATCGAGGCCGCGCTCCAGGCCAAGTCCCTCGCGGTGACCACCGGTCACCCGGTGGTGGCCGGCATCGGACCGGGCGCGGCGATCCTCCAGAAGAACGTGCTGGGCGCGCCCTACCGCAGTCAGCTCGGCGCGGTCCGCGAGTACTTCACCATCATGGGCGGCCTGCTGGCCGACCGCGAGGTCGAGCTGCGGGGCGAGTACTTCGACTGCCGCATCGGGCTGCCGTCCCTGCCGGGGCCGCGCGTCGAGCTCGGCGCCGGGGTGCTGCGGCCGAAGATGGCCCGGCTGGCCGGCGAGGTCGCGGACGTGGCCATCACGTGGCTGACCCCGCCGAAGTACCTGCGGGACGTCATCGTCCCCGAGCTCCGGGCCGGGGCGGAGGCCGCGGGCCGGCCGATGCCGCGTCTGGTGGCGATGGTGCCGGTGGCGCTGACCGCGCCCGACCGGGACCCGGCGAAGCTGGTCCTGGCGGGCAACACCGGGCACCTGTCGATGCCGCACTACCAGGACATGCTGCGCCGCTCGGGCATCGACATCGACCAGCCCGACCCCCTGTCCGTCGCGAAGGCCGTGATCGAGGGCGGCGCGTTCGTCCACGGTGACATCAGCGAGGTGCGGGACCGGCTCGTGGAGTACGCGGCGGTGGGCGTCGACGAGATCGCGCTGAACCTGACCGGTGTGTGCCAGGTGGAGGGTCTGCCCTCCGCGCTGGCCGACCTGCGGGCGATGCTGCCGGAGCTGACCCGGTGAGCGCCGGTACGCAGGCCGTCGCGACCCCGGTCGCGCCGGCCCCGGCGGCCGTTGCGGCGGCGGTCGCCGCCCCCGGTTCCGTGGCCGCCGTACCGGCGCCCGCGCTGGGGGTCTCGCGGCTGCTGCTCGTGGTGACCGGGGCCGTCGCCGCCGCCGAACTGCCGTACTGGCTCGGCTGGCTGCGCAGCACCTATCCGGCCCTGGAGCTGCGGATCGGGGTGACCGCGAGCGCCGAACGGTTCGTCAGCCGGGTCACGCTCGCCGGGCACAGCGGCGCCGAGGTACTGCCGGACCGGTGGGCCGAGGACGAGGTGCACGCGCGGCACGTGCTGTGGACCGAGTGGGCCGAGGCCGTCGTCGTCGCCCCCGCGACCCTGCACTTCATGGCGCGCCTGGCCCTCGGGCTGGCCGACAGCCCCGCGCTGCTGGCCGCGCAGTGCACCACCGCCCCGGTGGTGCTGCTGCCCGCGCTGCCGCCGGGCGGCCTGCACAGCGCCGCCTACCGGGCCCACCACGCGGCGCTGGCCGCCCGGCCCAACGTGGCCGTGCTGCCGCCGCGTCCCGGGCTCTCCATGACCACGGGCCGTGAGGACGCCTGGGCGCCGGCGCCGCTGCCGGACGCGCTCGCGATGGTCGAGCAGCGCCGCGTGGAACTGGCGGCCGCGGCCCTGTCCGTGCCCCTCCCGCCGCCGGCGAGCACGCTGTGACCGCCGCCGCCGTCGAGGGCGCCGCCGCCGTCGAGGGCGCCGTCGACGGCGTCGCCGAGGACGTCGGCGCCGGTCCCGTCCGCTTCGGGACCGGGCTGCTGCGCACGACCGTCCACGGCGGCCTGTGGATCCGGGAGCCCGGACCGCTCGCACCCGCCGGCTTCCACCCGCTCCCGGCCGCCCTCCCCGAGACCCCCCGGACCCCGGGCGTGCGCCTGGTCTACGGGGAGGAGCTGCCCGGCGGCGCGCGCGCCTACCGGGGCCTGTCCGGGGACGAGTCCGTGGCGGGCCACCTGCTGCGGCACGGCCCGCACCCCGGGCTGCGCCCGGCCCTGCACGCCCTCGGCCGCGCCCTCGCCGCACTGCACACCGCCCCGGTCCCGAGCCCGGCCCCGGCCGGCGCGCCGGCCCCGCCCGCCGCCTCGCGCGGCTGGCACCGGCTCGACGCGTGGCTCGCCGGCCGCGCGCCGGAGGTCTGGGCCGCGCAGGCCGCGTCCGTACTGCGCGAGCGGCTCGGCACCCAGCGCTGGCACCGGCTGCGCGACTGGACCGCCGAACTCGCCGCCGACCAGGCCCTCGTCGTCTCCCACGGCGCGCCCGGCCTCGGCTCGCTCGTCGCGAACCCCGTATCCGACCCCGCCGACGGCCCCGTGGAGCTGCTGGCCGGCGAGGACCTGTGCCTCGCCCCCTGGTACTCCGACGTCGGCTGGGCCGTCGGCGAACTCACCGAGCTCGCCTGGCAGCTCGGCGGCGACAGCGCGGCCTGGCAGCGGCTCGTCGACGCCGTCGAGGAGGGGTACGGGCGCCCCCTCGGCCCGCTGCGGCCGCGGCTGGCGGCCCTGCGCATCGCCCTGCACCTGCACGACTACACCGCCTACGTCGGCTGGCAGCCGGAGACCGTCGAACGCTTCGCCGGCTTCCTCGGCTACCTCACCGGTTTCGGCGGTCCCACCGCACCAGGAGACCACTGATGCACCGGTTCACCCTGCCCAACGGGCTCCGGGTGCTGCTCGCCCCCTCCCACCGCCACCCCCGGGTGGCGGTGGCGGTGCACTACGGGGTCGGGTTCCGGTCCGAACCCCCCGGCCGCGAGGGCTTCGCGCACCTCTTCGAGCACCTCATGTTCCAGGGCAGCGAGCAGCTGACCGGCGGCGAGTTCTACGACCGGATCCACCGGCTCGGCGGCTCCGCGAACGGCACCACGCACCAGGACTACACGGACTACTACCAGGCCGTGCCCGCCTCCGCCCTCGACGGGGCGCTGTTCGCCGAAGCCGACCGGATGCGGGCGCCGCTGTTCACCGAGGAGGCTCTAGCGGAGCAGCTGGAGGGCGTCGCCCTGGAGATCCACGGGACGACGGTGGAGCGCCCGTACGGCGGCTTCCCCTGGCCGCTGCTGCCCGCCGTGCTCTACCGCTCGTACGCCAACGCGCACGACGGGTACGGGGACGCCGAGCGGCTGCGCGCGGCGACCGTGGCCGACTGCCGGGCCTTCTTCGCCGAGCACTACGCGCCCGGCAACGCCGTGCTGACGCTCGCCGGCGGGTTCGACGCGGCCGAGGCCCGCGCGCTGGTCGAGCGGCACTTCGGGGACATCCCGGGGCGGCCCGTGCCCGCCCGCCCGGACCTGCGCGAGGAGGCACCGGAGGCCGACCGGTGGGCGTACGGCACCGAACCGGGCGTGCCCGCGACCGCCGTGGCGCTCGGCTACCGGCTGCCGGACCCCGCCGACGACCTGGCCGGGTACCTCGCGCACACCGTGCTGGCCCGGCTGCTGCGCGCCACCGGCGCGCAGGGCGGCGGCGGTCCCGTCGAGACGAGCTGCGGCTTCTTCGGGCCGCTCGACGCCCTGGCCCCCGAGACCCTGGTGGTCACCGGGCTGCTGCCGCCGGACACCGCGCCCGAGCGGTTCGTGGAACGGGTCGACGCGGGGCTGGCCCACTGGGCGGAGCCGGGCGCGCCGGGCCACGGCGAGGCCGTCCGCACGGCCGTCCGCGACCTGGCGCTGGACCACGTGCGCCGGCACGACGACCTCCAGACCCGGGCCCGCGCGCTGGGCCGGCTGGAGCTGTTGTTCGGCCGCCCCGGACTCCTCGCCGAGCTGCCCGACCTGCTGGCCGGGGTCGGCGCCGCCGAAGTGGCCGCGGCCGCCCGGGCGTTGCGCGGGACCGCGCGGGCCGTGCTGGTGCTCACGCCGGGGCCGGAGCGTACGCGCCCGGCGCCGTACGAGGCCCCGGCCGCCCCGGTCCGGTCCGCCCGCGCCGCCGGCGAGCCGGTCGTGCCCGCGTGGGCCGAGACCCTCACCCCGGCCGGCACCCGCGTGGTCTGCTACCGGGACGAGCGGACCCCGCTGGCCGAGCTGCGGATCAAGGCGCCGCTCGGTCCGGGCGGCTGGCGGGCCCCCGGCCGGGTCCGGCGGCTGGCGTACGACGCCCAGCTGCGGGCGGGCGCGGCCTGGCGGGCCACGGGCCACTTCGGCACGGTCCAGGTGACCACGGACGACCAGTGGCTGGAAGTGAGCGGTCACGCGCCGGCCGAGCGGGCCGGGGACTGGCTGCGGACGGTCGTCGGGACGGTCCTGGCCGCCGGTACGGGCGGATCGGGCGCATCGGGTGTCCCGAACGGGTCCGCGCAGGCACCGGCCTTGCCCGCCCCGCCCGCGACCGCGCTCCAGCGGACCGCCGACGCCGCGCTGCGCCTGCGGCTGCTCCCGGCGGCCGGCGGCGCCGCCGCACTGCCCGGACCCGCGGGCGCCGTGGTCGTCGTGACCGGTCCCGGTGACCCGGACGCCACGGCCGCCCTGGTGACCCGTACCCTCGCCGGGTGGAGCGCCGCCGACGCCGCCACGCCCGAGAGGGCGGCGCCGGGGCCCGGAACCGCGTACGGGGAGGACACCGTGCTGACCCTGCACCGGCCGGGTGCCGCCGAGGCGCACGTGACCCTCTGCGCGCCCGCGTCGATGAGCACCGCGACCGAGGCCGCGGACTACCTGGCCACGGCCGCGCTGGGCGGCTGGTTCGGCTCCCGGCTGGCCGTCGACCGCACCCCCGGCCTGACCGTGATCACCGGCCGCGACACGGCCGCGGCGGGCCACCGCGCCTACCTGCGGGCCTGGTACGAGGGACCGCACCGGCCGCAGACGGTACGGGAGTTGCGCGAGCGGGTGCGCCGGATGGCGTGCGAGCCGTTCACTGCGGCCGAGGCGGACGCCACGCGGGTCTTCTGCGCGGGCCAGGTGCTGAGCGTGTTCGACACGCAGGAGGCCCTTGCGGACATGCTCTGTCAGACCGCCGCCTACGGGCACGACGCGACCTGGCTCATGCGCCTGCCCCGGGCGCTGCGCGAGGCGCCGCTCGCCGACGTCTCGCGTGCCGCCGTACGGATGTTCGCGGAGCGGCCGCTGACGGCCCTGGCCGTGCAGACGGACGCGGTGGACGCGGGCGCGGTACGGACGGACGCGGTGGACGCGGACAAGGCGGCGCGGGACCTGCCGGGCGGGCGGGCGGCATGACCGACGGCCCTCACGAGCCCGCACCGCGGGACACCGGCGCGCTGACGTTCCTGCGCGTCCTGGTGATGCCGTCCCCGGCGGCGGCGTCCGCGCCGGCCCACGAGCGGCCCTGGGCGCCGGAGACCACGGCGGTGCGGGTGTCGTCCCTGCTGCCGCCGGGATGGCGCGGAACAGTGCAGTTCTTCGCCGTGGGCTTCTCGCTGGCGGTCGTCCTGCCGGAGGCGACGGCCGCCGGGGCGGTCATCGAGGAGCTGCGGAGGCTCTGGCAGGACCCGGGGCTGGTGGGGTGGGAGTGGCTACTCGACCCCGAGGACACCCCGGGCCGCTGACGCGGCCCGGAGTGCCCCCGGTCTGACGGGATCCGGCCCTCGTCAGATCCAGCCGCGGTCGCGGGCCAGCAGCGCCGCCTGGAAGCGGTTGGCCGCCTCCAGTCGGCCCATGAGCGCGGCCACGTACTTGCGGTAGGTGCGGACGGAGACGCCGACCTCGCGCGCCCCGATCTCGTCCTTGTCGACCATCTGCATGGTGGCCAGGATCTGCCGTTCCAGCTCGGACAGTCCGCCCTCGGGGCCCTCGCCCTCCGCGGGGCTGCCGACGACCTCGTCCAGCTCGCGGCTCTCGGCCCAGATCCGGTCGAAGAGCGAGATCATGCCGCCGACGAGGCCCGGCTCGCGGACGGCCACCGCGCCCAGCGTCGAGTCGTTCGGGTCGATGGGTGCCAGCGCGGTCTGCCGGTCGAAGATCAGCAGCCGTTCGGCGGCCCGTTCCACGACCCGGATCCTTACCCCCTTGGTGGTGAGTTCCTGCAGGTAGGCGGCGGTGGCCAGATCGGCGACGGCGCCGCTCTCCACGATGGTGCGCATGGCGACCCCGCGCCGCAGCAGCTGCTCGGTGAGCGGCCGGGCGGCGGCGATGTTGTCCTTCGTCATCGGTCCGCCCGGCTGGGTGGAGAGCAGTTCCGTCCGGCAGAAGAACGACAACTCGTCGAGTTTCTCCCGGACTTTGACCAGACCTTCGAGCCGCTCGATGAGCGGCGCGTCGGTCTGGGACTCGGCGTACAAGCCCTCGTTCTCGAATTGCTGCTCACGCAGCAGGGATTCGAGCAGGTCCCGGGTCTCCGAGACATGCCGCATTTCCTCGTGGAGGGCCTTGAGCCGCCGCTCGACGAGCCGGGCCACGACCGTGCTCGGGGCGACCGGCCGGTAGACCTCCGTCCCGTCGGCGGTGGCCATGCCCATGGCCACGAGCGTGTTCAACACGGCTTCCACGGCCTCGGCGTCGTCACAGCCGAGGTGGACCGCCAGGGTGTGGGGCGTGGCCCGTGTACAGCGCAACAGGCCTCTGTATGCCTGCTCTTGCTTTTCTTCTACTCCGAGCCGACCCAAATGGTGATGCATGTGATTCCCCCGCATCGCTTTCACCTGGGCTTCTGGTCAAGCCCAAGCAAAATCGGATGATAGTGCGGTGATCGTTCCACGGCCATGCTTTCAACTTTCGGACAGCATTTTCGCGCCATGAGTCCGCCGGTCCGGTGTCCGCCCGTGGTCTGATGCCGGGCGCCGCCCCGGCGAAGGCCCGCGTTCCCCGATCCGGACGAACCGCCCTGTTCAAGGGTCACCGCGGGGGCGAAATGGTGCAGGCCGGCGCGGCGCGTGTCAGCGTGGTTCGAGAGCAAGCCGTACCCCGCGCAGCAAGAGGAGTCGCCGTCATGGGCGGTAGGCAGGACAAGCACCAGGAGCCGGGCAAGGACCACGAGGCGCAAGAGCACCGGCGTCCCGGCGACCCCGCGCAGCCCCAGCCGGGCAGGCAGTCCCGCGAGAAGGGACAGAAGTCCGGCCAGAAGGAGACCTCGCGCCGCCGCGAGGACGACCTGCTGCGCGAAGAGGACCTGCACGACGAGGGGCTCTGACCAGCCGACCACTCGCCCGCGCCCGCGGGCCTCGTCCCCCGGGCGGGCTCCAGGGCGCCGCGTGAACGCGACCCGCTCGCTCCCGTCCCGCCGTCAGCGCCAAAGGACCTGGTCAGAAGCGGGTTCCCGGACCTCGAACCGGAGTACCGTGAAGAGACCGGGCCTCACCGCGGACACCGCGACACCCGCCGGCCCCGTCCGCTCCTGGCCGGCCGCCGGCAGGACCCCCGCCGGGAGCGGCGCCCACTCCGACGAGATCCGAGAGGCCGGCCCCCACCGCAAGGTGCCCGGCTAGGCGGTCCGTTCGGGGGTGGGCGTCGGGGCTTCGGCGCGCTTGGCGGCCAGGCGCTGTTGGCGGCCGGGGCCGCCCGAGATGCGGTGCAGGCCGTAGCCGCCGGGCTTGTGCGCCTCTTCGGCCAGGTGCTTGACGATGCCCTTGCACACCGCCTCCTTGACCTTCGCGCCGAGGCGGCCGTCGACGTGGAGCCACACCGCGACGTCGGACCGGTTGGCGAACTGGAAGATGCCGCTCCGCCGGCCGAGGCTGATGCACTGGGCGCCGAAGGACTGGTTGAGGGTCTCGGGCCGCTCACCGGCGATCCGGCTGAGCACCGTGTCCGCGGCGCGCGCGCCCATCGGCATCGCGGCCTGGCAGCTCATCCGCAGCGGCAGGTCCGACGGCGCGGCCGAGTCGCCGGCCGCGATGATGCGTACGTCGTCCACGCTGGTCAGCGTCTCGTCCGTGAGCAGTCGCCCCTGGGCGTCGGTGCTCAGTCCGCTGCGCACGGCCAGGTCCGGCACCGCGAAGCCGGCGGTCCAGACGGTCACCTCGCTCGACAGGGTCCGGCCGTCGGCGAGCCGTACGGCGTCGCGCGTCACGGCCGTCACCTTCGTGCCGGGGCCGTCGAGCACGGTCACCCCGAGCCCGGCCAGCCGCGCGGCCACCGAGCGCCGGCCCCGGGCGTGCAGGTACGGCCCGAGGACCCCGCCGCAGACGAGGGTCACCGCCCGCCCCTGCTCGGCCAGTTCGGCAGCCGTCTCGATGCCGGTCGGACCCGCTCCGACCACCGTCACCGCGGCCGACAGGGGAGCGCGGTCGAGCACCGGCCGCAGCCGCTGCGCCTCCTCCAGCGTGCCGAGCGGGTAGGCGAACTCCGCGGCCCCGGGCACGTCCGGGTCGGCGCTGCCGCTGCCCACCGCGTAGACCAGGTAGTCGTAGCCCACCGCACCACCCGAAGCCAGCGCCACACTGCGCCCGGCGGCGTCGATCCGCGCCACGGTGTCGACCACCAGCCGCACCCCGTCGGCCAGGACCTCGCGGTAGTCGACGACCGCGCTGTCGGTCCCGCCGACCAGCTGGTGCAGGCGGACCCGGTGGACGAAGGTGGCACGCGGGTTGACCAGCGTCACGCGCACGTCGCCGCGCCGCGTCAGCCGGTTGGCCGCCATCACGCCCGCGTACCCGCCGCCGATCACGACGACATCGAAGTTCTCAGCCATGGTGTCCTCCGCTCCTTGGGGTTACGCCTTCTGGACAACGGCGGACCGCCCGCTGTGACAGCGTGTGAGGCAGATCACTTCACCGACGCAGCCCCGCGGCTCCCCGGTTCACGGGGCCGCCGGGCGCGCGGCAGGCGTGAAGATCCGGTCCAGGTGGTGGTGGAGCACCGCGAGGGCCGACTCCGGGCCGCGCTGGCCCACGAGGATGCTCGTGCCCATGGTCGCCGTCATCGCGAGCAGGCTGATCGCCTCCGTGCGCGCGTCGATGCCGGGGTCGGCCAGGCCGGACGCCTTGGCCCGTTCGAGCAGGCCGGTCAGGGCGTTCTCGGCGGCGTCGGGGTTGTCGATGAAGGGCTGGGCCGCCAGCGCCTCGTCGGTCACGGACAGGATCGAGTAGGAGCTGTAGACGAGGTGGAAGGTGCGGCTCTCCTCGTCGGTCGGCAGGGAGGCCAGCAGCAGCGCCTCGATCGTCGCGCGCGGGCCCGGGTCCGGCCCGGCGGCGGCCAGGCGGGCGCCCACCCGCGCGGTGAAGCGGTCGGTGAGGTGCTGGAGTCCGTAGAAGAGCAGCTTCTCCTTGGTCTCGAAGTAGTACTGCACGAGGCGCAGGGACACGCCGGCCTCCGCGGCCACGTCCCGCATGCCGACCGCGTGCAGCCCGCGCCGCCCCGCGACCTGGATGAGCGCCTCGGCGATCTGGGCGCGCCGTTCCTCGTGATCCACGCGCTTCGGCATCCGCCGTCGTCTCCGCCCTCGGTCGAGTCCGTGGTCCGGGCTCCCCGGACGCGTTCATGGTACCGCCGTACCATGATCATGGTACGGTCGTACCACTAAGAAGGCTTCTTCCTGGAGGTGCCCCGTGCCCGAGAACACGACCCGCGCGCGCCGTGACATCGGCCGCTACGTCAACGACGAGCTGCGCGACCGCTACTTCGCCGCCTGCGACGTCCTCTACGCGAAGGGAGCGCCCGCCCGCTCCGAGACGGACGTCGAGACGAGCTTCGGCACCACCCACGTCTACCGGTACGGCCCCGCCGACCCGGCAGCCGAGTCACGCACGCCCGTAGTCCTGATCCACGGCTCCGGCGGCTGCTCCGCCCAGTGGTACCCCAACACCCCCGCGCTCAGCGCCGAACGCCCCGTCTACGCCCTCGACACCCCCGGCGACCCCGGCCGCAGCGTCCAGCGCGAGCCCATGTGGCAGCCCGAGCGCGCCGCCCAGTGGCTCGACGAGGCACTCGACGCGCTCGGCCTCGACCGGGTCCACCTCGTCGGCTCCTCCTACGGAGGCTGGCTGGTCATCAACCAGGTGCACCTGCGTCCCGGCCGCCTCGCCTCCGTCACCGCCCTCGACCCGGGCGGCCTGGAGAAGGTCGGCCTGCGCTTCTTCGTCTGGATCTTCGCGAGCCTCTTCGCCACGTTCGCCCCCAAGGCGCTGCGCCCGCGCCTCGCCGCCTGGCTGGAGCAGCCGGTGATCGTCGTTCCCGAGCTCCGCGCATGGATCCATGCGGGCGTCCGCGCCTTCCGGATCCGCCGCCCCTCCCCGCTGCCGCTGTCGGACGCCGAACTGGGCTCCATCCGGACGCCGTTCTACCTGATCATGGGCAAGCGGAGCCTGCTCGTGCACCCGAAGCGGCAGCTGGAGCGGGTGCCGCGGCTGATACCGGGGGCTCGCGCCGAGATCGTCGCCGCGACCGGGCACGGCCCGCAGATCGACCACCCCGACCTGGTCAACGCCCGGATGCTGAGCTTCATGGAGGACGTCGACTCCCTCGGTGCGCACGGCGCCCCGACGGTAAAATACGACCTGTAGTCCGTTTCATCCCTTCGCCCCTGGCTGTGATGCCGGCATGAGGAACGCGCGCACCACCCGCCGTACGACCGTGCCGGCATCGTGCGCGGCCCTGCTGATCGCGGGCTGCGTCCTCCCCCCGGGAGCGAGTGCGGCGGCGGTCCCCGATCCGCCGACCCCGCCCACGCCCGCCGCGACGGCGAGCGCCTCCGCCGCCCCCACCCCCTCGGCGCTGAAGCCCATCGATCCGGCCGCGCTGCAGTCCTCCGTGGAGCGCGCGGCCGAGAAGCTCATGGTTCCGGGCGCGGTGGTCCTGCTCCGCACCCCGCAGGGAACCTTCCGGGCCCTGGTCGGCACGAGCGAGCGGGGTACGGCCACACCGCCCACCACGGCCGACCACTTCCGGATCGCGTCCAACACCAAGACCATGACCGCGGCGCTGATCAACCTCCTCGCCCAGGACGGCAGACTCCGGCTGGACGACCCGGTGTCCCACTACGTCGCCGGAGTGCCGAACGGCGACCACATCACCCTCGCCCACCTGCTGAAGATGCGCAGCGGGCTCTACAACCACACCAACGCGCCCGAACTCTCGGCCGCCCTGGACGCCGACCCGGGCAAGGCCCGGACACCGCGGGAGATGCTGGACATCGCGTTCGGGCGCCCGCCGAACTTCGCGCCCGACGCGTCCTACGAGTACAGCAACACCAACTACGTGCTGCTGGGCCTCGTCGCCGAGAAGGCCGGCGGCCGCCCCCTCGCCGAGCAGTTCCGCACCCGGCTGTTCGCCCCGCTCGGCCTGAAGGGCACCTCACTGCCCGCCCTCGGCGACACCTCCCTGCCGAGCCCGTACGCGCACGGCTACATGTACGGCGCAACGGCGTACGCCCTGGTCGACCAGCCCTACCCCGCCGACGTCCGGGCGGCGGCACGGTCGGGAAGGCTCCGACCCGTCGACTACACCCACCAGAACCCCTCCTACGCCCTCGCCGCGGGCGGCGCCGTCTCCACCGCCGACGACCTGGCCACCTGGATCCGGGCCCTGGTGACGGGCAAGGTGCTGAACGCCGCGTTCCAGCGGCAGTGGCGCGACAGCCCACAGGCCGAGGACCCGGCCGCGCCCGACGGCCAGAAGTACGGGTACGGCATCGCCTACCAGCGGTTCGGCCCGAACGCGTCGATGTACTACCACGGCGGTGAACTCCCCGGCTTCAACTCCTTCATCGGCCACGACCCGGACAACGACGTCACGCTCGTCATCTGGACGAACCTGACCCTGTCGCCCGACGGCCGCACCACCGCCCAGGCCATGCTGCCCACCCTGCTCAACCAGATCTACGCCGGCCTCGCCCTCCCCTCCGGCATCGACTAGTGCTGTGGCCGGAAAGGTTTGCCTCCTCCCGGTTCCCCGTCCGCGCTGCGCCGCCCGGGTGCCCGTACGCCGTGTCGTCCCGGGGCCGCCGGGCGACGGTACGAGGATGTGCCCGACGGAACGGGGCTCCCGGGGGCGCACCAGCGGATGGGGTGGACAGACGTGTCGACATCGAGTCACGAGACGTTCGGCGCACCCTGCTGGGTCAGCCTGATGGCCCGCGACCCCGGCGCCTCGCAGGCGTTCTACGGCGCGGTCCTCGGCTGGCAGTTCGGCGCGGCCCGGCTCGGGGAGGGCTTCACCGTCGGCTTCAGCGACGGGGTACCGGTGGCCGGGATCGGCGCCCTGCCTCCGGCGGTCACGGTCCCCGCCGCCTGGACCCCGTACTTCGCCGTGGACGACGCCGACGTCACGGCGGCGCGCATCCGCGAACGCAGCGGAACCGTCGCCGTCGGCCCCTTGGCCTTCGGCACCGGCCGGGCGGCGCTCGCCTCCGACCGCGACGGGGCGGTGTTCGGGATCTGGCAGGGGGACGCCATCCCCGACTGGGGCATGGGCGGGGAAGCCGCCCCCGCCTGGCTCGAACTGCGCACCCGGGACGCCTTCGACGCCGCCATCTTCTACGGCGAGGTCCTGGAGTGGGCCTGCGGGCAGACCGGCTGCTGCGAGGTCGCCTACGTGGAGGAGAACAACCGCATCCAGCTGCGCCACGCGGGCCGGACGGTGGCCCGCCTGCACGGCGGAAGCCTCGCGGCGACCCCCGATCCGGCCCTGCGGCCGCGCTGGCCGCGTCCACTTCCGCGTGCCCGACGTGGAGACCGCGGTGAAGGCGGCCACCGCCCTGGGCGGCAGCACCGTCTCCGTGACCCGTCCCGTGACCGGCCCCGCGGCCGACTCCGGTCTCTTCCCGCACGAGGTCACCCTGCGCGACCCCGACGGCGCCCTGTTCGGCATCGTCGGCCCGGCCGGCCGCGGCCGCTCCTGACCGGCCGGCAACCGGGCGGCAACCGGCCGGATCGGCCGGCCTGATCAGCCGGCCGGCGTGAACTGCTCCGTGCCGACGACCCGGAGGAGGGCGAGGCGGTCGGCCGTGTCCGTGCCGGGCGGGGGCGTGAACAGGACGATCCGCTGCTCGCCCTCCGGGGCGAGGAGCACCTGGCAGTCGAGGTCGACGGGGCGACGACCGGGTGGATCACGCGCATCCTGCTGTGGCGGCGGACGGCGACCTCGTGCAGTTCCCACAGCGCGGTGAACTCCTCGCTGGCCTCCCGCAGGCGCTCCACCAGCCGGGTGGCGGCCGGGTCCGAGGCCCGCCGGCCGACGGCCGCCCGCAGGTCCGCGACGTGCACCCGGCTGTACCGCTCGTGTTCCTCGGCCGGGTACGCGTCCCGCGCGGCCGGGTCGGCGATGTCGCGTTCTTCGAGAAGGAGGACGAGTTCGTGCGGCTGGTCAGCGAGTTCACCCTCGCTCCGTGATGCCCTCTCCCCGGGTGGTACCGAGCCGGCGGGCCGGCAGGGGCTCGCGGGCCACCACATACCCGACGGCGATGGAGAGCGTGAGGACGACGAAGAGCACGATCAGCCAGGACATCAGGGCGAAGACCGACCCGAGGCTGCCGAACTGCCGCATGCTGCGCTCCACGGCGTGCGGCATGTAGAGCTTCGACACCACCGACAGCAGCTGCTCCCCCGTCCCGGCCAGCACCGCGCCGGGCAGCAGCGGCAGCCAAGGGATCCGGGCGCCGAGCAGCAGGTGCTGGGTCCACCACCAGAGCAGCGTGCCGCTGACCACGGCGAGCAGGAAGCCGACGACCGGGCCGGCGCCGAAGGCGCTCTGGACCGGCCCCTGGAAGAGCAGTGCGCTCAGCCAGACCAGGAGCCAGGCCATCCACCGCCAGGCCGCGAGCCGGGCCTTGGCCTTGGGCAGGTGCCAGGAGCGCTCGCAGGTCATCTGCAGGGCGCGGCTGCAGGCGGTGGCCGAGATCAGCGTCACCACGACGCCCACCGCGCCGGTGCTCGCGGTGGCGGTGGAATCGGTGGCCGAGTACACCTGCCGCACCTGGTCCAAGGCGGCCTTCTGAAGCCCGAGCGTGGCCCGGATGGACGAGACCAGCTCCTGCTGGAGCCAGTCGGGTGCGAGGGCGCCGATGACGAAGAGGGCCGGCACCGCTCCGAGGAAGGCCTGCGCGGCCAGCCTGAACGCGCAGTCCAGGACCTTGACGCTGGCGAGCTGTTCGAGGATCCGGGTCAGCAGCGGCGTGTGCTTGCGCACCCACGGGGGCAGGCGGAGCCGGCGTGCGGTGGCCTGCGGACCGGACACGGTGCACTCCTCACGGGGACGGTTGCCGACGTCGGTGACCACCCTTCCACGGAAACAGAGAACGTCGCATATCCGGCATTTCACCGCCCGGTCCCGTCACTCCCGTGATTGCATCCCTCCCGTAACCCGTAACCCGTAACCCGCAACACGTGACCCGACCCGTGACCGTGACCGTGACCGTGAGGGGGCTTGGCCGCATGTTCCAACGGCCGACGCGCGCGATGCGCCGGGACCTGACCCAGCTGATCTGCGCGCTCGGCGGGCTGGTGCTGGGTCTGCTGGCCCCCATGGCCGACGTGGGACCGCAGGTGGAAGCCGGGCGTGTGACGACCATGCTGTTCTCGGTCGGGTTCGGCGTCATCAGCCTGGTGAGCATCATCTACTCGATGCTGTTCCTGGTCGTGCAGTTCTCCGCCAGCACGTTCACCCCGCGCCTCGCTTTCTTCCGCGACGAACCGATCGTCTGGCGCGCCTTCGCCTTCGCCGTCGGGGTCTTCGTCTTCTGCGTCGTCGCCGGTCTCGGCATCGGCACCCGCGACCGGGTCGCGGCCCTCCTCCCCTGCACCGCCATGGCCCTCACGCTGATCGCCCTCGCCCAGATGAGGACGCTGCAGACGAAGGCGTTCGACTCGATCCAGCTCGCCCACTCGCTCACCGCGATCGCCACCCGCGCCCACCGGTCGTACGACACGCTGCACCTGCGGCCGTACGTTCCCGGCCGTACGGACCCGGCACCGCCGCCTCCGGGGAGCGGCGCCACCTCCGTCGTGCGCTGGTCCGGGCCGGCGACCGTGGTCCAGCAGATCGACGTACACGCCCTGGTGGCGGTGGCCCAGCGGCACGACTGCGCGATCGACTTCCGGGTCACCCCCGGCCGGACCCTCTCGCGGGGCATGACCCTGGCCGAGGTGACGGGCGCCGAACTGACCGAGGAGGTCCTGCGCGAGGCCGTGGTCACCGGCGTGGAGCGCACCTTCGACCAGGATCCCGAGCTTCCGTTCAGGCTCCTGGTCGACATCGCGCTGCGCGCGCTCTCCCCCGCCGTCAACGATCCGGCGACGGCGGTGGAGACCGTGGACCGGCTGGAGGACCTGCTCACCCGGCTCGCCGACCGGGAGCTGGACTTCGGCCGGTTCACCGACGGGGCGGGGCGGGTGCGGGTGACGGTCCCCGTCCCCGACTGGGAGCAGTACGTCCGGACGGCCTTCGACGACCTCCTCTTCGCCGCCGCGCACTCCCCGATGGCCCTGCGCCGCGTACGCGACCTCCTCGGCCGGCTGGCGGAAGAGAGCCCCGAGAGCCGACGGGGCGTCGTACGGGAGCGGCTCGAATGGGCCGAACGCACCGGGAGCGCCGCGTATCCGCTCATCTGGACGCCTGTGGCACTGCCTTGACACGGGCGGCTCCGCCATCCGCATGCGGAGATGCGCGGCGCAGCGCCGGGTGCTGCAATGGCCGGGGGGCTCCGCCCGCCTGCGCGAGGAGTGGTCCATGGACGGCACCACCACCGCAACACCCCGGGAGCGCCGGCGCGTCCTGTGGGGCTGCCTGCTCCGCTCGGCGGCCTCGGTCGTCCTGATCACGGCGCTGTACTACCTGGCGCCCCTGGACGGCGAGATCGTCCTGCGCACCCTCGTGTCGCTCGTGCTGGGCCTGGGTCTCTTCAGCTGGCTGGTGGTCAGGCAGGTGAGCGCCGTCGCCCGCGCGCCGTTCCCCCGGCTGCGCGCCATGGAGGCGCTGGCCACCGCCGTACCGCTGTTCCTGGTGATCTTCTCCGTGACGTACTTCCTGCTCGCCAAGGAGGTGCCGGGGACGTTCTCGGAACCACTGGACCGGACGGACGCCCTGTACTTCACGGTCACGGTGTTCGCGACCGTGGGCTTCGGGGACATCGCCCCCGTCACGGAGACCGGCCGTGTGCTGACCACCCTGCAGATGGTCGCCGACCTGCTCCTGGTGGGCGTGATCGCGAAGGCGCTCTTCGGCGCGGTCGAGATCGGGATCCGCCGACGCGGTGAGGGCGCCGCCGCGCCGGACGACGACGCGTGAACGTACGCGGCGGGACCCCGGCCGGGGAGCCGGCCGGGGTCCCGCTCGCTCACCCCGTCAGCACCGGAGGCCTGTCGACGCATCCGTCGTGGCCTCGTCCAGCTTCTGGATCTGCGGTTGGAGCTGGGTGAGGGCGTCCTTGCCGGTGGTGTCGCCCGGCAGGTCCTCGTAGCCCTTCTTGAGGTTCTCGGCGGCCGACTTCACCGCCTCCCGCTCCGCGTCCTTCAGCTTGCTCAGGTTCTCCTTGACCCCGTCCCAGTCGTCCTGGACAGCGTCGTAGGCCTCCTTGACCTGGTCCTTGGTCGCGGTGGCGGGGTTCAGGGCCTTCAGCTTGGCGTTGTCGGCCTTCAGCGCGGTCAGGTCGGTGCAGAGGTCGGCCGCCGCCTTGGTGGCCTCCTCCTCGGGCGAACTGTCGTCGGAGCAGGCGGAGAGACCGAAAGCCACGCTGACGCAGAGCAGACCGATTACCGGGAAACGCTTCATGGGGGCCTTCCTCAGTCAGAGAAACCGGACGTACGGGATCTTCCGGCACACCCGACAAAATATGCAGATCCCATGACATCCCGCATCCGCATGACTCCGGACGGCAGCGCCCCCCGCTACGGCTTGATGTTCTGGTTCAGGTGGAACAGGTTCCCCGGGTCGTACGTCCGCTTGACCTCGACCAGCCGTTCGTAGTTCCCCTTGTAGTTGGCCCGGATGCGGCCCTGGTCGTCATCGGCCATGAAGTTGATGTAGCCGCCCTCCTCGGAGTGCGGGGCGGTGGCCTCGTAGTAGTCGCGGACCCAGGCGGTGTTGGCCTCGTTGTCGGCGGGATCCGGCCACATGCCGGCGATGACGGTGGCGAACGAGGCGTCGCGGTAGGCGTAGGCCGTCGCGTCCGGGGCGACCCGGTGGCAGGCGCCGTTGACCGGATAGATGTGGACCGTCGAGTTCACGGCGGGCAGCCGCGGGGCGTGCTCCAGGTGCGCCGCGATCGCCTCGTCGGTCAGCTCGGTGACGAAGTTCGCCTTCCAGTAGTGCTGGAGGCCGGGCGGCACCAGGGCGTCGAAGGCACTGTTGAGCGCGGGGTACGGCATGGGACCCACGTGCTCGGCGACCACCGGCGCGAAGTCGTGGAAGGCCTCCAGGGCCCGCGGCCCCTCGTCGACCGGCCCGGCCCAGCAGGCCACGATCAGCGCGAACGGCTCACCGTGCCGCTCCTCCGGGATGAAGGGCAGCGGCGGGGCGATCTGGAAGGCCGGGAACCCGCCCAGCTCCTCCGGGGCGTCGGCGATGTAGTCCGCGAAGGAACGCAGGACCGTGGCGGCGTCCTCCAGCTCGAACAGCATCGGCCCGCCGTAGATGTCCTTGACCGGGCCGAGCCGGTACTCGAAGGAGGTCACCGCGCCGAAGTTGCCGCTGCCGCCGCGCAGCGCCCAGAAGAGGTCGGCGTTCTCCTCCTCGCTCGCCACGAGCAGCCGGCCGTCCGCGGTCACCACATCGGCCGAGACCAGGTTGTCGCAGCTCAGACCCATTCCGCGGCTCAGGTAGCCGATGCCACCGCCGAGGGTGAGCCCGCCGATCCCGGTGGTCGAGATGATCCCGCCGGTGGTGGCCAGCCCGAAGGCGTGCGTCGCCGCGTTGAAGTCTCCCCAGGTCGCGCCGCCCTGGGCGCGCGCGGTCCGGCGCGCCGCGTCCACGCGGACCCCGCGCATCCCCGACAGGTCGGCGACGACGCCGTCGTCGCAGGTGCCGAAGCCGGGCACGCTGTGCCCGCCGCCACGCACCGCCAGATCGAGCCCGTTCTCACGGGCGAACTCGACGGTGGCCATGACGTCGCCCGCGTTGGCGCAGCGCACGACGGCGGCCGGCCTCCGGTCGATCATGGCGTTGTTGACCTTGCGGGCCTCGTCGTAGGCCGCGTCGTCGGGCGTGACGACGGCCCCGCGGACCCGTTCGCGCAACTGGTCGATCGAGAGCTTGCCCATGGCCATCGCTCCTCGTACCTGGTGCTCTGGAAGCTGGTCCCGTAGCCGGCCCCCGTGCCGGTCCGCGTGCCGGTCCGCGCTACGGCTGGAGGTGGCTGAAGCCCACCTCGAAGTGTTCGACGGAGACGATCCGCTGGCCCTCCCGCTGCGCCGTCTCCTCGCGGATGCGGGCGGCCTGCTCCTCGCTGTCGTCCATGGCCCGCTCGTCCTCCCACAAGGTCAGCGACTTGGCCTCCCCCGTGGCCCGGTCGACGAGGTAATAGACGCCCCGGAAGCCGGGAACGTCCTGGACCTGCCTGACGACCGCCTCCGAACTCGCGGTCAGGTCTCCCCCCGCGGGGACCGGTGATCCCTGGTAGGTGCTCAGCCTGGCGAACATCTCCAGTCCTTCCTGGCCGGGCCGCCGGTCGGCGAACAGGCGGCTCCACGACCAGGGTGCTCCGGCAGACCGCGCCCCGCATGCCGGGACGGCGCGACAATGGGGTGAGGTACGCGTCTGCCGTTGCCGTTGCCGAAAGGCGGGTCATCGACGTGCCCTACATAGCTGTAACCGCCCTGAGTCATGTCGGGCTGGTGCGCGAACGCAACGAGGACAGCCTCGTCGTCGGCCCGTGGACCCTGTGCGGGACCGTGACCCAGAACCCCCAGACCCTGCTCTTCCCCTTCGGCAGGCCCCTCGTCGTCGCCGTCGCCGACGGGCTCGGCGGGCAGCCCGCCGGCGAGGTGGCCAGCGAGCTGGTCGTACGCCACCTCGCCTCGCTCGGCGCCGAACTGGACGGCGAGGACGCCCTCGGTGACGCACTGCGCCGCTGCAACCACGCCGTGCACTCGGCCACCGACGGCCGGCCGGACCTGGCCGCCATGGGCACCACGATCGCCGGGGCACTCGTCCTGCCGGAGTCGCTGGTGGTGTTCAACGTCGGCGACAGCAAGGTGTTCCGCGCGGCGCCGGACGGCCTGCACCAGGTCAGCGTCGACGACAGCCCGCCGCCCGCCCCCGGGCACCGCACCACGTCGGCCGTCACCCAGACCCTCGGCGGCAGCCGCGGCTACCACACGATCGTGCCCCACATCGCGGCCTTCGAGCTGACCGAGGGCGACCGCTACCTGGTGTGCAGCGACGGGCTGACCGACCCCGTGCCCGACGAGGAGATCGAGGACCTGCTGCGCGTGCACGACGACGGCAGGGCCGCCTTCGAGCTGTGGCGGGCCGCCATCGACGCCGGCGGCCCCGACAACATCACGCTCGCGCTGGTCCGCGTCAGCGCCTAGGACGGCCCCTCGCCGTACGTGTCACCCGGCGCCCGGGCGGGCCAGCCGGTCCGTGAACCGCCGCAGCGCCCTGGCGGCCAGCGCGGACATCAGCGGGTCCAGCGCACGCCCGGCCGGCCCGGTGCCCGGCAGGCGCAGGGCGCCGAAGAAGGCGAACCGGGTGCCGTCCCTCTCCGCCACCGCGGCCATGCCGCCCAGCACGAACCGGCTCTGCATGAGGCACCAGCCCGGCCGCATCACGACGTCGAAGCGCGTCCGCAGGCCCAGCGGGCTGCGGGCCCGGGCCTCCAGGTGCTCGCCGACCGCCGAGGTCACCGTGAAGGAGCGGATGTCGGTGATCATCACGGGCAGCTGGTTCTCCAGGTCGGAGGCGAGCGCCCAGACCTGGTCGAGGGGAGCGTCGATCAGCTGCTCCGCGAAGCCGGCGCCCGGTGTGCTGCGTGCGATGACGCGCAGCCTGCGGACGGCGTCGAGCTCGGCGACCGGCCAGTAGTCCTTCAACGTCCCCACGCCTTCCGGAAGTTGCGGCGGGCCCGGAAGAGCCGGGTCCGCACGGTGGGTTCGGGCACGCCGAGGAGCGCGCTGACGGAGTGTTCGTCCAGCCCCTCCAGGTCCCGCAGGACCAGGACGGCGCGGTGCGCGGGGGTGAGCCGCTCCAGTACGTCGCGCACGTCGGCGGCGAGCTGCGGATCGTCGCGCGCGGGCACGTCCTCCAGCGGGTCCGGGACCACCCGGGCCGCCGCCCGGGCGATGCGGACGGCCTCCCGTACGGCGATCACGCGCGCCCAGCCGAACAGTGCCTCCGGTTCCCGGAGCCGGCCGATGTTGCGGAAGATCACGATCAGCGCCTCCTGCGTGGCGTCGGGCCCGTCCTGGAGGGCGATGGGGCCGCACAGCCGCCCGACGTAAGGGGTCAGCAGGTCCAGCAGCGCCTGGACGGCCATCCGGTCCCCGCGCTGGGCGGCGCGGACGAGCGCGGCCGGCTCGGCCGGCTCGGCGGCCGTCACCGTTCCCCGGGTCCGGTCCACGGGATCCTCATCGCTTCCTCCTCCTCGAGGCGTCTCGGAAGGGAAGAGTGCGCCGACGGGCCGGACATTCCGCATGACCTACGTCACATCACGGAGGCCTGCGGGCAAGGGGCACACGCGTTTATATGATTTTCACGCGTGGATTTCCGTCCCCGCAGGTGCGTAATTGCGCCGGACCTGCTACAGAGCAAAATTTACGCCCACCGAGCCGACTCCCGTGCTACTGTGAAGTCAGTTGCAGTTGTGGTTCCCAAAAACTTACAAGTGCTCTCACCTGATTTTCGGTGGGCGCACTTTTTATTTCCGGCGCATGCAGTGACATTTGCACATTCCGGTCGGGGCAATCATCGCGGCGACGCCGGGCTCGCACAGTGCGGTCCCGGGCACTGCCCCAAAGGAGAATTCATATGGCATCTGGCACCGTGAAGTGGTTCAACGCGGAAAAGGGCTTCGGCTTCATCGAGCAGGAGGGCGGCGGCGCTGACGTCTTCGCTCACTACTCGAACATCGCCTCCTCTGGCTTCCGTGAGCTTCAGGAAGGCCAGAAGGTTACCTTCGACGTCACGCAGGGCCAGAAGGGCCCGCAGGCCGAGAACATCGTTCCCGCCTGACGCTGACGCGTAGACGCAGCTGAGGCCCGCACCTTGGGGTGCGGGCCTCAGCGCGTTGCTTTTTCCCCGCTCACGCCCTGTCGGCCTCCGACGGCCCGCGTGAGCGGCGGGTGACGGCGCTCGGCGCCGGCCCGCCTCTACGTCCGGCCGGACGGCAGTGTCTCCCCCGACGCGCCGCCCCGCCCGCACACCGTCCGCCGCACCCCGGCTCTCCGACGCGCAGCGCGGCACCCTCTCCACGACGGACCGGCCCGCCCTACGGCACGGCACGGCCCCGTCCCGGCTTTACTTCGGCTCGTTCTCGCGAATCCCCCTGCCCAGGGGGAATTCCTCGATACGCGCCGCATCGAGGAAGGTTCTGCATGAACCGCACCACTCGCACGAACGACCGCACCTCCCGCACCCCCCGCACGGGCGGCTCCGCGGGCTTCGGCGGCTCCGGCGGCTCCGGCCGCGGCAGCCGTTTCGGCTCCTCGGCCCCCAGCCGTTCCGGCGGCTCCGGCGGTTCGGGTTACGGCGGCTCCGGCCGTTCCGGCGGCTACGGCGGCGGCCGCCGCCCCGCCGCCCTCCAGGGCGAGTTCGCCCTCCCCGAGACGATCACCCCGGCGCTCCCCGCCGCCGAGTCCTTCGCCGACCTCGACATGCCCGAGCAGCTGCTGTCCGCGCTCGGCTCCGAGGGCGTCACCATGCCGTTCCCGATCCAGGCCGCGACCCTGCCGAACTCCCTCGCGGGCCGTGACGTCCTCGGCCGCGGGCGCACCGGCTCCGGCAAGACCCTCGCCTTCGGCCTCGCGCTGCTGGCCCGTACCGCCGGACAGCGCGCCGAGGCCCGGCAGCCGCTGGCCCTGGTCCTCGTCCCCACCCGCGAGCTCGCCCAGCAGGTCACGGACGCCCTCGCCCCGTACGCCCGCGCCGTGAAGCTGCGTACGGCCACCGTCGTGGGCGGCATGCCCATCGGGCGGCAGGCGAGCGCGCTGCGCGGCGGCGCCGAGGTCGTCGTCGCGACGCCCGGACGGCTCAAGGACCTCATCGACCGGGGCGACTGCCGGCTGAACCAGGTCGCGATCACCGTCCTCGACGAAGCCGACCAGATGGCCGACATGGGCTTCATGCCGCAGGTCACCGCCCTGCTCGACCAGGTGCGCCCCGAGGGCCAGCGGATGCTCTTCTCCGCCACCCTCGACCGCAACGTCGACCTGCTGGTGCGCCGCTACCTGACCGACCCCGTCGTGCACTCCGTCGATCCCTCGGCCGGCGCCGTCACCACGATGGAGCACCACGTGCTGCACGTCCACGGCACCGACAAGCACGCGACCACCACCGAGATCGCGGCGCGCGACGGCCGGGTCATCATGTTCCTGGACACCAAGCACGCCGTCGACCAGCTCACCAGCCACCTGCTGAACAGCGGCGTACGGGCGGCGGCGCTGCACGGCGGGAAGTCCCAGCCCCAGCGCACCCGGACCCTGGCGCAGTTCAAGACCGGGCACGTGACCGTGCTGGTGGCCACCAACGTCGCGGCGCGCGGGATCCACGTCGACAACCTCGACCTCGTCGTGAACGTGGACCCGCCCACCGACCCCAAGGACTACCTGCACCGCGGCGGCCGCACCGCCACCGCGCCGCAGCAGGAGCGGTCCGGGCGCAGCGCGCGTTCCTCCCGCGGCCGGCGCAGCCGCCCCGCCCAGGAGCGCCGCCGCTCCCTGGGCATGGCCGCCTGACCCGCGCCCCCGCGACGCCCCCCGCACCGCCCCGCCCCGTCCCGCTCCGCCCCGCCCCCTCCGTCACGTCTGTGAGGCATCATGCGCTTCGTCATCGCCCGGTACCCCTTCGACCTCGAGAAGAGCGAGGTGGAGGAGAAGATGAAGGGCGTCAAGGCCGAGCCCGTCACGGGAGCGTCGGTGATCATCAGCCGCCGCACCTACCCCGTCAAGCAGGTCGGTGAGGTCATCACCCGGCAGGACCGGCGCGACTTCACGGCGGGCGAGGTGACCCGGGCGCTGACCCGCCTCGGCTTCACCTGCCGCGACCTTTCGGCACCGGTGCCGGCGCCCGCGCTGACTCCGCTCCAGGAGGCCTCGGCACTGCTCGGAAGCCCGGCCGATGCCTGACCGCGCTTGCTAGAGTCGCTGACCATGTCGATCCCTGACGACCTGCTCCTCGATCTCGCCGCCATGGTCGAGTCGGAGCAGACCAATCAGATGTCCCTGACCGTCGTGGTCCACGGTGCCGTCATCACGGGCCGGCTCGCCCCCGAGAGCGTCTGGCGTCAGCGGGTGGCCGAGGTCCTGCGGGACTCCGACCAACTGGGCCCGTTCGCCGAGATCTTCAGCTCCGCCGGCCGCGGTGACAGACAGGCCGCCGCGGCACCCTCGCACCTGCACTTCCACGTGGCGCGCATCCTCCAGGGCACTCTGGGCATCCCCGAGACGGGCGGCATGTACCGGATCGCGGTGAAGGACGTCAGCGCGTGGACCGTCGGGGATTTCAGCTACTCCGACAAGTAGGCCCCCGCGGCGAAACGCGGAAGAAGGCCCCCGCATTTCTTCTGCGGGGGCCTTCTCGCGGTGTACCGGTTACTTGCAGGGCGGCACGAGGCGCACGCGGTCGATGATCGCGATGTTGTTGCTCTTCATGATCGCGGTGACCTCCCCGCAGACGTCATTCACGCGCACCGGACCGGCGTACTGGCTGAAGTTCCCCTCGTCCGTCTGGCACGGACGCGGCGTGCCCGCGGGGCGCGGCTTGGAGGTCTCGCAGATCTTCAGCTTCATGTACTTCGCCGTGCCGAGGTTGTTGTCGAAGACGGCACAGGACCCCACACCCTCCTTGCGGTAGGTGAAGAGGGTTCCGAAACGGCGGGAGTCCGGAAGCTGCTCGGCGAAGGTCAGCTCGTAGCCGGCGCCGCACAGGTTGGCCGTCGCGGCGGCCGCCACCGGCTGCGCCTTGACGACGGCGCGCGTGGTGGCGTCCGCCGCGGCGGAGATCTGCACGCCGCCGGGAGCCGGTACGGCCTCCACCGCGGAGGCCTGCGGGGCCGTCAGGGCGAAGGACGCCATGGCGACCGCGGCGACGGTCACGCGCATGGCGGATTTCTTGGAAACGAAAGACATGTTCTCCCCCGGATACTCATTCCGCGATCCCCGATTGCACTGCCGGAGTCGCGCGGACTAAAGTGTCGCTAAAGCGCCTGCACTCCGCCCTGATTGGTCGTGCCAGGCCGAAGCGACACCCAGTAGATCATCACCAACTGCCGCCATTTCGGGCCTATCCGGCAATCACGGATAACGAAATGGCAATATCGGCGGGGCAAGTCGCCTGCGGGCCGCGCACGCCCTGCGGGCCCTGGTGTCCCGGCTGCGGACCCTGCGCGTCGGCGTGGACGTGGAATCGCAACCGCCGTCCTGCGCGGGGAGGTCCCGGCCGACTCCCGACGGGCCCGCCCCCAGCCTGACCGGTCCGGCACCGGCCCCTGCCCGGCCTGTGCCGAGCGCCACGCGGTGGACGCGTTGGGCCACCCCCGCCGTGTCCACATCGTGGACAACTACGCTCGGTTCATGAACGCAGAAGCCGACGCCCTCGCCACCGTGAAAGACGCTGACCGGAAGCACGTTTTCCACTCCTGGTCGGCGCAGGAGCTCATCGACCCGCTCGCCGTCGCCGGCGCCGAGGGGTCGTACTTCTGGGACTACCAGGGCAACCGCTACCTCGACTTCTCCAGCGCCCTCGTCTACACCAACATCGGCTACCAGCACCCCAAGGTCACCGCGGCCATCCAGGAGCAGGCGGCCAGGCTGTGCACCGTCGCGCCCGGCTTCGCCGTCGACGTGCGCTCCGAGGCGGCCCGGCTGATCGCCGAGCGGACTCCGGGCGACCTCGACAAGATCTTCTTCACCAACGCCGGGGCCGAGGCCGTGGAGAACGCCGTCCGCATGGCCCGGCTGCACACCGGCCGGCCCAAGGTGCTGTCCGCGTACCGCTCGTACCACGGCGCCACCTCCACCGCGATCAACCTGACCGGTGACGCCCGCCGCTTCGGCAACGACTCCGCGACCGCCGGCGTCGTGCACTTCTGGGGGCCCTTCGCCTACCGCTCGCCCTTCTACGCGGCCACGGAGGCCGAGGAGTGCGAGCGGGCCCTGCGGCACCTGGAGGACACCATCGTCTTCGAGGGCCCGCAGTCCATCGCCGCGATCATCCTGGAGACCGTCGGCGGCGCCCCGGGCGTCCTCGTGCACCCCGACGGCTACCTGGCCGGCGTGCGCGAACTCTGCGACCGCTTCGGCATCGTCTTCATCCTCGACGAGATCATGGTCGGCTTCGGGCGCACCGGCCGCTGGTTCGCCTCCGAGCACTGGGACGTCACCCCCGACCTGATCTGCTTCGCCAAGGGCGTGACCAGCGGCTACGTACCGCTCGGCGGCGTCGCGATCTCGGCCGCCATCGCCGAGACCTTCGCCCGCCGGCCCTACCCGGGCGGGCTGACCTACTCCGGCCACGTGCTGGCCTGCGCCGCCGCCGTCGCGACGATCAACGTCATGGAGGAGGAGGGCACCGTCGAGCAGTCCGCCCGCACCGGCGCGGAGCTGCTCGGCCCCGGCCTGCGCGCGCTGGCCGAACGGCACCCGTCGGTCGGCGAGGTCCGCGGCCTCGGCACCTTCTGGGCCCTGGAGCTCGTACGCAGCAGGGAGACGCGCGAGCCGCTGGTCCCGTACAACGCGGCCGGGGCGGACAACGCGCCGATGGCCGAGTTCGCCGCCGCCTGCAAGAAGGGCGGGCTCTGGCCGCTCGTCGCCGGCAACCGCATCCACCTCGCGCCGGCCTGCAACATCGCGCCGCAGGACGTGGCCAAGGGACTGGAGATCCTCGACCAGGCCCTCTCGGTGGCCGACGCGCACACGGGCTGACCTGCCGAACCATACGGTCGCCCAATCCGTGGGTGCCTGTCTTGGATGTTCCGCGCGATTACGAACACCACGTGAACGTGCTGAAATCCGAACAGAGCACCTACGGACCGGGATGCACGTCAGTCCCGGGGCGGTCCTCCGTGACCGAACGGCGGGGAGCGGGCCTTCCGCTGGACGCCGGGCGTACGGGATCCAGTCAGCCGGACTCCGTGTACCCGAAGGAAGACAGCCATGAGCAAGCACGTCCTGGCACAGAACCAGTACGGCAAGGCCGAGAACCGCATCGTCAAGGTCACGCGCAAGGGCGGCGACGGTTCCTGGCACGAGATCCGCGACCTCAACGTCTCGGTCGCGCTCCGCGGCGAGTTCCGCGACGTCCACCTCACCGGCAACAACGCCAACTGCCTGCCGACCGACACCACCAAGAACACGGTGTACGCCTTCGGCAAGGAGCACGGCATCGACTCCCCCGAGGCCTTCGGCATCCTGCTCGCCAAGCACTTCGTCTCCTCGCAGCAGCCGATCCGCGAGGCGCAGATCCGCATCGAGGAGTACGTGTGGGACCGCATCCCGGTCCCGACGCGCAAGGAGCAGCACTCCTTCGTCCGCAAGGGCCAGGAGGTGCGCACCGCGCAGATCACCTACAGCGAGACGACGGGCCTGCAGGTCATCTCGGGTCTGAAGGACCTGACGGTGATGAACTCGACCAACTCCGAGTTCCACGGCTACATCAAGGACAAGTACACGACCCTCCAGGAGGCGTACGACCGTATCCTGGCGACCAAGGTCACCGCGCGCTGGGCGCACTCGGCGCTGGCCGCCGACGACGCCTCGTACGACTGGGACCAGTCGTACAAGAAGGTCCGCAAGAACATGCTGGAAGCCTTCGCGGAGACGTACTCGTACTCGCTGCAGCAGACCCTGAACCAGATGGCCGAGCGCGTGCTCGACAACTGCCCCAAGGTCAACGAGGTGCGCCTCAACCTCCCCAACAAGCACCACTTCCTCGTCGACCTGGAGCCCTTCGGCCTCAAGAACGACAACGAGGTCTACTTCGCGGCGGACCGGATGTACGGCCTGATCGAGGGCACCGTGCACCGCGACGGCGTGCAGCCGGTGATCGCCACGTCCGACTGGATCGTCGCGTAGCGCTCGACGAGAAGGCCTGACCTTCGGCCCGGACCGCGTCGCGGGGTCCGGGCCGAAGCCGCGTCAGCCCTGATCCGCGTCCTGCGGCCCGCCCACGAGGAGGTTCCAGCGCCCCGCCCGCCCGGTGAGGGTGGTCACCGACTCCGGCCGTACGTCCAGCCGCCAGAAGACCGGCGCGGGCAGCTCCAGGGCGTACACCACGGCCGCCCGTACGACGGCCTGCTCGACCGCCATCCGGTGGGTGCCCGCGGGCAGTGCGGCCAGCTCCGCCCCGACGCGCGCGATCAGCGCGTCCACGGACTCCCCGCCCGGGGGCGCGTACCCGGGGTCCGTCATCCAGGCCTGGAGGGCCGCCGGGTCACCGGCCGCCACCTCGTCCAGGGTGCGCCCCGCCCACTCCCCCGCGTCCAGGCCGCGCAGCCCCTCGTACCCGGGACAGGGCCGCGCGTGACCGAAGCGGCCCTGGCGGGCGGCCGTGTCCAGTGGGAGCCTCGAAAGACGGACACGTATCAACGGGGTCTTCATAAGGGGAGCGTAAGCGCGGTACGGTCCAGACGACACAACTGCATGACGACGGTACGACGGAAGCACCGGTGAGAATCCGGCACGGTCGCGCCACTGTGAAACCTCCCGGAGGGGGAGGCGAGTCAGACCCGTCACCGTCGTCGAGAGCACCACTGACCGGGACGCGTGTTCCCTCTGGAGGTTCTGCCATGGCCCACTCCGCCGTGCCCACGACGAACGCCCCCGCCATCGCCCCCATCTCGCTCTCCGCACTGGCCCCCTGGGCCGTGTTCGTCGGGATCCTGATGCTGGTCCTGCTCTACTTCGTCGGCGCCGAGCAGGGCGCCACCGCGGTCTTCCAGGGAGAGACGATCCACGAGTGGTTCCACGACGGACGCCACCTCCTCGGCTTCCCCTGCCACTGATTCCCCTGCCACTGACCTTCGTCTCCGCAAGGGAACCGACCCATGAACGTTTCCCCCCGCACGCTGCTCGTCAGGGGCATGCTCGCCGGTCTGCTGGCCGGCGCCGCCGCTTTCCTCGTCGCGTACCTCCTCGGTGAGTCCAAGGTGGACGCGGCGATCGCCATCGAGGAGGCCGCCGCGGCCGGACACGACCACGGCGAGGAGGCACCGGTCAGCCGGGCCCTCCAGGCCACGGCCGGCCTCGGCACCGGCGTCCTGATGTACGCGGTCGCGCTCGGCGGCATCGCCGCGCTCGTCTACTGCTACGCGCTGGGCCGCATCGGCCGCTTCGGCCCGCGGGCCACGGCCGCGCTGGTCACCGCGGCCCTGTTCGTCACCGTCACCCTGGTGCCGTTCCTCAAGTACCCCGCCAATCCCCCCGCCGTCGGCGACCCGGAGACCGCCGGGCGGCGGACCGCCCTCTACCTCCTGATGATCGCCCTGAGCGCGCTGCTGGCTGCGGGCGCGCTGATCCTCGGCCGGCGGCTCGCGCCGAGACTCGGCAACTGGAACGCGTCGATCGCCGCCGGTGCGGCCTTCGTCCTCGCCATCGGCGTCTCGTACGGCCTCCTGCCCGGCGTCAACGAGGTCCCGGCGGCCTTCCCGGCCGCGCTGATCTGGGACTTCCGCCTCACGTCCCTGGCCATCCAGACCACACTGTGGACGACTTTCGGCCTGGCCTTCGGCTATCTAGCCGAACGGGCCCTTGCGCCCGCCTCTGCCCCCAAGGAGGCTGTGCAGCCGACGAGTTGACGACGAGGGGGCCGGTAGCACATGCCGACGGCGATCAGGGAATGGCGAGGCTGGACGGGCGCCGCCCCGTTCTGGCTGAACTCGTTCCTGCTGCTCCTGGCCCCCTGCTGCGCCGTCACGCTGTTCGGCCAGATCGGCGTCATCGCCGCCCTGGCCGCCCTCGGCGGCCTGGTCCGTCACCTCTGGTACGGCGACTACGGCCACCCGGCCGTGCACCTCGCCGCCGTCGTGATGGGCGCGGGCACGGCCGCCGTCGTCATGTGAGACACCGGCGCCACCCTCCCGATGTGAGACACCGGCGCCACCTTCCCGTCACCCTTTCGGGCGCATCGCCCACGGGCTCGGGAAGGGGCCCGGGCATACGGTGCGAGCTGGGGAAACGCGGGGACCCGGGGACGACACGCCAGTGACGGTCCGTCAGTCCCCGGTGTTTCACCGGGTGCCGATGGGCACAGGAGGTGTCCACTGCTCACATGACCCGGCCGCCCGTGCCGGACAGGAGGGATTCCCATGCCCCGCGCCCAGTGGGTCGTCGCCTCGCTGACGGTGGCTCTGTTGTCCACCGGCATCGTGGTGTTGCAACGGACCGAGGGCGCCAAGCCCGCCGCCGTGACCACCGACGACGCACTGCCCTCGCGGGCGCTGGGGCTGTCCGGGCACCGCCGGCTCGTGCGGGAGCTGGAACAGTCCGGGGAGTCCGGGCCGCACACCCCCGGCCGCGGAGAGCGGTCGCCGAGGACCGCAGCGGGGCCGCTGCGAACGGTCACGGGACCCCTGCGGGCCGCGCGGCCGCTGCGGTTGCGCATCCCCAGCCTGGGCGTCGACGTGCCGCTCACCGGCGACCGCGACGAGGTCGTCTGGGACACCGACGGTCCCGCACCCGGGGCGGCCGGGACGGCCGTGGTCACCGCGGAGGGGCTGCGCCTCGGCGAGCTGCGGCGGGGCCGGACCATCGAGATCCCGCGCGCGGACAGCCGTACGGCCGTGTTCACCGTCGTACGGGTCTCCCCCGGCGGGGCCACCGCCCGGGAGGATCCGGTCGGGCGGCCCCAACTGCGGCTGCTCAGTGGCGAGACCGCCGTGCTGGCCCGGCTGACCGGGCAGCGCCGCACCCACTGACCTGACCCCGCGATCCGGCGGTCCGGCGCGGCCGCACCCCCAACCCGCCCCCCACGGCCGTCCGTCAGCCGTGGGGGGTGTCTTCGTCCCCCGGTCGGGGGCTTCTTGGGACCTGTCGGGGAGTCGCCCGGCGTGGCGGGGCACACCCCTCGCATGAGCGGGAGGCGACGCGCACGTACGGCACTGACCCGGGCCCTGACCGCGGCCTGTGTCGTGCTGCTGTGCGTGTTCGGCGCCGGCCCGGCCGGGGCCGCGGCCGCCGAGTCCCGCCCCGCCTCCGTGGCGCCCTCCGAGCCCGGCGAACCGGGCGAGGGCCAGTCCGATCCGGCCGCTGACCCGGAGGCACGGGCGGCCGTACGGACCATCGCGCGCGGGCTGCCCGGCGTACGGCGGGTCACCCTTGCGGTGTTTCACGTGAAACACCCGGACGCGCCGCCGTGCGGGCCGGCCGCGGAGACGGCCGAACCGGCCCTGTCCCTGCGGACGGTGCGGAGTGTGGTCCTGCGCTGCTGAGCGGGCCGAGGAGGTGTCAGCCCCCTCCGGCAGGACATCCCCCGGGACACCCCCGGTCGCAGCGCAGCCCCCACCCCCCTGAGCACCGTGAGGTTCCGCCATGCCCCTCGACCCGTACACCGCCCTGAACGCCATGCTCCGCGCCGAGGTCACGCGATTCACCCCACCGGTCCGCAAGGCCGAGCCGACCGAGCCACCGAAGGCCCAGGCCGTGGCCGTCGCCGTCGAATCCGAGAGTGAACCGCAGCAGACGGCCACGGCCGCCGACTCGGCCGCGTAAGGGCGACCCGAGGCGCCCGCAGGACCGGTGCGGTCCTGCGGGCGCCTCGGTCCGGGCGCTGCTCCGCGTCTCGGGTCCAGGCGTCAGTTCTCGCGCTGGTAGTAGCGGTAGTAGGCTGCCAGGCCGACGCCTAGGCCGACGAAGAGGCCGATGACGGTGGAGCGGAGCACGGACTCGTTGGTGAGGCTGTGCAGGTAGCCCGCGGCGATGCCGAGAAAGACGCCGTACGAGGCGGCGTGGACCTCGCGCCTGAGGCGGGGGCCGATCCGGGCCAGGGCGAACAAGATCCCGGCGAACAGCACGCCGCACAGGATCCCGTAGAAGACGTTGCCCGCGTCCACCGGACCCGTCTGGCGCTGGATGAAGGCGGCCCATACGCCGTACACGAGTCCGGCGAGCAGGGGTCGCGCGTAGGCGCTCCTGCTCAGGTGGGCCATGTCCGCCGACTGCCAGGGCTGCCGCCCGGGGGCGGTGGGTGCCGCATGTGCCATGACGGGCTCCTCTCTCCCATCCTCCAGGGCACACCCGCCACCCCGGACCGGCAAGTGGATCAACGGTCAGGGCGTGCGCACCGCGACGGCGTCGATCTCGAAGAGCATGCCGGGCAGGGCCAGTGCGGCCACCCCGATCAGGGTCTGGGCGGGCAGCTCGGTGCCCCAGGTGGCGTGGAGCTGCTTCAGGAGGACCTCCAGCTTCCGCTGGTCGTGGTCGACGACGTAGGTGCCGATGCGGACGACGTCGGCGGGGCCGAGGCCGACGGCCTCAAGGGCGGTCCGGAGGTTGGCGAAGGCCCGCTCGACCTGGTCGGCGAAGTCCTCGGAGACGACGTGGCCGCTCGCGTCGGAGCCGTACTGGCCGGCTATGAAGACCTGCTCGCCGGGGGCGGAGACGATGTGGCTGTAGCCGTAGTCGGTCGGGGTGTGGAGTCCTGCCGGGTTGATGATGCTGCGCGTCATGCCGAGCTCCCTGGTTCCGTTTCCGTTTCCGAACGTGCGGGGCGGTGCGGTGGTGCGGTGGCTGCGGTGGTGCGGTGGCTGCGGTGTCGCTACGGCGCGGCGAGCCAGGCGCGGAGCCGGGCCGGGGCCCCGGGGGCCTGCCGCTCGGCCTGCTGCCGGATCTCGTCGAGGTTCTGGGCGGCGAGGGCCTTGCGCCAGGCCAGTTCGGCCCGGGCCATAGCGTGCGCGATGGCGCAGTCGGCGGCATCGGCCGCCGGGGCGCCGGCACCGGGACCCTGCTGCCGGATCTCCGCGCACCGGAAGGCCTCCTCGGGCCCCTCGACGGCGGCGACCACGTCCATGAGCGAGACGGCGGCGAGCGGGCGGGCCAGCTTGAAGCCGCCCCGGGGGCCGGGGGCGGAGGTGACGATGCCCGCCCGGGCGAGCGCCTGCAGCTGCTTGTTGAGGTAGGCGGCGGGCAGGTCGTGCCACGCGGCCAGCCGCGCTGCCGAAACAGCCCGGTCCGGGCCGCTCCAGGCCAGGTTGACGCAGCTGTGCAGCGCCCACTCGACGCCCTCGCTCATCTTCATAATCTGGATATTAGATATCCAGGATCTCGAAGGCAAGGATGCCGTGCCGCCGGACGGCCGACCCCCAACCGCAGCAACACCGCTCGCGCCCGGGCCCGCACCCGCTTTCCCTGATGACGTGCGCACCATCCTGTCGGCGGTACTGATCGCGCTCGTGGCCCTCCTGGTGCCCGCGAGCGCCGTCGCGTACTGGGCGGACCACGAGCTCGGCAACGCCGACCGCTACACCGCCGCCATGTCCCCGCTCGCCGCGAACCCCGCCGTCCAGGAAGTCGTCGTCACCCAGGTCACCCGCGCCCTCGCCGGGCAGATCGACGCGGGTCCCTTCCAGATGGGCGTGGACGCGCTGCTGAGCGAGGCCCTGCATTCCTTCGCGGGCACCCCCGCCTACCAGACGGCCTGGGACGCGGCCAACCGCGCCGCCCACGCCGCCTTCCTCGACGCTCTCACCACCGGCCACGGCGACGCCGTCACCATCGACCTCGCGCCCGTCATAGCCCAGGTCAAGGGCGAACTCGTCGAGGGCGGCGTGCCCTTCGCCGACCGCATCCCGGTGACGCATCTGTCCGTGAAGGTCATGGAGTACGACGACCTCGGCGCCCTCCGGGAGGGTTTCCACATGCTGCAGTTCGCCGGCGTCTGGCTGCCCGTGCTGACCCTGGTCCTGGCCGCGGCCGCCATCGCGGTCGCCGTCCACCGCAGGCGCGCCCTGATGGCAACCGGACTCGGGCTCGCGGTCGGGGCGGGTCTGCTGTGGCTCACGGTGGAGGTGTGCCGCCGGCTCACCCTGGACGACCTGCCCGCCGACATCGACCGGCCCGCCGCCGGAGCCGTGTACGACGCCCTCACCGCGTTCCTGCGCACCACCGCCTGGGTGGTGCTGGTGATCGGGCTCACCGCCGCACTGGCCGCATGGGTGATGGGCCGGCTGCGCCGCACCCCATAAGCTCGGAAGGTACCAACACACGCAGAACGACGCAGAAGAGCCCAGAAGAACCGATTCGCGAGCGGCGGCACGGAAGCGGGATGAGCACCGAACGCACCGAACACATATCGTCCCGGCGAGCCCGGCACCATCCGCTCGCTCCCCCCGCGTGGCTGCTCAACGGGCTGAAGCCCAGTTCCGCCCCGATCCCCTGGGCCGCCGTGGCGCGCGCCGCGGTCGCCCTGGCCACCCCGCTCGCCGTGGGCTTCGCCCTGGACGAGCCCGAATACGGGGCGCTCGCCTCCATGGGCGCCCTGGCCGGAGTCATCGGCGACACCGCCGACGCCTACCGGATGCGGGTCCTGAACATCGCCGTCCCGCAGCTCTTCGGCGCCGTCGGCGTGGCCCTGGGCACCCTGGTCTACGGGCACGGCTGGCTGGCCGTCGGCGCCCTCACCCTGATCGCCCTGGTCTCCGGGATGATCTCCTCCATCGGCACGGTCGCCTCCGTGTCCGGGCTGCTCCTCCTGCTCAACGCCGTCATCGGCGCCGGACTCCCGCTCCCCCAGCCCTGGTGGACGGCCCCGCTGCTGCTGGGCGCGGGCGGACTGTTCGTGCTCGCGCTGACCCTGCTGGGCTGGCCGCTGCGCGGCCGGCAGCCGGAGCGCACCGCCGTGGCCGACACCTACCGGGCACTGGCCACCGCCCTGGAGGCCGCCGGCGGGCCCGGCGCCCTCTACGACGAACGCCGCCAGCAGGTCACCCACGCCATCAACCACGCCTACGACCTCGTGCTCGGCCGCCGGGCCCGGGTGCACGGCCGCAGCCCCTCGCTCGTGCGGATGCTGGCCCACCTCAACGTCGTGATCCCGCTGGTGGAGGCCGCTCCCGCCGCACACCTGCGCGGCAGGCCGCTGCCGCCCGAGATCCCGGCGGCCGTACGGGACCTGGCCGACGCCATCGAGGAGGGCCGCACCGGAACCCCGGTCCTGGAACTGCCCGCCGCGCACACCCCGGCCGAGCGGGCCGTCGACGCGGCCCTGCGCCATGCCGCGAAGATCGTGTACCTCGCCGAACCCGACCTGCACAACGTGGACGACCGCCTCGGCCGGCCCGCCGCCCTGCGCGTGCGGGCCCGGCGGGCGGTGCGCGACATGATGTTCTCCGAGGCCTCCTGGCGGTACGGGCTACGGCTCGCGCTGTGCATCGGGCTCGCGCAGTCACTCGTCTCGGTGATCGAGGTCGAGCGCTCCTACTGGGTCGCGCTGACCGTCACCTTCGTCCTCAAGCCCGACTTCGGCTCGGTGTTCTCCCGGGCCGTGCTGCGCGCGGTCGGCACCGCCGGCGGCCTCGTCATCGCGGCCGCCGTGCTCGCCGAGGTACCGCGCGGCTGGTGGGACGTACCGGTGCTCATGGTGCTCGCCGCCCTGATCCCCGCCTTCTCCGTCAAGGGGTACGCCTTCCAGACCGCCGCGATCACGCCGGTGATCCTGCTGCTCTCCGACCTCCTCAACCACCAGGGCTTCGACCTGATCCGCCCCCGGCTGCTGGACAGCCTGATCGGCTGCGCCATCACCCTCGTCGCGGGATACCTGCTGTGGCCCGAGAGCTGGCACACGCGGATCGGGGACCGGCTCGCCGACACCGTGGACGACGCCGCGCGCTACGTGGAACGGGCCTTCGCCCCGCTCCCGGACGAGGCCGCGCACGCGGCGGCGCGCACCGCCCGCCTCCAGGCCCGGCGGCGCATCTACCGCGACCTGTCGGGTGTGCGCAACGAGTTCCAGCGGGCGCTGACCGAGCCGCCGCCGACGGGGGCGCGGGCCGCCGCCTGGTGGCCGCTGGTCGTCGCCGTCGAGCGGATCGTGGACGCGACCACCGCCGCGCGCGTCCGCGTCAACCACGGCGCGGCGCCGCCCGACCCGGACGAAGTGCAGGAGATCGCCTCCCGGCTGCGCGACCTGGCCGAGCGGGTCCGCAGCAGCACCCTCCCGGAACGCGTCGAGGCGGAGCCCCCGGGCGGGACGTCGAGCGTCCTGGCCCCCGTCCACCAGGAGGTCGCGGCGGCCCGCGCCATCGCCCGGCCGGAGGCCTGACCCCCGGTCCCCCGGATGGGCCTGAGTCCGGGCCGGGAACCGCCCGGCGGGAGAGCATCGGAACATGCACCGCGCCCCGGCCGTGATCGTCCTCGCCGTCCTCCTGACGGGGTGCGCCGATGTGGAGGGACTGAAGAACGAGGGCGACCTCGGCACGGTGCACGCACCGCTGAGCCTGTGGAAGGACATCCGCCCCGACCCGCCGGCGCCGGACCAGAAACCGGGCACAGCCGCCGTGGTGCCCGGTCTCCCCAAGGTGGCGGGCCTGAGCATGCGCGGGGTGAACGCGCTGGACGTCGTACGCGCCGACATCACCTCCGCCACCGAACAGGACGGCGGGACCGGCCGGCTCGTCGACCCCCGGGCCGTCCAGCGGCTCGCGCTCTGCACACAGGCTGTGGACGGCGGGCCCGACTGCCCGGTGCGCCCCGCGGTCCTGCACGACCTGACGGGCAACGGCCGGGAGGAACTGATCACCGCACTGGACATCGACGGCCGGCTCAGCGAACTGCGCGTCTACACCGTCCAGGACGACGGGAGGATCGCCCGGATCCTGTCCCGGCCGGCGGTGCTGGAGGGCGTGGAGGTGGCCGCCGAACACCTCGCGGTCCGCGAACCGACGTCGAACCCCACGTACGTCGCCGTCTCCGATTACGTGTGGGACCCGAAGGCCGGGATCATGAACCTCTCCCAGCTCACGCTCGACGACTGCCCGTCCCTGACCGGTGTCCCGCTCAGCCCGGACGGGCAGCGATGCACGCGCTGAGCAGCCTCCGCTGGAAGATCGCCCTGACCACCACGATGGTGTGCTGCATGGTCGCCGCCGTGCTGGGGATCCTGGTGCACAACGTGGTCGCCGAGCAGATCGTCGGCGCGGTCCGCAAGGACGCGGACACGGCCCTGGAGCACGCCCTCAGCCACTACGAGTACGGCACCACGCACGGCGACGTGAACGCCGTCCTCGACCCGCCCCAGCTCCCCGCGCTGCTGCGAGAACTCGTCGCCCGCGGCGCCACCGGCAGCATGGTCGGCTCGTACGACGGCAAGCCCGTCATGTGGGCCGCCGCCCCTGCCGACGAACAGGCACTCGCCGTCTGGATCCCGTTCCAGAACACCCGCAGCCGACTGCGGGACATCGACACCGCGATCCTCGCCTCCGCCGCGCTCGCCGCCGGTGTGGTGGCGCTGGCCGGCCTCTTCCTCGCCGACCGGATCAGCCGGCGGCTCGCGACCACCGCCGCCGTGGCCCGCAGGATCAGCGCCGGGGACCTGGACGCCCGGGTGGGCTTCCCCTCCCGCGCGGACGACCGACGGCAGGGCCGCCGCTCCCGGGACCGGGACGAGGTGCGGGACGTGGCGCAGGCGCTGGACTCGATGGCCGGCTCGCTCCAGGACCGGCTGGAGGCGGAGAAGCGCTTCACGGCCGACGTCGCGCACGAGCTGCGGACCCCGCTCACCGGCTCGCTGGCCGCGGCGGCGCTGCTGCCGGAGGGCCGCCCCAAGGAGATGATCAACGACCGGCTGAAGGCCCTGCACCTGCTGACCGAGGACCTGCTGGAGATCTCCCGGCTGGACTCGGGCGTGGAACGGGCCGATCTGGCCCGCGTGGAACTCGGCCGGGCCGTGGAGCGGGCCGTCGCCGGGGCCGGGCCCACCGCCTCGGTGCGGATCGTCCGGGACGCCGTGGTCCTCACCGACCGGCGGAGGCTGGACCGGATCCTGGCCAATCTGCTCGCCAACGCCCACAAGCACGGCCGGCCGCCGGTCGAGGTGACCGTGGAGGGGCCGGTGGTGACGGTTCGCGACCACGGGCCCGGCTACCCGCCCGAGCTGATCGAGCAGGGCCCGCAGAGGTTCCGGACCGGAGACCCGGGCCGCGGACGCGGCCACGGGCTGGGGCTCACGATCGTGGCCGGACAGGCGGCGGTCCTGGAGATCACGCTGAGCTTCGCCAACGCGCCCGACGGGGGCGCGCTGACGACGCTCGCGCTCCCGGTCGGGCGGCTGCCGAACGGCAGTTGACCGGGCCGGGCGGATGTTTCACGTGAAACACGCCTCACGCGGACCATCCGCCCAACCACCGGATCAGACGCCGATGTTCTTGCCGTCCTTGCGCCAGACCGAGACGACGGCCGGACGGACGATCTTGCCGGGGCCGTCGGGCCACACCGACTGCGGCTTCTCGACGGACGCGCCGTCGATCTCGCCCGGGTGCTGGACGGACACCAGGACACGCTTGTCCTGGATGAGCGGGCCGCAGGTCTCGGCGCCGCGCGGGACGGTCAGGAACTGCTTCAGCTCACCGCGGCGGTCACCGGCCGTCGCGACGCCGAACAGGCCGTCGTGGGAGCCGAGCTGGTTGCCGTCCGTGGAGATCCACAGGTTGCCGTGCGGGTCGAAGGCCACGTTGTCCGGGCAGGAGATCGGGCTGACCTTGTCCTTCGGGAAGCCCGCGAAGTACGTCGCCGGGTCGTTGGGGTCACCCGCGACCAGGAAGAGCCGCCAGGCGAAGCCGTCACCGGCCGGGTCGTCGAAGTTCTCGGCGAGCTCCAGGATCTGGCCGTGCTTGTTCAGGTTGCGCGGGTTCGGCTCGGTCGCGCCTTCCTTGCCCGGCTTGCCCCGGTCGGTGTTGTTGGTGAGCGCGATGTAGACGCGGCCGGTGCGCGGGGAGGGCTCGACGTCCTCGGGGCGGTCCATCTTGGTGGCGCCCACCTTGTCGGCGGCCTGGCGCGTGAAGACGTACACCTCCTCGGCGGTCATGCCCTCGACGTGCGAGACGTTGCCGGTGGCCAGCTTGATCCAGACGCCGGAGCCGTCGAACTCGCCGTCGGAGGGGTGCTTGCCGGTGCCGTCGACCTCGGCGGCCGGGGAGTCGCCGGTGAGCTTGGCGACGTAGAGGGTGCCCTCGTCGAGCAGCGTGAGGTTGTGCTCCTTCGCCGCGCGCGAGGTGCCCTTCTTCATCTGCTTCGACGAGACGAACTTGTAGAAGTAGTCGAAGCGCTCGTCGTCGCCCATGTAGACGACCGGGCGGCCGTCCTCGGTCAGGCGGGGCTGCGCGGCCTCGTGCTTGAAGCGGCCCAGCGCGGTGCGCTTGCGCGGGACGGAGTGCGGGTCGTAGGGGTCCAGCTCGACGACCCAGCCGAAGCGGTGCGACTCGTTGGGCTCCTGCGCCACGTCGAAGCGCTTGTCGAAGAGCTCCCACTTGCGCTCGGTGGCGCCGGCGGTCACGCCGTAGCGCTTCAGGCGGGCGGCGGCGGTCGGGTCGGTGACCTGGCCGGCGTTGCCGAAGTACTGGTTGAAGTTCTCCTCGCCGTGGAGGGTGGTGCCCCACGGGGTGGTGCCGCCGGCGCAGTTGTTGAGGGTGCCGAGCACCTTGGTGCCGGTGGCGTCGACGGAGGTCTTCAGCAGGGCGCTGCCCGCGGCCGGACCGGTCAGCTTGAACTCGCTGGTGGCCGTCAGGCGGCGGTTGAGCTGGTGGCGGGTGACCGCGGTCAGCTTGCCGCTGCGGTGGTCCTCCTGGACGACGACCACGGACAGACCGTGTGCGGCCCAGGCGATCTCGACCTGCTCGCGGGTCGGCTTGGCCGGGTCGTAGCCCTTGAACATGAGGATCTCGTCCGTGTACTCGTGGTTGGCCACGAGCAGCTGCTGGCGCTCGTAGTCGCCACCGAGCGGGAGGAGGCTCAGGAAGTCGTTGTTGTAACCGAACTGACCGGCCTGCGCGGCGGCGGTCTGCTTGTCGGGGTTGAAGCCCGGAGCGCCCTTGAGGATCGGTTCGCCCCAGCGGATGACCACGTTCTGCTCGTGGCCCTCGGGGATGGTGACCTTGTCGTCGGTGTTGGGCGCGACGGCCTTGAAGCGCAGGCCGCGGGCGGCCTCGCCGCCCTTGCCGGCGCCGGCGGCCGCGGCCTCACCGGACGGGCTGGCGTTGGCGGTCTGCCCCGGGCCGCTGAGGGCCACGGCGGAGCCGGCGGCGGTGGCGACCGTCACGACGGCGGCGGAACGCAGCATCGAGCGGCGGGAGTACGCACGGGCTATGACGTCGCCTGCGTACTCGTTGTCGCTGGTGTTCGGCACCTCGTGGAAGCAGGCGTCGCCACAGCGGTAGCGACAGGTGAGAGCGGACCGGCCGCTCCCATGCGGGTTGCCGATGAGCGGCAGAAGCTTGCGCACGAGTGTCCTCCGAGTAGCTGCGTGGGCACCGACAACGTGTCGGAACAATCCAGCCGTGACGCTAGGCCCGGGTTGCGCCGAAGTGGCGGCGCGGGGATGAACGGTCGGTGAACCCGGCACGTCGGAGCGGCAGTTCGAGCCCGGTGTGGGCGTGTTTGGAAGCCGGACGCCACGAAAGGCGACCCTGCCGAAGATCCAGCCGGGCGGCCGATAACCTTACGTGTCCACTCTGGGCAGGGATCAACCGCGCAGCACGGACAAATGACGCACGCACTCATGCGAAAGGCCTGGCCCATGGGTATTCGGAGCTTGTTGCGCAAGGTGTTCGGACGGACTGAAGAACCCGTTCCGGAGACTACGGACGCCCCTTCGGCCGCTGTCCCCAACCAGGCGGAACGTACGCCCCTGGACGTGGCCGCCGATCTGGTGGCGGCGTCCTTCGACAACCCCACTGTTCCTCCTCAGTCCGCTCCGCGGGACCGCGAGCCCGGGACCGTCCTCACGGCCCCCGCCCCGCCCGCGGACCCCACGGTCCCGGAAGCCCGCCGAGCACCCTCGCCTGCGGCGACGCCCGGCCCGGAATCCACCGGTTCGCCTGCGGCGACGCCCGGCCCGGAGACCACCCCGCATGCCGCGGAGGCCGACGCAACCGCACCGGAGGCGGACGCCCCCGCGACCGCGGAGCCCGAGCCGGCGGCAGCCGAGGCCGCCGCCGCGCAGCCGGAGGCAGAAGCAGAGGCCGCACCGGCGGCCGAGCCGGAGCCGCAGATCGCCGAGGCCGCTGAGCCGGAGCCGGACGCCCCCGCGGCTGCGGAGCAGCCCGAGGCCGAGCCCGAGGCGGCTGCCGCCGAGGCCGACGACGCCGCCGCCGAGCAGCCCGCGGCTGACAGCGAGCCCGAGGCGGAGCAGGCGGCAGCCGAAGCCACCGCCCCGGAGGCGGAGCCGCTGGCCGCCGAGGCCGACGTACCCGCGCCCGAGGCGCAGGACGAGCCGCCGGCCGCGGAGACCACCACGCCGGAGGCGGACGCCCCCGCCGCTGCGGAGCAGCCCGAGGCCGAGGTGGCCGCCGCCGAGGCCGGCGTAGCCGCGCCGGAGGCGGAGCCCCTGGACGCAGCGGTCGCGGCGGAGCCCGACACCGCGCCGCAGGCGCAGGACGAGCCTGCGGCAGCCGAGGCCACCGCGCCGGAGGCGGAGCAGCCCGTGGCTGACACCGCGCCCGAGGCGGAGGCCGAGGCGGAGGCCGAGGCGGAGGCCGAGCCGGTGGCCGAGGCGGAGGCCGAGCCGGTGGCCGCCGAGGCCGGCGCAGCCGAGCCGCAGGGGGACGAGGTCGAGGGGGCCACCCCGGAGGCCGCCCAGACGGCCGCGCACGCGCCGGCCGCCGTACGGCGTCGGGCGCCCGGGATCGCCGGCCCCTACAAGGCCGCCGGCCAGGTGCTCCGCGGCCAGGGCAAGGCCGGCGCGCGGGCCAAGGTGTACCTCGTCCTGGACCGGTCCGGGTCGATGCGCGGCTTCTACAAGGACGGCAGCGCGCAGTACCTCGCCGACCACGCCCTCGCCCTCGCCGCGCACCTCGACGACGAGGCGACCGTGCACACCGTGTTCTTCTCCACGGAGGTGGACGGCACCGCCGACCTGGCCCTCGACTCCCACGACGCGGGCTGGGTCGAGGCCCGCCACGCCGAGCTCGGCCGGATGGGCCGCACCAGCTACCACGTGGCCGTCGAGGCCGTCGTCGAGCGCTACCAGAAGGACGGCGGCGAGGGCCCGGCCCTGGTCGTCTTCCAGACCGACGGCGCGCCCGACAACCGCCAGCCCGCCCGGCAGGCGATCACGGACGCCGCCGCCACCGCGCCCGGCATCCACTGGCAGTTCGTCGCGTTCGGCGAGCACGACAACAAGGCCTTCGACTTCCTGCGCAAGCTGGACGCCGAGAACGCCGGCTTCTTCCACGCCGGCCCGGCCCCCGCGGAGCTGACCTCCGCCGCCCTGCTCAAGGGCATCCTCGACCGGTTCTAGTACCCGGCCGTACGCAGCCAAGGCTGTACGCAGGCAAGTCCCGTACGCAGGCAAAAGGCGGCGCCCCCTCCCGCGAGGAGAGGGGGCGCCGCCTTCGGAGTACCAGCGGGTTCAGCCCCGCGGGGACCCGGCGTCCGGGACGACCGCGTCCGAGACCGGCCGCTCCGCCGCCTTCGTCTCGACCGGCTTGCGCAGCGCGATGTTCAGCTCGCGCAGACGGGCCTCCTCCAGGACCGTCGGCGCGCCCATCATCAGGTCCTGCGCGTTGCCGTTCAGCGGGAAGGCGATCGTCTCGCGGATGTTCGGCTCGTCGGCCAGCAGCATCACGATGCGGTCGACGCCCGGGGCGATGCCACCGTGCGGCGGGGCGCCGAGGCGGAACGCGCGCAGCATGCCGGCGAACTCGCGCTCGACGGTCTCCGCCTCGTAGCCGGCGATCTCGAAGGCCTTCAGCATGACCTCGGGCTCGTGGTTGCGGATGGCGCCGGAGGACAGCTCGATGCCGTTGCAGACGATGTCGTACTGCCACGCCAGGATGTCGAGCGGGTCCTTCTCCTCCAGGTCCTTCATGCCGCCCTGGGGCATGGAGAAGGGGTTGTGCGAGAAGTCGATCTTGCCGGTCTCCTCGTCCTTCTCGTACATCGGGAAGTCGACGATCCAGCAGAAGCGGAAGACGTTCTCCTCGAACTGGCCCGCGCGCTTGGCCGCCTCGACCCGAACGCCGGACATGATCTTGGAGACCTCGTCGAAGTCGCCCGCGCCGAAGAACACCGCGTGGCCGGGGGCCAGGCCCAGGCGCTCGGTGAGGACCTTGACGTTCTCCTCGGTGAGGAACTTGGCGATCGGGCCGGTCAGGGCGCCGTCCTCGCCGACGCGGACCCAGGCGAGGCCCTTGGCGCCCAGCGAGATCGCGTACTCGCCGAGGCCGTCGAAGAACTTGCGCGGCTGCGCGGCGGTGTCCGGGACGGCCAGCGCGCGCACGTGCTTGCCGGCGAACGCCTTGAACTCCGAGCCCTCGAACACGTCGGTGATGTCGACGAGCTCCAGCTTGGCGCGCAGGTCGGGCTTGTCGTTGCCGTACTTCAGCATCGACTCGCGGAACGGGATCCGCGGGAACGGCGAGGTGACCTCGCGGCCGTTGCCGAACTCGGTGAAGAGCTCGGTCATCAGGCGCTCGATCGGCTGGAAGACGTCCTCCTGCTCGACGAAGGACATCTCCACGTCGAGCTGGTAGAACTCGCCCGGCGAGCGGTCGGCGCGGGCGTCCTCGTCGCGGAAGCAGGGCGCGATCTGGAAGTAGCGGTCGAAGCCGGAGATCATCAGCAGCTGCTTGAACTGCTGCGGAGCCTGCGGCAGGGCGTAGAACTTGCCCGGGTTCAGGCGGGACGGCACGACGAAGTCACGGGCGCCCTCGGGGGAGGTCGCGGTGAGGATCGGCGTCGCCATCTCGTTGAAGCCGAGGGCCACCATCTTGGAGCGGATGGAGGCGATGACCGCCGAGCGCAGCATGATGTTGCGGTGCATGCGCTCGCGGCGCAGGTCGAGGAAGCGGTACTCCAGGCGCCGCTCCTCGTTCACACCGTCGTCGGTGTTGATCGTGAACGGCAGCGGGGCGGCCGCGCCGAGCACCTCGACCTCGGCGACCTCGATCTCGATCTCGCCGGTCGGCAGCTCGGGGTTGACGTTGTCCGCGCCGCGGGAGACGACCTTGCCGTCGATGCGGACGACGGTCTCCTTGGAGACGCTGCTGAGCGCCTCGTTCGCGGCGGTGCCGGGCCGGGCGACGAGCTGCGTGATGCCGTAGTGGTCCCGCAGATCGATGAAGAGGATGCCGCCCAGGTCTCGACGGTTGTGCAGCCAGCCGCTCAGCCGGACGTCGGCGGCGACGTCAGAAGCGCGGAGCTCGCCGCAGGTGTGGGACCTGTACCGATGCATCAGTCATCCAGTTCTACGCGATACCAGGGTGGATTCAACCGTCCCAAGGTTACCGTCCGGGAGGGTGACGGGTCGGGCACTCCCTCCAGCCTGCGCAAATGCGTCCGGCCGTCCCTCCTGACAGGCACTTGACGGAGATGACCTGTAAAGATGGCCGGGTGCGCACCGAGGACGTCCTGGCCGCCATCGCGACGGGCCTGTGGCGGTGGGACAACGCCTCCGGGACGGTCACCCTCGACGGTGAGGCCGCCCGGCTCCTCGGGCTGCCCGCCGAGCCCGTGGTGCTGCCGGAGGTCTCCGTACGGTCCCGTTTCCACCCGGTGGACTGGAACGAGATCAACGGGATCGTGAACCTGGCGGTCGCCGAGGGCACCCTCGCCGAGGCCCGGCTGCGGATCATGGACGTGGACGGGCGGGTCCTGCGGACCGTCCGCAGCCGCTCCAAACCGCTGGAGAGCCGCTCCGCCGAGGGGCGCGTGGACTACGAGCTGATCGGCACCATCCAGGAGATCGCCGAGCCGCAGCCCGGCACCACGGCCGCCCACACCCCCATCACGGGCGACTGGCGGCGTTCCCGCGAGGCCTTCCTGCTGGACGCGGGGCGCGCGCTGGCGGAGGCCCGGTCCACGGCCGAGGTGCTGCGGGTCGCGGCCTCGCTGTCCATGCCGGGGTTCAGCCCGGACGGGCTGGCCGTCTTCGGTGTGGCCGGGGACCGGCTGTCGATCATCGGGCACCACGGGCACGATCCGGGGGACGAGGAACCCTTCACGGACATGCTGCTGGAGACGGACTACCCGGCCGCGGAGGTCGTCCGTACCGGCCGGGCGATCTACCTGGCCACGCCGGAGGACTACAAACGGCGGTTCCCGGCCACCTGGCCGCTCGCCCAGCGCTTCGACCGGGTGTCCTGGGCCTTCCTGCCACTGACCGTGGCCGGGCGGACCATGGGCGCCTGGATGGCCGCCTTCAAGCACCCGGCGTCGTTCTCGCCCGACGAGCGGTCCGTCCTGACGACCGTGGCCCGGATGCTGGCCCAGGCGCTCCAGCGCGCCGGAGTGGCCGAATCCGAGCGGGAGCTTACGACCGGACTGCAGCGGTCGATGATGCCGCAGCTCGGCCCCGAGATCCCCGGCATGCAGATCGCCGCGCGGTACGTCCCGACCGGCGGTGGGCTCCAGGTGGGCGGCGACTGGTACGACATGATCCCCCTGCCCTCGGGCCGGTTCGCGCTGGTCATCGGCGACGTGCAGGGCCACGACGTGCGGGCGGCCGGGCTGATGGGCCAGCTGCGGATCGCCGTCCGGGCGTACGCGTCCGAGGGGCACCGGCCGGACGCGGTGCTCTCCCGTGCCTCCCGCTTCCTGGCCGGTCTGTGCGCCTCGCAGGAGTCCGATCCGTACGAGGCCGCGGGCACCGGCATGGGCTCGGGACCGGCCGCCGAGGTGGACGCGGACTTCCAGAGCCCGCGGTTCGCGACCTGCCTGTACGTGGAGTGCGACCCGAAGACCGGGATGCTGGAGGTGGCCCGCGCCGGCCACCCCGACCCCGCGATCCGGATGACGGACGGCACCGTGCTGATGCGCCCCACCGCGGGCGGGCTCCCCCTCGGGATCGTCCCCGACACCGACTACCCCACCACCCGGTTCACCCTGGAACCCGGCGAGACGATGATGCTGTGCACCGACGGGCTCATCGAGACCGGCGGGCACGACCTGGACACGGGCTGGGCGCGGCTGCGCGCGGTCCTGGAGGCCGACACCCACGGGGCCGTCGGCGCGCGGGAACCGGAGGGCCCGGGCGCCGGACGCTTCGAGCCCCCGCACCTCGAACGGCTGGCCGACCTGCTGGTCCAGGCCGTGCACGGGCCGTCCTCGCACCACACCACGGGCCCGCTGGCCGACCGCCGCGAGGACGACATAGCCGTGGTGCTGCTGTGCCGCGAGGGCGAGGGCGAGGGCGACGGCTGTGCCTGTGGCACCCCGCCGGCGCACCCGGCCCGCCCGGCGCGCCGCACGGTGCTGACGGTGGCCCAGGACGAACCGGAACGGATCGCGGGCGCCCGCCGCCAGGTCCGCGAGCTGCTGCACGACTGGGCCGACGCCGACCAGGTGGACTCGGCGGTGCTGATGGTCTCCGAGATCGTGACGAACGTACTGCTGCACACGGACGGCGACGCGCTGCTGGTGGCGGAGGCGGTGGGCGAACTGGGCGCCCGCCGGCTGCGCGTGGAGGTCGCGGACGGGAGCGACGAGCTCCCGCACAAGCGGCACCCGGGCGAGATGTCCTCCAGCGGCCGCGGGGTGCTGCTGATGGAGATGCTCGCCGACACGTGGGGCGTGGACCCGCAGGGCGAGGGCAAGTCGATCTGGTTCGAGCTGCACGAGCAGTCGAAGACGGGCCCCGACCAGGCGCCGTGAGCCCGGCGGACGCCGCGTGGGGCGGGACGGGCTCCCGGCCGGAGCCCGTCGGGGCCGGTCAGTCCTCCGCGTTGCCGGCGCCGCGGTGGCCGAGCCCGGTGCGCGCGGTGGTGGGGATGCGGCCCAGCCGGCCGGCCTGGAAGTCGTCGAAGGCCTGCTGGAGTTCGTGCTGGCTGTTCATGACGAACGGACCGTAGTGCGCCATCGGCTCCCGGATCGGACGGCCGCCGAGGAGCACGATCTCCAGGTCCGGGGCGTTGGAGTCCTGGGACTCGTCCGCCCGCACCGTGAGGGAGCCGCCCTCGCCGAAGACGGCCGTCTGCCCGGTGCGGACGGGCCGGCGGTCCTCGCCGACGGACCCGCGTCCGGCCATGACGTACGCCAGGGCGTTGAAGTCCTCGCGCCACGGCAGGGTGATCTGCGCGCCCGGCGAGACGGTCGCGTGGATCATCGTGATCGGGGTGTGGGTGATGCCCGGGCCCTGGTGGCCGTCGAGCTCACCGGCGATCACGCGCAGCAGGGAGCCGCCGTCCGGGGTGGTCAGCAGCTGGACCTGGCCGCCGCCGATGTCCTGGTAGCGCGGGGGCATCATCTTGTCGGATGCCGGGAGGTTCACCCACAGCTGGAGGCCGTGGAAGAGCCCGCCGGACACGACGAGGGACTCCGGCGGGGCCTCGATGTGCAGGAGGCCCGATCCGGCGGTCATCCACTGGGTGTCGCCGCCGTTGATGACTCCGCCGCCGCCGTTGCTGTCCTGGTGGACGAAGGTTCCGTCGATCAGGTACGTGACGGTCTCGAAGCCGCGGTGCGGGTGCCAGGGGGTGCCCTTGGGCTCTCCCGGCGCGTACTCCACCTCGCCCATCTGGTCCATCATGATGAACGGGTCGAGGTACTGGTAGTTGATCCCGGCGAAGGCGCGGCGCACCGGGAATCCCTCGCCCTCGAACCCACCGGGAGCGGAGACGACGGCCAGCACCTTGCGCGGGACGGCGGCCTGCGGCTCGGCCACTCGCGGAAGGGTCAACGGGTTCTCAACAGTCACTGCGGGCATGGTCAGGACCTCCTTATGCTTCGAGTTTAGTTGAAACTCGAACTTTCTGCCACACCTCGCAGAACAGAAGCGGCCCCGGGGGAATTCCCCCGGGGCCGCGAGTGGTCCGACCTGCGGTTACGGCGTGACGACGACCGAGTCGACCGGCGAGAGTGCCCTGAGCGCCCCGCCCAGCCCCTCCTCCAGCGTGCGCGTGCACGGCTCGACGAACCGGGGGTTGTCACCTTCCGGGCGCAGCAGGTCCCGCAGCGGGCGCACCCGGCCCGGTAGCTCCCGGCCGACCCCGCCCCGCCACCGGCCGAAAAACGTCCAGCCGTCCGCAGCAATGGCGTCTAGCCATACATGCGGCGCATGGCGAAGTCGACCATCTGCTCGACCGCCTTGGCGTCGAAGACCATCCGGTGGTCGCCCTCCATGTCGAGGACGAAGCCGTACCCGGTGGGCAGCAGGTCGATCACCTCGGCGCCGGTGATCACGAAGTACTTGGACTCCTTGCCGGCGTACCGGCGGAGCTCCTTGAGCGTGGTGAACATGGGGATGACCGGCTGCTGCGTGTTGTGCAGCGCCAGGAATCCTGGGGTCTCGCCGCGCGGGCAGTAGACCTTCGAGGTGGCGAAGATCTGCTGGAAGTCCTCCGCGGACAGGGACCCCGTGGTGAAGGCCCGCACCGCGTCGGCGAGCGACGGCGGCGATGGCTCGGGGTAGAGCGGCTGCTCGCCGTACCCGCCGGCCATCTGCTGCGGGGCGGCGTACTGCTGCCCTGCGCTCACGTTCTGGTCGTAGCCGTACATGAGGGGAAGACTACCGACCTGCCCGTCACGCCCGGACACGCATTTCCCGCCAGGCTTGACGCTGGTCACAGTCGCCAGGGGTTGCACCTTATTACCGGCGGGTAGCATCATTACGTTACCGATTGGTATGTACGAGGAACCTCTCTCCCCGAGCCTTAACGGAGCCGTCGCCATGGGGCACTACAAGTCGAATCTCCGCGACATCGAGTTCAACCTCTTCGAGGTGCTCGGCCGCGACAAGCAGTACGGCACCGGTCCGTTCGAGGAGATGGACACCGACACCGCCAAGAGCGTCCTGTCCGAGCTCGCCCGCCTCGCCGAGAACGAGCTGGCCGAGTCCTTCGCGGACGCCGACCGCAACCCGCCGGTCTTCGACCCGGCCACCAACACCGCGCCCGTCCCGGCGTCCTTCAAGAAGAGCTACGAAGCCTTCATGGACTCCGAGTACTGGCGCCTGGGCCTGCCCGAGGAGATCGGCGGCACCACCTCCCCCCGCTCCCTCATCTGGGCCTACGCGGAACTGCTGCTCGGCTCGAACCCGGCCGTGTGGATGTACTCCTCCGGCCCGGCGTTCGCCGGCGTCCTCTTCGAAGAGGGCAACGAGGCGCAGAAGAAGATCGCGCAGATAGCCGTCGAGAAGCGCTGGGGCTCCACCATGGTCCTCACCGAGCCGGACGCCGGCTCGGACGTGGGCGCCGGCCGCACCAAGGCCGTCCAGCAGGCCGACGGCTCCTGGCACATCGAGGGCGTCAAGCGCTTCATCACGTCCGGTGAGCACGACATGGAGGAGAACATCCTCCACTACGTCCTCGCGCGCCCCGAGGGCCACGGCCCGGGCACCAAGGGCCTGTCCCTCTTCCTCGTCCCGAAGTTCCACTTCGACTGGGAGACCGGCGAGCTGGGCGAGCGCAACGGCGTCTACGCGACGAACGTCGAGCACAAGATGGGCCTCAAGGCCTCCAACACGTGCGAGATGACCTTCGGCGACCAGCACCCCGCCAAGGGCTGGCTGATCGGTGACAAGCACGACGGCATCCGCCAGATGTTCATGATCATCGAGTTCGCCCGCATGATGGTCGGCACGAAGGCCATCGCGACGCTCTCCACCGGCTACCTGAACGCGCTGGAGTACGCCAAGGAGCGCGTGCAGGGACCGGACCTCGCGAACTTCATGGACAAGACCGCGCCCAAGGTCACCATCACGCACCACCCCGACGTGCGCCGCTCGCTCATGACGCAGAAGGCCTACGCCGAGGGCATGCGCGCCCTCGTCCTGCACACCGCGACCGTCCAGGACGAGATCCAGGTCAAGCAGGCCGCGGGCGAGGACGCCTCCGCCCTCATAGGCCTGAACGACCTGCTCCTGCCGATCGTCAAGGGCTACGGCTCGGAGAAGTCGTACGAGCAGCTCGCGCAGTCCCTGCAGACCTTCGGCGGCTCCGGGTACCTCCAGGAGTACCCGATCGAGCAGTACATCCGCGACGCCAAGATCGACACCCTCTACGAGGGCACCACGGCCATCCAGGGCCAGGACTTCTTCTTCCGGAAGATCGTCCGCGACCAGGGCGCCTCGCTGAACCTCCTCTCCGAGACGATCAAGAAGTTCCTGGCCGAGGCCGTCGGCGGCGAGGAGCTGGCCGGCGCCCGCGACGCGCTCGCCAAGGCCGCCGTGGACCTGGAGGCCATCGTCGGCCAGATGATCGTCGACCTCACCGCCACCGGCGAGGACGTCAAGAACATCTACAAGGTCGGCCAGAACACCACCCGCCTGCTGATGGCCTCCGGCGACGTGGTCGTCGGATACCTGCTGCTCCGGGGCGCCGCCGTGGCCGCCGAGAAGCTCGCGACGGCCTCCGCGAAGGACGTCCCCTTCTACACCGGCAAGATCGCCGCCGCGAAGTTCTTCGCGGCCGAGGTCCTCCCGGGCGTCTCCGTCCGCCGCGCGCTGGCCGAGGCCGTCGACAACTCCCTCATGGAGCTCGACGAAGCCGCCTTCTAGGCAGCTCGCGGGCCGCACCGGCCCGCCGCACCAGTACGCCGTGTACGCACAGCGGCCGGGTCCCCCGCACGGGGTCCCGGCCGTCGGCGCATGCGCCGCCTGGTCCGCCCCGGGGCCCCTGTCCTGCGGCTTTCCCCTATGTCAGCCGTTCATGGGACGCTCGTACGCATGAGTCCACAGGATCAGCACGGCAGCAGGGGGTACTCCGTCCCCACCGGGCGCCCGTACGCCCTCAAGGAGCTGCAGGCGAGCCTGGGCAGTCTCGGCGACCACCTGCGCGAGCTGTACGACGGCGCCCACCCCGCCGAGTACGACACCATCGCCGACGCGCTGTACGTGGCCTTCCAGACCGCCGCCGGGCTGGCCCCCGCCAAGAGCTACACCGGCTGCTCCGAGCACCCCAACGGCGCCCTCGACCCCGAGGCGCCCGACGGCTGGGGCCGCTGCCTCATCTGCAACGACCGGCGGCGCCTCGGCCGGCGCCGGCACGGCGGCCCCCCCGCCGCCCCCGCCGGCGAACAGCGCCGCCTCGGGTACCCCGTACCGGAGGGCCCGTACACCCTCCAGGCACTGCGCGCGTGCGTGCGCACCGTCGAGGACCAGCGGTTCCACCTGGGCCTGTCCTCCCCCGCCGAGGACTTCGTCCGCATCGCCGACGACCTCCACCGCGCCTTCATCGTCGCCCGCGAACTGTCCCGGCCGCGCAACGCCTCGGGCTGCTCCGAACACCCCGGCGCACCCATCGACCCCGACGCACCCCCCGGTGAGGCCTGTATCTTCTGCGCCGGACGCAAGAGACGCGCGCAGCGCTCCCCGCAGACCCCGGAGATGCTCCCGCGCATCCGACGGGGCGAGCGCAGACAACTGCAGCGCCGATTCGAGCGACCGCCGGGCTGAGAACCGACAAGGACCGCAGATCACCCACCCTGCGGACCCTGACCTCCGGCTATCCGTCGCAGTCCGGCCATGGCGAACACGACCGTCGTTAAGGTGAACCACATGAGCTCTCCCGCCCGCTTCGACCGCGGCCACACCGACGATCTGATGACCTTCCTGACGGCCAGTCCGTCGCCGTACCACGCCGTGGCCAACGCGGCCGAGCGGCTGGAGAAGGCAGGCTTCAGGCAGTTGTCGGAAACGGACGCCTGGGATGCGGGCACCGGGGGCAAGTTCGTGCTCCGCGGCGGTGCGCTCATCGCCTGGTACGTCCCCGAAGGCGCCGCCGCGCACACCCCGTTCAGGATCGTGGGCGCGCACACCGACTCCCCGAACCTGCGGGTCAAGCCGCAGCCGGACACCGGCTCCCAGGGCTGGCGGCAGATCGCCGTCGAGATCTACGGCGGCACCCTGCTCAACACCTGGCTCGACCGCGACCTCGGCCTCGCCGGCCGGCTGACCCTGCGCGACGGCAGCGAGCGCCTGGTGAACGTGGACCGCGCACTGCTGCGCGTGCCCCAACTCGCCGTGCATCTGGACCGGTCGGTGAACACCGACGGCCTCAAGCTCGACAAGCAGCGGCACATGCAGCCGATCTGGGGCCTGGGCGACGTGCACGAGGGCGACCTGATCGCCTTCCTCGAAGAGGAAGAGGACCTGGAACAGGGCTCGGTGGCCGGCTGGGACCTGATGGTCCACTCCATCGAACCGCCCGCGTACCTCGGCCGCGACCGCGAGCTCGTGGCCGGCCCGCGCATGGACAACCTGCTGTCCGTGCACGCGGGCGTCGCGGCGCTGGCCGCGGTGTCGGGCTCCGAGAAGCTCGACCACATCCCGGTGCTCGCCGCCTTCGACCACGAGGAGAACGGCTCGCAGTCGGACACCGGCGCGGACGGCCCGCTGCTGGGGAACGTGCTGGAACGTTCAGTCTTCGCACGCGGGGGCTCGTACGAGGACCGCGCGCGGGCCTTCGCCGGCACCATCTGCCTGTCCTCGGACACCGGCCACGCCGTGCACCCCAACTACGGGGAACGGCACGACCCGACGCACCACCCGCGCGCCAACGGCGGCCCGATCCTGAAGGTCAACGTCAACCAGCGGTACGCGACGGACGGCAGCGGGCGCGCGGTGTTCGCGAGCGCCTGCGAGCGGGCCGGCGTGCCGTGGCAGACCTTCGTCTCCAACAACTCCATGCCGTGCGGCACGACCATCGGCCCGATCACGGCCGCCCGCCACGGGATCCAGACCGTGGACATCGGCGTCGCGATCCTGTCGATGCACAGCGCGCGCGAACTGTGCGGCGCGGACGACCCGTACCTCCTCGCCAACGCCCTGGTCGCCTTCCTGGAGGGCTGACCCCCCAGGAAGGCCCGCAGGGGCCCAGGTCACCCCTCCTCGTCCATCCCGGCGAGGACGAGGGGCAGCCGGGAGGCGCCGTCGGCGGTGACCCGGACGGGCACGCCCCAGTCCTGCTGGTGGACGTGGCAGGCCGGGTACTCGTTGGCCGGGTCGTCGTCGCAGGACGCCGCCATCGCGGACACGTGCAGCACGCCCTCGGTGACCTCCGGGCTCAGCGCCAGCTCCCGGAACAGGTCGGTCCCGGCGCCCTCGCCCCCGGCGAGGAGCTCCGGCGGGGTCGAGGAGACGAGCAGCCGGGTGGACGGCCCGTAGCGGGTGTCGAGCTTCTGCCCGCCCGGCGCCTGGAACACCACGTCGAGCCGGAGCGTGCCGGGCGCCACCTCGGTGGCGGCCCGCTGCGTACGGTGCGCCACGGACTCGACCCGTACGGCCTCCTCCGGGAGCCGCAGCCGGGTCAGCCGGTGCCGGGCCGACTCGACGACCACGATGTCGTCGCCGACCAGCACGGCGTCGCTGGGCTCGCGCAGGTCGGTGGCGAGCGTGGTCACCTGCCCGGTGGCGGGGTCGTAGCGCCGCAGCGCGTGGTTGTACGTGTCGGACACCGCGACCGAGCCGTCGGGCAGCGCGGTCACCCCGAGCGGGTGCTGGAGCAGGGCCTGGCCCGCGTCCCCGTCCCGGTGCCCGAAGTCGAACAGGCCCGTGCCGACGGCCGAGGTGACGGCGTAGCCGGTGTCGGTGGGGTGGACGTACCGGAGGGCACTGGTCTCGGAGTCGGCGATCCACAGCCGGTCCCCGGCGGCCGCGAGGCCCGAGGGCTGGGCGAACCACGCCTCGGCGGCGGGCCCGTCGAGCAGCCCCTCGTTGGTGGTACCGGCGGCGACGGCGACGGTGCCGCTCTCCGGATCCCAGGTCCACAGCTGGTGCACACCGGCCATCGCGATCCACACCTTGCCCTGCCACCAGGCCACGTCCCACGGCGAGGAGAGGTCCACCTCCAGGGCGGGGCCGGAGGTGGGCGACCCCTGCCACCACTGGCGCCCGGTGCCGGCGACGGTCTCCACGTGCCCGGTGGCCGGGTCGTAGGTCCGCAGCGCGTGGTTGACGGTGTCGGCGACCACGACCCTGCCGTCGGGCAGCAGCGCGAGGCCCTGCGGCTCGCTGAAGCTGTCACCGCCGAAGCCGCGCTCGCCGGTGCCGACGCGGCGTACGACGCTCTCGCCGTCCGCGTCCAGCTCGACGAGCTGGTGCCGCGTGGTGTCCGACACCAGCAGGTTGCCGCTCGGCAGCAGCACCGCCTTCCCGGGGAACCGCAGGTCGCTCGCGACCGGCTCCGGCGCCACGTACGGCCCGTCCCCGCGCCGCAGCGTCCCCTTGGCCTCGTGCTCGGCCTCCAGCTCCTCCACCAGCTTCGCAATGGCGTGCGCGTGCCCCTCACCGGCGTGCTGGGCGACGATGTACCCCTCGGGGTCGATCACGACGAGCGTGGGCCAGGCCCGCACGGCGTACTGCTTCCAAGTCGCGAGCTCGGGATCGTCCAGCACGGGGTGGTGCACCTCGTACCGCTCGACGGCGTCGACGACCGCGGCGTGCTCGGCCTCGTGCACGAACTTCGGCGAATGCACCCCGATGATCACGACGGTGTCGCGGTGCTTCTCCTCCAGCTCGCGCAGCTCGTCGAGGACGTGCAGGCAGTTGATGCAGCAGAAGGTCCAGAAATCCAGGATCGCGATACGTCCCCGCAGGTCGGCGAGGGTCAGCTCCTTGCCTCCGGTGTTCAGCCAGCCGCCCTTGCCGATCAGCTCGGGGGCACGGACACGGGCACGCTTGCGGGGTGCGGGCGCGGGGGTGGGCGCCGGGGCAGCATCGTTCATCCTTCAAGCTTGCCATCCGGGTATGAACACCGGGTCACAGGTCCAGGTGCACCCGCGAGGGTGACGACGGCCGGACAGGACACGTGGGAGTCTGAAGGCAGGCAGCGAAGGAGGCGCCCGGCATGACCACCGCGCACGACTACAGCGAGGGCATCGACCCCGAGGGCGCACTGAAGTACGCCATCCAGCGCCACAGCGGGGACCGCACCGAGATCGTCGAAGGGGTCATCACCAACGCGACGCCGAGTTGGGACCACGAGCGGGTCGCGAAGATCGTGCGCCGCCAGATCGAAGCCAGGGTGGACGAGCTCGACTGCGTGGAAGGCTCCGGGAACCTGGACCCGATCAGACACTGCTGATCGTCGAGATCACCTCCGAGTCCAACGCGGATACCGACCGTGTCGTCAAGCGCAAGCGGTACGCCGAGTACGGCGCGCCGCTCTACCTGCTGGTCGACCGGTTGGAGAAGACCGTCACGCTGTTCGCGGAGCCCGGGCGGCTCGGGTACACGAAGGTCGACGGCCCCCACCCCTTCGGGACGCCGGTGCGGCTGCCCGAGCCGTTCGGGATCGACCTCGACACCGGTGGGCTCTAGCCGGTGGTCAGCCGGTAGCGTGCGCAGGCGTGACGATATTCGACGCCGTGAACGCCACCGCCGTCCGAAGCGCGGACCAGTTGCGCGAGTTGTACGAGGAGCCCGGTGAGATGGCCCGGCGCAAGGCCGTGGACCGGATCCACGAGGCCGCGCGGGCGGTCATCGGGCGGTCGTCGCTGGTGTTCGTGGCCAGTGCGGGGGCCGACGGGAGCTGCGATGTCACGCCACGGGGCGGGCCGCCCGGGTTCGTGGCCGTCCTCGACGAGTTCACCCTCGCCGTCCCCGACGCCACCGGCAACAAGCGGCTCGACACCGCCCACAACATCGTGGAGACGGGCCGGGCCGGGCTGATCTTCGTCATCCCCGGCCGGGCCACCACGCTGCGCGTGAACGGCCGCGCGTGCGTCTCCGCCGACCCCCGGCTGCTGGAGCAGCTGACGGCCGTCGGCAAGCCGCCGTGCAGCGCCATCGTGGTGGGGGTCGAGGAGGCGTACCAGCACTGCCCGAAGGCGTTCCTGCGCAGCGGCGCCTGGAAGCCCGGGCAGTGGCTCGCCGAGGACGCCGTACCGAGCTCCGCCGAGGTCACCCTCTCCCACCTGGACATGCCGGGTCTGACGGTCGAGGACATCCGCCGGCAGGAGCGCGAGTCGCTGCTCTACCGCTACGCGTAGTCGAAGAGGGTGCTCAGGCGGGGCAGGCGGGGCGCCAGTTCGGCCGTGTCGTCGAAGTCGAAGTCCCAGGCCGGGTCCAGGGGCGGGTAGCTGATCGTGAAGGAGTCCGCCGGGAGTTCGCGGCCGGTGGCGGACTCGTAGGCGGTCCAGGCGATCGAGAGGGCCTCCTCGTCCCACAGTTCGTGGCCCCCGGCCGCGGCCTCGCGGACCGCCGGGTGGGCCGCCAGGGAGTCCGGGTCGGCCAGGGCCGCTTCGAAGACCGCCCGGCCCTGGGTGAGGAGCCAGCCGCGGAAGTAGTCGAAGCCGTCGTCCGAGCAGCCGCCGTTGATCACGTAGGCCGCGGCCCAGAGCGGGCCGCGGTAGGACTCCGCCAGCAGGTCCCACAGCACCTGCTGGGCCGCGGCTATCTCCGCCGCCGGACGGGCCGCCAGCAGCTCCGCCGCCCGCCCCGCCACCTCGTCCGCCGCCGTGCCCGTGCGGGCCGTCTCGATCAACTGCCAGAACATCTGCTTGTCCATGGCAAAAGCCTGGCACCCGGCACTGACATCAGCCGAGGAAGGAGTGGAGAGATCTCGTGAGCGATGTGATGAAGGTGTTCTGGGCGTCCGCCGGGAGGAGGTCCAGGGAGAGGTAGGGGTTGAGGTCCTCCAGCTCGACGAGGAGGAGTTCGCCCGAGGGGGCCCTGCAGGCGTCGACGCGCTGGATGCCGTGGTCGAGGGTGTTCCAGTCGATGAAGGAGCGGGCGAAGGCCAGGTCCGCCTCGGTCGGGGCGTAGCGCTCCAGCTCCCAGCGGCGGGCCGGGTCCGGGGCGTGGAGCGCGTACTGGAAGGCGTCGTCCACGAAGTAGAAGGACACCTCGTACGCGAAGTCGATGCGCGGCTGGATCAGCACGGCCCCGGCCGGGCCGTCCGGTGTCGCGGTGAAGGTGAGGCCGATGGAGTCGGCGCCCTGCTTCGGCTTGACCGCGTAGGTGGGCACCTGCGGCAGCTCCGAGAGCCTCGCCGGGTCGTCGATCGTCGGGATGACCGGGTAGCCGGCGGCCGTCAAGTCGAGGAGGTACTGCTTACCCGCCATGTCCGCGCGGCCGGTGAGCGGGTTGTAGACCGGCGTGCCGGCGGCGAGGGCGGCGGCGCGGAAGGAGTCGTAGGCCTCCTGGTAGTGCAGGACCGGGCCGCTGTTGCGGACGATCACCGCGTCGAAGCCGAGCGGGAGGAGCGCCTCCGCGTCCGCGGGGTGGCACAGGGCCAGGTCGAAGTCGGCCCGCAGCCGCGAGGTGAGGAATATGTCCTCGTCGCAGTAGCGGCGGCCGCGCGCCGGGTAGGCCAGGTCGGTCACGTAGAGGAGTGGCATGGCGGAAACCTATCGCGGGCACTGATCAGCGCATGAAATACCTCGTACGGGACAAAGTGCTGGCCATCGGGGACGACTACTGGATCGAGGACGAGGACGGGCGCCAGGCCTTCCTCGTCGACGGGAAGGCGCTGCGGGTCCGGGACACGCTGGAACTGAAGGACCCGGACGGGCGGATCCTGATCACCCTGCGGGAGAAGATGCTCAGCTTCCGCGACGCGATGACCCTGGAGCGGGAGGAGCGGCGGCTCGCGGTGATCCGCCGGAAGAGGTTCTCGCTGCTGCGCAACCACTTCCGCGTGACCATGGCCGAGGGCACCGAGCTCGATGTCAGCGGGCGGATCCTGGACCGGGAGTTCAAGGTCGAGTACGACGGGGAGCTGCTCGCGCTGGTCTCACGGCAGTGGTACCGGCTCCGCGAGACGTACGCGGTGGACGTGGTCCGCGAGGACGCGGACGCGGCGCTGCTGGTCGCGGTCGCGGTGTGCGTGATCCGGATGGCGGAGAAGGAGCGGGAGGACGGGCTCATCTAGGCCGTCTCTTTCGGATCTTGTCGGCCCGGCAAGATCCGAAAGAGACGGCCTAGGCGCCGGGGTGAGTACGGGCGCACGGAGAAGTGAGCATGCGCGCTCATACCGGGGCCGTGGGGGAGGGCGAGGATCGTGTACGTCCCCCACGGAAGGAACCCACCGTGAACCCCAGCACGTACGCGGCCTTGTACGGCCCGTGGCAGCCGGCGAAGCCCGCGCCCAAGGAGCGGCCCGCCGTCGCCGTGCTCGCGGCCCTGCTGTGGACGGTCACCACCCTCTCGCTCGTCTGGCTGGCCGGCCTCTTCTCCATCGCGCTCGTCTGGGGCGCGGCGGCCGGGCAGCCGGTGGGAGGCCTGCTGCTGCGTCTCCTCCTGGTGCCGGTGGTCGCGGCAGCGGCACTCACCGCTCTGGCCTTCGCGCCGGGGATCCGCCGGCTGGCCGTGTCGAGCCGGATGCTCCTCCTGGGCGCCCTGGCCTGCCCGGCCCCCACCGTCCTCGCGATCATGGTCTGGCTCCGCACCGCCTGAGCCGGGCGGACGGGCCCGCGCGCTACGGCCCGGCCGGCGGGCCGCCGGGCAGGGGCAGCACCATCACGTCGTAGGCCGGGTGCCCGTCCCCGTACCGGGCCCGGCCGACCTTCCGGTAGCCCCAGGTGGCGTAGGCCGTCCGCGCGGGGGCCGCCTCGGGGTCGGGGCGCGCGGTCAGCGTGATCCGCTCGGCCTCCTGATCCGCGATCAGGAGCCGGTGCATGGACGCGGCGATGCCCCGCCGTCGCCAGGCCCCGCGCACGGCGAGTTCGGCCACGTTGAAGGTCCGCCGGCCGTTCTCCTCGACGAAGGCTTCGCCGAGCGGCTGCTCCAGGGCCTTCCACCACCCGGTGTCCGCGGGCAGCCGGTAGCCGTACGAGAAGCCGACGGGCTCGTCGCCGTCCCGCGCCAGGATCAGCCGGAAGCCGTCCCGCACCGCCTGCCGCCCGGCGCGCACGCGGAAATCGGCGGCGTCCCGGGGACCCTCGCGGTACGGGGGCTCCGCGTAGACCTCCTGGTAGACGCGTGCGAGCGCGTCCAGCCGTCGTACCGCCTCCTCGGACCGATCGATCCGCTCGTACGTCACGCCTGTGGTCACGCGTGGCCGCCGCGGTCCAGGCGGCGGTCCTTCAGGGCCGGGAACTGGGCGCGGGTTTCGGGGACCTTGGCCGGGTCGAGGTCCACCGTGAGGACGGCCTCGCCGGGGCCGGCCTCCGCCAGGACCTCGCCCCACGGGTCCACCACCAGGCTGTGCCCGGCCTGTTCGACGCCCGCGTGGGTGCCGGCCAGCCCGCACGCCAGGACGTACGACTGGTCCTCCACGGCGCGGGCCCGGTTGAGCAGGGTCCAGTGGGAGCGCCGGCGCGCGGGCCAGCCCGCCGCGACGACCATCGTGGTGGCGCCGGCGTCGACCAGGCCGCGGAACAGCTCCGGGAAGCGCAGGTCGTAGCAGGTGGCGATGCCGAGGGTCTGTTCGGGCAGCTCCACGGTGGTCAGGGAGTCGCCCGGCGACATGAGCACCGCCTCGCCCTGGTCGAAGCCGAAGCGGTGGATCTTCCGGTAGGTGGCGGCCAGCTCGCCCGCCGGGGAGAGGACGAGGGCGGTGTTGTAGAGGGAGCCGTCGCCGGCGCGCTCCACGACCGAGCCCGCGTGCAGCCAGACCCCGGCGTCGCGGGCGGCCTTGGACATGGCCTCGTAGGTCGGTCCGTCCAGGGGTTCGGCCTCGGTCTCGAACTGCTCGTAGGCGAAGGCGCCGACGGGCCACAGTTCGGGCAGCACGACGAGGTCGGAGCCTTCCTGCTCCCGTACGAGGTCGGCCACGCGGGCACGTCGGGAAGTCACCGACTCGCCCTCGTTCACTGCGATTTGGATCAGCGAGGCGCGCACACTACCACCGTCCTGGCGTTCAAGCCGTCAACTCGGGCCTACGATCGTCACACGAAAGCACTGCCGGGGTGCTCACCGGCAGCGTAGTTTTGGAAACTGAGTCCACTGCTTCCGAAAACGCGCCACTGAACAGCACCGCGAGGGGTCCCGTTGACCGTCCATCCCAGCCTTCAGCCCTATGCCGACGCGTGGACGCACTCCATCGAGGCGATATCCGAGCTGGTCCTCCCCCTGACGGAGGGCGAGTGGAACCGGGCGACGCCGTGCCCCGGCTGGTCGGTCCGTGACGTCGTCTCACACATCATCGGCATCGAATGCGAGCAGCTCGGGGACCCGCGGCCGATCCACACGGTGGCGCGGGACCTGCGGCACGTGGTGGACGAGTTCAGCCGGTACATGGAGGTGCAGGTCGACGTGCGGCGTCACCACACCGCGCCGGAGATGACCTCGGAGCTGGAGTACACCGTCATCCGGCGCTCGCGGCAGCTGCGCAACGAGAAGCGGGATCCGGACACGATGGTGCGGGGTCCGCTGGGTGACCAGGTGACACTGGAGCACGCGCTGCGGCTGCGCGCGTTCGACGTGTGGATCCACGAGCAGGACCTGCGGGCGGCACTGGGCGTGCCGGGGAACTGGGACGCGCCGGGTGCCTACGTGGCGCGGGACGTCCTGCTGGCCGGGCTGCCGAAGGTGGTGGCGAAGCGGGCGGGCGCGCCGGCGCACTCGGCGGTGGTCATCGACGTGCACGGCCCGCTGGAGTTCATGCGGACGGTACGGGTGGACGCCGACGGCCGCGGCACGGTCGACAAGGCGCCGTCGCTGGGTCCCGCCGTGACGCTGACGCTGGACTGGGAGACGTACGTACGGCTGGCGGCGGGGCGGGTGCGGGCGCGTTCCGTCGCGGACCGGGTGAAGGTGGAGGGCGACGCCGAGCTGGCGGAGGCCATCCTGACGCAGTTCTCCGTCACTCCGTAGGAACGCCGCCGGACGGGTCGGCGTACGGGCCGGTGTACGGGCCGGCTTGCGCCGCGGCGCGGCGGAACGCGGTGGGGCTGATCCCGTACGCCTCGCGGAAGGCACGGCTGAAGGCCGCGGCGTTGCCGAAGCACCAGCGGGCGGCGATGTCGTGGACGGGCCGGCCGGCCAGTTCCGGGCGGGCCAGGTCGGCGCGGCAGCGTTCCAGGCGGCGCCGCCGGACGGTGGCCGAGACGCTCTCCGGCGCGTCGCGGAAGAGCAGGTACAGGCGGCGTACGGAGATGCCGTGCGCGGCGGCGATCAGGCCCGGGGTGAGCTCGGGGTCCCCCAGGTGGTGCTCGATGAAGGCGTCGATCCGCTCGCGCAAGGCACGGGCGCGGGCCTTGGCGGGCAGTTCCCCGTAGGCGTCGACGCGCTGGGCGAGGACGGCGGCGGACAGTTCGACGGCGACCGTGCCGAGCCGCTGGAGCTCCTCCGGCGAGCATTCTGAGCCGTGCGCGCCGAGCGAGGAGAGGAACTGGGCCAGGATGGCCGCCATCCCGCTCTCCGCGCCGATGCGGCGGCCGAGCAGCGGGTCGATCCGGCCGGCGCGCAGGGGCAGCGCGTCCCTCGGGAGCTGGACGACCAGCGCGCCGAGCGTGCCCTGCCCGGGGCGGCAGTCGGCCTCGAAGGGGTGCGAGGTGTCCCAGAGGATCATGTCGCCGGGGGCGAGTTCCGCTTCGCCGTCGCACTGGGACATCCACATCCGGCCGCGGGTCAGCAGCGACAGCTGGTACTGCTCGGGGTCCCCGCGCCGGATGAGCGCGGGCGTGCGCCGCGACCGTACGTGCGAGTACTCGAAGGACGACACCTGTACGGCGCCCAGGTCCAGCGCGGCCGCCTCCGCCTGGAAGTCGGCAGACCGTTCACTGGCGAGGACGAGCGGCATCAGCGAGGTGGAGATGACGTCGTTGAACCAGTCGAACCGCTCCACCTCCGGGACGGTGGCGGCGGACAGCTTCGTCCACATTCCTGCGGTTCCTCCTCCTGCTGCCGCTCCCTCCCGGGACTGCGGCCCTACGGTCCCTCGCGCCCTGCGGCGTCCGGCAGGGGACACGCGCGGGACACCCGCTCCGGTTCCGCCTCCCGGGCCAGTGCGCGGCGGCGCAGCCGGAGGATCTGGGAGACGCCCAGCGCTTCGAGGACGAACACCGTCGAGAAGGCGATGCGGTAGTCGTCGCCGGTTGCGTCGAGCAGCACGCCCACGGTGAGCAGGGTGGTCATCGACGCGATGAAGCCGCCCATGTTCGTGATCCCGGAGGCGGTGCCCTGCCGCTGCGCCGGATTGGCCGGGCGGGCGAAGTCGAAGCCGATCATCGACGCCGGGCCGCAGCTGCCGAGGACCAGGCACAGGGTGATCAGCAGCCACATCGGCGCCCTGTCGCCCGGGTAGGCGAGGACGGCCGCCCAGAGGAGGGCCGTGAGGCCGACGGTGCCCAGCGCGAGCGGGATCCGCGCGGACTGGCGGCGGCCGACGGCCTGGCCGTAGACCAGTCCGAGCGCCATGTTGGAGGCGACCACCAGCGTCAGCAGTCCGCCCGCGGTGGTCCGCGACAGCCCTTGCGCCTCGACCAGGAAGGGCATGCCCCACAGCAGCAGGAACACCATCGCCGGGAACTGCGTCGTGAAGTGCACCCACAGGCCGAGGCGGGTGCCGGGTTCGGCCCAGGACTCGCGGATCTGGCGGCGTACGAAACCACCGGACCCGGCGGACCCGCGCTGTACCGGAGCCGGACCGTGCCCCTCCGGGTGGTCGCGCAGGAACAGCACCAGCGGCACCAGCACGACCACCCCGGCCACCGCGCTCCCCGCGAAGGCCGCGGTCCAGCCCACGCCGTGCAGGACGGGGGCGAGGACGAGCGTGGAGACGAGGTTGCCGGCCATGCCGACCAGCCCGGCGAGCTGCGCCATCAGCGGCGCGCGCCGGGCCGGGAACCACCGGGTGCCGAGCCGCAGTACCGAGATGAAGGTCATCGCGTCGCCGCAGCCGAGCAGGGCCCGCGCGGCGAGCGCCATGCCGTAGGAGGGGGAGAGGGCGAAGCCGAGCTGGCCGACGGTGAAGAGCACCGCGCCCAGCGTCAGCACCTTTTTGGTGCCGAGCCGGTCGACCATCAGGCCCACGGGTATCTGCATGCCCGCGTAGACCAGCAGTTGGAGGAGGGAGAAGGTGGCCAGCGCCGAGGCGTTGACGTGGAAGCGGTCGGCGGCGTCGAGGCCGGCCACACCCAGGCTGGTACGGAAGATCACCGCCACGAAGTAGACGGCGACGCCGATGGACCAGACGGCGACGGCCCGTCTGCCGCCGGGAGGGTCCTGGACCGGCTGCGGCGCGGTCGCCCGCGCGCTCCCCGGCCCGCTCCCCTGCCCGCTCCCCGGCCCGGTCCCCTGCACGGTCACCCGGGCGGTCACCGGCCCGGCCCCCGGACCAGTTCCCCGACCCGCCGGATGTGCCCGCGGACCACCGCGGCGGCCGTGTCCGCGTCCCCGGCCCGCAGCGCGTCCAGGATCTCGGCGTGCTCGGCCAGGGTGCGCTCCAGCCGGTCGGGGTGGGCGTGCAGCAGGGCCACGCCCATCCGCAGCTGCCGGTCGCGTAGCTGGTCGTAGAGCCGGCACAGGATCTGGTTCCCGGCGCTGCGCACGATCTCGGCGTGGAAGCCGCGGTCGGCGGCCGTCATCGCGGCGAGGTCGCCCCCGGCGGCGTGCCGGCGCTGTTCCTCCAGCAGGGCCGCGAGCCGGTCCAGCAGGCCGGGCGGCGCCGGTACGGCCCTGCGTACAGTGAACTCCTCGACCAGCAGCCGGGTTTCGAGCACGTCCGTGATTTCCTGCGCGGAGACCGGCAGCACCAGCGCGCCCTTCTTCGGGTACAGCTTCAGCAGTCCCTCGGTCTCCAGGCGCAGCAGCGCCTCGCGGACCGGGGTGCGGGACACCCCGACGGCCTCGGCCAGTTCGCCCTCGGTGAGGAGGGTGCCGCCTTCGTAGCGGCGGTCGAGAACTCCCTGCTTGACGTGCCGGTAGACGCGTTCGGCGGCGGTGGCCGTGGGTGTGGCGATGGCGGTGGCGGTCTGGGCGGGCGGCGCGGCGGACGGCATGCGCACAGGATAGATACATGAGGGGTGCACCGGCCGCCCCGTCCGGGATGTGGACCCGCGCCCCGCGCCGGTGCATCGAAGGATGTAGCCGGGCTTCGTCCACCCGCAGGACGTACCGGGCCCCGCGCGCCGGGACTCTGAAGTCATGGCCCACACGACCCTCGTCGCCCCCGCGGTGACCGCGACCCGGCTCCCCCTCCTCGACGTCCTGCGCGGCGCCGCCATCCTCGGCACCCTCATGACCAACGTCTGGATCTTCGCCTCCCCCGGCTCGGAGTGGAGCGTGCTCCAGGGCGGTCTGGGAGCGCCCGACCCGATCGCGGACCCCTCCGCGGCGAACCTCGCCGAGACCGTGTTCCGGTTCCTCGCCGACGGTAAGTTCCTGTCCCTGCTGACGATCCTGTTCGGGGTCGGCCTGGCCATCCAGTACGACTCCGCCGCGCGCCGCGGCGAGCCGTGGCCCGGGCGCTACCCGCGGCGGGCCGCGTTCCTCTTCCTGGAGGGCACGGTCCACTTCGTCCTCGTCTTCGCCTGGGACGTGCTGATGGGGTACGCCGTCACCGCCCTGCTGGTGGCCTGGCTGCTGGCGCGCTCCGAGAAGGTGCGGCGGGTGGCGATGTGGACCGCGGGCGGGCTGCACCTGGCCCTCGTCGGCCTCGTGACGCTCGGGGAGCTCGCCGGTCCGGCCTCGGGGCCCAAGGCCCCCGACCCCGGGGCCGTCCGGCTCTACGCCCACGGCAGCTGGTCCGACCAGATCGCCTTCCGGCTCGACCACGCCCTCGCGCTGCGCATCGAGCCCGTCTTCTCCTTCGGGCTGCTCGTCTTCCTCTTCCTCCTCGGCATCCGGCTGCACCGCGCCGGCGCCTTCGCACCGACCGCCGGCGGGCACCGGATCCGGGTCCGGATGGGCGCCTGGGGTCTCGGCGTCGGACTGCCGCTGGGCATCGCCTCCGCCCTCGGCGGATCCGACTTCTTCTTCCTGGGCCGCTACGGCACCGCCCCGCTGATCGCCGTCGGGTACATCGGCCTGATCGGCTGCGTCCTCGACCGCTTCCGGGTGCGCGGCGCCGACGCCCTCGGCTCCGTCGGCCGCACCGCCCTGTCCTGCTACGTCGGCCAGAACCTGCTGTGCGTGCTGCTCTGCTACGGCGTCGGACTGGGACTCGCCGAGCGACTGGGCGGCAGCGGACCCTGGTGGGTGATGGGCCTGTGGGCGGCGGTGAGCCTCACGCTGCTCGCCGCGTCCCGGCTCTGGCTGCGCCGCTTCGAGCGGGGCCCGCTGGAGGCCGTACAGCACCGGATCCTCAGGCGCCGCCCGTCCGCGGGGGGACGCCCGTCCGCGGGGGGACGCCCGTCCGCGGGGTGACCTCCACGTCCAGCACGAACTCGTCGTACGGGGCCTCCTGCGGGTAGGGCGGCCGGACCTGCGCGAAGCGGATCCGGGCCCGGCCGCCGCCCGGGGCCAGGCCCCGTACGACGTACGTCCGATCGACCACGGCCCCGGGGAGGCCGTCGCCGCAGGCCGACGGCCCCTCCGCCACCGCCACCACGTCCGCGTCCCCCGTGACCTGCCAGGTCCACACGTACCCGCGCGCGCCGCGTCCGGTGAGCCGCAGCTCGTACGGCTCACCGGGGCTCAGCACGACGCTCCGTACCTCCACGCCAGGTCCTCTCCGCTGCCGGATCTCAGCCGACGGGGCCGATGACCGCCCCCTCGTGCCAGCCCGCGCCTCCCCCGGACTCCGTCCGGGAGGTGCCCCCGCGCCAGTAGTGCTGGAGGCGGCGGTCGGTGCGCAGGACGACGACTTCCAGGTTGAACCCGAAGCTGCCCTGGAGCATCCCGGTGACCGAGGCGACGTCGTGCCCGAAGACCGCGCTGCGGGTCCAGGCCGAGCCTGCGGCGTTGCCGCGCCACCAGTGCTCCACGCGCCCGCCGGCGACGGCCACGCACAGCTCGTAGTTCCCGGCGGTGTCCTCGTCGGCGGCCCCGTACTGCCCCTCGATCAGGCACGGCGCGGAGACGGCGGGCGTGCCGCTGCCGAAGACCTCCCCGGCGCGCCAGGCGAAGCCGTTCGGGTCGTCGCGCCACCACAGCTGCATGCGGCCGTCCGTGCGGGCGGCGACGAGGTCGAGGTGGCGGCCGCGGGTCTGGACGAGGGCGGGCCCGAAGTGGGCGATGCCGGAGGCGAAGCGGCCGCCGTCGTTCCAGGTCCAGGGGGCGCCGTTGATGCGCCACCAGTGGTTCAGGCGGCCGTCGGCGGTCCGTACGACCACCTCGAAGTTGCCCGGCTTGCCGTAGTCGCTCTGGATGAAGGCCGGGGTCGAGCCGACGGCCGCGTCGCCCGGCCCGAAGGCGCCGCCGTCGCGCCAGACGCGCACGGACTGCTCGAAGTACCAGTGGCGCAGCCGGCCGCCGGTGGTCACGTGCAGGGACTCCATGTTGCGGTTGTAGGTGGTCCCGGTGAAGGCGGGCTGGCCGGAGGCGTCGCTCGCGAAGGTGTCCGCGCGGGCCCACGCGAAGGGGGCGTCGCCCTCGCGCCACCAGTGCTGGAGACGGCCGCCGGTGGTGGTGGCGAGGAGCTCGAAGTTGCGGTGGGCGCGGCCGTTGCCGCTCTCGTAGACGTTGCCGGTGTGCAAGCGGCGCTTGGTCCACGGGTCGATGTTGGTGCCGCGCAGGCCGCACTTGGCCCAGTGGTCGATGTCGACCTCGCCGTAGGCGATCCGGCCGTAGCCGCCCACGTGGTAGCCGGTCCCCCAGGAGTTCTTGAACAGCCAGCAGCCGGCCGCGTCGTCGTAGCCGACGATGAGCACGCAGTGGCCGCCCGCGAGCCGGTCGCTGGTCTGGTGGTAGACGCCGGAGCCGAGGCCGAAGAAGTCGTCGTACACGTCGAAGCAGGCGGTCAGCGGGCCGACCGTGTCCAGCCAGACCTTCTGCTGCTCGACGTCGCCCAGCCGCACGTAGTCGGGGATCCGGACGGTGCGCCCGGACCGGTCCCAGCTGGGCGTGTACTCGGCGCGCCAGGCGTCGCGGCGGGCGGCGGGCAGACCGGCGGGCGGGGTGCTGTACGGCCAGCAGTCCGGGTCGGCGAGCCCCCCGTTGTCCTTGATCCAGTCGAGCGCGGTCTCCGGATTGGAGCCCTGCCCGCAGGTGAAGCGCAGACCGTCGTGCACGTCCCCCTCCGAGCGCTCCGCCCACACGCAGTGCTCGATGCGGGCCATGGCCTCCACCAGGCCGGCGGCGCCGAAGGCCCAGCAGGAACCGCACGGGTTCTGGTCCTTCACCTTGGTGATCCACGGCCACCCCCAGCGGCCGCGCCAGTCCACGGCGGCGGGCCGGGCCGCGCCGGCCGTCGGCGGGCCCGCCAGGAACCCGTGGGCGGCCCGGCGCCGGGTCAGATGGGGATTCCCGCTCGCGTGCCCGAGGAGCGCCCGCAGATCGACGGCCCCCACGTCCTCGGCGGGCGTCAGGTTCGTCCCGGGCTCCAGGCCGAGCGAGGGCCTCGGCACCGGCTCCTCGTCGGCCAGGTGCTCCATGACGGACCAGCGCGCCCCCCGCGCCGCGAGCCGCGCCCGCAGCTCCCCCACCGTCTGGACAGACTCCTCCGGCATACCGGCCCCCCAGTGTGCAACCGCTCGGATGCGAGACCCGCGAGCGTCCCTCCCCCACCGGGGGGCGTCAAGGGGGTCCGCACGGTCGCGCGGTGGCACGGGGGGCGTGCCGCCCGGACGTTCCCCGGTGTCGTGTGCCGGGCGGGCCGGGGCGGGCGGGGGGTTCAGCCGTGCAGGGCCGCGCGGATCCGGCGGACGGAGGGGTTCACCATCGCCGGGTGGTCGCCGACGACCACCGTCGGGACGGTCTCGTTGCCGTCGGCGACGCTGCGGACGAAGGCCGCCGCCTCGGGGTCCCGCCAGATGTTGACCTTCCGGTACGGGATCCGGGCCAGGCGCAGCTGCGTGCGGAGCTTGATGCAGAACGTGCACCCCGGCCGCCAGTACATCGTGACGGTGTTCGCCGTGACGTCGCTCGCCTTGACGTCGTTCATCGCGCCGCCGGGTGGACGGACTTCGCGCACAGGATCCTGATCACGCCCTGAAGCCTATGCCGGAAACCGCCGATCAGGGTGAGGACCCTACGGGCCGGACCACCCGCGGAGGGGCCCGTATAAGGTCCCCGTATGGGCACCTGGATCGCGCCGAGCGTCATCGAGAGAGAGCTGTACGAGGCCAAGACCGCCGGCGACTGGGCCGCGTACTTCGACGTACTCGCCCGCGCCCAGCTCTACCTGGTCCAGCACCGCGTCCAGTCCGACGCGCACCCCGACTCCGTGTTCTTCCACGCCACCCCGGACCGCATGCTCGTCGTCCACACCGCCGGCATGCTGCCCGCCCCCACCCCCGAGACGGTCTTCGAGTCCCGGAGCCTGGGCTGGTTCTCCAAGGTCTGGGGCCCCGGGGACCCCGCCTTCCTCGCCGTGAACCCGGGGTCACCCACCGAGGCCTACCTCACCACCACCCCCGCCGACCTGGCCCGCTGGCGGGCGCACGCGGACGCCGCGCCCCAGTACGGCCTGCCCGACGGGAAGGTCCACGCCCTCTTCACCGGCGGCCCGCTGCACGGGCCCATCGCCCACGGCCTCGCCATCGGCGGCCATCTCGCCGTGACGAACGGCGAGTTCTGGAACGCGCTCGCCTACCACGGCAGCGGCTACCAGCACGAGCGCCGCCGCGTCGGGAAGAGCTGGAGCATCACCGACCGCGCCGACTGGCTCGCCACCCTGGAGCAGCTCCTGAGCGTGGACATGGTCAGCCCCGTCTGGGAGTTCGCGCTCCGCGTCCGCCGCGTCCTCGCCTCCGACTTCGCCGGGCCCGTCGACGTCGAGCACTGGCGGCACGCCGCCGAGGCCAGCCTGCGCCGCAGCGCCGAGCGCTCCGCAGAGCCGCAGCTCACCCCCGACGGGGTCACCGTCGCCCAGCCGCGCCCGACCGCCGAGGTGGAGGGCGAGATCGCCGGCGTCAGGCGCCTCATCGGCCGGATCGCCCGCTACGAGCAGCGCTTCCGCGCCGACGGGCTGCTCCCCGAGGACGGCTGGGTCCGTTCGGTGGAGGCCTGGGACCTCGGCCGGGCCTCCCAGATGGCCCGCTGGGGCATCGGCTGCCGCTACGGCACCCTCCACGAGGCCGAGAAGGCCGTACTGCGCGCCGGGGAGGCGGCCCGCCAGACGTACCGCTCGTGGGAGGAGTTCTCCGCCGGGTACGTCCTCGGCCGGTGCCTGCACTTCGACGAGGAGGAGTTCGGCACCTGGTACACGAGCGCCCTCGCCGCCCACGTAGAGCTGACCACCGACCCGGCCAGTCCGTGGCTCAACATCCCCTGGAACTGACCGCTTCCGGTAATCACCGCACGCGGCCCAAAATCGGCGGCAGACCCGCACCCGCCCCGACTAGCCTCGCGGCCATGACTGTTGAGCTGAATGAGACGGTGCGCGGGCTGCTCGACTCCCCGCACCCCGCCGTGCTGTCGACCATCAACCCCGACGGCAGCCCGCAGAGTTCGGTGATCTGGGTGACCCGCGACGGGGGCGACCTGCTGATCTCCACCGAGCAGGGTCGCCGCAAGGAGCGCAACATCGTCCGGGACGGGCGGGTCGGCCTCACCGTCTTCGACCTGGCCAACCCCTTCCTCTACGCCGAGATCCGCGGCACGGCCACCGTCACCGAGGACGTCGGCCGCGCGGTGGCCGTCCGCATCGCCGAGGAGTACCTCGGCCCGGGCGCCGGCAAGGAGTACCGCGACGCCCCGGCGGAGGCCGTCCGCGTGGTCGTCCGCATCACCCCGACCAAGGTCCTCGGCAACGCCGCACGCGCCGCGGGCTAGGACCCGTCCGGGCGGTCAGATGCGCCGCAGGTTCCGGTCGAAGAGGGCCCGCACCCGGTCCACGTCGGCCGGCTCCTGCGCGCCGCGCTTGGGCAGCACGAAGACCCCGCGGGTGTTCTTGGTCTTGACCGCGAAGAACTCGTCCGTCTCGAAGTACCAGGGGAACACCCGCCACTCGATGTCCCCGGACAGCTCCCCGCCTCCGCCCCGGCCCGTGGCCGTGCCCGTGCCCGCCCCCGTGGTCGTCAGCCGGTCCTCGCGGACGACCGTCCGACAGGCGCCGTACTCCTCCATGTCCGCGTACTGCTCCTGCGCGGTGCGCGCCAGGACCCGGGGGAGGACGACCAGCACGGCGACCACGGCACAGGCCATCACGAAGGCCGTCACGGCGGGCGAGAACCCCTTGAGCGTCGGCAGCAGCCACGAGATCCCCAGGCTGAACGCCACGAGGACGATCTGGCCCCGGATCCCCGGCCAGGTCCCGAAGGTGAACCGCCGCACGGCCTTCGTGTAGTCGCCCAGCGTCGGCTCGTAGACGAAGGTGACCTGCTCGGCCGACTGCTCGGTCGACTGCTCGGCCGGCTGCTGTCCGTGATCCCCACCCATGTTCATGGCGCGGAGCATAGCCGCAGGTCAACCGGTGGCGGCAGGCCTGTTCACGGCAGATCGGGCCGGACCTCCCACCAGGCGTCGACCGCCTCCGCCACCGGGTCGGCGTCCGGCAGGTGGGGGCGTACGGCGGTCAGCCAGGGGATCAGGCTCTTGATGCGGCGCAGGTGCCGGATGCGGTGGTGCGGGAGGTCGCGCCAGCCGCGGCCCTGCGCCGCGGCCTGCGCCGGGGTGAGGTCGATCAGGGCCAGCAGCTCCCGGCACAGCGCCACCGGGTCGCCGCCGCGGGCCGCGCCGAACTGCTGGATCAAGTAGGCGTGTACGCAGGCCAGTTCGGGAGCCCCGGCCAGTGCGGGCGTGCCCTCGGCGCGCGCGCAGCGGTGCGTGGCGGCCAGCGCGATCCGGCCCCAGCGCAGGCGGACCTCGTCCGGGAGGTGTTCGTCCCGCATGCGCACTCCGGCGAGGACGCGCAGGGTCCGCGGCTGGGGTTCGTCCCGCAGCGGCGGTCCGGTGGCCAGCCAGGCCTCCAGGTCCTCCAGCGAGTGCCCGTCGGGCGGCACCGAGGTCAGCACCTGCCCGCGGGTGAGCAGGGCGACCATGGCGCCCGTGAGGTGGACCCTCGCCGTGCGTCCGGCGTCGAAGGAGCCGACGGGCCGCCCGTACCGCTCGATGCGGCGCAGGCCCAGCCTCGACTCCCCGACGGCGTAGACCTGCCCGGCCCGGGCCACCCCGCCGACGCACCGGACCACGCACACGCCGCCCGTGACGTCGGCCTCCTCGACGGAGTACACCTGCAATTCGGCGATGGACACCCGGCCCCCTTCCCCGGGCGGGAGATTACCGCCGCCGCGGGGGCGGGCACACGGCCCGGGTCAGATCGAGGGGCTCTCCAGGACGAGGCGGATCTCGGTGACCTCGTAGCCGGCGCGGTCGAAGGCGGCGGCCATCGGGACGTTGACGGTGTCCGTGGTCGCGGTGATGCGCTGCGCGCCCTCGGCCGCGTGGAAGCGGGTGATCTCGCCCAGGATCTCGTCGATCAGGCCCTGACCGCGCTGCTCCGGTACGACGCCCAGGTAGCCCACGTTGCGGTGGTACGGGGTCGCCGACGGGATGGCCATGCCCGCGAGGGTGCCGTCCGGGAGGTGGGCGAGCCGCCACCAGGAGCGCTCGCCGGGGCAGTCGAGGTAGAACTCGATGTCCTCCCGGGCGAGTTGCTCCGCCTCCATCGACTGGAGCTCGGTCTGCGTGTGCAGGTCGAGGCTGCCGGTGGACAGCCGGACGAAGGCGTCGAGGAACTCCTCGTCGGTGCCGTCGCGGAAGGCGAGCCGCCCGGTGGGCTCCGGCGTCCCGGCGGCCGGGGTCCACTCGTAGCGCAGGCGCTCGATCTCGCGCGTCAGGCCGGTCTTGTACGCGGCCTCCCTGCGCCAGGCGATCGCCGCGGCCAGCTCCGGGTCGGCCTGCCAGCCGCGGGGCAGGGAGACGTTGTAGCCGGGCAGCAGGCCGAAGGCGGCGTGGCCGGCCTCCAGCAGCCCGGCGGCGACCGCGGCCGGGTCGGTCACGGAGGCGCTGACCTGGAGGCAGTCGAGCGCGATGGGCTGCTCGCTGTCGGAGCGGCCCCACCACAGGGCGCGGGCCAGGATCTCGCCGTCCTCGTCCTCGGCGAACCAGATCCACTCGGGGCGGATCTGGTCCTCGGCGAGCTCCTCGCGGATCTTCTCGGCGGTCAGGGCCGGGACCGGACCGTCCGCCGGGTAGCCGACGGCACGGTCGAGGTCTGCGGGGTCTGCGGTGGCAGCACGGAAGATCATCCGGCGATGATCACACACCCCGCCCACCCCGACCAGGGCTTTCCCCCGAGCCGGCCCGGGCCCGCTGCCGGTCAGAGCGACCCCTGGAGGTACACCCGGGTCCGCACGACCGCGGAGGCCGCGGCCGAGAAGGTAACGGCACGCTTCTCGCTGGTCACCGAGACCTGCTGGCGGCCGGTACCGGTGACTGCCCCCGATCCCGAGGGCTACCGGCGTCCCCCGATTCGCATACGTTACTGAGAGGCCCGCGGACGTCCGTACGGTTCCCGGGCATGCCGATGGCCGGCCTCCGTGAGGAGGCCGGCCATCGGGTGGGGCGTGGTGCGGGGTGTTACGACCAGGTGATCAGGCGGCGGGGGTGTTCCAGGACCGCCGCGATGTCGGCCAGGAAGCGGGAGCCGAGTTCGCCGTCGATGAGACGGTGGTCGAACGACAGCGCCAGGGTGGTGACCTGACGCGGCTTCACCTTGCCCTTGTGGACCCACGGCTGGAGCTTGATCGCGCCGACCGCGAGGATCGCGGACTCGCCCGGGTTCAGGATGGGCGTACCGGTGTCGACGCCGAAGACGCCGACGTTGGTGATGGTGAGGGTGCCGTTCTGCATGTCGGCCGGGGAGGTCTTGCCGTCGCGGGCCGTGGCGACCAGCTCGGACAGGGCCGTCGACAGCTCGCCGAGCGTCTTGGCGTGGGCGTCCTTGATGTTCGGGACGATCAGCCCGCGGGGGGTGGCCGCCGCGATGCCCAGGTTCACGTAGTGCTTGAGCACGATCTCCTGGGCCGCCTCGTCCCAGGACGCGTTGACGTCCGGGTTGCGGCGGACGGCCACCAGGACGGCCTTCGCGATGAGGAGCAGCGGGTTGATGCGCAGCCCCGCGAGGTCCGGGTCGTCCTTGAGCTCCTGCACCAGCTTCATCGTGCGCGTCACGTCGAGCGTGATGAACTCGGTGACGTGCGGCGCCGTGAAGGCCGAGCCGACCATGGCCTGGGCGGTGACCTTGCGGACGCCCTTGACCGGGATGCGGGTCTCGCGCGCCGACGCCGGCACCTCGGCCGCCTGGACGGCCGGAGCCGCCACGGGGGCCGCGGCCGGGGACGCGGCGGGCACGGCCTGCGGGGCGATCGCCGCGGCGGCCGCCGCGTGGACGTCCTCCCGGGTCACGACCCCGCCGTCGCCGGTGGGGACCACCGAGGCCAGGTCGATGCCGAGGTCCTTGGCGAGCTTGCGCACCGGCGGCTTGGCCAGCGGCCGCTCGCCGCTCGGCTGCGCCGGGACCGCGGGGAGCACCGGAGCCGCCGCGGGCGCCGCCGGAGCGGCCGCCGGGGCGGTGCCGTTCTGCGCGGGTGCCCCCGCGGCCGCCTTGCGCGGGCGGCGCTTGGTGGAGGCGGTGGAGACCCCGTAGCCGACCAGGACGGGCTGGCGGGCCGCGGCGGCCGGCTCCTCCGCCTCGACGGCGACGGCCGGGGCGGCGGGCGCGGCAGCGGCTGCGGCCGGGGCCGCCTCCTGCGCCGGCGCCCCGGCACCGGCGCCGGCCTCCGTCTGCACCGAGATGATGACCTGGCCGACGTCGACCGTGGTGCCCTCCTCGAAGAGGAGCGCGTGCACGACGCCGTCGAACGGGATCGGCAGTTCCACGGCGGCCTTGGCCGTCTCGACCTCGCAGACGACCTGACCGTCGGTGACGGTGTCACCCGGCTGGACGTACCACTTGAGGATCTCGGCCTCGGTGAGGCCCTCGCCCACGTCGGGCATCTTGAATTCGCGGATCGTCATGAACGTGGCTCCTCAGTACGCCAGCGAGCGGTCGACGGCGTCGAGCACCCGGTCCAGGCCCGGCAGGTACTCGTCCTCCAGGCGGGCCGGCGGGTACGGGGCGTGGAACCCGCCCACGCGCAGCACCGGCGCCTCCAGGTGGTAGAAGCACCGCTCCGTGATGCGAGCGGCGATCTCGGAGCCCATGCCCAGGAACACCGGCGCCTCGTGCACGACGACCAGCCGGCGGGTCTTCTCGACCGAGGTCTGCAGACCGTCGAAGTCGACCGGGGACATCGAGCGCAGGTCGACGACCTCCACCGACTTGCCCTCCTCGGCGGCCGCGGCCGCCGCCTCCAGGCAGACCTTCACCATCGGGCCGTAGGCGGCCAGGGTGATGTCCGAGCCCTCGCGGGCCACGCGCGCCTTGTGCAGCTCACCGGGGATGGCGTCGACGTCGACCTCGCCCTTGTCCCAGTAGCGGCGCTTCGGCTCGAAGAAGATCACCGGGTCGTCGCTGAGGATCGCCTGCTGGAGCATCCAGTAGGCGTCGCCCGCGTTCGACGGGGAGACCACCTTGAGGCCCGGGACGTGCGCGAAGAGCGCCTCCGGGGACTCGCTGTGGTGCTCGACCGCGCCGATGCCGCCCGCGTACGGGATGCGGATGACGACCGGCATCTTGATCTTGCCCAGGGCCCGCGCGTGCATCTTCGCGAGCTGCGTGACGATCTGGTCGTACGCGGGGAAGACGAAACCGTCGAACTGGATCTCCACGACCGGCCGGTACCCGCGCAGGGCCAGGCCGATCGCGGTGCCGACGATGCCCGACTCGGCGAGCGGGGTGTCGATGACCCGCTCCTCGCCGAAGTCCTTCTGCAGGCCGTCGGTGATCCGGAAGACACCGCCCAGCTTGCCGACGTCCTCACCCATGATCAGGACCTTCGGGTCCTGCTCCAGGGCCTTGCGCAGCGACTCGTTGAGCGCCTTCGCGATCGACATCTTCTCGACAGCCATCAGTGACCCTCCTCGGCCGACTCGAAGGACGCGAGGTAGGCGGCGAACTGCGCGCGCTCCTCGTCGACGAGCGCGTGCCCGTCCGCGTAGACGTTCTCGAAGATCGCCATGGTGTCCGGGTCGGGCATGGAGCGCACGGCCTCGCGCACGCGCTTGCCCATGGCCTCGCTCTCGGCCTCCAGCTCGGCGAAGAACGCCTCGTCGGCGCCGCCCGTGGCCAGCAGGTGCGCCTTCAGGCGCAGGATCGGGTCCTTGGACTCCCAGGCCGCCGTCTCCTCGTCCCGCCGGTACTTCGTCGGGTCGTCGGAGGTGGTGTGCGCGCCCATCCGGTACGTGAACGCCTCGACCAGGGTCGGGCCCTCGCCGCGGCGCGCCCGGTCCAGGGCCCAGCGGGTCACGGCCAGGCAGGCCAGCACGTCGTTGCCGTCGACGCGGATGCCCGGGAAGCCGAAGCCCTGCGCGCGCTGGTAGAGCGGCACGCGCATCTGGCGCTCGGTCGGCTCGGAGATCGCCCACTGGTTGTTCTGGCAGAAGAACACCACGGGGGAGTTGTAGACGGCGGAGAAGTTGAAGGCCTCCATCACGTCGCCCTGGCTGGACGCGCCGTCGCCGAAGTAGGCGATGACGGCCGCGTCCGCGCCGTCCTTGGCCACGCCCATCGCGTAACCGGTCGCGTGGAGCGTCTGCGAGCCGATGACGATCGTGTAGAGGTGGAAGTTGTTGGTGTTCGGGTCCCAGCCGCCGTGGTTCACGCCGCGGAACATGCCGAGCAGGTTGGTCGGGTCGACCCCGCGGCACCAGGCCACGCCGTGCTCGCGGTACGTCGGGAAGACGTAGTCCTCGTCGTTCAGCGCCCGGCCGGAGCCGATCTGCGCGGCCTCCTGGCCGAGGAGCGAGGCCCACAGGCCCAGCTCGCCCTGACGCTGCAGGGCGGTCGCCTCACCGTCGAACCGACGGGTCATGACCATGTCGCGGTACAGCCCGCGCAGGTCCTCGGTGGTGATGTCGGCGACGAAGGGGGCGAACTCGGCGTTCTCCGCGTTGTCGACGCGGTCCCCTTCGGGCGTCAGCAGCTGTACGAGCTGAGGTACGACATCCTGCGTCTGCGCGGTGGCAGCGGCGGGCTTGGCGGCGCTTGCCGCGCCTGCCGCCCGCTTGGTGCCGCTGCTGCGTCGCGGCTTGCGCGCGGCAGTGCTCTCCACGGTCACGTGTGCTCCTCCGTCGGTCCGGCACCCGGGTTCTCCGGGGTCCAGTGCGGCTCACCTGCATCCGTGACGAGCGCACGGGGTGTGTGCGCGTCGCGTTCGGGATTCAGGCGTGACAGGTGCCCCGGCGAGTGCCCTGCGCAATGCACGTTACCCAGTGCGCCGCATAACTGCGAAACCCCGTTTGACCTGCGTTTTTGCTTGGATTTCCAAGTAAATCCGCGGCAGCGGGAACAACCACTGGTCACAGCCTTGCAGGGGCCGGGAACAACGGCACGTTATCCCGGGTAACTCCGGCAGGGAAGGGGTGAGCGTGTGAAACTGACTTCGTGCCCGAAGACGGAAAAATCAAGGTATTCCTCCTGGACGACCACGAAGTGGTACGTCGGGGCGTCCACGAGCTCTTGTCGGTCGAACAGGACATCGAGATCGTCGGTGAGGCGGGTACGGCCGCGGACGCTCTGGTCCGCATTCCCGCCACCCGCCCCGACGTGGCCGTCCTCGACGTCCGGCTGCCCGACGGCAGCGGTGTGGAGGTGTGCCGCGAGGTGCGCTCCCAGAACGAGGACGTCAAGTGCCTGATGCTGACCTCCTTCGCGGACGACGAGGCGCTGTTCGACGCGATCATGGCCGGCGCCTCGGGCTACGTACTCAAGGCGATCCGCGGAAATGAGCTGCTCAGCGCGGTGCGCGACGTGGCCGCCGGCAAGTCCCTGCTGGACCCGGTCGCCACCGCCCGGGTGCTGGAGCGGCTGCGCGACGGCAAGAACGGCAAGCGCGACGACCGGCTCTCCCACCTCACCGAGCAGGAGCGCAAGATCCTCGACCTGATCGGCGAGGGCCTGACCAACCGCGTCATCGGCGAGCGGCTGCACCTGGCCGAGAAGACGATCAAGAACTACGTCTCCAGCCTGCTCTCGAAGCTGGGCATGGAGCGCCGCTCCCAGGCCGCCGCCTACGTGGCCCGCCTGCAGGCCGAGAAGCGCTAGGCGGAGAAGCGCTGGGCGGCCCGTCGCCGGGTGGCTCCCCGGCGCGCGCGGTGGCATTCGGGACCAACGTCCCCGGTCATCGGGGCGGGCTCCTTCTTCAATTGCTCGGACCCCCGACTCTGGTCGGTGCAGTTCACCGGAACGGCGCAGCTCGTCGAGCCGACCACCGCAGAACTGGAACTATTCGGTCCGGGTCCACATTTCGTGGACGGCGCGGTCTTCGACCCCGTCCACCTGCGGATCGAACCCCAGTTCATCACCGTGCACTCACTCGCCGGGAATCCCGAACGGCAGTACTAACACGCCCTCTGATCGCCTCTGACCTGCGCGTACGCGGAAAGGGGAACGGGCCCGGCGGAATTGCTTCCGCCCGGCCCGTTCCCGTACTCCCGTACCGTCCGTCAGCCTTAGTCCGTCACTCCTCGAACAGGCCGCTGCCGGGGCCGCCCGTCTCGGTGGGCTTCGTCGGCGGCGTCGTCGCGGGCTTGGTCGGCGCGGTCGTCGAGGGCTTCGTCGTCGCCGTGTTGGACGGCGAGGTCGAACCGGTCGGCGAGTGCGAGGCGGTCGGCGAGTTCGACGGGCTGAAGCTCTGCGTCCGGCTGCGGCTCGGCAGGGGCTGGTTGTCGTTGTTCGACGGAGCGGTGTCCGTGACCTGGTGCGAAGGCTGGGCGTCCGGAGACTTGGACGCGCTCGGCGCGGCGCTGGAGCTCGGCTTGTTGCCGGGCGTCTGCTTCTCTTCGCCCTTGCTGCCCACGCTGTTGACCGCGAAGGCCACGCCGCCCGCGATCGCGACGATCGCGAGCACCGCGAACAGCCACATCTTCCAGCGGCTGCCGTTGCCGCCGCGGTCGTCATAGCCTTCGTAGCCGCCGCCGTTGCCGCCGGGACCGCGGCCGCCGGGGAACGCCGAGCCGTCGTCCGGGTTGAGCGGCGCCACCATCGGCTGCTGGAACTGCGAGGTCGAGGAGTGCGCGGGGTGCTGCCGCTGCCCGCCGGTCCCGGCCGCGGGCATGACCGTGGTGGCGTTCCCGCCGCCCCGGCCGTGCGGCAGGGCCATGGTGACCGGACCGGTGTTCCAGGTGCCGGTGTTCGCCCCCTGGTCGTGCAGCATCTGCAGCGCGTACTGGACCAGTCCGCGCATCTCCTCGGCGCTCTGGAACCGGTCGTCCGGGTCCTTGGCGAGGGAGCGCATGACGAGCCCGTCGAGCTCCTGCGGGATGTGGTGGCCCTCCGGCAGCTGCGAGGGCGGCACGGGCGCGTCCTGGACGTGCTGGTAGACCACCGACAGCGGGGTCTCGCCGGTGAACGGGGGCCGCAGCGCGAGGAGTTCGTAGAGCAGACAGCCTGTCGCGTACAGGTCGGAGCGGTGGTCCACGGCCTTGCCGAGGGCCTGCTCGGGCGACAGGTACTGCGGGGTGCCCATGACCATGCCGGTCTGGGTCATCGTCGACTGGACGCCGTGCAGGGCGCGGGCGATGCCGAAGTCCATCACCTTCACCGCGCCGGTCTCGGTGATGATGACGTTCGCCGGCTTGATGTCGCGGTGCACGATGCCGTGCTGGTGCGAGTACGCGAGGGCTTCGAGCACGCCCGAGGTGATGATGAGCGCCTGCTCGGGGCCCGGCGCCTCGGCGCTGACCAGCAGGTCGCGGATGGTGCGGCCCTCGACCAGCTCCATCACGATGTAGGGGACTGTGTTCGGGCCGACCCGGTCCTCGCCCGAGTCGTACACGGCGACGACGGCGTGATGGTTCAGCCCGGCGACGGACTGCGCCTCGCGGGTGAAGCGGGCCTTGGACACCGGGTCCTCGGCCAGGTCGGCGCGCAGCAGCTTCACGGCGACGGTGCGGCCCAGCCGTACGTCCTCGGCCGCGAAGACCTCGGCCATGCCGCCCCGGCCCAGCCGGTGCGTCAGCCGGTAACGGCCGTCTCCCACCAGGCCGCCGGCGCCCCAGTGCTCAGGACCATCGGTCATCCCGGCGCCGTTTCCCTCGGGTTCGGGTGCCATCAGTCCTCGCCGTCGTCTCTCTCGGCCGCCGCTCAGCGGTAGTCCTCTTCTTTGGTGTTCCGACGAACGCTACAGCCTCGGAACCGGTCACCGTTCGGACAAGACCACCCTGTGCCCATGTGGTCACGGAACGGGCACCTGGCTTGACGTGTGCTTGCCCTCGGGCAGACTGGGCGCCATATGCGCCCGGCCAGAGGCGTGGGGACACATCCCGAGGGGAAGCAACAGTCATGAGCCAGGACGGCACTCAGGGCCAGTACGCGGGCGGCTCTCTGGCCGGTGGCCGTTACCAGCTAAGGGACTTGCTGGGCGCGGGCGGCATGGCCTCCGTGTACCTGGCGTACGACTCGGCGCTCGACCGGCAGGTCGCCATCAAGACCCTGCACAGCGACCTCGGCCGCGAGCAGTCGTTCCGGGAGCGGTTCCGCCGCGAGGCCCAGGCTGTAGCGAAACTGTCGCACACGAACATCGTCTCGGTATTCGACACCGGTGAAGGCGAAGTGACGTTCGGCGGCTCCGGCGCGGGCGACGGCGCCGTGATGCCCTACATCGTCATGGAATACGTGGAAGGCCAGCCCCTCGGCTCGGTGCTGGAGGCGGACATCCGCCAGTACGGCGCCATGCCGGCGGACAAGGCCCTGAAGGTGACGGCCGACGTGCTGGCCGCCCTGGAGACCAGCCACGAGATGGGGCTCGTCCACCGCGACATCAAGCCCGGCAACGTCATGGTGAACAAGCGCGGCGTGGTCAAGGTGATGGACTTCGGCATCGCCCGCGCCATGCAGTCGGGGGTCACCTCGATGACGCAGACCGGCATGGTCGTCGGCACCCCGCAGTACCTCTCGCCCGAGCAGGCGCTCGGACGCGGCGTCGACGCCCGCTCCGACCTGTACTCGGTCGGCATCATGCTGTTCCAGCTGCTGACCGGGCGGATCCCCTTCGACGCGGACTCGCCGCTGGCCATCGCGTACGCCCACGTGCAGGAGGAGCCGGTCGCCCCGTCCTCCGTCAACCGTTCGCTCACCCCGGCGATGGACGCGCTGGTGGCGCGGGCCCTCAAGAAGAACCCGAACGAGCGCTTCCCCACCGCCGCGGCCATGGGCGACGAGGTGGCGCGGGTTCTGGCCTCCGGGCAGACCGGGGCGCCGGTCATCGTCCAGGGCCACGGGCCGCTGAGCAGTGGCGCGGGCGTGGCCTCGGCCGTGTTCCCGCCGGTGGACTCCGGCTTCCAGGCGTCGCCGCAGTCGGTGCAGCAGCCGTACCAGGCCCACACCCCGACACCCGCGCCGTACGCGCCGACGCCGGCCCCGCAGGCGCACGCGCAGGGCGGCTACGCCTACCCGCACACGCCCCCGCCGCAGCAGTACGCGCCGCAGGCCGCGCAGCCGTACACGATCTCCCCGGCGAGCACGCAGAACCAGTCCGCGGCGGGCGGCGACGGCAAGCGGAACATGCCGGTGGTCGTGGGCGCGATCGCGGTGGCGCTGCTGGCCGTCGGCGGTCTGATCGCGGCGATCGTGATGAACGGCGACGACGACAAGAAGGGCGGCACGACGGCGGACCCGGGGGCCTCCACGGCTGCGTCCGCCTCGGCCAAGGCCGGGTTCAAGGGGCCCGACATCACGCGCACGATCGACCCGAAGAAGTGCACGGAGCCGGTGAAGCACTACAGCGAGGCCGGCAAGTACTCGGCGCCGGACCTCAAGTACAAGAACCTGCTCTCCGTGAAGGAGTGCATCCAGGCCTCGGGCGGCAAGTACAAGATCGAATACAAGGACGAGGCCGTCTACGGCAAGGACACGGTGCTGATGCAGTCGCCGGCCGCCGGCGACAAGATCGACAAGGAAGGCACGGAGTACACGCTGACCGTGTCGACCGGCAATCCGGAGTAGTCCGTCGCGGTCCGGAGCAGTCCGTCGCCGCCCAGAGCATTCGGAGCAGCCCGCAGCAGAGGCACCCCACGACACACCGGCATCCCGGGCACCCCAATGGGGCGCCCGGGATGCTGGTTTTGCCCCACTATGTAAATCTGGGCGCACATCTCTGAGCTGAGCGAACGTCTCGGCCGCTCGGGACGGGAGGGGCTCCCCGTGATCCAAGGCTTCCGTCCGCCGCGCTGGCTGGCCTGTGCCGCACTGGTCGCCGCCGTCTTCGCGCCCGCCGCCTCCGCGTACGCCGGCCCGTTCGCCCTGTCCCCCGGCGCCGCCTCGCGCACCTCACCCGCCTTGCGCACCTCACCCGCCTCCTCGGCCTCGCCCACCCCCTCGGACGAGGCCCACCGCGAGCTCGCCGGCAGCTTCGCCGGGGTCGGGCGGGAGCGGCCCGGCCGGCCGGTGGGCGAGCCCGCCAACCCGGAGCTGGTCGTGGCAGCCCGGCCGCTGCCGGTCCGCCCGCACACCCGGCCCACACCCCCGGCACCGCCGCCGCCCCCACCGCCCCCACCGGCCGTGGCGCCGAGCCCGCGCGGCCCGCACGGGGAGGTCACCGCCCTCGGCACCGAACCGAACGACCGGGCCGCCGACCTGGCCGCCCACATACTGCCGCTCGGCACCGGATTCGCCCTGATGGGACTGGGTCTGGGCTACCTCGGCGTGCGCCTGCGCCGAAGCATCTAGGGGCGCGCGCGGCGAGCGGCGCGAAGGGGGTCCGCCCTCCGGCGTACACCTGAGGATGGTTGCCGAGAGTGAACATACTCGGTATACATACTCAGTATGTCGATCCGTCACGGGCTTCTCGCCCTACTGGAACGGGGTCCTCGGTACGGCTCCCAGCTGCGCACCGAGTTCGAATCCCGCACCGGCTCCACCTGGCCGCTCAACGTCGGGCAGGTGTACACGACCCTCGCCCGCCTCGAACGCGACGGTCTCGTCGCCCCCGACGGCGAGGACGCCGCCGGGCACACCCTGTACGCCATCACCGACTCCGGACGCACCGAGCTGCGCCAGTGGTACGAACGTCCCGTCGACCGGGCCAACCCGCCCCGCGACGAGCTCTCCATCAAGCTCGCGATGGCCGTGGGCGCACCCGGAGTGGACATCCGCGCCGTCATCCAGTCCCAGCGCCACGCCACGATCAAGGCGATGCAGGACTACACCCGGCTCAAGGCCACGGCGCTCGCCGCGGTCGAGAGCGGGCAGTCGCGCGAACGCGACGACGTGGCCTGGCTGCTCGTCCTGGAACAGCTGATCTTCCAGACCGAGGCCGAAGCCCGCTGGCTCGACCACTGCGAGGCCCGGCTCGTACGGCTCTCCCTGCCGGCCGACCGGAGAGCCGGCGAAGCCGAACCACCCCAGGCCACCGCCGCCGAGACCCCGGCCCCGACCACCACCGCCCGGCCCCGTACCGCCCGCATGCGGCGAGGCTGAACCACCGTCCCAGGGGGGATCCCTCATGCCTGACCAGCACCAGCACCAGCAACCTGTACTGCAGTTGGACCAACTCGTACGCACCCACGGCAGCGGCGCCACCGAAGTGCACGCCCTGCGCGGGATCAACCTCTCGGTCTTCCCCGGCGAACTCGTCGCCGTCATGGGCCCGTCCGGCTCCGGCAAGTCCACGCTGCTGACCCTCGCGGGCGGCCTCGACACCCCGAGCAGCGGCCGGGTCGTGGTCGAGGGCACCGACATCACCGCGGCGAGCCGCAAGCAGCTGGCCACCCTGCGCCGCCGCAGCATCGGGTACGTCTTCCAGGACTACAACCTGATACCGGCCCTCACCGCCGCCGAGAACGTGGCCCTGCCCCGGGAACTCGACGGGACCTCCGCCCGCAAGGCGCGGGCGTCCGCGCTCGCCGCGCTGGAGGAGATGGGCCTCGGCGCGCTCGCCGACCGCTTCCCCGACGAGATGTCCGGCGGCCAGCAGCAGCGCGTGGCCATCGCCCGCGCCCTCGTGGGCGACCGCCGCCTGGTCCTCGCCGACGAGCCCACCGGCGCCCTCGACTCCGAGACCGGCGAGTCCGTCCTCTCCCTGCTGCGCTCCCGCTGCGACGCGGGCGCCGCCGGGGTCCTCGTGACGCACGAGCCGCGGTTCGCCGCCTGGGCCGACCGCGTGGTCTTCCTGCGCGACGGCAGCGTCGTCGACGAGACCCTGCGCAGCCGGCCCGACTCGCTCCTCTCCGGGCAGGCGGCCGGCCAGTGACCTCCTCGCTCCAAGGCTGGTACCACTCCTGGGTCGCGGCCCTGCGCATAGCCCGCCGCGACGCCTGGCGGGCCAAGGGCCGCAGCGCCCTGGTCCTCGCGATGATCGCCCTGCCGATCATCGGCGTGAGCGCCGCCGACCTCACCCTGCGCAGCGCCGAGCTCTCCCCCGAACAGGCCCTCTCGCGCAAGATCGGGGCCGCCGACGCCCGCGTGAGCCACTCCCACCTGGGCGTGGCCCTCTACCAGCTGCCGGACGGCTCCAGCTCCGCGCCCGTCGGCGGCTACGACAAGTTCGACGGCGCTTCGTTGCCGCCGGAGAGCCCGAAGGAGCTGGACACGTCCGCGCTCCCGGCCGGGGCCCAGGTGATCAAGGACGCCGTGGGCTACGGCAAGATCCACACCAAGCACGGTCTGCTCGACACGGATCTGCACGAACTCGACGCGCAGAGCCCGCTGGTGGACGGCATGTTCACGCTCGATCGCGGCCGGCTGCCCGAGCGCGCCGGCGAGGTCGCCGCCACCACCGCCTTCCTGAAGGAATCCGGCCTCTTCGTCGGCTCCACCGTCACCCCGCGCGGCGCGACCGCGTCGTACAAGATCGTCGGTGCGTACGAGCTTCCCAGCAAGCTCGGCAAGCCCGAGATCCTCGCCCCGCCGGGAACCCTGATCGACCCGCTCGACCGGGCGCTGGAGGCCTCCGGAGGCTTCGGGCTCCGCCCCAACGTCACCTACCTGGTCAAGGTCGGCGGCGAAGGTTTCACGTGGAACATGGTCAAGGCGGCCAACACCAAGTCCCTGGTGGTCGTCTCCCGCGCCGTCCGACTGAACCCGCCCGCCGATGCCGACGTACCGCTCTTCCAGCAGGAGCCCAAGGAGCACTACGTGCAGGGCGCTGGCCGCGCCTCCGACATGGCCGTCGTGGCCACCGTCGTGGGCCTCGCCATGCTGGAGATCTGCCTGCTCGCCGGACCGGCCTTCGCGGTCGGCGCCCGGCGCTCGCGCCGCCAGCTCGGCCTGGTCGGCGCCAACGGCGGCGACCGGCGTCACATCCGCTCCATCGTGCTCTCCGGCGGCCTCGTCATCGGAGCCGTGTCCGCCGTCATCGGCACCGTCGTCGGCGTGGCGCTCACCATCGCGCTCCGTCCCGTCCTGGAAGGTCAGCTCGGCGTCCGCTTCGGCGGCCTAGACTTCCGCCCGCTGGAACTGGCCGGGATCGCCCTGCTCGCCGTGGTGACCGGCCTGCTGTCCGCGATCGTTCCCGCCGTCACCGCGTCCCGGCAGACCGTGCTGGCCGCGCTGACCGGCCGTCGCGGGGTGCGCCGCGCCAACCGGGTGCTGCCGGTCCTCGGCCTGATCGCCGTCGCCGTCGGCGCCGTGATCGCGCTGTACGGCACCGCGTCGAAGATGGGCGCCACCGTCGTCGCGGGCGGCAGCGCCATCGCCGAGCTGGGCATCGTCGCCCTCACGCCCGTCCTGGTCGGCCTGTTCGGCCGGTTCGGGCGCTGGCTGCCGCTGTCGCCGCGGCTCGCGCTGCGCGACGCCGTGCGCAACCGCGGGCGTACGGCGCCCGCCGTGGCCGCGGTGCTGGCCGCCGTCGCCGGCACCGTCGCGGTGGCCACGTACGAACACAGCCGGGACGTGCAGATGCGGCACGAGTACGTCGCCGACCTGCCCCGCGGCGCCGGGGTGCTGGAAGCCAGGGAGCACAGCGCCTACAAGGAGATTCCGGCCCTGCGCGCGGCCCTCTCCAAGGAACTCCCGGTGGCGGTCCGGGCCGACTTCGACCGGCTCGTCGTCGGCATGCCGAGCTGCGAGTCGTTCTCCCGGGAACCCGGCTGCGGCCGCGTCGAGATCATCAAGCCCAAGGAGCAGCGCTGCCCGCTCTCCGACGCCCCCGGAGGGCCTGACTCCTTCACCGAGGAACAGGCCCGGACACTGCGCCAGGACTGGCGCTGCGCACAGAGCCAGCGCATCAACCCCAACGAGGTGGTCGTCGCCGACGAGAAGCTGCTGAGCGTGCTGGCGGTCACCGACCCGGGCTCCGTGGCCGCCCTCAAGGAGGGCCGCGCCGTCTCCTTCGACAAGCGCCAGGTCAAGGACGGCAGGATCACCCTGCGGGTGATCACCGCCAAGGAAGGCGCCACCCCCCGCACCGCTGTCGGCGAGGATCCGGCCGGTGAGGACAAGGTCCTCCCCGTCCACCTGGCACCCGAGACCGCCGAAGGCTGGGGCATCCGACTGGTCCTGCCGCCCTCCGCGGCCAAGGCCGCCGGACTGGCCACGGCGGCGTCCGGTTCGTACTTCACCCTCGACGGGACGGCGAGCAGCGAGCAGCGGCAGAAGATCGCCGGGGAGATCGACCGCATGGGCGTCGAGGCCGAAGTGCGCATCGAGGCGGGCTACCAGGGCAACGACAGCCTGGGGCTGCTCGCCCTGACCGTCTTCGCGGGCCTGGTCACCATCGGCGCGGCCGGCATCGCCACCGGGCTCGCCCAGGCCGACGCCGAGGCCGATCTGAAGACCCTGGCGGCCGTGGGCGCGGCGCCGCGCGTGCGGCGGACGCTGAGCGGCTTCCAGTGCGGGGTGGTCGCCCTGATGGGTGTCGTCCTGGGCTCGGCGGCCGGGATCCTGCCCGCGGTGGGGCTGCGCATGGTGCAGCGACGGGAACTGGACGCGCTCTACCAGCACTCCCTCACCAAGGGCTACGTGTCGCTGCAGGAGGCCGTGCCCTACGTGCCGATCTCCGTGCCGTGGGAGACCCTCGCCCAGCTGATCGTCGTGGTCCCGCTCGGCGCGGCCCTGCTGGCGGCGCTGGTCACCCGCTCCAGCGGCGCCCTGGCCCGCCGGTCCGCGGAGTAATCCCGGGCCCCCGTACAGGGTGGATCACGACTGTACGGGGGCACACCGTGTGAGAACGAAGGTGTGCGAGAGAATGGCGGCATGGAGATGCCGAGGAGTGAACGGTCGCAGGACAGTCCCCCGCACGTCCTGATCGTGGGACAGGACGGGACGGCCGTCGGCGACGCCGATGACGAGTCGCGCGAGGTCCCGGTGACGGAGATGGTCGAACAGCCCGCCAAGGTCATGCGCATCGGCAGCATGATCAAGCAACTCCTGGAAGAGGTACGCGCCGCGCCTCTCGACGAGGCGAGCCGGGTCCGGCTCAAGGACATCCATGCCGCCTCGGTGAAGGAGCTGGAGGACGGTCTGGCCCCGGAGCTCGTGGAGGAACTGGAGCGCCTGTCCCTCCCGTTCACCGAGGAGGCCATTCCCTCCGAGGCCGAACTGCGCATCGCGCAGGCCCAGTTGGTGGGCTGGCTGGAAGGCCTCTTCCACGGCATCCAGACGGCCCTGTTCGCGCAGCAGATGGCGGCGCGGGCCCAGCTGGAACAGATGCGGCGCGCCCTCCCGCCGGGTGGCCCCCACGACGACGATGACGGCGGCCACGGCGCGATCCGCTCGGGCCCGTACCTGTAGGTCCGCCGTCTCCGCAGGGTCCGGATGCACCACGCATCCGGACCCGCTTCTCTTTCGGGCCGCCGGATAAGCCCGAGGTAAGTCCGGCTCCGCGCCGGGAACATGGTCCGCGCATACTCATGGGCATGAGCTACGACGCGATCGTGCTGGCCGGCGGCGCCGCGCGGCGCCTCGGCGGGGCGGACAAGGCCGCGCTGAGCGTCGGCGGCCGCGCCCTCCTCGACCGCGTCCTCGACGCCTGCCCCGACGCCCGGACCACCGTCGTGGTCGGCGGCCGCCGCCCCACCGCGCGCCCGGTCCGCTGGACCCGGGAGGACCCGCCCGGCGGCGGGCCCGTGGCCGCGCTGGACGCCGGGCTGCGCGGGACCACCGCCGAGCTGGTCCTCGTACTCTCCGCGGACCTGCCGTTCCTGGACCGGGGGACCGTACGGGCCCTGCTCGACGCGCCCGGCCCGGACGGGGCGATGCTGCGCGATCCCGACGGCCGGGACCAGCCGCTGGTCGCCGCCTACCGCGCCGAGCCCCTGCGCCGCGAGATCGCCCTGCTGGCCACGGAACACGGCACCCTCACCGGACTCCCGCTCCGCGCGCTCACCTCCGAACTGGACCTCGCCCGCGTCACGGCGCAGCCGCTCGCCTCGTTCGACTGCGACACCTGGGACGATCTCGCCGCCGCCCGGGCCCGCATCAGGGAGCATGGAACCGTGCTGGACCAATGGATGACCGCCGCCAAGAACGAGCTGGGCATCGACCTCGACGTCGACGTCAAGACCCTGCTCGACCTCGCCAGGGACGCCGCCCACGGCGTCGCCCGCCCCGCCGCCCCGCTGACCACCTTCCTGGTCGGTTACGCGGCCGCCCAAGCCGCCGCCACCGGCGCCGACCCCGCCCAGGCCGTCGCCGAGGCCTCCCGCAAGGCCGCCGACCTGGCGCTGCGCTGGGCCGCCGAGGCCCAGGCCGACGCGGGAACCGACGCGGGGGGCGACGCCACCGCCGAACAGAACGGCTCCGGATGACCCCCGCGAACTCTGCCGACCGGGCCCTCGACGAGGCCCTGGCCCTGGTCAGCCGCGCCCCCGAGGGCGGCGGGGCGGGCGACCACCGGGCCGCCTCCTGGCCGCGCGCCCGGGAGGCCGCCGTCCACGCCGGGGCCGGCGTACGGGCCCGTACGCACCGGGTGCCCCTCGCCGACGCCCTCGGCGAGGTCCTGGCCGCCCCCCTGGACGCGCTGACCGACCTGCCGTCCTTCGACACCTCCGCCATGGACGGCTGGGCCGTCGCCGGTCCCGGTCCCTGGAGCGTCCGGACCGGCGCCGGGGTCCTGGCCGGCTCCGACCGGCCCGCGCCCCTCGAGGACGGCGAGGCCGTACGGATCGCCACGGGTGCCCGGATCCCCGCCGACACCACCGCCGTCATCCGCACCGAGCACTGCCGTGAGGCGGGCACCCAGCTCTTCGCCGACCGGCCCGTCCTCACCGGCCAGGACATCCGCCCGCGCGGCCAGGAGTGCCGCTCCGGGGACCTGCTGCTGCCCCCCGGTTCCCTGGTCACCCCGGCCGTGCTCGGGCTCGCCGCGGCCGCCGGGTACGACGAGCTGGCCACCCGGCCCCGGCCCCGCGTGGAGATCCTGGTCCTCGGCGACGAGCTGCTCACCGAGGGCCGCCCGCACGACGGACTGATCCGCGACGCCCTCAGCCCCATGCTCGGCCCCTGGCTCGCCCGGCTGGGCGCCGAGGTCATCGGCACGCGAAGGCTGGGCGACGATCCGGAAGGGGCCGCGGCCCTGCTGGAGGCCGTCACCGGCTCCACCGCCGATGTGCTGGTGACCACCGGCGGCACCGCCTCCGGGCCCGTCGACCACGTCCACCCCGTCCTGCGCAAGGCGGGCGCCGAGCTGCTGGTCGACGGGGTGGCGGTACGCCCGGGCCACCCGATGCTGCTGGCCCGCATCGGCGACCGGGCGGACGGGCGGCACCTGGTCGGGCTGCCCGGGAACCCCCTGGCCGCCGTCTCCGGGCTGCTGACCCTCGCCGAGCCCCTGCTGCGCGCCCTCGCGGGCCGCCGCAAGCGCCCCCGCTACACGGCGCCGGTCCAGGGCGACGTACCCGGCCACCCGTACGACACGCGGCTGGTCCCGGTGCTGCTGAGCGATGAGCACGCGGTGCCGCTGCGCTACCACGGTCCGGCCATGCTGCGCGGTGTGGCGGCCGCCGACGCGCTGGCCGTCGTACCGCCGAAGGGCGCGCGCTCCGGGCAGGACTTGGAGATCCTCGATCTGCCGTGGACTTCCGGAGGATGTTTCACGTGAAACTTCACGGTCAGGACGCCATGGCCCGCGAAGCCGACGAGAGGCTCGTCTCCCGGCGCATCAAACTGCCCAAGCGGATCGTCGAACAGCCGCTCCGGCAGGTCACCAAGCGCCTGCTGATGGCCCTCTTCGTGCTCTTCCTGACGGTCCTCATCGTGTGGCTGGACCGCGACGGCTACCACGACAACGCCAACGAGCAGGTCGACTTCCTCGACTGCTTCTACTACGCGACCGTGACGCTGTCGACGACCGGCTACGGCGACATCGTCCCGTACAGCGACAGCGCGCGGCTGGTGAACATCCTGCTGATCACACCGCTGCGGGTGCTGTTCCTGATCATCCTGGTCGGTACCACCCTGGAAGTCCTGACGGAACGGACACGGGAAGAGTGGCGGCTGAAGCGCTGGAGGAAGAACTTGCGTGAGCACACGGTCGTCGTCGGCTTCGGCACCAAGGGCCGCTCGGCCCTCCAGACGCTGCTGGCCACCGGCCTCAGCAAGGAGCAGGTCGTCATCGTCGACCCGAGCGCCAAGGTCATCGACATGGCCACGGCGGAGGGACTCACCGGTGTGGTCGGCGACGCCACCCGCTCCGAGGTGCTGCTGCGCGCCGAGCTGCCGAAGGCCCGTCAGATCGTCATCGCCACCCAGCGGGACGACACGGCAGTGCTGGTCACGCTGACGGCCCGGCAGCTCAACCGCGGGGCGAAGATCGTCGCGGCGGTGCGCGAGGAGGAGAACGCCCCGCTGCTGCGCCAGTCCGGCGCCGACGCCGTCATCACGAGCGCGAGCGCGGCCGGCCGGCTGCTGGGCCTCTCGGTGCTCAGCCCGAGCGCGGGCACCGTGATGGAGGACCTGATCCACCAGGGCAGCGGCCTCGACCTGATCGAACGCCCCGTCCGCAAGTCCGAGGTGGGCAAGTCGGTGCGGGACACCGACGACCTGGTGGTGAACGTGCTGCGCGGACACCGGCTGCTCGCCTACGACGATCCGCACGCGAGCCCGATCCAGCTGACGGACCGTCTCATCACCATCGTCCGGGCGGCTCCGTCCGGCACGCCCCCTTTGACACTGGGCTCTGCCGAGTAGGGGCGAGTTCGCGTAGCCTCCGGGCCATGCATGCGATCACCATCGAGCAGCCCGGCGGCCCCGAGGCCCTCGTCTGGACCGACGTACCCGATCCGGTGGCGGGCGACGGCGAGGTCCTCGTCGAGGTCGCGGCGAGCGCCGTGAACCGCGCCGACGTCCTCCAGCGCCAGGGGTACTACGACCCGCCGCCCGGCACCTCGCCCTATCCGGGGCTGGAGTGCTCCGGGCGGATCGCCTCGATCGGGCCGGGGGTGCCCGGCTGGTCGGTGGGCGACGAGGTGTGCGCCCTGCTGGCGGGCGGCGGATACGCACAGCGGGTGGCCGTTCCGGCGGGCCAGCTGCTGCCGGTCCCGGCGGGCGTGGACCTGGTGACGGCGGCCGCGCTGCCCGAGGCCGTCACCACCGTGTGGTCCAACGTGTTCATGGTGGCCGGACTGCGGCCGGGCGAGACCCTGCTCGTGCACGGCGGGTCCAGCGGGATCGGGACGATGGCGATCCAGCTGGCCAAGGCGGTGGGTGCCACGGTCGCCGTGACGGCGGGAGGCCCGGAGAAGCTGGCGCGCTGCAAGGAGCTGGGCGCCGACCTCCTGATCGACTACCGCGAACAGGACTTCGTGGCGGAGCTGAAGGCGGCGACGGGCGGGGCTGGCGCGGACGTGATCCTGGACATCATGGGCGCGAAGTACCTCTCCCGGAACGTGGACGCCCTGGCCGTGAACGGCCGGCTCGCGGTGATCGGGCTCCAGGGCGGCGTGAAGGCCGAGCTGAACCTCGGCGCGCTGCTCGCCAAGCGCGCGGCGATCACCGCCACCACCCTGCGGGCCCGCCCGCTGGAGGAGAAGGCGGCCATCGTCGCGGCCGTACGGGAGCACGTGTGGCCCCTGGTGGCCGCGGGCCGGATCCGCCCGGTGGTCCACGCGTCGTTCCCGATCGCGGCCGCCGCCGAGGCCCACCGGGTCATGGAGTCGAGCAGCCACGTGGGCAAACTGCTGCTCACGGTCTGAGCGCGGCGGCCACCAGCCCCTCCAGCGCGTCCCGGGAGACCGTCTCGGAGCCGGTGAGCAGGTGGTCCACCGGCTACCGCTGGGAGGTGCCCACGGGCTTCGCCCCAGACCCTCCCCCCAGACTCCGTCCGGGGGGCCGGGACGCAGCCCCGATTCGGGAAGGGGAGGGGCGGGGCGGGGGAGGCTTCGCGCAGCGGTGACCGCCCCCGCCCCGCGGTGCTACAGGCTGCGCAGCAGGACCGCCGGGGATTCCACGCAGTCGGCGACGTAGCGGAGGAAGCCGCCCGCCGTGCCGCCGTCGCAGACCCGGTGGTCGAACGTCAGCGACAGCTGGACGACCTGGCGGACCGCCAGCTCGCCCTTGTGCACCCACGGCTTCGGGATGATCCGGCCCACCCCGAGCATCGCCGCTTCCGGGTGGTTGATGATCGGCGTGGAGCCGTCGACCCCGAACACCCCGTAGTTGTTCAGGGTGAAGGTCCCGCCCGTCAGGTCGGCCGGCGCCAGCTTCCCGGTCCGCGCCAGCTCCGTCAGGCGGGCGAACTCCGCCGACAGGGACTCCGGGTTCCGGTCCTGCGCGTCCCGGACCACCGGGACCATCAGGCCCCGCTCGGTCTGCGCGGCGAAGCTCAGGTGCACGGCCGGGAGCCGGACGATCTCCTTCGCCTGGAGGTCCACCGTGGAGTTGAGCTCCGGGTACCGGGCCAGCGCCGCCGTGCAGATCCGGGCCAGCAGCGCCAGCACCGAGATCTTGGGGCCGCCCACCGCGTTCATCGCGGCGCGGGCCGCCATCAGCTCGGTGGCGTCCGCGTCGACCCAGCAGGTGGCGTCCGGGATCTCCCGACGGCTGCGCGACAGCTTCTCGGCGACCGCGCCCCGCACGCCCTTGAGCGGGATCCGCTCGCCCTGCGCGGCCGGTGCGGCCGGCGCCGACGCCGGCAGCGACACCGGCTCCGGTGCCCGCAGCGCCGTCAGCGCCGCCTCGACGTCCGCCCGCAGGATCAGCCCCTCCGGGCCCGACCCGTGCAGGGCGCGCAGGTCGACGCCGTTGTCCTTGGCCAGTTTCCGCACCAGCGGCGAGACGACCGGCACCGGCCCGGCGGGAGCCACCGGGGCAGCCGGAGCAGCCGGAGCAGCCGGAACCACCGGGGCCGCGACCGCCGGAGCCGGGGCGACCACGGGAGCCGACACCGCGGCGGTGACGGGTCGCACCCGTCGCCGACGGGCCGGCCGCGAGTGGTCCGAGCCGTAACCGATCAGGGGCCGGGGCGCGTTGCCGGAGCCCTCGGTCTCGGCCGCCGGGGCAGCCGGGGCCTCGGGGAGCGAGGCCGCTCCCACCGCCACGGTGATCAGCGGAGCCCCGACCGGCAGCTCCTGCCCCTCCTCGCCGAAGCGGGCGGTGACCACTCCGCCGTACGGGCAGGGCACCTCCACCATCGCCTTGGCCGTCTCGACCTCGACGACCGGCTGGTCGATGGCGACGACATCGCCGACCGCCACCAGCCAGCGCACGATCTCCGCCTCGGTGAGGCCCTCACCGAGGTCCGGCAGCTTGAATTCCATGACCTGCGGCATCAGTTCTCCCACTGCAGGCGTGCCACGGTGTCCAGGATCCGGTCCACGCCCGGCAGGTGGTGCTTCTCCAGCATCGGCGGCGGGTACGGGATGTCGAAGCCCGTCACCCGGAGCACCGGCGCCTCCAGGTGGTGGAAGCACCGCTCCGTGAGGCGAGCGGCGATCTCCGCGCCCGGTCCGCCGAAGCCGTTCGCCTCGTGGACGACCACCGCGCGCCCGGTGCGGCGTACCGACTGCACGACCGTCTCCTCGTCGAAGGGGACGAGCGAGCGCAGGTCCACGACCTCCAGGTCCCAGCCCTCCTCGCGCGCCGCCTCGGCCGCCTCCAGGCAGACCGGCAGCGAAGGCCCGTAGGTGATCAGCGTCGCGCTCGTGCCCGCCCGCCGGACCAGGGCCTTGCCGATGCCCGGCACGGCCGCCGGCGCCTCGGGCGACCAGTCGGCCTTCGACCAGTAGAGCCGCTTCGGCTCCAGGAAGACCACCGGGTCGTCGCTGGCGATCGACGCGCGCAGCAGCCCGTACGCGTCCTCGACGGTCGCCGGGGTCACCACGTGCAGGCCGGGCGTCGCCACGTAGTACGCCTCGGAGGAGTCGCAGTGGTGCTCCACGCCGCCGATCCCGCCGCCGTACGGCACACGGATGGTGATGGGCAGCGGCATCGCGCCGCGCGTGCGGTTGCGCATCTTCGCCACGTGCGAGATCAGCTGCTCGAACGCCGGGTAGGCGAAGGCGTCGAACTGCATCTCGACCACCGGCCGCAGCCCGTACATGGCCATGCCGACCGCCGCGCCCAGGATCCCGGCCTCCGCGAGCGGGGTGTCCGTGCACCGGTCCTCGCCGAACTCCTTCGCGAGCCCGTCCGTGATCCGGAAGACCCCGCCGAGCGTGCCGACGTCCTCGCCCATGACGTGGACCGTCGGGTCCTCGGCCATGGCGTCGCGCATGGCCCGGGTCAGGGCCTGCGCCATCGTCGAGGGCTTGGCCCCCGGCTTCGCGGACTTCGCCGCCGCCACCGTCGTCACGCCTGGTCCTCGGCTTCCAGCTCTGCGCGCAGCATGGCCGCCTGCTCGCGCAGCCGGTCGGTCTGCTCCGCGTACACGTGCGCGAACAGGTCCATCGGGTCCACCACCGGGTCCGCGTTCATCCCCTCGCGGAGCGCCGCGGCCATCACCTCGGCCTCGTCGCGCGCCGCCTGGATGCCCGCCTCGTCGATGATCCCGCGCGCGGTCAGCTCGCGCTCCAGGAGATCGATCGGGTCGTGCGCCTTCCAGGCCTCGACCTCGGCGTCACCGCGGTAGCGGGTCGCGTCGTCGGCGTTCGTGTGGGCCTCCATCCGGTACGTGACCGCCTCGATCAGCGTCGGACCGCCGCCGGCCCGGGCCCGCCGGACCGCCTCGGACAGCACCTCGTGCACCGCCGCGATGTCGTTGCCGTCGACCAGCCGGCCGGGCATCCCGTACCCCACGGCCTTGTGGGCCAGCGTCGGGGCGGCGGTCTGCTTGGCGAGCGGGACGGAGATCGCGAAGCCGTTGTTCTGCACGAGGAAGACCACCGGGGCCTGCCAGACGGCAGCGAAGTTCAGCGCCTCGTGGAAGTCGCCCTCGCTGGTGCCGCCGTCGCCGACCATGGCGAGGGCGACGACGTCGTCGCCCCGCAGCCGGGCCGCGTGCGCCAGGCCCACCGCGTGCGGCAGCTGGGTGGCGAGCGGGGTGGAGAGCGGGGCTATGCGGTGCTCGCGCGGGTCGTAGCCGGTGTGCCAGTCGCCGCGCAGCAGGGTCAGCGCCTGTACGGGGTCCAGTCCGCGCGCCACGGCCGCCAGGGTGTCGCGGTAGCTCGGGAAGAGCCAGTCCTGATCCTCCAGGACCATCGCGGCCGCGATCTCGCAGGCCTCCTGGCCGACGGTGGAGGGGTAGACGGCGAGCCGGCCCTGCTTGGTCAGTGCCGTGGCCTGGGCGTTGTAGCGGCGGCCGCGCACCAGCTCGGCGTAGCAGCGTCGCATCAGCGCCGGGTCCAGCCGGTCGGCCGCCTCGGTGCCCAGGACCCGGTGGGGCTCGGGGTCCGGGAGCAGCGGAGCGGCGTCCGTACGGGGCCTCCAGGCGGGCGGCGGGGTGGGACGGTGGGACGCACCGGCACCGGGCAGCTCTTGGACCGTCATGGCGGCGTACACCTCCTCGTGGGAAGCGGGCAGGGAGAGCCCCGGGTGTGAGGCGCCTCACCTACCGATTGTTCGGTTGTCCGCGCAATTTGGCTACAGGCGACTCCAGGCTGTGGACAAACTGGCGCCGGGGCCCTGGGATGGATGCAGGACGTCCAGCAGAGGGAGGCATCGGGCAATGCCGGATGAACAAATGGCCGGAGTCGGTTCCGCACCGGTTCCACCGGGGGGCGCCCCGGGCACATCTGGTGCCCCGGCAGTCCCGCCGGTCACACCCCGCCCCCTGGACCCGATCGACCGCTCGATCATGCGGCTGCTCCAAGCGGACGGCCGTGCGTCGATACGGTCGGTGGCGGAGCAGGTGCACGTCTCGCGCGCGAACGCTTACGCCCGCATCAACCGGCTCATCGACGACGGGGTGATCCGCGGTTTCACGGCCCGCGTCAACCACGAACGCGCGGGCCAGGGCGCATCCGCCTACATCACCCTGAAGATCGTCCAGAACTCCTGGCGGACGGTCCGCGAGCAGCTGCGTGAGCTTCCGGGGGCCGCCCACATCGCGCTGGTCAGCGGGGACTTCGACGTCCTGCTGCTGGTGCACACGCCGGACAACCGGACGCTGCGCGAGCTGGTCCTGACCCGCCTCCAGGCCATCCCGGAGGTCCTCTCCACGCGGACCCTGCTGGTCTTCGAGGAAACGGACCTCCTGGACACGGGCCGGGGCGGACCGGGCGCGGGCGGTTCCCCGGCGCTCACCGAGGAGTAGGCCGTACGTGCGACAGCGCCCCGTGGAAGGGCCTGGAGGGCCGTTCCCGGGGCGCTGTGCGCCGCACCCGCGGGTGCTGCGGGTGCTACGGGTGCTACGGGTGCTACGGGTTGATCACCGGGTTCTCGTAGTAGCCGGAGATGTCGACCACGAGGTCGGTCTTCTCCCAGCCCTGGTTCCAGAAGTCGACGATGCCGTTCCGGCCCCCGCCCGCCCGGACCGGGTTCGGGACGGTCTTGCCCTTCGTCCAGTTCAGGGTCGCGGCGCCGGTTCGCGCCGGCGTGACCGCGGTGCCCTTCTCGTACTGCTCCACCGAGTTCGGTTCCGGGGCGACCGAGGGGAAGCCCCCGCCGGGTGGGGAAGCCCCCGCCGGGTGGCACCCGCTGGTCAGCGGGCGGTGCGCAGGCCGTCCAGAGCCATGCTGACCACCGCGTCCGCGAGTTGGTCCTGGCTGGTCCCCGGGTGCGGGCGGTACCACTCGACGAGGGAGTTCACCATGCCGAAGAGCAGTCGGGTGGCCAGCCGGATGTCGACGTCCGCCCGCAGGTCGCCGTCGGCCGCGGCGGCCTTGAGCAGGTCGGCCACCTGGTGGTCGAACTCGCGGCGGCGTTCCAGCGCCCAGCGCTCGGTCCGGGTGTTGCCGCGCACGCGCAGCAGCAGCGTCACGTACGGCAACTCGGAGACGAGCACCTCGACCGTGCGTCGGGTGACGTACTCGACGCGTTCGACCGCCCGGCCGCGGACCGCCCCCGGCTCCTCCAGGACCGCGAAGAGGCCGTCGAGGGCGCGGCTGACGGCCCGCCGCAGCAGCTCCTCCTTGCCCGTGACGTGGTGGTAGATCGAGGACTTCGAGATGCCCGCGGCCTTGGAGAGGTGCTCCATCGAGGTGCCGTCGTAGCCGCGCTCGTTGAAGACCTGGACGGCGACGGACAGCAGCGTCTCGGGGGTGTACGTGTCCCGCTTGACCGTGGTCATTCGGCGTCCTCCTCGTCACCCGCGGCGTAGCCCAGCTTGAACAGCGCCAGCGAGGGCGCGTACCGGCCGCCGGGACAGCGCTCGTCCAGGTGGTGGAGCAGGTCGTAGGCCCAGTCGCGACCGAGCCGGTCGTGCCACTCGGCGGGGCCCACCGGGTAGTTGACCCCGAGCCGCATCGCCGTGTCGATGTCTTCGGCCGAGGCCACCCCGCGGGCCACGGCGTCCGCCGTGAGGTCGATCAGCATCGCCACGGTCCGGGCGACGATCATGCCGGGGACGTCGCCGATGACGGAGACCTGCTTGCCCAGCTTCTGGAAGAGGCCGACCGCCTCGGCGAGGGTCCGCTCGCTGGTGTCCTCGCTGGCGGAGAGCGCGATGCGGGTGGCGCCGCGGTAGTCGAGCGCGAGGTCGAAGTACACGACGTCCGCGAACTCGACCGAGGTCTTCCCGTCCGCGAGGACCAGCTGGCCCTCACCGGGCAGCTGGATGTACGGGCCCCCGTGCTCGGTGGCCGTGACCGCGATCCCGGCCTCCTCCAGCAGGTCGGCCAGCTCCGCCGCGGGCCCGAGGTCGCCGACCACGGTGACCTTGGCCGGGGCCTCCTCGGGTCCGGCGGTGTGCGGCTGCGCGGCGACGGCCTCCGGGCCGTACGGGAACCAGCCGTGGCCCGACTTGCGGCCGAGGCGGCCCGACTGGACCAGCCGGCGCTGCGCGAGGGAGGGGGTGAACTTGGGGCTGCGGAAGAAGGACTCCCACACGGAGCGGGTCACGGCCTCGTTGACGTCCTGGCCGATCAGGTCGGTCAGCTGGAACGGGCCCATCTTGAAGCCGCCGCTCTCGCGGAGCACGGCGTCGATGGTGGCCGGGTCGGCGCCCTGCTCCTCGTACACCGCGAAGGCCTCGGCGTAGAAGGGGCGGGCGATCCGGTTGACGATGAAGCCGGGGGTGTCGGCGCAGCGGACCGGCGTCTTCCCCCAGCCGAGGACGGTGCCGTACGCGCGCTCGGCGGCGGCCGGGTCGGTCGCGGAACCGCTGACCACCTCGACGAGCGGGAGCAGCGGAGCCGGGTTGAAGAAGTGCAGGCCGAGGAAGCGGCCGGGGTGCGCGAGCCCGGCGGCGAGCTCGGTGACGGAGAGCGAGGAGGTGTTCGTGGCCAGCAGCGCGTCCGGCGCGACCACCTCTTCGAGTGCGGCGAAGAGCGCCTGCTTGACGGTGACGTTCTCGACCACCGCCTCGATGACGAGGGCGGCCCCGGCGAGGTCCGGGAGGGCGGGCGCCGAAGCGATCCGGCCGATCGCGTCCTCGGCCTCGGCCCGGTCGAGGCGGCCCTTGGCGGCCATCCGCTCGACGCGGTCCTGCACGAAGCCCACGCCGTCGGCGGCGAGTGCGGCGTCGATGTCGTAGATCAGCACGCGGTGACCTGCGAGAAGGGCGACCTGGGCGATGCCCTGGCCCATGGTGCCCGCGCCGACGACCGCCACAGTGCGGGACCGCTCGATTGCTGTCATGTCCTGATCCTCCCGCACCGACTTATCCACAGGTCTGCCGGGCCCTCTTGTCCCGACCGATCGTTCGGTTACTCTAACTCCAGTCTGCTCTTCTTCGCCCGGCTCAACGAGGAGTTGGTCCCTGATGGCCGCCGAGCTCACCGTCCCCCAGTTGTCCGCCAAGCACCGGCCCACCCTGGACCAGGCCCTGTCGGCGATCCGCAGCCGCGCCTACTGGTCCCCGCATCCCGAGCACCCCAAGGCGTACGGCGAGACCGCGCCGGCCGACGGGCTCGCCGCCTTCGAGGCCCTGCGCGGCACGCGGCTGGACCTGGGCCAGCCCGGCACCGACGGCTGGACGGGCTCCGAGGTGTCCCCGTACGGCCCGGAGCTCGGCGTCGAGTACCCGCACGCCGACCCGGACGTACTGCTGCCCGCGATGAAGGCCGGCATGGGTGCCTGGCGCGACGCGGGACCCGAGGCGCGCGCCCTGGTCTGCATCGAGATCCTGGCCCGCATCTCCGCCCGCACCCACGAGTTCGCGCACGCGGTCATGCACACCAGCGGCCAGGCGTTCATGATGGCGTTCCAGGCCGGCGGCCCGCACGCGCAGGACCGCGGCCTGGAGGCCGTGGCCTACGCCTACGAGGAGCAGACCCGGGTCCCGGGGCAGGCCGACTGGTCGAAGCCCCAGGGCAAGAAGGACCCGCTGAACCTCGGCAAGAGCTTCACCGCGGTCCCGCGCGGCATCGCCCTCATGATCGGCTGCAACACCTTCCCGACGTGGAACGGCTACCCCGGCCTGTTCGCCTCCCTCGCCACCGGCAACGCCGTGCTGGTCAAGCCGCACCCGCGGGCCGTGCTGCCGCTCGCGCTGACCGTCCAGGCGGCACGCGAGGTGCTCGCGGAGGCGGGCTTCGACCCGAACCTGGTGGCGCTCGCGGTCGAGCGCCCGGGCGAGGGCATCGCCAAGGCCCTGGCCGTCCGTCCCGAGATCAAGCTGATCGACTACACCGGGTCCACGGAGTTCGGCGACTGGCTGGAGGCCAACGCCCGCCAGGCGCAGGTCTACACGGAGAAGGCCGGCGTCAACACCGTCGTCCTGGACTCCACCGACAACTACAAGGGCATGCTGGCGAACCTCGCGTTCTCCCTGTCCCTGTACAGCGGCCAGATGTGCACCACCCCGCAGAACCTGCTGATCCCGCGCGACGGCATCGCCACGGACGCGGGCCACAAGACCTACGACGAGGTCGTCGCCGACCTCGCCGCCTCGGTCGGCGGCCTGCTGGGCGACGACGCCCGGGCCAACGCGCTGCTCGGCGCGCTGGTCAACCCGGACGTCAAGGCCCGCCTGGAGGCGGCGGCCGGACTGGGCGAGGTCGCGCTGGCCTCCCGGGAGGTCGTGAACCCCGAGTTCCCGGACGCCGTGGTCCGCACCCCCGTCCTGGTCAAGCTGGACGCGGCCAAGCCGGACCCGGACGCGCCCTACCTCTCGGAGTGCTTCGGCCCGGTCTCCTTCGCCGTGGCCGTGGACACCACCGCCGACGCCCTCGACCTGCTGCGCCGCACGGTGCGGGAGAAGGGCGCCATGACGGTGGGCGCGTACACGACCTCGGCCGACACCGAGCGGGCGATCGAGGAGGTCTGCCTGGAGGAGTCCGCGCAGCTCTCGCTGAACCTGACCGGCGGGGTGTACGTCAACCAGACCGCCGCCTTCTCGGACTTCCACGGCTCCGGCGGCAACCCGGCGGCCAACGCCGCGCTGTGCGACGGCGCCTTCGTCGCGAACCGCTTCCGGGTGGTGGAGGTCCGCCGCCAGGCGTAGGGCCCCTCCCCCTGATCAGGCCCTGGACGCCTCCTGCCCGAAGACGCGGGCGGAGGCGTCCACCTGGGCCATCCTGCGCAGGGCGGCGAAGACCGCGTCGCCCAGCACCGTGCCGACGACCACCGCCTCCACCAGGTCCTCACGGGCCACCCGGCGGGCGGTGTAGTCGAGGTCCGCGCGGCCCACCCGCTCGGCCGCCTCCGCGTAGTCGTCGAGCACGTCCACGAAGCCGCCGTGCCCCACCCGCGCGAGCGAGGCGAGCGCGGACACCAGCGCCTCAGCCGCCTTGTTGCCGGGCTCGACGCACCAGCCCCGCGCCTCGATCAGCCGCGCCACGCGCTCCCGGGCCAGTACGGTCTCCGCGTCGGGCGCGCCGTCGCCATCGCCGCGGCCGTCGCCGTATTCGGGCACCAGCCGCTGGGCTGCCGCGCCCAGCACCTTGTGGACCGGCCGCTCCTTGTCGTCGATGGCCGCCAGTACCTCGCCGATGGCCGCCACCGACAGGCCGCCGACCTCCAGCAGTGCGCGTACCAGCCGCAGCCGGCGCTCGTGCCCGTCCCCGTAGCTGGCCTGATTGGGGCTGGTCAGCTCCCCGGGCGGGAGCAGACCCTCCCGGACGTAGTACTTGATCGTCGGCACCGGTACCCCGGTCCGCCGGCTCAGCTCTCCGATGCGCACGCGCGTTCACCTTTTTTCGGCTTGCCCTGTCCACCTCCATCATAGATAGTGGGGCTATCAGATAGCAGAGAGTGTCGCTATCCATTCATTACGGGGGTATGAATGATGAAGTCCTTGTGGCCCACCTGGCGCACCCGGCACCGCCCGCTGGTGGTGTTCGCCCTGGTGATGGTCGTGTGGGCGCTCGGCTCCGCCGTCGGGCTCCTGGTCGACGACCGCGTGCTGACCGGAGCGCCGATCTGGGCCAAGCCCTTCAAGTTCTCGGTCTCGTTCGTCGCCTACTGCCTCAGCCTGGCCTGGATGATCTCGCTGCTGGACGAGGCGGGGCCGCGGCTGCGCCGCACCGTCTGGTGGGCCGCGACCGTCGTGGTCGCCGCGAGCGCCGTGGAAATGGTGCTGATGACCCTGCAGGTCCTGCGCGGGGTGCGCAGCCACTTCAACGGCGCGACGCCCTTCGACACCCAGGTCTACTCGCTCATGGGCAACACCGTGGTAGTGCTGTGGCTCGGCACGCTCGTCGTCGCCGCCCTGCTCTGGCGCGCCAGGATCGCCGACCGGGCCACCGCCTGGTCGATCCGGATCTCCACGGTCCTCGCGCTGACCGGTGCCGGACTCGCCTTCCTGATGACCCTGCCCACCGCCGAGCAGCAGCGCCTCGACGCCGCCGGCGTCGAAGTCCTGGAGCGCGGCGGGCACAGCGTGGGCGTGCCCGACGGCGGCCCCGGCATGCTCCTCACCGGCTGGTCCACCACCGGCGGCGACCTGCGCATCCCGCACTTCTTCGGCATGCACGCCCTGCAGCTGCTCCCGCTGCTCGTGCTCGTCCTGACCGCCCTCGCCCCGCGCTCGCGCCGGCTGCGCGACGAGCGGGTGCGGGTACGGCTGGTCTTCGTGTCCGGTGCGGTGTACGCGGCGGTGCTCGCCCTGCTGACCTGGCAGGCGCTGCGCGGCGAGCCGCTGGTCCACCCGGGCACGGCCACGCTCGGCGCGGGCGCGCTGATCCTGGCCGGGGGCGGGCTAGACGAGTAAGTCCGAAGGCCTGGTCAGTGGTCGTAGGCGATGAGTGACCTGGTCAGTGGTGTGTTGTGGGCCCGGTTGTGCCAGATGGCTGCGGTC
>NZ_JOIR01000032.1 GCF_000720115.1 Streptomyces sp. NRRL F-2580
CGAGCTGCGCACCCAGGCCGGCGACGTCACCGTCGGCGCCGCCCGCGGAGTCTGCGCCTCCCTCGACGCCGGCACCGGCTACGGCCGCATCCACAACGCGCTCAACAACACCGACGGCGCCGCCGCCGGCCTCACCATCCACGCCACCACCGCCTACGGCGACATCACCGCCCGCAGCATCTGACCCGCAGCCCCTGAGGAGCACCCATCATGACCAACCTGGCCATCGCGGCGAACGGGCTGCGCAAGTCGTACGGCGACAAGGTCGTGCTCGACGGAGTCGACCTGACCGTCCCCGAAGGAACGGTCTTCTCCCTGCTCGGTCCGAACGGCGCGGGCAAGACCACCGCCGTCAAGATCCTCTCCACCCTCGTCAGCGCCGACGCCGGCGACCTGTACGTCGGCGGCCACGACCTGGCCGCCGCCCCGCAGGCGGTGCGTGCCGCGATCGGTGTCACCGGGCAGTTCTCCGCCGTGGACGGGCTGATCACCGGCGAGGAGAACATGCTCCTGATGGCGGACCTGCACCACCTGTCCAGGCGCGAGGGGCGGCGGGTCACCGCCGAGCTGCTGGAACGCTTCGACCTCGTCGCGGCGGCGAAGAAGCCCGCCTCCACCTACTCCGGCGGCATGAGGCGCCGTCTGGACATCGCGATGACGCTGGTCGGCAGCCCGCGGATCATCTTCCTCGACGAGCCGACCACCGGCCTCGACCCGCGCTCCCGGCACACCATGTGGCAGATCATCCGCGAGCTCGTCACCGGCGGCGTCACCGTCTTCCTCACCACCCAGTACCTGGAGGAGGCCGACGAACTCGCCGACCGCATCGCCGTCCTCAACGACGGCCGGATCGTCGCCCAGGGCACCGCCGAGGAACTGAAGCGGCTCGTCCCCGGCGGACACGTACGGCTCCGCTTCGCCGACCCGGCCGCCTACCGCTCCGCCGCCCTCGCCCTGGAAGAGGTGACCCGGGACGACGAGGCCCTGTCCCTCCAGATCCCGAGCGACGGCAGCCAGCGCGAACTGCGCTCCGTACTCGACCGCCTGGACTCCGCCGGCATCGAAGCCGACGAGCTGACCGTCCACACCCCCGACCTCGACGACGTCTTCTTCGCCCTCACCGGCGGCGCGAGCACCCTCCCCAACCAGCCCAAGGAGGCTGTCCGATGAGCTCCTTCTCCCTCGCCGTCCGCGACTCGACGACGATGCTGCGCCGCAACCTGCTCCACGCCCGGCGCTATCCGTCGCTCACGCTCAACCTGCTGCTGACGCCGATCATGCTGCTGCTCCTCTTCGTCTACATCTTCGGCGACGTGATGAGCGCCGGCATCGGCGGCGGCGCGGACCGGTCCGCGTACATCGCGTACGTCGTCCCCGGCATCCTGCTGATGACCGTCGGCGGCACCGTCGTCGGGACCGCGGTGTCCGTCTCCAACGACATGACCGAGGGGATCATCGACCGCTTCCGGACGATGGCGATCCACCGCGGGTCGGTGCTCATCGGGCACGTCGTCGGCAGCGTGCTCCAGTGCGTGATGAGCGTGGTCCTCGTCGGAGCCGTCGCCGTGGCGATCGGGTTCCGCTCCACCGACGCGACCGCACTGGAGTGGCTGGCGGCGCTCGGCCTGCTCGTGCTCTTCGCCACGGCGCTCACCTGGATCGCCGTCGGCATGGGCCTGATCAGCCCGAACGCCGAGGCCGCCAGCAACAACGCGATGCCGTTGATCCTGCTGCCGCTCCTCTCCAGCGCCTTCGTCCCGGTGGACGCGATGCCGGGCTGGTTCCGGCCGATCGCCGAGTACCAGCCCTTCACGCCCGTTATCGAGACCCTGCGCGGCCTGCTCCTCGGCAGCGGGATCGGGCACAACGGATGGCTCGCGGTGCTCTGGTGCCTGGGGCTCGCGGTGCTCGGCTACTTCTGGTCGGCCGCCAAGTTCAACCGCGACCCGAAGTAACCGGTCGGGTGACGTCCGCAGCTTTCAATCTGATGGCCCGGGCAAGAGCGGTCTGTGTAGAGTGATGGCGGCTTGCCTCCTTAGCTCAGCTGGCCAGAGCACCGCTCTTGTAAAGCGGGGGTCGTCGGTTCGAACCCGACAGGGGGCTCCGTTCCCGAAGGCCCCGGACCTGCTTGGTCCGGGGCCTTCGGCATGCCCGGGTCGCGGCGGGCCGTCCGGGCGTCACAGTGGCAGCGGCGCGCGTCAGTGGCGGCGGCGCGCGTCAGTGGCGGCCGGAGATGCGGTCCGCCAGGCGGGCCAGCGGGGTTGTCGTGGGCCGGTGCGTGGCCGTCTCGCGGCGGTCGGCCTCGCGGTAGGCGGCGTAGAGGGCCTGGACGCCGAGCCAGCGGAAGGGCTCCGGCTCCCAGCGGCGGACCTTGTGGCCCACCCAGGGGAGGGCGGTGAGGTCGGTGGACTCGCCGAGGACGAGGTCGCGCAGGGTGCGGGCGGCGAGGTTGGCGGTGGCGACGCCCGAGCCGACGTACCCGCCGGCCCAGCCCAGGCCCGTGGTGCGGTCCAGGGTGACGGTGGCGCACCAGTCGCGGGGGACGCCGAGGACGCCGGACCAGGCGTGCGTGATCTCCGTACCCGTGAGCTGCGGGAAGAAGGAGAAGAGGAGGGCGCTCAGGGCCTCGATCGTGGCGGGCTGCGTCCGGCCGTCGTTGTCGGTGCGCGAGCCGAAGCGGTACGGCACCCCGCGGCCGCCGATCGCGATGCGGTCGTCGGCGGTGCGCTGGGCGTACATGTACGCGTGGGCCATGTCGCCGAGGACCGGGAAGTCCGACCACCCGAGTTGGTCCCAGGTCGCGGCGGGGAGCGGGGCGGTGACGATCATCGAGGAGTTCATCGGGAGCCACGAGCGCTTCTGGCCCTTGAGGGCGGCGGTGAAGCCCTCGGTGCAGCGCAGGACGTACGGGGCGCGGACGGTGCCGTACGGGGTGACGGCGCGGCGGGGGGCGATCTCGGTGACGGGGGTCGACTCGTGGATGACGACGCCGAGGCGTTCGCAGGCGGCGGCGAGGCCCTTGACCAGCTTGAGGGGGTGGATGCGGGCGCCGTGCGGGCTCCAGCTGGAGCCGACGGCGTCGGCGATGTCGATGCGGCGGCGGGTCTCGGTGGCGTCGAACAGTTCGCGGTCGCTCTCGCCGAAGGAGAGTTCGGCGGCGTGGAAGGCCTTGAGCCGGCCGAGCTGGGCGGGGGTGCGGGCGACTTCGAGGACGCCGCCGCGGTGGACGTCGGCGTCGATGCCTTCCTTGGCGGTGACGTCGATGACCTCGGTGACCGTCTCGTTCATGGCGTTCTGGAGGCGGCGGGCGCCCTCGTGGCCGTGGAGTGCGGCGTAGCGGTCGCGGCCGGCGATGCCGTTGTAGAGCCAGCCGCCGTTGCGGCCGGAGGCGCCGTAGCCGCAGAACTTCTGTTCCAGGACGGTGATGTGGAGGTCGGGGGCGGCCTGCTTGAGGTAGTAGGCGGTCCACAGGCCGGTGTAGCCGCCGCCGACGATGACGACGTCGGCGGTGGTGTCGGCGGTGAGGGGGGCGCGGGGTGGGGTGGCCGCGCTGCCGGGGTCGGTCGCGTACCAGAAGGAAATACCGCCGTTGATCGTCATGGGGGAGTTGGTACACCCGGTTCCGGTGGGGCGTCCAGGGGCTGGTTGTCGTGCGTTGGGGCGGGTTTCCAGGCCGGATGGCCGATGTGGGAGGGGTGACGGGGGCCGTAGGGTGGGGGAGGTTTTGTCATGTTTTCGGGTGAGTGGGGTGGCTTGCCGGGGCTACCGTCGGACCATGGTGGACTTCGGGGAGATTCCGGACGGCCTGGTCGAGGCGCAGCTCAGGTTCAACGGCGACGCGGGGCGGGAGTTCATCGCGGCGCTGCCGGGGCGGGCGGCACGGTTCCTGGAGCGGTGGGAGCTGCGGTGCACCGGGCCGGCCATGCACGGGGTGACGGCGTTGGTGCTGCCGGTGGAGCGGGCCGACGGGAGTGCGGCCGTACTGAAGATGGTGGCGCTGGACGAGGAGAGCGCGGGGGAGCCGGTCGCGCTGCGCGCGTGGGCCGGGCGGGGCTGCGTACGGCTCCTGGAACACGACGCGGAGACGGGCGCGCTGCTGCTGGAGCGGCTGGACGAGCGGCGGCACCTGTCGGAGCTCGCGCGGCGGGACGCACGGCGGGCGGTGGGGGTCGTCGGGGAACTGCTGGCGCGGCTGACGGCGGTGCCCGCGCCGGCCGGGCTGCGCGGGCTGGGCGAGATCGCGGCGCGGATGCTGGAGGACGTACCGCGGGCGGTCGGGCTGCTCGCGGAGGCGCGGGAGCGGCGGGTGCTGCGGGACTGCGCGGCGGCGGTGGCGGAGGTCGCCGGGGAGCCGGGGGACCGGCTGCTGCACTGGGACCTGCACTACGACAACGTCCTGGCGGGCGGCCGGGAACCGTGGCTGGCCATCGACCCGAAGCCGCTGGCGGGGGATCCGGGCTTCGACCTGCTGCCGGCGATCGTCAACAACTTCCGTGCGCAGGAGGTGCGGTGGCGGTTCGACCTGCTGACGGAGGCGGCCGGGCTGGACCGGGACCGGGAGCGGGCCCGGGCGTGGACGCTGGGGCGGGTGCTGCAGAACTGCCTGTGGGACCTGGAGGACGGGGAAGTGCGCCTGGACGAGGAGCAGTTGGCGGTCGCCGAGGCGCTGCGGGGGCGCTTGCGGGGGCGGTGATGTGCGGGCGCCGGTCGACAGGACGGGCCCCTAGGCTGCCTGCATGATCCGTAACGCCGAAGTCACCGATGTGCCCGTCATCCACGCGATGGTCCGCGAGCTCGCCGAGTACGAGAAGGTGCCGCACGAGGCGCGGGCGACCGAGCAGCAGCTGCGGGAGGCGCTGTTCGGGGACCGCCCCGCGGTGTTCGCGCACATCGCGGAGACGGACGACGGCGAGGCCGTCGGCTTCTCGGTCTGGTTCCTGTCCTTCTCCACCTGGCGCGGGGTGCACGGGATCTACCTGGAGGACCTGTACGTGCGGCCGGGCGCGCGCGGCGGCGGCCACGGCAAGGCACTGCTGGCGGAGCTGGCGCGGACGTGCGTGGAGCGCGGGTACGAGCGGCTGGAGTGGTCGGTCCTGAGGTGGAACGCCCCGACGATCGCCTTCTACGAGGCCTTGGGCGCGCGGCCGCAGGAGGAATGGTCGGTGTACCGCCTGACGGACGGCCCCCTGACGGAGCTGGGCTCGGCGGCCGTGGCCCGGTGAGCCCGCCGGCGCCGCTGCCGCCGGCGCCCGTGCGGAGGCGCACAGACCGGGCGCATGACCTCGACAGGCCCGCTCCTCCACGGCGCTGAAGGCCAGGCGCGCGTAGCGTCACGGCACGCTTCCGCGGGGCCCGGCCGTCCGGCTACCCGACGGTGGGGACCGGGTGCTCCGGGGAGTCGAGCCAGGCCCAGGCAGTGCCGTCGGCGCTCACGGTGAGGCCGAACCGTGCGAACCCCGGCCGCCCCTGGTCCTGCCACCAGGCGTACGCGGCCCTGAGTTCACCCCAAAGCTCCCGGGGCCCGGACTGGTACACCTCGAACTCCTCCGCGCCGGGCACGAAGTCCACCGACGCCCAGGAACCGACCTCGGTGTCCCGGAGCCAGAGCGTGTAGCTGCCGTCGTCGTACCGCTCCGGGTAGGGGAACATCCCCTGGGTCTGGAGCCCGATGGCGAACATGGGGAGCCACCCGGCCACGTCCTCCGGGGACAGGGAAGTGGCCGTCCGGCGGCCGCCGGCGGGCCAGGGCTTCCCGCCCAGGTACTCCTTCACGTGCGTCCGGTAGGCGCGATGCTGCCGCAGTCGCATGAACGCCGAGGAGCCGACGAACGGGCCGGACGCGCTTCCGTCCTCCTCGACGGTCAGCCGGACCACGGCCTCCCCGCCGTACTCCGTGGCGTACGGGGAGACGATGATCCCGCCGGGTCGCGTCTGCCGGATGATCTCCGCCGGGATCTCCCGGAGGGAGGCCGTGACCACCACCCGGTCATACGGAGCGCATGCCGCCCAGCCATGGGAGCCGTCCCCGACGACAGCCACCGGGTCGTAGCCCGCGGAGTCCATCCGGGCGCGGGCGGTGGCTGCGCTCTCCGGGTCGAACTCGACCGTGACCACGTTCTGTGCGCCGACCCGTTCGGACAGCAGAGCCGCGTTCCAGCCCGTACCGGTCCCCACCTCCAGGACCTTGGAGTCCGGCTGGACCTCAAGAGCCGCCAGCATGGAGAACACCATGGAGGGTTGGGAGTTGCTGCACGTGGGGACCTTGCCCCGGCCGGGCCCCGGGTGGTTCCCGTCGTCCCACTGGGTGGTCAGGGAGGTGTCCGAGTAGACGGCGCGGAACCATCCCTCCGGGTCGGTCCGTCGGTCGATGCTCGCCACCGGTCCGCCGTCGGCCGGGCCGACGCCGGGCCAGATCACATCCGGAACGAACGACTCCCTGGGCACTGCCTGGTAGGCGGGGAGCCAGTCGGGGGCCAGAGCCCCGGTGTCCATGAGCCGGGAGGCCAACCCCTGTGGGCCGGCCTCCGTCGCGGAGTGTTCGGTCACTTGGTGCCGCTGCCCTTCGTGTCGCTGTGACCGGAGTCCTGGCCCTCCGAGCCGCCACCCCCGTGCCCGGCGCCCGACTGGCCGTCGTCCTGCTGGCTACCGCCCTGGCCCGAGCCGGTGCCTCCGCCGTGCTGTCCGCCCATGAACGTGCTCCTTCTCGTGCTGGATGAGTGGTGCCATGAGCTGCGCCGGTTGAACGGTGGACTGGCCGACTCCGCTGAGCCGGGTGGCGCGCGAGCTGTCCACGAGAGGGACGCTAGGGCCGGGCGCCGGCCCTGTGGGGGCTGATTCGCCGGGATTCTCGGGCTGGTCCGTGATCTTCCGGCGGATTCTCAGGCGGTGTCGAGAGCACGCCGGGCGCGGGCGATCAGGCGGTGGGCGTCCGCACCGTAGACCGCGGAACCGGAGAGCGCCTGCCACACCTTCCGGTACACGCCCACGCTGTCCGCGTCGTCCAGCCAGAGTTCCGCGTGCCAGTCCTCCGCGATCACCAGGCGGTCGTCGTACAGCCAGAACCCGTTGGCCGGCGGGATCTTCAGGGAGGCGCCGAACGGGACGATGCCCAGGGAGACGGTGTCCAGCCCGAGGACGCCCGCCAGACGGTCGAGCTGGGCGGCCAGTACCGGAGGAGGGCACACGAGAGCGTGGAGCGCGGCCTCCCACATGACGATGTGGAACGTGCGCCCCGGCTCGTACAGCATCTCCTGGCGCTTCACGCGGGCCCGTACGGCTTCCTCGGTGTCCCGGACGGACTGGTGCAGGTCGGCGTAGCGGGTGAAGACGTGGCGGGCGTACTCGGCGGTCTGGAGCATGCCCACGACCGTGGAGCCCTGCCAGGCGTGGAACGTCCGCGCGCGTTCGTACTCCGCCGTCAGCGTGTCCTGGACCGGCTTGTGACCCGCGGCGAGCTGTCTGCGCCACGCCCGGGACCGGGACTCCAGGCTCCGAAGCCGGGTGATCAGCTCCTCCGCCGCTTCCGGATGGCCGGTGCCGCCCGCCCACGCCAGCAGATCGTCCGCCGTCGCGGTCTGGCGGCCGGTCTCCAGCTTGCTGATCTTGGACTGGGGCCAGCCGAGCAGGACCGCCAACTGGCGGCCGGTGAGACGCCGATCGGCGCGCAGCTCGCGCAGCCGCACACCGAGGGCCACCCTTGCCTGTTGGAAGTCGGTGCTCACTCGGCGGACGGCACCTGGTCCGCGAAGGCCTCGTACGGCACGGCGTGGTGCCACGCGGCGTCCCGCGCCTGGCAGGCACGGGCCACTTCCACGGGATCCGTGACCAGCTCGACGCCAGTCATCACGTCGTCGTCATCGAAGTGGAGCCGGGCGATCACCCGGGAGTCGAAGAGCCAGAAGTCCTCGGCGGGGAGTTGCAGCGCTTCGGCTTCGGAGCGCCACAGGTTGCGGATGTCCTCGCCGACCGCGCTGTTGCGGCGGGCGTTGTCGAGCAGGTAGCGCTGACCGGGGGTGGGCGGGTTGTCGGCGAGCCTTACCCGCTCGAAGCGCTTGCCCAGGGCGGACTGTTCACGCCGGGACACGCACCAGGGATCGTCCAGGTCCCAGCCGGCGTCCACGCCCCGAATGAACCGCTGGTACGTCTCGGTCTCCTCGTCCGACTGGTAGCGACGCCGGGTCTCCAGACGCCAAGCCGTGTGCGCGAAGGTCCGGAACATCCCGGCGAACTCCTCGAAGCCGATCAGCACGGGCGTCCTCTGCACGTCCCTGGGAGCGAAGTCGGCCAAGAGCACGCGCGGGACGACCACGAACCCCTCCCCGTCCTTGACGTTCCGGAGCTGTGCCACGTCGCGGGGGTCGGTCACGGCGTCACCCTGGACCAGGACCTCCCCCGTGTCCAGGTCTTCGTACAGGGTCGGGCATCCGTCGTTGCCGGAGTTGGTGCCGATGTACCGGAGTCGCCGTGCCATTGCCGTTCCCCTCCCACCAGCGGACAAGTCCCGACCAGGATGGGACGGGTACGGCATCCCTGTCCTGCGTGATTCGCAATGATTCTCGGGACCGGGTGGGGAGACGTAGTCGTTGGCGGCTTTCTACGGCGTCTCCGATCTTTTGCATATAGCCCGGTTGGGCTATCTTCGACTAGTCATAACTAGCTTGGTGTGCAGTTGAGTTGAGGCGTTGCGCAGCAGATCGGCAAGGAACCGTCCCATTGGCTGGTTGACCTCCCAGGAGCGTGCCGTGTCCGAGACCAAGACGCAGAAACCGTTTCTGGAACTCCGTGCGGGAGGTTTTCACCTCGTGATCCAGAAGGCACCCGTGCGGCTGATGAGCACGTTGATCGCTGTCGGATGCTCGGGATTCACCGCGTGGTGGACGACCCGCTGATCGCGCCCCGCCGTGGCGGGTGCCGGTCAGGGTTCCAGGACTACCTTGCCCGTGGTGGCGCGGGTGGCGAGGGCGTGGTGGGCGGCGGCGGCCTTGGCCAGGGGGTAGCGGGTCAGGGCCGGGCGCAGGCGGCCGGCGGCGGCTTCGGTGAGGGCGCGGGTTTCCAGGACGCGCAGCGGGTCGGGGGCGCCGACCTGCTGGAGCATGGCCGGGCCGAGGACGCCGCGAGTGGTGATGCCCCGGGCGGTGAGGTCGGCGCGTTCGGCGGCCGTGAGGTCGAGAGGGCCGCCGGACCAGCCGAAGACGAGGTGGCGGGCGCCGGGGGCGAGCAGGGTGAGGGCCGTGCGGGCGGTTTCGCCGCCGACGGAGTCGAAGAGGACGGTGGCACCGGCGGGGTACCGGGCGCGTACGGCGTCGGGCCAGGCGGGGTCGCTGTAATCGAGGGCGAGGTGAGCGCCGTTGGCGGCGGCGCGGGCGGTCTTGGCGGGGCCGCCGGCGAGGGCGATCACGGTGGCGCCGGCGTTCACGGCGTACTGGACGAGCAGGGTGCCGATGCCGCCCGCGGCGGCGGGGACCAGGGCGACTGAGCCCGGGCCGAGGTCGGCGAACTGGAGGATCCCCAGGGCGGTGCGGCCGGTGCCGACCATGGCGACGGCCTCGGCGGGGTCGAGGCCGGGCGGTACGGGGTGCAGGCGCTCGGCATCGGCGACGGCGTATTCGGCGTAGCCGCCGGGGGCGAAGCCGAGGTGGACGACGACGGTGCGGCCGAGCCAGGCGGGGTCCGTGCCGGGGCCGAGGGCGTCGACGGTGCCGGCGACCTCGCGGCCCGGGATGGTGGGGAGTTCGGGCAGGGCCGGCGCGGGGCCGCGTACGCCCTCGCGCAGGGCGGTGTCGAGGAGGTGGACGCCTGCGGCGGCGACGGCGATGCGGACCTGGCCGCGGGTGGGGACGGGCGCCGGGACGGCTTCGTACGTGAGGTTCTCGGCGGGGCCGAAGGCGTGGAGGCGGATCGCGTTCATGGTGGGTTCGGTGGGCGTGGTGGGTGTGGTGGGCACGGTGGTCATGGGCCTACGTTCGTGCCTGAAGCGTGGTTGAGGTCAAGGGGTTGTCAGTGGGGTCGGTCACGATGGGGGGATGGTGCGCACAGGGCAGGAGCAGACGGTGAAGGCGGCGCGACGGCCGGAGTTGCGGCTGCCGGAGCTGGTGGCGTGGGAGGGGGGTGGGCTGGAGCCGGACGGGGACTACGACGGGGTGGAGTTCGCGGACCTGGATCTGGCGGGGCAGGAGGGGATCGGGGCCCGGTTCATGGACTGCGCGGTGCGGCGCTGCGCGCTGGACGAGGCGGGGCTGGCGAAGGCGCGGTTCCTGGACTCGGTGCTGGAGGGGGTCCGGGGGGTGGGTACGGACCTGTCCGGGGCCTCGTTGCGGGACGTGGAGCTGGTGGACGCCCGGCTCGGCGGGGTGCAGATGCACGGGGCGGTCCTGGAGCGGGTGGTGGTCCGCGGGGGGAAGATCGACTACCTCAACCTGCGGAAGGCGCGGCTCAAGGACGTGGTCTTCGAGGGGTGCGTGCTGGTGGAGCCGGACTTCGCGGGGGCGGTGCTGGAGCGGGTGGAGTTCCGGGACTGCGCGCTGCGCGGGGTGGACTTCAGTGGCGTCCGGCTGCAGGACGTGGACCTGCGGGAGGCCACGGAGCTGGGGATCGCGCGGGGCGTGGACGCCTTGGCCGGGGCCGTGATCAGCCCGGCGCAGCTGTTCGACCTGGCTCCGGCGCTTGCTTCCCAGCTGGGGGTGCGGGTGCTGGGGTGACCCCGGCCGGATCGGTTGGATGCCGGGCGCGGCGCCGCTGCGGGGGCGCTGCCCCCGTGCCCCCGCGCCTCAAACGCCGGCGGGGCTGAAAGGGCCTGGGGCGCAGCCCCGGACCCCGCGCCTCAAATGCCGGCGGGGCCGAAAGGGCCTGGGGCGCCTGCCCCCGTGCCCCCGCGCCTCAAACGGGGCGGGGCTGAAAGGGCCTGGGGCGCTGCCCCCGTGGCCCCGCGCCTCAAACGCCGGCGGGGGCTGAAAGCGCCTGGGGCGCTGCCCCGTGCCCCCGCGCCTCAAACGCCGGCCGGGGCTGGAGGGGGCCCGCCGGGGCGGAGTGGGGCAGGGTGGAGCGGGTCAGGCCGGGACGCGGGGGAACTTGGCCTGGAGGGTCCAGATGACGGGGTTGTCGGCGAGGCCGTCGTGCATGTCGATGAGGTCAGCGACCAGGTCGTGCAGGAAGTCGCGGGCCTCGCGGCGCAGCAGCCGGTGGCTGAAGGTCAGCGGGGCTTCCTCGGCCGGCATCCAGTCGGCCTCCACGTCGACCCAGCCGAAGCGGCGCTCGAAGAGCATCCGGTCCGTGGACTCGGTGAAGTCGAGTTCGGCGTGCTGGCGGTTGGCCGAGCGGTTGCCGCGGGGGTCCTGGTCGAGCTGTTCGACGATGTCGCACAGCGCCCAGGCGAAGTCCAGTACGGGCACCCATCCCCAGGCTGTGGACACTTCCCGGTCCGCGTTGGTGTCCGCGAGGTAGACGTCCCCGCAGAACAGGTCGTGGCGCAGGGAGTGGACGTCCGCCGAGCGGTAGTCGGTCTGCGGGGGGTCGGGGAAGCGCCGGGAGAGGGAGTAGCCGATGTCGAGCACGTACCCGATGGTGTCACGTGCGGCCGGGGCCGCTCACCTCCGATGTCAGGGCAGCAGGCGCTGTTCCTTGGCCACCGAGACCGCGCCCGCGCGGGTGTCGACGCCGAGTTTGTCGTAGATGCGGCCCAGGTGGGTCTTGACCGTGGCTTCGCTGATGAACAGGGCGCGGGCGATGTCGCGGTTGCCGAGGCCGCGGGCCAGCTGGCCGAGGATGTCCAGTTCGCGGTCGGTCAGGGTGGGGCGGGTGCCGCGCATGTGGGCCATGACACGGCTGGCGACGGGCGCGGAGAGGGTGGTGCGGCCCTGGGCGGCCGAGTGGATGGCGGCGAAGAGTTCCTCCGGGCGTTCGGCCTTGAGGAGGTAGCCGGTGGCGCCCGCGCCGATCGCCCGGGTGATGTCGGCGTCCGTGTCGTACGTGGTGAGGACGAGGACGTGCGGGGGGTTGGGGGCGGCGGTGATGCGGCGGGTGGCCTCCACCCCGTCGATGCCCTCGCCGAGCTGGAGGTCCATGAGGACCACGTCGGGGCGGAGCTTCGCGGCCAGGGCGACGGCCTCCTCGCCGCTGCCCGCCTCGCCGAGTACCTCGATGTCCGGCTCGCTGCCGAGGAGGGCGAGGAGGCCGGCGCGGACCACCACGTGGTCGTCGCAGAGCAGGATCGTCGTCATGGGGCCGGCTCCAGGGGGATGGCCGCGGAGAGGACGGTGCCCTCGCCCGGCGCGGATTCGATCGTGAGGGTGCCGCCGAGCTGGCGGACGCGGGCCCGCATCGCGGGGAGGCCGTGGCCGCGCTCGGCGGCGTCGGTCCGGGGCTCGGCGAATCCGTGGCCGTCGTCGGCGATGTCCAGGACCACTTGGTCCCCGAGGAAGCTGAGCGTGAGTGCGGCCGTACGGGCGCCGGAGTGCTCGCGGACGTTGGCCAGCGCGCCCTGGGCTATGCGCAGCAGGGCGGACTGGACGCGGTCCGGGAGCGGGGCGGGGGTGCCTTCGAGGTGGAAGCGGACCTCGATGTCCGGGCCGGCGTCCAGGGCGCGCAGCGCCTCGGCGAGGCCGGCGCCGTCGGCGAGCTCGGACGGGGCCAGGTCGTGGACGAGCCGGCGGGCCTCGGCGAGTCCGTGCGCGGCGATGCCGGTGGCGGTACGGACGTGCGCGCGGGCGGTGGCCGGGTCGGTGTCCCAGGTGCGGTCGGCGGCCTGGAGCAGCATCTGCTGGCTGGACAGGTTCTGGGCGAGGGCGTCGTGGATCTCCATGGACAGCCGCTGCCGTTCGGCGAGGGTGCCTTCGCGGCGCTCGGTGGCGGCCAGTTCCCGGCGGGTGCGGATCAGGTCGTCGATCAGTGCCCGCTGGGCCTGGGCCTGGCGTTCCATATGGACGAAGACAGCGGTGGCGAGGGCGGCGACCGCGGGCGGGGCCAGGAGCAGGTTGGGGTCGAAGGACTTGGACAGCTTCAGCTGGGCGATCACCACGAAGCCGGTGAGGAGGGCGACCAGGACGACGGCGGCGCGGGGCGGGAGGGTGCGCAGGGCGGTGAAGAAGAGCGGTACGGCGCACCAGGCGAAGCTCGGCGCGAGGACGACCAGGACCACCCAGGTGGTGACGACCAGGCCGAGCCAGAGGAGCCGGCGGGCGGTGGGGGCGAGTGCCTGGGCGGCGCCTGTGCGGGGGGCGGTGCCTGTGCCTGTGCGGAGGGCGGGGCCGGTGCCGGTGCCGGTGCCGGTGCCGAGGGCGGGGCCGAGGACGTAGAGCAGGGCCAGGGTGATGCTGAGAACGACGATCCACGGGGTGCGGGGGTCGCCGGGGTGGCGCAGGAGGAAGCGGACCAGGGAGGCGCCAAGGAGGAGGAAGAAGGCGGTGTGCGCGACGGTCGCCAGCGTGCGGGTGTCGTCGCGCGGCGGGGCGGGGGGCACTGGTTGCTCCTCGGGTCGGGGCATGGGTCCATTGTCGGCCGTGGGGCGGGGTGTGGGCGGTGCGGCGGCGTTGCCGGGGACGCTGCCCCCGAGCCCCCGCGCCTCAATCGCCGGCGGGGCTGAGAGAGCGGGGCTCCGCCCCGGACCCCGCGCCTCAAACGCCGGCGGGGCTGGAGTGGTGCGGCGGGGCTGGAGTGGTGCGATGGGGCTGGAGTGGTGCGGCGGGGCTGGAGTTGTGTGGCGAGGGGGAAGAACAGGAAATACCGCGCCGGAGGCGGGCCGCATCGACCGATCGGTTGACCCTCGGGTCAACCGGTGCGGTGGGCGGGGGGAGCCGGTACGGGGACGGGGTGGCGGGGAGTTCGGGGACAGGCTTGGAGCAGTGAAGGAGCTGGTCCGACCGGCCCGGACCGAACCGATGCCGTCACCCCGTCACCCGTCCCCGTGTCACCGTTCTCAGGAGCAGAGATGAACACCCGCACCCGCGTTCTCACCGGTACCGCCCTCGCCGCCGCCCTGGGCGCCGGTGCCTTCGGAGCCGTGAGCGCCAGCGCCACCCCTGCCGACGACGCCGCCCCGGCCGCCGCCGCCGTCGCCGTCGCCGGCAAGAAGGACGGGCCGAGCGACAAGAACTTCACCACGACGACGCACCTCACCGTCGACGCCGCCACCCGCGCCGCCCAGGCCGCGCTGCAGGCCGCGCAGGCCGAGAACCAGAAGGTGACGGTCGCGGTGGTGGACCGCAACGGCAACACCATCGTCACCCTGCGCGGCGACGGGGCCGGCCCGCAGTCCTACGAGTCGGCGCAGCGCAAGGCCTTCACCGCCGTGTCCTGGAACGCCCCGACCTCGGTGCTCGTGGGCCGCCTCGCCCAGGCCCCGAACCTGAAGGACATCCCCGGCACCCTCTTCCTCGGCGGCGGCACCCCGGTGCAGGCGAACGGCGCGCCCGTCGCGGGCATCGGTGTGGCCGGCGCCCCGAGCGGCGACCTGGACGAGAAGTTCGCCAAGGCCGGTGTCGACGCCCTGGGCAAGTAGCCCGCACGGACAGCCCGCCTAGGATCGAGTGCGTGGAACACCGCGCACTCCTCCGCCTCGCCGTCCCTGCCGTCGCCTCCCTCCTCGCCCTCACCACGGCGTGTACGGGAGGCACGGTGCAGGGGCGGCCGGGCGCGTCGGGCCTGCGCGACCCGTACTTCCCCAAGGCCGGCAACGGCGGCTACCAGGTCGACCACTACGCGCTGGACTTGGACTACGACCCCGCCGACGGGGAGCTGCACGGTACGGCCGTGATCACCGCCCGCGCCGAGCAGGGGCTCAGCTCCTTCAACCTCGATCTCAGTGGTCTGAAGGTCGAGGGCGTGACCGTGCAGGGCGTCGGGGCCCGGTACAACCGGACCGGCAACGAGCTGACCGTGCGCCCGGCCGAGGACCTGAAGAAGGGCGAGGTCTTCCGTACGGAGGTCGAGTACGGCGGCAAGCCGAAGACCCTCACGGACGCGGACGGCGCCAAGGAGGGGTGGATCACCACCGAGGACGTCGGGGGCGCGCCCGCCGGCGCGGCGACGCGGGCCGGTGCGGTCGGCGTCGGTGAGCCGGTCGGGTCGATGACCTGGTTCCCGGGCAACCACCACCCCAGTGACAAGGCCACCTACGACATCACGCTCACCGTCCCGCGCGGCTACGAGGCCGTGTCCAACGGGGAGCTGCGCTCCCGCACCGAAGGTACGGACGGGCGGACCGAGTTCGCGTGGCACAGCCCGGAGCCGATGGCGAGCTACCTGGCCACCGCCGTCGTCGGCCCGTACAAGGTGACGACGGGGCGGACGCCGTCGGGGACCCGGCTCTACACCGCGGTGGCGCCCGGCGAGGCGGCCGCGAGCAGAGGTCCGCTCGCGCGGCTGCCGGAGATGGTGGAATGGGGCAGCGGCCGGTTCGGCCCGTACCCCTTCGGCACGGCGGGCGCGGTCGTGCTGCCGGCCGGCACCCTCGGGTACGCGCTGGAGACCCAGACGAAGCCCGTCTTCTCCGGTCCGCCCGAGAGCGAGGAGCTCGTCCTGCACGAGCTCGCCCACCAGTGGTTCGGCAACTCGGTGTCGCCGAAGTCCTGGAAGGACATGTGGCTCAACGAGGGCTTCGCGACCTACGCCGAGTGGCTGTGGGCCGAGGAGCACGGCGGGCCCACCGCCCAGCGGCACTTCGAGGCGTTCCTGGCCGGTGACACGTCCGTCGACGAGGAGGCCGCCTCCGACTGGGACGCCTTCCCGCCGGCCTCCCCGCCCGGGCCCGATCACATCTCGGACGAGCCCGTGTACTACCGCGGTGCGATGGTCCTGCACCGGATCCGCCAGGAGGTGGGCGACGAGAAGTTCTTCGCCCTGGTGCGCGGCTGGGCGGCGGACCACCGTCACGGGAACGCGAGTACGGCCGACTTCACGGCCTACGCGGAAGAGAAGACGGGGCACGACCTGAAGAAGGTCTGGGACGTCTGGCTGTACGGCGAGGGCCGGCCCAGGTAACCGGCCCGTCGGCTACGGGGCTTCGAGCGGCTTGCGCAGCACGGTGCAGTCGCGGCCAAGCTCGCGGTCCTCGGCCCGGCGCAGTTCGGCGTACCCCTGGGACTGCCAGAAGGCGAGGGCCTTGGGGTTGTTGTCCAGTACGGCGATCTGCACGCCGGTGCGCCCGGCGGCGCGGAAGCGGTCCTCGACCAGGGTGGCGACGGCACGGCCGTATCCCTCGCGGTGCGCGGTGGCGTCGATGAGCAGCAGGCCGATCCACGGGTCCGTGCCGGCGGAGGCCGGGTCGGGGTGGTGGGCCAGGGTGGCGGCCAGGCCGACGAGGCGGCCGGCGGAACGGGCCAGGAGGACCTCGGCGCCGTCGTGGGCGAGTTCGTCGGCGAGGGCGGCCGCGACCTGTTCGACGGTGATGCGGTCCGGGTCGGGGAAGTCGCCGCTGAGTTCGAAGAACGCGTGGTTCGTCGAGTAGAGGGCGGCGACCTCGGTGAGGACCGGGCCGGGGAGGGCGCCGTCGACGGGGACGAGCGGTTGGAGGATCACCTGTCGAACGGTAGCGAAGCCCCCTCCCCGGACGGCCGGGAGGGGGCTTCACCTGCGCTGGTGTCCCGTCGGCGCTCAGCGCCGGACCGGGTCGTGCCGGGCTGTGCCGAGCCGTGCCGGGCTGTGCCGAGCCGTGCCGGGCTGGGCTCAGACGTTGACGCCGAAGTCCTGCGCGATGCCGGTGAGGCCGGAGGCGTAGCCCTGGCCGACCGCGCGGAACTTCCACTCCGCGCCGTTGCGGTAGAGCTCGCCGAAGACCATGGCGGTCTCGGTCGCCGCGTCCTCGGAGAGGTCGTAGCGGGCGATCTCGGCGCCGCCGGCCTGGTTCACGACGCGGATGTACGCGTTGCGGACCTGGCCGAAGTTCTGGCTGCGGGCCTCGGCGTCGTAGATGGAGACCGGGAAGACGATCTTGTCCACGTCGGCCGGCAGGCCCGCGAGGTTGACGTTGATGGCCTCGTCGTCGCCCGCGCCCTCGCCGGTGCGGTTGTCACCGGTGTGGACGATGGTCTGGTCCGGGGTGGACTTGTTGTTGAAGAAGACGAAGTGGCCGTCGGAGACGACCTTGCCGGTCGGGTTGACCGCGATGGCCGAGGCGTCGAGGTCGAAGTCGACACCGGTCGTCGTACGGACGTCCCAGCCGAGGCCGACCGTGACGGCAGCGAGGCCGGGGGCCTCCTTCGTGAGCGAGACGTTGCCGCCCTTGGACAGGCTGACAGCCATGGGAATGTCCCTTTCCTCATCCAACATGCACGTACAGGCGGTCAAACTACCGCTGCCCCCTATAACGCGACGAGAGGCCTGTCGGGTTCCCGCCGTGAAATCTGAGTGACGGGGGCGGGGGCGGGCACGGATCATAGGGGGCATGCCTGGTCCTTATGTCATCCGCGGTTCGGTCGTGCTCCCCGAGGGCGAGCTCGCCTGGCGCTTCTCGCGTTCCTCCGGGCCCGGCGGGCAGCACGTGAACACCTCCGACTCGCGGGTGGAGCTGATGTTCGACCTGGCGGCGACGAAGGCGCTGCCGGACGTGTGGAAGGAGCGGGCGCTGGAGCGGCTGGCGTCCCGCCTGGTGGGCGGGGTGGTGACCGTACGTGCCTCCGAGCACCGCTCGCAGTTCCGCAACCGGGAGATGGCGCTGGTCCGGATGGCTTCGCTGCTGGCGGAGGCGACGGCCCCGCCGCCGAGGCAGCGTCGGGCGACGAAGATCCCGCGGGGGATCAACGAGCGGCGGCTGCGGGAGAAGAAGGCGCGGGCCGAGACCAAGCGCGGGCGGACCGGGCGCGACTGGTAGCCGCCGGCCTGCCCGCCCGCGGCTCAGGCCGAAAGATCGGGGCTCCGCCCCGGACCCTCCCCCAGACTCCGTCCGGGGGACCCCCCGCCTCGAACGGCGGCCGGGCCGGGTGGTGCGGCCGGGCCGGATTGCGGCTACTGGCCGTTCAGGTGCCTGTAGCGGCCGCGGAAGTACGTCAGGGGCTGTTGGTCCGGGGACGGGAGGGCCGCCGTCAGGACGCGGCCGATGACCAGGGTGTGGTCGCCCGCCTCGACGCGGTTCTCGGTGCGGCACTCCAGGGTGGCCAGGGCGCCGGTCAGCAGCGGGGCGCCGGAGGCCTCGCCGCGTACGTACGGCAGGTCCGCGAAGAGCAGCCGGTCGCTGATGCGGCCCTTCATCGCGAAGCGGCCCGCGACCTGGAGCTGGTGGTCGGCGAGGACCGAGACCGCCCAGAGGGGCTGTTCCGCGAGCAGGTCGTCCATCCGGGAGTCCTCGCGCACGCTCACCAGGACCAGCGGCGGGTCCAGGGACACGGACATGAAGGCGGTCGCCGTCATGCCGACGTCCTCGCCGCGCGGGCCGTCCGCCGTCAGGGGGGTCTCGTGTGCGGTGATCAGGCACACGCCCGCCGCCAGCCGGGCCATCGCGGCTCGGAACTCGTCATTGCTCACTCCCTCAGCATGCGGGCTTCCATGGGACGGGCGGGGCACGGGGGTCGTCTTCAGCACACTGAAACGCTAATCTCACGCTCCCGCGCCACACATCGGGCCCTGGTCCGAGTCGCGCCCCCGCCCCTTGGCCTAGGCCCCGGCGTATCGTTTGCTCTCGGGAAGGCGGGGGAGCGCTCCCAGTCGGCACGAGCCTCTCCACGCACCGTTATTCATCTCATGTGACTTGAGTCACAGAGGGCAAGATTTGTTGACCCTGTGTACCTGCCGCACAGCTCACTGTGATTCAGTGGACGGGACACCGCAACGAAACGCCGATGACAAACCTGGAGTTGCTGTCGAGGTCTCGGGGAGAGCGAGCAATGGAGACCGAGTCGGAGCCGTACGTCCGTCTTGCGACCCTGCGGCAGCTGCACCGGGTGGTGGCCGAGCTCAACACGGCCAGGAGCCTGGCGGACACTCTGCAGACCGTCGTGGACGGCATCGTCGTGGGCCTCGGTTACGAACTCGCCTGTGTCAACCTCGTACGCCCTGACGGCGATCTGGTCGTCGCCGCCTTCGCCGGAGACCCCGCCGCCGAGGCGCTCATCACCGGCCGCGTCGGCTCCCGCGCCTCCTGGGAACGCCGCCTGACGATGGGTGAGAACTGGGACGGGCTCCGGTTCATCCCGCACACCGAGGGCTGGATCCTCATGGAGGACGACGTCCCCCAGTGGCACACGGACGGCCCCGATCCGCGCTTCGAGGACGAGTGGCACCCCGAGGACCGGCTCTATGCCCCCATGTACGCGTCCGGGGGGGAACTTCTGGGTGTCATTTCGGTGGACAGACCGCGCAACGGCCGCCGCCCCGGCGCGTGGGGGCGCGAAGCGCTCCAGATGTACGCCTTCCAGGCCGCGATTGCGATCAGCAACGCGAGGCTCCGGGCGAACATGCAGCGGGCCCTGGTCCGGCTGGAGCGTGAACAGCAGGCGCTGCGCGCCAGCGAGGAGTCCTTCCGGCAGGCCTTCGAGTACGCGCCCAGCGGCATGGCCATCGCCGAGATGGGCGGGGACCAGCACGGCCGGCTGCTGCGGACCAACGACGCGCTGTGCCGGCTGCTCGGCCGGCCGGCCTCCGTGCTGCGCCGCTACTCCTTCTCCGACCTGGTCCACCCCGAGGACATCGGCACCCTGCTGCGGACCTCCGCCGAGGGCGGGCGCGCCGAGCTGCGCCTGGGCCGGCGCGACGGCACGTATGTATGGGTCTCGCTGCGCAACTCCGTCGTCGCCGACGCCGCCGACGGGCCGCGGTTCCTGCTGACGCACGTCGAGGACATCGAGGAGCGCAAACGCCACGAGCTCCAGCTCGCCCACCGCGCCAGCCACGACTCGCTGACCGGCCTGCCCAACAGCGCCGAGCTGCGGTCCCGGCTCGGCGCACGGCTGTGCCGCAGGCCACAGTCCGTGCGCGCCACCGCGATCGAGGCCCTGGACGCGGCCTTCGAGGGGCGTGACGGACACGACGGGCGCCCGGTGCACGACGGCTACGAGGTGCGCACGGAGGCGGGTGGTGCCGGTGAGCACGGCTTTCAGGCCGACGGACCCGACCGGTACACCGGGTCCGACCCCTACGAGTTCCCCGGGGCGCCGGCCGCGACGCCGGAGGACGGTCCGTACGACCACCACGTGCACACGGTGGCGCCCGCGACCGACATCGACGACGGGACGAAGGGGCTCGCGGTGCTCTTCTGCGACCTCGACGGCTTCAAGTCGATCAACGACAGGTTCGGGCACCACACGGGCGACGCGGTTCTGATCGAGGTCGCCCGGCGGCTCACGACGTGCGTCAGGGACGGTGACACCGTCGCTCGGCTGGGTGGTGACGAATTCGTCGTCCTTGCCGACGGCCTGGGTGCGGCGGACGCCGCCGATCTCGCCGTCCGGCTGCGCAACGCGATCATCCCGCCGATCCGGGTCGACGGCCGTGCGGTCCGTGTGGGAGCCAGTTTCGGCATCGGCTGGGCGAGCTGCGGGATGTCGGCGGACGAGGTGCTGCGCTCCGCCGACCAGCGGATGTACATCGAGAAGCGGTCCCGCTCCAAGGCGCACCGCAGGGCCGGCTGAAGCGGTCCGTCGCCCGTGGGTGCACCTGTTCGGGGTAGGCTCCCGGGGGTCGAAAGGAGTGACCTGCGATGACGACGCCCGCGAACAACGGCCCGCACGGTGGGGCGAACAAGCCCGAGGACGACGATCCGTTCGGCTACCTCTACGAGGACGGCCAGGCGGCCGGAGCCACACCGCCAGGTCAGGGCGGCGCATACGGCTACCCGGGGCCCGCGGCGGGCGGTCATTCCGGTGCGCAGCCCGGAGTTCCCCGCACCTCCCACCACCAGGTGCGGACGGTCGGCGAGCGCCGCAACGGCGGTCAGCGCGGTCAGGTTCCCGCGCAGCAGCCGCCCTACCAGGCCCAGTACCAGGCTCCGGAGGCCCTCCAGGCGGGCGGCTACGGGGTTCCGCAGCAGCCGCAGGCCCCGCAGCACCAGACCCAGGCGATCTCGCACTCCGGCGGCCACGGCTCCGGCGGCGGCTCCAGCCGCCGCGGTCTGCTGATCGCCGCCGTCGCGGTGGTCGGCGCGGTCGTGATCGGCATCGGCGCGGCCCTGGCCTTCGGTGACAAGGACAAGGACAAGAAGGACCAGGACCAGGCGAACGGCGGCCAGCAGTCGGCGGCCCCGCAGAACCCCTCGGCCGCGCCCCCGAGCGGCTCTCCCGCGCCCTCCCAGGCCCCGCTGCCCAAGGGCGAGGCGGCCGGCGCGGGCATGTCCATCACGGGCGGTGCGGCCCTGGAGACCACGATTCCGGGGGCGAAGAGCTCGGGCGGACAGTACGTCGGCGGGTTCAACCGGCCCGGCGCGGCCGTGACGTGGACCCTGGACGTCCCCAAGGCCGGGAAGTACAAGTTCTACGTGCGCTTCGGCATCCCGGGCGAGGACGCCAACGGCACCCTGACCGTCAACGGCAAGCCGAACGAGGCGCCGATCAGCATGCGCAACTTCGCCAAGTCGCCCAAGGGCGACTGGGAGAAGGGCTGGCAGACGACCTGGGGCCAGGTCAACCTCGACAAGGGCACCAACACGATCAAGCTGTCGTGCGAGGCCGGCAACAGCTGCAACGTCAACATCGACCAGCTGTGGCTGGAGAACTTCTAGGACACGCCCCCGGCCTCAGCCGGCGGTCGTGACCTTCACCGACCCCCGTACCTCCTCGTAGGTGCGGGGGTCGAACTCTCCCGCCACCGGGGCGAGGACGGTGGCCGCCGAGAGGGCGACCGCGCGGGTGAGCCGTTCCTCCCAGTCCGCCCCCTCCACCAGGGCCGACAGCAGGCCGGCGACCGCGGAGTCGCCCGCTCCGGTGGGGTTGCCGGCCAGCGCGCGCGGCGGGGCGGCCTGCCAGGTGCCTTCGGCGGTGGCGGCCAGCAGGCCGTCCGGGCCCAGCGAGGTGACCACGGCGTGGGCGCCCCGGCGGCGGGCGTCGCGGGTGGCGGGCAGCGGGTCGCGGGACCCGGTGAGCTCGGCCAGCTCGGCCGCGTTCGGCTTGATGATCTCGGGCCGGGCGGCGACCCCGCGGCGCAGGGCCTCGCCGCTGGTGTCGAGGAGGACGGGGACCCCGGCCGCGCGGGCCGCCCGGACGAGGACCGCGTACGCGCCGACGGGCACGCCCGGCGGGAGGCTGCCGCACAGGGCCACGGCGCGGGCGCCGCGGACCAGGTCCCCGTACTGCGCGAGGAACCGGGACCATTCGGCGGGCGTGATCAGCGGCCCCGGTTCGTTGAACTGGGTGGTGTCGCCGGAGGAGTCGTCGACCACGGCCAGGGTGCGGCGGCTGCCGTCCGCGCAGGGCACCAGGGCGTCCACCACCTGCGGGGAGCGGGCGAGCAGTTCGCGGACGACCGAGCCGACCGGCCCGCCCGCGAAGCCCGTCGCCGTCACCTCGTGGCCGAGCGCGGCCAGGACGCGGGCGACGTTGATGCCCTTGCCGCCGGGGCGTTCGGTGACGGCCGCGACCCGGTGCGAGGCGTGCGGAAGCAGCCTCGGCACGCGGTACGTGACGTCGAGTGCGGTGTTGAGCGTCACGGTCAGGATCATGGGCACCCCCGGGTCTGTTGCTGCCGGGATCATGCCAAACCCGAGGCGGTCGGCCCAGTCCTCGGGCCGACCGCCTTCGTCGTTACAGCCGCTTGGCCGTCAGATCGCCGCCGCGGCGAGGGGGCTGACGACCCATTCGCCGCGCCGCATGACGCCCCTGACGTCGAAGGCGGCGTCCAGGACGACGAGGTCCGCGTACTTGCCGGGCTCCAGCGAGCCGATCTCGTCGTACAGGCCGAGGAGCTTGGCCGGGTTGGCGGAGATCGCCTGGACCACGGACTCCACCGGCAGCTTGTCGAGGGTCACCGAGCGCTTGAAGGCCGTGTCCAGGGTCAGGGTGGAGCCGGCGATGGAGCCGCCCTCCACGAGCCGGGCCACGCCCTCCTTGACCTCGACCTCCAGCGGGCCGAGGTGGTAGGTCCCGTCGCCGAAGCCGGCGGCGTCCATCGCGTCGGTGATCAGCGCCACGCGGTGCGCGCCCGCGTGGTGGAAGGCCAGTTCGAGGGCCGCCGGGTGAAGGTGGGTGCCGTCGTTGATGAGCTCGACGGTGATCCGCTCGTCCTCCAGCAGCGCGGCGATCGGGCCGGGCTCGCGGTGCGCGAGGGGCGGCATCGCGTTGAAGAGGTGGGTGGCCACGGTCGCGCCCGCGTCGATGGCGGCGCGCGTCTGCTCGTACGTGGCGTCCGTGTGCCCGATCGCGGCGATCACCCCGTGCTCGGCGAGCAGCCGTACGGAGTCCAGGCCGCCCGGGAGTTCGGTGGCGAGGGTGAACATGCGGGCCGTGCCGTGCGCGGCGTCGATCAGCTTGCGGACCTCGGCCGGGTCGGGGTCGCGGAGCAGGTCCTCCTTGTGCGCGCCCTTGCGGCAGGGGTTGATGAACGGCCCCTCGAAGTGGATGCCGGCGATCTCGCCCTGCCGGGTGAGCTCGGCGAGCAGTCCGGCGCGGCGGGCCAGTTCGTCCAGGTCGCCGGTGACGGTGGAGGCGACGAGGGTGGTGGTGCCGTGCTCGCGGTGGGTGCGGACGCCCTGGAGGACGTCCTCGGCGGTGCCGGAGGTGAAGGAGGCGCCGCCGCCGCCGTGGTTGTGCATGTCGACGAAGCCGGGGACGATCCAGTGCCCGGACAGGTCCACGGTCCGCGAGCCCTCGTGGGCGCTGCCGGCGATGCGGTCGCCGTCGACGATGACCCGGCCGCCCGCCACGGTTCCGGTGGGCAGCACCACCCTGGCACCGGAGAGAACAGTGCTGCGCGCGCTTGCGGACATCAGGCAGGTACCTCCGTGGCGAGTAGGTCCCAGGCGAGCAGCCCTGCGCCCAGGCATCCGGCGGTGTCCCCGAGGGCCGCCGGGACGATGTGGGGGAGCCGCTGGAACGTCACGCGCTCCTCCACCGCCGTCCGTAGTGGTGTGAACAAGGTTTCCCCCGCCTCGGCCAGCCCGCCACCGATGATCAGCGTGCGCGGGTCCAGCAGGGTGATGGCGGTGACCAGCCCGTCGGCGAGGGCGCCGACGGCGGCCAGCCAGACCTCGCGGGCGCGCGCGTCGCCGGCTTCGACGGCCTTGGCGCAGTCCGCGGCGTCGGCCCCGGGGTCGCCGGAGGCGGCCGCCCAGGCGCGGCTGACGGCGGCGGCCGAGGCGAGGGTCTCCAGGCAGCCGTGCTGGCCGCAGCCGCAGGCGGGGCCGCCCGGGCGTACCACGATGTGCCCGATCTCGCCCGCGTAGCCGTGGGCGCCGGCCTCGATGCGGCCGGCGATGCCGATGGCTCCGGCGATGCCGGTGCCGAGGGGGACGAAGAGGAAGCGGTCGGCGCCGCGGCCGGCTCCGATGCGGCCCTCGGCGAGTCCGCCCGTGCGCACGTCGTGGCCGAGGGCCACCGGGATGCCGCCGAGTCTGGCGCTGAGCAGGGCGCGCATCGGTACGTCGCGCCAGCCCAGGTTCGCCGCGTAGACGGCGATCCCGTGGTCGGCGTCGACGATGCCGGGGACGGCGACGCCGGCGGCCGACGCGGGCCGCCCGAAGCGTTCGCGGCCGGTGTCGAGCAGCTCGGCGGCGAAGTCCTGGATCGTCTCGACGACGGCGTCGGGGCCCCGCTCGCGGCCGGTGGCACGGCGCGCTTCGTGGAGCAGGGTGCCGTCGTCGGAGACGAGGGCGGCCTTCATCCCGGTGCCGCCCACATCGAGGGCGATGACGTGTTTCACGGGTTTCACAGGGACAGTCTCGCGTGCTTGGCGTGGAAAGGTCTAGTCCATTGAGGGGGATTGTTGAGTGGCCATACAAAATCCGGACCCCGGTCGGGATCCCGATGTGGAGGAGCCGCCAAAGTGGTGTAGACCTTACGTGGATCGTACGTACAACAAGGGGTGGATCGAGAACTGTGAAGGGCCGTTACCTGAGCCTGGCCGCGTCCGGCGCCGCGCTGTGCCTGACTGCCGTGACGCTGACGGGCTGCGGAGCCCTCGGCGGGGTCACCGGAGACAACGACGTGACCCTGCGGGTCGTGGCGGCCGACTACGGGGACAATCCGCAGAACTCCTCGGCTGGGTACTGGAAGGGCCTCGCCAAGGGCTTCGAGAAGGCCAACCCGGGCGTCAAGGTCGAGGTCTCCGTCTACTCGTGGTCCGAGGTCGACGCCAAGGTCGCCGACATGGTCAAGGCCGGCAAGGCCCCCGACATCGCCCAGATCGGCGCCTACGCCGACTACGCGGCCGCCGGCAAGCTGTACTCGGCGGCGGAGCTGCTCTCGGTGAAGACCGAGGCCGACTTCCTCGCCCCCCTCGCGGACGCGGGCAAGGTCAAGCAGGTCCAGTACGGCCTGCCCTTCGTCTCCAGCACCCGGCTGCTCTTCTACAACGAGAAGCTGCTCGCCGACGCGGGCGTGATCGGCAAGGACGCCAAGGCCGGCTGGCAGCCGAAGAGCTGGGCGGACCTGGAGGCGGCGGCCAAGAAGCTCAAGGGCGCGGGCGTGCCCACCCCCTTCGCGCTGCCGCTGGGCCGCGAGGAGGCGCAGGCCGAGACGATGATGTGGATGCTAGCGGGCGGCGGCGGCTACACCGACAACGAGGAGTCCTACTCGATCGACTCCCCCGACAACGTCAAGGCGCTGGAGTTCCTGCGGGACAAGATGGTCGGGCAGGGGCTGACCGGCCCCGTCGAGCCGGGGAAGCTGGACCGGCAGGCCGCCTTCGACGGCTTCACCAAGGGCGAGGTCGGCATGCTCAACGGACACCCGTCGCTGATGAAGCAGGCCGAGGCCAAGGGCGTGAAGTTCGGCATGGTCCCGCTGCCCACGGCCACCGGGTCCGCAGAGCCGGCCATGGGCGTCGCCGACTGGGTCATGGCCTTCAAGAACGGCCACCGCACGCAGTCCGGGAAGTTCCTCGACTACCTGTACGAGCCGAAGAACGTGACGGCCTTCACGGACATGTACGACCTGCTCCCGGCCACCACCAGCGGCTACCTGGCCAAGCAGGGCGCCACCGGCGGCTCGGCGCCGCAGCTGAAGCCCTTCCTGACGGCGCTGCCCGGCTCACGGCTGTACCCGGTCGGCAAGAAGTCCTGGGCCGGCGTCAGCGAGGACATCAAGCAGAACATCGGCAAGACCGTCCAGCCCGGCGGGCAGCCGGCGAAGGTGCTGGAGGAGATCGCCACGGCGGCGCGGGCCTCGGACCCGCGCTGAACGGTGGCGGCGGGCGGGGTGTCAGACGGCGGCGTTAATCTGGCGGTATGACGGACGAGGGGCAGCTGACGGCCACGGAGGCCGCGGTGCTCGCGTACGAGGGACGCACCTGGCCCGGGCCCGGAGCCAAGGAACGGGCCATCCGGGAAGGGCTGGGGATGACGCCCGTCCGCTACTACCAGCTGCTCAACGCGCTGATGGACGACCCGCGGGCCCTGGCCCACGCACCGGGCACGGTCAACCGGCTCCGGCGGATCCGCGAGGCCCAGCGGGCCCGGCGGTAGCTCCGGCGAAAGGCCGGGCGACGGGCTCGGTGAGGCGCCCTGGGGCGGGCCGGGCGACGGGCTCGGCGACGCGCCCTGCGGCGGGCCGGGCGACGGGCCCCGCCCGTGCCGTAGCCGTCGCCGCGCTGGGCCGTTAGGGTCGTGCGTATGGGGAGCCACCCGCACGACCTGCCGATGCCCGTCACCGCAGCCGGACGCGAGGGACTCGAAGCCCTGCTCCGCGCACCCCGCCGGTCCGTGGTCGCCCTGGACTTCGACGGCACCCTCGCCGACATCGTCCCGGACCCGGACCAGGCCAGAGCCCACCCCGGAGCCGTCCCGGCCCTCTCCGCGCTCGCCCCCGAGGTCGCCTCGGTGGCCGTGATCACCGGCCGGCCGGCGGGCGTCGCCGTCCGCTACGGAGGCTTCGCGGGGGTCCCCGGACTGGAACACCTCGTCGTCCTCGGCCACTACGGCGCGGAGCGCTGGGACGCCGTCACCGGCATCGTCCACGCCCCGGCCGAGCACCCCGGGGTGGCGGCGGTACGGGCGGAGCTGCCGGGGTTCCTGGACTCGATCGGGGCCTGGCAGGGCACCTGGATCGAGGAGAAGGGCCGGGCGCTGGCCGTGCACACCCGGAGGGCCGCGGACCCCGCGGCGGCCTTCGCGGCCCTGCGCGAACCCCTGGCCGAGCTGGCCGCGCGGCACGGGCTGATGGTGGAGCCGGGCCGCGCGGTCCTGGAGCTCCGCCCCCCGGGCATGGACAAGGGCGTCGCCCTCACGGAGTTCCTCGCGGAGCGGGACGCGGAGGCGGTGCTGTACGCGGGCGACGACCTGGGTGACCTGGCGGCGTACTCGGCCGTCGAGAAACGCCGCGCCGAGGGGCTCCCGGGCCTGCTCGTCTGCAGCGGCTCGGCCGAGGTCCCCGAGCTCGCCGCCCGAGCCGACGTGGTCCTGGCCGGACCGGGCGACGTCGTCGCCTTCCTGGCCGCCCTGGCCAAGGCCGTCGGAGCCTGACCACGCCGTGCCGCTGCGGGGGCCGGCCCCCGCCTCGATCGCCGGCGGGGCCGGAAATTCCAGCCCCGCCGGCGATCGAGGCGCGGGGTCTGGGGCGGAGCCCCAGCAGACGGGCCGCGGGCGCAGTACGGCGACGGCGGTGCAGCCCCGCAGGGGTCACGGCAGCAGGTCGGCCAGTTGGGCGGCGAACCAGGCGGCCGGGGGGAGGGCGGTGGCGGCGGCGGCCAGGCGCTTCGTGCGCTCCGCACGCTCGGCGTCCGGCATGGACAGCGCCGCGTGCAACGCCTCCGCCGTCGCCGACACGTCGTACGGGTTCACCGTCAGCGCGTCCGCCCGGAGCTCCTCGTACGCCCCCGCCCCGGTGGACAGCACCAGTGCGCACCCCGCCTCCGACACCACCGGGATCTCCTTCGCCACCAGGTTCATCCCGTCCCGCACCGGGTTCACCAGCGCCACGTCCGCCATCCGGTACACCGCCAGCGACCGCGCGAAGTCGTCCTGCACCGACACCAGCACCGGCTGCCAGTCCGCCGTGCCGAACTCCTCGTTGATCTCCGCCGCCAGCTCCCGCACCGACTCCGTGTACGCCCGGTACACCGCCAGGTCCTGCCGTGACGGGTACGCCGAGGCCAGGTGGACGACCCGGCCCCGCCACTCGGGGTGGACCGTCAGCAGCTCCCGGTACGCCAGCAGCCCCCGCAGGATGTTCTTCGACAGCTCGGTCCGGTCCACCCGGGCGATCGTCTTCAGGCCGCCGACCTCCGCCCGCAGCTGCGCCAGCTTCTCGTCGACCTCCGGCCGGTGCGCCAGCGCCCGCAGTTCGTCCGCGTCCACCCCGAGGGGGTACGCGGTCACCTCGGTGAACCGGCGCTTCGCGTAGCCGCGCCCGTCCGGGTCCGCCCGGCGGTGCCACACCCCGCGCTCCGGGTGCCCGGCCGGGAAGTGCGCCTGCGCGACGCCGTCCAGGTCGTCCCTGCTCGCGCCGCCGGCGAAGTTGCCCGCCCACCTCGCCGTGTGGAAGCCCAGCCGGTCCGCGCCGAGCATCCCCCACACCAGCTGGCTCTGGATGTCGTCCGGGATCATGCTCATGAACTCCCACGACGCCCACGGCGTGTGCGTGAAGTGCCCGATCCGCAGGTCCGGCCGCAGCGCCCGCAACTGACCGGGGACCAGCGCCAGGTGGTAGTCCTGCACCAGGACGCGGGCCCCTTCCGCCGCCTCCTGGGCGAGGGCGCGCGCGAAGGCCTCGTTGTACTCGACGTACGCCTGCCACCGCCGCCGGAACTCCGCGTCGAAGACCGGCTCGCGCGGGATGTCGTACAGGTGGTGGTGCGTGAACCACAGCACAGAGTTGGCGATGCCGTTGTAGGCCGCGTCGTACACCGTGGGATCGATGTCCAGCATCCGGACGCCCGGCTCGGACACCCCCCGGCGGACCGCCTCCCGGTCCGCCTCCGACAGCGCCGCGCAGATCCACAGCGCCCCCGGTTGCTCCGCGAGGGCCGCGGAGAGGCCGGAGACGAGTCCGCCCCCGCCGCGCCGGGCGCTGAGACCGCCTTCGGCGTCGATCGTGTACGAGAGAGGGCCGCGGTTCGCGGCTACGAGTACCTGAGAAGCCATGCGGCGAACCTAGCCCGGCCCGGACTCGCTCAAACTTTCCAGGCCGACGTCACGCCACGCGGCGCAGCGCGTACTCCTCGATGCCCAGCATCGGCGGCCGCTCCTCGGTGTCCACCGCGTACGTTCGCGGTACGAACCCTTCCGGCCCCCGCTCGAACTGCGTCAGCTCCGGCCGGACCTGGGGGTGCCCCCAGCGGTAGCTGGGGGAGTGCCCGCGGGACAGCCGCAGCAGGGCCGTGCGGTAGATCGCGGCGGCCATCCGGCCCAGCGCCTGCCCGTCCTGGTGGCGGTGGACGCGTACGCCGACGTCCACCTGGGCGAGCGCGTCCAGGCCGACCGTGTGCAGCGCGTCGACCAGCAGGCCCAGCTCGACGCCGTACCCGACGGGGAACGGCAGCCGCTCCAGCAGGGAGCGGCGTACGGCGTACTCGCCGCCCAGCGGCTGGACGAAGCCGGCCAGCCGCGGCCAGTGCAGGTTGAGGAGGGGGCGGGCCACCAGTTCCGTGACCCGGCCGCCCTGACCGGGGGCGTCACCGAGCGGGCGGTCGTACATGGCCTTGACGAACTGCACGTCCGGTTCGGTCAGCAGTGGTCCCACGATCCCCGAGACGAAGGTGGAGGAGAAGTCCCGCAGGTCGGCGTCGACGAAGCAGACGATGTCCCCGCTGGTGGCCAGCAGGGAACGCCACAGCACCTCGCCCTTGCCGGGCAGCGCCGGGAGCCTCGGCAGGATCTCGTCGCGGTGCACCACCCGGGCGCCGGCCTTCGCCGCGACCTCCGCCGTACGGTCGGTCGAGCCCGAGTCGATGACGATCAGCTCGTCCACCAGGGGGAACGGCAGTCCCTCGATCAGATCGCGCCGGATGACCTCGACGATCGCGCCGACCGTCGCCTCCTCGTCCAGCGCGGGCAGCACCACGCTGACCGTGGTCCCGGCCGCCCGTTTCCGGTCGAGCAGCTGGTCGAGCGGTCGGTCGGCGGCTGACCAGGAGCGGTCTGCCAGCCAGCGCTCCACCTCTTCCAGCACCCTCAGCACTCCCTGCGTGTCGGCGTTATCGGCCGTTTTGAGATCCATCTCGCGGTTCGGACGGCTGTCTCAACCGCCCGGCCCTTCGGTTACAGTCTTGAACAACGCGAAGGGCCACCGCATGCCGGGGGCCCCGCGTACAAACGCACCGGCGCGCCACAGAGCGCGTGTGCCGGTGCCATACCGCTCATCCAGAGGGGCAGAGGGACACGGCCCGTTGAAGCCCCGGCAACCCTCCAGTCGGTTCTCGCGATCGCGCACAGCAGCGACGTCAGCGAGGTCCCCGGCTAGGGAAGGTGCCAATTCCGTCTCATGGCGAAGTGCGCCATGGGGAAGATGAGGAGAAAGGGCCTCGCCATCATGGCTGCACAGACTGTCGCCACCTCTGTCGACCTCGGACCTGCCAATGGTCTTTCCTGTCGCGAGTGCGGCACCCGCTTCGAGCTCGGCCCCATCTTCGCGTGCGCCGAGTGCTTCGGCCCTCTGGAAGTCGCCTACGACCTCCCGACAGATGACCCCGAGGCCCTGCGCGCCGCGATCGAGGCCGGCCCCAACAACATCTGGCGTTACGCGCCGCTGCTGCCCGTCCCCGCGGACGTGGCCTCCAAGCCGAGCCTGAACCCCGGCTTCACCAAGCTCGTGGACGCCGCCAACCTGGCCAAGGAGCTCGGGGTCACCGGCAAGCTCTACGTCAAGGACGACTCCGGCAACCCGACGCACTCCTTCAAGGACCGCGTCGTGGCCATCGCCGTCGAGGCCGCCCGCGCCTTCGGCTTCACCACCCTCTCCTGCTCCTCCACCGGCAACCTGGCCGGCGCCGTCGGCGCCGCGGCCGCCCGGGCCGGCTTCCGCTCCTGCGTGTTCATCCCGCACGACCTGGAGCAGGGCAAGGTCGTCATGGCCGGTGTGTACGGCGGCGACCTGGTCGGCATCGAGGGCAACTACGACGACGTCAACCGCTTCTGCTCCGAGCTCATCGGCGACCCGCTGGGCGAGGGCTGGGGCTTCGTCAACGTCAACCTGCGCCCGTACTACGGAGAGGGCTCCAAGACCCTCGCCTACGAGATCTGCGAGCAGCTCGGCTGGCAGTTGCCCGACCAGCTCGTGATCCCGATCGCGTCCGGCTCGCAGCTGACGAAGATCGACAAGGGTCTGCAGGAGCTGATCAAGCTCGGCCTCGTCGAGGACAAGCCGTACAAGATCTTCGGCGCCCAGGCCGAGGGCTGCTCCCCGGTGTCGACCGCCTTCAAGGCCGGTCACGACGTGGTCCGCCCGCAGAAGCCGAACACCATCGCCAAGTCCCTCGCGATCGGCAACCCGGCGGACGGCCCGTACGTCCTGGACATCGCGCGGCGCACCGGCGGTTACGTCGAGGACGTGAACGACGAGCAGGTCGTCGAGGCCATCAAGATCCTCGCGCAGACGGAGGGCATCTTCGCCGAGACCGCGGGCGGCGTGACCGTCGGCGTGACGAAGAAGCTCATCGAGAACGGGCAGCTCGACCCGACGCTGACCACCGTCGTCCTCAACACCGGCGACGGTCTCAAGACCCTGGAGGCGGTGGCCGCGGAGAGCGGGCAGACCGCCACCATCCGCCCGAGCCTGGACGCGTTCCGCGCCGCCGGCCTGGCCTGACCACACCCTCCTGCTCTACCGGAAAGGCAGTAGCGCCATGAGCGTCAACGTCCGCATCCCCACCATCCTGCGCACCTACACCGGCGGTCAGGCCGAGGTGCCCGCCGAGGGCGCGACCCTCGCCGAGGTCATCCAGTCCCTGGAGGCGAGCCACCCGGGCATCGCCGCGCGCGTCCTGGACGACCAGGGCAAGCTGCGCCGTTTCGTGAACGTCTACGTCAACGACGACGACGTGCGCTTCGAGGGCGGGCTGGAGGCGAAGACGCCGGACGGCGCCGGCGTCTCGATCATCCCGGCCGTCGCGGGCGGCTGCTGATTCCCCGGATCTCTCCCGGTTCCTCCGGGTCACCGCCCAGGTGACACGCGCAAACCGAAATTGCCCCCTCCGCAAAAGCGGAGGGGGCAATTCTGCTTGATTGGGCGCGGTAGGGTTGGGGAAGTCCCCTCCGCTGTTCTTGCCCCCTGCATATGAACGGGCCGCGCAAGGGTCGACATCGGGCCAACATGCGAGTGCGGTATGGGGCTTTGGCGAGATATGTCAGGCCCGAGTTGCCCGGGAGTATGGCAAATTTTCACTCTATTTCAATGTTTCTCGGTGTCCAGAATTCTCATCGGATTGACCTGTTGCAGACAGCATCCGCGCAGATACATTCAGCCTCGGTCGACGCGTTCCGACGCAAGTTCTGACCCGGGATCGTGAAGTGCGTTCCTGCGCAAGGGCCAGTAATAGGGGAGTTAGGCATGGCTCAGGGCACCGTCAAGTGGTTCAACGCGGAGAAGGGCTACGGCTTCATCGCGGTCGACGGTGGTGCGGATGTGTTCGTCCACTACAGCGCCATCCAGATGGACGGGTACCGCACCCTTGAAGAGGGTCAGCGGGTCGAGTTCGAGATCTCGCAGGGCCAGAAGGGTCCGCAGGCGGACATGGTCAAACTCGCACTCGGCTAGTCCTGGCGCGATCGACCACCGACGCACAGTCTTCAGCGAAGACCTGGAACACCACGAGGGGCCCACATCCTGGACACGGGATGGGGGCCCCTCGTCCGTGTGCCCGGTAGTAGCGGGGCGATGCGCGAAGCCGCTTGCACTCGGAGGGGTCGAGTGCTAATCATTGGCGTTAGCACTCTCCACGTGAGAGTGCTACTGAAACGAGGACCGGGTCGGTGAGGCCCGCAGGGTCCGGCGGGAAGGAACCGCCGGGCACGCAGGCCGTCCGTCGCGGGCGCGGGCGCGGTCCTGGGAGCAATCCACCGCTGTCCGGGAGGACCACTTCAGATGGCCAAGATCATTGCGTTCGACGAGGAGGCCCGCCGCGGCCTCGAGCGTGGGATGAACCAGCTCGCCGACGCCGTCAAGGTCACCCTTGGCCCCAAGGGTCGCAACGTCGTCCTTGAGAAGAAGTGGGGCGCCCCCACGATCACCAACGATGGTGTCTCCATCGCCAAGGAGATCGAGCTCGAGGACCCGTTCGAGAAGATCGGCGCCGAGCTGGTCAAGGAAGTCGCCAAGAAGACGGACGACGTCGCGGGCGACGGTACGACCACCGCCACCGTGCTGGCCCAGGCGCTCGTCCGCGAGGGCCTGCGCAACGTCGCCGCCGGCGCCAACCCGATGGCCCTCAAGCGTGGTATCGAGAAGGCCGTCGAGGCCGTCTCCGCCGCCCTGCTCGCCCAGGCCAAGGACGTCGAGACCAAGGAGCAGATCGCTTCGACGGCCTCCATCTCCGCCGCCGACACCCAGATCGGCGAGCTCATCGCCGAGGCCATGGACAAGGTCGGCAAGGAAGGCGTCATCACCGTCGAGGAGTCGCAGACCTTCGGTCTGGAGCTCGAGCTCACCGAGGGCATGCGCTTCGACAAGGGCTACATCTCGGCGTACTTCGCCACCGACATGGAGCGCATGGAGTCGTCCCTCGACGACCCGTACATCCTGATCGTCAACTCCAAGATCGGCTCGGTCAAGGACCTGCTGCCGCTCCTGGAGAAGGTCATGCAGTCCGGCAAGCCGCTGCTGATCATCGCCGAGGACGTCGAGGGCGAGGCGCTCTCCACGCTCGTCGTCAACAAGATCCGCGGCACCTTCAAGTCCGTCGCCGTCAAGGCCCCGGGCTTCGGCGACCGCCGCAAGGCCATGCTCGGTGACATCGCCATCCTCACGGGCGGCACGGTCATCTCCGAGGAGGTCGGCCTCAAGCTGGAGAACGCCGGTCTCGACCTGCTCGGCCGCGCCCGCAAGGTCGTCATCACCAAGGACGAGACCACCATCGTCGACGGTGCCGGTGACAGCGACCAGGTCGCCGGTCGCGTGAACCAGATCCGCGCCGAGATCGAGAACTCCGACTCGGACTACGACCGCGAGAAGCTCCAGGAGCGCCTCGCGAAGCTGGCCGGCGGCGTGGCCGTCATCAAGGCCGGCGCCGCGACCGAGGTCGAGCTCAAGGAGCGCAAGCACCGCATCGAGGACGCCGTTCGCAACGCGAAGGCGGCCGTCGAGGAGGGCATCGTCGCCGGTGGTGGCGTGGCCCTGCTCCAGGCCTCCGCGGTCTTCGAGAAGCTGGAGCTCGAGGGTGACGAGGCGACCGGCGCCAACGCCGTGAAGCTCGCCCTGGAGGCCCCGCTGAAGCAGATCGCCGTCAACGGTGGTCTCGAGGGTGGCGTCGTCGTCGAGAAGGTGCGCAACCTTCCGATCGGTCACGGCCTGAACGCCGCGACCGGCGAGTACGTCGACATGATCGCCGAGGGCATCATCGACCCGGCGAAGGTCACGCGCTCCGCCCTGCAGAACGCCGCGTCCATCGCCGCGCTGTTCCTGACCACCGAGGCCGTCATCGCCGACAAGCCCGAGAAGGCCGGCGCCGGCGCCCCGGGCGGCATGCCGGGCGGTGACATGGACTTCTGATCGACCCCCGGCTCCGGCCCGAAGGTTGATCGGCTGTTCTCGAACGAGGGCGGCACCCCCACGGGGGTGCCGCCCTCGGGCGTTCCGGGAGGCGTCAGAAAATCCGTGGGCCCCGACGGCCTGCGCATGCGTCCCATCCCGGTGCAGCGTGCAGCCGTGGCCGGGGGATCACCACACGCATACCGCTTGTACCAGGAGGAATGCCGTGCCTTCCCCGCCGTTGTGGCGAGAAGGGCACGGCAGATGACGAACGCGCGAGCCGTCGGGGCGGTGTGGTCAGAGCAGCTGCTCGCTCGCCCTGACCGGTCTCATGGGGTGCCCGTGCCCGTGGCCGTGGCTGTGGCCGTGGCCGTGGCTGTGGCTGTGGCTGTGGCCGTACTCAGTTGACGCTGAGCCAGATGTGAGATTCAGCCTCCTCCACCTCCACCTCCACCTCCACCTCCTCGTCCTGTTCCGCTCGGTGTGCGGCCGGTGACGCGGTGCCGTGTTCTTGGAAGGGGTGCACGGAGAAGTCGGTCCTCTCTGTTTCCGTCCGTGTTCGAGGGCCGACGGCAAGGACCGTCGGAGCCGCGGGTGGTACACCCGCCGAAACTCCCATTGCGCAGACGTACCCACCGGGGAGACGGCAGACATTGAACTCGCCGGCGGTGTAGGGCGTGTGCGCGGAAAAGGGAATCCGCGGATCTCCCTGCCGGCGGAAGCCGACGCGCTTCATGCCCGCGCGCATGCCCTCGCCCGTCAGTTTCATCGCGGCTTCCTTCATCACCCACAGCGCCGCCCTGTGCTCCGCGGCGCGCCCTGCCGAGGGCAGGGCGGAGATCTCGGCAGGAGTGAGGAAGGCACTGTCCGGCAGCCCGGACACGCGCGAGATCTCCTCCACGTCCACCCCTGCCCGCGCGCCGAGTGCCGCGGCGGCCACCGCGTAGCGGCCACTGTGCGCCATGCTCACGAACAGGTGCGGCTGCGTCTTCACGTACGGGCGCCCATCGCGATGACGCCCGAGCTGGAGTCCGGTCCACGGGACGCCGAGAAGCCGGCCTGCGGCTTGGAGGGCCAGTCGGCGGGCCAGCACCGAGCGCGTCCGATCGGCGGGGCGGCGCAGGCGTGCCACGCGCTCCTGGTCGTCGGGGGAAAGGTGGCGCAGTGCCGCTCGGGCCGCTGCCTCGGCCCCCGGCGCCTGCAGGTCGCAGGCGAGGAAGAGGCTCTCCGGCGACCGGCTCGGCCTTGCCCTCGCGGTCATGACAGCCCCAGTCGTGCCAGGCGCCGGGCCACCGCGTCGTACGGAATGAAGCGCGCGTCTTCCTCCGTTTCCCGTTCCGTACTTCCGAGAGCGTTCCTGATGCCGGGGGCGAAGATGTTCAGTACCGCGACCAGGGGGTGTTCCTCCTCCGCGCGAGAGGGAGGGGGCGTGCTCACGGTGAGGAGGTCTCCTTCACCGACGAGTCCCCGGGTCATGTGTGTTGTCCCGTTTCCGGTGACTGCCGCCGCAGGCACTCCTCCGCGAAGCCGAGAGCCCGCAGGTGGTACGCCCGTGCCGCCCAGCCGAGGCTGATGTTGTGGCCTGCGCCGGGCTGGTGGTCGATCAGGACCCGGGGCGCCGAGACCAGCCGGCTCCGCAACCGTGTGAGCGCCTGGTGGTCGCGGCGCCACCACGCCTCGTGCTCGGCGAAGGTGAACCGGACCGGAACGCGTATGCGCTCCGCGAGTGCTGCGAACGCCGTCGGCCACTGAGCGGCGTCAGCCAGTTCACGTTCCGGTGCCGGAGCGACGACGCCGACGCTGGACTGGAACGTCCCCGGGGGGTACAGGCGTAAGGGGCCCCAGTTGAGCTTCCAGCTTCCGGCGCGGGTGGCCGGTGTGGTGGGGGGAATCAGGTATTCGGCGCCGCAGCCGGACAGGTCGAGGCCGATGAGCTCGGGGACCGTGCCGTCCGCCGCGATCTGCAACGCCGGCTTGCTCCCGAAGGAGTGCCCCATCAGGAAGATGCCCGCGCCCGTCTCGTACTGGCCCACCAGCCGGCGCAGCGCCGCGGCCAGGGTGTGGGACTGCGCCACGACCCCCTGCCCGTAGGGGAGCTGGGCGGCCGACCGGCCGTATCCGGGGCGGTCGATGGCCACCACTGTGAAGCCCAGTTCTGCGGCGACCGTCAGGAGCGAGGTCTCCGGGTGTGCCGGTCCGTCGAAGTACCCGGCGCTCATCCCCGCCCCGTGCAGGGCGACGACCGTGGCCCTCGGCGGGACGTGCACCGGCTGGGCGAGCCGGGCGGACAGCATGATGCCGTCCGCGTCCAGCGTGATGTGCCGTTGGTCGATGGACCGCCCTGGGGGCGGGGCAACGGGCGCCGTGGTCATGAACGGCCTTCCCCGGCGAGTCCTTCCGCGTACTCCTTCGCGATGCCGAGGGTCACCTTGCTGTTGGTGCTGAGCGCGGTGCGTACGTATGCGATCGCGTCCTGCACCGTCGCGTCCGCTCCGAGCACCTTGGCGATGTTGTCCGTGTTGACCGTGAAGGTGTGCTGCGAGGACGCCGCGATGCCGTCGTCGTTCGGCGTGAAGGTCCAGTGACCCGTGTGCAGAGTGATCAGCGCGGGCAGCGTGGTCTGCTTGTAAGCGATCCGGTGGGGAGCCAGTCCCACGCGGTGCGACTTGGTGGTGTGGATGCTGCCGTCCTTGGACTGCGTGTCCATCTCCAGGGTCTGCAACCCCGGTGTCGGCTCGTCCAGGCGCACCGTGATCACGTGGGGCAGCCGGTCGGTCCACAGGTTCGCTTCGTAGATGAAGTCGTACACGTCCTGAGCCGCGCCCTTGATCTGCACCGTGTCCTCGAAGGAGCAGGTCAGTTCGTCAGTGGCGGCGCTCCTCGACTCGGCCAGTGCCTTGAGAGAGTCGAGTTCGGAGCGGGAGTTGCGGTCCACGACCTCCTCGAGCCAGGTCAGGCTGTCGTCGTCGGCCGCCCGGAAGTCGTGGCTCAGGCGCACCAGGGTCTCTCCGGAAGGGAGAGCCTCCAGCTGCCAGGTTCCGCCCATGGTGGCCACGGGATGCGTGCTGACCTCCTGCCGGAAGCCGATGCGGAGCTGGTCCGGGTCCAGGGTGCGGTGCGAGGTCCAGCCCTTGACGGTGTCGCCCGCCGTCGCCCAGATGCGGATGCGTTCTTCGCGCTCGCCGCGCTCCACATGGTCGACGTAGATGCTGGGCGGAAACAGCTGCGGCCAGTTCTCCGCCTGCGCCAGCAAGCGGTAGACGTTCTCGGCCGGTCCCGCGATCTTGATTTCGTGCTCGGATGTACGCAGTTCGGACGGCATGGGGCTCCTCGGGTCGGGACGGGCGCGGTGCGGTCAGAAGTTGCCGAGGCCACCGCAGACGTTCAGGGCCTGGGATGTGATGGACGCCGCCGTGTCGGAGGCCAGATAGCCGACGAGGCCGGCCACTTCCTCGGGGGTCGAGTAGCGGCCCAGCGGGATCTTGGCCTGGAACTTCTCCAGGATGGCGCTCTCCGGCGCACCGGAAAGGCGGGAGTAGTTCTGCCGTACGCGCTCGGCCATGGGCGTCTCGACATAGCCGGGGCAGACGGCGTTGACGGTGATGCCGGTAGGCGCCAGCTCGTTGCCCAGAGCCTTGGTGAAGCCGACGACGCCGTGCTTGGAGGCGGAGTACGGCGCCCCCAGGACCACGCCCTGCTTGCCGGCGGTGGAGGCGATGTTGATGACGCGGCCCCAGCTCTTGTCGCGCAGGCCGCCCGTCGTGAGGACTTCCCGGGTCAGCCGGAACACGCTGTTGAGGTTGGTGTCGATGATGTCGTTCCACAGGTCGTCGGCGATGTCGGCGGTCACCCCGCCGCCGCTGATGCCCGCGTTGTTGACGAGGATGTCGATCCTGCCGAACCGGTCGACGGCGGCCTGGACGTAGGCGCGTATCGAGTCCGTCGAGCGCACGTCGAGGACCGCGCCGTCCACGTCGAGCTGCTCCTCCTGGAGCTGCTTGACCGTGGTCAGCACCTTGTCCTCGGTGCGCGAACCGATGAACACCCGGTGGCCCTGTTTGGCCAGCAGCCGGGCCACGGCCAGACCGATCCCGCTGGTGGCGCCGGTCACCAGGGCGACGCGCTGCTCCTGCTGTGTCATTTTCTCCCCTTCTCGGTTCGCTGGTGGGTCGGTGCTCAGGCGGCCGGTGCCGTGAGGTGTGCGGTGACGGCGTCGAGAAAGACGCGAGGCGTCGTGGCCTCGCCCATGACGGACTCGTCCAGCTCGATCCCGTACTCGCGCTCGATCCGGCTCGCGGTCTCGAGCAGCGCGAGCGAGTCGTAGCCGATGTCGGAGAACTCGGTGTCGAGGGTGTCCCGGTCGAGACCGCTGCCCTCGGGGGCGCCGGAGCCTTCGAGGAGAATCCGCTTGAGGTCGTCGAGGGTGAAAGTGGCCTGAGACATGAGGGTCCTGCCTTTCGGGGAAGGGATCGGGATGAGGGGCTCAGGAACGGACGAGCATCGCCGAGTTGAAGCCGCCATGACCGCGGGCGACGACGAGCGCCGTACGAACGTCGGCGGTGCGCGGCTGCGAGACGACCAGGTCGAGGCCGTACCGGTCGGCGGGTTCCGTGTGGGCGGTCGCGGGGATCAGGCCCGCCTCCATCGAGAGGAAGGCGGTGGCGAGGTCAAGGGCGGCCCCGCCCGCGTACAGGCGGCCGGTCATCGTCTTGGGCGCGGTGACCGGGACGCCCCGCTCGCCGAACACCTCGACGAGGGTCTGCGCCTCGATCCGGTCGAGCTCGGGCTCGGCCGCGCCGTCCGCGAAGACCACGTCCACGTCCGAGGGCACCATGCCGGCGTCGGCGAGGGCCAGTTCCACGGCCTTGCGCAGGCCCGGCTCGCGTCCGTCGAACGTGGCGGCGTAGCCGGCGATCTCGCCGTACACCTTGGCTCCGCGGGCGCGGGCGGAGTCGGCGGATTCCAGAATGAGCAGGGCGCCGCCCTCGCCGGGCACATGGCCGGCCGCCCGGTCGTCGAAGGGGAGGTAGGCGCGGGTGGGTTCCTCCTCGGTGCTCAGCCGGCCGCTGGTGTGCAGTCCCACCCAGCCCCAGGAGCACAGCAGCGCGTCCACAGCGCCCGCTACCACGAGAGAGGTGCCCTTGCGGATCTGACGCCGGGCCTGCGCCACCGCGTCGAGACCGCCGGCCTGGTCGGTGACGACGACGCCGCTGGGGCCCTTCATCCCGTTGCGGATGGATATCTGGCCGGTGTTGACCGCGTAGAACCAGGCGAACGACTGGTACGCGCTCACGTACTCGCCGCCCTTGCTCCACAGGCTCTTGAGCTCGTTCTGGCTGAACTCGAAGCCGCCGGCCGAGCTGGCCGTGATCACACCCATGTCGAAGGCGGGCAGATCGGCGGGGTTCACACCGGCGTCGGCGAGCGCCCAGTCCGCCGCGACCAGCGAGAGCCGGGTGACCTGGTCGGTCTGCGGCATCAGGCGGCTGGGCAGGTGATCCTCGGCCACGAAGCCGTCGATCTCCCCGGCGAGCTTCGCCGGATACGGCGATGCGTCGAAGCGGGTGAGCGGGCCGATGCCGCTCTTGCCGACCCGGGTCGCACTCCAATAGTCCTTCGCGCCGAGCCCGTTGGGGGCAACGACGCCCAGTCCGGTCACCACGACAGATGCCGTCATGACGCACTCCTTTCGGGTTGGGCCAGCACCATCGCGCTCTGGAACCCCCCGAAGCCGCTGCCGACCGTGAGGACGGCGTCGACCAACTGGTCGCGTGCGGTCAGAGGAACGTAGTCGAGGTCGCACTGGGGGTCGGGGGTGTGCAGGTTCGCCGTCGGCGGCACGACGTTGTGCTGGATCGCCAGGATCGACGCCGCGATCTCGATGGAGCCGATCGCGCCCAGCGAGTGCCCCACCATGGACTTGATGGAGCTCACGGGGGTGCGGTAGGCGTGATCGCCGAGGCTGTGCTTGAAGGCGGCGGTCTCGTGCCGGTCGTTCTGCTTGGTGCCCGAGCCGTGCGCGTTGATGTAGTCGATCGCGGTGGGGTTCATCCGGGCCTCGTCGAGCGCGACCGTGATCGCCTCGGACATCTCGGCGCCGTCAGGGCGCAGCCCCGTCATGTGGTACGCGTTGCTGCGCGTCGCGTATCCCGCGATTTCCGCATAAATTCGCGCACCGCGGCGTTGGGCGCTCTCCAGCTCCTCGAGGACGAACACCGCCGCGCCTTCGCCGAGGACGAAGCCGTTGCGGGTGGCGTCGAACGGCCGGGAGGCGTGCTCCGGCTCGTCATGGCGAGGTGTGGTCGCCTTGATCGCGTCGAAGCAGGCCATCGTGATCGGCGAGATCGGTGCGTCGGTGGCGCCGGCGACCATGACGTCCACCGTGCCCTCCCTGATCAGCTCGACGGCGTACCCGACGGAGTCGAGCCCGGACGTGCACCCGGCCGACACCACACTGCTCGGCCCCTGCGCACCCACGGCACGGGCGACCTCGGCGGCGAACGAGCTCGGCACGAAGTAGTTGTAGAAGAAGGGGTCGGCGTAGGCGCGATCGACCAGATCGAGTCGGCCCCCGTCACTGACGACGCGGTAGTCCTCGTCGAGGCTCATCGTGGAACCCACCGCGCTGCCGATGGTGACACCGATGCGGTAGGGGTCCAGGGCATCCGTCCCGAGGCCGCTGTCCGCGACGGCACCACGCGCCGCGACCACCGCGAACTGGGCGGCCCGGTCCATGCGCCGCACCTCGTGCGGGGTCAGGCCGTGCGCGTACGGATCGAAGTCGATCTCCGCGGCCACGCGCGACCGGAACTGGCTGGGGTCGAAGAAGGTGATCCCCCGTGTGGCCGTACGGCCTTCACTCAGCAGGGACCAGAAGTTGTCCCTGCCCACGCCGCCGGGAGCCAGCACCTCCATCCCGGTGACGACCACGCGACGCTTGCTCATGCCGTGACCTGCCAGGTGTAGAAGCGCGACGCCATGGCGTCGGCGGGCGAGCGCCATGTCTGCGGATCGAAGACGGAGATGTAAGGCAGCAGATCCTGTTGGATCTGCACGAAGCGCGGATCGGACTTCGCCCGCTCGATCAGCTCACCGCCGTTGTCGGACTCGAAGTCCTGGATGTGGAAGTAGAGCCCGTTGCAGGCGAACAACTGCCGGCGCCGGGTGCCCATCGTGTGCGGCAGCTCGGTGCCGTTGTCGAAGTCTCCGAACAGCTTCGCGACGGTGTCGATGTCGGCGGGGTCGAGCCGGGCCACGATCACGGTGCTGTACATCCGGTGCTCCTCGGTCACCGGATGGCCGTGCCACTCGTAGAACCGGGTCGCGAGCTGGTCGTCGGCGCCGTGTTCCACGACCTCGGTCAGGCTCTCCTGGGTGTGGTCCTGGAGGTGGATGTATATGCCCTTGTACTCGAAGAGCTGGCGGCGCAGGAGATTCCGGGTGCCGGACGGCTCGCCGTCCAGCCCCGCGAAGACGCCCGCGACCTCTTCGGTGGACCCAGGTTCGATCCTGCCCACGATGACACTGCTGTGCATACTTCCTTCTCCGTATCTCGAGCGGACTGAATCCCGAATCGGCTGAGAGGGTCAGCTGGTGACGAGAACGAGTCTTCCGGTGCCCGATACAGGTTTCAATACGGGCAACTTCAGGACCCTGCAGGGTTTCGATGCCGGAGGCTCAACGATGTGCGCAGAGGAAAAACCTTCGTCAGAGCTTTGTCAGAAGATCTTGAAGTCGAGGCGTCGCAGACAGTTCGAAGTGCAGCATCACAGGTATGACCAAGATGGATACGATCAGTGCGATCAAACGTATGGAAGACCTCTTCGCGCTGCAGGCGCTGGTGGCGCGGTTCGCGCACGCGGTCGACACCCGCGACCACGAGGCGCTGTCGACGGTATTCGCTCCGGACGTGACGATGGAAGTGGCGCCGGATATCCGGATCGACGGCCGTGAGACATTGGCCGGCATGCTGCGTGACGACCTCACCTGGGCGACCACCATGCACTCCGTCACCAATGTGCTGCCCGAACCGGAGGGTGACAGCGCGACCATTCACGCGAACATCACGGCGGTGCATGTGAGCCGGGACGGGGTGGGCAAGCATTTCGATCTGGGCGCCCGCTACACCTTCACCGCCGTGCGGACCGCCGACGGGTCATGGCTCCTGTCCCGGATCGGGATCGAACCCGTCTGGACCACCGGCGACGATCAGGGCATGCACAACGACCGATGACAGGTGAAGCCGCGCCGGGGCCTTCCTCCATGAGGAAGGCCCCGGCGCGGCTCCGTATCCGATCACTCCTCCACGATGGACAGCGCCTTCGCCGGGCAGATGTAGACCGCTTTGCGGGCGGCGGCCTCGTCGGCGCCCCGGGGCCGCTCGATCAGGACGCTCACCAGGCCCCGGTCGTCCTGATCGAAGATCTTCGGCTCGGTCAGCACACACTGACCCGCGCCGATGCAGCGGTCGTGATTCTTCTCGAGTTTCATGGTCGCCTCTTTCACCAGGTCACGGGCAGCTCGTAGAGGCCGTAGACCAATGCGTCACTCTTGAAGGACAGTTCCTCTTCCGGCACGGCCAGGCGCAGATCCGGCAGTCTCCGGAAAAGCGTGTCGAACACGACCTGAAGCTCCAGGCGGCCGAGGTTCTGACCCAGGCACTGGTGCGGCCCGTAGCCGAAGGCCACGTGATGCCGTGCGTCCCTGCCGAAGTCGAGCTCCTCCGGATCGTCGAACACCGCGGGATCGCGGTTCGCCGCGAAGGTGGAGGCGATGACGGCCTCGCCCTTGCGGATGAGGAAGCCGCCGATTTCGACGTCATCCAGCGCCAGCCGGTGCGCGCCGAAGTCCGGAATCGTGTAGAACCGCAGCAGCTCGTCGACGGCCTTCGGGGTCTTCGAGGGATCCGCCTTGATCTCTGCGAGGAGCTCCGGCTTCGTAAGCATCGAGAACACACCGAGATTGATCATGTTCGCCGTGGTCTCGTGCCCTGCCAGCAGCACCAGCAGGCACAGGCTGGCAAGCTGCGGCCGGTCGATACCACCCTGCTGCCGCTGCAGTTCGATCTGCCGGCTCAGCAGGTCGTCGCCCGGATTCTTGATCTTCTCCTCGACCAGCTTGTCCATGTACTTGCGGAGCTTGACCGAGACGGCGATCCGGCCCTGTTCGTCGGTGGTGCGGCGCAGCAGGATCTCGGCCAGCTCCATGAAGTACTCGTGGCCCTCGTAGGGCATGCCGAGGATCTCGGAGACCACCAGCGACGGAACCGGCAGGGAGAAGACCTGATTCAGGTCCACGGGCTTCGGCATCTTCAGCATGTCGTCGATGAATCCGTCGACGATCTCCTGGATCCGCGGTTTCATCGCGGCGACCCGCCGCACCGAGAATTCACTGATGACGGGCCGCCGCGCCGCCGCGTGTTCCGCGCCGTCGAGAATGATCATGAAGGGGGCATGCTTGGCCAGTGCCGCATTCTGCCCGGGCACCACGACCGGAAAATCTGGTGCGCGACGGTCCGAGCTGAGCTTGGGATTGGCCATCACGGCCCGCACGTCGTCGTATTTGGTGACGAGCCAGGCCTTTCCGCCGTCCGGGAGGACCACCTGACTGATCGGTGATTCCTCCCGGAACTTGGTGTAGACCGGCGGAATGGAGAAAGGGCATGTGCGCTGAATTGGGAAAGTGACGAGTTCGTTGTTCTCGTCGACATCGGCGTTCGCCATGAGACCCCTTGGTCGGAGTTTGCGCTTTCTGCAAACTCACGATAGCCCGGGCATCTACACGGTCAGGTTCAGCGAATGTCAATTCTCCGCACATGAATTGTCATCACAAGCTGCGGAGTTTGAATCCCACCCCACGAACGGTAACGATCCAGTCCGGCTCGCCCAGCTTGCTCCGGAGGCTGCTGACGTGCGTGTCGACTGTGCGGCGTGACCAGGATTCTCCCCAGACCTGATGCATGATGGATTCCCGCGAGATCACCCGTCCCGGCGTGCTGGCCAGCAGGGCGAGCAGATCGAACTCCTTGCGCGTCACCGGGACCGGTTCGCCGTGCACCTCGACCTCACGGGAGTCGCTGTCGATCCGGAGCGGGCCGTGCTCGAGCACGGCCGCGTCATCGGCGCCCGTATCGGTGTGCGTGGTCTGGCGCGAACGCCGCATCACCGCATTCAGACGGGCCATCAGTTCCCTGAGCCCGTAGGGTTTGATGACGTAGTCGTCCGCTCCGGCCTGCAACGCGAGAACGCAGTCGAGCTCGGACCCTTGCGAGGTGACGGCGATGACCGGGATGTCGCGGGCCGCCCGGATCTCGCGGCACACCTCGAGGCCGTCCAGGTCCGGGAGATCGAGGTCCAGTAGCACGAGGTCCGCGGTCTCGAACGAGGCCAGTGCGTCCCCGCCCGAGTCGACGGCAGCGACATCGTGGCCATGGCGCGCGAGGGCTTCGGTAAGCGTCGCGCGATCGGTCTGGTTGCTCTCGGCGACGAGGATCCGCCAGGTGTCCGAGACGTTCCGGGGTGGCGCCGGCGGTGGAGGTGGTGCTGCGGCGCCGCGCCGGATGCCGAAGATCGATCGGACCGTCGCGCGGTGCTCGCCGTTGTGGGTTTCGGTTAACTCTTCTTGAGCAGTCGCTTTCATTGTGCTGTTATCCCCCGTTCTCAGTTCCCCGCTCAGTGCGGCGGGTTACCGGTCTTCCATATCAGCTCGAACGAAAGGCGTGAAAGGCGCCAGCCTTGCTCGGTATACACCGCGTCGCCCGTGACGTAGGTACCGGACACGTAGTGCGGCAGCGTCTCGCCATCCCGCTGGTGGTGCACATGCACCGACGTCATATTGGCGCGAAGCATCGCGCGATCCGCAGCGATGCTCACAATCGCCGGCGTATTCAGATGATGGGTGCGATCCCACATCGCCAGCGCCTTCTGGTGATATTCGACGAGGCCGTCGATTCCCGCGTGCCGACTGACGGGGAACTCGATGAGCACATCTTCCGAGAAAAGGCTGGACGCCCACTCGTCGTCAAGTTTGTCGTAGTCGAGCCCGAGAACGTATCGGTCAAGAAGTGAACTTATCTCGGCGTCTAAGTGGCTTGTTTTCATTGGATGATCATGTAGCCTCTCTAGCGGTTACGCAACCATAACGGGACCCATGTGATGGGTGTCACCGCGGGCCGGTCGAGTCGTTTCATCCCGCCGAATTACCTGCAGCTGCACGAAACTGCAAGAGTTACCCCCGGTTTTTGGTGAACTCCTGAACATCGATGCATGCCTCGGCGCGACGACATTCCGACCGCGTACCGGTCGGCTGCCGTCCATGGCCGGCGGCGGTGGCGGCCGATGCCCTGCACGCCCGGCGCGACCATGCCTGCCCTCTGGCCGGGCCGAGGGGCGCATCCCGTGTCTGATTCCTGTCGCGTCGAGCGTACACGAGTCGAAGTCACAACGTAATCATAGTTGCTAGGCAATTCTCCTCGCATCATGTTTTCGTCGACCTATCGCCAAAGGTAATCGTCAGGTGACGTTGCGTGAATGCATATTGCGGGTCGAACCTTCTTGAAGTGGTACAGACAGGCGTGAAGCCTCTGGTGCGCGGACCTGGTCTTGGCAGACCAGTTCCGGTACCAGAGGCTTCACGCCTGCCCGGCAGCGCCGCGATCCGCAGACGCCGGCGACTCATCGCGTCATGACGCCTCCCAGCCGTAGAAGCGGCTCGCGATGCCGTCCGTCGCCGGCTCCTCGAGAGCGAGCTCCGGCAGGTCCCGGACCACCTTGCCGAACCAGATGTCCGAAGCGGCCTTCTGTGCGATATCCGCACCATTGCTGCCGGTGTAGTCCTGAATGTGGATGCACAGATCCTTGAAGGCGAACAGCTGGCGCCGACGGATTCCCGTCGATCGGGAGGATTCGGTGGATTCGAACTCCCGGAAGGCACTCGAGACGGCGGGAATCATCGCCTGGTCCATCCGGGTGATGGTGACGGCGGTATTCGTCCGACCCTGGTTCTCGAACGGCTCGCCCTCCCAGTCGTGGAAGCAGAAAGCCGTGGAATCGGCCGGGGAGTTCCATGTTTCGGGTTCGTACGGCGTGACGAACACCTTCATGTCGATCGCCAGTCGACCCATTCGCGGATCGGTCTTGACCTTTTCCAGCGCGGCCTGGTCGGACTTCTCGGCGAAATCGTACAGGTGGATCTGAATGTCGTCGTGAATGAATAGCTGGCGGCGGCGCAATCCGATCATGTTCGGGATTTCCGTGCTGTCGAATTCGGCGAACAGCTTCGAGACCTCGGGAATGGAATTCTGGTCCATCTTCGCGACGGTGACCATGGTGCGCATGTTCATCACTTCCTGGTGGGAGAGTATCGATATTCGGTTACGCGATCGGCGCGGATTCCACCTCGGGCAGCTGCGCCCCGGCTTCGGTGGTGCGGTTCTTGGTGGTGACCGCCGCGAGGACGAGGCCGACGACCGCGATTCCGGCGCAGACGCTGAGGAGCAGGCTCATGCCGCTCATGAAGGCCGTCTGGACGCCGTGGAGCATCGCCTGGTCGCCGAGCGAGTCGGCAACGGCTACACCGGAGCCGACGCCTTCGGAGACCGGCTTGTGGTTGAGCGGGCCGAGTTCGGAGTGGTACCGGGTGGACAGCACCGTGCCGAGCACCGCGACACCGGTGGTGCCGGCCGCCTGGCGCAGGGCCGACAGCAGGGCCGATCCGGCGCCCGCCCGCTCGGGGGTGAGCGCGCCCACGGCCAGGGCCATGGAGGTGGGCAGTACCAGGCCGATGCCGAGGCCGACGATGGCCATCCAGGCGGCGACGAACCCGTACGAGGTGCCGATGTCGGTCAGCGAGCCAAGTCCCATCCCGACCGCGAGGACGGCGAAGCCGATCATCAGGGTCGCCTTGAGACCGATCTTGTCGCGCAGGCCCTCCAGGAAGTTCGAGGCCACCAGCAGGCCGCCGATCATCGGGAGCATGCGCAGACCGCTGCCGAGCGAATCGACGCCGAGTACCGACTGGAAGTACAGCGGGATGGTGAAGAACAGGCCGAACATCGCGAAGGCGTTGATCAGCTGGTAGATGGTGCCCATGCTGAATCCGCGGTCCCCGAAGAGGCTGAGATCCGCGAGGGCGTGTTCCCGGGTCCGCTCCCAGGCGACGAAGCCCGCGATCAGGGCGAGGCCCGCCGCGAAGGTTCCCCAGGCCGTGCCGTCACCCCAGCCTTCGTCGCCGAACCGGATCAACCCGTAGGTGAGACCGACCAGTCCGGCGCCCGAGAGCACCACGCTGACCGGGTCGATCGGCCGGCGGACCCGGCTGCGGGATTCCGGCATCCACAGGCCCACCGCGAGCGCGCCGATGATGACGGTCGGGATGTTTACCAGGAACACCGAGCCCCACCAGAAGTGGTTGAGCAGCAGGCCGCCGACGATGGGGCCCAACGGCATTCCGAGTGTCACCGCCGTGATCCACACGGTGGTGGCCCGGCCGCGTTCCGCCGGGTCGGGGAACAGCACCGGGATCATCCCCATCGACAGGGACATCAGCGCTGCCGCCGCGACACCGAGAAGCACGCGGGCCGAGATCAGCTCGCCGGACGACGAGGCGAGCGCGCACCAGACCGAGGCCGCGCCGAACAGCATCAGGGCGCCGAACACGACCTTCTTCCGCCCTAACCGGTCGCCGAGCGCACCGGCGGGCAGCATCACCCCCGCCAGCGTCAGGGTGTAGGCGGTGCTGAACCACTGCAGGGCCGCGGTGCCGGCGTGCATGTCGCGGGCGAGTGTCGGCAGGGCGATGTTCAGCACCGTCATGTCGAGCCCGACGGTCAGCATCGCGAGAGCGAGCGCACCGAGGGCCAGCCAGCGGCGCGTAGCCGTCACTTTCATGAGTCCTCCTCAAAATGGCGAAGTCACTACGAGTTCAGAGTAGATCTGAATTTGAAGTGCATGTCAATACGGATCCACTTGCCTTCCGGGCTCGGTTCGGGGCATGGTTGGCCTCACCCCAGGTCCGATCCGGACGGGGGTGCTCGCCGAGGAGGGGCCGATGGACGTACCGCTCGAGCCGCTGACCGCCTTGAAGCGCTACGGGGAGTTGGTGCCATGAGGCTCACGCCGTTCGAGCGGCGGGTGGTCACCGCATGCCGAGCCGCTGCAACCGTTTGTCCGGGGCAACTACGCCTGGAACGCCATGTGTTGGCGGCGCTGATCGAGTATGCGACGGACGTCGAGTCGCTGGGCGGCGGCGCCTTCGGGCTGCGCGGGGCCGCGACGGGACCGTGCTGTCTTCATCTGGACGCCGACCCGTCCCTCCTCGGGTACCTCGTCCACCGGCTCTCCGCCGCCGACTTGGGGCCCGAAGGGCGATGCACCGTCGTACGCGGCCGGCCGGACCGCCTCGAACTGCGGCCCCGGGACGGACACGGACGGATCGTCTTCCATCTGGACGCCGCCGGCGTACGCGCCCTGGGGGAGTGGGAGCGGGATCTCACCCTTGTCTACGGGGGTGACCGAAGCGCCCGCCGTACGGAGCTGCCCTGCCCGGGCGCCGCACAGTACGGCGGTGGCCCCGCGGCCGATGTGCCGGCGAGCCGGGAGCTGCGGCGCGTGGTGCGCGGCCTGCCCGCTGTCCTCCATGCGCACGAGGCATCGGTGTCGGTGCGGATCGAGACCGGCTCCGCACGTGATCCCCGTATGTGATCCCCGCACTCGAACGCCCTGACGGGACCGCTCGGTGCCGCGGGGAGTGGCATCGCCCCTAGGGGGGCGTCTTGCCGGTCAGGCCGGGCTCGCGGGGCCGCTGGACACCGAGCGCACGGTCCTGGTCCGCGGCGCCGGCGGCCCTACTCCGCGGTGTCGGGCTTCCGGGCGGCCGCGGTACCGAAGTCCGCCCAGCCGTACCGCAGTCGCTGGAACACGGACGCCAGATCCGCCGGGGAGTGATCCCCGTAGGTGACGAGGAAGATGGCGTCCAGGATGAAGCGGGCGAGGGCCGTCGCGAGCAGGTCGCCCTCCGGGACCCCGGCCTCCTGCGCCAGGGTGGCGGCGAGGCTGGCCTCCCAGCGGTGCCGCACCCGGCCGGCGTAATCCAGCAGCGCCGGTGTGGATTTGACGAGTTCGACGAAGTCTTCGCCGGACGGGCCGCCCGGCGCGGGCTGCGCCACCGGCGCCAGGTGCGCCTCGAGCGCGTCCAGGATCGAGACGCCGGTGTCGCGGTCACGGACCGCGGCCGTCAATGCGCGGTCGTACTCGTCCTCGGCGTCGAAGACCAGCGCTTCCTTGCAGGGGAAATAGGCGAACAGTGTGCTCACGGCCACTTCCGCGGCGTCGGAAATCTCCGCAACGGTCACATTCTCGAATCCGCGCTCGCGGAACAGGGTGAATGCGGCGTCCGCCAGGCGCTTTCGCGTCTGCGCCTTCTTCCGTTCTCGCAGTCCCGCCACTCCGGCAACCCCTTGCACTAGGGACGTCTTAAATCGTTGTCCGTCGCCCCTATTTGGCCCTGCCACGTGAGCGGAATTGGGCGAATTGACGCCCTGGCGGCAGAAAGGTGCCGCAGGCTAGCAAGGATGCGAGTGCTGAGATTGTATCCGGGCGCCGAAATCAGGTCACCTTTCAGGGGGCGATCTTACAGGGTGGGGCCTCGGTCTGTCTGCGACGGCGGACGGGAAGGGGCTGGTCGCGCGTATCGGGGCGGTGCTGCCGGGGCCTGGTAAAACCGCTGGCCGGGGCGGGTGTGGGCGTGTGACGGTACGGCCATGGGCAATTCCGTCGCGTACCCGGTCCACCGCACCGGCGATCCCGCCGAGGCGTACGCCAAGGCGCGGCTGCTGGGCGAGCCGGAGCGGGGCTGCTGAGGCGATGGGAAGTTCGCAGGCCTACCCCGTGTTCCGGCCCGACGACCTCGCCGAGGCCTACCGGCGGGCCCGACTGCTGTGCGCGCGGATGAAGCCGCTCGACGCGCAGATGTGGCTGTGCGCGCAGGCGCACACCGTGGAGGAGGCCCGGGGGCTGGCGGGACTGCTGCCGACGGGCCTGTTCGAGCCGTCGTACGACTGGGCCCGGGACGTCTGGTTCGCGGGCGCCGAACTGCCCGGCGACGACCGGGAACTGGCGGCCGAACTGCCGCTGACCGGCGACGCGTACGCGGCCCCGGGCCCCGTCGAACGGGGCTTCCTGCGCGCGCTGGGCGGCGGAGCGGCCACGATGCTCTGGTACGGGGACTGGCCGTGCGTCCCCGAGATCCCGTCCGCGTCGCCGCACACGACCAACCAGCGGGTGGAACTCGACGTCAACGAGGACCATCCGGACGGCCGGCACACGGTCTACGTGCACTTCGCGTACGCCGACGAGGTGGGGGCGGCCCATCTGGCGGCCGCGATCGGCGGCTCGGTGCTGGGCCCCGGGCAGCTGGGCCGCTGAGGCCGTCGCCCCGGCCGCATACGCTGGGCTCATGGCTGATCTCTTCGTCAAGATCTGTGGGCTGAAGACCGCGCGGGACCTCGACGCCGCCGTGGCGGCCGGGGCCGATGCCGTGGGGTTCGTGTTCGCGCCCGGCAGCCCGCGCACCGTCGATGCCGCCACCGCGCGGGAGCTCGCCGCGCGGGTGCCGGACGGCGTGCTCACCGTCGGCGTGTTCCGGGGGCAGACGGTCGCGGAGGTGCGCCGCTTCGCCGAGGAGAGCGGCGTAAGGGGGGTGCAGCTGCACGGCGAAGAGGGGCCCGAGGACTTCGCGGCGCTGCGCGCCGAGGGCCGGACGCTGCTACGGGCCACCGCCGAGCACGTGAAGCGCTGCGGGGAGTACGGCGAGGACCTGCTCCTGCTCGACGCCCCCGACCCCGGCTCCGGCAAGCCGTGGAACTGGGGCTCGGCGGACTTCGCCGCGCCCGAGGGGCGCTGGCTGCTGGCCGGCGGGCTGAACCCGGGCAACGTGCGCGAGGCGGTCGAGGTGACCGGCGCCTGGGGCGTGGACGTGTCCAGCGGGGTGGAGCGCGAACGCGGGGTGAAGTCGCCGGAGTTGATCCGCGCCTTCATCGAGGCGGCCCGGAGCTAGTCGGATTTACGTAGCGAGCGTTAAGGAAATCGTGTTACGGTCTTTCTGTAGTGATCGTTACTAAATCGGGGAGGGACCCATGCGGAACAAGAACGCGCTGGTCACGGGCGGCAGCAGGGGCATCGGCCGGGCCATCGCCGAGCGGCTCGCCGCCGACGGGGCGACCGTCGTGCTGACGTACGCGAACGACGAGGCGGCCGCCCGCGAGACCGTGGAGCGGATCACCAAGGACGGCGGCCGGGCCCACGCGCTCCACGCGGAGCTCGGGCGGCACGGCGACGCCGCCGCGCTCTGGGCCGCGTACGACGCGCTGGGGCTCGACGGGGTCGACATCATCGTCAACAACGCCGGCATAGGACTGCCTGTTCCGCTCGGCCAGGTCGCCGAGGAGGACTTCGACAGGGTCTTCGCCGTGAACGTACGGGCACCGTTCTTCGTCGTGCAGGAGGCCCTCGGGCGGCTGCGCGACGGGGGCCGGGTCGTCAACATCTCCAGCGGCGCCGCGAGGATCGCGATGCCCGAGATCCTCGCCTACGGGGCGACCAAGGGCGCGCTCGACACCCTGACCCTGAACCTGGCGAAGGCGCTCGGCCCGCGCGGGATCACCGTGAACTCGGTCGCCCCCGGCATCGTCGACACCGACGTCAACGCGGGCTGGCTGCGCGGCAACGCCGAGGCCGAGGCGCACGCCGCCTCGCTCGCCGCGCTCGGCCGGGTCGGCCGCCCCGAGGACATCGCGGACGTCGTCGGCTTCCTCGCCTCCGACGACGCGCGCTGGGTAACGGGCCGGGTCGTCGACGCGACGGGCGGCGCGGGCCTCTGACACTGCGTGGGCCGGGCGGGGTCGGGTGGGGGTCGGCTGCGGGTTGGCTGCGCCGCTTGGGCGGGGCACGAGGGGGCCGGTTGTGCCGGGGGTGGGCGCGCGCCGGGGTGTCTCCTCGGGCGCCGAACGTGTCGGGGGGTCGGAGAGCGCAGCCTCGTTGTGTTCGGCACCCTGCGGGGATCACCCCGGCACACACCCACCCCCGTCCCAACCGGCCCGGCTGCCCCGATCCCTCGGCCTCGCCGCACCAATCCAGCCTCGCCGCGCATTCAGCCCCTCCGGCGTTTGAGGAGCGGGGTGCGGGGCGGAGCCCCGATCTTTGAGCCGCACCTTCCAGCCTGGGCGCACCACCCGCCGCACAATTCAGCCTCGCCGGCGTTTGAGGCGCGGGGTGCGGGGCGGAGCCCCGGGAGGGGGCTAGGGGGTGCGCCAGACGGTCATGTCCATGGTGAGCCAGCTCGGCAGGCCCGCCAACCGCGTGTTCGACTCGATCTGGACCACGAACATCGCGACCTCCCCCGAGGAACGCCTGACGCAGATCTCCGTGCCGGAGGCAACCGCGGCGAGCGGGATCGCGTGTGGCTTGGCGACCTCTCCGTAGCGGCGGCACGTGTCGTAATTGGCGGAGCCCGCCTTGCCGTACATCGTGGTCATCACGCTGGTGTCGCTCGTCAGGTCGCAGTCCAGTCTGTCGCACTCCAGGCGGATGTCCCCGCCGCGGTCGCCGTCCTTGCGCTCGACCGGTTCCTTGATGTCGATCGAGTTCTCCTCGCCCAGGCGCACCCCCGGGTAGGGGACCGGCGTGGGCGGCTTGGACGGCTCGGGGGACTTGGGCGCGCCCGATGCGGGTCCGGCGGCCGCCTTGCCGCCGGTGGGCGAGCCGGACGCTCCCGACGCCGCCGGGCTGGGTGACCTGGACGAGGCGGCCGCGGCCGCCTCGTCCCGGCGTACCTTCTGCGCCGCGTCCACCAGGAGCCAGACCAGGCTGCCCACCATCAGCGTTCCGATCACCGTCAGCGTGGTGATGATCACCGCTGCGCGCCGGCCGCGCCTGCGCCGTTCCTCCGGGGTGACCGGCTTCGGCCCCCAGTCGATCGGCGTCACGTGCGCCGAGGCAGGGTACGGGGCCGGGCCTGCCACCGGGGTCGGAGCCGGATCGGGGACCACCACCTCCGGCCCCAGCACCTCCCGCCAGATCGCCGGGCCGCCGCCGCTCGTGTCGTCGGCGTCCTCGCCCAGCTGCTTGCGGCACCACTCCACGATCTCCGTCGGGGTGGCCCGTTCCTCCGGGTCGGCGGCCAGGCACCGGGCGAGCAGCGGCTGCAGCTCTTCCGGCAGCCGCGACAGGTCGGGGCTGGAGTGCACGATCCGGAACAGCACGGTCATGGAGGGGCCGGTGCCGTACAGGGGCTCGCCCAGCGCGGCGAACGCCGCCGTCTGCCCCAGGGCGAAGACGTCGGTGGCGGCGGTGGTCTCGCCCGCCAACGCCTGTTCGGGGGCCATGTACTGGGGGGTGCCGATGGTGCTGCCGGTGGCCGTGGGCGCGGTGGTGTCGGACGCCGTCGATATGCCGAAGTCGATGACGCGGGGCCCGTCGGAGGCCAGCAGCACGTTCGACGGCTTGAGGTCCCGGTGCACGATGCCCTCGGCGTGGATGGCCTGCAGGGCCTCGGCCACGCCCGCCATCAGCCACAGCACCGCGGGCACCGGCAGCGGTCCGCGCTGGGCGACGGCTTCCGACAGCGAGGGCCCGGGTACGTAGAGGGTCGCCAGCCACGGCGGTACCGCGTCGGCGTCCGCGTCGATGACCTCGGCGGTGTACGCCCCCCGGACGCGTCGGGCCGCCACCACCTCGCGGCGGAACCGCCGCCGGAACGCCGGGTCTTCGGCCAGCTCCGGCCGGACCACCTTGATCGCCACCGGGCGGCCGCCCGGGGTGTGCGAGAGGTAGACCCGGCCCATGCCGCCCGCGCCGAGCCGGGCCGCGAGGCGGTACCCGGCCACGGTCTGCGGATCCTCCGCGTGCAGCGGCTCGAACATGTCGGTCGCGCTGTTCATCGGCCTCCCCGATCCCCCCGACCCCCCGATCAACCGATGAGTTGATCCGCCTTACTTTAAGCGGCGCGTAAAGGCGTGGAGTTGTCGGGGGAGGCCGCCGAGATCAGATGCCGGCGCCGAACGAGGTCACGCTGCCGTCCTTCTCGACCGACTCGACGACCGCGGTCGCCCGCAGGTCCTCGACCTGCTCGGGGGAGAGGCGGGCGGCGAAGCCGTTCAGCGTCTTGCGGTAGACGTGCAGCGGGGTGATCCCGTAGGCGTCCGCGACGGCGGCCGGGTCGAGGCCCGGGTGCACCGTGACGATGTACGTGGCGTGGTCGGCGGGAGCCGCGTGGGGTACGGGCACGGACTCGGCGGCGGTGGCCGCGGACGCGGGCAGGGCGACGGTGACGGCGGCCAGGACGGCGACGGCCACGGGCAGGGCTCGGCTCAGACGGTTGCGCATGCGTCGAGGCCATCACGCGCTGCGGTGCAGGTCAAAGAGGTCCCGGGGTGAGGCGGGGGCACGGAGCGGCGCATGGGCCGTGCGCTCCCTGGTGTGGGGGCGGGCCGTACGGGTGATCTTGCTGCGGCGGTGTCGGGTGCGCGGGCCGGAGCAGAGGGTGTGACGGCGCAGCGGGACGACCCTTCTGCACGGCCGGGCGACCGCCGGTCCGACGCGGACGTCGGACCGGCAACCAGGTGAGGGGGTGGTTCGACCCGCTGGGAGGTGGCACCGATGGAGCTGAGGGCCGCCCCCGCAGGAGCACCTGGCGCCGTGAGGGCGGCTCACCCATGTCTGTCTTCCGAGACCCCCTCAGAAAGTTCCTTCCATGCGCCTGCTCGCCCGCCTGGCCACCACCGCGCTCCTCGCCGTCACCCCGGTAGCGGCCGGTACCGCCTCCGCCGCGGCCCCGGAGCCGGAACCGGCCCCGCTGGTCAAGGCCGCCAACCCGGTGCCCGGCAAGTACATCGTGACCCTGGAGAAGGGGCAGGACGCGGCGAAGGTCGCGAAGAAGCTGGGCCTGAAGCCGTCGTTCGTCTACACCTCGGCGATGACGGGCTTCGCGGTGCCGCTGACCCCGCTGGAGCTGACGCTCGTCCGCAACGCCCCGGGCGTGAAGTCGGTCGAGGAGGACGCGTCGGTCCAGTCCGTGCCGATGCCGGCCTCCGCGGCGGGGACGCGGTCACCGTCGAACTCGTGGGGCCGGGACCGCATCGACCAGAAGGAGCTGCCGCTGGACAACAACTTCACCGTTGAGGGCAACGGCGCCGGGGTGACCGCGTACATCCTCGACACCGGCATCGACTACGGCCACACGGAGTTCGGCGGGCCCGACGCCACCCGTGCCACCTTCGGTTTCGATGCCATCGGTGACGGCCGCAACGGGCAGGACTGCCAGGGCCACGGCACGCACGTCGCCGGCACGGTCGCCGGCAAGACGTACGGGATCGCGAGCAAGGCGAACCTGGTCAGCGTCCGCGTCCTCGGCTGCGACGGCAAGGGCACCTGGTCGGGGATCATCGCGGGCATGGACTGGGTGGCGAAGAACGCCAAGCAGCCCGCCGTCCTGAATGCCTCCCTGGGCGGGGACCGGTCGGAGGCGGTCAACGCGGCCGCCGACGCGGTCACCGACGCGGGCGTGCTGCCGGTCGTCGCGGCGGGCAACTCCGCGGTCGACGCCTGCGGCGTCTCGCCGGCATCCGCGGGCCTCGTACTGACGGTCGCCGCGTCCAACCAGTACGACGAGGAAACCTCCTTCTCCAACTACGGCAGGTGCGTCACCGCCTACGCCCCCGGCGAGGCGATCGTCTCCGCGAAGCTCGGTGGCGGCAGCGTCGCGCTGGACGGTACGTCGATGGCCGCGCCGCACGTTGCCGGTGTCGCCGTCCTCTACAAGCAGGCGCACCCGAGCGCGGCGCCCGAAGAGATCGCGCAGTTCATCGAGCAGGAATCCACCAAGGACGGGCTGAGCGAGCTCAGCCCCGCCAGTCCGAACAAGCTGCTCTTCACCGCGGGCCTCTGACCCGGACCGGGTGACCGGATCTCCCGATAGGCACGCCCACTAGGCTGCGCTGAGGGGGGGGATCATGGACAACCACACATCCCAGGGCGCGCGGTGGCTGCCGCGCGCCCTGTTCGTTGCCGGGGTGGCGGTCGCCGCCGTGACCGCGCTGTACCTCGTCCTGCTCGGCCGGATGGCCTTCGTCGACTGGACGCGGGGCAGGAGCCGACTGCTTCTGCTCACCCCCGCCCTGGGGCTCCTCGCGTACGTGCTGCTCGCGTGCGGACGCCGTGCCGCCAGGGGCGCGCTGGTCCGGTGCCTCGCCGCGACCGTCGCGCTGGCCGCGCTGTGGCCCGCGTGGCAGGCGTACGAGGGGATGCGCGGACCGCAGGCGTACGTGTGGACCTGGTGGCAGCGGGAGAAGCCGGAGTCGGGCCGGCCGATCGGCGCCTGGCTGCGCCCGTCGTCGGGGCTCGTACGGGTCCGCGCGGACGGCCTGCGCCTCTACGACGGCGGGGGTCGCTCGGCCGGAGGGCTGGGCGCGGGCGGGGACGTCACCTTCTGCGCCGTGAGCCGGACCATCCCCAACGGCATCGGGCTCGTCGCCGCCACGCGCACCCCCGACGGTTGCGGAGGGCAGGTGCTGGCCGTGGACCTGAAGGACAGCGGGAAGCTGTGGGCCAAGGACCTCCCGGTGGCGCCGGGCCGGGACGCGGCCGAGGTGCCCGTGGCCGCGGTCGGCGATACGGCCGTCGTCGTGACGGAGGGCGCCCTCCTCGGCCTGGACCTGCGCACGGGCGACGAACGCTGGCGGGCGCCGGTACCGGCCGGCTGCCGGGTCCGCGCGCTCGACGGGGCCGCGGACCGGGTGCTGTACGTGGAGGACTGCCCCGGCGGCGGCTCGGCCCGGCTGATCGGGCTGGACGCGCGCACCGGCGCCCCGGCCTGGCAGAGCCCGCTGCGCACCGCAGGCCCGTCGGCGGAGGTACGGATGCTGTCGGCGCAGCCGATCGTCCTGCGCGCCGGCGGCTCGGTGCTGATGTTCGACGACGCCGGGCGCGAGCGGGGCGCGGTGCCGGTGGCAGGCCCGAAGGAAGACCTGACCGAGGGGCCCGCACCGGTGGTGAGCGGCGACCTGCTGATCACCCCGGTGAAGGGCAAGGTCCCGGGGGTCTCCGCGTACTCGGTGCTGGACGGCAAGCGCGTGTGGCACGCCGCGCTCGACGGCGCGACGGTCCTCGGGCTCGTGCAGGGCCGCGACCCGGGTGGGGTCGACGTGGTGACGTCGACCGCCGCGCGGACGCACCTGTGGCACCTGGACGGGACCACGGGCAGGCGGAAGGCCGAGCCCACGATCCTCCGCGAGGTCCCGCTGGGCAGACGGTTCGAGATCTACCCGCAGGGCCCCGAGGGCTACACGTTCGTGAACCTGGACCCGGCCGGCGAACTGCCGTCGTACGTGGTGCTGGCGCGGGTCAGAGGCTGGTGACGAACGCCGTCCAGGCGGTGTCCCGGAAGGTGAGGTGAGGTCCGTCCGGAACCTTGGAGTCCCGGACGGGAACGACGCTGGGGTGGCCGTCGGCAACTTCCAGGCAGTTGCCGCCGCTGCCATCGCTGTGGGTGGACTTCCGCCAGGTGGCCATCTCCACGCAGCTGCCACCACTGCCGTCGCTGTAGCTCGACTTGTGCCAGACGGCCGCCGACAAATCGTAGTCAGGCTCCTGCTTCACGTTCGTACCCCTCCACTACGGACTCGATCAAGGCCAGCGATTGCGCGGGAGGCAGCGCACTGGCCGTGAGGAGATCGTAGGTCAGGAAATGTCGAGAGACCGTGGCGGGATCGTCGAACAGCTGGCCCGTGCCGTTGCCTTGAACGTAGGCGAGGGTAGGGGCATCCTCGAACGAAAGCAGCTGAAGGGAACCGCCCATCGCTGCGTGGGCTCCCGCACGAAACGGGATCACCTGGACGATGATCCGGTGCTCCCCAATCAGTTTCGCGATGTGCTTCAGCGCCTCTGTCATCACGGCTGGCCCCCCCACCTCGCAGCGCAGCACAGCCTCGCCGAAGACGCACCACAACAATGGGGTTGTTGGGTCATCAAGCAGCGTGGCCCTGGCCAGGCGGTTCGTGACCAGTTCATCGATCACCGACTCTGGCGCCGTGGGCTGATAGGCGCGAAAGACGGCGCGAGCGTAAGCCTCGGTCTGCAGCAGCCCAGGAATGGTCTGCGGCGCGTACTCGCGGATGGCCGTCGCCAGAGCCTCCGCTTCGGCCGCCGCCGCGAAGTGGTCCGGGTACTTGGACTTGGCCGCCGCCCCGCAGTTGCGGACGAAGAAGCCGTTCGTGTCGAGGATGTCGTCTATCTGGCGCGCGAACTCGATGTGCATGCGGCGCGTGCCGGCTTCGAGCTGGCCGATGAACGAGCCGCTGACGAAGAGCGGTTCGCCCAACTCGGCCTGGCTGAGCCCGGCTCGCTCGCGCGCCACGCGGAGCTCGGCGCCGAGCAGGGCGCGGGGTGAGGAGGAGGGGTCGAGGTTCTTACCTGCCATGGCAACTCCCGGGCCAACAGGTGGGGTTGTTCTCGGTGCTTCCTTGAAGGCTAGCGAGCCCGTCGCCACTCTGTGTATCGAAGACGAACACTCAGAGTAGAAAGGTGACATGTCATGGTGCTCACTCCACAGGAGCGCATGCAGGCGGCCGAGGAGGCGGTGCGGCAGCTCAAGGAGTCCCTGGCCGGGGTGGGGGTGCTGTTCCCGTCGCTCGACGTGGAGCGGGTCTCGGCGGCGGGCTCGTACGGGCTGCCGCTCGTGGATCTCGGCCGCTGCAACCTGGACACCGCCCTCCGGCTGGCAGCCGTACTGCACGAGCGGGCGGCGGGCGAGTGAGCGAGGCGGTCGATGCCGCCCAGTTCGCCTTCGAACTGGGCTGGAGGCTGCGCGGCTTGGAGGCCGTGGTCGTCCGGGGCGGGTGGAAGCGTGGGGGTATGGGACTTTCCGTCCGCGTGCAGTACGACGAGGGCAGCGGGCTGTGGACCGCGGTCGGCGATGACGGGGACCGGCGGGAGAAGCGGTCGGCCGGGACGGAGGACGAGGCGACGGCGCTGGTGCACGAGGCCTTCGGGCTGACGGCGAGGCGGCCGCTGCCGCCTGCGCCGCCGGGTCGGCAGCGCTTCACGTTGATCCACTGCCCGCTCGGGGAGCATCCGGAGTTCGACGATCCGCGCTACGAGGGGCTCAAGGCGAGGCCGCCGGAGGGGTGTGCCGTCGAGGACGTCGGCGGGTACTTCGGGCTGCGCTGCGAGCGGCCGGGCGCACGGCTGCTGGATGCCGTGGCCGAGACCTGCCGGGAGATCCGGGCGGAGCACGGGCTGCTCATGTCCGACCTCGGCATCGAGAAGCTGTGGGAATGGTCGCAGGACGGTACGGACGGCTGGGGCGCCGAGATCGTGGGCCAGTTGCTGCTGATGGCCGCCGAGCGCGGCCCGAAGCTCGGCTACGGCACCGATGACCTGGTGCGGTTCCTGCGTGCCGCCGCCGGCTGAGCCGGTTCGTGAAGCGCGTACGGCCGCCGCTCAGCTCTTGGTGATGAGCTCGCCGTCGTACGCGCCGCCCAGGCAGATCCACTGGCCGGCGGTGGAGTCGTACTCCACCGTTCCGCTTCCGTCCACGCACACCGGCCCGGTGACGGCCGGTACGGCGGCCTGCGCGACGGGGACCGTGGCGCCGAGCGCGGCCAGTACGAGGGCGGCGGTGAAGCCGAGAAGTCGTGCTCGCATGAGAACTCCCGTGGGGACGAGGGACGCCAACACCTCAACACCAGCTTCCCCCTTCGCCGCGCCGGGCGCACCCCGACGTGCGGGCACGCGTGCGGTGCGGGCTCCGGAAGCGCCTCCCGTGGACAAGCGGCAGGCTGGTGTCATGGCGAACACGCGCATCGTGACCGTGGGAGCGCCGGATGACCTCGGCTTGCGGAAGGTTCTGATCGACGGCAGGTCGGTGGGCAGGGTCTGGTCCGAGGAGCAACTCAAGAGACTCCTCAGCCGTGAGGGTGTGGAGGACGGACACCCCATCCGTTTTCTCGGCGAGGACGGCACTTACTGGCCGGACCAGGCGTGGGCCCGACGAACCACCTGCTTGTGCGTGGTGTTCGGCCTCCTCGTGACGGCGTGTCTGCTCTTCCGGATCGGACTGGCGGACAGTGGTGACGCCCTGACCTACGGCGGGCGCATCGCCGGATTCACCATTCTTGTCGTGGCCGTGGTGGAGGTGATCGCCGCCGCGACCGCCGTCGACTTCTGGGAATTGCGGCGGTGGAGTTACTCGGGGGTGGTCGTTCTGATCGGAGTCGTCATCACCCTCCTCTGTAGTATCTCTGTCGTTCTGCTGCAGGTCGGCGAGCGTTTCACCGGCTACACCCTGATCGCGATAGGCCTCCTCGTCTGGTCTTCGGTGGCCCTGGTCGAACTGGGTAAATGTCGGGCGTGGAAGGGCCTCAGTATTCCCAGGAAGATAGCGATCGGGGTGATCATCTCCACCCTTCTCGCTGTCGCGAACCTGGCGTATTCGCAGATCTACGTTCCCTATGTGACGACCCCGCTGATACAGAGTGGGGCCGAGTTCAGGGAGTCGAACCAGGAGAAGGCCGGGGCGCCGATGTTCGTGACGGCCCATCTGTACGTGAAGAACGCCGGACAGGTCCCCGTCTACGTCCTCGGCAGCAGCTACTGGATCCATGGCGGACCTGCGAGCGGTCCCCCCGAGGTGAAGACCGGCGACTACAAATTGATCTACGACGGCGAGTTCGTCACCCCGGTGGGTCGCGTGTTGAATCCGGGGGAAGAAGTCGCACAGGACGTGGTCGTCGAGATCACGGATCCTGAGAAACGCGGTTATGAGGCGATCAGGGCCCAGACCGAGGTGTACGTGATCAGGAAAGACAGAATGACCATGGCCGGTGATTTCAAGCGCGCCAACCTGGAGAGGGGGAAGTGGCGTTTCGGAGTGATGTGCGAGGACGGGGATCCGGGCGGTGCGAAATCGAGATACTGGACCAATATTTCGAACAGCAGCGAAATGTTGAACGTGACCCGAGGTCGGCAGCGCATCACCGTGTGGAGGGTCGACAGCGGCAACTGGCCGCGTGTCGATGTGCATGTGTCACCCCCGAGTGAACGGATATCCTTCGTTCCCAACCTGCCCTTGGAGAACCAAGAGGCCAGTGAGCGGTACGGCCTCTCGCAGGTGCGCGGCGCCACGGCGCAGACGCCCTACCGGGAGCTCCTGGAGAAGGCACGTGCCACCGAGAAGGACGAGAGCTCGCCCACGCCCACGCCCAAGTGACCCGGCTACACCGGGGAGTCGGTGCGCAGGCGGGCGTGCAGGTGCTCGTCGTGCCAGCCGTCCGCGTGCAGGAGGGCGCCGCGCATGGTGCCTTCCAGTGGGAACCCGGCCTTGGTCGCGACGGCGCAGGAGGCCGGGTTGGCCACGGAGTGGGTGATGCGGACGCGGTGCAGGCCGAGGTCGCGGAAGGTCCAGCGGGTGACGGCCTCCGTGGCCGGCACCATGAGGCCGCTGCCGCGGCCGGCGGGCAGCAGCCAGTACAGGATCTCGCCGCTGCCGCCGGGGAGGTCGAGGTCGGCGAGCCCGATCAGGCCGAGAGCGGGGCCGCCGGTGGCGGGGGCGACGGCCCAGATCGCGGCCTTCTCGGTGTCCCAGTTGTCGCGGTAGCGCGCGATCCGCTCCTCGGCGCCCGCCTCGGTGAACCGGCCCGTGCGGTTCCAGTGCTGGATGTCGGGGTCGAGCCCGGAAGCGATCAGGGCGGGGGCGTCGGACGGCTCCCAGGGGCGCAGCAGCCACCCGCCGGGGAGGTCGAGCAGGGGCTGGGGCAGGGCCCGCATCCGCCCGGCCGGTACGACCGGGGGGATCCCCTCGGCGGCGCGGAGGCGGGACAGGAGGGCCTTGGCCGCGGGGCTCTCGCGGTCGAAGGCGTGGCCGCGGTCCAAGTGCTCGGGAACGGCCGGGCCGGTGAGCAGGGCGAGGTTGCAGGAGAAGCAGGGGATGACGTCGTAGAGGTGGTTCAGCTCCGCGTCGTGGGCGCGCAGCCCCCAGGTGGGGACGAAGCACCGGGCCCGGTGGCCCGGGGGCAGCGCTTCGAGGAGGGCGAGGGTCTCGGTGGCCTCGGGTCCGGTCCACAGGGCGAGGGGGGTGCCGCCGGATATGGGGCCCCAGGGGTGGACCTGGCGCGGGTCGAGGCGGACGACTTCGAGGGCTGCCGCCCCGGCGGGTATCTCCATGACGGCAGCCTAGGCCTCCTCGCGGAACCGCAGCCTGAGGTACTGGGCGTTGGGCGAGGCGGGGTCGAAGGTCTGGCGGTGCAGCGCCTCGGGGACCCGGGGTCCCCAGACCCAGACCTGGTCGCAGCCGTAGCAGAACGCGGCTTCGTAGAGGGGCGCTTCGTCCGGGCCCGCGTACGCGCGGATGCCCCAGCCGGGGGCGAACCCGCACAGGGTGACCTGGGCGGTGGGCATCTTCCCCACCACGGCGAGCATCTCCGCGACGGCGGGACCCTCCCAGAGGCCCACGACGGCCCCGGTCATCGGTTCGCCGTGCCGCTCGGGCCCGTTGGCGATGCGTACGACCTCGATCAGCGCGGTGGCGGCGACGTCTTCCCCAGCCACCAGCCACCAGCCGACTTTTACGGCTGACGTAGGCGATCCAGGGGTTTCAGGGCGAGCCCCGTGAGGCCGGCGGCGCAGGCGCCCGCCGCACAGACCGCCGTGGCGGCCGTGGCCCCGCGGGCGTCGGCGAGTGCGCCCAGGGCGTTGTTGCCGACCATCAGCGCCAGGCTCTGAACGAGCGTCAGCGACGCCTGCAGCCTCGCCAGGTGGGTGCCGGGGGCGCCGGTCAGCACCAGCGGACCGATGTGGCAGGCGAACATCCCGGAACCCGCGCCGGTGACGATTCCCCCGGCCACGGCAACGGCAACGGCCACACCGGTCTCCCCGGCCAGCGCCACCGCGGCGATCCCCGGCGCCGCGACACACAGCCCCAGCGCCGCACCCCGGCCGATCCGGCGCATGGTGCCCCATCGCGAGACCGCCAGCGCCACGGCGACCACCCCCAGGCTCTGACTGCCAGCGATCAGACCGGCCGCCCCGGCGCTCCAGCCGTGCTCCCGGGCCAGGAGCGGGTTCAGCAGGGACACCACCGGCAGGAGGAAGCACGCGGCGGCGGCCGTCAGCACCAGCGCGGACCGCAGGACCGGATCCCCCACGGCGACCCGCACCCCGTCCGCCGCCCCGGCGAAGAGGCCCTCCCCGCGAGGGGACCGTTCGACGGAGTGGGCCGGCCGGACGCGGAGGAGTACGACGAGGACGATCGCGAAGGTGCCCGCGTCGGCGAGCGCCGCGCCGGTCAGGCCGGCGGCCGCGACGAGTACGGCGCCCAGCGGAGCCCCGAGCAACGAGGCGACCTGTCCGGCCGCCTGCTGCACGGCCAACGCCCTGGGGAGCCGCGCCTCGCCCACCAGGCTGCGGGGCATGGACCCGGCGGCCGGCAGGTAGAACGCGTCGACCGTGCCGACCACGGCCGCGACCGTGACGAGGAGCCAGGGAGAGGGTTCGGGGCGGGAGCCGGCGAGGGCCAGCGCGAGCGTGGCCGTGAGCATCACGGCGTCCCCGACGACCATCACCCTGCGCGCGCCGAACCGGTCACCGACGGCGCCGCCCAGCAACAGCAGCAGAGTCCGCGGAAGGGTGATGGCGGTCAGGACCAGGGCGCCCGTCCCGCCACCGTGGGCACTGGCCGCCCAGCCGAGGGCGAAGTACAGGACGGCATCACCGAGCAGCGAGGCGCGGGTTCCGGCGAGCCAGACGAGGTACGCGCGGGGGAGGGCCGGGCGCGCCGAACCGGGCCGGACGGTGTCGAGGGAGGTCATGGCCGCCGACGCTAGGGCCCTCGACCAACTGGAGGGCAAGCTCCCCCGGCGCGGTCACGGCGAGGGCGGACGTCAGGTCAGGGCCGGTTCCCTGGAGGGCTCGGCGGCCGCGGCGGTCGCGTCCGGGTCGGTGTTGAGGTCGGCCAGCATCCGGCGGGTGAAGCCGAAGAAGTAGGTGGCGGCGAAGCCGACGAGGTAGCCGACGGCGAGGCCGCCCGCGTAGACGGCGATGGTGATGCCGGGGCTCGACTTGCCGTCCAGCAGGGGGAACAGGGCCCAGCCCGAGGGGCCGATGGCGGTGGAGCCGAAGGCAACACCGAGCTGGTTGAACAGGCCGACGAAGGCGCCGCCGGCCGCGCCGCCGACGCAGGCGGTGACGAAGGGGCGGCCGAGGGGGAGGGAGACGCCGTAGATGAGCGGCTCGCCCACGCCGAGGAAACCGGCCGGGAGGGCGGACTTGATGGTGGTGCGCAGCGATCCGTTGCGCGGGAGCCGGTAGTAGACGGCGATGGCCGCGCCGACCTGGCCCGCGCCCGCCATGGCGAGGATGGGCAACAGGACGGTGTAGCCGGACTGTTCGATGAGCGTGGTGTGGATGGGGATCAGGGCCTGGTGCAGGCCCAGCATCACGAGGGGCAGGAAGAGGCCGCCGAGGACCAGGCCCGCGAAGGCGCCGCCGGTGGCGAGCAGCCAGTCGGCGAAGGTGCCGATGGCCGCCGAGGCCTCACCGGCGAGGAACATCAGGCCGAAGAGGGTGACCAGGCCGGAGATGAGGACCGTGAGGGTCGGGGTGACCAGGACGTCCAGGGCCTCGGGGACCCATGTGCGGCACCACTTCTCGACGTACACGGCGAGCAGGGCCGCGGTGAGCGCGCCGAGGACGCCGCCCTGTCCGGGGGAGAGCTGCTGGCCGAAGGCGTCGATCTTGGCGACGCCCGGGAAGACGATGATCGCGGCGACCGCCCCGCCCAGGACCGGCGTACCGCCGAACTCCTTGGCGGTGTTGTGGCCGACGAACACGGCGATGAGCGACATGAAGCCGGACGCGATCGCGGCGAGCGCCGGGACGACGGCGGGCAGCCGGCCCAGGTTCGTCAGCAGGCCGTTCAGGCCCGCGATGATGCCGCAGCCGATCAGCGCCGGGATCAGCGGGACGAAGATGTTCGCGATCCGGCGCAGGAGGAGCTTGAACGGGGTCGCGTTGCGGGCCTTCTGGGCCTCCTTCAGCGCCGCGCCCTGAGCCTGCAGGTCCTCCGCGGTGACGACGTGCGGGGTGGGTGCGGCGGGGGTGGCCGGGACCGCCGCGCGGCCTTCCTCGACCAGGGCCTCGAACTCGGGGGTGACGCGGGCGACGGTGCCCGGGCCCAGCACGATCTGGTACGTGTCGTCCTCGACCACGCCGAGGACGGCGGGCAGGGCCCGCAGGGCCTCGTCCTGGACCAGGGAACGGTCGCGCAGGGTGATGCGCAGCCGGGTCATGCAGTGCGCGATGGAGGTGACGTTGTCCGGGCCGCCGACCAGAGGAAGGATCGCGGCGGCTGTGGCGCGGTTCTTGTCAGTGGACATGTGGTGGTCGCCTTGCGTCGGGTGGTGGACGGGGATGCGGGCTTGGGGCGGCGGGCTTCGGTCGGCGCCTTCGCCGGCGGCCTTCGTCAGCGGGCTTCGGTGAGAGCCGCGCGGAGGTGGCCGTGCGAGGCGGCGAGCAGTTCGGCGGCCGTCGGCCCGTCGACGCCGCCGAGGATCACGAGGACGGCGTTCTTGACCTCGCCGTCGGTGGCGGCGAGCGCGGCCTCGATCTCGGCGTCGGGCGCGCCGGTGGCCAGCGCGACGATGCGGCGGGCGCGGGCGCGCAGCTTCTCGTTCGAGGAGCGCATGTCGACCATCAGGTTCCCGTAGGTCTTGCCCAGCCGGATCATGGTGATCGTCGAGATGAGGTTGAGGACCAGCTTCTGGGCCGTACCCGCCTTCAGGCGGGTGGAGCCGGTGAGGAGTTCGGGCCCGACGACGACCTCGATGCCGTGCTCGGCGGCCTCGGCGAGGGCGGAGCCGGCGTTGCAGGAGAGCCCGACGGTGAGCGCGCCGCGCGTACGGGCGAAGGCGACGGCGCCGATCGCGTACGGGGTGCGGCCGGAGGCGGAGATGCCGATGACCGTGTCGTCCGGGCCGATTCCCAGCGCGGTGAGGTCCGCGGCGGCCAGCTCCGGCGAGTCCTCGGCGCCCTCGACCGACGTGACCATGGCGGAGGGGCCGCCCGCGATGAGGCCGACGACGTCGGCGGGGTCGGTGTTGAAGGTGGGCGGGCACTCGCTGGCGTCCAGGACGCCCATCCGGCCGGCCGTGCCGGCGCCCGCGTAGACGAGGCGGCCGCCGCGGGCCATCCGTACGGCGATCGCGTCGATCGCGGCGGCGATGTGCGGGAGCTGGGCGGCGACGGCGGCCGGGACGGTGGCGTCCTCGGCGTTCATGATGCGGGCGATGTCGAGGGTGGACAGCCGGTCGATCTCGGCGAGGTCCTGGCGGAAGGCCTCGGTGGTGAGGGTGTCCAGCTGGGCGCGGAGGTCTGCGTGTGCGGTCATGGGTGCTCCTTCAAGATCGGGGCTCCGCCCCGGACCCCGCGCCTCGAACTCCCCCGGACTCCGTCCGGGGGGACCCCCAGGCGGGGCTGGATTTGGCCGTGTGCCGGTGGGCCAGGGCTTCGTAGGAGGCGGCGAGGGCGGGGGCGGCGGTTTCGTACGTGCGCTGGGCGACGCCGACGAAGAGGCAGTCGACGACGAGCAGCTGGCTGGTCCGGCTGGACATGGCGGCCGGGCGCAGCTGGGTCTCGCGGGCGGCGGAGGTGGCCAGTACGAGGTCGGCGTAGTGGGCGACGGGGGCGTTCGGGCGGCCCGTGAGGGCGAGGGTGGTGGCGCCGCGCTCGAAGGCGACGCGGAGCGGCTCGATCACGTCGCCCGTGGAGCCGGAGTGGGTGATCGCGACGGCGACGTCGCCGGGGCCCAGCTGGACGGCGCCCGTGACGGCCAGGTGGGGGTCGCCGTGGGCGTGCGCGACGAGCCCGATGCGCAGCAGCTTCTGGGCGAGGTCCTGGCCGACGAGGGCGGAGGCGCCGACGCCGTAGACGTCGATGCGGCGGGCGGTGGCGAGGGCGGTGACGGCGGCGGCCAGCTGGGTCAGGTCGAGTCCGGCGGCGGTGTCGGTGAGGGTCTGCGCCTCCTCGTGGGCCAGCTTCGCGACGACGTCGGCGAGCGGATCGTCGACGGCTATGTCGACGGTGACGGCGGGGGCGGCGCCGGACTCCTGCTGGGCGGCGAGGGCGGCCAGCGCGAGGCGCAGGTCGCGGTAGCCGGGGTAGCCGAGGAGGCGGGCGGCGCGGACGACGGTGGCCTCGCTGGTGCCGGTGTGCGCGGCGAGACCGGAGACGGTGAGGCGTGCGCACCCGGCGGGATCGGAGGCGACGGCCTCGGCGACGGCCTGCACGGAACGCGTCATGGACGGAGCGAGGCTCCGGACCCGGGCCCGGAGGGCCGAGGGCGCCGGGGCGGGCCCGGTCTGCATCTGGGTCCGTGTCTCCGTCTGCGCACCGGGACTGAAAGTTTCTTTCGTGTTCTCGCTCACACCTGAAACCTATTTTCGGGGGTGGTGGGCGTCAATACGCCATACGGCCCCCGGAGAGAGGGCCTTCGTCACCGGGCCTCCTCAGGTCCACAATGGGCCCATGGACCACGCGACCCCCTTGGAACAGGCGCTGCACGTCGCCCGTGCACTCGTTCTCGCCGATCTCGCCGCCGGCGAGGTCGCCGACGCCGATGTCGTCTCCCTCGTCGAGGACTCGGTCACGCACCGCCGGTGGTGGGTGGAGCAGTGGCCGGAGGGCGTCGACTACCTTCCCGGACTCGTAGCCCAGGACGTGCAGGACGCGCTGCTGGAGAAGTACGGGCGCTGGCCGCTGTGCCCGGTCTGCACCCACGGCGATCCGCACGCGCTCGACGTGGAACCGGAACTGGGGCCCGACCCGCACTGGGTGTGCTCGGAGGCGGGCGTGAAAGTGGCCGCGGTCGGAGGCCTGGGTCCCGTCTTCGGTCTCCGGTGAGCCGCCCGTGACCGTCTACATCGACCCGCCGACCTGGCCGGGCCACGGCCGCATGTGGTCCCACCTCGTCAGCGACGTCTCGTACGAGGAGCTGCACGCCTTCGCGGCCGGCATCGGCTGTCCGCCGCGGGCCTTCGAGCGGGACCACTACGACGTGCCCTCGTACCGGTACGCGGACGCGGTCGGCGCGGGCGCCGTGGAGATCGGCAGCAAGGAACTCGTCCGCCGGCTCACCGAGGCCGGCCTGCGCCGCCCGAAGGGCCGCCCGGCGCAGCCGCGGTCGTAGCCGAACACTGCCGCTGAGCCCCGCCTGCGGACCCGGGCGCGCCTAGACCTTCTCGGGCGTGCCCGCCGGGGCCGGCGTCGAGGAGGCCACGACGCGGGTGGGGGCGCTGCGGCGGCGGTCCAGGCGCAGGGCGGCCACGGCGAGGGCGATCGCGGTGACCGTCATCGCGCCGCCCGCCCAGGCGGTGGCGGCGAAGCCGAGGCCCGCGTCGATGACGGTGCCCCCGAGCCAGGGGCCGCCGGTGTTGCCGAGGTTGAAGGCGGCCGTGGTCGTGGCGCCGGCCAGGGTCGGGGCGGCGCCGGCCACGTTGAACATGCGGGCGTTGAGCGCCGGGGCGGTGAAGAAGGCCGAGAAGCCGATCAGGAAGGCGAGCGCGACCACCGCGACCTGGAACGAGGCCAGCAGGGCGAGCGCGCCGAGGAAGACCGTCGAGGCGGTGATGCCCCAGATCATCACGCCGAACAGGTGCGCGTCGGCGACGCGGCCGCCGACGGTGGTGCCGGCCAGCGCGCCGATGCCGAAGAGCGCGAGGATCCACGGGACCCACCGGGAGTCCAGCCCGGCCACGTCCGTGAGCAGCGGTGACAGATAGCTGAAGGCGCAGAAGACGCCGCCCGCGGCCAGCGCCGTGACGGCGATGGAGAGCCACACCTGGCGGTCGCGGTAGATGCGCAGCTCGCGCCCGAGCGAGGGCTTCTCGGCGGGCAGCGGGATCTTCGGGATCAGCGCCAGGATGCCGGCGAGGGCGACCGCGGAGGCCGCGCCGACCGACCAGAACGCGGAGCGCCAGCCCAGGTGCTCACCGAGGAAGGCGCCGGCGGGGACACCGAGGACGTTGGCGATCGACAGCCCGCCGATCATGACGGCCATCGCGCGGGCCCGCTGGTCGCGGTCGACCATGGCGATGGCGACGGCCGCGCCCACGGCCCAGAAGCCGGCGCAGGCGAAGGCCGAGACGACGCGGGAGGTGAAGAGGAGCTCGTACGTGGGGGCCAGCGCACCCGCGACCTGCCCGAGGCCGAAGAGGCTGATGAGGGCGATCAGGGTGGTGCGGCGCGGCAGCCGCAGGGTGGCCACGGCCAGCAGCGGCGCGCCGACGACCATGCCGATCGCGAAGGCGGATATGAGCAGGCCCGCCTGCGGAATGGTGACGCCCATGTCCTCGGCGATCGGCGGCAGCAGCCCGGAGAGCATGAATTCGCTGGTGCCGAGCGCGAAGACGGACAGTCCGAGGATGTAGACGGCGACGGGCATGCGGGGGCGTGCGGCATCTGCGGGCATGACAGTCACCAACCGTCGTGAACGCGATCAAATTCCCCCGGGGGCTTCGGAGGCTTCGGGAGCCTCCAGTGCGGCGAGCTCGGCGGCGAGGTTCGCGCGGGCCGGGGCCTCCCAGTGCGCGGCGCCGTAGGGCGTGCGGAAGAGCCGGGGCAGGTCGAGCAGCTGGCGCAGCACGGCGGCGCGGCCGGTGCGGAAGGCCTCGTCCGGGACGAACCCGTACTCGGCGCGCACGGCGGCCGCGTAGGCGGCGTAGGCCTCCGGGGCACCGGCCAGGACGGCCAGGTCGGCGTCGCAGAGCACCTCGCCGTCGGTGTCGCCGGGGGCGGGGTCGTGGCTGATGGTGAGCCGGACCAGCCGGGCCACCTCGGCGGTGCGGGAGGCCTCCATGCCGAGCTCGGGGAGGGCGCGCTCGGCCAGGGCGGCGCTGCGCTCCTCGTTCTCGGAGCGGTCGGGGCGGTAGACGGCGTCGTGGAACCAGGCGGAGAGCTGGACGGCGGCGAGGTCGGCGGCGTGCGGAGCCAGTACGTCGATCCGCGCGAGTACGTCGGCCAGGTGCGCGGTGGTGTGGTAGCGGCGCTGCGGCTCCGCCCAGGCGGCGAGCAGGCGCTCGGCGTAGGGGTCGGGATCGCGGTCGGCCGCGGCGCCGGCGGCGGTGACGGTGGCCCGCCAACGGGCCCGGAGGGCCGTGGTGTCGGGGCCGGTGTCGCGGTGCTGGGTGCCTGTGTCCATGGGCACATTGTGGGGGTGGCGTGATGGTGCTGGTGGAGCCCGGGTGGAGGCCCGTACCCTGGATATTGGACTAGACCTATTTTTCATACCGGACGAAGGACGGCAACGAATGAGCAACCGTGCGCTCCTGGAGGTGATCGCCCTCGACGCGGAGGACGCGATCGCGGCCCAGGCCGGTGGGGCGGACCGACTCGAACTGGTCACCGACATGGCCGCCGACGGGCTCACCCCGGCGCGCGAGACCTTCGCGGCGATCAAGGCGGCGGTCGACATCCCGCTGCGCGTGATGCTCCGCAAGACGGACGGCTTCGCGGCGGGCGACGTCTCCGTCCTGGTCCGCGCGGCGCGGGAGCTGCGGGCGGAGGGCGCGCAGGAGTTCGTCCTCGGCTTCCTGAACCCGGACGGCACCCCCGACCTGGCCGCCGTCGAGGCGGTCGTCGCGGAGCTGGACGGCTGCCGCTGGACCTTCCACCGGGCGATCGACCGCGCGGCGGACCGCGACCAGCTGCGCAAGGCGCTGGCCGACCTTCCCGGGCTGGACACGTACCTGACCGCCGGCTCGGCGGCCGGGGTCGAGGAGGGAGTGCCGGTGCTGGTCGCCGAGGCGGCGCGGCGGGGGGAGCCGGGGTACGGGGCGCGGATGCTGGTCGGCGGCGGGCTGACCCTCTCGCACCTGCCGGTGCTGCGCTCGGCCGGCATCGACGCGTTCCACATCGGCGGCGCGGCCCGCCCCTCCGGGTGGGGCCACCCGGTCTCGGCCGAAGCCGTAGCCGAATGGCGCGCCGCCCTGACCTGACCCGAGCACCGGGGCCCCGCCCCGAACAGCTCCGCGCCCGCGCCTCGAACTCCCCCAGCCACCGCTGGGGAGGTGCCCCCGGCGGGGCTACAAAAGCCCCGCCGGGGGTTGGGCCGCGGGTCAGGACAGGGCGGCGGGGAGCGGGGTCGCGTGGAGGGCCGTGAGGCCCGAGACGGCGCGGGTGAGGCAGACGTACAGGCGGCGGAGGCCCGTGCGTTCGTCCGGCTCGCCGTCGACGATCGCGGCGGGCTCGTCCAGGACCACGTAGTCGTACTCCAGGCCCTTCGCCAGCGAGGCCGGGACGAGGGTCAGGCGGGACTCGGCCGTGGTCTCCTCGCCCGGCGACAGGTACGGCAGGCCCGCCGCCAGCAGGGCCTCCGCCAGGGCGGGGATCCGCGCGTCCGCCGCGATCAGGCCGATCGACCCCTCGTGGGCGAGCGCCGCGCGGCAGGCCGCCACCACGTCCGCCGTCAGGTCCGAGGTCTCCGAGACCAGCAGCGAGCCGGGGGTCTCGCGGACCGAGGAGACCGGGGCCAGGCCCGGGGAGATCGACGGCAGCAGCCGGGAGGCGTACGCGATCACCTCGCGCGGCACGCGGAAGCCCGCCGTCAGCTCCTCCAGCACCGCCTGCGGCTTGCCCATGTGCGTCAGGGCCTCGTCCCAGCTGCGCGTGGCCCACGGGGTGGTGCCCTGCGCGAGGTCGCCGAGGACCGTCGCCGAGCCCGTCGTGCAGCGCCGGCCCACCGCCCGGTACTGCATCGGCGACAGGTCCTGGGCCTCGTCGACCACGACGTGACCCAGCGAGTGCGTCCGTTCCACCAGGTCCGCGGCCTCGTCGATCAGGACCAGGTCCGCCGCCGACCACTTCGCCGACTTCACGCTCCGGAACGGCTTCGGCCACAGGAGGAGCTTCTGCTCGTCCGCCGTGAGGACGTCCGCCGCGTGCAGGGCGAGGAAATCGGGATCGGACAGGAGGCGCAGCACCAGCTTCGCCGGCTCGACGGGCGGCCAGGCCGCCTTCACCGCGGCCTTCACCGCCGCGTTGCGGGCCACCGCGTCCTGCACGCGGTCGTCCGGCGCCTCGCCCGCCTGCTCCATCCGTACGAGCACCGCGTGCGCGATGCGCTGCGGGAGCGCGTCCCGGGCCGCGCCGTAGCGGATGTCGCGCTTCTGCAGCTCCTCGACCATCTCGGCGATCTCGTACGCGGGCACCCGCCAGCGCCGCGAACCGCGCACCACCATCAGCGGCTCGGTCGGCGCGGTGACGTGCGAGCCGAGCGCGCGGCGCAGCACCTCCGCCATCCGGGCGTCGCCCTTGACCACGGCGGTTTCGGCGGCGTCCGTGCCGCGTACCTCCAGGCCCTCGCGGGCGACCAGGTCGTCGACGGTGGCCTGCTTGACCTCCAGCTCGCCCAGCGCGGGCAGGACCTGCTCGATGTAGTGCAGGAAGGAACGGTTCGGCCCGATGACGAGCGTGCCCGTGCGGGCGAGCCGCTCGCGGTGCGCGTAGAGGAGGTACGCGACACGGTGCAGGCCGACGGCGGTCTTCCCGGTGCCGGGACCGCCCTGCACGCAGACGGAACCGGACAGGCCGGAGCGGACAATCGTGTCCTGCTCTGGCTGGATCGTGGCGACGATGTCCCGCATGGGGCCGACGCGCGGGCGCTCGATCTCCTGCTGGAGCAGCTTGCTGACGGCGGCGGCCTCGGCCGGGTCGGACAGGTGCTCGTCCTCGTACGCGGTCAGCTCGCCGCCGGTGTAGCCGAAGCGGCGGCGCAGCGCGATGTCCTGCGGGTCCTTCTTGGAGGCCCGGTAGAACGGCTGGGAGACGGGCGCGCGCCAGTCGATGACCATCGGATCGCCGTCGGCGTCGTGGACGTGGCGGCGGCCGATGTAGAACTGCTCGCCCTCCGCGCCCTCGGCGAGCTCGGCGCCGGGGGCGTGCAGGTAGTTGAGGCGGCCGAAGAAGAGCGGGGTGTGCGAGAGGTCGGCGAGGGCCTTGATGCGGTCGTCGATCTGGGCCTGGAGGACGATCGCGTTGACCCAGTTCGCGGTGACGTCGCGGATGTCGAGGGCCTCGACGTCCTCGCGCATCGCGCGCAGGGCGGAGCGCGAGCGGGAGAGGTGAGCCCGTTCGCGGGCGAGCGGGTCGGACTCGGACTCGGGGGCGTGCGCGGGCACGGGACTGCCTCCAGCTGCTGGTGCGGAACAGAAGCCCGCCGGTTTCCAACCGGGGGGCGGCTCTCCCCGATGAGGCGGTGGGAGGCGGCAAGAGCGGAGATTCTAACCACCGGGGCGGGGCGGCGCGAATGGATTTCGCCCGTCCCGCACGGGACCCCCGTACGGGTGTCATACGGGGGAGTGTCATACCTCAGGGAGGTCCCCAGGGGCCGGCATGGGCCGGGAGGAGGATGCCGCGGGGCCCGAGGTTCAGCCCCCAGGGCGATGTGGCGTGCGCGGCGGAAAAGCACCATGGACACATGAGCACCGCAACCTTCACCCCGGTCCAGGGTGGCCGCCCGCGCGGCGCCACCTCCCTCTCCGACGCCCGTCCCACCCACCCCCTCGGCCGCGCCCTGCACGCCGCCAGGATCTTCGCCGCTGCGGCCGTGAGCGTCGTCGTCCTGGGCGAATACGCCGAGGACGCCGGCGTCATACGCCGCTGACCGCCCCCGCCGCCCGCGCTCGTCGGCGGCGGGGTAGGTCGCGCTCGGACCGGCCGCGCGGCAAGGTGCGTTGGGTGATCCACTAGGGTCACGCGCGTGACCCGGAGCCCTGCCCACAGCCGCTTCCCGTTGCCCTTCGCCGGCGTGCTGGTGACCGGGTCGCTGCTCGTGCTGGGCGTGCTCGGCGTCGCGCTGCGGGTGCCGGTGGCCGATGCCCTCCTCGACGGGTTCTGTGCCGCCGAGTGGCGTCCGCCCGCCGCGTATCCGCCGTTCGCGGCGATCCTGTTCACACCGGCCGCCGGGCTGCCCGTCGGCGTGCTGAAGGCCGTCCTCGTCCTCGGTGACGCCGGGCTGCTCGCCCTGCTGATCAGCCTGTCCTGGCGCCTCGCGGGACTGGCGGCCAGGCCCGGGCCCGTCCTGGCCGCCACCGTCGCCGGACTGTGGCTGGGGCCGCTGTTCCAGGCCCCGCTCCCCGCCCAGGTCAACCTGGCCCTCGCCTGCCTGGTCCTGTGGGACCTCGGCCGGCCCGGCGCCGCGCTCGGCAAGGGTTTGGCGCTGGGCATCGCCGCCGGAATCACCCTCACCCCGGCGGCGTTCGTCCCGTACCTGCTGGCGACCCGCCGCGTCCGGGCCGGACTGACCGCGCTGGCCGCCCTCGCCGGTACCGCGCTGCTCGGGCTGCTGGTCCTCCCGCAGGAGTCGGCTGCCTTCTGGACCCGGCAACTGCCCGCCGCCGCCCGCACCACCCCGCTACCGGACTGGCCGGCCCTGTGGGTCTGGTCCGTCCCCCTGCTGGCCCTGCTGATCGCCGCAGCCCGGGCCCCGGCCGCACCGGGCCGGCGGGACGGTCACCCGGCGCCCCTCAGTCGCTCGCCAGCAGCTCGTCGGCGTCCATGATCCGGTAGGCGTAGCCCTGTTCGGCCAGGAAGCGCTGGCGGTGCGCCGCGAAGTCCTGGTCGATGGTGTCGCGCGCGACGACCGAGTAGAAGCGGGCCTCGTGGCCGTCCGCCTTCGGGCGCAGGACGCGGCCCAGGCGCTGCGCCTCCTCCTGGCGTGAGCCGAAGGTGCCCGACACCTGGATGGCGACCGTGGCCTCCGGCAGGTCGATGGAGAAGTTCGCGACCTTCGACACGACCAGCACGCTGATCTCGCCCTCGCGGAAGGCGTTGAAGAGCTTCTCGCGCTGCGCGTTGGAGGTCTCGCCCTTGATGACGGGGGCGTCCAGGTGCTCGCCGAGCTCGTCGAGCTGGTCGATGTACTGGCCGATGACGAGGGTCTGTTCGCCCTGGTGCTTGCGCACCAGGGCCTCCGTGACCTTCCGCTTCGTCGCGGTCGTCGCGCAGAAGCGGTACTTCTCCTCCGTCTCGGCGGTCGCGTACGCGAGCCGCTCCGACTCCGTGAGGTTGACGCGGACCTCGACGCAATCCGCCGGCGCGATGTAGCCCTGCGCCTCGATCTCCTTCCACGGCGCGTCGAACCGCTTCGGCCCGATCAGCGAGAAGACGTCCGACTCGCGCCCGTCCTCGCGGACCAGCGTCGCGGTCAGGCCCAGACGGCGGCGGGCCTGGAGGTCGGCGGTGAACTTGAAGACCGGCGCGGGCAGCAGGTGCACCTCGTCGTAGACGATCAGGCCCCAGTCCCGGGAGTCGAAGAGCTCCAGGTGCGGGTAGACGCCCTTCCGCTTCGTCGTGAGGACCTGGTACGTGGCGATCGTGACGGGCCGGATCTCCTTGCGGGTGCCGGAGTACTCGCCGATCTCCTCCTCCGTCAGCGAGGTCCGCTTGACCAGCTCGTGCTTCCACTGGCGGGCCGAGACGGTGTTCGTGACGAGGATCAGCGTGGTCGCCTTGGCCATCGCCATGGCCCCGGCGCCCACCAGCGTCTTGCCGGCGCCGCAGGGCAGCACGACCACGCCGGAGCCGCCGTGCCAGAAGCCCTCGACGGCCTGCTGCTGGTACGGGCGCAGCGCCCAGCCGTCCTCGGCCAGGTCGATCGCGTGCGCCTCGCCGTCGACGTAACCGGCGAGGTCCTCGGCCGGCCAGCCCAGCTTGAGCAGCGTCTGCTTGATCTGCCCGCGCTCGGAGGGGTGCACGACCACGGTGTCGGGGTCGAGCCGCGCGCCGACGAGCGGGGTGATCCGCTTGGACCGCAGGATCTCCTCCAGCACGGGCCGGTCGGTGCTCGTCAGGACCAGGCCGTGCACGGGGTGCTTGGAGAGGGTGAGGCGGCCGTAGCGCGCCATCGTCTCGGCCACGTCGACGAGCAGCGCGTGGGGGACGGGGTAGCGGGAGTACTCGACGAGCGCGTCGACGACCTGCTCGGCGTCGTGCCCGGCGGCCCGGGCGTTCCACAGGCCGAGCGGGGTGATCCGGTAGGTGTGGATGTGCTCGGGGGCCCGCTCCAGCTCGGCGAACGGAGCGATGGCGCGCCGCGCGGCTCCGGCGAGCTCGTGGTCGACCTCGAGCAGGAGCGTCTTGTCGCTCTGGACGATGAGCGGTCCGTTCACGCGCGTCCCTTTCCGGCGGTGAGACGGCCGCCCGGGCGCGGGCGGCCAAACCTCCAGTCTGCCGTATCGCCGGGCGGGGCGGGAGGTTCTCCGTGCCCGTGGCCTCGCCGGCCGATCGCGACAGCCTCGGCCCCGCCCCCCGCCGGGCTCCGCCCGGACCCTTCCCCAGGCTTCGTCCGGGGGACCCCCACTCAAACGGTGCGGCGGGTCCGGATGGTGCGGCTCAAAGACCGGGGCTCCGCCCCGCACCCCGCGCCTCAAACGCCGGCGAGGCTGAATTTGTGCGGCGGGTGGTGCGCCCAGGCTGGAAGGTGCGGCTCAAAGATCGGGGCTCCGCCCCGGACCCCGCGCCTCAAACGCCGGCGAGGCTGAATGTGCGCGGCGAAGCCGAACCGGCCGGTTGGGACGGGGGTGGGTGTGTGTCGGGGTGATCCCCGCAGGGTGCCGAACGCAACGAGGCTGCGCTCTCCGACCCCTCGACACGTTCGGCGCC
>NZ_JOIR01000033.1 GCF_000720115.1 Streptomyces sp. NRRL F-2580
TCCTCCAACACCTACTCGCCACCTGGACCGGCACCTGCCCAACCTGCCGACAACCCACCTGGCAGCCCTACGACACCACCTAACAAAGCCCTACTAGAGCGTGTCCGGGCGATCTTGTAGGGCCTTGGAGATGAGGTCGTGGATGAGGTATTCGCCGGGGGCCCGGTTTTCCTTGAGGCGGGGCAGGTTGTCGGGGCCGAACCAGTCGTAGGCGGTGTGCTTGGACCATTCCAGGGCGGGGTGGTCCAGGTCGCCGTCGACCTCGATGAGGTAGTCGGCCTCGTGCCGCTTTCCGGCCCCGTCGTCGCCGGTCCAAGTGGTGATCCCGAGGAGGCGCCGGATGCGGCGCAGGCGCCAGCCGGTCTCTTCCTCGACCTCGCGGGCGAGGGTGTCCAGCAGGGACTCTCCGGGCTCGACGTGGCCGCCGACGATGTCCCAGCAGTCGGGGAAGAGCCGCCGGTGGGGGCCACGCTTCTGAGCGAAGGCTTTGCCGTCCTGGTTGAGGATGACCGCGCCGACCGCCCAGATCTCGCCGTCGGCGGGGACCGGGATCTCGACGTCGGCCTCCACGGCCACGTAGTGCTGATCGTCTGGCATGTCCTCCACTGTAGGGCCGTGTCCAGCCGCTGACCTGGAGCGTTGTCCGGAGCATGGCGGGGCGGGGAGACCTTTCGGACGGGCAGAGGGAGCGACTCGAGCCGCTGCTGCCGGTGAGCAACAACCAGTGCGGGCGGTGGCGAGACCACCGGCAGGTGATCAACGGGATACTGCACCGGGTACGGACCGGAGTGCCGTGGCGAGACCTGCCGGAACGGTTCGGCCCGTGGAAGACCGCGTATGAGAGGCACAGGCTCTGGTCAGCCGACGGCACCTGGGAACGGCTGTTCCAGCAGGTCCAGGCCGCTGCCGACGCGGACGGCGAGATCGACTGGGACATCTCGGTGGACTCCACGGTGATGCGGGCCCACCAGCACGCCGCCGGCGCCCGCCGCCGACGCCGAGTTTCCCAAAAGGGGCTACCGCAGCAGAACACCAGAGCGAGAGGCCGTGGTTGAGGCTGCTCAGCCGCCTGATGGCGGGGGCGCGGCGGGCGAGGGCCTGGGCCGCTCCCGCGGCGGGTTCACCACCAAAGTCCACCTGAGCGCCGACGGCCGCTGACGCCCGCTGTCCCTCACCGTCACCCCGGGACAGCGAGCGGACTGCACCCAGTTCGAGCCGGTCATGGACAAGATTCGCGACCCCCGGGCCGGAGTCGGCCGTCCCGCCGCACACCGGACAGCCTCAGCGCGGACAAGGCGTACAGCAACAGCACCATCCGCGCCTACCTCCGCAGACGCGGCATCCGCCACGTCATCCCCGAGAAGAAGGACCACAAGGCCGCCCGCCTGCGCCGAGGTTCACGCGGCGGACGACCACCCGGCTTCGACAAAGAACGCTACAAAAAGCGCAACACGGTCGAACGCGCCATCAATAAACTCAAGGCCCATCGAGCTGTCGCGACACGCTTCGATAAACGCGGCTACGTCTTCCTCGGCACCGTCACCGTCGCAGCCCTGGTCATCTGGCTCCGCTCATGATCGCCCGGACAGGGTCCTTTTCAAAGACCTCGTACGGTCGGAGGTGTCGTCTCATCACTAACGAATGGGAGGTGGCTGAACTGATCAAGACCAGACGGCGGGGCGCCCGCTAGTGCCGCTGGGCGGGCCCGAAGGCGGGTGGGCTCTGGTCGTCCCCGGCAGGGCCGACGTCGCCGCTCTTCCACTCCGGATCGTAGGCGCAGGGCATGCTGACGCCGCCGGTGAAGTACTCCCGGTCCGGGTACCAGGTGAAGGACATCCGCTCGTCGCCGCCGGCCCGCTGGACGAACAACTCCCAGTCCCTGCCCTGCTCGCCCTCGCCGTAGGACGTGATCTTCCAGCCGTTGTCCTTGAAGAACTCGTGCAGTCGGCGGAAGCCGGGGACCGCCTGGCTCGCCGGCACGTGGTCCAGGGCCCAGTTGTGGCTCATCGAGTAGGCGCCGTCGACGGTCTTGTCGTCCAGCCCCAGCAGGCCCCCGTCGTGGCAGAAGCTGGAGCCGAACGTGTTCTGCGTGCTGACGCCGATGTCCTCGACTCCGGGTTCTATGGTGCGCTTGAACCCCACGACCTCGTAGGCCTTCTGGGAACGCTGGAGGGCGCGGTCCGCCATCTCCTCGGGTGCGACACGTGGGAAGTCCGTGTCCGTCGAACCCCATGCGAGCGTGGCGAGCAGAACGAGTACACCGACGAGCGCCGCGCCGCCGCATCCCAGGGCGCCGAGGAGGCACGAGGAGGCCTGGGACCGGCTCGGGTCAGGGAGGGCGGCGCTTGGCACGGTCTCGTAGGGCATGCGAGGACGCTATGCGAGCGGGATGCGCGGCGGATGGGTGCGGTGACCGGTCTCGGAGTGAGTACGCGTACTCACATGACCTGCGCCATCGAGGGTGTCAGGTGGGTGTGTGGGCGGCTTTGTTCGTTGTGGTGCCGTCTTCGTCCTGGGCCTGCGAAGCCGCAGGCTGCTGCGGAGCGGGCGGGGTGCGGATCAGCAACGCGACCAGCACGGCCAGGGCGCCGAGCGCGGCGCCGACGCCGAATCCCCACCGGATGCCCGTGGCGAGGGCGCCGGTGGCGTCGGCGCCGTCGGCTGCTGCCGTGGCGGCGTGTCCCGACATGACGCTGATGACCAGGGCGGTGCCGGCGGCGGCCGCGACCTGTTGGAGCGAGCCCAGGATGGCGGAGCCGTGGGGGTAGAGGTGCGGAGGCAGTACGGACAGGCCGGAGGTGAAGACGGGGGTGAAGACGAACGCCATGCCCGCACTCAGGGCCACGTGAAGGACGAGCACCAGCCAGGGCGGGGTCTGTTCGCCCGTCAGGGCGAACAGCGCGAGGCAAAGCGCGGTGAGTACGGCTCCGGGTACGACCAGGCGTGGTGCGCCGAGCCGGTCGTAGAGCTTGCCGACCTGTGGTCCGAGCAGGCCCATGGTCAGGCCGCCGGGGATGAGGAGCAGCCCGGTCTGCAGTGAGGTCAGACCGCACACCTCCTGCAGATAGATCGGCAGCAGGATGAACGCACCCATGAGGGCCATGAAGGACAGGCACATCAGGCCCAGTGCCACGGAGAAGTGACGGAACGTCAGGGCGCGCAGGTCCAGCAGCGGTGAGGACGAGCGCTGCAGTGCCAGCTGTCGCCATACGAACAGGCCTACGAGCACGGCGCCGGCCAGGGTGGTGGCCTCCGGGGGCACGAGGGCCCGGGCCGCGTTCTCGGCACCGAGCCCGCTCAGGCCGTAGACCAGGGCACCGAAGCCCGCTGCCGCCAGGGGAACGGACATCCAGTCGATGGGGGCGGCCTGCGGCTCGCCGATGTTGACCAGTTTCCGCCGACCGAATACGGCCATGGCTCCGGCGATGGGAAGCACGGCCAGGAACAGCAGGCGCCATGACCCCAGCTGGAGCAGCACACCGGAGACGGCGGGGCCGAGGGCGGGTGCGACGGAGATGACGAGGGTGATGTTGCCCATGACACGGCCGCGGTCGTGCGGGGGCACGAGGGTCATCAGCGTCGTCATGAGCAGCGGCATCATGACGGCGGTGCCGCCGGCCTGGACGACGCGGGCTGCCAGCAGTACGGGGAAGGTGGGCGCGGCCGCGGCCAGAGCCGTGCCGGCGAGGAACAGCGCCATGGCGAGACCGAAGGCGGTTCGGGTCGTCACGCGCTGGAGGAACCACCCTGTCACCGGGATGACGACGGCCATGGTGAGCATGAAGGCCGTGGACAGCCACCCTGCTGCGGCTGCGGTGACCTCGAACTCGCGCATGAGCCGCGGGATCGCGTTGACCATGATCGTCTCGTTGAGGAGGACGACGAACGTGGACAGCACGAGAATCCGCAGCACGGCGTTGACCCGGGCGGGCGAGGGGACGGGTGTTTCGTGTGGTGCGGGCATGGCGCCTTCCGTCATGTGAGTGTCCTCCGCGCGTGGCGGTCACACTGACAGACTGCGGCGCCGGGAAGAACTCATCGGTCTTCCCCCATCCTTTCGGTGCCGCCGCCCAAGCTCAAACCATTTTGCCGACCCGGAACGCCAAGAGCGGCTTCCGGAGCAGGCCGGCGCCGAGCCGGGCCCCCGCCGGGCGGGGAACCAGGCTCATCCGTCGTTAGTCGCAGCAGTCGCAGCAGCACTTGCACGGATTGCAGCAGCCACCACCACCACCGCAGCAGCCGTCGCCCGAGCCACCTCCGGAACCACCAGGGCCGCCGGATCCCTGACCCCCGCCCCAACCACCGGAGGAGCCGCCCGAGTTGCCGCCGCCCTGACCGCCGCCCTGGCCGCCGAACCAGCCGTCACCCCCGGAACCGTCCCGGCTCGAACCGCCGTTGCGGTTGTCGTCGCCGAACTGCCAGGGCTCTCCGTCATCCTGGCCGGAGTCTTCGTTGCAGCGGCAGCATGTGGAGCACAACCTGCAATCGCCGCACAACCGGCCCCACTCGCGGCACCGCCGACACTGCCCCTCCGACGGCCTGCCCGACGCCATCAACCCGCCCTCCGGGGCCGCGCCCGCAAGGTTCCCTATGCCGCAGGCCGTGCCCGTCCCGGTCCCCGAGGGCGTTTCCACCTCCGCACGACGTCCCAGCCAGGGCAGCATGCGCAGGCCCCGTACCCGGCGGGGGCGCTGATGGTGACGATGCCGAGGGTCGAAGACCCGATCGACGGCACGCTCCAACTCGCCGCCCAGGAGCGCCCGCACCAGCCGACCGTCGACGAACTCGGCATCGGACAGGGCGAGCCGGATTCCACGGACGGCGTCGTCGCAGAGCCGGCGCACCTCGGCGCGGTCCGCGCCGGTCACGGCGATCGGGTTCCACGCGCCGGACGCCTCGTCCGCGTCCAGGTCCTCCACCGCGTCCAGCAGATGCGCCAGCCGACCGAACAGACGGCCGGCTTCCGCCAGCGGTTCGGCGTTGTCCGGGCGGTCCGTGAGCACCGCGGTGTACGCGAAGGCGGCTGCGGTCGCCGTCTCCGCGGGCTCCGTGACCGTCAGCAGCGAGCCACCGGGGCCGGTCGACCGCTCGATGTCCGGCTGGCGCTCGACCGCCTCGAGCAGCAGTGCGGTGTCGAAGCCGAGCCGTTCGCCGCCTGCGACGCCCGCACGGTCCCAGTTGCGGGCGATCCGGCGTGCCGCCAGCGCCACCGGGCGACGCCCCATCAGGCCGTCGCCATCGGCCACATGGTCACGCATCTTCGCTGCGGCCAGCACCAGTGACACCGCCGCCGCCAGCCGCGCACCCTCGCCCTGCGCCACGTCCGCCGACCGCATCCCGCGCAGCGGGCACGGACCGGCGCCCCGCCGCCAGTCCCCGGTACGCTCCGACTGCGCTTCGGTCAGCACCGAGACGATCAGGCCGTCATAGTTGGTGGCCACCCTCGCGAACTGCCCGTACTCGCTGCGCAAAGCCAGGCAGAGCCCGCACAGATGCGCCATCCACTCGGTACGCAAGCCCTCGCCCAGGCGATGACGGCACGGCCTGATGATTCCGAACACCGAAGTTCTCCCCCGTAGGAACAGCTGCCCGGACGCATCCGGTCGGACGGCTCACGGACGCGAAACTGCACGTGAGGCACGACCCGGCGTGACGTCAACCGCATGTGACATCAACGCGCGGCCGACATCCTAGAGGGTCCCTTCCGAGGGGCGTCCGATGGACCGCCGCGTCCTGCCACCGTGGCGTACCGAAGACGTGGCACGCCCAGTCACGGCGGCCGTGCTCCGTGGGGTTTGATGTACTCCGGTCGATCAGCGTTCTCGGTAGCGTGGTCATCCACTGCATGGAGTGACCATGCGCCCGGCTGGTCCGTACGAGGAATGCCGGCGGAGAGCAATGAGGCTGCGATGAGTGAACTGACGAAGCCCGTGGTCGAACTTCCGGAGGGCGATGCTCCCGAGGAGCTGACGGTCCGGGACCTCGTCGTCGGGGACGGGCCCGAGGCGAAGCCGGGCAGGGTGGTCCGGGTTCACTACGTCGGGGTCACCTTCGAGTCCGGAGTGGAGTTCGACGCCTCCTGGGACCGGGGCCAGCCGTTCAAGTTCGCCGTGGGCGGTGGCAGGGTCATCAAGGGCTGGGACCGGGGACTCAGGGGGATGAAGGTCGGCGGTCGGCGCGAGATCATCGTCCCCCCGCGCCTCGGCTACGGCAACCAGTCCCCCTCGCCGTTGATCCCGGCGGGTTCCACGCTCGTCTTCGTGGTGGACCTGCTCTCCGTGGTCTGAGGAAGGTGCTCAGGCCGCACCGGCACGGCGGTTCCGCTCCCGGTCCGCCAGGACGTGGCTGCGGCGGCGCGGCACCAACTGCCGAAGCCGGCCCGGTGGTCCGGGGCGGGGTGGGCCGGGCATTGGGTACGCTCTCGGTTGACTTCGGGGCGCCGGCAGGTGCTGAATCGCCGCAATCAGAGATGGATCCCATGGGCAGCGCACCTTTCGCCGACTTCTTCCAGCCGCTCAAGGCGGACGACCCGGCCGTCGTGGGCGGTTACCGCCTGGCGGCCGTGCTGGGCGCGGGCGGCATGGGCAAGGTCTACCTCTCGTACACGCCGGGCGGCCGGCCCATCGCCATCAAGGTGATCCGGCCCGAGTTCAGCGAGGACCCCGAGTTCCGGCGGCGCTTCCAACAGGAGGTGCGGGCCGCGGAGCGGGTCCAGGGGCTCTACACCGCACCCGTCATCGACTCGGACACCGAGGGCCCCCAGCCCTGGCTGGCCACGGCCTACGTTCCCGGCCCCTCGCTCGCCCACGCCGTCGCCCGGCACGGCGCGCTGCCGGTGCGCAGCGTGCTGCTGTTGACCGTCGGGGTCGCCGAGGCGCTGCACGTCATCCACGGCGCGGGCATCGTCCACCGGGACCTGAAGCCGGCCAACGTGCTGCTCGCCTCCGACGGCCCGCGCGTCATCGACTTCGGCATCGCCCGGGCCGCCGACTCCACCGCTCTGACCAGTACCGGCGTCAGCGTCGGCACCCCGGCGTTCATGGCGCCCGAACAGGCCTCGGCGGGCACGGTCACCCCGGCCACCGACGTCTTCGCCCTCGGGCAGATCGCGGCCTTCACCGCGATCGGGGCCTCCGTCTTCGGCGACGGGCCCTCGCACGCGGTGCTCTACCGGATCGTGCACGAGGACCCCGACCTCAGCGCCCTGCCCGAGGAGTTGCGGCCGGTGGTGACCCGCTGCCTCAGCCGCGATCCGGCCGACCGCCCGACCCTGACCGAGGTCATCGAGCTGTGCAACGCGGCCTCGGAGGCCCCGCTGCGCCAGGGCGAGGACTGGCTGCCGCAGGCCGTCGCCGGTTCCCTCACCGAGCGGCGGCAGCTGCCCGCGCCGGCGCCCACCCCGCCGCCGCAGCCGCCGACGGCCGCGGCGGCTCCGACTCCGACTCCGACCGAGGTCTCGCCGCAGGCACCCGCCGCCGCGCCCGGATACACGCCGACGGGTGTGGCCGCCGCGCCGACGCAGACCGCTCCGGCGCCGGGGGCTTCGGGGGCTCCAGGGGCCATGCCGCCCGGTTACCCGACGCCGCCCCCGTACGCGCAGGCTTCGTACCCACAGCCGCAGTACAACCAGCCGCAGTACAACCAGCCCCAGCACACGCAGCCCTCGTACGCCCCGGGCCACAGCGCGCCGCAGCCCTTCCACACCCAGGGCTTCGTTCCCGTTCCGCCCGCTCAGCGCCCCAAGCGGACGGGGCTGATCGTCGTCGGGGCGGTGGCGGCGGCGGTCATCGGGCTCGCGGTCATCGGGTCCCTGCTGCCGGACGGCTCCGGCAAGGGCGGGGGCGACAAGCCCTCGGGCGGCTCCAGCGCCTCGCAGAAGGCGCCCGACCCGCAGCCGGTCTCGTACCAGGGCATCGACGTGCCCCAGAACCACCAGGTGATGTTCGCCGACAATCCGCCGCGCCCGGCCGAGGAGCCGACCGGCGCCGGGGTGCTCTACGGGCACGCCGACCTCTTCTTCTACCGGGACACCCTGTTCGGGGACGAGAAGTTCGGTACCACGAACGGCAAGCTCGTCCTGCTGAACAACTCCGAGAAGGGCTCCCTGGAGACCTGCCGCGCCGTGACGCGCTTCACCGAGAAGGTCGGCCTCGACCAGCTCACGGACGGGTCGCAGGTCTGCGTGCTGAGCAAGGCCGGCCACATCGCGCTGGCGACCTTCCGCGGCAGGTCGGGCGGAAAGAACGAGACCGCCTTCATCACCCTCGACCTGACGGTCTGGCGCAACGCCGAGGCCGCGGCGAAGAACTGAGTCGCCGGGCCCCCACCTGCGCGCGCCGGACCGCCTGGCACCGCCGGCCACGGCAAGGGGCCTCTGTTTCCCATGGGTTCGGCCGGCCCGTCGCTCGCGCACTCGACGGCCTTGCGCAGCCCATGTCCTTGCAGGGGCGGTCGAACTCGTCGACGATGCTTTCAAGCCCCGGCCTTCCGGATCCCACCGGGCCCGGCTCGGGCAGGGGAGAACAGGGGAGACAGTGACAACGAACAGCAATCCGAAGAAGCCTCGCTCGATGGTCGCGGCAGCGGTCGTCCCGCTCTTCGTGCTCGCCGGGCTGCTACTGGGCCCTGCGGCAGCCGCCTCGGCAGCCGCTCCGGCCGCCCGTCAGGCTCCTGCCGCCGCGGCGCTGCCGCAGGGCGGTCTCCTCGCCGGCGCCGGCGTGGCAACCGGCCTCCAGGCACCGACGTCGTCCCAGGTCCGGGCCACCACCGGGACCAAGAAGGGCAAGAAGAAGAGCAAGAAGAAGGGCGGCCTGTTCAAGAAGCTCGTGATCGTCGTGATCGTGGTCATCGTGCTGCTCGTCGTCCTGTACGGGGTTCGCCGGGCGCTGCGCCGCAGGTCCGCCTAGGAATCGGCGCCGGGCCGGTGCGTCACCGCCCGGCCCGCCCGAGCAGTCCAGGGCGTCCTGCCCTCGCGGGGGGAGGGACGGCGCGGGCGTTCCTAGGCCGGCGGCTCGTCGGCAGGGGTGGGCAGCCGCCGGAGTTCGAGCAGAGCCACCGCGATCTTCACTCCGGTGGAAATCGTCAGGGCCTGGAGGAACGGCATACCCATCAGCCACAGGGCGACCGTCATGGCCGTGAGCACCAGGAACGCCGGTAGCAGATTGGTCCGCCTGAGCGCGGTCCGCAGGTGTCCGGCTCGGCTGCGACGCCGGGGCGCCGTGCCGATCGGACGGTCGGCGACGCCCTCCTCGTTGGCCTGTGGCATTGCCTGCTGCCCCTTCCTCGCGCTCGCCCCCGGAACCGAGCCTCGGCTGCGCCCCGGCGCAGTGCCACTGCTGCAAGCCGCCCCGCCGCCGTCCGGCGTACAGGTTCACCTCACCGGCCCCGGGTGAAGGCCGTACCGCGCTCGGAGGTGGTGGCTCGCGGCCGGGTCCTGTCCAAGGCCCGGCGGCCGAGCTGCACCGGCCGGGCCGGGCCGGTGGCTCAGGCTGCCGTCGGGGCGTCGGAGATCGGGTGCACCTCGACCGGGTCGTCACCGGGCTTCCCGCCCGGTCCGGGGCAGGCGGACGCCCGTGCGGCGATCTCCAGGGCCCGTTCCTCGCTCTTGACGTCGACGACCCAGTACCCGGCCAGGATGTCTCCCGCCCGGGCCGGCCCGTCTGTCACCTGCGGCCGTCCGTCGCTCCCGGCCCGCACCGTCTTGACCTGCGCGGGGCCTCCGAGGCCCTGCCCGTCCACCCATTCCCCGGCGGAGGTGAGTTCGTTGTTGAGGGCCTCCATGTGGGCGAACATGGCCTGCATGTCCTCGTCGGAGTACGACGACATGACGGCGTCCCACTCGGCTGCCGGTACGTTCATCTGGATCATGTACTTCATGTTCCTCACCCTTCCGGGGGGACCGTTCCGCTCGGCGTGCTGACGAAGGGGTAGACCGGCGGCCGCCGCGTAACTCATCGGTGGCGGCGGATCCGGATCGGTCCGCGGGCCGTGCCCGGATCGACGGGACGCCCGCCCTGGGTGACGTCCACCTCGCCGGCCTCGACCAGCCGCCGGGCCGCGCACCTCGCCGGTTCCATGAGCGCACGCCACCCGTCGTCCTCCCCCGGGTACGCCGCTCGCGCGGCGTCCGAGGGGCAGATCGTCGCGGCGGGCCCGCGACGATCCAGCAGCTCCAGGATGACGCGCTCCAAGCGCTGCTCCGCATGCCGTTCGCTGTCGCCCACTCCGCCAGTGTCGCCCCGGTCGCGCCGGGCCGCCCCTGAGCTACGCGGCGTCTCGCATCGCGTCCGCTTCGGGGGCCACGACGAGGAAGGCGTCCCTGTCCAGGTCCATCACCACGGTCACCCGCTGACCCCGCTCCCGGCACCGGGCCGCGTACTCCTCGGCGGGCCAACTCCCGTACGGATCACCGGCGGGAAAGGAATCCAGAACCTTCGTACCGCGCACCGCCACCACCTCCTGAGACACGAACCGTCCCTACGCCGCGTGCCCCGGCTGCCCGGTCCCCATGCCCCCTCCCCGCAGGGCCGTGCCCACAGTGCGGACGGTCACCTTGACGCCCGTGGATGCTTAGGCCAGCCTTACCTTTGCTTGCTCCTCGCCGGTGTGAGCACACCCCGCAGAAGATCTCTGGAGCAGCAATGTCCGCCGCCGACGCCACCGCGACCCCCCGAAGACCTGGGCGGGAAGCAGAGCTTCTCCGGCTCCCCTCGTGGTGTGGGACCGCGGCGGCGTCCCTCGCGGTGTGTCTCGGGTGGGCGGCCACGACGTGGATCGCCGTGCACCTGCGCGCCGACGTCACCCTGCACACCGCGGCGCTGTTCGTGCACCTCGCCTCCCTCGTCCTGGGCTTCGGCGCCGTACTCGCCATCGACTACTACGGCGCCCTGTGGCTCACGGGCCGCAAGACCCTCCGTGAGGTCCTCGACTCCACCGCTCCCCTGCACATGCCCGTGTGGGCCGGTCTGGGTGGCCTGCTGTTCAGCGGCGCCTTCCTCCACCCCGATCTCGCTTCACCGCTGACGTGCGTCAAGCTCGGTCTCGTCCTGGTGCTCTCGCTCAACGGCGTCCAGGCGTCGGCCCTGCACCACCGGCTGGCTGCCGTCGAAGGCGGCTCCGCCCCCCGCTCGCTGTTGATCCGCGGCGCCGTGACGGCCTCCGTATCGCAGGTTGCCTGGTGGGGCGCGGTCGCGATCGGCTTCTTGAACAGCCGGCACTGATCACCCCGCCGAGGCCTCTCAGCCCGCCTTCCCGCCCTTGACGCCGGACGCGGCGACTGAGCCGGGCCCGAACCCCCTGGCGATCAGCCACCCGGCCAGCCCGAGCTCCCAGGCGAACACCGGGAGCGCGGCGACCGACCCCGCCACGGAAAGCTGCGCGTAGGCCCCGAACATCACGGCGACGGCCGAGAGGCAGATCAGCGGCCCGCCGACCAGCCCGAGGACGGCGATGAAGCGCGGCACGAGCCGTGCGCGGTACGCCAGGTACGCAAGCACGACGGTGTTCAGACCGAGGGCGATGTTGGGCCCGAGCAGGAACGTCCAGTCGTGCAAGGCCGCGAGCGCGGCGTCGGCGCCGGCCGACGCCCCCGCGTCCCGCCGCAGGGTGACGAGTGCCAGGACGGCGACGATCCCCAGGGCGATGACGGCCGCCTCCAGCAGCCGCCCGAAGGCGTACCCGAGCGCCAGCCCCTCGCCGTGACGCCGCAGGACGGGGAACAGCGCCGCCCCGGTGCCGGCCACCGCCACCACCAGCACCACCTCGCAGAGCACCCCGAGCAGCGCCTGCGTGTCGGCGCCCTGCGCGAGCCGGCCGTCCACCGCGCCCAGCAGGGGGCGGTACAGAACGGCCCCGGCTATCGCGGCGACCTCGGTCAGCAGGAACAGCGACCCGGCGGCCACCGCGGTTCTCCGGTCCGGATTCATCTTCTCGGTACCCCTCACTCCATGGTGGTGTACACCGTACACCTGGCGGCAACCATAGGTGTACGACGTACACTCGTCAAGGAGAGGGTGCTGTCGAGGAGAGAAGGGGCCGAACCGGAATGACCCGGCAGGAAGCCGCGCACACGCAACGGATGCCCCTGAGCAAGGACCGCGTCCTGCGCGCCGCCGTCGCGCTCGCCGACGCCACCGGCATCGACGCGCTCAGCATGCGCAGGCTCGCGCAGGAGCTCGACGTCGTACCGATGGCCCTCTACAAGCACGTGGCCAACAAGGAGGAGCTGCTCGACGGCATGGCCGACGCCGTCGTCGGCGAGATCGACCCGCCGGCCGCGGGCCCCGACTGGCGGCACGTGGTCCGCGGGCGGATCCTCTCGGCCCGGCGGGTCCTGCTGCGCCACCCCTGGGCGGCCCGGGTCATCGAGTCCCGGACCGGGCCCACCCCGGCCGTGCTGGGGTACCTGGACTCGATGGCCGGGAGCTTCCGGGCCGGCGGCCTCTCCGCCGACCTCACGCACCACGTCATGCACGCGATGGGCAGCCGCCTGCTCGGCTTCAGCCAGGAACTGTTCGACACCTCCGGCCCCTCCGGCCCGCCGGACCCCGGGCTGGCGGCGCGCTACCCGCACATCGCGGAACTGGCCGCGACCGCGGGACACGACGGGGGCTCCACGGTCGGTGGCGGCTGCGACGACCAGTTCGAGTTCGAATTCGCCCTGGACCTCCTCCTGGACGGATTCGAGAGCCTCCGCCGCCAGGACTGGACCTCCGTGCGGAAGGCGTAGCAGGTGCGCGGGCGGTGCGCGCGGCCGCGTCAGTCGGCGGCCCGGCGCCTGCCCCGTCGGCGGCGCGGGTACGGGAACAGCCGTGGCGAGCGCTTGGCGGCCACGTCCTCGATCCAGCCGAAGGTCAGCACCAGCAGGCCGATCAGCGGGATCGCCACCAGCAGCGTGAACGACGGGCTGGCCAGCAGCCACCGGAAGTTCGTGGCGATGAAGTGGACGCTCCACAGGGGGTCGATCAGCGGGACGGCGAGCACCAGCGCGACCTCGTGCCACAGGTAGACGCTGACGGCGCGTGCGTTGAGCAGGCTGACCAGGCCGTTCCAGCGTTCCAACCGTCTGGGCCACTGCTCCCAGGACGGGCTGACGTGGAGCAGGATGGCGACGAAGCCGAGGGACCACAGGGCCTGGGCGATCGGCCAGGACTCGATGTCGGTCGATTCGGCCGGATCGGACGGCCGCGTCTGCAGGTACCAGAGGCCGGCCACCATGATCAGTGGCGCGATGGACGGCAGTACGTACTGCGGGATCTTCTTGAGCAGCCCTTCCTGGTGGGCCATGCCGAGGATCCAGCAGGCGCCGAAGGTGGCGAAGTCGTTGGCGGTCTCCCAGACCCGGCTGTAGATGAACTCCTGCTCGGCGAAGAACGCGTTCATGACGATCACCAGCGCCAGCGGCGCCGACAGCGTCACCACCGGGAATCGTCGCAGCGCCCGGAGCATCAGCGGTGAGAGCAGGACGTACCACAGGTAGGCCCGGAGGTACCAGAGCGGGACGATGAGCTGCGCGGCCCAGGTGTGTTCCACGTGATGCTGGAAGCCGGCCAGCTCGTCCGCGTACGGCGGAGTGCTCAGCGGCAGGATCCAGAACGCGAGCTTGGCCCACCACCAGGTGGGGTGGCCCTCGGAGTCCGGGCCCCAGCCGTCGAGGATCTGCAGGGCGATCATGATGGCGCCGAACAGCCACATCGGCGGCAGCAACCGGCGCAGTCGGCCGCGGATCACGCCGAGCGCGGGTCGGCTGAGCGAGCGCGCCATCAGCGAGCCGGCCAGCGCGAACATCACGCCCATCGACGGGAAGACGAGGGGCAGCCAGAACCAGCCGAAATTGTGGTAAAGCACCACACGGCCCAGTGCCAGCGCGCGCAGCAGGTCGAGATAGCGGTCCCGGCCGCCCTTGCGCTCGGGCGGCGCCTCCGGCTCCGGCTCCGGTTCCTGTCGCAGAACGGCGGGGATGCGCAGCTGGATGGTGTCCTGCGTGCGCCCGAGCTCGATGGATGCGCTCATGGTCAGGCCTCCACCGGGACAGCGACCTCGCCGGTGCGCCGGAGCTTCTGCCAGCGCAGTCGGCCACCCGTCAGCGCCGTGATCGCGGACTGCAACAGGACGATGTACATCAGCTGCCGGTAGACCAGTTGCTGGATCGGCAGGCTGATCAGATGCCAGGGCTTCTCGCGGTCGAGGCGGAAGGCGTACCAGGACAGAGCAGCCTGGAGCAGGATGAAACCACCCCAGCTGGTGAGGGTGATCGGGGCGTCCGCGAACAGCACGCCGTACAGGAAGAACATGTCGACCAGCGGCGCCAGCAGCGGGGCGACCACACCGAACAGCACGACGAGCGGCAGCCCGAGCCGGCCGAAGCGCCCGGCCGGGCCGCGGGAGGTCACCGCGCCGCGGTGCTTCCACATCGCCTGCATGCTGCCGTAGCTCCAGCGGTACCGCTGGGACCAGAGCTGCTGGAGGCTGGCGGGAGCCTCGGTCCAGGCGCGGGCGTGCTCGGCGTAGACGACCCGCCAGCCCTCGCAGAGCACCGCGATGGTGATGTCGGTGTCCTCGGCGAGGGTGTCGTCGCTCATCCCGCCGACCTGCTGCAGGGCGTCCTTGCGGAAGGCGCCGACCGCGCCGGGGATGGTCGGGATGACGCCCAGCATGTCGTACATCCGGCGGTCCAGGTTGTGGCCGAGGACGTACTCGATGTGCTGCCAGGCGCCGATGAGGCTGTCGCGGTTGCCGACCTTGGCGTTGCCCGCGACCGCGCCGATGGACGGGTCGCCGAAGGGCTGGACCAGTTCGCGCACGGTGGACGGTTCGAAGACGGTGTCGCCGTCCATCATCACGATGATGTCGTACGAGGCGGCCGCGATGCCGGTGTTGAGCGCGCTGGGCTTGCCGCCGTTGACCTGGCGGATCAGCCGGACGAACGGCAGGTCCATCTCCTCGACGATCTCCGCGGTGTCGTCCGAGGAGCCGTCGTCGATGACGATCACCTCGATCGGATGGTCACTCGCGGCGAGGGAGTTGAGGGTGTTGGCGATGCACTCGCGCTCGTTGTAGGCCGGGACCAGTACGGTGACCGGCTCGGTGACGGGCGTGCCCCAGGCGTCCCGCCGCTTGGAGCGGCGGGCGTGCATCGGTGCGAGGACGAGCATCAGCGCGAACCGGCCGAAGTTGAGGAAGCCGACGACGGCCAGCAGCCCGATCAGCACCGGCAGGGTGAGCACGGCGAACTGGGTGGCCCAGATGTATCCCTTGCCCGCCCACAGCTGGAAACCGTGCACCGGCGTGGTGGCGCTGGAGGCGCCGAGTGCCTCGGAGATGGTGGTGAAGCGGTAGCCCTGGGCCTGCAGCTTGTCGATGATCTGGACGAGCGCGGTGAGGGTCTGGCTGCGGTCGCCACCCGCGTCGTGCAGGAGGATCATCTCGCCCGCACCGGGCTCGGACGGCATCGCCGCCTTGACGATCTCCTCGACGCCGGGACGCTTCCAGTCGTCGGTGTCGCGGTCGATGAACGCGGTGAGGTAGCCGCGCGCACCCACGTACTTGATCACCGGATAGGTCCAGTCGTCCAGCGCCGCGGCGTTGGAGGAGTACGGCGGACGGAACAGCGAGCTGTGGACACCCGCGACGCCGGCCAGCGCCAGCTGCGTCTGCGCCAGCTCCCAGCTGATCCGTGCGTGGGACTGGTACACCAGGTCGGGGTGGGTGAAGGTGTGCACGCCGAGTTCGTGGCCGTCCGCGACGATCTGCCGGATCAGCTCGGGATGGCGCGCGGTCATCCCGCCGGTCACGAAGAAGGACGCACGGATGTTACGGGCCTCGAGCAGCTCCAGGATCTTCGGAGTCCACTCCGGCGATGGACCGTCGTCGAAGCTCAGCACCACGGTGCGGTCCGGGATGCGGTAGCTCACGGGGTGCTCGTTCTTGGCGCCGCGTGCGTCGATGACCGGTCCGCCCTTGAGCAGGTCGTCGGGCACGGTCGTCTTGTCGACCGAGCTCGCGACCCGGGAGTCGTGGAACGCCTCGTTGGTGGCGAGGCCGCGCAGGACGAGGAGCGCGAGCAGGCAGGCCAGCAGGGAGAGCGGCATGAAGAAGCGCAGCGGCGGCGCGGCCAGTCGGCGCGGCCTGCGCAGGGACTGCCGGCGGCGCTGGTGGCGGGACAATGACGCTCCTGAAGATGGGTGGTGCGGAAGATCAGCTGCGCTTGGCCGGCCGGCCCGAAGGCGTTGCCCCGCGCGGCGCGGTGGTCGTGGGCTTCGATGTGGTGGTCGCCGGCTTGGATGCGGCGGCTGCCGGTTTCGACGCGTCGGCCGTCGGCTTCGATGTGCCGGCCGAGGTCTTCGCCTGCGGTGCGGCAGACCGTGTGGCCGTCCGAGGTGGGGAAGACGAGGACGGCCCGGACGGCCGGGCCGGCGACAGCGACGGCACGGGTGAGGGCGGCGGGGCGGGCGACCCCGCGGGCTGCGCGGGTATGCCCATCGCCGGGGCGTCCGCCTGCCCACCGATCAGGCTGCTGCCCATGGCGACCGCCAGGATCGCGCCGACCACGGAGACCGGCCAGCCGAAGCCGCGCAGCAGACGGCCGCGCAGACCCGACTGGGAGACGAACACCGGTGCGGGAGCAGGCTCCCCGAAATGTGGCTCAGGCGTGTCGGGGTCTGCCTGGTACGCCGATCCGCGGTCGATGGAGGTGATGACTGGGCGCACCTTGCGGGGGCCTTTCAGAGCAGGGTACGTAGACCGGGGGATGGCAGGGCGAACGCTAGTGCACCGACCTGAATCGAAATTGTCTCGATGTATGCATTTAGCGTGATCTGCTCAGGTGTTGTAATCGGATCGCAATATCAATTGGACGTACCGGCCAGTAGGCGAGATCCCGGGCGCCGCGCCCGCGCACTTCGTTTCGCTAGGATGCCCACCTCGTGTGATCAGTCATTTGATCCTCATGCAAAAAAGGGCGTGTCCAGGTACCGCCTCAACGCCCCAAGGAGCCCGTGTGAGCCAGCCCCGCCGCACCTCTCGTCGCCGCGCGTGGACTGCGCTCACGCTGCCTGCTCTCCTGTGCGCACTCGCCGCGTGCTCCGGCGGCCCCGGTGACGATGCCGCCGCGCCCGGCCCCAGCGCGTCGCCGACGCCGTCCGGACCGCCGGGAACCCTGTTCGACAACTTCCACTACAGCGGGGCCGACGACCCCTCGCTCGCCGCGCACGGCTGGGAGGTCCGCACCGGGGAGGGCGGCCCGGGGATCAAGGACAGCTGGTCCGCCGCGGGTGCCGGCTTCCCCTCCGACACGACCGCCCAGGGGGGCAGGGTCCTGCAGCTGCGGTCCTCCACCGACGGCACCAAGCAGGGCACCAAGCAGGTCGAGGTGCAGAGCACCGGCAGCACCCTCTTCACGGGGACCTTCGCCGCCCGGGTCCACTTCAGCGACAAACCCACGAGCGGTCAGGGCGGCGACCACGTCGTCCAGACCTTCTTCCCGATTTCCGCCTCGGACTCCTCGGCGAACTACAGCGAACTCGACTGCGAGTACCTGCCGAACGGCGGCTGGGGTTCGGTGGGTCCGCGACTCGACAACGTCAGCTGGTACAAGGCCGATCCGCCGGACCGGGTCAGCCACACGCTCAAGCAGCACCTCGAGGGCTGGCACCTCATGATGATCACCGCCGTTGACGGAAAGGTCACTTACTCCATGGACGGCAAGGAGCTGTTCACCAGCTCCGGCAAGTACGTCCCGCGCGAGAAAATGGACGTCCATTTCAGCAATTGGCTCATCGACCTTCCCTTCGCCGGTGGTACGCGCACGTGGGACATGAAGGTCAACTGGTTCTATTACAAAGCCGACGAGGCCGTTTCCCAGGCGGATGTCCAAAAGACGGTGGACGGCTTCTACGGTGCCGGCACCGACTACATCAACACCGTGCCCAAGTCCTGAGCCGGGCTCGGGCCCGCACGTGGGCTCAGGGCCCGATCTCGAACTCGGGTGCCTCCAGGCTGTTCAGGCACGCCGTCTTCGGCGCGGCCGGGTCGTCGAAGAACGAAACGGCGATCTCCTGGGCGCACTTCGAGGTGGCGAACACCACGTGCGGCTCGTACGGGATGGTGACCACCTTGGCGTTGGGCAGCGTGCGGGCGACGTACGGCCCGTTGTCCGCCCCGGTCTGGGAGTCGAACCCGCCCGACAGGGCGAGCGTCGGGATGTCGCCGCGCGTGGCGTCCCGGATCGAGGGCGGCGCCGCGGGAACGTCCCAGGCGGCGCAGTCCGGGTGGAGGAAGGTGAGCTGCGGAGCCTGGGCCTGTACCGAGCGGGGGAACGACGGGAAGGCTTCCTGTCCGCCCTTGAGCGCTGCGGCCCGGCTCTCGTACGGTGTCCACTCGCTGCAGAAGACGCCGTAGACCAGCCCGTGCGCGACCCTTCCCATGGCCTGCGGGCTGAGCTTGCCGCCCGCCCACTGCCGGGCGATCCGCTGCGGTTTGCCGTGCGCCAGCTCGTCGAGGGCGGCGGGAACCTGGGGCGCCACGTGGGTGGCGGAGGTCATCCAGTTCACCAGGGCCCCGCCGTCCAGGACGACCTTCACCGGCTTGTCGCTGCCGGGGAGCGTGACGGTGGTGGTGACCGGCTCGGCTTCGAGTGCGCGGACGAGCCGCTCGAAGGTGGCCGACAGGTTCGGATACCGCTTGTTGCATGCCGGCTGCTCCGCGCAGGCCTTGAAAAGGCCGTCGAAGCCCTGCCGGGCGCTGCTCCAGGTCGCGGCCGACCCGGACCTGGACGGCGGCAGTATGCCGTCGAGGCCCACCGAGCGCAGCCCCTCGGGGTGCAGGCGCATGTAGACCAGCGCCAGGTGTGTGCCGTAGGAGATCCCGTACAGGTTCCACTGCCCGATGCCCAGCGCGCTGCGCAGGTCTTCGTAGTCGGCGGCGCTCTCGATGTCGTTGTAGGCGGCGAGGTCGACGCCGCGGGCCGCCAGTTGGTCGCGGCAGGCCTTCGTGGCCTCGACGTGCAGGCGTTCGGTGGAGGGTGCGTCGTGGACGAGGCCGACCGCGCGTGCGTTGAACTCGTCGATGTTGGGGCAGAGGGCGTTCGGGTCGGCCGAGTACGTACCGCGCTGGGACATGAAGATCACGTCACGGTCGCGGTTCAGGCCGCCGTCGATCGCCATCCTCGCCTCTCCCACGGCGTCGTCGCCGGGTCCGCCCGCGAGCCACACGATGGGGTCGGGTTTCGGGGTGTCGGACGCGGCGGGCACGATCGCGACGCCGAGCCTGATCATCTTGCCCGTCGCCTCGGCGCGGTTCTCGGGCACGGTGAGGGTGCCGCAGCGGGCCCCGTCCAGCTCCTCGATCGGCTCCGGCGTCTTCGGGCAGGGACCCGGTTCGAAGCGGGCGTCGCCCACCGTCCGCGCGACCGTACCGATCGGCGCTCCGGGGCCGGTGGTGGCGTCGGTGCGTGACTGCGCCCCGGCAGGCGCCGCTAGCAGGCCGGTCACGAGGACACCTGTCGCCATGGCGGCCGACGTGGCTGGGAGTCGTCGTACGGTGCGGCGGCGACGGGACGGTTGCCGGCGTGTCATCAGGCCTCCCGGTCACTTCGGGATGATCGTGAACGGTGCGGGCTCGAGGTCGTCCACGCACGCCGTGTCGGGCGCGGTCGGACGAGCGAAGAACGAGGCCAGCACGCGCTGCGCGCAAGGGGACTGCGGGACCACCCAGTGGCCGATTCCGGGAACCTGAATGGCGGTCGAACGGGACAGGTTGTGGGCCACGTCCTTCGCCCAACTCGCCCCGGTCTTCACGTCGAACGTGCCGGAGACGACGAGTGCCGGCACCGAGCTGACCGTGGCCACCCGCTGGACCTCCGCGCGGTCCGGAACGTTCCAGATCCCGCACACCGGGTACTGGAAGGGCAGCTGCGGCACCTGGGCCAGGACCGTGTCCGGCCACCCCGGGAAGGCCTTCTGCCCCGACTCCAGCACGTCGGATTCCGTGTACCCCGGAGCCCACTCGCCGCACGCTATCGAGTTCGTCAGACCGTGTGCGAACTCGCCGACCTTCTGGACCGAACCGGCCGCGCGGGCCTGCGCGAAGCGCTCCGGGTTTCCGCGGCCGAGTTCGTCGAGCGCCGCCGGGATGTCCTTGGGCCGGGGGGTGAAGGCGACGATCAGGTTCAGCAGCGCGCCCCCGTCGAGGACGACCTTGACCGGCTTTCCGCCGCTCGGCGGCGTGACGTTCAGCGTCAGGGGGTGGGCCTCCAGCTTGCGCACCTGCTCCGTCAGCATGCCGGGGAGGTCCGGGTAGCGGTCCTTGCAGGCGGGCTGCGCCGCGCACGCCTCGAAGATGTTGTGGACCCCCTCGGCGGTGCTGGTCCATGTCCACGGCAGGGTCACGACCTGGGGAGGGGTGATCGAGTCGATCGCCAACGCGCGGATTCCCTCGGGGTGCAGGCGCAGGTACGTGAGGGCCAGGTTGCTGCCGTAGGAGTACCCGTAGACGTTCCACCGGGGGATGCCCAGCGCCTTGCGCAGCTCGGCGAAGTCCGCGGCGTTCTCGGTGCTGTTGTAGGCGCTCAGATCGACGCCGTCGGCCGTCAGGCGGGCCCGGCAGTCCGTCACCGCCTTCAGCATGAGCTGCCGCGCCTGCTCCGCGTCATAGCCCAGGCCCACGGCCTGCGCGTTGAACCGGTCGACCTCCGGGCAGGCGAGGTTCGGCTGGTCGTAGAGGTTGCCGCGCTGGGCCATGACGATCAGCTCGCGGTCCTTGTTCAGGCCGGAGTCGACGAGGAAGGGGATGTCGTCGAACGTGTCGGCGCCCGGGCCGCCCGCCAGGAACACCACGGGGTCCTGTGCCGGCTTCGCCGGGTTGACGGCCGGAATGACGGCCACGGCCAGCCTGATGGTCCGGCCGCCGGGGCGGGAGCGGTTCTCGGGGACCTCCAGGAAGCCGCACCGGGCGTTCGCGAGCGCTTCGATCGGTTCGGGCGGCTTCGGACAGGGACCGGGCACGAACCGGGACGGGGCCGCGGTACCGGACCCGCCGGCGGACTGGGCGAGCGATGACGCGGCGCCGCTCGGTGCGGGGCCGAACGCCGCCAGGCAGACCAGAGCCGCCGCGGCGGTCGCCGCGTGGATGCTGTGCTTCTGCATGTGATCCCGTTCCTCTGCCGACATCGGCGGCGGCCCCACCGGGCCGGGCCGCAGCGGTATGGACGGAACGCTCCCTCTCGACGCTACTCGGTGGACCGTACGCACGCACTCGGGGCGATCAGTACCCCGTGGTCGCCGGCCGGCCGTTGGTCAGGCGGCCTCGATTCCTGCCGCGGTCCGCCCCATCGTCAGCGCCAGACGTCGTACGCGGCGCCAGTCCATCGGGGGCGCGGCGCGCGGGACGCCGGACCGGTGGCGTGGCACGCGCACGCGCAGGGCGCCGGGTTCGAGGCGGCAGCGCACCGGGGTGGCCAGCGTCAGGGCCTCGCCGTCGACGCCGACCGGGATGACGGGAGCGTCGGCGTCGACGACGACCTCTCGGGCGGTGGCCTCGGTCAGCCCGCGGCCCTGCCCGCCGCGCAACAGGAGTTCCGTGGCTTCGGCGGCGTTGGCGACGCCGACGCACAGCACCCCCAGCTCGCCGGAGTCGAGCCGCCCTCGGCGTCCCAGTCCGGCCGAGTCGCCCCGCTCGTAAGGGTTGTTGCTCACGAGCACGGCTTGGGGGCCGTCCTTGGTCAGCGCACCGGCACGGACGGTCAGCCGTGCACCGCTGTGGTGGGTCAGCAGGTCCGGCAGCATCTCCAGGATGGTGCGGGCCTTGTCGTCGCGGTAGGCGGGGCTCTGCACGACTTCCGCGTACACGCCGAACGAGGCGTTGTTGAGGAAGACGCGCCGGGCGCTCCGGTCCGCGGGATCTCCCGCGTGGAGATAGCCCACGTCGATGCGGAGTTCGACGCCGTCGGTCAGTGCCTCCAGGCACGTGGAGGGGTCCTGCCGGTCCAGGCCCAGATCCATGGCGAAGTGGTTGCGGGTGCCCGCGCTGACCACCACGAAGGGCAGGCCGTGCTCCACGGCCACACCGGCGACCAGGGCTTGCGTGCCGTCGCCGCCCGCGACGCCGAGCAGGTCGGCGCCGTCCCGTACGGCCTTGCGCGCCAGCTCGGCCACGTCCTGCCGCCGGGCCGGATCCAGTACGACGACCTCGGCGCCCAGGGCCCGGGCGCGCTGTGCCAGGTGGAACTTCTCGACCTTCCCGCCGCCCGAGCGCGGGTTCATGATCAGGAACGGCCGTTGGGCCCGGCCCGCGGAGCGTTCCGGCATGCCGGGCCGGGTGTCGTCGACCAGCGCGGCCCTGCCCGCGGACACGGCCAGCGCCCACAGGGCGAGCGAGACCAGCACGACCCAGAGAAGCCCGGCAGCCGTGTACAGGATCAGGACTCCGAGCGGCGCGGCGACCGCCAGCAGTGCGGCCAGCGCCCGGATCCAGCCGGTGTGGGTGAGCAGCCACCACCCGCCGGCCGCCGTGAGCACCAGCCCCGCCCACCCCACGCCCATGAGCACGAGGCTGCCGAGCCCGGCGAAGACCACCAGCACCGCGATGGCCGCCGTGCCCGCCGCCAGGGCCAGTCGCGCGGCCCAGCGCCTGCTCATGGGGCAACCTCCCACCGCTCGACGGCTGCCGGACAGGACATTCGACGTCCTCTTCAGGCTACGGGCGGTCACCCTGCGCAGCACCTCCGCCCGGGGCGCCCCGGCGCCGACCCGGTGAGGCGGCTGCGGCTTTCTCGTACCAGCGGCCGTACCGCTCGGCGAGGGGTACGTCGGAGACGTCGTGCAGGAGGACGCTGAGGCCGACGGTGATCGCGACCACCCGCCCCAGCAGGCCCACCCCCGGAACGTGTTCCTCCAGCACGAGCAGCGCCAGCACCACGGACGCGAGACCGCGTGGCCCGAACCAGCCGATGTACGCCACCGTGCCGGGGCGCAGTCCGCTGCCGGCGAGCGAGAGGACCACCGGCAGCATCCTGACGACGGGGGGGCTCAGCACCGCGACAGGCAGATCCGCCGGCTCAGGTGCGAGCGCCGCGGGGCGCTAGAAGGCGGAGTGGGCGAACCACTGGGTGAGCAGGTCCTGGTCGCCGTGCAGCCGGAAGGCGTCGTCCCGGCGGTCGAGGCGGCCGTAGAGGAGGAGCAGGAGGTCGGCGGCGGTTCCCCGGACCGTGGCGTCCGCCGCGCGGGGCCCGGCGTCGTCGGACACCAGGGCGAAGCCGTCGGGGCGCAGGCCGACCAGCCAGTCGCCTTCACCGTCGCCGTCGCCCTCCGTGCAGCTGAAGCGGATGGTCCGGTCGGCGGCGCGCAGTTGGGCGGTCAGCGGCGCGAAGGAGGACGCGAACGGCAGGTTGGTCAGGAACTCGTCGATGCCGTCGACGGCCAGCGCGTGGTCGACCTGCGGCGGGAGCCCGAGCGCGAGTTGGGCGTCGACCCGGTGGACGAGGGTCTCGAAGAGCATGCGCCGGACCCAGAACCGGGCGTGCTGGTCCACTCCCCAGGCCCACATGGGCGTGTCCAGGTCGGTGGCGGCGAACACCCCGGCGGCCTCCGCCGCGCTCGCGGCCAGCCAGTCGGGCAGGCCGTCGGGCCGCTCCGGCAGCCGCAGGTCCACCTCGCGGCTGGTCGGCGGCTGCTGGATGCGCCGGCGCAGCAGCTCGGTGAACCAGCGGTGCACGCTGCCGACGTGCCGTGTGAGGTCTTCGAGGGTCCAGCCGGGGCAGGTGGGCACCGGGGTGGAGAGGTCGGCCGCCTTGACCGCGGCGACGAATGCGGCGGTCTCGGCTGCGACGGCCGCTCCGTGCTGGGCGGGGTTCATGTCCGTGCCCTTCCTCTGCTGGTGCTGCCCCACGCGGCAATGCTTAAGGGGGTGGATGGTTTATCTCTTCAAGTAACAGGCGACGGTAATTCTCAACCCTTGAGGATGTCAACTTTCCGCACCCCGGGCCGCACCCCCGCCCGTCAGCGCAGTTGGCGGCGGACCAGGTCGTGGAAGAGGCCGGCCGGGTCGGCGAGCAGTTCGCCCGGTGGGCCCTGCTGGACGACGCGGCCGTCCTTCATGGCGATCACGCGGTCGGCGTCCATGATCGTGCTGAGCCGGTGGGCGATCACGACGCGGGTGGCGTGCAGGGCCCTGGTGGATTCGATGACCACGCGCTGGGCTTCGTTGTCCAGCGCGCTGGTGGCCTCGTCGAAGAACAGGATGCGCGGCTTGCGGATGAGCGCCTGGGCGATCATCAGCCGTTGCCGCTGGCCGCCCGAGACGGTGCCTCCGCCGTCGGACAGCATGGTGTGCATGCCCATCGGCATGGCCTTGATGTCCTCCGCCAGGCCCGCCATCGCGGCAGCCTCCCACGCCTCCTCCGGCGAGAACGTCCCGGCGCCGCAGATGCAGTCGAGGATCGAGCCGGTGAAGGGCTGGGCGTTCTGCAGGACGACACCGCACTGGCGGCGCACGGCCGCCTGGTCGAGCGCGGCCAGGTCCTGCCCGTCGTAGAGCACGCTGCCGGAGAGAGGCTTGTCGAAGCCGATGAGCAGCCGCAGCAGTGTCGACTTGCCGCAGCCACTGGCGCCGACGATCGCGACGAACTCCCCCGGGCGGATGCGGAAGTCGACGCCGTCGAGCACGAGCGGGCCGTCGTCGGCATAGCGGTACGACAGGTTCCTGGCCTCGATGGCGCCGGTCAGCTCCCCCGGCGGCGTGCTGGAGCCGCCCACCTCAGGGATCTCCCGCAGGACCGGCTGGATCTGCTCGAACATCGGCAGCACGGCGGCCGCCGAAATCAGCGCACCGGTCAGCTGCGTGACCGACGACAGCAGCATCGTCAGCGCGGTGCTGAAGGTCAGGAACTCGCCGGCGGACATGGCGCCACGGGCCGGTCCGGCGAGCAGCACGAACATCACCAGCGTGCACAGCGGCAGGTAGACGGCGCCCAGGACCGTGATGACGTTCTGGATCCGGCCGGTGCGCTGGTGCAGGTCGCGGGTACGGGCGAACTCCCGTGCCCAGGCGGCGTACGCGAAGCTCTCGGCCGCGGCGACCCGCAGCTTGGGCAGGCCGCGCAGGGTCTGGAAGGCCTGGTTGTTCAGCCGGTGGCCGAGCTTGATCAGCCGGCGTTCGTAGCGCAGCTGCCACAGTCCCAGGCCGAGGAAGACCCCCGCGATGACGACCAGCATGGCGAGCGCGGCCATCGCCAGCGGCACGCTGTAGACGAGCAGCAGCACGAGGTTCATCGCGCCGACCGCGCCCGCCTGGACGCAGACCGGGCCGATGCCGGACAGGACGCGGCGCATCGCGCTGATGCCCATCGCCGCGCCGGCCAGTTCGCCGGTGGAGCGCCCGGCGAAGAACGTCGCCGGCAGCCGCAGCAGCCGGTCCCACACGGCCGGCTGCAAGGTGGCCTCGATACGGCCCTCCATGCGCAGCAGGGAGGTGTTCTGCAGCAGCATGAACACGGCCGAGACGATGCCGGTCGCGATCAGTGCCAGCCCGGTCTGCACGATGAGGCCGTTCTCGGCCTGCGGGACGTACCGGCCGAGGACCTGTCCGGTGGCGATCGGCACCAGGGCGCCGAGGACCACCGCGACCAGCCCGCCCAGGAGGAGGCTGCGCAGCTCGGGGAAGGTGCCGCGCACGCTGAAGCGGAGCAGGGCCACCAGGCCCACCGGCCCGTCGGGCAGGGGGCGGTAGAGCATGACGCCGTGCGGTTCGAAGGCGGCCTCGTTGGTCTTCGAGACGCGCTCGCGCGTTCCGGTGGCGGGGTCGACCGCCTCGTAGCGACCGCGCCGCCACAGGAGGGCGACGGGCGTGCCGTCCTTCTCCCGCCGGCCCACCAGCGGACCGCTGTTCTCCCGCCACCAGCGCCCGCTGAGCCTGACCACACGGGTGCGGATCCGCGAGGCGAGCGCGATGCGTTCGACGGGATCGAGCTGCCCGGCCGCGGCGCCGGCCCCGCTCGGCTCGGACAGGGTGATGCGGGCCGCGGCGGCGACGGTGCGGCACACGGCGAAGGTCGCGTCGGCGCTCCCGCTCCGGTGGGGGTGCCGGCCGGAGCGGACGATGGACGCCAGCAGCGTGCGGTCCGCCTGGGTGCGCGCGGCCCGGCCCGCCTCGATGCCCGCGGCCGTGCGGTCCTCGTGCGTGCGCTCGAGCTGCTCGATCCAGCCGTCGAGGGCGTACAGCAGCCGGTGCTGCTGGTCGACCATGCCCTGCCACATCGCCGCGTCGACGAGGAGGGTGCCCACCGCCTCCGCCTCGTACACGGCCCCGTACTGGACGCTGCCCGGGGTGATCTGCATCCACAGGATGTCGTCGTCGGCCCCGCCGTGCCCGGTGGTGGCGCTGCCGTCGAGCGGGGCCTGGTAGAGCACGCGCAGGCCGCGGCCGATGCCGCGCGCGAAGGCGTCCTCGAGCGGGCTCAGCCGGCCTCCGTCGGCGGCCCCGTACGGCACGTGGTCGGCGTACCACGTCCCGCCGTCGAACCGGCCGGCCTGGAACTGGTCACCGGGGAACCGGTCCGCGTGGAACGGGTCGCCGTGCTCCGGGCGGTACAGCTCCCGCAGTTCGATGCGGCGCAGCCAACACCCCTCCAGGGGGCGGCCGACCAGGGTGTGGTCGGGGCCGTCGGCCGGGCCCAGCAGCAGCGTGCCCGGCTCCAGCCGGCCCAGGAAGTGCCAGGGGCCGGCCTGCGCCGCGTCGACGGCGAACAGGTCCAGCTCGCCCTGTACGACGAGCCACAGGACGAGCGGGCCCTCCAGGGCCAGGCTGCGCAGGCCCGTACAGTCGACCGGCGAGCCCAGTCCGCCCAGGGCCGCGACCACCGGGTCAGGGGTCCCGCCCCCCTGCCCGGCGCCCGCGAAGCCGACGGTGCCGTGGTGTGCGTACGTCACCTCAGTGCTCCTTGACCAATGCGGCGTACGGGCCCCGGGCGGCGAGCAGCCGCTCGTGCCGGCCGCGTTCCACGACCGTGCCCCGGTCGAGTACGAGGATCTCGTCGCTGTCGCGCACGGTGCTCAGCCGGTGCGCGATGACCACGCAGGCACAGCCACGACGGCGCAGGTTGTCGATGATGACCTGCTCGGTCACCGCGTCCAGGGCGCTGGTCACCTCGTCGAGGACCATGACGCTGGGGCGGCGCACCAGCGCCCGTGCGATCTCCAGCCGTTGGCGCTGGCCGCCGGAGAAGTTGCGGCCGTCCTGTTCGACGCGGCTGTGGATGCCGCCCGGGCGGCGGGCGACCACGTCGTGCACGGCGGCGTCCTGGAGGGCGGCGATGACGGCCTCGTCCTCGATGGTGGGATCCCACAGGGTGACGTTGTCGCGGACGGTGCCCTCGAACAGGAAGACGTCCTGGTCGACGAAGGAGACGGAAGCGGCCAGCGCGCCGCGCGGGATGTCCGCCAGCCGCATCCCGTCGATGCGGACGGCCCCCTCCCAGGGGGTGTAGAGGCCGGAGATCAGCCGGGAGACGGTGGACTTGCCGCTGCCGGAGCCGCCGACGAGCGCGACCTGCTGACCGGGGCCGACCGAGAGCGAGAAGTCCTTGAGCAGCGGGGCGTCCAGCGGGCTGTAGCCGAAGGTGACGTGGTCCAGTTCCACATGGCCCTTGAGACGCCGGGTGCCGCCGGCGGGCTCGCGCCGCGCGTGGACCGGCGCGACGGGAAAGTTCTCCACGTCCTTGAGCCGGGCGACGTCGGCCGCGAAGTCCTGGATCCGGCCGGCGACTGCGCCCAGCCGGGAGATCGGCGCGGTGAAGCTGGTCACCAGGGCCTGGAAGGCGACGAGCAGGCCCACGGTGAGGTGTCCCTCGACCGCCCGCAGGCCGCCGATCATCAGGATCAGCGCGCTGTTGAACGCCGCCAGCGTGGGCGCGACGATCGCCAGCCACGCGCTGGGCACGCCGAGCCGCTGCTGCACGTCGAGGGTGACGGCGTGCTGTCCGGCCCAGCGGCGGAAGAAGCCGTTCTCGGCGCCCGTCGCCTTCATTGTCTCGATGAGCTGGAGACCGCTGTAGGAGGTGTTGGTCAGCCGGGCGCTCTCGGCGCGCAGCTTCTGGGTGCCGGTGGCCCTCAGCCGGATCACGACGCGCATCGCCACGACGTTGAGCAGCGCCACGGCCACGCCGACGAGGGTGAGCTGCGGATCGTACGTCCACAGCAGCACCGCGTAGAGCACGACCACCACGGCGTCCACGCCCGCGGCGGCCAGGTCCCGGGCGAGGGTCTCGGCGACCGCGTCGTTGGACTGCAGGCGCTGGACCAGGTCGGCCGGGTTGCGCTGGGAGTAGAAGGTGACGGGAAGTCTGAGCAGGTGCCGGAAGAAGCGGGCGCTGCCGAGGGTGGAGGAGATGATGCGCCCGCGCAGCAGATTGGCCTGTTGCAGCGCGGTGAGCGTCGCGGTGAGGACGAGGGCGACGGCCATCGAGGCGAACAGCACCCCCAGCAGGGAGGTCTGCTCCCCGATGAGGAACATGTCGATGTACGTGCGGCTCAGCGCCGGCACCGACGCCCCGACGGCGACCAGGAGCAGACTGGAGAGCACGGCGGCGGCCATGGTGCCCGAAGTGCCCCGCAGGCGGGCCGGCATGGCGCCCAGGACGCCCGGCTTGCGGCCGCCGCGCCGGAATCCCTCGCCGGGCTCGAAGGTGAGGACGACACCGGTGAAGCTGGTGTCGAACTCGTCCATGGGGACGAACCGGCGGCCCTTGCCGGGGTCGTTGACGTACACGCCCCGGCGGCCGAGCCGGCGGCCCGTGCCGTCGTAGACGACGTAGTGGTTGAACTCCCAGAAGAGGACGGCCGGGGCGCTCACCTCGGCGAGCGCGGCCAGGTCCATCTGCATGCCCTTGGCCGTCAGCCCGTAACCGCGGGCGGCCTTGAGGAGGTTGCTGGCGCGGGAGCCGTCGCGGGAGACGCCGCAGGCGATGCGCAGTTCTTCGAGGGGGACGAAGCGGCCGTAGTGGCCGAGCACCATGGCCAAGGCGGCGGCGCCGCACTCCACCGCCTCCATCTGCAGCACGGTGGGGGTGCGTACGGGGCGGGGCGTCCTGCCCCTGGGGGTCGCGGGGGCGGTCCTGCGGCGGCTGCCGCCCTTGGGCTCGGGGCGGTGGCGCCGGCGCCCGGGCGGCGGGAGCTGCGGCGGTGCTCCGGTCTGCGGCGCGCTCATGGCAGCAGCCAGTCGACGGGGCGGCGGGCGGCGAGGTGGACGGCCCCGGTGAGCGGCGTCCGCGAGTCGAGGGCGTACGGGGGCCCGCCCGGGGAGGACCACCGGTAGCCGGACTTGGCGGAGGGCGAGCGTTCGAGCCGTACGAGCACGGCGACCGGGTTGCCGTGGCCGGCGAACTGTTCGGCGAGCGCGCTGTCGCCGAGGAAGCCGCCGATCTGCGCCTGGGTCTGGGGTGTACGGCCCACCTCCTGGACGCGGCCGCGCAGCGTGCCGAACTGCTGCCGCGGCACGGACTGGACGCTCAGGTCGACCGCGGCGCCCACGGGGATCGCCGAGCCGTTGTCGGCCGGCACGTACAGAACGGCCACCAACGGGTCCTCCGGACTCTTCACGCGTTCCACGGTCGCCACGTCCGCACCCGTGGCGACGACCGAGCCGACCTTGGCCGCCAGCGCCGCCAGCCGGCCGCCGGTCACCACGCGCACGGGGCGGTCCCCCTGCTCCGTACGGACGTTGAGCAGGGGCGCGCCGGCGTCCAGCAGCTGGCCCTCCTCGGCGAGGACTCCGGTCACCTGTCCCGCGACCGGGGTCTGCAGCACGTAACTGCCCTCGGCCTGGGTGAGGATGCCGGGTGCGCTCAGCTTGGAGGAGACGGTGCCCGTGAAGGCCCAGAAGCCGGCGGCGGCCATGACGACGACCGTGACGGCCAGGACGAGCCGTCCCTGCGGGCGCGCGAAACGGACGGGCAAATCCAGTTCTTCGGGCGATTGCAGCTTGGAAAGAGCCTTTTGGCGAAACTGCACGAACCATTCCTTCCACTGCATTCGCATCGTTCGGGTACGCGGGCAGCCATGAACCCCGGAGCCGCGGGAGGCGCTCCGGGGTTCATGGGGATATCCGGATCAGAGACCGGCGCGCCCGGCGTTCACCGAAACGCCGGTGATGCCCGTGACGAGACCGGGGACGTGGGACACGATGCCCGTCGCGGCCTGGACGGTGTGGAGGGAGCCCACGACGCCCACGACGCCGCTGACATCGCTGGTCACGGCGCCGGCCAGGCCGCCGGAGACGCTGATGATGCCGCCGGAGACGGCGTCCAGCTCGGTGTCGGCGATCTCACGGGTCTCGATGTCGTTACGCATGACGCGCACCTTTCATTGGGGGGAGGAATTCACAGCTGCGGCGGCTGGGCGAGCGAAACTCGACCGCCTTTCCCGGCTGCCGCAATGCGCCGATGAAAGCACGCGAACGGGTCACCCAGCCAATCCCGTTGACCCCCCGTCACGTGCGGATGATCACCTCTGGCGACGAACGTGCAGCTTGATTCACCGAATGGTGACGACTTCTTCACAGGATCGAGTAACAGATATGGGCCGCCCCCTGCTTACACAGAACCAATCGGGACAACCACCCACTAATCGACAGGGGCACATCCCTCACACCGTGAAGCGGAGGAGGTCGGCGGAAGCGCTCGCGAACACGATGTGTAGGTTTCCGTGAGACGCGCGGGGTGACGGACCCGTCACACCCGGTGCGGACGGGGCGTTCCGACCTTCGCGTTCTTCCCTGCGAGGCGCATCCGGTCGGGGTGAAACCGGGGACCCCGCCAGGGAATGGCGCGCAGCGGGAACCGGGCCTGGATGCGTTCGTACGCACCGGGGACCCCAACCGCCCGGCCATGCCGCGCTGGGACCGGTACGACCAGCGGTCGCGCACCACCATGCGGCTTCGACACCGTCACCACGGCCGTTTCACGTCTCACGCCGTACTGAGGGGACCGGCGATGGGCTGCTCCGTCCAGATCGTCTTCCCGGTGCCGGTGAACCGGCAGCCCCAGCGGTCGGTGAGCTGGGCGACGAGGAACAGGCCGCGCCCGCCCTCGTCGGTCTCCCGTGCCCGGCGCAGGCGCGGCTGCGTGCTGCTGGGGTCGGACACCTCGCAGACGAGTACCCGGTCGCGGATCAGCCGGAGCCCGACCGGGCCGCCCGCGTAGCGGATCGCGTTCGTGACGAGCTCGCTGACGACGAGCTCGGTCACGAAGCTCAGTTCGTCCAGCTCCCAGCCGGACAGTCGGCCCACCACCAGTTCACGGGCGTGCGCGACGAGGGACAGGTCGGCTTCGAACTCCCACTCGGCGACCCGGTCCGGCGGGAGGGCGTGGGTGCGGGCGAGCAGCAGGGCGACGTCGTCGGCGGGCTCCTGGGGCAGCACCTTGTCGAACACGCTCTGGCTGACCTCGCCCAGGGGCCGGCCCGATCCGGCGCCGACGAGCGAGCTCCGCAGTCTCTCCATGCCTTCCTCGATGTCGCCGCCGCGGCGCGCCACGAGTCCGTCCGTGAAGAAGGCCAGCGTGCTGTCGGGCCGTACGCCGAACTCCGTCACCTCGAAGGGCATTCCGCCGACGCCGAGCGGCGGTCCCGGCACCATGCCGAGGAAGTGCGGCTCCTCCCCCGGGGGCAGCACGGCCGGCGGCGGATGTCCGGCGGTGGCGGCGACGCACCGGCTCGTCACCGGGTCGTAGACGGCGTACAGGCACGTCGCTCCGAGCACCGCGGGTTCCGTGCGGGATTCGCCGGTCATCTGCTCGCTGGAGAATCCGAGCACCAGGTCGTCCAGGTGCGTGAGCAGCTCGCCGGGGTCCAGGTCGAGGTCGGCCAGGGTCTGCACCGCGGTCCGCAGTCGTGCCATGGCCGCGGTGGCCTCCAGTCCGTGGCCGACGACGTCCCCGACGACGAACGCCACGCGCAACGAGGGCAGGGGGATGACGTCGAACCAGTCCCCGCCGACCCCGGCGCCGCCGCCCGCCGGCTGGTAGATCCCCGACGTGTCCGCGGCCGCCGTGTTCAGGACGGACTGCGGCAGCAGGCTTCGCTGGAGGGCCACCACCGACCGGTGTTCCTTCGTGTAGCGGCGCGCGTTGTCCACGCCGAGTGCGGCCCTGGAAGCGACGTCCTGGAGGAGGGCGGCGTCCTCCTCGCCGAAGGCGGACGGCAGCTGGCTGCGCCAGACCGTGACGCAGCCGAGGATCAGGCCGCGTGCGTACAGGGGTACCGCGACGGTGGAGTGCGCCCCGCTGGGGACGAACAGGCGCAAGGTGTCGGTGTCCACGCCGAGTGCGGCGCGCAGGACGTCGACGTCGGACACGAGCACGGGCCGTCCCGCCATGAGCGGGCGCATCACGTCGGTGTCCGGTACGGGAGGCAGCGCCTCGCCGACCGGCAGGAGGTCCTCCGCGGAGACCCCCGGGCTCTGCACCGCGGCGGTACGGCGCAGGCGGACCTCACCGCTGGTGTCGAGCCGCAGCGGTTCGTCGCCCACCAGCACCGGCTCGGCGAGGTCCACGGTGGCCAGGTCCGCGAAGTCGGGGACGAGCAGGTTCACGAGGACCTGGGCCATGTCCGTGACGTCCAGGGAGGCCCCGATGCTCTCGGCGGCGGTGTGGGACAGCCTCCTCCGGCGTCGCTCCGAGTCGGGCTCGACCGCCTCCACGACGGTCTCCGCCGGGGTGACCAGGACGAGCCACTGGGCTTCGGCGTCGCGATCGCCCGGAGCGCGGGCCGCGAGCCGGACGACCGTGCAGACCAGAGGCACCTTCGTGCCCACATGCTCGCCTGCGGGAAGGGTCACCAGGCGCCGGGCCGGTCCCGCCTCCGCCCCGGCGCTCGGCAGCATCCCCAGCAAGGGGGCACAGGTCTGACCCGGCGGGCAGTCCAGCAGCTTCGCGGCCCACTCGGAACGGGCGACGACCACGCCCGCGTCGTCCAGTACGACCGCTGCCGTCTCGGTCACGGGCACCGAGGCCGACCTCGGGCCACGATGCTCCGGTTCACGCATGTCGCCTCCACGCACCGCAACCTTCAGTATCGACCCCGACGCCGACCCCGGCGACCCGCGGCGGGCGCCCACCGGGCGGCTCCTGCGACCACGGCCGGGTCGCAGCGGTGGGCGCGCTCGCGGGTCGCGGCGTCGTACATGCGCCGCAGCGGCGTCTCGGCCCCGGCCGGCCCGACCTGCAGCGCGCCCGAAAGGCCGGTCCGGTGGTGACCGCGACGGCGTCGATGTCGGAGATCCGCAGGGCGGCCTGGTCCGGGGGCCCGTACGACGGGGTCGAAGGCGTGCAGGTGGGCGCGGGCGGCGATCTCCGGCTCCACCCCGCCGAACCGCGCGTGTTCGTCCATGCTCGACGCCACCACGTGCGCGAGCAGCCGCCCGTCGGACACGATCCCGGCACCGGTCTCGTCACACGACCACTCGATGCCCAATTGCGAACTGGTCGCAATAAGGTACGCCGCCGAACGGATTCCCCGCGTACGGGTCGGGCGGGAACTCGTACCGCACCGCGTACGACTACCTCCCCGGCGGCTCCCGCGCGGACGACCACGACGGGCGCAGCGCCGTACACGTACCCAGGATCTGGAGAGCCGATGACCGGTAGGCAACCCGAGACCCGCACCGACGGCGGCCGGCGGCGTGGGGCGCCGCCACCGGCCCTGGTCGGCTTCGTCGTGCTTCTGGCGGCCCTGTTCGCCCTCTCCTACGGGGTGGGTTCGGCCGCCGGGCCGGTCGCCCCCGGCCTGCACCGCACCGGCACCGGATCCACCGGCGGTTCGCACGGTGGCGGCGGCACGGGCGGCATGAGCGGCACGCATCCGGGGAGCGGCCGATGACCGCGGACACGGCGGGCGGCACCCTGACGACGACCGATCTGATCGTCGGCGGAATGACGTGCGCGGCCTGTGTGAACCGGGTGGAGAAGCGGCTGGCCCGGCTCGACGGGGTGAGCGCGACGGTCAACCTCGCCACCGGGAAGGCGCGGGTGAGCCATCCGCCGGCCGTCACCCCCCAGGACCTGGTCGCGGCGGTGGAACGCGCCGGTTACACCGCCGAACCGCCCCCGCCGGCCGCCGCACCGCGTACGCAGGACCCGCCCGCGGAGCCGTCGGCGGACGGTGAACACCCGGAGCGCGAGCGGCTGTTGATCACCGCTCTGCTCTGCCTGCCGGTCCTCGTGCTGTCGATGGTGCCCGCCCTGCAGTTCCGCAACTGGCAGTGGCTGTGCCTCACTCTGGCCGCTCCGGTCGTCGTGTGGAGCGCCCTGCCGTTCCACCGGCGGGCGGTACGCGGGCTGCGTCATTCGGCGGCCACCATGGACACCCTGGTCTCCCTCGGGGTCCTCGCCTCGTTCTCCTGGTCCCTGTACGCGCTGTTCCTCGGCGGCGCCGGCGATCCGGACATGCGGATGCCGTTCACCTTCCTCCCCTCGGCGGGCGGGGAGGTCGCGCACGTCTACCTGGAAGCAGCCGTCGGAGTTCCCCTGTTCGTCCTGGCCGGCCGTCATCTGGAGGGGAGGGCCCGGCGGAGCACCGGCGCGGCCCTGCGCTCACTGGCCGGGCTCGCCGTCAAGGACGTGACCGTGCGCGAGGACGGCAGGGAGAGGCTGATCCCCGTGGAACAGCTGCGCGTGGGGCAGGAGTTCCTCGTGCGGCCCGGTGAACGGGTCGCCACCGACGGCGTGGTGGTCTCCGGCAGCTCGGCCCTGGACCTGTCCCTGGTCACCGGCGAGAGCGATCCCGTGGAAGTGGGGCCGGGCCGCAAGGTGGTGGGCGCCGCCGTCAACGCCGGTGGACTGCTGCTCGTACGGGCCACCGCGGTCGGTGCGGACACCCAGCTCGCCCGGATCACCCGCATGGTCACCGAAGCCCAGGCGGGCAAGGCCCGGGCCCAGCGGCTCGCCGACCGCGTGGCGGGCGTCTTCGTCCCCGTCATCCTGGCTCTGGCGGTCACCGTGCTCGGTTTCTGGCTCGGCGCCGGGGCGGACCCGCAGGCGGCCGTGACCGCGGCGGTGGCGATCCTCGTCGTCGCCTGTCCGTGCGCGCTGGGGCTGGCGACGCCCACCGCGCTGCTGGCCGCGACCGGCCGGGGAGCGCAGCTCGGCGTGCTGGTCAGCGGTCCGCAGGCGCTGGAAGCCCTGCGGCACGTCGACACCGTGGTCCTGGACAAGACCGGCACCCTCACCACCGGACACATGAGCGTCGTCGAGGTCACCGCGGTCAGCGGCGGCATCGGGCGCGAGGCGGCCCTGCGCCTGGCCGGGGCCGTGGAGCAGGGCTCGGAGCATCCGCTGGGCCGCGCCCTGGCCGCGTACGCGCAGCGCGCGCTGCCCGGGGGCACGCTGCCCCCGGTCACCGACTTCCAGGCGACGGCCGGGACGGGCGTCACGGGGCTCGTGGAGGGCCGGCGCATCGACCTGCTCTCTCCCGACGACGGACTGCCGAAGTCGTTGGCGCAGGCCCTGGCCGAGGCGGAGGCGTCCGTGCTCACGCCCGTCCTGGTCCGGGTGGACGGCTTCGACGAGGCCCTGATCACCCTCGGGGACGTGCTGCGGCCCGGGAGCTACCGGGCCGTGGACCGGATGCGCCGGCTGGGAGTGGAACCGGTGCTGGCCACCGGTGACCGCGATGCCACGGCCCTGGCGGTCGCCGCGCAGCTCGGCATCTCCGCGGTCCACGCCCGCTGCACTCCGGAGGGGAAGGCCGAGCTGGTGGCGCGCCTGAAGGAGGAGGGCCGCCGGGTGGCGGTCATCGGCGACGGGGTGAACGACGCCGCCGCCCTGGCCCGCGCCGATCTCGGCATCGCGATGGGCAGCGGTACGGACGTGGCGATCGGCGCCGCCGACGTGACGCTGGTGCGCGGTGACATCGAGGCGGTGGCCGACGCGATCCGGCTGGCCCGTCGCACTCTGGGGACGATCCGCGCCAACCTCGTGTGGGCGTTCGGCTACAACGCGGTCACCGTGCCCCTGGCCGCGGTCGGCTGGCTCAACCCGATGGTCGCCGCCGCCGCGATGTCCGCCAGCTCCCTGCTGGTGGTCGGCAACAGCCTGCGCCTGCGGGCCTGGGAGCCCGCGCCGAAGCGCCACGGCGGTATGTCACCCCGTCCCCGCCGAAAGGGTTTTCAGCGATGACCGATCCCCTCTCCCCCACGTCCTCGGCCGCGCAGTCGCCCGGCGGCCGCCGGCTGCGCGAAGGGCTGATCGCCGTGCTCGCGCCGGTGACCGCCTGCCTCACGGCCCTGGTCGGGCTGACCGCGTGGACCACGGCGGGGGCCGCCGGCACTCCGGCCCGGATCGAGGTCGGCATCGGGCGGGTCTTCCTGCCGTACGCCGACAGGGAGCGCACCGCCGCGTTCTTCCGGATCACCAACACCGGTGGGTCCGGAGACCAGTTGGTCTCCGTGACCTCCCCCGTCGTCGAGTCGGTGATGCTGAGCCGGCACGAGAGGGGCGCCGGGGCGGATTCCATGCGCATGGCCCCCTCGGCGGAGATCCCTGCCGGCTCGACGCTGGAGATGACCCCGAGCACGCTGGACGTGATGATGACGGTCAAGGGCCGCTGGCGGGTGGGGGACGCCGTGCCCTTCGTCCTGCACTTCCGCCACAGCGGGCCCGTCCAGGCCGTGGCGTTCGTCGTGCGGCCCGGCAGCTGAGCCGTCCCTCGTCGCGGATCGCGTCGATCTCGCCTGTCTGGTCGATCTCGCCTGTCTCGCCGATTTCGTCCATCTCGCCGATCGCGGGAACCCGGAGCCCGCCCCGGCCGACTACTCCCCCGTACGAGGCGGACACTGCGCCGAAGTCATCCTGCTGCAGAGGATCGAGGGACGAGAGATGGGCGGGCTGGACGTCCACATGCGCGAAGTGGCCTGCCGGCACGGCCGGGTGGAGGCCGTCGCCGATGTGGATCTGGAGATCGCGGCCGGTGAGCGGGTGGCCCTGACCGGAACGAACGGTTCGGGCAAGACCACGCTGCTGCGCGCCGTGCTCGGCCTCCACCGGCAGGTGTCGGGCGCGATCACGGTCGGCGGACGCGGCACCGGTTCGGCCGCGGAGTGGGCCTGGCGGCGCCGGGCCTGCGCCTGGATCCCGCAGAAGCCGGCCGCGGGGCGCTTCCCGCTGCTCGGCGCCGAGCTGCTGGCCAGCAGCGGCGCTGCGGCGGACGCGGCCGAGGCCGCGGACCGGCTCGGGGTGGGTCCGCTGACCGGGCGGCCGCTGCACACCCTCTCCGGGGGGCAGTTGCAGCGCATGTACCTGGCCCGGGCGATCGGCTGCGTCGCCGCAGGGGCGCAGGTGCTCCTGGCCGACGAGCCCACCGCCGCCCTCGATTTCGACGGCCAGGAGGAGGCGGCGGACGTCCTCACCTCCCTGCCGGTGACCCTCGTCGTGGTGACGCACGACCGCGCGCTGGCGCAGCGCTGCGACCGGGTACTGGAGATGGCCGCGGGCCGACTGCGGGAGGTCCGATGACGCTCGCCACCGCCGACCTGGGCGCACTCCTGCAACTCCTGCCCGTGCAGCGGGCGGGCATCGCCCTGCTGCTGGCCGCCGTCGGGCTGCCCGTGATCGGGGTGGTCATCGTCGGGCTCGACATCATGCCGGTCCGGTTCGCGATGATGCACGTCGCCCTGCTCGGCATCGCGGTCGGCCTCCTCACCGGCCTCGACCCCATGCTGTGCGCGCTGGTGGCCTGCGCCCTGGCCGGCGCGGGCGTCGCACCGCTCGCCCGCACCCCGGACGGGCTGTCCGGGGCGATGGGGCTGCTGATGAGCCTGGCCATCGCGGCGGCCCTCCTGCTGCTCGCCGTGTCGGGCGTCAACGCCTCCGGAGCGTTCGCCCTGCTCTGGGGGTCGATCCTGTCGGTGGGCACCGCCGATCTCGTGGTCCTCGGGGTGCTCGCCGTCGTGGTTCCCGGCCTGTTCTGGTGGCGGCGCCGCGAGATCGGCCTGCTCCTCTACGACCGCGAACTCGCCCAGTGCTCCGGGGTGCCCGTGCGGGCGCTGACCGCGGTCCTCCTGGTCCTCGTCGCCGTCGCGGTCGCCGGCGCCATCAAACTCACCGGCGCCCTGCTCGTCGACGCGCTGACGCTGCTGCCCGCGCTCGCGGCCCGCCGCCTCGGCAGCTCGCTGCGGTCGATCACCCTCTGGGCGGTCGGCATCGGCATCGTCGTCAACCTGACGGGGTTCCTGCTGGCCCTGTGGCTGGACTGGCCTCCCGGCCCGGTCCTCGTCCTGACGGCGGGGGCACTCGTCCTCGCCGTGCACTTCATACCCGAACGGAGAATCAGCACATGGCGCGCACCCGCGGCCGTATCCCTTCCCTCCTCGCACTGAGCGCGGCGGTCCTCCTCACGGCCGGCTGCGGAGACGAGGGCGGCGCCGGCTCCGGTGCGGCCGGCGACAGCCCGGCGCCGGCCGGCGCCGAGGCCGCCAAGGACAAGCCCGTGGTGGTCGTGACCACCACCTGGGAGGGTGCCTTCGCCCGGGCCGCCGGTGCCCAGGACGTCAAGGTCATCGTCCCGCAGTCCGTGCACCACGCCCCCGACTACGACCCGAAGCCCTCGGACCTCGCCGCCGTCGCCAAGGCCGACTTCGTGCTCTACGCGCCCTTCGAGCCGTACGCGGCGAAGATCAAGGAGGCCGCGGGCTCCAAGGCGAAGCTGGTCGAGGTCAACCTCGACAACGACCCCGACAAGGTCAAGGCCGAGGTCGCCAAGCTGGGCGCCCTCTTCGGCACGGCGGACGCCGCCACGCAGTGGAAGACCGGCTTCGACACCGAGTACGCGCAGCTGAACAAGGACGTGCAGGCGGCCTGGCCCGGCGGCAAGAGCCCCTCCGTCGTCTCCCAGGTCTTCACCGCCTGGGCCGCGAAGCTCGCCGGGGCCACGCCCGTGGGCACGTTCGGGCCGGAGGCCGTCACCCCGTCGCAGCTCGCGGACCTGTCCGCGAAGAAGCCGGCGCTCGTCCTGGACAACGCCCACATGTCCACCGGCACGGTCCTGCCCGATTCCGGCGCCAAGCAGGTCAAGATCGTCAACTACCCGGGCGACGACCTCGACCTCCTGCCGGTCTACCGCAATGCGGCGGCCGAGCTGAAGAAGGCCATGGGCGCCCCCTGACCCGGCGCCGCAAGGCGTGGCACACACACGGCAGGGCACGCGTGGCACGCGTGCCCTGCCGTGCTGCGGTGTGCGGGGCCCGGCGGCGAGGCGCCGCCGGGCCCCGCCCGCTCATCCCGCCTGGGCGAGCGGGACGCTTCCGGTCTCCGGCAACGGGCGTACGTCGGCCAGGCACGCGCGCAGGGCGGCCCGGTCGGGCTTGCCCGCCGGGGTCAGCGGGAGTTCGGCGACGATCATGAGCCGCTCGGGGAACTTGCGCTGTTCGAGCCCGCGCTCCGCGAGGTGCGCGCCGAGCTCCTCCAGGGAGGGCGCCTGAGCCGTGCGGGGTACGACGCAGGCCGCCAGCCTCTCCCCCATCACCGGGTCCGGAACGCCCACGCACACCACGTCGCGCACCAGCGGGTGGGAGGCCAGCTGGCGTTCGACCTCGGCGGGGCTGATGTTGGCGCCGCCCCGGATGACGATGTCCTTGAGCCGTCCGACGATGTGGAGGGTGCCCGCCTCGTCGAGGAAGCCGAGGTCTCCGGTGCGGACCCAGCCGTCGGGGGTGCGGTAACGGGCGTCGAGGTCCGGGGAGGCCACGTAGCACAGCGGGGTCATCGGGCCGCGCGCGATGATCTCCCCGACCCGGCCGTCCGGCAGCGGCTCGTGCGTCTCGGTGTCGGCGATGCGGATCTCGGCGACCCGGGGGTCGGGGCGCCCGGCCACGACTCCCCGGCCGTCGGCGGGCGGGGTGCCGTGGTGCAGGCCGGTGTGGCAGTTGACGCCGTCGGCCGATCCGTAGAGGTTGACGACCGGGCAGCCGAAGGCGCGGGCGGCGTCCTTGGCCGTGCGCTCGTCGAGCGCGGAGCCGCCCAGGACGAGGGCGGTGGGGGCGGGCAGCGGGTCGTCGTCGCCTTCGAGCCGGTCCAGCATCATCCGCACCATGGTCGGTACGCCGAGGACGTGCGTGGGCGCGTGCTCACGTACCGCGGCGAGGGCCGCTTCCGGGGTGAAGTGGTCGAGGAGGACGAGCGTGCCGCCGTGCCGGGCCAGGGTGACGGCCGTCCCGTTGGAGCCGAAGGCGGAGCCGAGCGGCACCAGGAACAGGCAGCGCGGCGCGGTCCCGTCGGGCATCAGCGAGGCGAGGAAGTTGCCACGACCGCCGGCGAGGGCGTTGTGCGAGTACGCGACCATCTTCGGCTCGGCCTCGGAACCGGAGGAGACGAGGATGCGGGCCGCGCTGTCCGGGTCGGGCCGGGCCGGTACGAAGGCGCTCGCGTCGGAGCGCAGCAGGGCGGAGAAGGCGATCGTTCCCTCGGGGGCCGGTCCGGTTCCGGCGGCGATCACGTGCCGGAGCGCGGGCAGGGCCGGTGCCAGGGTGTGCAGGTCGGCGGCGTGCCGGCTGCCGCGGTGCTCGGTCGCGGCGATGACGGCGACGGCCTCGGCGCGGCGCAGCAGGCATTCCGCTTCCAGGCTGCCGCGGCCGACGGGGAAGGGCAGGGCCACCGCGCCGAGGGCGGCCAGGGCCAGGTCGGCGATGACGGCGTTCCGGTTGTTCGGGAGCTGGACGGCGACCACGTCGCCGGGTCGTATGCCGAGGTCCCGCAGGCCGCTGGCCAGACATCGCACCTTGCGGTCGAGCGCGGTGTAACAGAGGGGGCCCTTGGCGTCGATGACGGCGGTGGCGTGCAGGTCGGCGATCTGCCGGGCCCGGAACAGGCTGTAGAGGTCGAGGTCGGGGCAGGTGCCGTCGACCACCCAGGAGCGACGGAGGTCGGCGGGCAGCAGGTCGTTCAGTACGAGCCTGTTGGCGGTCATGTGAAGCTCCAGGGGTCGGGAACGGCAGGGGCGCCGAGCGCGTCGCGGCTGATCGAGCCGGTGAAGCGCTGGTCGTGGTGCAGGCCGGCCAGTTCGGTGGTGACGGCGGTGGCCGTCAGGCCGTGCTCCCGCAGCTGCTTGAGGGCGTCCGCGGTGGGCAGTTCGCGCAGGTCGTACGCTCCCGCCGCGGGGGCCGCCTCGTCGGTCGGCGCGATCCAGCCGTCGGCCGTGGGCAGGGGGCGCCGGAATCCGGCCGGCCGCCGGGGGTTCTCGCCGCGTGCCGCGCGGCGCAGGGCGGGGGCGGTCAGGGTGTCGGCGGCGCCGAGCAGGGAGGAGTCCACGCGGACGCCGTGGCCGGTGCGTTCGCGCAGGAGGAGGCCGGCGAGGACCGCCTCGGTGCCGTGCAGTCCGCCGAGGACGTCGAGCAGGGTCATCAGTGAGGGGGCCGGGGCCTCGTCCTGGGGGCGGACGGCCTCGCCGACCGCGGTGCGGGCCTGGACCATGAAGTCGGTGCCCATGGGGGCGTCGTCGAGCCGATCGGCCCAGCCGCTGGTGTACGCGTAGACCAGCGCGGGGTTCACCGCCGCGAGGTCGTCGTGGTCCAGGCCGAGTTCGGCGGCCTTGCCCGGGGCCCAGTTGTGCAGGAAGACGTCGGCCTCCGCGGCCATCTCGCGCAGGCGGCGCCGGTCCGCGTCGGCCTTGATGTCGATCTCCACGGCCCGCTTGCCCCGGTTGAGGGCGAGCCAGCGCGCGGAGATCCCGGAGCAGGCGGGCGGCATGCCGCGCAGCGGGTCGCCGCCCGGCGGCTCGATCCGGATCACCTCGGCGCCCAGCAGGCCCAACAGGTGTGCGGCGAGCGGGGCCTGGATGCGCCGGCCGGCCTCCAGCACGGTCAGTCCGGCCAGCGGCCGGGCCGCGGAAGGCCGGCCGCCCCGCCCGTTTCGGCGCCCGTCTTCGCGCCCGGCGCCCCGCCCGTTCCCGCGCTCGGCTGCGGGCACCGGACAGCCCGCTTCCGGCCCGAGGAGCCGGAGCGCCCACGGGGCGGCGCCGTCGTTCTCCAGCGCCCTTTCCCCGAGCGTGCGCAGGACGCACACCTCGGCGCCGGAGAGGGCGGCAGCCCGCCGGATGGCCGTCATGGGGGTGGCCCGGGTGATCTCGTGGAGGGCTGCCGGGAAGGGCGCGCAGGCGGTGGCGTACCGGAACTGGAAGGGCCGCCAGCCTGCCCGCATCGCGTCGGCGGGCGCCTCCAGCACACGCCAGAAGGCGGCCCAGGCACCCGGGTCGAGGGTCTCCAGTTCGAAGAGGACGCCCTCGGCGGAGCGGAAGGGCGGTCCGCCGGCGGCGAGTTCGGCGGCTTCACCCTCGTCGGCTCCGGCGGCGGCGAGGTACTGGGACACCGTCAGCAGGCCCGCCCGGTCCGCGCGGGTGGCGACCTGGGCGGCGGCCCCTCCGCGGGCCTGGCCGATGAGGCCGGCGAGCAGCCCCTGCACGGTCAGGACGGCGGTGGCCGTGGCCGCGTAGTCGGCGGCGAGTCCCCGCGGGGCGCCGTCCCGGCGGCCGTGCACGGCCATGATGCCGGTGGCGGCCTGCACGGTCGCCTCGTCGACGAGCCCGCTCGCGGGGCCCGCCCACGTGGCGACCGCGTGCGCCGGTGCGAAGCCGCCGCCGGTGAGCGTGATGCGGTCCGGCGGAGCCTCCTGGCCGCGATGACCGCCGCTCGCGCCGAGCATGCCGAGGTGGTCGGCGACCACACCTGTGATCTGCGGGGGCCCCGAGGTGTCGAAGCGCAGTGTGTCGAGCGGCCGGACCGTCTGCGTGGTGGCTGGTGACGCCATGCCTCTCCTCTCCCGGCGCGGCGGTGGCCGTCGCCCGGTTCGTGCGATACGCGGGGAACCGGGGGGCGTCCGCGCCCGACCAGTTCCACGGACAGACAGTCGGACAACCGTTCCCACGAGTTCCCGGGAATGAGGAGGAAAACAGTGACGGATCCAGACACGGCCACCCAACCTGCGTTCCACAGAGGCGAGTTGAGGGACCGAATAGCCGCGTTCGTCCGCGGCCGGGTGATCCCTCGGGAGGGCGTGCTGGACGCCGGCGGCCCGGCGGCGGCCGAGGCACTCGCCGAGTTGGGGCGGCAGGCCCGCAAGGACGGGCTCTGGGCGCTCCCGCTCCCGGCCGAACTGGGCGGTGGCGGGCTGTCCTTCGCCGCGTACGCCGCACTGGCCGAGGACGAGGGCGCCAGTGACCACGGCCCCGCCGCGCTCGGCTCCGCTCCCCTGCTCGACGTCACCATGCTGGCCCGCCACGGCACGCCCCCGGTCCGCGAGGAGTACCTGGAACGGCTGGTCGCCGGGGAGATGCGTACCTGCTACGCGATGACGGAGCCGGACGTGCCCGGCACCGACCCGTTCTCGACCGCCACCGGCGCCGAGCGCCTGGCGGACGGCACTTGGCGCGTGAGCGGCCGCAAGTGGTTCACCTCCGGCGCCGCGGGCGCCGACCTGGTGACCGTCATGGCCCGCACCAGCGGAACCACCGGGGACCGCGCGGGCCTCTCCCTGCTGCTGGTGCCGACCTCCTCCCCCGGCTTCCGGGTGGTCCGCGAACTCCCCGTGCTCGGCGGGGCGGGCCAATACGAGATCGCGCTCGACCGGGTCCGGGTGCCCGCCGACCACCTCCTCGGCGAGCCGGGCGACGCCCTCGCCATCGCGGGTGAGCGGCTGCTGCTCGGCCGTACGCTGCGCTGCCTGCGCTGGCTGGGCCAGGCCCGGCGCGCCTTCGACCTCATGTGCGAACGGGCCGCCACCCGCAACGGGTCCCGTGGGCCCCTCGCCGACCAGCAGCTGGTCCAGCAGCACGTCTTCGACGCCCTGCTAGCGCTGCGCACCACCCGGTCCCTCGTCCACGAGGCGGTGGACCTGATCGCATCCGGGCGGGACGCCCGTACGGAGGTCGGGCTCGCCAAGGTCGCCGCCGCGCGGATGCTCCAGCAGGTCACGGACTCGGCCATCCAGGTCCACGGCGCCGCGGGGCTCGGTCCGGACACTCCACTGCCCGCTCTCTTCCGTACGGGCCGCGCCGCCCGCATCCTCGACGGCCCCGACGAACTCCACATCACCACCGTGGCCCGCCGCGTCCTGCGCGACTACGCCCCGGCGCCCACTACGCGCGGGTGATGTCGACGAGGCCGTCCAGGGCGGCCAGGCCGAGCGCCAGGAAGAAGTCGCCCCAGATCAGCTCGTGCCGGACCGCCAGCCCCTTCGCCGCGTCGTAGCAGCCGTCCAGGAGCATCCCCGGCGGGCGGCCGGAGCACGCGCCGGTGAGGTGGGCCCGCGCCAGGCGGTTCAGGATGGCCACGGCCCGGTCCGAGCACGCCTGCGCCCGGGGGCCCGGGGCCCGTGCGAGCTTCAGCAGGGCCACCGCGGTGATCGCGGCGGCCGACGTGTCCAGGGGGCCGGCGGGCCGGGAGGCGTCGGCCGGCGGGACCAGCCGTCCGGCCAGCACCTCCCCCTGCGCCAGCAGCTGTCCGGTCGCCTCGTCGAGCCGGGCGCGGGCACCGCCCACGACGTCGGGCCGCACCAGTGCGTCGGCCACGGCCAGGAGCAGCCAGGCCTGACCGCGGCTCCAGCCCGGCGCGGGATCGTCGCAGGGCTGCCATCCGGTGCTCTCGTCGAACAGCCGGGCCGGCCACAGCCAGGGGTGCCGCTCGGCGCCCGCGCCGAGGCAGAGGTCGAGGTGCCGGTGGAGGTGGGCGGCCGCGGCGGCCGTTCCCCGCGCGTCGGCGTCCGCCAACAGGGGCACCATCCCCGGTACCCCGTCCACGCGGGCCAGCAGGCGGGGCCCGCCGAGCGCGTCGCCCCAGGGAACCAGGCCGAGTTCGGGATCGTAGGCCGACAGGCAGGCCCGGGCGGCCCGTTCCCGCAGCCGGGCGGCTTCGCCGTCGTCTCCGGCGAGCGAGGTCCCGTACCAGAAGATCAGTCCCCGGGTGGCGGTGTCGGCGTCGGCCCACGGAGCGAGCCGGGCCGTGCACGCGGCGGCGGCCCGCCGGTCGGCGTCGGTACCGGTGTGGCGGGCCCGCAGCCACAGCAGCCCCGCCCAGAAGCCTCCGGTCCAGGAACCGCGGCCGGTGGTCGTCCACCGCCCGTCGTCGGGCTGCGCGTAGAGCGGGAAGCGTTCGCCGACCTGGGCCTCGGTCACGCTCACGCGCCCGATGACGGCCGCCAGGGCGTTTTCGGCCCAATCCGTGGGCGCCGCGCCGTTCACGAGGCGGCCTTCCGCCGGTCCCGCGAGGCCCACGCGAAGGCGACCGCTCCCGCCGCCGCGAACTCCGCGGCGACCAGCAGCCACCCGTGGCCGTACCGGCCGCTCCCGGCCAGCAGCCCGAACAGCGGCGGCCCCAGGGCGAATCCGCCGAAGAACCCGGCCGCGACGAGCGCCGAGTCCTGTCCGGCCCGGCCCGGAGCGGCCCGCTGCATGACGAGCACCATGGACACGGCGTTCCCGGACACGGCGAACAATCCGACGGCGACGGCCCCGAGCCACACCAACGGGTTCGCGATGAGCGCGGCGCCCAGGAGGAGAGCCGCCCCCAGCGCGCCACAGGCGAGCCATCCCGGCAGCCACTCGGCCCGCCCGGGCCGGGCCGCCTTCGACCAGCCGATCCGGCCGGCGATCCCGGCCACGCCCAGGACGGCGACCAAGGCGCCGGCCGCGGTCGGACCCATCCCCAGGCGCTGCGCCCCGAAGAGGGCCAGGTAGGTGTTGACCGAGGCGATCCCGGCCCCGAGGAACAGGGAGAAGGCCGCCAGCCAGGCGACCATTCCGCGGGGGACGAGTGAGCCGCGAGGGCCTGTCGGGGGCGGCGCGGGATCGTCGGGCAGCGCCCGCAGCGCCCACCCCCCGGCGAGCAGGGCCGCGCCCGCCGCCGTCCACACCGCGCCCCGCCAGCCGATCCCGCCCGCCAGCAGCACCAGGGGCAGCCCGGCGACGAAGGCGCCCAGCTGGACGCCGGACTGCTTGAGTCCGGTCACCGCGCCCCGCCGGGCCGGCGGGACGACGCGCATGATGGCCTTGTTGGTGGCGGGGTTGGCCAGCGCCTGCGGTACGCCGCCCAGCGCGACGGCGCCCAGCAGCACACCGGTGCCGGATGCGGCGCCGATCAGGGCGAGCGCCACGGCCGAAACCAACAGCAGGACGACCAGTGAGCGGCGCGGACCGATCCGGTCCACGATCCGGCCGCCGGCCGGGGACAGCAGGGCCGCCGTTCCGAAGCCGAGCGTCGTCGTCAGCCCGAGGACCGCGGGCGAGACCCCCAGCTCGTCCACCAGCCGCGGGCCCAGGGCCCCGAGGAGGAACAGCTGGAGCATCGAGAACGCCATGGCGCACGTGAGCAGCGCCGTCAGCGATCTTCCCGTGCCCGCGTCGGCACGCGCCGGCACGGTCCCGGGTTCCTCCACCGCCACTGATGGCTCCCTTCCCCACGCTGCGCGCACATCGCTTCGACCGGCCAGTCAGTCGGCCCGCAAGGGCCTCCGGTTCCCTGCGTGTTGTGTGGTCCGGCTCACACGGGGCGGCCGCTCAAGGTGCGGCCGGGTCGGCCACCAGAACTTGTCCAGAAGTGCGCAGCCTTCTTCGAAGTCCCGGACGCCGGTGCGAGGATGAGCCCCGCCATGAACCCGGGCCGATGTTCACGAGTCGTACGGGCTGCGATGTTCGCAGCCCTCTGCGTGCTGCTCGCGGCCACCGGCCACATCCTCATGTCGGGTACGGCGGTGCCCTGGTGGGCCCTGTCCGCCGCGTTCGCCGGCACGGCGGGAGCGGCCTGGGCCTTCGCCGGCCGCGAGCGCGGGCTGCTCGCCGTCACCGCCGCGGTCGTCACCGTCCAGGCCGGGCTCCACGCGGGGTTCTCCCTGGCCCAGTCCCTGGTCCACCCGTCCCTGCCCACCGGCACCTCGTTCGCCCGCCAGTGGGCGGAGTACCTGACCTGCGGAGACGGGGCGACTTCGGCCGTCTCCCCGCGCGAGGCGCCGAAGGTGGTCAGCGAGGCCGGGGTCGGCGGGCTGGTCTTGCGGCCACCGCCCGGCACCGCGCTCTCCGATGCCGGCGCCCACGGCCACCACGCCCTGCACGAGATGGCCGGCTCCGTGTCCGCGGGGACTCCGATGCCGGGCGCGGGCCACGACATGGGAGGCATGTCGCCGACGGCGATGCTCGCCGCCCACCTCGTGGCCGCGGTGCTGTGCGGCCTGTGGCTCGCCTACGGAGAGCGAGCCGCCTTCCGCATCCTGCGCGCCGTCGCCGGATGGCTCTGGACACCGCTGCGCCTGCTCCTTCGCCCGGCCGGGGCGGCGCACCCGCCGCGCGTCCTCGTACGCCGTGCCCGCCGACGCCACGCGCTGCGCCGGCTCCTCCTCGTCCACGCCATCACCTCACGGGGTCCCCCGACGGGAGCCGCTGTCCTCTGACAGCCGGCTCCCCGAGCACGCGTCGGCACCCGCGTTCGCGCCCGCCCTCCGCGCCTCGGGCCTCGGCCCTGCCCTCCGGCAGGCCGTACACCCTTCACCGGCCCCGCCCCCGCGCGGCGCCGGTCCCCCTTCCCCGAAGGACCTGTGGCGATGACTCCTGCCCTGCCCACCCAGAACCGTCCCGCCGTCGAGCGGCCGGACCGGCACACCGCCGACGCGGCGGTGACCCGACTGGCCCTGGACGCCCGCGACGGCGACCCCGCGAAGGCCGACCGCTTCGTCCGCGCACTGCACCGCGACGTGTGGCGCTACGTCGCCTACCTCAGCGCCGACACCCAGGCCGCCGACGACCTCACCCAGGACGTGTTCCTGCGGGCCCTCGCCGCTCTTCCCCGCTTCGAGGGCCGCTCCTCGGCGCGCACCTGGCTGCTGTCCATCGCCCGGCGCACCGTCGTCGACAGCCTCCGCCACGCCGCGGCCCGGCCCAGGCTCTCGGACCGGTACGACTGGCAGACCGCCGCCGAGCAGACACAGCCGCACGACGTGCCGGGCTTCGACGAGGGCGTCGCGCTGGCCGAACTCCTGGCCACGATCCCGTCCGAACGCCGGGAGGCCTTCGTCCTCACCCAGCTCCTGGGCCTGCCGTACGCCGACGCGGCCGAAGCCATCGGCTGTCCCATCGGCACCGTCCGCTCCCGCGTCGCCCGCGCCCGCACGTCCCTCATCGAACTGCTGACGGGCACCGCCACGGCCGCGCCCGCACGGGAGCACCCGCTGCCGGACCGGGAAATCCGGTTCGTCACACCGGCCGTGCGCGAGGGTGCGCTCACGACGACGCCCGCCTGATCCGGCCGGGGCGCACGGGAGGGGCCGGCGTGAGCGCCGCCCTCCCGCGCCCCGCGCCGGCCGTGTCCGTACGGGGACTCCGCAATCGCGGGCCCGCGCGCTACCCTCCGCCCATGATTGACATGAGCATGTTAAATCGCTGGGTGCGCGGGCGCCGTCGAGGGCGTACCGGCCGGCACGCCTTCGTCGGCCTCGTGCTGCTGGCCCTCCTCGGCACGGCGACCGCCACGGCCGCCTCGGCCCCGGCCCGCGCCCCCTCCCCCGCCGCCGTTGCGGTGGGCACGAGCGCGGCCGACGCCGCGGCCGCCCGCTGGGGCGACCGGCGCCTGGACGAGGCCGCCTTCCTGACCACCCACAACGCCTTCACCAACTACGAGGACTCCCGGTGGAGTTCGGTGAACCAGGCCGAGTCGGTGCGCGCCCAGCTCGACAACGGCGTCCGCGGCCTGAGCCTGGACACGCACTGGTACGAGCGCAGCACCTGGCTGTGCGTCATCAGCTTCGGCAGCGACTGCTACCCCAGCGACGTCTACCTGTGCCACGGCGACTGCAAGACCTTCGCCGGTGCCACGTACGCGCTCCCCCGGCAGTCCTTCCACGGCACGATGCAGACCGTGGTGGACTTCCTCGCCGCCCATCCGCAGGAGGTCGTGACCGTCTTCCTCGAGGACTACGTCAGCGCCGAGCAGCTGGGACAGTCCCTCGGCCGGGTCAGGGGGCTGCCCGAGATGGTGTTCCGGCCCGACGAGTGGGGGGTGCGCGAGCACGGTTGGCCGAAGGTGGCCGATCTCGTCACCGCCGGCAAGCGGCTGCTGATCTTCTCCGACCGCTCCGACCGCGAGCACCTGGGCGTCATGTACGACAAGTCCTGGACGGTGAGCAACTACTGGAGCCTCGGCGACCTGGGCAACGACCTCGGCTGCGTCAGCCGCTGGTCCGACCTGCCCCTGGACCGTCAGGAGCCGGGATTCCGGCGCCTGTTCACCATGAGCCACCACCGCAACGTGCCCACCGTCATGACGGCGGCGCTGGACAACGGCGCCAAACTGAGGGACCGCATCGCCGGGCAGTGCCGGACGGCCACCGGGGGCCGCGATCCGAACTTCGTCTCCGTCGACTTCCACAGGCTGTCGGACGGAAGCGGCCACACCCCCGCCTCGATCGTCGCGGAACTCAACGCGCGCCCCTGAGGGGCGCGCACGCACGACGAAGCGGCCCTCCACGATGTGGGGGGCCGCTCCCGGTCACCGCGCTACCGCAGGGACGCGTTACCGCGTTACGGCGCCACCTTCAGCAGCTTGTTCGCGGTGCCGGAGGACGGGTTCTTGATGGCACCCGTCGTCGCGGCCCCGGTCAGCGCGGCGGCCGTGTCGGCGGGCGTCGCCGACGGGTGGGCCGCCAGGTAGAGAGCGGCGGCGCCCGCCACGTGCGGGGAGGCCATCGACGTCCCGGAGATCGTCTTGACTGCGGTGTCGCTGTCCTTCCAGGCCGACGTGATCTCCGAGCCGGGTGCGTACAGGTCCACGACCGAGCCGAAGTTCGAGAAGTCCGACTGCTGGTCGCCCTCGGTGCTCGACGCCACCGTGAGGGCCTCGGGCACCCGGGCGGGCGAACCCTGGCCGGCGTCCGAGGACTCGTTGCCGGCCGCCACGGCGAAGGTCACGCCGGAGGCGACGGCCCGCTTGACAGCCGCGTCCAGCGCCTCGTCGGCGCCGCCGCCGAGGCTCATGTTGGCGACCGACGGCCCGGAGTGGTTCTTCGTCACCCAGTCGATGCCCGCCACGACCTGCTCGGTGGTGCCGGATCCGTTGGCGTCCAGCACCCGCACCGCGACGACCTTGGCCTTCTTGGCGACGCCGTGTGAGGTGCCGGCGATGGTGCCCGCCACGTGCGTGCCGTGGCCGTTGCCGTCGTCGGCGGTGTCGTCGTTGTCGACCGCGTCGAAACCGTGAGCGGCGCGGCCACCGAAGTCCTTGTGCGAGATCCTGACGCCGGTGTCGATGACGTACGCCGTCACCCCCTCGCCGCCGCCGTCCGGGTACGTGTACTTCTGGTCACCGGCCGTGGCCGCCTGGTCGATCCGGTCCAGGCCCCAGGACGGGGGCTTCTCCTGGGTCTCGTTGATGTGGAAGCGCTTGTTCTGCACGACCGTGCCGACGGCGGGGTCCGCGGCGAGCCGCTTCGCCTCCTTCGGCGTCATACCGGACGCGGAGAATCCGTTGACCTGGGAGCCGTAGGAGCGCTCCAGCTTGCCGCCGTACTTCTTCGCCAAGTCCTCCTTGTTCGCGGATGCGTCGAGGATGACGACGAAGCTGCCGTCCACGGCGTCCGGGGCGCCGAGTCCGTGCACCGTGCCTTCGGCCGGTGTGGCCGCCCCGGCGAGGGGGCTCGCAAACAGGGCCGCCGCAACCGCAGTTGCTGCGCCCGCGGCTATGCCCGTGTTGCGAAGGGCGTTGGATCGCTTGTGAGTTGCCATGTAGAGGGTTCTCCTCGTGTTGACGTGTGGGGCGTCAAACGTTCTGGAGAACCCTGTTCCGATTGACAGGAGCAAATCAAGGGCGAACCAGGGGTAAGGGCTTCTTCAACAAGGTTTCTTAATGATCCCTCCGCACCGCCTCCATCTCGCACACATGTTCTCGTGAGCCTCTTCACCGAATGGCCACATGATCGTTCCCGTGACGGAAGCCGGGGCGCGGTGCGCGTTTGGCGGGGGCCTGAGGGGTTAGGCGCCGGTTGCGGGGAAATCCCGTGAGGAGTGTGAACCGTCATGGGCGCAGACAAGCACCAGACCCCGGACGCGGGCCGCGGGGAGCGGATCCGCGGGCGGCCGCCGGCACCGGACCAGCTGAAGACGGGCGGCCGGCCGCGCAGCCCCGACGAGATCGCGCACGAGCGCGGCCGCGAGGACGCGACGATGCGTGACGTGATGCACGACCTGCATGAGGAGGACCTGGACGACATGCGCGACGACCGCTGACGACCGCTGCCTCGGGCGCCACCGCGGGGACAGGGGGACCGGGGGCCGCGGACAAGTGCGGCTGCGATCGACCAGCCCCGGAGCATCTGCCGGCGCACGACGAGTACGGCCAGGCGGACTCGCCGGTTGATCTCCGCTCGGTACTGGCGCGCGTACTGCCTGCTCCGCGCGTACTGTCGGCTCGCGTACTGCTCCAGCGTCGCGGAGGCGGGCGTCGCGAAGGCCGCGCCGAACCGATGCGGGTGTCCGGCCTCGGTCAGCCGCTCCAGACACGGGATTCGGCCGGAAGCTGTGCAGGTGGCGCGTCGTCATGTCGATGACCATCACCTGCCGGCGTGCCGTTCGCGGCCGATCACTGATGACACGGTCGCTTCCCCGGCCCCAGTGCACACGGGCCACGGCGGCCACCCCATCCGGGCCCGGTGATCAGCAGGCGGGCTTTTTTCAGCCGCTGATCGTGGCCGCATAGGAGGCCAGGCCCTCCGCGGTCGTCCCGGCCCAGCCGACATAGCCGTCGGGGCGGATCAGGAACACCCCGTCCCCGTACGCCTCGTACGAGGGGATCCGGACGGTGCGGACGTCCGCGAGTCCGGGGAGTGCGGACGGGTCCGGCGGACCCGGCACCTCGGCACCGGCACCGGCACCGGCACCGACCGTCAGCAGCGTCCAGTGCGTTCCACGGAGCTCGTCGAAGAGCCGGAGGCCGCCGCGCACCCCGTCCGGTGCGCGGTCACCCGCCCGCAGGGCCTCCTCGGCCAGGCCGTGACGGGTCTCCACCGCGAGGGTCGAGGTCCGGTAGCCGATGCCGAGCTGCCGGGTGGCCTCGCCGCGCCGGGCCTCGCCGCGGTGGATGCGGGTGGACAGGCCGAGCATGGCGGCGGCGACCGGCATGCGCTCCTCCTCGTAGGAGTCGAGCAGCGATGCGCGCGCTTCCCCGCTCAGTACGGCGGCCAGCTTCCAGCCCAGGTTGTACGCGTCCTGGACGCTGGTGTTGAGTCCCTGTCCGCCCGCGGGCGAGTGCACGTGCGCGCTGTCTCCGGCGAGGAACACCCGCCCGTCGCGGAAGCGGTCGGCCATCGCGGCCCGCGGCCGGAAGTCCGAGGCCCACCGCACCTCCGTCACGTCGCCGGGCGCGAGGTGTGAGCGGGCGCCGACGACCTTGCGGATCCCGTCGAGCGAGAGGTCCGGCTCGGTGCCCTCCGGGAACCCCGCCACCACCTGGAACTCGTCGGTCGAGGCCAGGGGCCAGATGGCGAGGTAGCCCCCGCCCTCGGCCGGAGGGAAGACGTGCATGTGGTCGCGGTCGAGGCCCTCTATCCGGACGTCGGCGACCAGCATCGGGCTCGGGTCCACGGTCTCGCCGGTCATGCCGATGCCCAGCGCCCGCCGGACGGTGGACCGGCCGCCGTCCGCTGCCACGGCGTACCGCGCCCGGACGGGCGGCCCGGAGACGAAGGCGGCCGTCACTCCCTCCGGGTCCTGCTCGATGCCGGCCAGCTCCCGGCCGAAGGTGATCTCCCCGCCCAGCTCCGCGAGCCGCGCGGCGAGGATCTCCTGCGTCCGCCACTGCGGCACCATCCAGGGCTCGGCGTACGGGGCGCCCTCGGTCGGCTCGGCCGCGTCGAACATCCGGTGCTCGCCGGTGCGGACGCCGTCCTGCCAGATCACGCCGACCGGGTACGAGGCTCCGGCCGCCCGGATCGCGTCGTGCACGCCGAGGTCGTCGAGCACCTCCAGGGTGCGGGGCTGCAACCCTTTGCCGCGCGATCCTGGGAAGAGGGCACCGGCCCGCTCGACGACGAGGGCATCGACTCCGCGCCGGGCGAGGTCGATGGCCAGCGCGAGCCCGGTGGGGCCGGCTCCGACGATGAGCACGTCGGTGTGCTGTGCGGGGGCATGCGTGTTCACGGCATTCTCCTTAACGTTGTTAAGTGGTGCGATCACCAGCTTGCATTTAACGGTGTTAAACTGTCAAGCGTGGCAACCCGGAAACCCCCCAAGCTGGACAAGAAGCAGGCCGTCGACACCGCGCTGCGGCTGCTGAACGAGGTCGGCCTCGACGGACTGACCCTGCGCGCGATCGCCAAGGAGCTGGACGTCCAGGCGCCCGCCCTCTACTGGCACTTCAAGAACAAGCAGGAACTCCTCGACGAGATGGCCACCGAGATGTACCGCCGGATGGTCGCCGGGCAGCGGATCCCCTCCGGCACCACCTGGCAGGAACAGCTGATGGTCTTCAACGCGGGGCTGCGGGCCGCCCTGCTCGGCTACCGCGACGGCGCCAAGGTCTACAGCGGCTCCCGCTTCACCGGCACCGAGCACGCGGTCCAGCTGGAGGAGAACCTCCGCGCCTTCGTCGAAGCCGGCTTCGAGCCCACCCAGGCCGTACGGGCCCTCACCACGGCCTACTACTTCACGCTGGGCTTCGTCACCGAGGAACAAGGGGTCGAACCCCTGCCGGGTGACCGCCGCGACGGCTTCGACGTCGACGAACGCGCCGCGCGCATGGCGGACTTCCCCCTGGCCGCCGCCGCGGGAGCCGAACTCTTCCAGGACTTCACCACGGGGTTCGAGGAGGGCATGCGCCTGCTCATCGCGGGCATCGAGGCGCGCTACGGCATCGCCTGACCCGTCGTCACGGCCGACGCCGCCCGCACGCGCCGGGGCGGTCCCCGGCGTTCACGCCCCCATCAGACGTCCGTGCCCGGATCCGGGTCCGGGTCCGTGCCTGTGCCTGTACCTGTGTCCGTGCCCGGGGGCGGTGCGGCGACGGCGCCCAGGGCCCGACTGGCGTCCAGCCACACCCCCTCGAACGCCTCGGCCGAGAGCGTCCCGGCGTGCGGAGCCTCCTCCCAACCCGCGAGTCCGGCCTCGGTGACACGGCCGTACCGCTGCTCGTAGCGGCTCACGGTGGCGATGTCCGCGCGCTCCTGGAAGCGGAGGACCTCGTCCAGGGAGGCGGCGGTCACCGGGGTGCCGTCATCGCCCCGCACCTCCACCTGTCGGAGCACGCGCCCCTCGTCGTCACCCTCGAAGTACTGCCACAGACCGCGGCTTTCGTCGTAGGTGCGGATCCACATCACCATGGCACCACGCTCGCACAGGTGCGGGCGTAGGCTTCGCCCATCGGCACGGCGGGGCGGAGCACATGACGATGGAAACGGCAGACACGGCGGGGACGGCAGGGATCTGGGGGGCGACCCTCGATTCGGTCGTGGTCTACGCGCAGGGGGCCCTCTGCCGTCGCCTGGCCCGGGGCAGCGTGCCGCCCGACGGCCGGGTACGGGTGCCGGGGCTGCCCCGCTCGCTGGATCCGGGCTCGCTGCGGGCCCGCGTCCTGGGCGCTCCCGGGGTGCGCGTCACCGAGGCCCGGGTGGAGGTCGAGGCCGAACCGCTCGGCGCGGGCACGCCCGACGCCCTGCGGCGCGAGGTCGAGCGGCTGGCCGACGCGCACGCCGCGGCGCAGGGACGCCGGAACCGGCAGCTCAGCCTGATCGAAGAGGTCCGGTCGCTCCACCCCGTGCCGCCTCCCCGCAAGCGTGACGACCCGCACCGCCGCACCCCCGTCGACGCGTGGCTGGAGCTGGCCGACTTCGTCGACGAGCGGCTGGCGGGACTGCACGCCCGCCTCGCGGAGCTGGAGGAGGCACTGCGCACCGCCGAGCACGAGTTCTCCGTCGCCGCCGACCGGCTCGCGCGCGCCTCCACCGACGCGCCCTCCTCGCACGTGCAGACCACGCTCTGCGCGGCCTTGGCCCTCGTGGGCGCCGGCGAGGACGAGGTGGAACTGGAGCTGGAGTACGGGGTGCCGGGCGCCGTCTGGGTGCCGGCCTACCGGCTCACCCACCGTCAGGGCGACGACAGCGGGCACCTGGTGCTGCGCGCCTCGGTCGCCCAGCGGACCGGCGAGGACTGGACCGGGGTGCGCATCGCCCTGGCCACCGCCGACCTCCGGCGCCGCACCGACCTGCCGAAGCTCCGCTCGGTCCGGATCGGACGCCGTCAGCCCGCCCCCGCGCCCTCCGGCTGGCGTGAGCCTCCCGCGGGGCTCGCCGGCCTGTTCGCCGGGTACGAGGCGGCCGGCCCGCGCCCGGTCACGGCCGCCGGCGGCGCGACTGCCGGGGCCGGTTCCGACCTCCTGGCCGCCGCGGCCCGCCTGCCTTCGGGGGCTTCCACGACTTCGGTGACTTCGGTGACCTCCGTGGGCGGCTCCGCGTACGGTCCCGTTCCGCCACCGCCGCCTCCCCCACCGCCGCCCGCACCGCAGGGCTACGGCGGCGCGATGCCCGACTTCGCGCTGCCGGCCCCCTCGCAGCCCGCCGCCTCGCGGCCGGGCGGCAGGGCACGTTCCGCCGCCCGTTCCTTCGCCGGGGCCCCCGCCGCCATGCCACCCGCCGCCATGGCACCCGCGGCTCCCGCGGCCCCGGGCGGAGCCCCGCCGCCGCCCCGTCCGGAGCCGGTGGCCGGTCCGCCGCAGCCGAGCGGCGCCGAGCTCGACTACGCCGCCCTCGTCCTGTGCGGCCCCGACGAGCCGGGCGGCCGCCGGGGCCGGCTCTTCCCGGCCTCGCCCGTCGACCCGGTGGCGGCCGAGTGCCGACGCCGCGCCGAAACGGTGGCCTCGCTGCCGCTGCCCGGACAGTCCGTGCGGCCCCGCGAGTCGGCGGGGTCCTTCGACCACCGCTTCGACGCCACCGCACGCGCCGACGTCCCGTCGGACGGCACCTGGCACACCGTCACCGTCGCCGAGGTCCCGGTCGGCCTGCGCACCGAGTACCTCTGCGTGCCGTCCGTGGAGCAGACCGTGTACGCCACGCTGGTGCTCTCCAACGCCACCGACCAGGCACTGCTGGCCGGCCCGGTCGAGGTCGTCGTCGACGACGCGTTCCTGCTGACCGCCGCGCTGCCCACGCTCGCCCCCGGCGGGGTCCGCCGGGTCGGGCTCGGGGCCGCCGAAGGCATCCGGGTCACCCGCCGTACGAACCTGCGCGAGTCGACCTCGGGCCTGCGCAACAACACCACCGTGCTCGATCACCGCGTGCACGTGGAGCTGGCCAACCGGCTGGCGCGGCCCGTCGCGGTCGAAGTCCGCGAGCGGGTCCCGGTCACCTCCGAGCCGGACGTCCGCATCGAGGAACGGGCCGACTGGACGGCGCCCGAGGAGGGCACGGGGCCCGAACACCACGCTCCGGGCACCCGCGTCTGGCGGCTGGACCTGCCCGCAGGCGCCACCGCCGCCCTCGACGGCGGCTACGAGATCCGCATCCCGACCGGCAAGGCCCTGGCCGGCGGCAACCGCAGGAGCTGACGCACCCCATGTCCACGGCCCCGAAGCCGATCGCCCTCCCCGTCACCGCCGTCACCTGTCTCGAGGACCGCGCCCATGTCGAGCGCACCGCCGTGCTCGACCTGGAGGCCGGGGTCCAGCGACTGCGGCTCGGCCCGGTCAGTGCGCTGGCCGTCGACCGCACCCTCCATGCCGAGCTGACCGCCGAACACCCGGCGACCGTGCTCGACGTGCGGATCGTCCGCGGCTGGACCCCGCGCGGACCGCTGCCGTCCGCCGACGAGGACTCCGCGCTGCGCCACCGCGTACACGCCCTCGAAGAGGAGCGGCTGGCCGAGGAGCAGCGGCGCGACCGGCTGCGCGCCCGCCTCGACCTGCTCGGCCGCCTCACCGCCGACCTGCTGCGGGACATCGGCGAGGGCGCCGGCTCGGGGGAGGCCGAACGGCCCCGCTGGGCCCGCGAACTGGACCGGCTGGACGCCGAGCGCGACACGTACGGCGAGCGACTGCGCACCGTGGAGGCCCGCCTGGCCGCCCTCGGCACCGAACTCGGGGCCGTTCAGCGGGCCATGGACCTCTCCGAGGAGGAGCCCGCCGAGCTGCTCGGCCATGTCGAGCTGACGGTGGAGACGGCGGCCGCCGGGCCGGTCGGGCTGCGTCTGAGCCACCTCACGCCGTGCGCGCTGTGGCGGCCCGCCTACCGGGCCGTGCTCGAAGGGGACGCCCTCACCCTGGAGACGGACGCGGTCGTCTGGCAGCGCACCGGCGAGGACTGGTCGGACGTCCGGCTGACCCTGTCGACGGCACGTTCCGCGCTGGCCACCGACCCGCCGCGGCTGGACGAGGACCGGCTGACCCTCAAGGACCGCTCCGCGGCGGAGCGCCGCACGGTCGACGTCGAGCTGCGCGAGGAGGAGATCGGGGCCCTCGGCCCGGCCCCGGTGCTCGGCCTGCCCGGGGTGGACGACGGCGGCGAGGCGCGCGTACTGCACTCCCCCGCGCCGGTCTCCGTACCCGGGGACGGCCGCGCCCACCGGGTGCCGGTCTCCGTCTTCACCACGGCCGCGAGCAGCGAGTACGCCTGCTCACCGGAGGTGTCGCCGCTGGTCACCCAGGTGGTGCGGTTCGACAACCTGTCCGGGCACGCGCTGCTCGCCGGGCCGGTGGACCTGGTCCGCGGCAGCGGTTTCAGCGGCCGCGGCACGCTGGACTTCACCACTCCGGGCACCCCCGTCGAGCTCGCCTTCGGCAGCCGCGACGACCACGGGGTGGTGCGGGAGGCCGAGGAGACCCGCGATTCGGCCGGGATCATGCAGCGGACCGTGGTCACCCGCACGGTCCGGCTGCACCTGTCCCGGTTCTCCGCCCCCGGCGAGCGCGGTGACCGGGTGGTCGTGGTCCGGGAGCGGATCCCGGTCTCCGAGGTCTCGGCGGTGGAGGTGCGGCTGCGGAAGGAGGCCTGTTCCCCGCCGCCCGAGGTGGTCGACGCCGACGGGATCGTCCGCTGGGACGTCGCCCTCCCGCCCGGCGGCCGGCGCACGGTCACCCTGGTCTACGAGCTGTCGGCGAGCTCCAAGGTCGCCGGGCTCTGAGCTCACGCGTGCGGCGTGCCTGAAGCGCAGGAGGGGCACAGCCCGCGGTAGGTGACCTCGGCCTCGGACACCGTGTAGCCGAAGCGTTCCTCCGCGGGAAGGCCGACCAGGGGGTCACCGGTCGGGTGGACGTCGCGGATGAGGCCGCAGCCGGAGCACACCAGGTGCTGGTGCGGATGGTGGGCGTTGGGGTCGTAGCGTTTGGCTCGGCCGTGCACGGAGACCTCCACGACCTCACCGAGCGCCACCAGTTCGCCCAGCGTGTTGTAGACGGTGGCCCGGGAGATCTCGGGCAGCCGCTCCGCCGCGCGGACGTGCACCTCGTCGGCCGTGAGGTGCACGTGCTCCCCGTCGAGGACCTCCGCCACGACACGCCGCTGGGACGTCATGCGCCGGCCGCGTCCTCGCAGCCGCTCCGTCAGGTCACTCATGCCGGTCCACCTCTCCCTTGCGCGCCGGGCCGGAAAACAATTCCCGTTCCACTTCCGCTTCCGTCACCCTCTGCGTGTTCTCGTGGCTGCGCGGTCTGCGGTGCGCGACCATACGGACGCCGATACACGCTCGATTATCGGCGCCGTTCGTGAGCAGAGGGAAACACCGAGACAGGAAGAAGGACTGACGTGTCCGGCAGCGAAAGCGAGAACCCGGTCATCCCCGCCCCGACCCCCACGCCGACTCGCCCCCGGGCGAACCGGGACTGGTGGCCGAATCAGCTGGACCTTCAGGTTCTCCACCAGAACTCGCCACTGTCCGATCCGATGGGTGAGGACTTCGACTACGCGGAAGAGTTCGCCTCCCTGGACCTCGACGCGCTGAAGCAGGACGTGTTCGAGCTGATGACGGCCTCGCAGGACTGGTGGCCCGCCGACTACGGCCACTACGGGCCGCTCTTCATCCGGATGAGCTGGCATGCCGCGGGCACCTACCGCATCGAGGACGGCCGGGGCGGTGGCGGCTCCGGCGCCCAGCGCTTCGCCCCGCTCAACAGCTGGCCGGACAACGCGAGCCTCGACAAGGCGCGCCGTCTGCTCTGGCCGGTGAAGCAGAAGTACGGCCGGAAGATCTCATGGGCCGATCTTCTGGTTTTCGCCGGTAACTGCGCGATGGAATCGATGGGGTTCAAGACGTTCGGTTTCGGATTCGGACGAGAGGACATCTGGGAGCCCGAGGAGGTTTTCTGGGGGCCCGAGGACACGTGGCTCGGGGACGAGCGCTACAGCGGCGACCGGGAACTCACCGGTCCTTTCGGCGCCGTGCAGATGGGACTGATCTACGTCAATCCGGAAGGGCCCAACGGCAATCCGGATCCGCTCGCCGCCGCCAGGGACATCCGCGAGACGTTCAAGCGCATGGCGATGAACGACGAGGAGACGGTCGCGCTCATCATCGGCGGCCACACGTTCGGCAAGTGCCACGGCGCGGTCGGTCCCGACTACATCGGTCCGGAACCCGAGGCCTGCCCGATCGAGCAGCAGGGCCTCGGCTGGAAGAACTCGTACGGCAGCGGCAAGGGCGTCGACACGCTCACGAGCGGGCTGGAGGGCGCCTGGACCTCCGAGCCGACGAAGTGGGACAACGGGTACCTGGACAACCTGTACCGCTACGACTGGGAGCTGACGACGAGCCCGGCCGGTGCGCAGCAGTGGACCCCGAAGGACCCCTCGGCCCAGGGCACGGTGCCCGACGCCCACGACCCGTCGAAGCGGCACGCTCCCATGATGCTGACGACGGACCTCTCGCTGAAGCTGGATCCGGTCTACGGACCGATCTCGAAGGCCTTCCACGAGAACCCGGACCGGCTCGCGGAGGCGTTCGCCAAGGCCTGGTACAAGCTGCTGCACCGCGACATGGGCCCTCTCTCGCGTTACCTCGGCCCGTGGATCCCGGAGCCGCAGCTGTGGCAGGACCCCGTACCGGGGGTCGATCACCCGCTGGTCGGGGACGCGGAGATCGCCGACCTCAAGGCCCGGATCCTCGCCTCCGGGCTGTCCGTCGCCCAGCTGGTCACCACCGCCTGGGCGGCGGCTGCGAGCTTCCGCGGCACCGACAAGCGGGGCGGGGCCAACGGCGCCCGGATCCGGCTCGCTCCGCAGAAGGACTGGGAGTCCAACGCCCTGCCGGAGGTGACCGAGACGCTGCGCGCCCTGGAGCGGATCCAGCAGGAGTTCAACGGGTCGCAGGCCGGGGCGGCGAGGGTGTCGCTCGCCGACCTGATCGTCCTGGGCGGGTGCGCGGCCGTGGAGCAGGCCGCGAAGAAGGCCGGGCACACCATCACGGTCCCGTTCGCACCGGGGCGCACGGACGCCTCGCAGGAGCAGACCGACGTGGAGGCGTTCGCCGTACTCGAGCCCAAGGCGGACGGGTTCCGCAACTACCTCCGGGCGGGAGAGAAGCTCGCACCGGAGACCCTGCTGCTGGACCGCGCCAACCTGCTGACTCTGACCGCCCCCGAGATGACGGTCCTGGTCGGCGGCATGCGGGCCCTGAACACCGGCTTCGGCGGGTCCTCCCACGGCGTCCTCACCCAGCGGCCGGAGACGTTGACCAACGACTTCTTCGTCAACCTGCTCGACATGGGTACGGAGTGGAAGGCGTCGGCCACGGCGGAGAACGTGTTCGAGGGCCAGGACGTCGTCACGGGCAAGCCCAAGTGGACCGCCACCGCCGTCGACCTCGTGTTCGGTTCGCACGCCCAGCTCCGGGCCCTCGCGGAGGTCTACGCCTCCAAGGACGCGGGAGAGAAGTTCGTACGCGACTTCGTGGCGGCCTGGGACAAGGTGATGAACCTCGACCGGTTCGACCTCGCCTGAGCCCGAGGTCCCGGCCGGCCCGCACCGGCCGGCCGGGACCTCGCGATCCGACCGGTGCGCGTGGTGGCGCCCGGGCACCGCGCGGTCGCAGGGCTAGGCTCGGCGCATGGCACTGGAGTGGGAGCAGCTCGTCGTCGACGCCGGGGACCCGGCCACCCTCGGACACTGGTGGGCGCAGGCCCTGGGGTGGGTCGTCGTGAACGACGATCCGGACGAGTACGAGATCCGGCCGGCCCCCGACCGGCTGCCGGGGCTGGTCTTCGTACCGGTGCCGGACGCCAAGACGGTGAAGAACCGCCTCCACCTCGACTTCCGCCCCGACGACCAGGAGGCGGAGGTACGCCGCCTGCTGGCGCACGGCGCGCGCCCGGCCGACGTCGGGCAGGGCCCCGACGTGACGTGGGTCGTGCTCGCCGACCCGGAGGGCAACGAGTTCTGCGTCCTGGCCCCACGCCGCACCTGACCGGGCGGACCCACCGCCCGATCAGGCGGGTTTCGGGGCAGGGTTGCGCCCCTGGTCAGACGGACCAGGGGGAGAGAACGCGCGGGTCGCGGACGTACGCGCAGTAGCTTCCCGTGCGGATCGTGCGGTCGAGGCGGTCGGGAGCTCGCGGGCCGCATCCCGTGCCGTCTCCACGTCGCCGCGGGCCAGGGCGATCCGCACCTGGGCGTCCAGCAGTGGTGCCCGGCGCAGCCCGGTGGTGGGGGGCAGCTCCTTCGACGGCACGGGCAGCGGCCGCGCCAGTGCCTCCCGGATCGAGGCGGCCGCCGTGTCGATGTCGTCGGCGGCGGGCCGGACGAGCGAGAGCCCGGGTTCGGGATCCCATCCGAGGCGGTGCGCGGCGAGCAGCGCCTCCTCGGCACCGCTCAGGTCGCCGCCCCGCAGCCGGATCCGGCCCAGGAGCTGTCGGTCAGCGGCCAGCCCAGCTCTCGGCGGAGGTAAGGGCGCAGCTCGTCGCAGGCCCGCAGCACCTGCTGCTCGGCGCCGGCGCACTGGCCGCGCGGGCGCAGAATCTCGGCCCGGTGCACCCGGCACCGGCCGTGCAGGCTGCCGATCGCGTCCCGACCGCCGCGCCCGGCAGGCGGCGTGCCTGCCGGGCGCCGGGGCCGGGCACCGCGGACCGGCTACGGACCGGCTACTGCCAGTCCTCCCACGGCGGTTCCTCGTCCAGGTCGAAGGGCGGCTCTTCGTCGACCAGGCCGGCCGGGACCGGCCGGGCGGATCCGGCCGGCCGCGCGGCGGCGGCAAGCCCGAGCCCGGCGGTGGCGGCAGCGGGGACAGGGGCAGGGGCGGTGGCGGGGGCGGCGGCATCGCACTCCGCCAGGGTGTCCAGGACTCCCTGGGCGTACTTGGCGAGCTTGGCCTCGCCGACCCCGCCGATGGTGCCCAACTCCGCCTCGGTGGCCGGAAGTCGCGTGGCGATCTCCCGCAGCGTCGCGTCGTGGAAGACGACGTACGCCGGTACGCCCTGCTCCCGCGCCGTCGCGGCCCGCCAGGCGCGCAGCGCCAGGAAGAACGGCTCGGCCCCGGCCGGCAGGTCGACCGGGACGCGGGCGCCCTTCCCGGAGCGCGACCCGGACTCCTTCTTCGCCGGGCCGGCCGGCGCCTTCTCCTTGCGCATCGGGACGCTGCGGCGCCCGCCCAACACCTCGCCGCTGTCGTCCGTCAGCACGAGCGTCCCGTAGTCGCCCTCCACCGCCAGCAGCCGCGACGCCAGCAGCTGGCGCACGACCCCGCGCCACTCGGCGGTGCTCAGGTCGGCTCCGATGCCGAACACCGAGAGCGCGTCGTGGTCGAACTGGATGACCTTGGCCGTCTTCTTGCCCTGCAGGATGTCGATGATCTGGCCGGCGCCGAACTTCTGGCGCCGCTCCCGCGCGAGCCGCCACACCGTGGACAGCAGCTTCTGCGCCGGGACCGTCCCGTCCCAGGACTCGGCCGGCGTCAGGCAGGTGTCGCAGTTGCCGCACGGTTCGCCCGACTGCCCGAAGTACTCCAGCAGCCGCGTCCGGCGGCAGTCGACCGTCTCGCAGAGCGCCAGCATGGCGTCCAGGTGCATGCCGAGGGACCGGCGGTGGGCCTCGTCGCCCTCGGAGCCCTCGATGAGCTTGCGCTGCTGGACCACGTCCTGCAGGCCGTAGGCCAGCCACGCCGTGGCCGGCTCTCCGTCGCGGCCTGCGCGGCCGGTCTCCTGGTAGTAGCCCTCGACCGACTTCGGCAGGTCCAGGTGCGCGACGAAGCGCACGTCCGGCTTGTCGATGCCCATGCCGAAGGCGATCGTGGCCACCACCACGACCCCGTCCTCCCGCAGGAAGCGCGCCTGGTTCGCCGCGCGCGCACGGGCGTCCATTCCGGCGTGGTACGCCACGGCGTCGATGCCCTGCTCCGCCAGGAAGGCCGCGGTCTTCTCCACCGAGGCCCGCGAGAGGCAGTAGACGACTCCGGCGTCCCCCTCGTGCTCGGTCCTGATCAGGTCCAGCAGCTGCCGCTGCGGGTTGCTCTTCGGGACGATCCGGTACTGGATGTTCGGCCGGTCGAAGCTGGCGACGAAGTGCCGGGCGTCCTCCAGACCGAGCCGGGCGACGATCTCGGCGTGGGTGGCCTCGGTGGCCGTCGCGGTGAGCGCGATCCGCGGCACCTTCGGCCAGCGCTCGTGCAGCATGGACAGCGCGAGGTAGTCGGGCCGGAAGTCGTGGCCCCACTGGGCGACGCAGTGCGCCTCGTCGATCGCGAAGAGCGACACCTTGCCGCGGTCGAGCAGCCGCTGGGTGCCCTCGGAGCGCAGCCGCTCGGGGGCCAGGTAGAGGAGGTCCAGCTCGTCGGCGAGGAAGGCCTGCTCGACGGCCTGCCGCTCGTGTGGGTCCTGCGTGGAGTTGAGGAACCCGGCCCGCACCCCGAGGGCGGTGAGCGCGTTCACCTGGTCCTGCATCAGTGCGATGAGCGGCGAGATCACCACGCCCGTGCCGTCTCTGACGAGCGCCGGGATCTGGTAGCAGAGCGATTTGCCGCCGCCGGTGGGCATCAGGACGAGGGCGTCGCCGCCGCCGACGACCTGGTCGATGATCTCCTGCTGCTCACCGCGGAAGGAGCTGTAACCGAAGACGCGGTGCAGCACCTGCAGAGCATCGGAGATTTCGTGGGAGGTGTCGGGAGCGGCCATTCGAGAAGCCTAGCGGCACGCGCCGACACCCCTGCTCCGCTCACCGGAACCTGTGGACAACCGGCCGGTCCGGCGACGGGCAGACGGCCGTCGCGCCGACGCTCGGGCCGGCGCCGCCCCCGCCACGCCGGGCCTCCCACCAGGGCCGAGGCGGCTTCGGCGGCCTCCGCGTCAGGGAGGCGTCAAGAGATCCCGTGCCGCCGTATGGAGGCCGTCAAGGCGTGTGAACGCCGTGGTGAAGAGGGGGTTGTCTGGTCATCGGCCATCTGGCCGATTCACTTCACCCACTTCATCCAGGAGCTCACGATGGCCGATCTGGCCTTCGTCGTCACCACGGTCGCGGTGTTCGCGCTGGTGGCTCTCATCGCCCGAGGGGTGACCAAGCCGTGACCGTCGAAAACATCGTCGGCCTCGCGGTCGCCGTCTCCCTGCTCGGCTACCTCGTCCTCGCCCTCGTGTACCCGGAGAGGTTCTGAGCACTGCCATGAGCCCCGTAACCGCTGGTGTGCTCCAGCTGCTCGCCCTGATCGCCGCACTCGCACTGGCCTACCGCCCGCTCGGCGACCACATGGCCCGCGTCTACTCCTCCGAGAAGCACTACACACCGGAGAAGTGGATCTACGAGGCCATCGGCGCGAACCCGTCGGCCGAGATGCGCTGGCCCGCCTACCTCCGCGCCGTCCTCGCCTTCTCCGCCGTCGGCGTCCTCTTCCTCTACCTGCTCCAGCGCGTGCAGGGCGGTCTGCCCGGCTCGCTCGGCTTCACCTCGATCGACCCGGACCAGGCGTTCAACACCGCCGCGTCCTTCGTGGCGAACACGAACTGGCAGTCGTACTCCGGCGAACAGGCCATGGGCCATGTCGTACAGACCGGCGGCCTCGCCGTGCAGAACTTCGTCTCCGCGGCGGTGGGCATGGCCGTCGCGGTCGCCCTCGTACGCGGCTTCTCCCGGTCCCGCACCGGTGAGCTGGGCAACTTCTGGTCCGACCTGGTCCGCGGCACCGTCCGCATCCTGCTGCCCATCTCGGTGATCGGCGCGATCGTCCTGGTCGCCTGCGGCGCCATCCAGAACTTCGCCGGCATCCACGAGGTCGGCCGGTTCCTCGGCGGCCCCCAGCAGTGGAACGGCGGTGCGGTCGCCTCCCAGGAAGTCATCAAGGAGCTCGGCACCAACGGCGGCGGCTACTTCAACGCCAACTCCGCCCACCCCTTCGAGAACCCCACCCCCTTCTCGAACCTCTTCGAGATCTTCCTGATCCTCGTCATCCCGTTCGCGATGACCCGCACCTTCGGCCGCATGGTCGGAAACCTGCGCCAGGGCTACGCGATCCTCGCCACCACGGGTGTCATCTGGATCGGGTTCACCGGCCTGATGATGTGGACCGAGTTCGCGCACCACGGCCCCGCCTTCGACGTCTCCGGCGGCGCGATGGAAGGCAAGGAGACCCGCTTCGGCATCGGCGCCTCCGCGATCTTCTCGGTCGCGACCACTCTCACCTCCACCGGTGCGGTCAACTCCTTCCACTCCTCCTACACCGGGCTCGGCGGCGGCATCCAGCTGCTCGGCATGCAGCTCGGCGAGATCGCACCCGGGGGCGTCGGCTCCGGCCTCTACGGCATGCTGATCATGGCGATCATCGCCGTGTTCATCGCCGGCCTGATGGTCGGCCGCACCCCCGAATACCTGGGCAAGAAGATCGGCACCCGCGAGATCAAGCTCGCCGCCTGCTACATCCTCATCACCCCCGCCCTCGTCCTGTGCTTCACCGCCGCCGCGATGGCCCTGCCCACTCCGGGCAACTCGATGACGAACACGGGCGCGCACGGCTTCTCGGAGATCCTCTACGCCTACACCTCGGGCGCCAACAACAACGGCTCCGCCTTCGCCGGCCTGAACGCCGACACCCAGTGGTTCAACAGCACCATCGGCATCGCCATGCTGCTCGGCCGCTTCCTGCCCATGGTCTTCGTCCTCGCGCTCGCCGGCTCGCTCGCCGAGCAGAAACCCGTACCCGAGACCGCGGGCACCCTCCGTACCGACAAGCCGCTCTACGCGGGCCTCCTCGTCGGAACGATCATCATCGTCACCGGACTCACCTACTTCCCGGCCCTGGCGCTGGGTCCGCTCGCCGAAGGGCTCGCATCATGAGCACCGCCACTCCCACCAGGGCTCCGCACCAGGACGTGCCCACCGGTCACCAGCCTGGCGCCGGGCGCGTCGGCGGGGGCCTGTTCGATCCCAGGCAGCTGCTGAAGTCCTTCCCGGACGCGGTCCGCAAGCTCGACCCCCGGATCATGATCAAGTCCCCGGTCATGTTCGTGGTCCTGATCGGCTCGGTCGTCACCACCGTCCTGGCGGTCAAGAACCCGACGGACTGGTTCGGCTGGGCGATCACCGCCTGGCTGTGGCTGACCACGATCTTCGCCAACCTCGCCGAGGCCGTCGCCGAGGGCCGCGGCAAGGCCCAGGCCGACACTCTGCGCAAGGCCAAGACCGACTCCGTCGCCCGCCGTCTGACTCGGGACGGCAGGAGGGAGGAGCAGGTTCCGGGCATCGGGCTGAAGATCGGTGACCTGGTGGCCTGCGAGGCGGGCGACATCATCCCCGGCGACGGTGACGTCGTCGAGGGTGTGGCCTCCGTCGACGAGTCCGCCATCACCGGCGAGTCCGCGCCCGTCATCCGCGAGTCCGGCGGCGACCGCTCGGCCGTGACCGGTGGTACGAAAGTGCTCTCCGACCGGATCGTCGTCAAGATCACGACGAAGCCCGGCGAGACCTTCATCGACCGCATGATCGCCCTCGTCGAGGGCGCCGCCCGGCAGAAGACGCCCAACGAGATCGCTCTCAACATCCTGCTGGCGTCCCTCACCATCGTCTTTCTGCTGGCCGTGGTGACCCTGCAGCCGTTCGCGATCCACGCGGGCGCCGAGCAGTCGATGATCGTGCTGACGGCCCTGCTGGTCTGTCTGATCCCCACCACGATCGGCGCGCTGCTGTCCGCGATCGGCATCGCCGGCATGGACCGGCTGGTCCAGCGCAACGTCCTCGCCATGTCGGGGCGCGCGGTGGAGGCCGCGGGTGACGTCTCCACGCTGCTCCTGGACAAGACGGGCACGATCACCCTCGGCAACCGCCAGGCCTCGGAGTTCGTCCCGGTCAAGGGGACGACGGAGGCGGAGCTGGCCGACGCCGCCCAGCTGTCGTCGTTGGCCGACGAGACGCCCGAGGGCCGCTCCGTCGTGGTCCTCGCGAAGGAGAAGTACGGCCTGCGCGAACGCCACCAGGGCGAACTCACCCAGGCCGACTGGATCGCCTTCACCGCCCAGACCCGCATGTCGGGCGTCGACGTGGACGGCAGGAAGACCCGCAAGGGGGCGGCCGGCTCCGTCATCACCTGGGTCAAGGAGCAGGGCGGCGAGGTCTCCGACGACGCCGACCTCGTCGCCGACAAGATCTCCGAAGCCGGCGGCACCCCGCTCCTGGTCGCCGTCCACGACGAGAAGGGCGCCCGCGTCCTGGGCGTCATCCACCTGAAGGACGTCGTCAAGGAAGGCATGCGCGAGCGGTTCGGCGAACTGCGCCGCATGGGCATCAAGACCGTCATGATCACCGGCGACAACCCCCTCACCGCCAAGGCCATCGCCGAGGAAGCGGGTGTCGACGACTTCCTCGCGGAGGCAACGCCGGAGGACAAGATGGCCCTCATCAAGCGGGAGCAGGCGGGCGGCAAGCTCGTCGCGATGACCGGCGACGGTACGAACGACGCCCCCGCCCTCGCGCAGGCCGACGTGGGCGTGGCGATGAACACGGGCACCTCGGCCGCCAAGGAGGCCGGGAACATGGTGGACCTGGACTCCAACCCCACCAAACTCATCGAGATCGTCGAGATCGGCAAGCAGCTGCTGATCACGCGCGGTGCCCTGACCACGTTCTCCATCGCCAACGACGTCGCCAAGTACTTCGCGATCATCCCGGCCATGTTCGCCGTGGTCTACCCGGGCCTCGACAAGCTCAACATCATGGGCCTGTCCTCGCCCGAGTCGGCGATCCTCTCCGCCGTCGTCTTCAACGCGCTGATCATCATCGCCCTGGTCCCGCTCGCCCTCAAGGGCGTCCAGTACCGGCCCACCAGCGCCGACAAGATGCTCCGCCGCAACCTCGGCCTCTACGGGGTGGGCGGACTGATCGCCCCGTTCATCGGCATCAAGACCATCGACATGCTCATCTCCCTCATCCCCGGGCTCTCCTGAACCAGGAACGTGCTGATCTGCCATGAACACTTCCGTATCCACCACGGCACGACTGCTCGGGGCCGGGCTGCGCGCCCTCTTCGTCCTGACCGTGATCTGCGGGGTCCTCTACCCCCTCGCCGTCACCGGCATCGCCCAGGTCCTCTTCCACGACAAGGCCAACGGCTCCGGGATCAAGGACGAGAGCGGCCGTGTCGTCGGCTCCTCCCTCATCGGCCAGACCTACCACCTCCCCAAGCAGGCTCCTTCTGATGCCTCTACGGGCGACGACCCGGAGGAAGCCGCCAAGCCGGACCTCAGGTGGTTCCAGCCGCGCCCCTCCAACGGCCTCGGCTCCAACAGCGTCAACACCCAGTACTCGCTCATCCTCTCCGGAGCCACCAACCGCTCCGCCGACAACGGCGCCGTGGGCGGCCACTGCACCAAGGACGCCGAGGAAGGCACTCTCTGCGCCCAGGTCATCGCCGCCAAGGAAGCCGTCATCGCGGACAACTCCACCACCGGCTACCACGTCAGGCCCGAGGACGTACCGGCCGACGCCGTCACCTCCTCCGGCTCCGGCCTCGACCCCGACATCTCCCCCGAGTACGCCGAGCTCCAGATCCACCGTGTCGCCGAACAGAACAAGCTCGACGTCCAGCAGGTAGAAAAGCTCGTCGCCGACCACACCACCGGCCGCACCCTCGGCTTCATGGGCGAACCCCGCGTCAACGTCCTCGCACTCAACATCGCGCTCGCGGCACTGACCCGGAGCTGATGCTCCACGTCGCCCCGACCTGCGGACCGGCGGGCGCGCACTGCGCGCCCTGGTCGAGGACCCGGGCGGCCCGCGGGGTCTACGCCACGCAGATCGTGCTGGGTGTGAGCCGCCGACGCTCCTGGCAGTACGCCTTCAGTCCCGGCGTCAGCGCCACCGTGGCCCGCGAGTCCGGACCCGACCTCGACGTCCGCATCGTCAGCCGAGGACACTCCCGGCGGCGGTCTCACCATGGTGCTCACCCTCCCCGTGGGCCCCGGGCCGGCCACCGGGCGGCTCTGACCGGCCGCCCGCCCACCCGCGTCCCTTTTTGACGGGACATGGTCAAGATGTCGTAGTCGTCGCCTCAGCAGTGCGTCAAGGCGCACGGACCGCGCCGCCGCCCGCCCTAGCGTCGCTCCCATGGACGGACTCGCCGAGGACATCCACTGGGCCGGTGCGCGACGCTCCGCGATCTGCACGGCCGCGCTGTTCCTCGCGGCCCTTCTCGTGCTGGACGCGGGTGCCGGCGAGCTCTGCGTGCTCCGTTGCGCCCTCTGGGGTGGCCTGGCCGCCCTCCTGTTCGTGATCCTGCTGCCACCCCGGATCTCCGTACGCGCCGGCCGGCTGAGCACTCGCGGCGTACTGGTGGGGCACAGCGTCCGTACCGACTCCCTGGCCTCCCTGCAGTGGTGCGACGGCGTGGCCCAGCGCCTGCTGCTCCGGGACACCGACGGAAGCAGCGTCGAGATCGACCCGACCGTGCTGACCCGCAACCCCGCGATGTGGCACCGGCTGGACGCCGACACCCGTACCTCGGTCGAACGCGGCACCCTGCTGCGGGGCGCCACCGCGCTGCGCGAGCTGGCGGAGCACATCGACCGGGAGACCGCCCACACCGTCTTCAGGGTGTCCGGCCTGCGCTGACGCCCGCGGCGACGGCCTCCGCCGGACGCGAAAGCGGGCCCGGCGGCTCCTGTCAAGGTACGAACAGCCGGGGCTACGGCCCCGCCCCTCCTCCGGGCACGGTGGAAATCGACCGTCCTGCGCCAGTGCAGGACCGACACACCACCCGGATCGGAGCCTTCCGTGTCCCGTCGCGCAGGGGTCTTCGTGACCCGTCGCCCCCGACTCGTGCTCTTCGGCGCGCTCGTGTTCCTCGTCCTGTCCGCCGTTTTCGGCGGACAGGCGACCGGCCGGCTGAAGACGCAGGGATACGACGACCCGCGCTCCGAATCCAGCCGCGCCGCCCACCTGGCGGCCGAGGGCCTGGGGGCGTCCCCGAACCTGGTCGTCGTCGCGCAGGCCCGCGGCGGGTCCGTCGACGACGCCGCGGCCCGGAGCGAGGGCGAGGCCCTCACCGGCCGCCTCGCCGCCCGGCCGCACGTCAGCGCCGTGACCTCGTACTGGACGGGCGGCGCCGCCGAACTGCGCGGCCGTGACGGCGACGCCGCCATGCTGGTCGCGCACGTCGACGGCGAGGGGGAGCGACTCGGAGCCCGGGTCAAGGAGCTGAAGCGGGAACTGACCGCCCCGGGCGCCCCCGAGAAGGCCCTGACCCTGCACGTGGGAGGGACGGCGCTCGTCGACGCCGAGCTCCAGGACCTCTCGGAATCCGACCTCAAGCGGGCCGAGTCCGTGGTCCTGCCGGGAACCCTGATCCTGCTGGTCCTGGTCTTCGGCAGTGTCGTGGCCGCCGCGCTGCCGCTGCTGATCGGCGTGCTGGCGATCGCCGGGACGCTGCTGGTCCTGAGCGTCCTCGGCTCCGTCACCGACGTGTCCGTGTTCGCGCTGAACCTCACCACGGCGCTCGGCCTGGGGCTGGGCATCGACTACGGGCTGCTGATCGTCTCGCGGTTCCGCGAGGAGCTCGCCCACGGGTACCGGCCGCGCAACGCCGCCATCCGGACCGTGCGCACCGCCGGCCACACGATCGTCTTCAGTGCCGCCACGGTCTCCGCCGCGCTCGCGACGCTGCTGGTGTTCCCGCCGTACTTCCTGCGTTCCTTCGCCTACGCGGGCATCGCCGTGGTGGTGATCGCGGCGGTGAGCGCCCTGACCGTACTGCCGGCCCTGCTCGCGCTGCTCGGCAAGCGGGTGAACGCCTGGGCCGTGCCGTGGCGCCGCCGGGTCCACGGCGGCTCGCGGTCGCGTCTCTGGGAGAGGCTGGCGCGGATCGTCGTACGCCGCCCGCTGGTCGCGGCGCTGCCGGTGATCGGCCTGCTGCTGGTGCTCGCGGCGCCGTTCGCGCACGCCGGTTTCGCCACTCCCGACGACCGGGCGCTGCCGGTGGGCGCGTCCAGCCGGCAGACCGGGGACCTGGTGCGCGGCTCGTTCGACATGAAGGGCGCCAGCGCGCTCACGGTCGTCGTCACGGGTACGGCGTCCCCGTCGGCGCGGGAGGACTATGCCCGTCGGCTGTCGGCGCTCCCGCAGGTCGCGCAGGTCGTGGGTGCCGAGGGCAGCTTCCGGTCCGGCGAGAGGGCGGCGGTGTCCGGCTCCGCGGCCGGGTCCGCCGGTGCCACGGGTACCTCCGGCGGCGGACCGGTGCGGCTCTCCGTGGTGCCGCTGGCCGACCCCCAGTCACGCGCGGCCCAGCAGCTCGTGCGTGACATCCGCTCCGCTCCCGTCCCGGCGGGCGCCGAGGTCCTCGTCGGCGGACCGAGCGCGGTGCTGGTCGACGCCAAGTCCGCCGTCGGAGACCGGATCCCGCTGGCGCTCGCCTTGATCACCCTGACCACCTTCGCGCTGCTGTTCGGCTTCACGCGCAGTCTGCTCCTGCCGATCAAGGCGATCGCACTGAACGCCCTGAGCCTGGCGGCCGTCCTCGGGGCCATGGTGTGGATCTTCCAGTCGGGCCATCTGCACCACCTGCTCGGTTTCACGCCCGGACCGCTCAGCACGACCATGCCGGTGCTGCTGTTCTGCATCGTCTTCGGCCTGTCGGTGGACTACGAGGTGTTCGTCCTCGCCCGGATCAAGGAGGCGCACGACGCCGGGCAGGACGATGCGACATCGATCGTCTCCGGCATCGCCCGCACGGGCGGGATCGTCACGACCGCCGGCGCCCTGCTCGCCTTCACCCTGCTGAGCTTCGGCACCTCCCAGGTGTCCCTCCTGCAGTTCTTCGGGATCGGCGCGGGCCTCGGCGTCCTGCTCGACGCCACGCTCGTCCGCGGAGTCCTCGTACCGGCGCTCATGCGTCTGGCGGGCGGCCTGAACTGGTGGGCGCCGCGGCTGCCGAGGCCCGGGGCGCCGCGCCCGGTGGCCGCTGCGCCCCCGCCCCGGAGGTGCCCGCCGGGGCGGTGTCCCCCACCCGGCCGTGCCGCGGTCCGTACGCCCGTCCGCCCGCACGCCCGCGCACCCGCGGGCCGCTGACCGAGCGGGGCACAGACCCCGTCCCGCACGTCCCGTTCCCGTACATCCCGTTCCCGCAGACCCCGTTCCCACAGACCCCACCCCCGCCCAGGGGATCACGACAAGGAAGGCCCGTCATGACCGACATCGCCATCACCGGACTCGGCTGCCGCTTCCCCGGCGCCCCCGACATCCGCGCCTACTGGAAGCTCCTGCTGAGCGGGGAACGCCAGTTCACCGCCGTCCCGGCCGAGCGCTGGAACCACGAGACCTTCCACCGGCCCGGCGACCGATCGGCCCCCAACGCCGCGTACACCGACCAGGTCGCGTTCCTGGACGACGTGGACCGCTTCGACGCCCTGCACTACGGGGTGCCGCCCGCACGCGCCCGGTCCATGGACCCCCAGCACCGGCTGATGCTCGACATCGCCCGCGAGGCCCTCGACGACGCGGGGATGGGCCGCGGCGACTTCGACCGGGAGAACACCGGGGTCTTCTTCGCCGTGTCGGTGTCCGACTACAAGGACCTCATGGCGGCCCCCCTGCGGGCCATCACCCTGGCGGAAGAGTCGCAGGGGGCGGACCGCCCCGACACCGAGGCCATCCGGGAGCGTGCCGCCGAGCTCGGCAACATCCACTCCTTCACCCTGCCCGGGAGCCTGCTCAACATGGCGGCCGGCACGGTCAGCCGGCACTTCGGCCTCGGCGGCCCCAGCTTCGCCGTCGACGCCGCCTGCTCCGGTTCGCTGGTCGCCCTCGACCAGGCGATCGCCCAGCTCCGCCAGGGCACCTGCCGGATCGCCGTCGTCGGCGGCGCGTACCTCAACCTGACCCCGGACAGCCTGGTCGGCTTCTCCAGGCTCCGCGCGCTGTCCGCGAGCGGCGTGTGCCGGCCGTTCGACGAGGCGGCCGACGGGTTCGTCCTGGGCGAGGGGGCCGGCGCCGTCGTCGTACGGCCGCTCGCCGACGCCCTCGCCGCCGGCGACCGCGTCTACGCGGTGATCAAGGGCATCGGCTCGGCCAACGACGGAGCCTCCCCCGGCCCGCTGGTCCCCACCGCCGAAGGCCAGCTGCGCGCCATGCGCCGGGCCTACGACGACGCCGGGGTCGCCCCGTCCTCCGTGGGCTTCATCGAGGCCCACGGCACCGGCACCACCACCGGCGACCGTGCCGAGGTGGAGGCACTGTGCAGGCTGCGCACCGAGTACCCCGACGACGACCCCTCGCTGTGCTACCTCGGCTCCGGCAAGGCCCTCATCGGGCACTCGCTGTCCGCGGCGGGCATCGCCGGTCTGATCAAGTCGGCCCTGGTCGTCCACCAGCGCACGATCGTGCCGCAGCCGGTCACCACGCCCCATCCGGACCTGGGCGTCTCCGCCGCGGGCCTGCGCTTCGCCGACACCGTCCGGCCCTGGCCGGGCGCGGCCACGCCTCGGCGGGCCGCCGTCAGCTCCTTCGGTTTCGGCGGCACGAACGTGCACGTGGTGCTCGAGGAGCAGCCGGCCCCCGCCCACGGCGACGTCCCGGCGCGCGCCGAAGGCCCCCGGCCCCAGCTGCTCCTCCTCTCGGCCGGCAGCCCCGAGCTGCTGGAACGGCACATCGACGAGGTGCTCGACATGGTGGAGCAGGCCGCCCCCGTGCCGATCGCGGCGCTGGCCCACACCCTGGGCTCGCGCGAACCGCTGAAGACGCGGCTCGCCGTCGTGGCCGCCGACACGGAGGAGTTCACCCGGCGGCTGCGCCACGCCCGCGGCCAGCTCGCCGAAGGCGCCCGGGGCGACCTCGGCGACGGCGCCTACGCCGCCGACGCCCCCCTGCCGGAGGCCGAGCGCCGCATCGCGTTCCTCTTCCCCGGTCAGGGCAGCCAGCGGCCGCGCATGATGCAGGACCTCTACGAACGGTTCACGGGCTTCCGCACGGACGTCAACGTCCTCAGCGCCGTCGCCCGCCGCGACGCCGGCTTCGACCTCGCGGACCTGCTGTACGGCGAGGCCCCGACCGCTCACGGCGACCCCGAGGAGCTCGGTCGGCGGCTCGCCGGCACCGACGTGTGCCAGCCGCTGCTCGGCACCGTACAGATCGCCGCGACCCGGCTGCTGGGCCACTGCGGCATCGCCCCCGGCCTCGCCCTCGGCCACAGCGTCGGGGAGTTCGCCGCCGCCGCGGCGGCCGGAGCGCTCACCGACGAGGACACCGTCCGGCTGCTGGTCCACCGGGGCGCCGCCCTCCGCCGGGCCGAGACCGGCGCAGGGGGCGGGATGCTCGCCGTACAGACCGACAAGGACACCTGCCACCGGCTCATGTCCGGCATCGACGACGTGTGGCTCGCCTGCTTCAACCAGCCGCGTCAGGTCGTGGTGAGCGGTTCGCCCGAGGGGCTCGCCGCGGTGCGGCAGGCCTGCGCCGGCGCCGGGGTGGTCACGGTGGCGCTCGACGTGTCCAACGCCTTCCACTCGCCGCGGGTGGCCGACGCCGAGAAGGGCGTGCGCGCGGACCTCGCCGCCCTCCGCATCGCCGGCCCGGTCCTGCCGTTCGTCTCGTCCGTGAACGCCGAGGTCTGCACCGACCCCGAGGGGCTGCGCGACGTGTGGGCCCGGCACGCGTCCGCCCCGGTCCGGTTCGGCGACGCCGTCCGGACCGCCTACGACCAGGGGGCGCGCGTCTTTCTCCAGGTGACCGGCGGCAGCTCGCTCCTGGCCTCCGTCCGCCGCAACCTCACCGGCCACGGCGACGTGCACGTCGTACCCGCCGGCGAGGTGGAGCCGGACGGCGGGCGCGGCTTCGTCCGGGCCCTCGCCCGGCTCGCGGTCCTGGGCGTCCCGGTCGACCCGCGCGCCCTGGTGCCCGAGGAGGACCGTCGCCTGCTGGACCTGCCGGTGGCGAAGCTCGACACCCAGTCCTACTGGGTGCCGCGCGGGCGCCCCGCCAAGAACGGGCGCCCCGCCGAGAAGAGGGACGCCTGCGCCACCGTCCTGCCGCCCCGGCCCGTAACCCCCGAGGAGACCTCGATGAACGCCCCGATCGACGCCCCCGTGACCGGCGCCGTGACCGGCGCCGTGGACGCCCCGGCGAACGACCCGATGGGTGAGCTGCTCCAGCTGGTCCGGCAGCAGGTGACGCTGCTCGCCCGGCTCGCCGAGACGCTGCCCGTACGGGACCCGGCCGCCGAGGCGGCCGAGCCGGCCGAGCCGGCGCCGGTGCACGTCGTACCCGCCGCCCCCGCCGCCCCCCCCCCCCCCCCCCACCCCCCCCCTTCCCGTTCGGCGAGGAAGCCGCCGACCGGCCGACCGTCCGGAGGATCGCGGCGATGATCGCGAACGACTGCGGCACGGGCACGGCACCGGCCGCCGTACCCGCCACCGCGCCCGAGGGCTTCCCCGTACAGCGGGCCGGCCACCGCGAGGAGACCCCGCCGACGCCGCCGCCGGCGGCCGACCCGCCCACCACGCCGCTGCCCGAGGAACACACGCGGATCGAGTGCTTCCCGGAAGTCACCGCCCACGGCGAGCGCATCTCCGCCCTCGACGGGCTGGGGCTGCCCAATCCGTACTTCCTCGTCCACGAACGCGGTATGACGGACACGACCGTCATCGACGGCCGGGAACTCCTCTCCTTCTCCAGCTACAACTACCTGGGCCTGGCGACGCACCCCGAGGTGAACGAGGCGGCCCGGGACGCGATCGAGCGCTGCGGCACCTCGGTGTCCGCCAGCCGGCTGCTGTCCGGCAGCCGTCCGCTCCACCTGGAACTCGAGGCGGAGCTCGCCGGCCGGCTCGCGTGCGAGGCCGCGGTCACCCTGGCCAACGGGCACGCCACCAACGTCACCGTGATCGGTCACCTCGTCGGCCCCGGGGACCTCGTCATCCACGACGCGCTCGCCCACGACAGCATCCTCCAGGGATGCAAGCTCTCCGGCGCGACCCGGCGGCCCTTCCCGCACAACGACGCGGCCGCCCTGGACGCGATCCTCACGCAGGTCCGCCACCAGTACCGGCGGGTCCTCGTCGTCGTCGAGGGCGTCTACAGCATGGACGGCGACATCGCCGACCTGCCCGCGCTCATCGAGGTCAAGCGCCGGCACGGCGCGCTGCTGATGATCGACGAGGCACACAGCATGGGGACGATCGGTGCGACGGGACGCGGCATCGGCGAGTACTTCGACATCGACCGCTCGGCGGTCGACCTGTGGTCGGGCACGCTGTCCAAGGCGCTGGCGAGCTGTGGCGGCTACGTCGCCGGGAAGCGCTCGGTCGTCGAGTACCTGCGCTACACCGTTCCGGGCTTCGTCTTCAGCGCCGGCATGACCCCGGCCGACACCGCGGCCTCCCTGGCCGCGCTGCGCCTGCTGCGTGCCGAGCCGCAGCGCGTGGCACGGCTCGCGGAGAACGCCGCGCTGTTCGTCCGCCTCGCCCGCGATGCGGGGATCGACGTCGGGGACAGCCACGACACGCCGGTCGTCCCGTGCATCGTCGGGGACTCGCTGAAGACGCTGCGGCTCGCCGACGCCCTGTTCCAGCAGGGCATCAGCGTCAACCCGATCCTCTATCCGGCCGTACCGGAGGAACTGGCCCGACTGCGCTTCTTCATCACCTGCGAGCACACGCCCGACCAGATCCGGCACGCGGTGACCGCGCTGGAGCACGAGCTGCGGCACCTGACCACGGCCCGCGCGGCCTGACCCGCGGCCGCGAACACCACCGCCGTGGACCCCGCCGTGGACACCGCCTTCCAGCCGATCGCACCGGGTCGCATCCACCGATGGGGCGGCGCCCGCCTCCTCGTGGCCCCGTTCACCGGCCTCCACCGGGCGCCCTTCCTCTCTCCGGCCGAACGGCGGGTGGTCCGGGCGCTGCCGGTCCGGCGGCGGGCCGAGTGGACGGCCGGCCGGCTGCTCGCCAAACGCCTGGTCGCCGACGCCCTCGCCGCGCCGGCCGACGAGGTGGAGGTACTCCCCCGGGACGACGGCAGCCCGTACGTCGTCCTCAGCGGCAGCCCGGTGCCGGCCGTGCACGTCTCCATCAGCCACACCGCCCGCCACGTCGCCGCGGCCCTCGCACCCGAAGCGGTCGGAGTGGACCTGTGCGAGACCGCCTCGGCCGCCGCGGTACGCCGTGTCGCGGGCCACGTCTTCTCCCCCGGGGAGCTCGCCCGCATCGGGACGGACCGGCCCGATGCCCTGGCCGGCGCCTGGGCGCTCAAGGAGGCCGCGGTCAAGGCCGACCGGACCGGCGTCTTCGGCGCCGCCCCGCGCCTCGTCGAAATCCTCGGCCTCCGGCCGCCGGTGCTCAGCGGGCGGCGCCACGCGGCGGTGTGGCGCGCGGGAGACGCGGTTCTCGCCCTCGTCCTCGCGCACTCCCCGGGTCCGACGGGCTGAGCGCACCCCCTCGGCAGCACTGCGTTGGTGCTCCTTGCCCCGCCGGATGATGCTTGTCAGTGGAGCCCCTGGCCGTGCGGGTTGCCGTGGAACCGCGGCGAGGGAACTAGCGAGGGCGAGATGAGCGGCGATGGAGCAACTTCCCACCTCTCCTGGTGAGCGGCCGGCGGAGCCGAACGACCCCGGCGGATCGACCTACACGGCCACGGCCACCCTCAGTGAGCAGGGCATCGTGACCGAGTGGAGCGAGGACGCCCGTCGGCTGCTCGGCTACGCGCCCGCCGAGATCGTGGGACAACCCGCCGCCCGCCTGCTCGCCGACGGCGCCGGGAACGCCGAGGACGTCGACGAGAGCGCGGGGCGGATCCCGTCCGGGCAGGACCGGTGGAGCGGCACCGTGGCACTGCGGCACCGGGACGGCCGGCGGGTGGAGCTGAGGCTGCTCGCACACCGCTGGACGTCCACCGGCGGGAACACCAAGTGGTTCGTGGTGTCCGCCGTGCCGGGTGAGCCCCGTACGCCCTGGGACGAATCGCTGAAGGAGTGGACGTTCACCCAGTCCCCCTGCTTCCTCGCGGTCTTCGACGGGGACCTGCGGCTGGTGCGGGCGAACGCCGGCATGGAGCGCGCGCTGTCCCTCACGGAGGGCGAGATGCGGGGGCTGCGGCTGCCCGAGATCGCCCCGGATCCCGTGAGCGACGAGACCGAGCGCAGGATGCGCCTCGTGGTGGAGACGGGGGAGCCGCAGCACGTCGACGTCTTCGTCCGTCCCACGGGCGCGCCGACCCAGCAGGGCCTGGCGGCCTCGCTGGCCCCGTTGCGGGACGCTGACGGGCAGGTGCGCGCCGTGTGTCTGGCCGCGCACGAGAAGACCGGAACCGCGGGTGAGCGGCCGCAGCTGCTCCTGTCGGACGTCGACACCCCCGGCATCGGCACCACCATGGACAGCTCCCGCACCGCGGAGGAGCTCGCCGACGCGACCGTGCCCCGGATCGCCGACTTCGCGGTCGTCGACCTGCTGGAGCCGCCTCCGCGCGCGGGCGAGGGCTCCTCCAGGCCGGCGGCGGGGCCGGTCACCGTGTCCCACACGGCCGTGCGCTCGCTCCTGGAGGGAAGCCTGGAGTCCCAGGTCCCGGTCGGCGGGACGGCTGTCTATCCGGCGCTGTCACCTCCCGTGGAGTGTCTGGCCGCGGGCCGCGGCGCCGTGTACGCGACCTCGGACCCGGCGGTCGCCCGATGGGTGGCCGAGGACCCCGGGGCCGCCTGGATCGCCCACTCCGGCACCCACTCGATGATGATGGTGCCGCTGCGCGCCGGAGGCACCACGCTGGGTCTGGCCGTCTTCAGCCGGCACCAGCGGCAGGATCCCTTCCACCCGGAGGACCTGTGGCTGGCCGAGGAGCTGACGTCCAAGGCGGCCGTCAGCATCCACAACGCGCGCCGGCAGACCCGCGAGCACACCACCACCATGACGCTGCAGCGCAGCCTGCTCCCGCATTCGCTGCCCGACCACCCGGCCCTGGAGATCGCCTCCCGCTACCTGCCCGCCGGTACCGATGCCGGCGTGGGCGGTGACTGGTTCGACGTGATCCCGCTGTCCGGCGCACGGGTGGCCCTCGTCGTGGGCGACGTCGTCGGCCACGGCATCCGCGCCTCCGCCACCATGGGCCGGCTGCGCACCGCGGTGCGGACGCTGGCCGACGTCGACCTGCCGCCCGACGAGCTGCTGACCCACCTCGACGACCTGATCATCCACCTGTCGGACGACGAGGGCGATGAAGGGGCCGCCGCGGAGGCCGCCGGCGGCATCGGCACCACCTGCCTGTACGTGGTCTACGACCCGGTCACCCGCCGCTGCACGGTCGCCCGGGCCGGTCACCCCCCGCCCGCCGTGGTCTCCCCGGAGGGCTCCGCGTACCTCCTCGACGTCCCGGCGGGACCGCCGCTGGGCCTGGGCGGCCTGCCCTTCGAGACCATCGAGGCCGAGATTCCCGAGGGCAGCCTCCTCGCCCTGTACACCGACGGCCTGCTGCAACCCCGCGAGCGTGACATCGACGAGTCCCTGGACAGCATGTTCGCGGCCCTCGTACGTCCCGCCTCCAGCCTGGACACGGTCTGCGACCGCGTACTGGCGGCCCTGCTGACCCACCGTCCCGACGACGACGTCGCCCTGCTCGTCGCCCGGACCCGGGCCCTGCACGCCGACAAGGTCGTCGTCTGGGAGCTGCCGTCCGATCCGTCCATCGTCGCCCGGGCCCGCCGGTACGCCACCGAGCAGCTGACGGCCTGGGGGCTGGACGAGGCCGCCTTCGTCACCGAGCTCGTGGTGAGCGAACTGGTGACCAACGCCATCCGCTACGGGTCGCCCCCGATCGAGCTGCGGCTGATCCACGACGACAGCACCCTGCTCTGCGAGGTCTCCGACGCGAGCAGTACCGCTCCGCACATGCGGCGGGCCCGGACGTTCGACGAGGGAGGGCGGGGCCTGCTGCTGGTCGCCCAGCTCGCCCAGCGCTGGGGCACCCGGCACTCCACCCTCGGCAAGACCATCTGGGCCGAGCAGTCGCTCATCGGGTTCTGAGGACCGGCGCGTCCGAGGACCACGGTCCCTACGGTCCGCCGGACGGGGCGTGGAAGACCGGCCGGGCCCAGATCGGCGGGTCCGGCGGCGGCTCCAGGGCTTCCACCCGGTGCGACGGGCCGTCCTCCCGTCTGGTGCCGCCGCCGGCGGCGGCGCGCAGGGCCCCCACGAACTCCAGGCAGGAGTCGTAGCGGTCCTCCGGAACCTTCGCCAGGGCCTTGGCCAGGACTTCGTCGGCGGCGGGCGGGATCTCGGGCCGCCGCTCCGTCAGGGGAGTCGGCTGGTCGTACTGGTGCGCCCACAGCAGCGCCACGTCCTCGTCGCGCACGAAGGGGGGCCCGCCGGCGAGGGTTTCGTAGACGACGCAGGCGAGGCTGTAGAGGTCGCACCTGCCGTCGACCGGCCGGCCCGTGATCTGTTCCGGCGCCATGTAGTCGAGGGTGCCCACGAACTCCCCCGCCGTGGTGAACCCGCTGAGCGACAGGGACTTCTTCGTCAGTCCGAAGTCCGTGAGGTAGATGTGTTCCGGGTGGTCGCTGTCGGTGCCCGCGGCGACCAGGATGTTGCCGGGCTTGACGTCCCGGTGGACCAGGTCGTGTTCGTGGGCCGCGTCGAGGGCGGATGCCACCTGGGAGGCGATGCGCAGGGCCTTCGCGACGGGGAGGGGGCCCTCCCGGTCCAGCAGGGCCCGCAGGTCGAGCCCGGAGACGTACCGCATGGCGATGTAGAGGACGCCGTCGGTCTCGCCGGCTTCGAAGATCGGCACGATGTGCGGGTGGTCGATCTTCGCGGCGACCCGCGACTCGTGCGTGAAGCGGCGCCGGAAGGTGTCGTCGCGGGCGCGCTCGGGGGCGATCAGCTTGAGCGCGACCGTACGGTCCAGGCGCAGGTCCTTGGCGGAGTAGACGACGGCCATGCCGCCGCGGCCGATCAGGCGCTCCACCCGGTAGCCCGCGATCTGCTTGCCGATCAGGCCGGAGGGCCGGCCCTTGTACACGCTCAGGTCGGATGCCGAGGCCATCAGGGGCCCGCCTCAGCCGGCCGGCCGGACGACGGCGGGGCGCCGACGCGGTGTCCGTGGGCGAAAGTGCCGATCATGCCGACCCCGTCCTCGATGGAGCGTCGCCCGAAGGACGACATGGCTGAACGGGTCGCGCTCGACGCGACGGTGTCGGCTCCGGCGCGAACGTGACGCGCCAGGCCGCTCTTCCATAGCTCAAGTCTATCCAGTGATCCATACGAGTGCCCCTTCGAAACGGAACGGGTCCCCGGCACGTGGTGCCGGGGACCCGTGGCGTGGCGCCGTTGGTGGGGGTCAGCCCATGCCGCCGGTACCGCCGCGGCCGCCGAACCCGCTGGTCTCGCAGCCGACGCCGACGCAGAGGCCGCCGTCGCCGCCGAAGCCGCCCTCGCCGCCGTCGCCGCCGGGCGACGCCGCCCCGCCGGTGCCGCCGTCGCCGCCGTTGACACTGCCGTGGCAGACGCCGGCGCAGACGCCGCCGTTGCCGCCCGTTCCGCCGGTGCCGCCGCCGGGCCGGCCCGTCACGCCGGTGCCGCCGTTGGCGCTGCCGTTGCAGAGGCCGGCGCAGATGCCGCCCTTGCCGCCCTCGGTGCCGTTGACCGAGCCGTTGCACTTGCCCGCGCAGACCTTGTCGCCGACGCGGACGCTGTCCTTGTCGACCTTGACCTTGCCGACGAGCTGGTCACCGTACTTGCCGATCGCTCCGCCGCGGCCGAACCGGTTCCCGTCCGCCTGGGTGTCACCACCGCCGGGTGCGGGCCCGTGCTGCTGGGTGACGGCCGCCTCGACGGGCTGGCTCGGCAGCGCCGGCGCCGCCGTGGCGGCCGTCGTCATCGCACCGGCGCCGAGCAGGGTCGTCGAGACGAGAAGACCGAGACGGAACTTCCAAGATCGCACGCGCATGAGATTCTCCTTTGCCTGGGAACTGATGTCCGTTGAGCGGTTCGGTTGGTCGGATTCCTCGCCGTGGGCCATTCCGCCGGCGTAAAACGATCGGGGCGCTCCGGCCGCATCGGGCCGGAGCGCCCCGAGGGGGATCGGTGTCTCAGGTCGAGGAGGAGAATCCTTCTCCCATCAGGGCGAACCAGTTGCCCTCCAGGTAGTCGTCCTTCAGGTTGTCGAGCTGCTCCTCGGAGAGGTCGTACTTCTTGGCGATCTTCTCCTTCATCTCGTCCGAGTCGTCGACCAGCAGGATCATCACGATGTGGACCTTGTCGACCATCGAGAGGTCGGACTTCGACTTGTCGGGCAGGTCGTCGAACCGGAAGCAGCCCACTCCGCCGGGCTTGCCGGGCTCGCCCGGCTTACCGGGCTCGCCGCCCCTGCCACCCGCTCCGCCCTTGCCGCCCTTGCCGCCTTCGCCGCCACGGCCACCCAGCGCACAGTGCGAGGGCTGCTCGGCCGCGGCCGAGGAGCTGGTGCCCGTCGGGGCCTTGGACTCCGACGCTTGCGCGGCGCAGGCCGTGCCGGTGACGAGGGCCAGAGAGGCCGCCGCCAGGATGAGCGGACGCTGCCAGGTGCACGTGAACATGGGGTTCTCCGTTTCCAAAGGACAAGAAGGTGTGGATGGGGGGTTGGGGGTGGTGGGGTGGAGGCCCGGAGGCCTCCACCCCGTCGGATCGGTGCGCCTTCTAGAAGATGGAGCCACCACCGGCTCCGGCGTCGCCGCCGAGGCCACCGATCAGGCCGCCGAAGCCACCGTCTCCGGCGTCACCGCCGGCACCGCCCTGGAAGAAGCTGAAGCCGCCCTTCCCGCCGCTGCCGCCCTTGCCGCCGATGAGCCGGCCGTCACCGCCGCCACCGCCGGCGCCACCGCCGCCGCCTTCGAGGATGCCGAAGCCGCCCTTGCCGCCGTCGCCGCCGGCGCCACCGATGCGGCCTTCACCGCCACCGCCGCCGCCACCGCCGCCACCGCCGACGAGGAACCCGTCCCCGCCGTCGCCGCCGAGGCCGCCCTTGCCACCGGTACCGGTGACGCTGCCGCCACCGGCACCGCCGGAACCGCCACCGCCTCCGACGAGGCCGCCGCTCCCGCCCTTGCCGCCCTTTCCTCCGGCGCCTCCGTCGGTCGGGAGGAGGATGGAGTGCACGTGGTCGGGCATCGGGGCCGCCGTCGCGGCGGACGCCGGCAGCAGGATCCCTCCGGTCACCACGGCGGCCGAGGCGATCAGCGTCGCCAGGCGGAAGCCCTTGCGGGTGGGGCGGGCGGTGCTGTTGGTGTGCATCTTGCGGTTCATGACTTTCTCCTACCGATGAAGAGGAATATTGACCCGCCCGGATTTCCGAGACGGTGCGGTGATACTGGCGAGAGGCGGAATCCCTTTTGCGAGGTGTTCCGTCTGTACCTTTCGCTTCGTTTCCTTTCCGCTCCTCAAGTAAGCCCCGGACGGAACCCCCGGGTCATGTTCCGGAATCTCGGGACTTGACACCCCTCTAAGGACCGGGTAAAAGTCCACGCGGCCGGGGATCGAGGGGCAGCCTGTCGGCGACGGACGGGGCCGACCGAGTACCGGGGGGACGACGGTGGTGGTGTCAGCTCCCCCGTGACCGTCCCGGCCCCGGTGCACGCGCACCGGACGCCGGCCGGCGCCCTTCGGCTCCCTCTTGGGGAGCGGCTACGAGTGGCTCGGCCAGCGCACCGTTTCGCGCTCCCGGCCTGTCGGCCCTCCGGCAGCGGAGGATCACGGCGCTGTGGAGCGGGCCGGCGGACCTGGCCTCCCTGAAGCGGGCCGGGGAGCGCCGGCTGGCCGCCGTGGTCCCGGATCCGGAGCTGGACGTGCCCTGCCGGTGCTGCGACCACGCGGCGCTCGCGCGCGAGATGCCGGCGTGGGCCACGGCGGTGGCCGGCAGCGTGGCCCCGGGCGACCCGAATCAGCTCGGAGTCGCCCTCCTCCTCGATGCGCGCGGGATCAACGCCTGCGCCCTGTGGCACCGAAGCGTCCTCGACCGGTGTCCGTCGCTCGGCGCGCGCCACGAGGTGCTGTTCCGCCGCCTCGCGGCCCGGCCGGGGACGTTCACCGCGGGGCTGGACGCCTTCGACGCCCATGTGGCCGGTGGCGACCCGCCGAGTACCACGGCAGACTGCCGCGCCATCAGGGTGAAGGCGAGGGCGCGGGAGACTCCTGGAGGTAGGCGGCGATCATGGCGAGGTCGTTGGCGATGGTCAGCACCCCCGCGGGATCGGTGGTCGGCGTGGCGGCGCCGTTGACCCCCGCGTAGAAGGTGTCGTAGCGGCCGCCGCCCTTGTCCAGGTAGCCGGCGATCGTGATGGCGCCGACGGCCAGCCGGTCGTTGAGCGCGTCTCCTCCGACGGCCGCACCGGTCTTGGCGAAGACCTTCCCGCGCGCCGGGCAGCTGCGGCAGTTGTCGGCCAGCAGCCCGTCGACGCCCAGGATCGGCAGCGCCTCCCGGAAGAGCCGTGCGTCAGGGGTGCGCTGCCAGTACGCCAGCATCTGCACCAGCGCCTGCGGGGTCACGCGGTCGGCGGGGTTGCCGCCCCGGCCGTCCATGAGCTGGGCCTGCTCGCGGTCTACGCCCGCCCGGTCCAGGAAGGCGGCGAGCACCGGAAAGCCGTCCTCGCACTGGCGGCTGCCGGTCGTGACGGCCATCAGGCAGATGCCGAGGTTGGCGCCGAGGTTGTGGCTGACCTTGAGGATCAGCTTGGCGTACTGGGCGTAGGGCGGGGAGGTGTACGCGGCCACCCGCGGCCGCCCCGCGTAGTCGCGCGGCAGCCGGGCGACCGCGTTGGGGCCGGCCGGGTCGGCGGTGACCCGTACGCCGGCCCGGCCGAGCGCCTCGATCAGCGCGGTGCGGCCGAAGGCGGCCGGATCGGTGATCGGCGAGGTGCGCAGCAGGGGCTCGGCGTCCGCCGCGATGGTTCCGGACAGCCGGATCCGGGTGCCGCCGTCGGTGGCGGTCACCGTGACGGCGGTCGGCTTGCCGGCCGCGACGGTCTTCACGGTGGAGGTGACCTGGTAGGGGGCGACCTTCGGCCGCCAGTCCAGCCGGGCGGCCGCGCCGGCCTCGTCCCCGGGGGTGGTCATCAGGTCGATCAGGTTGTCGTTGATGATCAGCGGCGTCGGGGTGGGGTCGAGGACGGGGTCGGGGAGGAAGAGCCGGCTGTCGACGATCACGTCGCCGTCGACGCGGGTGATGCCGGAGTCCCGGACCTGCCGGGCGAGCTGGTCGATCCCGGCGAGGGGGTTCTCCGGGGTGAGGGTCGCGCCGGGGAAGTCGTTGGCGTAGGTGTGGTCGAGGTCGGTGTACGCGACCGTGCCGTCGGGCCTGGTCCTGCCGCCCATGGTGAGGTCGCCCTGGGCGACGAGGTCGAGGTCGCCGGTGAGCGTAGCGCCGCTGCGCTCCCCGACCGCGTGGAGGGGAGTCACGAAGCGGTGGTCCGCGCCGAGCGTCTGCCACGGGCCCGAAACGCTGATCAGCTTGGCGGTGGAGCCGGGGATGAAGAACTGGCCGGGGAACATGCTGTGCACCACGTGCCCGGCGTCCGGTCCGGTCTGCAGCAGGCCCCACTGGGCGTGGCCGTACTGCGGCTTCCGCATGATCTCGGTGATGCGCGGATCGAGCCGGCCCTGCTCCGCGTCGTCCGACGGCCACGGCGACGGCGATGGAGAGGGATCCGCCGCGGCCGCCGTACCCGGGGCCAGTGCCACGAGGAGCAGGGCGGCGCAGGCGGCGGCCAGGCCCCGCCGCAGCGGTGCGGAGCGGACGGAGTGGATCGGACTGCTCACAGCGCGCTCCGTTCGTCGCGGCTGCCTGGTCCCCGAGGCCGTGTGAACAGCGTGGCACGGCCGGATTCGACCCGCATGTCACGGCCTCCCAGGGCCTCGGATGCCGCGCCGTGGCCGGATCTCGGCGCTGGGCCGGGGTGCTCCGGAGGCAGCGCTGACGGGTGTTGCCGGCGGCGGGTACGGTTCCGGCATGAAATCCGCAGCAAGTTCGAACGGCGCCGACGGGGCGCCGTCGAAGGTGATGAAGGTGATCAAGGACTCCGCGCGCCGGCAGTTGGCGGAGCTGGGAGCCGCGGGGCTGTCCCCGGAGGCGGTGGCCCGCGCGGGCGGTCTCGCCGTCAGCGAGGTCGAGGCCGTGTTCCCGCACCGGGACGACCTGTTGACCGCGCTGGTCATCGATGCCTACGACGCGTCCGGCGCCGCGATGGAGGAGGCCGACGAGGCCGCCGTCAAAGCCGGCGCCGCGGCGGGTGCCCGGCTCCTGGCGGTGACGCGCGCGCTGCGCCGGTGGTCCTTCGCCAACCCCGCCGAGTTCACCCTGATCTACGGCTCCCCCGTACCGGGCTACCACGCACCGCAGGACACGGTCCCGCCCGCCTCACGGACCCCCGGGGTGCTCGCCGGCATCGTGCGGTCGGCGCTGCTGGGCGGTGAACTGACCCCGCCCCGGCGGGCGGTGCCCGGTCCGCCGCTGCTCCTGCCCGCCGCCGTAGAGGCGTTCGGCGGCGTGCCCGAGGCTCCGTTCTCGGACATCATCGAGCGGGGCATCGTCCTGTGGAGCAACCTCATCGGGCTCCTGGTGTTCCAGGTCTTCAGCCGTACCCACGACAGCGTCCGGGACGAGGCCGCGTTCTTCGACTACTCCATCGCCGTGGCGGCCGAGAGCATCGGGCTCGTGGTCCCCTCTGGCGAGACCACCGACTGAACCCCCGTCCGCCGCAAGCGCGGCACGTGCAGAAAAGCGGGACGTGAACACCACCAGAACCCTCTGCTTCGTCATAGCCGCGCTGTCCTCGTACGCGGCGCTGGTCTACCGGCTGTGCCAGGCACGCCGCAGTTGGCGGGACAGCGCCTACCGCACGCTGATCGCCACTCTGCTGCTCCAGTGCCTCACCTTCACCATGGGCGCCTTCGCCATGGGCGGCAAGAGCCTCCTGGGCGTCGGCAACCTCGCCATCCTCGTCATGCACCTGGCCGCGGTCGCCTTCTGCGTCAGCGCGCAGATCATCCTGCTCCGGTGGGCGGCCGCGGACGAGGCGACGGTGCGCAGGACGCGCTACTGGCTGGTCTCCGGCATCGTCCTCGACGTGCTGCTGACGGTCCTGTTCTTCGTCGCCGACGGCCCGGGCCGGCCCACCGCGGACTTCGACGGAACCGGCGAGCCGTTGATGCTCACGTACCTCCTGGTCTTCATCGTCTCCCAGGCGGTTCCGTGCGTCACCATCTACCGGCAGTGCGGCCCCTACGCCCGGATGACCGACAACGCCACGCTGCGCCAGGCCCTGCGGCTGCTCTCGGTGGCCGCCGTGGTCCTCTTCCTCTACTGCCTGGCCAGGACGGTCAACATCCTCACGGCCGCGGGCGGTGTCGACATCGGTGCCTGGAAGGTCGCCGCTTCGGTCTTCAGCGCCGCCGGCATCGTCCTGCTCTCGCTCAGCCTGACCAACTCCTCCTGGGGGCCCTCGGCCACCCGGCTCCTGGAGTGGTCCCGGACCTACCGGACCTACCGGGCCCTGTACCCGCTCTGGCGGGACCTGTACGAGGCCTCCCCGGACATCGCCCTGGAGCCGCCGGGCGCTTCGGTCTCGGACCTCGACTACCGCCTCCACCGGCGCGTGGTCGAAATACGCGACGGCTGGCGGGACTTGCGCCCGTACATCGACCGCACGGCCGGCGGGGCGGACCGGGCCGACGGGCCGGGCGGGGAGGCGAGCGAGGAGCTGCGGCAGGCGTTCACGGAGGCGGCGCAGATCAAACAGGCTCTGCTCGCCAAGCGGACCGGTACCGTCCCGCACGACAACAAGGACGCGGGCGACTTCGACGACCGCGACACGGACAACTTCAGTGCGGAAGTGGCCTGGCTCACCCAAGTCGCGGCCGCCTACAGTAAACTCGGCACCGCGAGTTGAGAGCTCCCGCCCGGTTTGCATCCCCCGTCAAACCGGGCGGGCATGCCCGTTCCGCCCGATTCACATCGGGCCGGACGGGTGGACTCCCACCCGGACTGGCCCGGCCCATCCCCCGAGGGCCGGGCCAGTCCGATGTCGCCGGCAGCCGACTCCGTGAAGCCCCCGTGAGTCGACTTAGCTGACAGCTATCGGCGAGACCCCAACGGTGGCGGATTCCCGGCCAATTGTCAACTGACTGCTAATCTGTGAGACTGACAGATAGCCAAGGGCTATGCCGAGGAGGTGACGGGAGGAAGATTCACCATGACCGGGACGGAAAGCGGGTCCGATGACCGGCCCCTGCTCGCAGTGCGCCTCGATGACCTGTTCAAGACGGTTCGCCCCAAGGGCAAGCACTGGACCAATGCCGAGGTGGCGGAGGAGCTGAAGCGCGCCAATCCCGAACTCAAGGTCGGGGGCGTGTACTTGTCGCAGCTGCGGACGGGCAAGCGCTCCAACCCCTCACCCGACCTCCTGGCGGCCCTGGCCCGCTTCTTCGGCGTTTCGGTGGCCTACTTCTTCGACGACAAGGTCGCCGAGTCGGTGCTCAGCCAGATCGCCGCCATCGAGGCGCTGCGCCAGTCCGGGGTCCGCGCGGTGGCGATGCGCGCGGCCGGGATGAAGAAGGAAAACCTCCAGGCCATCACGGCCATCATGGACCAGTACCGGCAGATGCAGGGCCTGCCGCCCGTCACCGACTCCTCCCAGCCCGAATGAGGGCCTCGCGGAAGGAGCGGTCGGCGGACCAGGACCGGCGCAGCGGGCTCAAGAAGCTCCGCAAGGCCGGCGCCCGGCGCATCGCCGAACTCGACCTCCCCGAGGTGACCGACGTGGCCGAACTGTGCCGCCACCTCGGCGAAGTGCGCGACCGTCCGATCACGCTCGTCCCGATGCAGATGCCCTCCACGCATCCGTGCGGCATGTGGGTCGCCGCACGCGACGAGGACCTCATCTTCTACGACGCCAACACGACCAGCGCGCATCAGGAGCACATCATCTTGCACGAGCTGGGCCACATCATCTGCTGCCATCGGGGGGCGGGCGGGCTGGACGAGGCGGCCGCGCGCCTCCTCTTTCCCAACCTCGACCCCCAACTCGTACGGGACATGCTCCTGCGCGCGACGTACGACGACGTCCAGGAGCAGGAGGCGGAGATCATCGCCTATCTGCTCTCCCAGCGCATGGGCGGCGCCGAACAACGGCACGGTGCTCCCCCGGCGGCGGACACGGACGAGGGCGGCGACCCCGGCAGGAGCGCCGTGCTCAGCCGGATCGAGCGCACCCTGTTCTGAGGGAGGCGCTCAGTGCCCGGTGGCGGCCACCTCCTCGGCGAGGACCGAGACGGCCCGCCTGATGTCGTCCTCGCGGTGTTCGCTGGTGAGGAAGAACCGCAGCCTCGACAGCCCGTCCTCCACGGCGGGGTGCACGATCGGGTCCGCGATGATCCCGCGGTCGAACAGAGCGCCCGCGACGCGCAGGGTCCGCGCCGAGTCACCGAGGACGCACGGCACGATCGGGGTGTCGGCGCTGGATCCCGTGGCCAGACCGGCCGAGGCGGCCAGGCCGAGGAAGAGCCGGGCGTTCGCGCGCAGCGCGCGGACCCGGTGCGGCTCCGCCGCGATCAGCTCGGTGGCGGCCAGCGCCGCGGCCGCGTTGGCCGGGGTCAGGCCCACGCTGTAGACGAAGCCCGGGAGCGTGTGGCGCAGCCAGCGCACCATCCGGGCCGAGCCGCCGAGGTAGCCGCCGCAGCTGGCGAAGGCCTTGGAGAGGGTGCCCATCCACAGGTCCACGTCGGACCGCTCGACGCCGAAGAACTCCCCCACGCCCCGGCCGCGTTCGCCGACCGTGCCGATGCTGTGCGCCTCGTCCACCATCAGCAGGGCGCCGTAACGCTTCTTCAGCTCGATCACGGCGGGCAGGTCGACGAGGTCGCCGTCCATGCTGTAGGCGCCCTCGACGGCGATCAGCACCCGGCGGAAGCGGGACCGGTTGAGCCGCAGCATGTGTTCCAGCTGCCCGATGTCGTTGTGGGCGAAAGGGCGTCGCGCCGCCCCGGACAGGGCGCAGCCCTGGAGGATGCTGTCGTGGGCGAGTGCGTCGTGCACCACCAGGTCCTGGGCGCCGACGAGGTGCCCTATGGCGGTGACGTTGGTGGCGTGGCCGCTCACCAGCGTCAGGCAGTCCCCGACGCCGAGGAACTCCGCCAGTGCCCGCTCCAGCCGGATCGTCAGCTCCCGTTCGCCCGACAGCACCCGGCTCGCGGAGACCGAGGTCCCGTACCTGTCGACCGCCCGGTGCGCGGCCTCGTTGACCGCGGGATGTCCGGAGATCCCCAGGTAGTTGTAGCTTCCGAAGGACAGGTACGCACGCCCTCCGATCACCGTGGTGTCGCGGATGTTGCCCTCGTGGACGCGGAAGTACGGGTACTGCGCCCCGCTGTCGGCGATCGCGCCCAGGCGCTGCTCGAAGCGGCCCACCTCGGGGAACTCGTCGACGCTCGCCGTCCCGGCACCCCACTGCGGCGGCGTCTCGCGGGGCGAGGGCCGCGCGGGGGGCGCCGGCTGGGCGCGGTCCGGGTCGACCAGCGTGATCAGCCGGCCGACGGTGAGTCCGGGAGCGAAGAGCTCTTCGGTGCGGAAGCCCGGTACGCGCTTGGCTATGTTGACCTCCAGCTCCTGGAGCATCAGGGAGTCGAAGCCGAGATCGGTCACCAGCGTCATCCGCTCGCTCACGTCGGAGAGGGGGAAGACACCGGTCCGCGACACCTCTTCGAGCACGACGGCGGCGGCGGACGGGCCCTCGGGCCACGGCGAGCGCGCGGGCTCCGCCTCCCCGGGCCGCTCCACCGGTGCGGCGGGGTCCGGCAGGTCGCGCGCCGAGTCGTCCACGACCCAGTGTCGGCGCGGGGCGAGCGGACTCGGCGGGAGGGTGCACGGGGGCATGCGCTCCGTCCCGGTACGGGGCTCCGGTGCGGCCTCCCGGCCCGGGCCGGGGTCTCCGGCGCCGCCCGCCTCGACGGCCGCGGCCGCCGCGGTCAGCCGGGCCACGGCGTCGGCGGCGTCCCGCGCCACGAGGGCGAGGTGTTCCGTGAGGGGGGTCCGGCGGGCCAGGGTGTCCGCCACCGCGGCGAGCGGTGGCCGGTCCTCGGTGAGGGTCCGCGCCAGTTCCCGGGCGTAGCGGGCCAGCCCGGCCCGGTCACGGGCGCTGAGGACGAGCCGGTGCGGCCCCTCGGCGGGCGCGGGGCGGGCGGGCGGGGCGCATTCCTCGACCACCATGTGCACGCCCGTGCCGCCGAAGCCGAAGGCGCTCACCCCCGCCCGGCGCGGCAGGCCGTCGTCCGGCCACGGGGTCGGCGCCGTGGGCACGGTCAGCCGTGCCGCGTCCAGCGCGGAGCGGTCGGCCGGGTCGAACTCCGGCTGGGGCGGTATCACCCCCCGCTGCACGGCCAGGACGGACTTGATGAGCCCGGCCATTCCCGCGGAGTTGAGCGAGTGGCCGATCACCGCCTTCACCGCCCCGAGGTAGGCGGGTGCGGCCCCCTCACCGCGCAGTTCGCGCAGGACGCCGAGCTCGACGGGGTCGCCGACCGTGGTCCCGGTGCCGTGGGCCTCCAGGTAGCCCACCGCGTCGGGGGGCAGGTCCGCGTCCCGGTACGCCCGCCGCAGGGCCCGGAGCTGGCCGGCCGCACGGGGGTACATGCCGCCCTGCACGGTCCCGTCGTTGGCCGTTCCCACACCGCGGATCACCGCGTAGACCCGGTCGCCGGCCGCCCGGGCGTCGGCCAGGGGCCGCAGCACCAGGACGCCGGCTCCCTCTCCCAGGACGAAGCCGTCGGCCCCCGCGCCGAAGGGCAGGCACCTGCCGCTGCGGGAGAGGGCGCCGATCCGGCACAGCCCCACCAGGAGATCGGGCGCGAGTATCAGCTGGGCGCCGCCGGCGAGTGCGATGCGGGACCGGCCCGCGCGCAGGGCGTGCACGGCGTTGGCCACGGCCATGAGGCCACCGGAGCACGCCGAGTCGAGCGCGTAGCTCTCGCCGTGCAGGTCGAAGACCGAACTGATCGTGTTCGGCCCCATGTTGAGCAGCAGTCCGGCCACGGACGTGCCGTGCAGTCCGTCGACCGCGCGGACGGTCTCCGGCCACCGGAGGTCGGCCGCCCGCGCCCCGAACTCGCCGCCGGCCAGCTGGCGCATCCGGATCTGCAGGGTGCTGAGCTCGCGGTAGCCGCTCTCGGTGAGCGCGGTGATCACCGAGGTCTCCTCGCGGTCGAAGCCGTCGGCCTCCCACCCCGCGTCCTGGATCGCCTCGCGGGCGAGGTCGATCAGCAGCCGGTGCTGGGGGTCCATCGCCCTGGCCCGCCGCGGCGGGATGCCGTAGTGCGCGGCGTCGAAGTGGCCCACGTCCGGGAGCAGCGCCATGGTGTCCGTGTAGGCCGACGAGGTGTCACGGGCGTTGTCGCCCAGGAAGGCGGCGGTGCGCCAGCGCGAGTCCGGGATGGCGGAGAACTGCGCCCGAGGGGCCGTCAGGAGCCGCCAGTACTGGTTCACGTCGAGCGCCCCGGGGAACCTGCACGCCATTCCCACGACGGCTATGTCGTCGCGCGCCACGCGCCTCGGGTCCACGGCGGGATCCGTCCCTGTCGCAGCGGTCACCCGGTGGCCGCCAGGCGCTCGCGCCACCAGTCCACGGTCTCCTTGACCTGTTCGTCGAGGGGCGTGGCCCGTCCCCCGAACGCCGCCTCGTACGCATGCGCGTCGACGGTGAACGGGCGGTCGAACTGGTAGCGGACCTCCTTCAGTTCGCGGATCAGCGGGGAGAAGAGCGAGGCCAGGCCCAGCGCGGCCGGCGGGATCCGGCGCACCGCGACCGGCCCCGTACCCGCCTGGGCGGCCAGCCTGTCGACCATCGCCCGGACCGACAGCGCGGGCTCGGTCGGAACGTGCCACGGCCGCCCCCAGGCCCGCTCCTCCCCCGCGACCTCGACCAGGGTCCTCGCCACGTCGGGGAGGTAGGTCCAGCTGTGCGGCACGTCCGGGTCCCCGAGGGTGGAGACCGGCTTGCCCCGCAGCAGCGGTGGCAGGACCCGCCCGGCCAGGTGGCCGCCCTCGGTCACACCGGGCCCGAAGAAGTCCGAGGCCCGTACCTCGACCGCCCTGACCCGGCCCTGCTCGTGCAGCTTCCGCGCCTGCTCCCACACGGCGGCACGCACCCGCCCCTTGGTGCCGGTGGCCGCGAGCGGCAGCTCCTCGGTGAGGGGGCCGTCCACCGGGCCGTAGCCGTAGAGGTTGCCCAGCAGTACCAGGACGGCCCCGGTCGCCTCGGCCGCGGCCAGGACCGAATCGGCCAGGGGCGGCCAGGCGCGGGCCCAGTGGTGGTAGGGAGGCGCGGCGCAGTTGTGGATCGCGGCGGCGCCCCGCGCGGTCTCGGTCAGCCGCGCGCTGTCGGTCGCGTCGAACGCGAAGTGCTGGATTCCGGGTTCCGGTCGTCTGCCCGACGTGGTGACCACCCTTACGGAATGGCCCTGTTCGACCAGAAGCCGGGCGGTGGCCGCGCCGGCAGGTCCAAAACCGATGACGACATGAAAGCTCACGTACGCACACTAGCGCGAGCCGCCCGCGTCACACGGCGTACGGCGGCATCCCCCCTGCCATCCGCCCGGACCGGGCCGATAGTCGCCTACGGGCTGCCGGATCACGACGTTCCGCCCGCCGGAGGCAGGACCCGCGCCCCTCGCCGCCGACCCTCCACATTGTCATTCGTATGACTATTCCGTTTCCCTGGTATCGGCCGTTCGGGCGCGGCACCATGGCTGCTCTCAATGGGCGGGCACGCGGGGGAGCACATGAGGTTCACGGCGTACGACCGCGCTCTCGTCCTGGCGGGGCGCATGGCCCGGGAGCGGAGACTCCCGCTGCGCGGAGGCCTCTCCACCCGCGTCACCCGGTGGACGGCGTCGCGCATCGACGCCTGCCTGGCGCGGCCCGAGGGCCTGCCGGCCCGTCGCCACCGCGAGCTGCTCGAACTCGACGGTTTCCTCGGCGGGCTGAGCATCGCGGACTCGAAGGACCCGGGGAACGCCGGGCATTCCTGGGTACGCGCGATGCTGATCAGGACGACCGACCGCCCCTGGGAGCGGGGCGAACTGCCGCCCGGGGACCGCCATCTCGCCCGGCTCTACGAACTTCTGGGGCGCGAGTACGTGCGCTGTGCGGACTGGTCGACCGCGTCCGAGTGCTTCATCGGCGCCGCCCTCCACTGGGGCGCACCCCGCCACAAGCGGCGCACGTACGCCCAGATGGTCGTCCTCACGATGAAGCAGGGAGACCACGCCGCCGCCCTGGACGGCCTTGAGGTCCTCCAGGGCGCGACGCACCGCCCGTCCGCCGCCTTCCACCGGATCGCGGCCCGGATCCTGGACCCGGCGCCCCTGCTCGACGCGAGCGCGACCGAGGGCATCGAGCGGGTGCGCGAGCTGGGGATCATCCCCTACACCTACCTCGTCTCCTGCCTCGCGCAGCGTCTCGCCGCCGACGCGCAGCCGGAACGCGCCCTCGGCCTCCTCACCACCGCCCTCGCCCGGCTCGCCGCGGACCGGGCCGACGACTGGCTGGTCGGGGAGCTGGAACAGGCCGCCGCGGGCATCTGGACCTCGCTGGAACGGTACGAGGAGGGCCTCTCCCTCGCGCTGGCCGCCTGGGCGAAGCTGGACGCGCAGCGGTACCGGGCGTGTTCGCACACCCAACGCCTGTCCCTCTGGAAGAACTTCGGGCCCACCCGGCGCGCCGGCCTCGTCTCGGCGGTCGCCCTGGGAGACGAACGGACGGTCGCCGAGCTGATCGAGTCGTGCCGGCTCCAGTCGCTGCTCGGCGCCGAGGTCGAGATCGATGACGACGAGAAGCTCGCCGAGAGCGGGATCGAGGCCCGTACGGGCCCCGCGGACGACGGGACGGCGGACCCGGACGGCGGGGGCGCCGGGAGGGCCGTGACGCCCGCCCCGGCCGCGGCGGGCGCGCCCGGCACGGCCGGCGGCAAGGACCTGGTCGTGTCCTCGGCCGTCTTCACCGCGTACGAAGACGCCCTGAACTCGACGCTCCTGCACTTCCCGGAGCCCGTCTCCTACCAGGGCGAGGCCCGCCTCCTGCCCCACTACCGCACCGCACTGCCGCCGAAGGAGGCGCGGCGCCTCACGGCCCAGCCACTGGACGACGCGCTGCCCGAGGGTGTCTTCTGGGCGACCCACATCGAGGACGGTCTCCTCTTCTGGTTCCTCGCACGGGACGGGCGGCCCGCCGGGTTCGGTGTCCAGGACCTGCGGGAGTTCGACCGGATCAAGCCGGTCCTGCTGGGCCTGGCCGGGCACTCCCAGTCCTCCGAACGCAAGACGTGGAGCCTGTTCCCCTACAAGCGCGGCCCCGGGGACTTCTACGAGCCGTTCACGCAGCTCAGGAGCTGGCGGTCGGCCGAGGAGCAGATCATCACCCGCACGATCGGGCAGCTGCTGCCGCCGCCGCTCGTCGACGCGCTGCAGCGGTCCGGCGCGGACGAACCGCTCCGGCTCACGATCTCCGCGGCCCGCGAACTCACCTGTGTGCCCTGGGCGATCACGATGGTCCCCGGCACGGAGGAGCGGCTGATCGAGAAGGCGGTCCTGCGGATGTGGACCTCCACGGCGACCCAGCTCAGGCGCGCGTCCCGCGACCTGCGGCTGCCGCCCGGCGCCCCCGTGCCCTTCCTGCTGGCCTGCGACAACCCGGACGGGTCGCTGCGCGAGCGGAGGGCGGACTCCGTGGTGAACGGGGCGGCCGCGCTCCTGACCGTCTCCGGACCCGACGGCCCCGGGACCAAGGACGCCCTGCTGGCGGCCCTGCACGAGATCGGCCCCTCCACCCACGGGGTCTTCTTCTACCGCGGTCACGGGGTGCACGACAGCGACCCGGCCTGGTCGGCCCTGCCCCTGGCCGAGGAGACGTACGTACAGTCGGGCGAGCTCTTCGGGGCCTTCGACGACGGCACGCCCTTCCTGCCGATGCCCACACGGGTGATCCTGTCGTGCTGTTCCAGCTCCAGCGCATCGGCCCTCGGCGGCGAGGGCATGGGGCTCGCGGCGGGCGTCATCCACTCCGGCGCCGACCAGGTGATCGCCACCTCGCTCGACATCCGCGACGCCTCCTTCACCGAGGCCTTCGAGGACCTCCTCGTCCGCGGGATGCTCGACGGGCAGCGGGCCGGCGACCACGCGGACCTGCTGAGGCGGTTGCAGCTGCGGATGCTCACCGAGTGGAAGGTGTTCTCGGTGCGCGGGGAAGACCTCGACGGCGAGGAGATCCGCGATCCCCACCCCATCATCTGGGCCTCGTTCCAGGCGTACTGAAACCACCGAGAGGACCACCTTCATGATTGCCGTTTCCATGCCGTCGGACATCGCCGATCTGCTGGTCGCCGAGGGGCTGGCCATCCGGCCGGGGGGCCGGGGCAGTGCGGCCGAGTTCACCGTCGTGGGCATCTCGGCCCTGTCCGCCACCGTCAGCCTCCTCCAGGCGCCCGACACCTTCCTGCGGCTCACGGAGCTCGTTCGCACCAACTTCGGGCGGCGGTCCACCGCCGGGGTCACGGTCGAGATCAAGGGGAACGGCGGCAGCGTGACCATCCCGATTCCGGGGGACGCGGACATCGTGACCGTCGCCCGCCGGGTCCAAGAGGCCCTGCTCGGTGACGACGAATAGCGCGGCTTCACGCCGTTGCCGCGGCCGGGAACCTTCTGCAACCATATGACTGCAAGCGGTATCGAACGGGGCGGGGGCTTCGCCGTGGATCCGGCACTCTTGGAACTGGCCAGCATCAGCAGCACGGCCATCTTGGCGGCGGCGGCCACCGACGCCTGGCAGACCATGCGCTCCGGGGTCGCCGGACTCCTGAGGCGGCACGACGAAGGCCGCGACGAGAACGGTGAGCCGCCTCTGCTGGCGGAGCTCGACCAGGACGCGGCCGCCCTGGAAGCCGTCGCCGAGGACGGCCGCCAGGCGGCCCGCGACGAGCTGGCGAACGCCTGGCAGACCCGGTTGGAGGGCTGGCTCGCGGAGCATCCGCAAGCCGCCGCGGACCTGGAAGCCCTCACCACGCGGCGCGCCGGGCAGGCGACGAAGAACGTCATGCAGGTCAACGGCCACGGCCCGGCCCCCACTTACGGCGTGATGTTCGGAACGATGAACATCGACAACCGCAGGCACGACGGAACCGACCGGAGCGACAGGAACGAAGCTTCGTGACGGGGCCACAGGACGCCCCGCACCCGCCCCCGCACACGGATTGAGGCCCCGGAGACGTGTCGGCCGCCGACGAGCCTCGCATGGAGGCGTCCCAGCACATCCATGCCGAGCCGGGCAGTTCCGTGTACGCCGTCCTCCACGGGGACATCCACGTGCGCAACGGCCGGCCCGTCTACCAAGTGGCGCCCTTCGACCTCACGCGCCGGTCCGTGCCGGTGGAGGCCGCGCTTCGACAGCCCAGCAGGCTGCTGGCCGCCGAGAACCGCATTGTGCCCTTCCACGGCCGGGGCGGCGAACTCGATGCCCTGGGCCGGTGGGGGGAGGGCGACACGGCGCGCTCGGTGGCGCTCGTGCACGCCGGCGGCGGCCAGGGCAAGACCCGGCTGGCGGCGCGGCTCGCCGCCGATTCCGCGAAGCGGGGCTGGACGGTGTGGGCCGCCCACCACCGAAGCGACCCCATCGCCGAGCAGGTCGTCGCCCCCGGAGACCCGGGCCGCACCCTGCTGCTGATCGTGGACTACGCCGACCGCTGGCCGGCCGACGACCTGCTGATGCTGTTGTCGAACCCCCTGCTGAACCGCCCCGGGCGGTGCCGCGTGCTGCTCGTCGCCCGTTCGGCGAACCTGTGGTGGCCCGCCCTGCAGAACCGCCTGAGCAAGGCCGGCCTGGACACCGGCCCCACCCTCGAGCTGCCTGCGCTGGCCGGGAGCCACACGGACCGGCAGATCTCCTACCGGGTCGCCCACCGGGCCTTCGCGGACGCGCTCGGGGTCGATGACCCGCCCCTGCCCGCAGTGCCGGCCGGCCTGGACGGCACCGCGTACGACGTGGCCCTCACCCTGCACATGGCCGCGCTCGTCGCGATCGACAGCTTCCGCCTCGACCTCACGGCGCCGCGCGATCCCGTGGGCCTCTCCCGCTACCTGCTGGACCGCGAACACGACTTCTGGCTGAGTCTGCACGACAACGGCCGCGTGTCCACCGGGCCGTCGATCATGCGCCGGGCCGTCTACACGGCCGCGCTGACCGGGACCCTGCCGCACGCCGAGGCCGCCACGGCCCTGGACCGCATCGGCCTGTCCGGCAGTTCTCCGTCGGTCGTCGTCGACGACCACGCCGTGTGCTACCCGCCGCGCGATCCGGCGGCCGGCGCCGTACTCGAACCGCTGTACCCGGACCGGCTCGCGGAGGACTTCCTCGCCCTGTCCACGCCCGGGCACATGTGCGCCGGCTACGTACCGGACCCGTGGGCGGCCAGAGCGGCCGAACGGCTGCTCCGGCCGGAGCAGGCACCGTCCCCGCCCGCCGGGGGCCCGCACTGGTTTCGCCGGAGGGCGCAGCCGCCGCCACCGGAGGCGGTGCCGTACACCCGATCCGCGCTGGCGGTCCTGACGGACACCGCCCGCCGCTGGCCGCACGTCGCCGAGCGCGAGCTGTGGCCGCTCCTGCGGGCGAGGCCGCAGCTGGCCGTCGAAGGCGGCGGCTCCGTGGTGGCCGCCCTGACCGAGATCGGACACGTCGACCTTCCCGCGCTGGAGGCGGTGGAGAAGTGTCTGCCCCGGCATCAGGACATCGACCTCGCACCCGGTGCGGCCGCGCTCAGCCGCGTTCTGACGGAACACCGGCTGCGCCTCAGCGACAGCCCGGCCGAACGCGCCAAGCTCCACGAGGCGCTGGGCACCAGGCTGCTCCAGGCCGGACTCTGGAAGGAGGCGGTGGCCTCGTTCCGTTCCGCGGTGAGCATCCGGAAGAGCCTGCCCGACGGGGGCCCCTCGTCGAACAGGCTGAGCCTCGCCAGTGCGCTGAGCGATCTCGGCATGGCGATGCACCGGATGGGCCGTCAACAACGAGCCGTCGAGCTCATGGGCGAGGGAATCCTGCTCTTTCGCGAGCTGCAGCAGTCCGGGGTCGCCCTGCCCGTCCACGACTTCGCCATGGCCCTCAGCAATCTCGGCATGGCGCTCATGGAAATGGGGAGGGGGCGGGAGGCCGAACCCTACACCGCCGAGGGTCTGCGGCTGCGCCGGCGCACGGCCCGCTCGGGCCGCCCGGAGGCCGAGGCCGAACTCGCGGCGTCCCTGGACAACTACGGCCTCCTCCTCTATCAGCGCGGCCGGCCACGGGAAGCGCTGCCGTACGTCCGTGACGCGGCCGAGCGGTACACGAAGCTGCACGGAACCCACCCGGGCAGGTTCGACGAGGACGTGTCCATCGCCCTCAAGAACCTGGGCATGGTGCTCGACGCGACCGGTGACGCCCCGGGCGCCCTGGACGCGGCCAGGAAGGCGTGCGCCATCGCGGAAGGGCTCGCGCGGCGCAACCCCTCGGCGTACAAGCGCCTGCACGCATACAACCTGCACGGACTGGCGATCCGCCTGCACCACCAGGACCAATTCGAGGAATCCCTGTCGGCGGCCCTCCAGGCCCACGAGATCCGCTCCGCACTGGCCCAGGACGGCACGGCTCCCCACGTGCTGCACCTGGCGGAGACGGCCGGTTTCGTCGACACCGCCCTGGCGACACTCGACCGCCCCGCGGAGGCCGTTCCGTACGCCGGGGAAGCGGTGGGCCTCCTGCGCACGCTGTACGAAGCCGAGGGCCGGATCTACCGCGCGTACTTCGCCGGCCAGCTCGTCGCCCTGGCACAACGGCTGTCCCAGGTGGACGATCCGCGCGCCGCGTGGCCGGTCGCGGCGGAGGCGGCCGGTCATCTCCGCGCCGAACTGCGGGTGGCCCCGGACTCGCCCGTCCGGTCCGTCCTCCTCATGTGTCTCGTCGTGTGGGCCGGCCTCTCGAAGGACCTGGAGTTGTGGTCCGAAGCCCTCGATCAGATCACGGAGGCCGTCGACCTGTACGCGGACCTGCCGGACGGCGGTGAAGACGACGACGCCTGGGGGCAGCTCCTGAGCGCCACACGTGCCGAGATCCTGGACGCCCTGAACGGCGGCGCCCAGGACGCCTAGGCGATCGTCACAACTCCTCGCCCAGTGGCAGCCGGTGGATGCCCGGCAGGTACTCGTCGAGCTCCCCCGGGGTGAACCGGGACATGCCCACGACGTGCCAGAACTCGCCGGCCACATCGCCCTCGTACTTGTAGCCGCCGGAGGGTGTCAGCGCCGCCCAGCCGCCCGCCATGCCCATCAGGGTCGCGCGCGGTGACGGCGGGCTCCCGTCCGCCGGGAGGTTCCACAGCCGTACGGTGCCGTCCTCGGCGCCGCTCGCCAGCGTCGTGCCGTCCGGGGAGAAGGCGAGGGAGAGCACCCGGCCGGTGTGGCCGACGAGGTCGGTGATGTGCTCGCCCGTCCCGGCGTTCCACAGGCAGACGGACCGGTCGTCGCCCCCGACGGCCAGCAGGGGGCGGCTGGGGTGCGCGGCCACGGCCCACAGCCGTCCGCCGCGGCCGCGCAGGCGCGGGCCCGCCTGCCCGTCCCGCCAGACGATGGCGCTGCCGTCCCAGCTCGCGCTGGCCAGCCAGGCGCTCCCGGGTCCGTACGCGACGCCGTACACCCGGTCCGCGTGCCCGCTGCTCCCGCCGAGCTCCTCCATGAGCCGGCCGCTCCTGGCGTCCCACACCCGGACGACGCTGTCGTCGCAGCCGGTGGCCAGGACGTCGGCGTCCGAGCGGAAGGCGATCGAGCGGACCCGGCCCCGGTGGCCGGTCAGGCTCGAGACGGGGGAACCGGTGGGGCGGAACCAGACGCGCACGGAGTCGTCGTCGTTGGCGGTGGCGAGCAGGGAGCCGTCGGTGTTGAAGGCCTCCGCCCAGACGTGCTCGGTCTCGGCGTCGAGCTCCCGCAGGTACTCGCCGCCCGCCGGGTCCCACAGGTACATGTCGCCGTCGTTGCTGGCGGTGGCCAGGAGGGGCCCGACGGGGCTGAACGCCGCCGAGACCAGCCGGTCCCCGCGCCCGGAGAGCTCGTCCGTACGGCGTCCCGTGCGCGTCTCCCAGAGCCGTACGACGCCGTCGTTGCCGGCGGCCGCCAGCTGTGTGCCGTCCGCGCTGAACGCGACGCCGCTGATGCGGCGGCCGTGGCCGCGCAGGATGCGCTTGCCCTGGCCGGTGGCGGAATCCCAGATCTGCGCGCCGCCGTCGTTGCCGACGGTGAGCAGCTGGCTGTCGCCGGGCCGGAAGGCGCACGCCCAGGCGGTGCCCCGGTGCTCGGCGGGCTGCTGGGGGTGGAGGGCGACCGTGTAGCCGTGGGGCCGCCCGGTGGTGACCGTCCACAGCCGGACCGCGCCGTTGCTGTCGCAGGCGGCGAGGAGCCTGCCCTCGTCGCCGAACAGCACCTGGTAGACGGCGCCCGTGCCCCGTTCGAGGATTCCGGCGGGGGTGCCGACGACGGGGTCCCAGAGGCGTACCTGGCCGTCGGTGCAGCCGCTGGCGAGGAGGTTCCCCTCGGGGTGGAAGTCGAGGACGTACACGCGGCCGGTGTGTCCGGTGAACTCGTGGAGCAGCCGTGCGTCGGCCGTGCGCCAGATCCGCACGGTGCCGCCGTTCCCCCCCTCGCCGCGGTCGGCGGTCGCGAAGAGCGTGCCGTCGGGGCTGAACCGGGCGCGGTACACGGCGCCTTGATGGCCGTCCATCTCCCGGACGCAGTGCCCGGTGGCCAGGTCCCAGAGGCGTACCTTCGCGGTGGCGTCGCCGGTGAGCAGTATGCCGCCCGGGCCGTAGACCGCGGTGTAGACGGGCGCGGTGTGGCCCGGCAGCCGGTGCACGGGCGCGCCGGTGGCCACGTCCCACACCGTGACCAGGCCCTCGCGGTCGCCGGTGGCGAGCAGGGTGCCGGCCGCGTCGAACGAGACCGGCCAGACCCCGTCGGGATGGACCTCCAGGCTGTGCCGGCAGGCGCCGGTCACCGGGTCCCAGAGCCGCACCGCGCCGTCGGAGCCGCCGGTGGCGATCACGTCGGGCCGGAACTTCACGGCGTACACGCGTCCTTCGTGCCCCTGGAGGGTGCGGACGGCCCGGCCGTCGTCGGCGCCGCAGACCAGGATGGAGCCGTCCTCGCTGCCGACGGCGAGGAGTTCACCGTCGGCGCTGTACGCGATGGGCTCGGGCAGGCGGCTGGTGCGCATGCCGAAGCCGTACGGGACCCCGACCGCCGACGGCCGGAACCCCGCGTCCACGGGCATTCCGGGGGCGATCGAGGCGGTCCTGAGCTCCGGGGCCGAGCGCACCGTGTCGTCCATCGTCACGTCGATGAGCGCGGCCCGGTGCCAGCGGCTTCCGGTCAGGGACGCGCCGCGCAGGTCGGCCCGGATCAGCCGGGCCCGGCTCAGGTTCGCGCCGGTGAGGTCGGCGCGGCTGAGGTCCGCCCGGTCGAGGCGGGCGCCGGTCAGCCGGGTGCCGCGCAGGCGGGCGCCCGAAAGGTTGGCGCCGATCAGCCGGGCGTCCGTCAGATCGGCGTCGCTGAGGTCGACCCCGGAGAAGTCGCGGTGCGAGAGGTCCTCACCGGCCAGTCGGGCGCCCCGCAGGACGGCGTTGGCGGGCACCCGGAGCCGGTCGCTGATCCGGACGGCGTTGGCGCGGGCGGCGTCGTTGATCCCGCGCCCGGGTGAGTCGAGGGCGTCGCGCACCCATCGGGCGCACTGTTCGTGGTCGGCGAGGTCGCAGAAGAACTCGACGGCGAGCTGGCTGAACGGGCGGGCGTGGAGCAGGGTGTGCCGGCCCCGGGCGAGCTGGCGTGCGGCCTCCCGCGCCACCAGCCATTCGATGACGGAGCCGTGGATGAACTGGAAGACCCCGTCGTCGCTGCGCACCAGCAGGCTGCCCGCGCCGACGGCCTGGGCCCGTTCGGACGGGGTGAGCGGGGACTCGGTGAGCTCGCTGAGGGTGGTGGCCACGGTTTCGGTGAGCTCGTCGAGCCGCAGGGCGCTGCGGCCGCTCTCCCACAGCCGCCAGGCCAGCGCGGTCACCGCGGCCCACAGCTCGTCGACGGTGAGTCCGGGCGGGGCGCCGGGGCCGCCCTGGCCGCGGAGCTCCTCGTAGCCGAGCCAGGAGGTGAACACGTCCTCGTACAGCCGGGCCGGACTGAGGGCGCGGCCCGCTCCGGCGACCGCCCGCAGCTGGTCCTGGCTGAGGTCGGCGACGAAGGAGAGCAGCCGGGGGTTGCGGCAGAGCATCAGCAGGTCGGGGATGTTGCGCAGGAGCTGGAAACGCTGGTCGGCCGCGCGCTCGTCGCCGTAGCCGCGGACCAGGTAGGAGCGGATCTGCGCGGGGGTGAAGCCCTCGACGGACAGGATGCGGCGCTGCGGCAGCAGGCCGACGCGCTCGCCGAGCGCGGTGAGGACCTGGGCGTGCGACTTGAAGTGCTGGGTGCGGCTGCTGACCACGATCTTGGCGTTGTCGACGGCGGCGTCGAGGAGGACTTGGAGGTGGTCGGCGGCCCGGTCGTAGCTGACCCGGTGGACGAGTTCGTCGAAGCCGTCGAAGAGCAGGACCACGCGGCCCTGGGCGAGCATGTAGCGCAGGGCCCGCAGGTCGATGGTGTCGACGTCGTGGCTCGCGAGGTGGGCGGCGACGAGGCCTTCGAGGCTGTGCGCCCGGTCGAGGGTGTTGAGCGGGATCAGCAGCGGCGTCAGGTGCGGGAGCTGCTCGGGGATGCGGCGGGCCAGCTCGCGCAGGGCGAAGGTCTTGCCGTGTCCGAAGTCGCCGAGGAGCAGGACGAAGCGGCCGTGGTCGGACTCCAGCAGTTCCAGCAGCTCCTCGACCAGTCCGTCACGTTCCTGGCCGTCGCTGCGGTCGGCGTCCCGGTAGCGCTGGGGGAGGTAGAGGCCCGGCGGGTACTGTTCGCCGGCCGCGAGCCGGGCGGTCTGCGCGGCGACGTAACCGCGCAGGTCGAGCAGGCCCTGGAACTCGATGAAACTGCGCACCCGTACGCGTACGCCGTGGCCGGCCGCCCGCTGCCGCAGCCCGCTCGCGGGGGCTTCGCCCGCGTACACCAGGACGGCCTCGGAACCGGTGTCGGTCGCGTGCACCTGGGCGATGAAGCGGTCGATCTCGTCCTCGGTGGGGGTGCCGGGGTGGACGGCGATGCGCTGCTGCCGGACGACTCCGTCCTCCTGCTCCCGCCAGGTGGCCATGATCTGCGCCATGTCGGCCGGCTCGCGGCGCGGGACGTCGCGCAGCCGTACGCCCTCCCTGCGCACCCGGCAGATCTCCTTGACCCGCTCGATGAGCGCAGCGGCCGGATCCTCCAGCTGGGCCCTCCCCTGGGTGTGCTCGACGGTGATGACGGCGGGCAGTTCGGGGACGGGGAAGACCCGGCGGGTCTGCCTCCAGTCGCCGGGGAAGTGCTCGCTCGCGGCCGTGATCCGGTCGTCCCAGCGGGTGGCTCCGTCCGCGGTGACCCGCAGGAGCTGGAAACGGGCGGGGGCGGCCGAACCGAAGAGCGGCAGTTCGCCGGCGGCGCCGGGCAGCCGGGTGTGGCTGGGGACCCCGGTGAGGGTGCGCGGGCCGCCGGTCGGGCCGTGCAGCAGCAGGTGCAGCCGCGGGGCGGCGAGCCGGGCGAAGGTGTCGGCGTCCCGGAGGCCGCCGGGGCCGCCGACCGCGTCGCCGGGGCGGCGGCCGTCGGTGAGCGGATGGCGGAGCGCTCCGATGCGCAGCCAGCCCTCCTCCTCGTAGCGGCGCATGGCCTCGGCGAACCAGGCGGCCTGGTCGCGGCCGATGTACCCGTACTGCTCCTCCGGGCGGTGGCTGTAGGCCATGGAGGAGTTGAAGCCGGCGACGACCGTGCTCAGTTCCGGCACCGGGAAGAGGGTCCAGGGCTGATCGCTGTCGAAGACGGTGTCCAGCCCCTGGTAAAGGCCGCGGAAGAGCCGGGTGTAGTGGCGCCACTTGGGCCAGTACGGCGGCTGGGGCGCGACCTCGTCGGCCTCACAGGTGTGGAAGTAGGCCTGGGACGCGGCCTGGTTCACGTCCTGGGCGCCCGGTACCACCATCACGCGCTGGGGCGACAGGTCGAGCTGGGACCGCAGGGCGGTCAGGAAGCTGAGGGCCTGGTCGCACTCGCGCGGACTGCCGGAGGCGGTGAGGTCGCCGGTCACCACCATCAGGTCGGGGGCGGGAGCGCCCGCGTCCCTGAGCATGATCAGGTCGCCGCGGATCTGCCGGCTGAGCGCGTCGGGCTCGCGCCCGCGCCCGAAGTCGGGCCCGGCCAGGTGCAGCACGGTGACCGCGTCCTGGGCCCGGCCGCCGTCGGCCGGGGAGGCCTGCGGGTAGAGCGGCGCCCGGGCGGGGCGCCGGCGGCCCGCCCAGCCGGGGCCGGCGAGGACGCTCGGCTGCGGCCGGGCCGGGTTCGGCTGCTCGGGGTGGCGGACGGGGACGGGGCCGCCACCGGGGTAGCCGGGCCGCCGGCCCGGGCGGGCGTGTCCGTCGACGGCCTGCTCGACGCGGGTCAACAGCAGGGAGCGGGCGGCGTCGATGTCGGCCACGCCCACCAGGTCGACGTAGGTGATGGTGGCGAGCAGTCCCTCGATCGGCATCTCGTCGACGCGTACGGTCAGCAGGCGCCTTTCGGGGGACTCCGGCGATGCGCGGAGCGCGGCCTGCCATTCCATGCGGCCGTAGGTGGAGCGTTCGTAATGGCGGGACAGCACGGCGATCACGGCCCGGGACTCGCTGACACCGCGGTCCATGAAGTCTATGAAATTGGTACCCGGTACGAAGTCCCAGGCCTGCACGACCGTGCGGTAGCCGGCTTCCTCCAGGGTCCAGGCGATCCATGCGGCCCATGGTTCATCGGCCGGCGAGTAGCTGATGAAGAAGTCGAACTCTCTTGCGGGAGCGCCGAATTGCCCATCCGTCATCATGGGAACCATGGTAGGAGTCACCCCGCCCGAACGGGCCTGTCCGGATCCGTCCGGGCCGCCTGACGGCCGACCGCGCGTACGTGCGAATCTGTTCGACGTGTCCCTCCTCAAACGGCTGCATCCACTGGACTGGCTGGCCGGCGGCCTGCTGACCCTCGGCGTCCTGTGCGTCGCCACGGGTCTGCTGCCCGCCGCGCCCGCCGGCGACGTGATGGAGCGCATCGGTCCGCTGCTGGTGTTCCTCGCGACGGTCATCGTCCTCGCCGAGCTGACCGGCAAGGCGGAGGTCTTCGACGTGGTCGCCACGTGGGTGGCGCGGGCGGGCCGGGGGAACTATCCCCTCCTGTTCGGGCTGTGCGTGCTGTTCGCGTCCGTCACCACCATCGCCCTCAACCTGGACACCACGGCGGTGCTGCTCACCCCGGTGATGCTGTCGCTGGCGACCCGGGTGGGCATCGCGGCCGTACCGCTGGCCATGACCACGGTCTGGCTGGCCAACACGGCGAGCCTGCTGCTGCCCGTGTCGAACCTGACGAACCTCCTGGCCGCGGACCGGGTGGCCCTGTCCCCGGCGGAGATGGCCGCCACCATGTGGGCCCCGCAGCTGGCGGCCATCGCGGTCACGATGGCCTGCCTGTGGGGCTTCTACTGGCGCCTGGGACGCCGTGGCGAGCTCCGCTACGAGCCGCCGTCGGCGCCGCGCCCCGCGGACCGGGTCCTGTTCCGGGTGTGCGCGGTGGCGTGTACCGGCTTCCTGCTGGCGATCCTCGCCGACGTGCCGTTGTGGTCGGCCTCGATGACGGCCGCCCTGATCGTGGTGGTGGCCTTCGCGGTGCGCAGCCGGGAGACGCTGCGCCTCTCCCTGGTCCCCTGGCGGCTCCTCGTCCTCGTCCCGGGGATGTTCCTGGTGGTGGAGACCGTCAACGCGCACGGACTGCACGAGATGCTGGCGACCGCGGTGGGGTCCGACAACGGGTTCTTCGGAATGCTGAGGTCCGCGGCGGTCGGAGCGGGCTTCTCCAACGCGCTGAACAACCTTCCGGCCTACATGGCGGCCGAGGCGGCCATCCCCGAGGCCAACCACCACCAGCTGCTCGCACAGCTCATAGGCGTCAACGTGGGACCGGTGATCACCCCGTGGGCCTCCCTGGCCACCCTGCTGTGGTTCGAGCGGTGCCGCTGGCACGGCACGCGGATCGAGCTGGGCCGCTTCCTCGGTACCGGGCTGGTCCTGGCGGTGACGGGCACGCTGGCGGCCACGGTGGCACTCGCGGCCGCCACCTGAGCCGTGCCCGGCGTACCACCCGTAGGTCACGCCACGTGCCGGGACCCGTAGGTCACGCCACGTGCCGGGTCGCCTCGCCCACCTCCCGCAGCAGGTACGCGAGGGTCTCGCCGCGCGCCGCCACATAGCTGCGCCCGCTGTCGTCCCCGGCGAAACCGGGCCGGAACCGCGCCCCGGACAGCGTGCGCAGCTCCACCCCCGTCTCGGCCGCGAGCAGCGCCCCGGTCGGCAGGTCCACGCCCTCGGCCCGGTAGCCGACGAACGCGTCGATCGTGCCGCGCGCCAGCAGGCTCCAGCCGAGCAGCGGTGCCCACAGCTGCAGCACGCGCCGGCAGCTCAGTTCGAGCACGGCCCGCAGCGCCACCGCCGTCGCGTCGCCGCGCCGCACGGCGTACCCCTGGGTCCAGGCGACGACGGGCCCGGGGCGCGGGAGCTCGGGGGCGGGGCCGGGCAGCGCGCCGGACGCCCCGTGGGCCCCGCGGCCCCTGACCGCGTGCCAGGTCTGCCCGGTGACCGGCTCGTGCACCACGCCCATCACCGGGGCGCCGTCCAGGCACAGCCCGATGCCCACGACGTACGCGGGCAGCCCGATCGCGACGTTGTTGCTGCCGTCCAACGGGTCCACCAGCCAGGTGCGTTCGCCCGCCGCGTCGAGCAGCCCCGCCTCCTCGGACAGGATCCGGTCGTGCGGGAAGTGCCCCCGGATCCGGCCGAGCACGAGCCTCTCGGCGGCGAGGTCGAGGTCGACCTGCACGTCCCCGGACTCGTCCTTCGTCCGCACGCAGTGCGCCGTGCCGAAGCGTCGGCGCAGCAGCCCGCCCGCCTCCTCCGCCGCGGCGACGGCGACCCGCCTCTCGCGGTCGAAATCAGGCCCGCTGTTCGGCATCGATCCTCCTGAGGACGGTGTGGACGCTGCGTACGGTCTGCACGGTGTCGCACAGCCGGCGGGTCGTGCGCCGCGGGCGGCCGTCGAGCGGCCCGAGCGAGAGGTCGGCCTGCCCGGGGATCGAGAGCCCGTGCACGAGGGTGGCGGCGGGTTCGGGGCCCTCCAGGGCGGTGGCGTGGAACTCTCCCGCGGCCAGGGAGTAGGTCTCCCCGCCGGAGCTGACCTGCGCGGGTCCGGGCTCGCTGCGCACCACCCGGGGGGTGGGGCGGATCTCGTCGACACCGTCGCTCCCGCTCCACACCTCGAACACGCGGTGGGTCGCGCCCGCTTCGCCGTCGCGCATCGCGGTCGTCCGTACAGGCAGGTTCGCCACCCGCCCGTACAGCACGCGGCTGCGCAGCTCCCAGCTGTGGGCGTGCATGGGCGAGGCGTCCGGCTCGGCCCGGTTGCCGGCGTCGAAAAGATGGACGCAGATCCCGCGCCGGCCCTCTCTCAGCAGCGGCAGGCAGAGGAATCCGAGCGGATGGCGAACGGCACGCAACTCCCTTTCACCGGAGGCGATTTCCTCCAGGGTGACCAGGGTCCTTTCCAACTCGCGGTCCATGGCACGCGCCGCAGCGCATCACCTCCTGTAAGGGTCCTCCGCGTGCAGCGCCTTCTCGATGATCTTGCCGATGTCGCTGTCGGTGAAGAAGCGCGGCAGCGGAAGCCGCAGGTCGTCGAAGAGCGTGCGCACCTCGTCGACGGTTGGCTCCTGGCCGAGGGGCGACGCGACGCGCAGATCGAGCACGGTTGCCTGCTCTCGGCTCTGGTGCAGCTCGGTGACGTAGTAGTCGTAGAGCGGCTGGCCCCGTTCCACGAGCAGGTTCACCCGGGACTGGTCGTCCTGGGTGATGACGAGGCAGGTCTCGGAAAGGTCGAAGCGCAGCGTCGGCACGGCGGACGACAGGTGCACGCTGATCTCGAGCGTCGTCAGCTGCCGCTGGTACCAGCAGGCGGCGAGGACCGTCGCGTACGACTCCCGGCGGACCCGGTCGGTGGTCCACGGGTCGTCGCCGGGGCGCTGCGCGCCGAACATCTGGCGGAAGCGGGCGTAGGCGGCGCAGGCCCGCTCGTCGGCCGGGTTCACGATGTCGATCTTCACGTTGAGCTGTGAGCGCTGTTCCTTCGCCGCGCGCACGCACAGCGGCAGGGTGACGGCCCGCAGGTAGGTGCCGGTACCGCCTTTGAAGTACCAGAGGTTGGTGTGCTGGCGGGCCTTGCGCAGGGCCTCGCCGACCTCGTTGCCCGAGAGCGAGCGCACCATGGCGAGGTCTTCCAGGGCCCGGCGGGTCCCGCTCATCGCCTCCTGGATGCTCGCGGGCCGGCGCACGCGCTCCACGATCGAGCCGGTGGCGAGCAGACCGAGGACGACCAGGGTGGCGCCGGAGGCCACGTCGTCGCTGACGACGTCACCGAAGATGTCCAGGAAGCCGACCGCCATCGCGACCAGCAGGGCCACGACGACATCGGCATTGCGCAGTACCCAGGCCACGAAACGTTCCAGCCGCCCGACGTGCGCCGCCATCCACGCACCCCCCTCCCCACCCCTGCCCCGATGGTAGGAGATGCCCCGGCGGCGCCACCAGAGCGCACTCGGGACGGACGGAGCACCGGAGCGGGCACCGGACGCGCGGGGCCGTGGCCGGACGCCCGTTACGATCTTCCCTCTTGATCAACGAGGGGATGCGAATGTCGAACGCCGACCGCGCCGTGCTGGGCCCGCTGGGACCGAACGATCCGCAGGAGATAGCCGGTTACCGGCTGCTGGCCAAGATCGGCGAAGGCGGTATGGGCTCCGTCTACTTCTCCCGGACCCGGGGGAACCAGCCGGTCGCGCTGAAGGTCATCCGGCGCGAGTTCGCCCAGGAGCCGGACTTCCGGGCCCGGTTCGAGCACGAGGTGCAGGCGGCCCGCCGGGTGCAGGGCTACCACATCGTGCCGGTCCTCGACCACGACACCAGCGGCGAACAGCCCTGGCTGGCCACGGCGTTCGTGCCGGGTCTGCCGCTCGACGAGGCCCTCGCCGCCCACGGTCCGCTGCCGCTGCCCGCCGTGTTCCAGCTGATCGGCTGCACCGCGCAGGCGCTGCACTCCGTACACGCCGCCTCGGTGGTGCACCGCGACCTCAAGCCCAGCAACATCCTGCTCGGTTCGAACGGTCCCTGGGTGATCGACTTCGGGATCGCGCGGGCCACCGACACCACCCAGCTGACCCGCAGCGGCGGGTTCATCGGGACCCCGCAGTACATGTCGCCCGAGCACGCGCTCGGCAAGCAGGTCACTCCGGCCACCGACATCTTCGCGCTGGGTCTGATCGCCGCCGTCGTGGCCACCGGTCGGCACCCGTACGGCGACGGGGCGGGCATCTCGATCGCCGCCTCGATAGCCAACACCCCGCAGCAGGCGCCGGACCTGAGCGGTTACCCGGACGCGCTGCGGCCGCTGCTGGAGCGCTGCCTGGCCGCCGATCCCGAGAAGCGGCCCCTGCCCGCCGAGATCGCCGAGTGGTGCCGGAAGTCCGCGGGCCGCGAGCTGCGCGATTTCACGGACTGGCTGCCCGCACCGGTCGCCGCGGCGATCGCGCGGCGCGAGGAGGCGGCCCGGACGCCCCCGCAGCCGGCGTACACCCCGACCCATGCCCCCGAGCCGGCCCGGCCGGCCTACGCCCCCACGCAGGCCTCCGGACCGGCCCACCCGGCGTACGCTCCGACGCAGGGGCCGGTGGGCGGTCCTGCGCGGTCCCCCGTGTACGGCGCCCCCACGAGCCCCGCCTACGCCGCGCCCGCTGCCGCCGCCCCGGCGGCCCCCGCGCCCACCGGCCGCGGCCGGCTGCCGCTGGCCGTCGGCGCGGGGGTCCTGGCGGTGGCGCTGATCGCCGGCGGCACCTGGTACCTCACGCGGGAGGACGGCGGCGGGGCGACCGCGAACGCCGGCAAGCAGAAGACGGCGGACCAGCCGAAGGACGCCGCCCCGGCCTCGCAGCCGAGCGGCTCCGCGGCGGCGCCCCAGGCCTCGGCCCCGGGTCCTGCCTACACCGCCGTCTTCAAGGACAAGCCGCTGAAGCTGCTGGCGGGCCGGGAGTTCGGCAAGGTCTACGACGTCGACCTGGACTTCCCCAAGGTCGCCTTGACCGGGGAGATCGGCTGGAAGGACCAGGAGCTGGCGATGGGCTTCAGTGACGTCAAGAGCAGCACCCCCTTCGGGAAGAGCAAGGGTGCCACGCCCGAACAGTGCGAGACCGGGGCGGCCACCAATCCGATCCCCGACAGGCTGCCGAGCTCGGACCTCTCCGGCGCGGACAGCGCCATCGTCAAGGGCGACCTGCTGTGCACGGTCACGTCCAAGGGCAACCTGGCCATGGTCAAGATCGTCGCCGTGGAGCCGTCGACCAGCACGCAGTACACCGTCCCCACCTACCTCACCGAAGTGACGCTCTGGAAGCGCCAGTCCTGAGGAGGCGGGACCGGCTACTCAGAGAAGTCTGAGTAGCCGCCCCCGGGTGTGCCGGTCGCCCTCCGCCTAGCCTGCTGCCCATGAGTTCCACGCAGCAGGCCGTCACACCGGCCCACGAGGCACAACCGCGGTCCACAGGCATGGGGTCACTGCTCCTGGGCATCGCCGCGGTCGGGGCGATCGGCTGCCCGTTCCTGCCGGAGGCCGTCCCGCCCCCGATCCGCGTCGTGCCCCTCTACCTCGTTGTGCCCCTCGGCATCTGCGCGATCGTGTGGGGTCTTCCCGACCTGTGGCGTGCGCGGCGGGACGGGGTACCGGCGCCGGTCGGGGCCCGCATCGGGGTCCCGCTCGGTGCGGTGGCCCTCGTGATCGTGGCCGTGGCGCTGGTCTGGGTCACCTTCTTCCTCCACATCGGGTGACCGCGGCCGGCCGGCCTGTCGCTCAGCCGGCCGCGTCGAGCAGCAGCCTCGCGGCGACCATCGCCCCGTCGGCGTGGAACGCGGCGGCCACGGCGGTCGCCCGCGCACGGGTCTCGGGGGCCAGGGCCGTCTTGAGCGCGGCCGAGAGGGACTCGAAGGCCGGGGTCGGACCGTCGTGTGCCGCGCCGATGCCGAGCTCGGCCACCCGGCCGGCGAAATACGGCTGGTCCGCCCCCTGGGGGACCACCACCTGGGGCGCGCCGGCCCAGGTGGCCGTCGTCGTCGTACCCGCGCCGCCGTGGTGCACGACGGCGGCCGTACGGCGGAACAGCGCCTGGTGGTTGACCTCGCCGACGACGAAGCAGTCGTCCTGGTCGTCGGTCAGGGCCAGGTCGGCCCAGCCGCGGGAGAGGACGGCGCGGCAGCCCTGCGCGCGGATCGCCTCGACGGTCGCCCGGGCGACGCCCTCCGGATCACGCATCGGAATGCTGCCGAAGCCCACGTACACCGGGGGCGTGCCGGAGTCGAGGAACGCCACCAGGTCAGCGGGGAGCGGGCGTTCGTCCGGCAGGACCCACGCGCCGGTCTGCACCACGTCGAGGTCCGCCGGCTGCTGCCAGGGGGCCAGGACCGGGTCGGCGGCGAGCCACGGGCGGTCGGTGAAGACGTGGTCGCGGACGTTGTCCACCGGCGGCAGGCCGATCGATGTCCGGTGGGCGTTGATCGCCTCGCCGAACACCGCCTGGGCGTCCTCGATGTCGCGGTCCCACAGCTCCCGGTTGTCGGTCACGTCCTCCGGGAGCGGCCGGCCGGGCCGCGGCATCGGCGGGTGGTGCGGCGACGGCAGGCTCACCGGCTGGTAACTCGCGTACACATAGGGGATGTCCAGTTTCTCGGCGACGGCCTTCACGCCGGCCACGGCGGGCACGAGCCCGGTCGCGACCAGTACGTCGCACCCCTCGGCCGCCGCGCTGACGTTGTCGTAGAACGCGGCGACCAGATCGGCCGCCCGCCGGGGCACGCCACCGGGTGACGGCGGTGTCTTCCCGGTCACCAGTGCGCGCACCGACTGGCCCGTCGGCACCATCTCCACGCCGACCCCGGCCAGCCGCTTGGCGAACTCCTCGTCCGGCGGCGCGCACACCCTCACCTCCGCGCCGAGCTCCTGCAACCGCACCGCGAGACCCACCAGCGGCTCGACGCCGCCGCGCGAATCATAGGCCGACAGCAACACGCGCATTCCGTACTCCCCGTTCCGAAGACACTGACTACGGTGGGAGATTCTGCCCTCATGTTCCGGCGAAGAGGGAAACCACGATCAGGATCCCCAGGGCGGACAGTGCGGGCACCTGCAGCCGCCGGATGCGGGCCGTGGCGACGAGTGCCGGTCCGATCGCACAGATCAGCACGAAGGGCCACGTGAGCTGCAGGCTGGGGCTTCCGGGGGCGTACAGCCAGTCGCCCGAGCGCAGCAGGACGTACGCCATCAGCACGAGGCAGACCGGGACGCTGACCTGCAGGGGGCGGACCTGGGAGATCCACAGGCCCACCGGCACGAGCACGAGGACGATCGCGACGGCCAGGCCGAGGGCGTACAGCGGGTAGTACGTGATGCAGACGCTCGGCGTGTCCTTGCACATTTTCGCGTCTTCACGGAAGCCCCAATTCCATATGCCGGAGACGGTGATTCCGGTCAGCGCCCCGGTGGCCGCCGCACCGGCCGCGCGCGCGAGTTCCCGCATGGGTCCGCCTTTCGAGGGGAAGGTGCCCGAGGCCGAGTGCGGCCCCGGGCACCGGTGGAGCGGGGGGGGCCGTCAGAACGTCACGGCTTCAGAGCGTCGTTGAGGACTCCGGCGTAGATTGCGGCGCCCGTGGTCTTGGGATGGAATCCCTGCGCTGAAACCGGATCGCCCGGCTTGTCGCTCGGCGTCTTGTCGTTGACGATACCGTGGATGGTTTCCGGGGTCCCGCAGATTCCCTTTCCGTTGAAGGCGATTCTGGGATCCGCGAACACCACCCGGACTCCGGCCGCGCGGGCGTCGGCCGCGGCATTGCCCATCTCGGTCGCCATGGTGTTGGTCACGGTCCCGAAATCCGCGTACTCGGCGCTGTTGACGAACGGGGCGCCGGCACAGTTCACACCGTTGGAGAACAACATGGGATATCCCATGAGAACGATCTTCGCGTTGGGTGCCCGCAGTGCGATCTCCTTGAGGGTGGTCACGATGGACGGGCGGACCTTCGTCGCCAGGGTCTTCGGGACGGACGTCCTCATCGCCTCGCTCTCCCCGTCGAGCGGATCGTCGAAGCAGTTGGAGGTCGGGAAGGTCAGGAGCATGCACTTCTTGATCACATCGGAGTACCCCGCGTCGTTGCCGCCGATGGACAGGGTGACGAGCGTGGTGTTGCTGTCGAGGTATCCCTTGTCCAGTTGGGGCAGCTCCCCGTACGAGGACCCGCCCTTCTTCCCCCAGGCGTTCGTGGGACCTTCACCGTTTCCGGACAGGATCTGGTGGGTTCTCGCACCGGAACAGGCGATGAACTGGAGGTCGATGCTGCCCGAGTCCCCCCAGGCGTCGGCCCGCGTCCCGAAGGTCCGCCCGATGCCGGAGTCGTAGGGTGCGCCGGCCTGACGGATCCAGGCGTTCTTCGAGCGGTGGCAGGCGTTGCGCGCCGAGCCCTGGTCGCCGCCGTAGTCGGTCTCCGGGTAGTAGTCGCCGCCACCGGTGACCGAGGCTCCTTCGCCGGAGGAGTAGGAGTCGCCCATCGCCACGATCATGTGCTCGGGCTTGGCCGCCAGCGGCTGGACGGCCACGGCGTCCCAGGCGATGTCCTCGTCCCCGGTTCCGTCCTGGGCGATGGAGTCGAGTTTGATCTGCGGAACGCCGTTGAACTGGAAGACGCCGATCGAGACCCACTTGTTGGATCTGATGCGTTGCGGGACGGCCCGGAAGGAGGCGCCGCTCCCGGTGTAGACCTGGTATCTGGCCTGCCGGGTGTGGGCTCCGTGGTCGGGTATGTGCACCATCACCCGGGCCCATTGGTTCAGGCTCTTGTTCAGGGTCCAGGTGCCGGTGATCTTGAGGCGTTCGCCCTTCACGTCGGACGCACGGGTGTGGCCGAAGTAGAAGTGGCCGCCGAAGCCGGCGCCCAGCTGGTGCAGGTCCACCTTGGAGGGGTACACGCTCTCGCCGGAGGACTTGGAGAAGGTCATGCCGAAGCTGCCCTGGTTGGTCCAGGGCCTCCCGCAGTTGGGGCGTACGGATGGGGTGCCGTCCGGCACGTCATCGATGATCAGCGCGTTCGAGGGCAGTCCCGAGGTCGAGCAGTTCGGCGCGTACGGCGTGCCGTCTGCCTCCTCCGGGTAGGTGGAGTTGAAGCGGATGAACTCGAACCCGCAGGAGGCGGAGCAGTCTTCCTTCCAGGTGGCCGGTCCGGACCACCAGCACTTGAAGTCCGCGCGCCCACAGGGGCCGGAGGTGGTGGTGTCGTTCGTCGCCGTGTCACCGATCTTCGCCGGGTTGCAGCTGTTGGCCGCGGTGCAGAAGAGGTTCTCCGGCGGCTTCACGTGCGCGCGGTTGTACTTCGCGCTTCCCGGGGCGTCCACCGGGGCGGCGGTGCCGTTCCAGTAGGAGGCGATGAAGGCGGGCACCATCTTGCCCGGGGACTCCAGGAAGGACGGCGGGTGCGCGGCGAAGCCCAGTACCTTCTCCGGGTAGGGCCAGAGCTGCGGGCGGGCCGCGGCGCTGGCGTCCTCGTCGCCGTTCCAGTTCTCCAGGAACGGCGGGCGGGCCGCGTCCCACTCGGGGTTGGCCGGGTTGTTGAACCAGCCCAATCCCCAGGGTTCACCTGCCGCGCCCTGGGGGTGGAAACCGGAGTTGTACGCCCACAGGGCGAAGTACCAGTTCTCCAGCTTCGCCGGGTTGGCGTTGTTGAGCTTCATCCCGGCGTTGTAGGTCTCGTTCCACTTCTCGATCAGGATCTGCAGGCCGGCGGAGATGTTCGCGGTGTAGTCGAGCGCCACCGCGCGCTGCGTCTGGTACGGCCAGGCGGCCCCGCCGTGGCCGTCCTCCCGGCCGGCCATCCGCATGTGGTCGGTGACCTGCGTGATGCCGTAACCACAGTCGGCCTCGGCGAAGTTGACGTCCCAGTCGTTGGCGTCGGTGCCGTCGTAGTAGTCGATGCCGTAGTAGTTGCCGATCAGCGGGTTGCCGGTGACACCGGGGACGGTGCTGCGCGCCGCCTGCCACATGTTCGACTCTTGGGTGGTGATGCCCAGGAGCACCTGGGCCGGCACCCTGCCGCCCCCCTCGAGCGGCGGGTTGAGGAAGAGCGACTGCGGCATGTACGCCGGCATGCCCAGGTTCTTCCAGTTCGCCGGGCGCTCGATGTGCGTGTTGAGGAACCCGGTGACGGCCTGGTCCGCGGCCCACTCCACCTGGCGCGGCTTGGGCTGCATGGCCTGGTTGCGGGGGTCGTTGCGGGGAACGGAACAGGTCCGGTCCGACTCCACGATCTCGGTGGGCGAGCTCGCGGCGGCCGCGGCCGCTGCCGAGGCGGTGGCCTCGGCCGTCGACTTGGCTCCGGACGGGGCCGCGGGATCGGCACCCTTGGCCGTCTTGCGGCCGGCGGCGGGAGCGGGGTCGCGGCCCTGCTTCCAGCTGTCGGGGATCACCGCGAGCGGGTCGGCCGTGAAGCCGACCTTCTTCTTGGTGTCGAGTACGGACAGCTCGATCTTCACGGGCCGTGCGTCGAGGGCCGACTCGGGCTGGAGGGTGGAGTCCTTGACGTCGGCCCATTCGGTGCGCTGGACCACGGCCTTGCCGCCCGTCGAGACCAGCGCGTCCTTGGGGGAGCCCGGCAGGGACTTCACCCGGGCGGGCAGCGATTTGGCCGCCTTGGCGTCGCCGGTGATGTAGACGTCGCCGCCGGCCCGGACGAGGCCGGTGTGGGTCAGCGGCCCCTCCCCCAGGGTGCTCGTCTTGCCGCCGGCCACGCGCCGCACCTGGGTGGTGCCTCGGTCTGCGGCCGACTTCCGCGGTTGCTGGTCGAGGAAGGTGATGCCGCCGTCGGCGTCGGGGCTCAGCCGGTAGGGCACGGAGGCGGTGCGGGCCAGCGTCCGGCTGCGGCCCTGAGCGTCGATCTTGACGATCTGCGCCCCGTTCGCCGCGACGACCGCCCCGTCCACGGGCACGCCCGAGGTGACCTGACCGGTGACCTCGACCGGTGTGGCGAGCTTGGCGGTGACCGCGTCCACGCTCACCAGCCGGGTGCCGCTCTTGTCGTCACCGCCGGACTGGGTGAACACGGCGCTCTCCCCCGTGCCGCAGCCCGGGTTGTAGTACGAGAGCGAGGCGCGCAGGTCCAGCTTGGTCACCTTGCCGGTGTCCAGCTCGACCACGGCCGTGAACGCGCCGCGTGCCATGAGCTGCGGCTTGTTGGTGAACGTGCGCGGGGCGTACACGACGACGGCCCGCCTGCCGGAGCCCGTGACGCACGCGTTGCCGATCCAGGCGTCGGCGTCCAGACCGGGCTCGGCGAGCGAGGCGACGGTCTTCCACGCGTACCCGGCGTTCTCGTTCGCCGTGAGGATGTGGAACCCCTGGGCGTCCGACGTGGTCGTCCACGCCAGGTCGCCGGAGTTCTGCCACCCCTTGCCCAGCACCTTCTCGCGGTCGGCCGAGGGAACGGACGACTTGTCGGTCTCTGGAGCGGGCGAGCCCGCGGCGGACGACGGCACCGACTCGGCCGCGATCGCGGGCAGCTGCAGCAGCCCCGCTCCCAACGATGTGGCCACCAGACCGACGAGTAACGCAGATATGCGTCTACTTCGTTTCACTGCATCTCCTGAACTAAATGTGACAAAACCTCGGACGGCGTCAACTGGCGCCGACCGCACGGACTTTACGTGTGCGGCCTGTCGTCACGTCAAGGAATATTTGACGCAGATATTCGTCCGGTGAATTCCGGTTGTGAAGACGCTTGCACTTGCGGGGAAGCCGCTTCCGTTCACCCATACGAAATGGAACCCGGAAAGGGAATTCACCCTGTAAATCGGAGGAGATTCAGACCGGCTGAAAAGGACCGGCCGGGCGGACCGTCCCACGCCCGGGTTGGTCCGATCGGTCGGATCTGCCGGTGGGTCGCACGCGGACGTTCCGGGCGGCGGCCGAACCGAGGCTATGAAGGTCATCACATGACGTGTTCGTCATCTGACCATCCAGGAGCATCGACCTCAGGAGCCGCACGATGCGCCCCATCAGAGCAGCCTGTCTCGGCACGGCCACGGCGCTGGTCGCCCTTCTCGCCTGCGCCCCCGTCGCGGCCGCCGCCGCGACGGACCCCCATCCCACCCACGACAAGGGCAAACACCGGGTCATCACGCTCACCGGCGAGCTCAGGCAGCAGACGCGCTTCCCCGTCAGCCCCAACGGCCCCTCCCAGGGCGACCGGACCGCCTTCCGCTCGGAGCTCTTCGACCAGAACCACAACAGCATCGGCGAGACCAACGGCACCTGCACCACCACCCGGGCCGTCGACGGCGGCGCGGAGGAATGCGTCGTGACCTACACCCTCCCGGGCGGCCAGATCTCCGTGCAGGGGACGGTCTTCGGCCATCTCAACGCGGGGCCTCCCCCTTCGTTCGACAACGGGATCACCGGCGGCACCGGGGAATTCGACCGCGCCCGCGGCTCGGTCCACGCCGACACGATCGGTACGGGCGTGAGGCGCTTCACCATCGACCTCTACCTCTGACGGACCCTGCCCCCGCCCGGTGAGAGGGCCGACCTGTCCACGGCCGGAGCCCTAGGAGGGGGACGCTCCCACGGCGGCTTCCGGGCGGGCCGCCGGGAGGGTCGACGGAAGGGCCGCCGGGAGGGCGAAGGCCTCGGCCGGCAATTCGTACGAACGCTGCCGGTCGGCCGGGTCGGACGTGAGGGTGTTGACGACCAGCTCGTCCACCCCGTGCGTCCCGGCGAGGGCCGTCAGTACGGAGTGCACCTGCTCGGGCGCCCCGGACACGAGGGCGGTGCACCTTGGCCCGCTCCAGCTCGGCGCCCGTCCACCGGTGGCGGCGCGTGGTCTCGTACGACGGCAGCGGGGCGTCCTGGCCGAGGTCCATGCGGGCGGGCGCGCCACAGCAGCAGGCTCTGGGCCAGTTCCTCGGCGCGGCCTGCACTGTCCGCGCTCACCACGCGCACCGCCAGCGCACCGGCCGCCCGGCGGCCGGTGCCGCCCGGAACTCGGCTCCTTCGCCGGTTCGTAGCGCGGCAGCAGCACGTCGCCCGTCCCGATCCGCATCCGCGAGGTGTGGGCGAGCAGCGCCCCCGCGAGGATCTCCGGCGCGCTGCTCGCGAAGCCCGGGGGGCCGTGGTGCTCGGCGGCCCAGTACCGGGTGTAGCCGAGGTCCTCCGCGACGCGTGCGAGGTCCACGGAGGCGCGCAGCGCATGGTCCAGGGTATGGCCCTCGCCGACCGGGGTCTGGTCCAGCACGGACAGTCGCAGGTTCGTCATGAGGGATGGCCTTTCAGTGCTGGTGGGCGGGGACGCCGGTGGCACCCGCCATGGTCGCGGGCACGATCCTGAAGTCCCGTTCGAAGACCAGGTTGTGGAGGTCGGCGGCGGCGATGGCGCGCAGCGTGCGCAGTTCGGCGGCGGCCTGGGCGTCGTCGAAGACGTTCAGGGGCCACTCGGAGACCGTCGCCCCGCGCGGATGGGGGTGGTGGAAGCCTGGCCCGCCAGAACGGCGAGGACGTCTTCACCGCCACGGCGACGATCACCACCGCGGCGCCCTTCCGCCTCCGCGTCTACGCCGCGCCCTGATCCCTCCGCCCGGGAACGGCCGCCTGGGACCGGCCGGGAGTGACCAGCCGGAAGCAATCGGCCGGATGAACGACGAAGGCGCCTGACCGGGTCTCCGCCCGGCAGGCGCCTTTCCCTTCCCCGCGGAGCGCAGGACACGGGGGGCGGGACGCTCCGGTCAGACCTTCCTGACCACGCTGGACTTGAGCTGCATGGACCCGAAGCCCTCGATCCTGCAGTCGATGTCGTGGCCGTCGACACCCTCGACGAGGCGGATGTTGCGCACCTTGGTGCCGGCCTTGATGCCCGTCGGGCTGCCCTTGACCTTCAGGCCCTTGACGACCGTCACGGTGTCCCCGTCGGCCAGTACGTTGCCGACCGCGTCCTTGATCACCCGCTCCCCGGGGCCCTCGCCGGGCTGGCCGGACACGAGCGGCCACTCGTGCCCGCACTCGGGGCAGACGAGGAGCGCGCCCATCTCGTAGGCGTACGCACCCGCGCATTCGGGGCAGGGAGGCAAGGGGGTCTCAGTCACCCCGACAGTATATTTCCGGCCATCCTCGCAGGTCGGCGCACGCATGCCCGCTCCGGCGTGTGCGAGAGTCCCGTCTGCGCGGTTCACGAGGGGACGCCGGACCGCCGGGCCCCGCTCTCGCCACCCAGTCCAGGAGGTCCATGTGTCTGCCGCATCGAGCTACGCGTCCGGGGTCTGCGAAGTGCCGCTGCTGGGCGATACCATCGGCGAGAACCTGGACCGGACCGTGCGGAGGTTCCCCGGGCGCGACGCGCTCGTCGACGTGGCCGCCGGGCGCAGGTGGACGTACGCGGAACTGGCCGCCGACGTCGACGCGCTCGCGCTCGGACTGCTGGACCTGGGCATCGTCAAGGGCGACCGCGTCGGCATCTGGGCCCCCAACCGCGCGGAGTGGACGCTGGTGCAGTACGCCACCGCCAAGATCGGGGCGGTTCTCGTCACCGTGAACCCCGCGTACCGCTCCCACGAACTGGAGTACGTACTCCGGCAGTCCGGGGTCCGTCTGCTGGCCGCGGCGGACCGGTTCAAGACCTCCGACTACGCGGCCATGATCGAGGAAGTGCGGCCGCGCTGCCCGCTGCTGGAGTTCGTGGCGCTGCTGGGCGGGACCCTGTGGACCTCCCTGCTGGAGCGGGGCCGCCAGGGCGACCCGGCGGAGCTGGCCCGCGCGCAGGCCGCGCTGAGCCCTGACGACGCGGTCAACATCCAATACACCTCGGGGACCACGGGCTTCCCCAAGGGCGCGACCCTCTCGCACCACAACATCCTCAACAACGGCTTCTTCGTGGGCGAGCTGTGCCACTACACCGAGCAGGACCGGGTCTGCATCCCGGTCCCCTTCTACCACTGCTTCGGCATGGTGATGGGCAACCTCGCGTGCACCAGCCACGGCGCGGCCATGGTGATCCCGGCGCCGTCCTTCGAGCCCGCGGCCACCCTCGCCGCGGTGGAATCGGAGTCGTGCACCTCGCTCTACGGAGTTCCCACCATGTTCATCGCCGAGCTGGCGGATCCCGGATTCGACGCGTACGACCTGTCCAGCCTGCGGACGGGGATCATGGCGGGATCGCCCTGTCCGGTGGAGGTGATGAAGGAGGTCATCGACCGGATGGGCATGACCGAGGTGTCCATTTGCTACGGGATGACGGAGACCTCGCCCGTCTCCACGCAGACCCGCGCCGACGACTCGGTCGAGCGGCGGGTGTCCACGGTGGGCCGCGTCGGGCCGCACCTCGAAGTGAAGGTGGTCGATCCACAGTCCGGCCTGACGGTGCCCCGCGGAGAACCGGGCGAACTGTGCACCCGCGGCTACTCGGTCATGCTCGGCTACTGGGAGGAACCGGAGCGGACCGCCGAGGCCGTGGACGCGGCCCGCTGGATGCACACCGGCGACCTGGCCGTCATGGACGACGACGGCTACGTGAGCATCACCGGGCGGATCAAGGACATGGTGATCCGCGGCGGGGAGAACCTCTACCCGCGCGAGATCGAGGAGTTCCTCCACACCCATCCGGACGTCCTGGACGTCCAGGTCATCGGCGTGCCCGACGCGAAGTACGGGGAGGAGCTGATGGCGTGGGTGCGGATGCGCGAGGGCGCCGAGCCGCTGACCGCGGCCGCGGTGCGGGCGTACTGCGACGGCCGGCTGGCCCACTTCAAGATCCCGCGCTACGTGCACGTCGTGGAGGAGTTCCCCATGACCGTCACCGGGAAGATCCGCAAGGTGGAGATGCGCGAGGCGGCGGTCCGGCTGCTGGAACTGCCCTGCTGACGCGGCGCGTTGTGGCCCGGATGGCCGTTCGTTCAGCCCGATGATCTTCAGTAGGCGTCACGGACCGCCCGCCCGGGCCGGTCCCCGATGCCTCGATTCACTGCCCCGTGCCGACCTTCTGACCAGAGGAACACAGTGCGCCTGCCCATGAACTGCCGTCTGGCCCTCAGTACAGCCCTGCTCGCGGTGATGGCCGCGGTGGCTCCGGTGACCACCGCCCACGCCGCCGGGACCACCCCCGACCTCGAGGCGCTGACCCAGGCGCTGGTGAACACGACCGACGCCGGGGCGCCGGGCGCCCTGGCCCGTTTCAGCGGCCCCGACGGGACCCGCACCCGGGCCGTGGGCGTACGCGACCAGGGCACGGGCGCGCCCATGCAGCCCCAGGCCCGCTTCCGGATCGGCAGCGTCACCAAGACGTTCTCCTCCGTCGTCCTGCTGCAGCTGGTGGGCGAAGGACGGATCGATCTGGACACCTCCGTCAACCGCTACCTGCCCGGCCTGCTGCCCGACGACCGCATCACGGTGCGCCATCTGCTCAACCACCGCAGCGGGCTGGCGGACTACACCGACGCCATGTTCGAGCACACCGTGCCCGGCTTCGAGGCCGTGCGCAACAGGGTCTTCGGCTACCAGGAGCTGGTGGACCTCTCCCTGGCCAAGCCGCGGACCGGCGAGCCCGGCGCGGCGTACGGGTACTCCAACACGAACTTCGTCGTCGTCGGCATGCTCATCGAGAAGGCCACCGGCAACCCGGTGGCCAAGGAGTACGAGCGGCGCATCATCCAGCCGCTGCGGCTGCGCAACACCGCGTACGTGCACCCCGCCACGCAGATCAGCGGAGTACACACGCGCGGCTACCTCCACCCGGACGAGGCCGGCGGGCCACTGGTCGACTCCACCGAGCAGACGGCGTCGTGGGCCCAGTCCGCCGGTGCGATGATCTCCGACCCGGCCGATCTGAACACCTTCACCTCGGCCCTGCTGAGCGGGAAGCTGCTGCCCGCGCGGTTGCTGGACGCCATGATCACCGTGACCCCGACCGACGCCACGAACACCCGGTTCTACGGGCTCGGCCTGCGGCGCTACGACCTCTCCTGCGGCACGTCCGTCTACGGGCACACCGGCACCGTGCAGGGCTTCTACACCTACGCCTTCTCCACCCGCGACGGCCGCCGCAGTCTCGCCGCCATGGCGAACACCTCGAACAAGGGCGAGGCGAACACCGCCCTCGGCGGGACCCTCGAAGCGGCGTTCTGCGGTAAGCAGACCGCGAAGGCGACCAAGCGCGGCTTCGGCTTCGCCCCGGCCGAGGTGGACCTGCCCGAGCACGACGTGCGCTGACGCACCTCAGCCGGCGCCTGCCGCGTCGTCGCAGGCGGGACAGACCAGGCCGGCGTACTGCGGGTCGTACCACGCGGAGCCGGGCTGCCCCGGCGGCTGCCAGGAGGCCCTCCGCATGGCGAACGTGTCCCTGCCGCAGAAGGTCCGCGGGCCGGGGACGGCCGTCATGCCGGGGGCGGCCGGCGCCGCGTGCACCCGCCGTACGGACGGCTCGCCGCCCTCTGCCGATCCGCCGAGCTCGTACACGACGACGCATTCGCTCATACCCCGACGGTAGGCCGCCCACGGGCGTCCCGCGGGACCGACACCGGGAAACCGGACGGGTGAGCCGGGTGCACCTCGGTTCACCTGCCCGGGGCGAGCAGCGTGTCGGGCCGCCGACCCCGGCCGGGGTTCGCCATCCTGGGCCGGGCGCGGTCCCGCAGGAGCCGCGGCCCCTCCCCCACGGCGAGAAGGAGCACGGCATGCCCTCGGACGCGATCGGACGTTTCCTCGCGGCGTTGGACCCCGACCACCGGGAGGCCGTCAGCGGCAGACCGCGCGAGGAGCAGGAGCGTCTCGCGGCCGCCTGGGAGCGGGAACTGGCGTCGGACGACGAGCTCGACACCCTCGACGAACTGTCTCCCCCCGCGGCCGAGGCCGAGGCGGCGCGCCGCGTCATGGCCCGCGAAGCCTGACCAGCGCAAGCGCCGCCCCCGGGGCTCCGCCCCACACCCCGCGCCTCAAGCGCCGGCGAGGCTGAATTTGCGCGGCGGAGGCTGGACAGTGCGGCTGAATTACCGGTGCTCCGCCCCGCACCCCGCTCCTCAAACGCCGGAGGGGCTGGATTGTGCGGCGCGGCTGGACAGCGCGGCGCAAAGATCGGGGCTCCGCCCCGGACCCCGCGCCTCAAACGCCGGCGAGGCTGAATTTGTGCGGCGAGCGGGCCAGCCCGGCCGGTTGGGACGGGGGTGG
>NZ_JOIR01000034.1 GCF_000720115.1 Streptomyces sp. NRRL F-2580
AGCGCGGACAACGCTTCCCACTCCAGATCCGACAGCTCATGACGACGCACCATGCGACACATGATCCCCCATCAGAACTCTTTGAAGACAGTGCCTAGTCGGCGCTGGCAGGCTCGGTCTGCGGCAGCGCGCCGACCAGCCACGGCATGTTTCTGCGGTGCACGGCTATGAGCACCTCACGCTCCCCGTCCCGGCACTGGGCTACCAGGCACCCGCGACCGGCATCGCCGTGTAGGGCCATGGCGTCGGGGTTGGACGTCAACAGGCGTCGGACCCGCTCCAGCACCAGCCCGGCGGGCAACGGGGCGCGCCGGAAGGCGCCGGTGGGTTCGTTGGTGAAGGCGAGCACCCCCGGCCCCACCACGAGGTGGCTGTGGGCGGGCATGCCGTCAGGTCCACTGCGGTCACCGAGCAGCCACGCCTGGAAGACGTGCTCCCGCCCGTCGCGGCGCGGCTCGACCGCGACCGTGTCGCCCCGAGCTACCGCCCACAGATGGAAGGCCACGGTGACCGGCACTGTCATCGCGGCGGCAATGGCGGTCCAGCGCAGGGTTACGGCAACTTCGTCGGCGAGTACGGCCGTGGTCGACCCTGCCAACGCGATCGCCGTCGTCCCGAGGAGCGGAACCATGACCTGCCAGGGGGTACTGCGGCGGGAGTGTGCGGAGAAGAAGGCGGACCACACCACCAGCCACAGCAGTCCCAGGCCGAACGGGATCATGCCCATGGCCCAGGCCAGCGGCACCTGGTGAGCAAGGTGGGGGTTGTCGGTGGTGGGTGAGGTGCCGGCGCTTCGGCCGCTTCCGTATTCGACGTCGCGTACCTCACCGTGCCAGCTGATCAGTCGGACGCGTGCCCCCGCCGGGAAGAGGTCCCCTTCGTATTTGCGGTCGAGGGCGAGCACCTGGCGGGACCCGTCGGCCGTGGCGAAGATGATGTCGGCGTGCCGGAGGTGGGTTTCTTCGGTCCAGGGTCCCACCACGGTCGCGGGAGCCACGGTCAGACAGTCCCGCGTCTGCCTCTGTCCGCACGGCGTCGCGGCGTCGTACGCGCGGGCCGCGTTGACGGCGTTCGCAACGGGGCCGAGCAACAGCCCGGCCCCGGTCAGAATCGTCACCAGCGCGATCGTGCCGCCGACGACCGCGAGCCGCTTCCGCGACCCCCCGGTCGTCCCCCCATTGTTTTCGATCATGCTGGTCAGCATGCCCCTGTGGCCGCGCACCACCTCCGGCGGCGGCGGATCCGTTACGAACCCCGGACAGAGAGGCGCTGGTTCCGTCACGTGCCGCTAAACGGGAACAGGTAAGGGTCCACGGGAGGACGCGCCACCCGACATTCGGCGTCCGCGCGCATCTGACCACAGGCCCAGAGTGTCTCGGCATTGGCTCCGGGACACTGTCCTGGCTGCGATCTACACATGCCCGGCACCCCTGATTCCGATCCCGAATTTTGGCTGTGCCCGCAGGTCCGTGATGACTACGGCTCGATGAGGATGCGGGCTCTCAGGACGTGGAACGAGGCTCGGCCGTACATCTGCCGCTCGATCGTCTTGATGCGGTTGACGTGCCCCTTCTACGACGCCGGAGCTGTACTGCAAGGTCAGGCCCACGGTGACGGCGTCGATGTCAAACTTCATGAACCGGGCGAACCCTCGGATCGGCTGAGGCGCGTCACGCTCCGCGTCGCTGATCCAGTCGGGCAGCAGATGGCCTGTGCGGTCGCGTACCAGGGCGGTGAACCGTTGCGCGATCTCGCGGGCGCGTGCGATGTCCGGGCAGGCCGGACAGACGTCGTTGAGCCGGACCTCGTCGTTTTTGCTCAACGACTTACGGCGACGCATGATCCAGGATGTGATCGCGCGTAGGCATGGAATCGGTGCTGGTGCGGGAATGGCAGTGCCGTCCCGGAGCGTCGCGACGTATCGGCGGACCGTCTGAACGGTGCCTCCGAATCCACGCTCGTGGAACCGCTGTACCAATGTTCCCCGAGGCCGTAAATGCGTACACCTCGCCCTGGCGGCCGGAACGGATCGCCGCAGGTCGCGACGATCACGGCAGGGGCTCCGTCGCAGTAACTGCGGTAATTACTGCGGCAGTTGCGAACGCGTCTCCGCGATCGAGCATCCGCCCGAATGTGGTTCTGCTGTGCGGACTTGCGGGGAGGGGACTGTCAGTGCCCGACGCGGACCAGGCCTGGCGCCAGGCTGTCTGCCTGGATCATGCCCCCAGAGCCTCCGTCACGGGCAGGCACTCGGCGAGCAGGTCGACGACGTCGCGCCAGGCTCGCTGTGCGTGCTGTGGGTGGTAGCCGACGCCGGGGACCGCGGGGTGGTCGACCGGCGGGTGGTGGAAGGCGTGCAAGGCGCCGCCGTAGACCGCGAGGCGCCAGTCGACGCCCGCGGCCTGCATCTCAGCGGTGAACGCGTTCCATTGCACGGGCGGCATGATCGGGTCTTCCGACCCGACCCCGGCCCACACCGGGCAGCGAATGCGCGCCGCCTCGCCCGGCCGGCCCGTGGTAGTTGCGTTGACTGTCCCGATCGCGCGCAGGTTGACGCCGCCGCGCCCGAGTTCCAGCGCGACGGCGCCCCCGGTGCCGTAGCCGACGGCGGCGATCCGGTCGGGGTCGGTCCGCGGTTCGGTCCGCAGCACGTCGAGCGCCGCATGGCCGATGCCCCGCATCCGGTCGGGATCAGCGAGCAGCGGTATGCAACGGGCCAGCATCTCCTCGGGGTCGCCCAAATAGCGCCCGCCGTGAAGGTCGAAGGCCAGCGCTATATATCCCAGCTCGGCGAGAGCGTCGGCCCGGCGGCGCTCGACGTCGCTGAGCCCCATGCCCTCTGGTCCGAGCAGCACCGCGGGCCGGCGGTCGACACCGGCCGGGAGAGCGAGGTGCCCGGTCATCGTCGAACCGTCCGCCGGGTACTCGACCGTGCGCGTCGAAATCGTCGTCATGAGACTGGACTGTAGTGATCATCGAGCCCGGTCCGGCCGGTGTTCTGCCGCTGGCAGAACAGCGCGCGCGTCCCTCTGAAAAACGGGGGCCGGGCTCAGGGCTTCAAGATCATCCCGTTGCCCCTCTGACGCGTATCTCGGTCACACCCCTCAAACTGCAGGCCAACCTCCAGGAAGGCCGCCACGCACTGGCGCGGAAGATCTTCCACGGCAAGTACGGGCAGCTCTACCAGGACGGCATGGAAGACCAGATTGGTGCGCTGGGACTCGTCCTCAACGCCCGGGTGCTCTTCAGCACCCGTTACATGGACGCCGCCGTCACCCAGCTCCGCAACGACGGCTTCGATGTCCGCGACGAGGACGTGGCCCGCCTCTCGCCCTTCGTCCGCCACCACATCAACATGCTGGGCCGCTACTCCTTCTCCCCGCCGGATTCACCCGGGGCCTGCGGCCGTTGCGCGACCCGGACGCTGCGGAGGAGTAGCAGGACTGGTGGCGGGCGTGGCCTACGCGCCCGCCACCAGAGGCGCGGTCAGCTGTCTCTTTTCCGCGCCGTCAGTTGGAAGAGCCGAGCGGTGTGCATGTAGGGCGGGCGCGCGGTGGTAGCGAGTTCCAGTCGTTCGAGGTCGGCGTAGAACGCCGGGTCGTACTTTCGTGCGTCGTCGGTGATGTAGTCGCAGAAGCTGCGGATGCCGTAGTGCTGCACGTCCTGACAGCCGAGGCTGTGCAGGACGGGATGATCTCCTCGGCCGTGTACAGCGTCAGGGCTGAGTTGAACATCTGGGTTCGGACCTGGTCAGTGTCGAGCGCAGCCGCCGCGGCGGCCGGGTCCATCTCGCGAACGGTGATGTTCAAGGCCGCAGAATGCCGGTTGATCGCCATCGCCGAGAACAGGCCACCGGGCTTCAGAGGTGCAAGGGCCGTGGCGAGGGTGCCGGGCACGTCGTCCACGTACTGAAGGAGGTTGTGGCACAGCACCACGTCGAACTGTCCGGCGCTCGGACGGATAGGGTCACCGTGGTGTGTTTGAGCCACTTCTGGAGGGGTCACCGGTGGACATTGTCGCGATCATGGAGGCGCTGGCCGAGCAGGGCATAACCGTACTGTTCAAGGCTGATGCTGAGCGGATGGCAGAGAGGCGGAAGCCCTGGACGTTCGTGGCCAGTGGCGCCCCGTTGCGTGACGACATCCTCGTGCGTACCGATGCTGCGTCGGTGGAGCAGTGCCTGGAAGCCTGCCTGCCCCGCCTGCGCGAACTGGGCTTCACTTTTCCCGAGTGACGAGGCATGCCAGCTGGAGTGGAGCGACAACTCACCGTGTGTGGTCACCGGGGCGTATCGGCTCCAGATTCCGCCGGCCTCGGTGACCAGGCGGGTGGCGGTCTTGTCGTGGTAGCCGAGTGCTTTCGCGATGACGGGGGCCGGGGCTTGGAGGACGAGCTGACGGATCGCGGAGGCCCTGCTGCGGTGCGGTGGGACGCCGATCTTCCGCAGGTGGACTTGCAGGCTGACCGGGTTCATCGGCTGTCCGGGCTGACGGCCGGGGAAGAGCCACTGTGAACTCCTGCTGCTGGCGTAGGGCAGGTGCTGGCGAGAGTGCACGTAGGCCCGCATCAGGTCGGCGACGGGCTCGGGCAGCGGGGACAGCGGGTCTCCCAGCCGGACGGTGACGACGGTCTCGTCGTCGATGAAGTCGTCGATGGTGAGGCGGACGCTGCGGCTGACGGGTTGCGCATAGAGGAGAACGAGGGCGCCGGCGACCGGCGCCCCGGCCCGTACTGACACGCACGCCCCCGCCCCGGCAGCCGCTGTACGCCTCGGATCCGAGGCGTACCGGGAGATGTGGGCGGCCGTGTGGGCCGCGCTGCTCCGCAAAGAGTCCCCGGAGAGGGCTGCCGACCTCGCGGGCCGGCTGGCGGACATGCTGGCCATTCTGGGCGAGGACTACCGCCGTGACGACGTCCTCGCCTGGACCGGAGCGGTACCCGCTTCCAGCTGAGCGGACGTGCGATCGACGCCCGGGCGCCGGGGGTCGCCCGTCCGAGGCGGTTTCGGGGCAGGGCCGTGTCGCTTCTGCGGTCCCGGCATTGACCGGGCATGAGCACCATCAAGCGCGCGGCGGTGGCCGTGGTGGCGGTGGCGGCTCCGGCCGTTCCCTCCGCCACGGCGGCCCCGGCGTACAAGTGCGCCAGCAGCACGAAGGACATTGACGACACGAGCTATGACGGGCCGTGGCCGGACAACTGGAAGGTGACGGTGCGGAGGTGCGCGGCCCGGTCCGGGGGCACCGTTTATGCGTACGCCGAAGTGCGCTGGGATGGGGCCAGCTTCCACCTCGTGGATGACCCGACGATTTTCGACGGGGCCAAGCTGCGGGTGCAGATCAAGCAATCCCGCGAGGGCACCGACCCCGTGGTGGCCGAGCGCGTTTCCCCGGCTGGAGGCGCGGCTGGAGGACAGCACGTCCAGCCGGGCACGCACTGGCACCTACCGGATCGCGACCATCAGCCACCGGGCCGGCGCGGCCGCGCTCGGCGACTCGGTGCTGTTCCTGGACTGGCACGGCGACGGGCGGGGCCACCAACGCCACGACTACATCGCGTCCCCGACTGTCTGAACAACCTGTTTCTGAACCCCCGGACGTGGGTGCCCGGCAACCATCACGGCCTCGGGGGACATCGGTGCAGCGATTATCGAAACGAGAACACGTCCGGCGCTTGGCAAACTACCTGCGCGGCTCGATGGTCGAGGGCACCTGTCGGCGTACGCTTCAAAGTGCACCGGACGGTACACGCGAACGTGCACCACGCGTCATGGCCGATCTTGCTGGACTGTCACGGAGTGGCATTGCTGCCTCGGACGAGATCCTTGAGGAACTGTCGTTGGCCGTCCAGGAATCCGTCCGCGAAGAGCGAGCGGGGCGAGAAGAGCGCAGTGAGCGTGATCTTGAGGTCTGACTGCTCGATGGACTCCTTGAGAAGTGAATGGGTCGCGTCCGGATAGTACTTGGCCGTCAATGCACCGCCTGCGTCCAGCACATCGCGGTAGACGCGCTCCGTGTCGGCGGTGTCTACGTTGATGTCATGACCCGCGAGGGCCAGCAGCACCGGTACGCCGCGCAGGGCGCGAAGGTCTTGCGTGGCGTCCGCGGTGTAGTTCTTGGAGATGAAGCCCCAGCGATCGGCGGTCAGGCCGTCCGCGTCGCCGCCCATGGCCTTGACGTACTCCTCGAAGGTCGCGTGGCGTTCCAGCAGCCGTCGGGTGGTGTCGCTCTTGGCGATCGCCGCGTTGGTACGGCCTGCTGACGCGCCGTCGGCGCGCAGCTCGGCGAGGAGGTTGTAGCGGCCCTGCTGGAGCCAGTTGATCGCGGGTGAGACGGCGATGACGAAGCTCACGGACGTCTTGGCGGCGACCTTCGGCAGGACCCAGCCCGCCTGGCTGGCGCCCCAGAGCCCGATCCGGTCGCCGTCGATGTCCGGGCGGGCGCGCGCCCAGGCGATGGCGGCGGCTGCCTCGTCGGCCCGGTCGTCCATGGACTGGCCGAGCCAGTTCCCGGGCGCGCCCGCGACGCCGGGTTTGTCCCAGGACAGGGAGGCGTAGCCGGCCTTGGCGTTCGCTTCCCACATGGGCCTGTAGCCGTCGTCGTGGGTGGCGTCGACGGGGCCGTCGCCGTGGACGTACACGACCAGGCCGTGGCGTTTGCGGCCGTCCTTGGGGGTGGCCAGTACCCCGTTGAGGGTGTGGCCGCCGTAGCGGATTGATACCCGCTGCTCGTCCATGGCGTAGGAGTTCTGCCACAGCGCCACGCCGACGAGACCGGCGGCCACGACCAGGGTCGTGACGAGTGACCACACGGCCATGCGGAGCCCGCGCCGTCGGGGCTGGATCTTTGGATACATGGGATCTGACCGCCTCTGTTCGAGTGAGCGAACTGAAACTATCAGTACACGCACGATCGTCGTTGAAATGATAGCTTTGAGTTTCGGGTTGCAGTGAGAAAAGAGGGCACGGTATGGGACTGGACACGACGGACACCGGTACTGGACCGGTCACGGTCCAGCGGGGCCTTCCGGCCGGCGCCGAGCGGCGGGCGGCCGAGCTGTACTGGGAGGCTTTCGGCCGTAAACTCGGCCCCGCGCTGAACCCGCCGGACAAGGCGGTGCCCTTCATCGCCTCGCACCTGAACGCCGATCGTGCGGTGTGCGCGCTCCTCGACGGGCAGCTCGTCGGCCTCGCCGGCTACCAGCTTGGCGGCCGCGCCCTCACCGGGGGATCGGCCTCCGCCGTGCTGCGCGTGTACGGACACTTGCGGGGGCTGCCCAGACTCCTGCTCCTCGCCCTGTTCGAACGCCACCCGGCCCCCGGACAGCTCGTCATGGACGGCATCGCCGTGGACCCGGGCATACGCGGGCGTGGCGTCGGGAGCCTGCTCATCGAGGAAGTGGCCGCCGTCGCGGCGGAGCAGCACTGCCGGGAGATCAGACTGGATGTGATCGACATCAATCCGCACGCCAGGGCCCTGTACGAGCGGCGCGGCTTCACGGCCGTGCGGACCGCGCGCACCCCCTACCTGCGCGGGCTGCTGGGGTTCGGCGCGGTGACCACCATGCGTCGCGCCGTCGGAACGAGAGGGGCGAGAGAACTGTGAGCACCGAGGCGGACCACGTCGAGGTCCCCACCCGCATGCTCGTCCACGCGCTGATCCGCGAGGACGGCACCGTCGGCGCGGACGAGCTGTACACCGTCGCCAACACCCTGGGCATGAGCGACCAGCAGGTGCGGCTGTGCATCAAACGCCTCGTGGCCGAGGGCCGGTTCACCCACGAGGGCCGTGGCCGCAAGGCGGAGCTGCACGCGACCGCGGACACCACGCGTGCCCTGGCTCCCAACGCGGACTTCCTCCGGCACGCGTTCCAGCAAGACGCCGGGCTCGCTCCCTGGGACGGTGTCTGGCACCTGGCCGCCTTCGCGGTGCCCGAATCGGCGCGCACGGCCCGGGACGCCCTGCGTGAGACGCTCGTCCACCTCGGCGGCGCCCCGCTGCAGGGCGGACTGTACGTCTGCGCCAACGCCTGGGAACCGTACGTCGAAGAAGCGGCCCACCGCCTCGGCGCCCATGGTGCGCTCACCCTTCTCACCACGACCGACCTGCGCAAGGGCGACACCCGAGAGCCTGTCGAACTCGCCCGCCGCCTGTGGTCCCTGCACGAGATCGCCGACCGCTACCACCGCCTCAGCCGCATCGCCCGGCCCCGCCTCGCCCGGCTCACCGGCCCTGCCGGACTCTCCCCGTCCGCACTCCTCACCATCGCGGTCGAACTTGCCGCCGAACTCACCCGCGCCATGGAGCCCGACCCGCTGTTGCCGCCTCAGCTCCTGCCCCAGCCCTGGCCTGGCACCCAGGCCAGGGAGCTCATCGCCCGGTGCTGGGCGGTCCTGCACGAACGAGAAGGCGGCGAAGCCCGCCCAGCCCTCTTCCGCCTCTACGCGGACATCACCCGAGAAGCTGCAGACCGGGTCGTGCGCTGAAGACGGGACAGAGGACGTGCACTTTGAACGGCATGGCCCGTGCGCGTCTGGGCGGCTACTTCGCGGGCCTCGCCGAGGGCGGGCTCGCGCCCGACCCGGCGCTCGTGGCGACCGGCGATTTCACCGAGGACGGCGGCAGGGCTGGCGATGCGCGAGCTCCTGGAACGCAGCCCAGGCCTTGAAGCGGTCCTCGCCGCCTCGGACGTGATGGCGGCCGGCACGCTCGGCGTGCTCCGCGAGGCCGGGCGGCGGGTGCCCGAGGACGTCGCCCTCGTCGGGGTGGACGACTCCGTGGTGGCCCGTCTGATGGATCCGCCCCTGACGAGCGTGCGCCAGCCGGTCGAGGAGATGGGCCGCCCGATGACCCGGATGCTGCTCGAGAAGATCACGGACACGTCCGGGGCCGGTTCCGTGGGGCCGATGGAGCCGCACCGGAGCCTCCCGACCGAACTGATCGTGCGGGACTCCTCCTGAGGGCATGCCGGGGGGAGCCGTACGGAACCCGGAGGTTCGGTACGGCTCCCCGCTCTCACGGGCGGTGCGTCACAGAGCCGGGTGGGCGTTCTTCAGGAGCTCCTGGAACTGGGCCGAGAACCACCGGCCGGACAGGGGCGCGTTCGGGAGGGCACCCGACATGCTGTTGCCGTTGCGGGCGTTGCCGGTGTACGTCGGGTCGCACATCCGGTCGAAGCCCTTGCCCTCGTCGTTCGGGACCTCCTTGCTGGAGCCGTCGGACTCGCCCGGCGGCTTCATCCAGACGTAGGCGTCGATGCCCGCGGCCGGAGCGGCCTGCGGCCGTTCGCCGAGTCCGGCGCCGGACTGGTTGCACCAGTTTCCGAGGTGGATGCGCCGGTCGTAGCGGCCGCCGTTCACATAGGTGTTGACGTCGGTCGTCGCACCCGGGGCGGTGGGCCGGGCCGCGCCGCCCCACCCGTTGCGGGAGGTGTCGATCAGCATGCCGAGGTTCGCGTCGAATCCGAGGGAGACCAGCTTGGCGCGCATGGCCTGGGCGTACGACAGCTCGTCCGTGTACCGGTTCCAGTCGACCCACTTCGACTGGCGTACGGACACCCCGGCCACGGAGTCCTCGATCTTGAAGTGGTCTTCCTTGAGCGCGCTGTAGTTGGCGGTGTTGACGATGAAGCCGTGGACCTTGGAGAGCGTGGATCCCTCGGCGGTGGCGGCCTGCTTGAACAGCTCGGCCGAGGCGCCGAAGTTGTCGTCCCAGCCGAGCCAGCCGTGGTGGCCGGCGTCCACGTAGTTGTAGACGTTGGCGATCGAGCCGAGCTTGTTCAGGGCGTAGCCCACGCCCGTGATGTAGTTGCCGTTCGCCTTCATCACGTCGCAGTTGGGGGTGGCTGTAGGGCGGCCGGAGACGTTGGTGACGAGGTTGGGGAGGGAGTCGATCTCGACGGTGGTGACGATCCTGAGTCCGGCGTACTTGGGGTCGGCGAGGATCGCGGCGATGGGGTCGATGTACTCGGTCTTGTAGCGGCCGATCTCGGTCGGGCCCAGTTCGCCGTTGGACGCGAGAGCGGCGCAGTCGCGTCCCGGCAGGTTGTAGATGACCAGCTGGACGACGAGCTCGCCACTGCCCTTCTGGGCGAGGGCCGCGTCGAGGTGGCCGCGCAGGCCCATGGCGCCGCCCGTGCCCGCGATGGCGGCGGTGCGGTCCAGCCAGACTCCGGTGGGCTGGTTCGACACCTTGCTGCCGCCCGGCTCGGCGGCGGCCTTGCCCGACCACTCGGGGTTCACGTACACCTTGGCGCCCGCGTACGGGTTGTCCGCCTTGGTGCCGGACGGCGGCGGGGTGGTGGGCGGCGTCGTCGGAGGAGTCGTGGGCGGGGTGGTCGGCTCGGTGGCCCCGTTACAGGTGACACCGTTGAGCTTGAAGGCGGCCGGGACGGCGTTGGTGCCGCTGTGCGAGCCGTTGAAGCCGAAGGACGTCGAACCACCCGTGGCCAGGGACCCGTTGTAGGAGACGTTCTTGGCGGTCACGGCCCCGCCGGACTGGGTGATGCTCGTGTTCCAGCCCTGGGTGACCTGCTGTCCGTTCGCGTAGGACCACTCCAGGGTCCAGGCGGCGACCGGGTCACCGGTGTTGGTGACGACGACGTTGGCGCCGAACCCGTTGTTCCACTGGTTCGTGATCTGGTACTCGACCTTGCAGCCGGCGGTGGCGGCACCGGCGGAGGTGCCGAAGACGGTGGCGGTGGCGCCGGCGGCCGTGACCAGACCGAGGGCCGCGAGCAGGGCGGTGCGGCTGGTCGTGCGGTGGGTCGCGCGGGGCGTTGTACGGGGCGTCGTGCGGCTCATGTGGCGGGTACCTTTCAGTTCTGGGCGCGCAGGTGGTCGCGCAGCCCGGTGCCGAATCCGGTGGGTGTGCCGTCGTACGAGGTGATCAGGGCCGGTCCCGAGGAGCAGTTCCAGGTGTTCCAGGTCCAGCCGAGATACGAGAGGGCGCGGGCGTCGAACCAGGCCATGACGCGGTCGATGAACGCGTGTCCGCAGGTGTTCTCACCGATCTCGCCCGCCACCAGGGGGACCCGGGCGGCGACCGGAGCGAGTGACGAGTCCCAACAAGCCTCGCTGGAACAGGTGTTGAAGTTGTAGACGTGCCAGGCCGCGGCGAGATTGCCCGTCGGGTCGGTGGGGGACTGGGTGAGCCACTGGCTCAGGTCGTTGGAGTACGCGATGCCGGGGACCAGGACGAGATTGCGGGCGCCGGTCGCCCGGACGGAGTCCACGAGGTCCTGCATGCCGGCCACCTCGTAGCCGATTCCCGGGCACGTGCCACCGTCGCGCCAGCAGGTCCACGCCTGCCCGGTGGTGGGGGTCGCCCGGTCGGGGTACGGCTCGTTGAACAGGTCGAAGACGATCCGCCGGTCGCTCTTGAAGGCGTTCGCCACCGAGGTCCAGAACGCCGGGCTGTACCGGGCGTCCGGCATCGGCTTCTGGCAGGAGGCGTGGACGTCGGCGCAGCCCGAGGAGTTGCCGGTGTACTGGCCGTACGTCCAGTGCAGTTCGACCACGGGGGTCATGCCCCGCGCGAGGACCCGGCCGACCAGGCCCTTGACGGCGTCGACGTAGTTCGAGCCCCGGTACTCGGGCCTGATGTTGTCGAGGCCGAGCCAGCACTCCTCGTTGAGGGGGATGCGGACGGTATTGGCCTTCCAGTCGGCGATGGCGCGCACCGAGGCGTCGTCGACGGGACCGTCGAAGATGCCGTGGCCCTGGACGCACATGAACTCGCCTCCGGAGCGGTTGACGCCGAGGAGGCGGCGGGTGGCGCCGCGCTGGTCGGTGAGGCGGTTGCCGGTGACGGTCAGTTCGGGTGCCCCTGTGACGGGGCCGGGGGGATCGGCCGGACCGGTGGGTGTCGGCGTCGGGACGGTCGGTGAGGGCGGTGTGGTGGGGGTCGGATCCGGCCCGGGGCCCGTGGCGCAGGGCGTTCCGTCGAGGGTGAAGATGGTGGGCGCCGTGTTGGCGCCCGACCACGAGGCGATGAAGCCGGCCGTGACCTTCGCGCCGGTGCCGAGATCGGCGTTCCAGCTCTCGTTCCCGGCCGTGACGGCCGCCCCGGTCTGGGACCACTTCGCGCCCCAGCCCTGGGTGACGCCCTGCCCTGCCGGGAAGGCGAAGCCGAGGCTCCAGCCGTTCAGCGCGGAACCGTTGTTGGTGACGGTGACCGCACCCTGGAATCCGCCGGCCCACTGGCCGGCGACTGAGTACTCCACCGTGCACAGAGGGGCGGCCGCGGCTCCCGAGGCCGTACCCGTGACCGCGAACGCTCCGCTCGCCATCACAAGGGCTGCCCCGGTGAACAGCACGGACAGACGTGGGGGGTGGCGCATGAGCGACTCCTTGCAGCGAGGGCACGCCCTGACGGCGCGCCGACTGATGGAACCGCTCCCACTGGTTGGCCAGACCGTAGCGGCTACTGGCGTCAAGCAATAGAGGAGTTGACGAACTTCTCCGGCGAATGGCTTCGACTCTTCACGCACCTTGACGCCGTGTCGTCCCATGGGCACAGTGGGAGCGCTCCCACTGGTTCAGAGCCTGTGCTCCTGCTCTTCGCACACCCCCCGCTTCCCCGAACCGCGAGGAGAACACCGCATGCCACCACGCCGGCCGTGCAGGCAGCGCCCACCGCGCAGTTCGCCAGCCCGTCGGCCGCAGCCCTCTTCCTCCCCGCCCGGCCGCGGTACGCAGAACGCGGGCCGTGCAGTATGGCAGCCACCCGGCGAACCCCCGGCAGCCATAAGGGCATCGGCACGTCAGCTTCCCGCGGACGGACCCCGGGGCTCGCGGACGCCGCCCAGTCGAACGGCCGGGCCCTCCATGAGCGCCGCGGCGTACCGGCGGCGGTGCACGAGCGGCTCGGCCCACAACACCGCGACGCCCGCGACCGTGCCCACGACCAGCGAAGGGACACCGCCCCTGTGGGTGAAGGCGCCTGCGCCGGCCTCAGTGCCTTGGTCCACGAGCTCACCGAAGGCCGCCGGGCCACGTTCGAGCCTCCAGCGCTCACCGCTCTCCTGGACCGCGTCCGAGCGGCCCACCAGGCGGAGCACGGCCACGCCGGCCATAGCCGGATTCCTGACGCAGTGAGGTGGCCGAGGACTGCGGCCTCCTCATGCCCGAGCTCATCCCCCACCCTTGACCAGCCGCACGGCAAAGGCGAGCGCGGCCGTTTCCACTGGAAACGGGCCCGGCGATGACCGAGACACGTCCGGCCACGCGGGTTTCCCACCGCAGGCAGGTCCGCGCCGTGGGCGAGGAGTTGTGTAGGCATGAGCAGCTGTACGTGCGACTTCGGTGTCATGGTGGGACCGGCGGTGAGGGCCGCCGGCTTCCTTCGCCGCATTCAGGCCCGGGCCGACGGGAAAAAGCGCCGTGGCGATGACGGGACCACCCGCGACGTGCTGGACATCCTGTCCGGCCGGCTGGAGGGCGGCCGGCCGGTCCTGTTTGAGTTCGCCCACTGGGCCGGCGAACTGCATGTTCCTGTCACGCGACTTCGAGAGGTGCCGGCGTGGCTCGTTGAGCATGAGTTTGTGGCACTGGAGGGAGACGTGGACGGCATCGCCCGCCTGTGGGGAACCCGCCGAGCAGGAAGCGGACAACGGGGTCGGGCCGCCCGCAGGGACTGCAGCAGAGTGTGGTCCTCCGTATGGCCGTACAGGGCAACCAGGACGGCGGCGAGGCTGAGCTCTTCGGTGGGGCCGCTGCGGACTTCCTGCGCAGGAGTACGCGCAGGAGCTGCAGGTCCCCCGGCTGCCGTCGTACTGGGCCGCGCGCAGGACGGTGGCCCGCCGTACGGGATCGCTCGCAATCGCTCCCAGCAGTTGCGGTCCGCCCGCATCCGGACCAGATCAGCCCGGCCCGGAGCGAGGACCGCCTGCCAGAGCGGCGGGCGCAGAGGACGGTCCAGCAATTCGTACGCGCGGCCTTCGTCCGCGTTCACCAGCAAGGAACTCCGGCTCGGTCCGCAGGAGGGATTCCCGAAGCCTCCGCTGCAGTTCCCGTCGCGGGAGCTGGCGCAGACCCAACGCGCTGAGCAGCCTGCCGCGGTCAGCGTCCAGCTCCGGGCCGTAGGAGCCCCGGATCTCGTCTTCGGACCGCTCGAATACCTCCTCCAGCGCCTCGTCGTCGACATCGGTTGCCCGGTCGAGATGAGGCCCGCTTCGCTCTCGGAGCTCGCGTACAGCACAGCCCTGTCGGCACATGTGAAGTAGGTTCCGCCGGTGTCGTCGCCCGCCACGGCCCTCAGCGGCGCTCCGCTCGCCAGACGGACCTCTTCCACGTGCTCGGCCCTGTCGAGATCAAAAGCGAAGGATCCTGCAGCCAGCCTCGCCAGATCGGGATGCCGGCGCAGGACAGTGAGAACGTGGTCGGGGCATGCCGTGGCCGGACCGCAACAGCCGCCGCTGACACCAGACCGCTCTCCCCGCCCTATGAGGGTGCGGGAGCAGTGGGAAGCGGTTCGTCGGCGTCCGGCTCGTGCGGTGGTGCGCTGAGCTGGTCGCGCAGGTAGTTCCAGACGACGGCGACGAGCGCGGCCGCCGGTACGGCCAGCAGGCTGCCCACGACGCCGGCCAGGCTGCCGCCCAGCGTCACTGCCAGCAGGACCACCGCTGCGTGGAGGCCGAGACTGCGGCTCTGGATCATGGGCTGGAACACGTTTCCTTCGAGCTGCTGCACCGCGATGATGATGGCCAGAACGATCAGCGCGTCCGTCAGGCCGTTCGACACCAGCGCGATGAGCACTGCCACCAGGCCGGCGAACAGGGCTCCCACGATCGGCACGAATGCGGAGACGAAGGTCAGAACTGCCAGCGGCAGCACGAGGGGTACGCCTACGATCCACAGGCCCAGGCCGATGAACACGGCGTCGAGGAGGCCGACGAAGGCCTGGGACCGGACGAACGAGCCCAGGGTCTGCCAGCTGCGCGCGGCCACGACCGGGATGTCGGTGGCGAGCCGGCCGGGGAGTTGGCGGGTGAGCCACGGCAGGAAGCGGGGGCCGTCCTTGAGGAAGAAGAACATCAGGAAGAGCGCCAGGACGGCGGTGACCAGGCCGTTGAAGACGGTGCTCACGCCCGTGACGACGGTGGAGACCGCGCTGCCGACGCTGTTCTGGAGGCGGTCGATCGCGGCGTCGGAGGCGCCGGTGATCTGCTCGTCGCCGATGTTCAGCGGCGGCCCGGACGCCCACTCGCGCAGTCGTTGGATGCCCTCGGACACGCCGTCGACCAGTTCGCCCGCCTGGGAGGCCACGGGCACGGCGATCAGCGCCGCGATGCCTGCGGCCAGGAGGAGGAACAGCACGGTCACCGTGGAGGCGGCAAGGGCTGGCCGCCACCCGCGCCGGCGTAGGAAGTCGGCCAGGGGCCAGGTCAGGGTGGTGAGGAACAGGGCGACTATGAGCGGCCAGACGACCGACCACATTCGGCTCAGAATCCACAGGGCCGCCGCCGCCATGACCAGGACCACCAGCAACTGGGCGGAAACTCGTGCCGACGTACGGAGTGCGGCAGCAGCCTTCGCGGAGCTCAACGTGACAGACATGGGGTCACCCTATTCACAATTCCCTACCCCCTGGGCACCGCCGAAGACAGCCACGCACCCCGGCCCGCGACGTGGCCCGGCCAGGTCAAGAAGCGGTAGCCGGGTGTCCTCTGCGGTCGCGGGTGCCCATGACGGAATCGACCTTCATCAGCGCGCTCGAACCCGGGGCGCCGAAGGCGACTTGTTCTGCGGGTGCCGGTTCGCGCCCAGTGCCGACCGGCCTGCTCGGCCTTGGGGCGCCGACTCAACGAACGGGCCCCGGCACGCACTCCGGCATTGACGCAGGTCACGGCGACACCCCGACGTGTCCTGCCGCACAGGGCAAATGCCGTGGCCCAGCTGTTGTTGCGCGTGACATGATCGGCCGCATGATCGAATTCTCTGCACGGAAGGGCGGCCACCGCCCCCTCCGATGAAGTGGCTGGACGAGGCCTTGTCTGCGGGACAGGCCACGATTGCCGCCCACCCTGCCCGCATCGCGGTCCTCGACGCCATACGCGCCGACCGCACCGGCCCCGTGTCCGTCCGGCTGCTTCAGCTCTCCCGAGCCGACGACGCGTTCGTACGTCGTGAGGTCATGGACCTCCTGTCTTCCGCCGGGGCCACGCACCCTTGGCCTGATGCCGCCGAGGCCGCGCTCGCCCGACTCACCGACCCTGATGAAGAGGTACGGCGCCGGGCCGCTCATCTCGTCGTGCACGCCGGAAGCAACGAGGTTGCGCTCAGGGCTCTCGGTGAACTCACCGAGCCCGTGGTGCGTACTGCCCTGGCCGAGTGGCTCCGCGGCTCCGTCGCGCACCTGCAAGACGACTCCTTGGCCTCTGTCCGCTTCCTTGCCCGGCTGGAGACCCTGAGCGTCGCCCCTCCGCCGCAGTGGCTCTCTCTCGACAGGGCTCTGCTCGCCGATGCCCCGGAGGCCTCACACCACTTGGACGGCGTCGGGTGGCGCTGGGGTCGGGTCCTGTACGGGCTGGGGCGCGAGCGTCACGTCTACGCCCTGGTGACGCGGCTCCTCTGCGATCCCGCCACCCGGGACATCGGCGCCGAATTGGCCCGGGAGGCTTGTCATGACTGGCGGGCGGCCCCTGTCGAACTCCTGCCCCTGCTCGTCCGTCACTGCGGACGAGGCATCAGCTCAGCCATGGCCAAAGCTCTCACCACCGCCTCCCTCTCTGAGGCAGCGATGCACACACATGGCGCGCTGGTCGCCGAGGTCCCCTTCACTCCGTATCCCCGGGCCCGTCGGCCTTCCGGCAGTCCGACGCCGTCGTACGACAGCACCACCGCCGCCGCGATCCTTCAAGCCAAGCCCGTGGACACCGGGCGACTTCACCGCGCCCCTGAGATCTTCGGGGCCTTGCTGGACGCGGGTCCGCTGACCTTCCGGCAGGCTGCCCAGCTGTACAACCTCACCTTCAAACGGCCTGGACGCGTACAGGCGCTCTGCGCTCCACTGTGGCTGCGACACGCCGGCCCCACGGCTGTGCCCCGCGTTCTCGCTCTCATGACACCGCACCTCGGTGACTACGGGATTGGCGACTACTACTCGGAAGGCCTGGCACGCATGGGCCGACACGCGATACCCGCGCTGCCATCGCTGACGGCACTGATCGACCGGCGTACCCGTCTACCGGTCAACGACTCCACACGGGACGGCGAGACAATGCTGGACGAGAGCCTGCTCGCCGCCGCGATCAACGCCCGTCGCGCGATCCTCGCCGATGCCGCCTCCTGATCACCCTCGCCTCTCCACCCCGCCCTGGAAATCCAGCGCCACCAGCAGCTCCGACGCCTACACCGGCCAACGAGACCGCCAACCGGCCAATTACGACACGAAGTCACAGGTCTGCGGCCCTCCAGAACCAACCGTCCGACTGTCTACCGGGCCCTCGCCACCAGGCTCTGCAGATACCCCCGGCCGCACGCGAGCTGTGCGGGCAGGTCGGCGGCGTCCGGGTACCAGCGTTTCTCGTACTCCCAGCAGAGCCAGCCGTCCGCCGGTGCGGCGGCCACCGCTTCGGGGAGGGGGAGCACCCCGGTGCCGAGACCCGTCGGGGTGAGGTCCTGCGCTGACCGTACGTCCTTCACTTGTACGTAGCCCAGGTGCGCGGCCAGGGCCTGCCGGGACCGGGCCGGGGGTTCGCCGGCGAGCCAGGTGTGCAGGATGTCCCAGACGGCGCCGACGCCCGGGTGCGCGACGCGGTCGAGCACCCGGGCGGCTGCGGCGGCGGTGCGATGGGAGTCGTGGGTCTCCAGCAGGATCCGCACGCCGTGCCGCTCGGCGAACGGCGCCGCGGCGAGCAGGCGGCGCACGGCGTGGGCGTCAGCGGCCGCCTCGGGCAGGTCGGCGCCCCCCGGAAAGACGCGGACGTACGGGGCCTCCAGATCGGCGGCGAGCTGGATGAGGCCGCGCAGTTCGGTGAGGACCGGCTCGTCCGCGCCGGGGGCGGCGACCCTGGCGTAGCCCGCGACCGCGAGGGCTGTGACGCCTGCGGCGGTGAGGGTCCGCAGTCCGGCAGCCCGCTCGGTGGCCGGGCTGTCGGGGTGCAGGGGTTCCTCTGGATGGGCGCGCAGTTCGAGGCCGTCGAAGCCGTGGGAGGCCGCGAGGGCCGCGCTGCAGTCGAGCGGCGCGCCGGGCAGGCCGAGCGTGGAGAAGGCGTACTTCACGGACGGCTCCCCTCGGTCGGCGGCGGCGCGGTGGAGGCGCGCACCATCAGCTCGGTGGGCAGCGTGGTGATCCCGCCCGGTGGCTGCGGTCGGCGGCCGGTGACCAGCTGGGCGGCGAGCACGCCCGCCTCGCGCAGGGGCACCCGGACGGTGGTGAGCGCGGGGGCGGTGTCCGCACAGAAGGGCAGGTCGTCGAATCCGGCGACGGACACGTCCTCGGGGATCCGTATCCCCTCCTCGCGCAGGGCGGCGGCGACTCCGGCGGCGATGGTGTCGTTGGCGGCCGCGACGGCGGTGAAGGGTGCCCCGCGGCGGAGCAGTTCCCTGGCGGCGTCGTAGCCGGCGGATCGTTCGAAGGCGGCGTGCAAGGTGAGAGCAGCACAGGCTTCGGGGAGGTCGGGGTCGTGTCGCAGCAGGGCGGCGCGGTGTCCGGCGAGCCGCTCGCGGGTGGTGCTCAGCCCCTGGGGGCCCGCGACGTAGGCGATGCGCCGGTGACCGAGTGTCAGCAGGTGCTCGGCGAGGCGGAAGGCACCGCCGTGGTCGTCGAACATCACGGTGGTGACGGGCAGTCCGGCGGGGACGGGCAGCGGAGGCCGACCGCACAGGACGACGGGGGCGCCGCCTGCGGCCATCCGCGCGATGCGGGCGGCGAGTGCATCGGCGTGCTCGGGGTCCTCGACGGCGCCGCCGGTGAGGACGATCCCGCCGGCGCGCTGCCCCTCCAGCAGGGTCAGGTAGGACAGTTCGGCCGCGGGGTCGCCTTCGGTGTTGCAGACGACGGCGAGCCGGCGGCCTCCCGTTTGGCCGGTGGTCGCCAGGGCTCCTTGCAGGGAGCCGGCGAGGATCCCGAAGAAGCTGTCGGCGACGTCGTGGACGAGGACGCCGACGAGGTCGGAGGTGGCGGCCGCCAGCGCGCGGGCGGGGCCGTTGGCGATGTACCCGAGCTCTTCGACTGCGCGCTCGACCCGGGTTCGGGTGGAGCCGGCCACCGGGTATCCGCCGTTCAGCACGCGCGAGACCGTGGCGGGCGATACGCCCGCCTGCGCCGCGACCTCGGCCAGAGTCACCGCCATGCTGCACCTCTCCTTCAGGACCCGGGTCATCGTCTCATCCGGTGTCTGCATCTCCATACTCCCCGTTTCAGAAAGCGCTTTCCATCACTCGATCGAGTGTTGCGCGGCCAGCTTCCGCCGCCCTAGCCTGATCGAAGAGAAAGCGCTTTCTATCGATGGAGGGGGAACCATGGAGCGCAGGACGATCAAGATCGCGATGAACGGCGTCACTGGGCGCATGGGGTACCGGCAGCATCTGGTCCGTGCGCTGCTCACCCTGCGCGAGCAGGGCGGTCTCGATCTCGGCGACGGAACGGCGCTCTGGCCGGAGCCGGTTCTCGTGGGGCGCCGGGAATCCGCCCTGCGGGCCATCGCCGAGCGGCACGGCCTGGAGCACATCAGCACGGATCTCGCGGCCGTGCTGGCCGATCCGGAGGTCGAGATCTACTTCGACGCACAGGTCACCGGCGCCCGCGAGGCGGCGGTCCGCCAGGCCATAGCGGCGGGCAAGCACGTCTACTGCGAGAAGCCGACGGCCCTGACCTTCGAGGCCTCGCTCGAACTGGCCCGGCTGGCTACGGCTGCCGGGATCAAACACGGCGTGGTGCAGGACAAGCTGTTCCTGCCGGGGCTGCTCAAGCTGAGGCGGCTGATCGAGAGCGGATTCTTCGGCGAGATCCTGTCCGTGCGCGGAGAGTTCGGGTACTGGGTCTTCGAGGGCGACTGGCAGACCGCGCAGCGGCCGTCGTGGAACTATCGCGCGGAGGAGGGCGGAGGCATCGTCGCCGACATGTTCCCGCACTGGGAGTACCTGCTCCACGAGCTCTTCGGCCGGGTGCGCACGGTGCAGGCCCTCACCCGCACGCACATCGGCCGTCGCTGGGACGAGGCGGGCAAGCCCTATGAGGCCACGGCAGACGACGCCGCGTACGGGATTTTCGAACTGGAAGGCGGTGCGGTCGCCCAGATCAATTCGTCCTGGGCGGTCCGGGTCCACCGGGACGAACTGGTGGAGTTCCAGGTGGACGGCACACACGGGTCGGCCGTCGCCGGGCTGCGCGGTTGCCGGATCCAGCACCGCGGGGCAACGCCGAAGCCGGTGTGGAATCCCGATCTGCCGCAGACCGAGACCTTCCGCTCCCAGTGGCAGGAGGTGCCGGACAACAGTCCCGCCGACAACGGCTTCAAGGCCCAGTGGGAGCTCTTCCTACGGCATGTCGTCCTCGACGAGACCTGGTGGTGGGACCTGCTGGCCGGTGCGCGCGGAGTACAGCTCGCCGAGCTGGGCCTGCGCTCCTCGGCCGAGGGCCGGCGGCTGCCGGTGCCGGAGGTGGCGCTGTGAGCATCCGACTCCCCTCGGCCGACGGCGGGTTCCGCGTGCACCGGCCGAACCCCGATCCGTATCCCCCACTCACCTGCGGCCCGGCCCGCAGCCGCACCTTCTACGCGGCCGCTCACGTGGTCGCCGATCCGCTCGCCGCGTCGGCCGAAGCCGGGCCGGCGGTCGACTGGGAGGCCACGCTGGCCTTCCGGCGCCGCCTGTGGGCGCAAGGGCTCGGGGTGGCCGAGGCCATGGACACCGCGCAGCGCGGCATGGGCCTGGACTGGCCGACGGCGGCGGAGCTCATCCGCCGGTCGGCGGCCGAGGCCCGGGCGGTGGGCGGCCGGATCGTCTGCGGCGCGGGCACGGACCAGCTTACGGATGGCCGCACGTACTCCCTCAACGAGATCGCCGCGGCGTACGAGGAACAGCTCGCGCACATCGAGGCGTGCGGGGCGGGGGCCGTCCTGATGGCCTCGCGGGCCCTGGCCGCGCCGGCGCGTGCCCCCGAGGACTATCTGGAGGTGTACGGCGGCCTGCTCCGGCAGAGCGTACGGCCGGTGGTGCTGCACTGGCTGGGGCCCATGTTCGACCCGGCGCTGGCCGGCTACTGGGGTCACGCGGATCTCGACGCGGCCACGGACGTCTTTCTGAAGATCATCGCCGATTGTCCCGAGAAGGTGGAGGGGATCAAGGTCTCGCTGCTGGACGCGGAGCGGGAGGTGGACATCCGGCGCCGGCTGCCGGCCGGCGTGCGCTGCTACACCGGCGATGACTACCACTACCCCGAACTGATCGCCGGGGACGGGGAGCTGGCCAGCGACGCGCTGCTGGGGATTTTCGACCCGATAGCCCCGATCGCCGCCCGGGCCGCGATCGCGCTCGACCGGGGCGATATCGACGGCTTCGGTGAGTTGCTGGACCCGACGGTCTCCCTGTCGAGACATCTCTTCGCCCCGCCGACCCGTTTCTACAAGACGGGGGTGGTGCTGCTGGCCTGGCTGGCCGGGTACCAGGACCACTTCACGATGGTGGGCGGGCTGCAGTCGGCCCGCTCCCTCCCCCACCTGGCGACGGCGTACGAACTGGCCGACGGTCTGGGACTGTTCCCCGATTCCGAGCTCGCGGAGGACCGGATGCGCCGGCTGCTCGCCGTGTACGGGGTGTCGTCATGAGCGCGGCGCCGGAGCGGTTCAGCCTCAATCAGGAGACGGTCCGCCAGTGGTCCGTGCCCGAACTGGTCGCCGGGTGCGTGGCGGCCGGAGTGGGGGCCGTCGGGCTCTGGCGGGGACCCGTCCAAGGGTTCGGGGTGCGGGAGACGGCGAAGCTGGTCGCCGGGGCGGGGCTGCGTGTGAGCTCGCTCTGCCGCGGTGGGTTCTTCACCGCGGCGGATCCGGCCGGCCGGGCGGCCGCGCTGGACGACAACCGCAGGGCGGTGGAGGAGGCCGCCGAGCTGGGCGCCGACACGCTGGTCCTGGTCTCGGGCGGGCTGCCCTCGGGCGATCGGGACCTGGTCGGGGCGCGTGGACGGATAGCGGAGATCCTGGGCGAGTTGGCGCCGTGGGCCGGCGGGCACGGGGTACGGCTGGGGATCGAGGCGCTGCATCCGATGTTCGCCTCGGACCGCTGTGTGGTCTCCACCCTCGGCCAGGCCCTGGACATCGCCGAGCAGTTCCCGGCGGAGCAGGTGGGGGTGGTGGCCGACTCGTATCACCTGTGGTGGGACGAGCGGCTGCCCGCCGACCTGCTCCGGGCCGGCGGGTCCGGGCGCATCGTGTCCGTCCAGGTGGCCGACTGGGTGACCCCGCTGCCCGAGGGCGTGCTGTGGGGGCGCGGACAGCTCGGCGACGGATCCATAGACCTTCGGGGCTTCCGGCACCTGGCCGACACGGCCGGCTACCGGGGCCCGGTGGAGGTGGAGATCTTCAGTCCGGGGCTGTGGGCCCGGGACGGTACCGAGGTGCTGCGGGAGGTGATCGAGCGCTACCGCGAGCACGTGGACTGAGTGAGCGGCGGGTCAGCCCTCGTAGTCGTACTTCATGCCGATGCCCAGGGTGCTCTGGGTCGGGAGGAGGCCGGCGCCGACGATGTCGAGGACCGGCGGGAGGAGGAGTTCAGCGAGCCGGGCCGTTTCCTGCGGGGTCAGCGCCGACCAGGGGGCCGAGGCGAGTTCGTCGGTGAGCTTCTCGACGGCGGTGCGCAGTGCCAGTCCGGCTCCGGTGGCCGTGCCGTCCTCGGCCAGCAGGTTCCGGCCGGCGAGCCGGTCGCGGGCGGCATTCCACTCGTCGGCGGACCACTGGCGGCTCTCGAACCACTCGGCCGGGGCGGCGCCCGCACCGGAGTGCAGGACCAGCGACTCGACCGCGTCGAGGTGGTGGGCCTGGAGGGCGGCGAGGTGGCCGTCCCCGCGGTGCTCGCGCAGGATCGTCGCCGCGTGCCAGAGCACGGCGTGCGGTACGTCGGGCCAGGGCAGGGCGGCGTTGGCGGCGGCCAGCGGGCGGCCGGCCGTGGCGGCGGCCTCGGCGGCGCGTTGGGCGAGCATCGCCGCCTCGGCCAGGTCCGGGGAGGCGGTCCGCTCGCCGAGGAGGGCCCGCAGGGAGCGGTCCGCAGCGACGGCGCGGGCCGCGAGCACCCGGGCCGGCGGGGCGGTGTGCCAGGACTGCCCGACGTACCGCTCCACCATCCGCGGGCTGAAGCTGAAGAAGAGGGCGTTCACGAGTTCCGGTTCGGCGGGGCCGAGCGGGGCGGCCCGGAAGGCGAAGTACATCGGCCACCTGTCGTCGGTGGCGTAGCCGAGCGCGCCGGCCTCGTCGTAGGCCTCGGGGGCGAAGTAGACGATGGCGTGTACGGGTTCGAGCAGTTGCCACAGCTGCCGGACGGTACCCAGTCCATGTGCGCCGCTGTACGTCATATCGCTTTCCCCCAGGGTCAGTTGATGCCCGAAATGACTTGAGGTCAGCGTAGATCAGGAGGGTCGGAGGAAGTGGTGAGGGGGTGGTGAGGTTGCGGTCTCAAGGGTGACATAACGTGCCCACCATGGACCAGGAGCACATAGCCGGACCGGCCGGTGACGGCGAAGGCGCAGGCAGGCGGCGGTTCCTCGCGATCGCGACGGCGGCGGCCACGGCTGCCGGGCTCGGCGCCGTGGCAGGCTGCGGGGGCGGGGACGACGGCGCCGACCGGCTGGGCGGGGCCGGCGGGTCGGCGGCGCCGGGCGGGAAGCCCTCGGGGGCGAGTGCGCAGGGTTTCGACGTCAAGGCCGAGAACGCGAAGCAGGGCCACGCCGACTGGCCGGTCACCAAGGCGGGGCCGGCGCGGGCCATCGAGGGCTTCGCGGACAAGGTCAGTGTGCTGCCCGGCGAGTCCTTCGGTCTGCACGTGTCGACCACCGCGCCGCGGTTCACCGTCTCCGCCTACCGGATGGGCTGGTACGGCGGGGCCCGGGCCCGGCTGGTGTGGCGCTCCGAGGCCCTCCCGGGGGCGCGCCAGCCGGAGCACACGGTGGACCCGGGCACGCGGATGGTCCGCACGCGCTGGGCCCGTACCACCACGGTCGAGACCAAGGACTGGCCGGAGGGCTGCTACCTGCTGCGGCTCGACGCTCAGGGCGGCGAGGGGCAGCGCTTCGTACCCATGACCGTCCGGTCTGCGGCGACGGCCGGGCGTACGGTCGTGGTCAACGCGGTGGCCACCTGGCAGGCGTACAACCGGTGGGGCGGCTACGGCAGCTACGACGGCCCCAGCGGCGGCTACGCCTCGCGCTCGCTCGCCGTGACCTTCGACCGGCCGTACGAGTACGACGACGGCGCGGGCCTGTTCCTGGTGTACGAGGCTCCCCTGATCGCGCTGGCCGAGCGGCTCGGCATACCCCTGGCGTACGCGACCACGACCGACGTGGCACGGGAGAAGCGGCTGCTGGAGGGTGCGGCCGCGGTGCTCTCGCTCGGGCACGACGAATACTGGTCCCCGGATCAGCGGGCCCACTTCACTGCCGCCCGCGACGCCGGCACCAACATCGCGGTCCTGGGAGCGAACTGCTGCTTCCGCCGGATCCGACTGGAGGCCTCCGACCTGGGGCCGGACCGGACGCTGGTCTGCTACAAGTCCTCCTACGACCAGGACCCGGGGTTCAAGCGGGGCCATCCGGCGACGGTGGACTTCCGTTCGGCGCCCGGCGCGGACCCGGAGAGCTCGTTGCTCGGCGTGATCTACGACGGCTATCCGGTGGACGCCCCGTACGTAGTGACCAACCCGGGCCACTGGCTGTTCGAGGGCACCGGCGCGCGGGCCGGCGATCGCTTCGAGCACCTGGTCGGGGTGGAGTACGACAAGGTCAACACCGGTTTCCCGACGCCGCGGCCGATCGAGATACTGGCCCACTCACCCGTGGTGTGCGAGGGCCGCCCCAGCCACCAGGACACGGCGTACTACACGGTGGCGAGCGGGGCGGGCGTGTTCGCGACCGGCACGATGCGGTGGGTGGAGGCCCTGGACGCGACGGGCGACGGCCGCAGCGGGAGGAACCACGGGCTGGACGCGCGGTCCGGGGCGCTGACCACCCGGGTGACGGAGAACCTCCTGCGGGTGCTCGCCGAGGGCCCGGCGGGCCGGTCGCATCCGGCACAGGACAACGTCAAGGCGGTGTACGGGGGTTCGTGACACCGGTGCGTTCCGGGACGGAGGGGTGGGGTGGACTTCGCGCGGACGGGGCGCCTAGGATCGTGATCACGGCATCGCGTGTCGGTCACCGGCTGGGTGAGGCATGGAGGCGCCCGTGATGTGCCTTTCGGAGGCATTCACTCATGTCTGTGCAACTGAACCACACGATCATCCACTCCCGTGACAACCGGGAGTCCGCCGAATTCCTGGCGGACGTCCTCGGCCTTGAGGTCGGGGAGGAGTGGGGACCTTTCATCCCCGTCGAGACCGCCAACGGCGTCACCTTGGACTTCGCGACCATCCCGGCCGAGTCCATCACCCCGCAGCACTACGCGTTCCTCCTCTCCGAGGAGGAGTTCGACGTGGCGTTCGAGAAGATCCGGACCGCGGGCGTCCCGTACTTCGCGGATCCGTACGGCAAGCACCCCGGCGAGATCAACCACAACGACGGGGGCCGCGGCGTCTACTTCACGGACCCCGCGGGGCACGGGATGGAGATCATCACGCGCCCGTACGGCTACCAGGAGCCGGGCACCGACGGCTGAGCCACCGGTCCACCTCGTGAACCGGTGGCGGTCATGCGGGGGTCATGCGGTCCATGACCGCCACCGGCAGGGCGGGGTTCAGCGCCGCCGCCCCCGCCGTCTCCTCGTCGCCGAGCAGCCCGATGAGGACCGACACGGGCAGCCGTGGATGCCGGGCGGCCGTCGCCCGTACGTCACCGTCCGGGTCGTCGAGCATCCGTACGGCCGAGTCCGCCGACAGCCTGGGGTCGGCCGCGGCGCGCACGCGGACCTCCGCGTCCGCGTCCCGGCTGAACCGTTCCACCAGCCCGGGCGTCGAATCCGGGTCGTCGAGGGCCAGTTGCCGCAGCCGCGGATGGGGGTCCTCGGCGTGGCGGAGCAGGTAGCGCCGCGGGAAGTTCGGGTGCCCGTAGGGCCGGTCGGGGGTGGAGAGGCTGCCGTTCCACCACTGCCACACCTCCAGCAGCATGTCCGCCGGCGCGTCGTCGCAGCGCTCGGCGAGGAAGAGGCGTACGACCCGGTCCTCGTCCCGGGCCAGCCGTTCCACCACGTCCGGCGGGAGCCGCCGGGCCGTGGCGACGCTGCTGCGCAGCAGTACGTGGCCGGAGGCCGCGAGGCGGCGCACGGCCTCCTCGTCCTCGTGCAGCGCGACCACCCACGGGACCGGATGCCGCATCCGCCGCGGGTCGATGTCCACGTCCACGGCGGCCCGCCGCTCCTCCGTCAGCTCGGGCCGCAGGGACACCGCGAGGCGTACGTCGCCCTCCGGGTCGGCGGCGAGGAGCTCGACCAGGTCGGGGTCCAGGTAGGGGTTTTCGGCGAGGCGCTTGCGCTGCTTCGGGTCCGCGCCGGCGCAGAGACGTGCGGCGAGGTCCCGGTCCAGCCGGAGCCCGGCGATGTCATGGGCGGCGTTCACGGCCTCGAAGTCCGCCTCGGTGATCGGCTCCTCCTCGTGCCGGGCCACCACGGCTGCCAGCCGTACCCGCTCGACCGGGTCCGCGCTCAGCCCGGCCCGGGCCTCGGAACCGAGGTGCGGCCAGGCCGCGTGGCAGGCCGCCGAGCGGACGGCGGGCAGCGGGTCGGCGGTCAGGGCCACCGCCAGGGCGGAGGGTACGGAGGGCAGTTCGAGGAGGGCTTCCCGGACCGCGCCGGACGGGTCCCCGGCGAGCACCGCGTACGCCTCGTCCGTGAGCCGGGCCCCGGCCGCCACCGCGACCGTGAGGAGGGCGTACCGCCGTCGCCCGACCCCTTCCGCCAGCAGCAGCCGGGACCAGCGCTCGGCCGACATCCCCCACTGGACCCGGGTCTCCGCGAGCCGGGCGCGCACCGTCCACTCGGGGTGGTCCACGGCGGCGTCCAGGACGGCTTCGGGCAGGTCGCGGCGCCAGAGCAGGTGGCCCCGGGTCGTGTCCAGGAGCCGCACGAGGATCCGATCGGGCACGGCACGGTTCCACGCCAGGGCCTCACGGGCCCGTTCCGCGGCGGCTGTCCCGTACTCCAGCCCGGCCCACTCGTCCCCGGTCCCCCGTGTGCTCCCCATTCGGGAGAATTTAGTCGGCGATCCGGGGCCCCGGATCACCCAGGGCCTTGCACGACCTGCAGCTGCCCGTCGTCCTCCACGGTGAGTGCCACCCGTTCGACCCGGTTTCCGACCACCAGCGCGATCCACACGATGCCCCAGAGCAGGCAGGTGAACACGGTCAGGATGGCGTGGAGCACATGGTTCACCGGCTGCCCGCGCACGAGGACCGCCTGCGTCGGGGAGCGGGACTCCACCCGCCAGCCGGTCGCGACGTACTGGCTCACCGTCCAGTCGAGGATCGCCGTCCGCCGAGCCGCGTCGACGGGACGGCCGTCCCCGGGAGGAAGCAGGTGGTCCGGCGGCCGCGGCGGCACGCCCCAGTGCCGTTCTTCCTTACGATCCGAGCGCTCCCACATCCGGCTCGCCTCCCCGCACCATGGGTCCGGTGGCTTTCGTTTACTGGGCCATGCATCCAGCCTGCGCGGCCGCGCGGAGTCCGGCACGCCGAGCGGGGTGGGCCCTCCGGGAGGATTCGAACCGGCGCTCGGTTCCGGGTCTTCGGCAGGCCCGAACGGCCCGTACGGCCCCGTGTCAGCCAAGGTCCAACACCGCCCTTAGGCCCGTACCCAGACAAACCTCCGACAGCCCCGCCACCGTGCGGGGCTCTCGCGTCACAGACCTGTCACGGCCGCTCCATGGCAGTCGGCGTCCGGGCAGAGTGGCGCGATGCGCACACACCACACCGTCACCCTCCTCGCCGCCGCATGCCTCGCGCTCACCGGCTGCGCGGACGCGGACGCGGACCACGCAGGCATGAGCGACGAGGGCAGGCCGACCGCCTCATCACCCGCTGCCCGGCAAAGCGCGGCTCCTGAGGCCCCCAGTTCCGCAGCCTCCGCCGCCGGCATCCCGCCCAGCCCCGCCCCCGAGCAGCGCGCCATCTACCTCGCGGCGCTCAACAAGATCGACCCCGAGATCGTCAACGGCCAGGACGACAAAGCCATCTCCCGGGGCCTGAATCAGTGCCAGTCCATGAAGGACGAGAAGGACCCGACCAAGCGCGTCGAGTCCACCAACAGGCGTTTCATCGGCCCCAACCACCCGGACGGCTTCGGCCCCACCAAGGCCGCATTCATCCTCGCCGCCGTACAGACCAATCTCTGCCCCACGTACTGACGGGGGCCATCGACCACCTCGGTGCAGGTGGACGCGGGAACGGCCGCCCGGAACGAGGGCCCCGGGCGGCACCACCCACAGGGCTGCGGCCATCAGGGTTCACAGTGACGCTTTGCTGTCACTGGTGACGAGGGGGCGGACGTGGGTGAGGAGCAGTTCCAGGAACCGTTCGGGCTGCCGGAGCGCCGCGAAGTGACTGGCGTCCTCGATCAGCGCGAACGCTTTGACGGGGGCTTCGACAGCGTTGAAGTACGCCTGGGCCCGCGCCGCGGGGGTGATGACGTCGTGGGCGCCCTGGAAGATGAAGAACGGCAGCTCGAAGCGGGTGCCGTCGGCCCAGTCGTCGAGTGCCCCCGTCCCCTCGGTGACGGGGGCGGAGAAGCCTTGGCCCTGGAAGTAGGCCTTGATGCGGCCGAGCGAGTACAGAGGGGACAGCCACAGCGAACCGACGATCACCTTCTTCACGGTGTCCAGGTTCAGCGGGTCGCTGCTGGCGCACAGCTTGTCGTACGTGGAACGCTGAGCCGAACTCCAGCGGCCCGGGTCGGCCCCCATGACCTCCACCTTCGCCACGTCCTGGGTCTTGCCCGCGGCCCGCAGTCGCTCGAGCGTGCCCCGGTAGGCAGAGGTGTCCCGGCCCGCCTCCTGGATGTTCTGGTCCGTGCCCATGTACGCCGAGAAGAGCTCGGGATGGCTGCGGGCCAGCCTGAGTCCGAAAGTCGTACCGAAGGAGCTCGCCAGCAGTACGACCTTGTCCACGGCCAGCCGGCGCCGGATGTGTTCTGTGACCTCCAGAGCGTCCTCGTACAGCCTGTCGAAGTCCAGTACGCCCTGCCCTTCAGCGCCCCGCACGAGAGCCCCGCCGGTCTCCCGGCGGGGCTCTGGCGTTTTCCCGGTGCAGAAACCATCGGCTTCGTGCACTGGACAGCAGGGGCGGCAGGATTCGAACCTGCGGCCTTCGGTTTTGGAGACCGGCGCTCTGACCAGCTGAGCTACACCCCTTCGGTGGGACCAACCTTGGCACGGCCCGACCCGGAGATCCACTGTATTTCTCGCTCAACCGGGTGCGAGTCGCTCGCCGGTGTGGGCGCCGGAGCTCCGCAGCCAGTCGATCAGTTCCGCGTTCTCGCTCGTCAGGGCGATGTCGAGCGGGGTGAGCCGGTGGTAGCCGATCCAGTCGATGTCCGCTCCGTGGGACAGCAGACAGCGCGCCGTGGACACCTGGCCGCCGTGGCAGGCCTGCCAGAAGGCGCTGGTGACGCCCTCGGGGGACGCGCCGGCTGCGAGGAACTCCTCGACCGCGTCGAGCAGACCGAGGGCGGCGGCGTCCTGAAGGTCGGGGCGGGCTCCGAGGACGAGCAGCCGGCGCGCGGCCCGCCGCTGGCCGAAGCCGCAGGCGTCCGTGAGCGGGGTACCGCCGCCGAGGACGGCGCCCGGGGCGTTGACATCGGCCCCCGCGGCGACGAGGGCGTCGACGGCGGCCACGTCGTCGTTGCTCGCCGCCCAGCGCAGCGGGGTCTCGGCGTGCGCCCCGACGAAGCGGGCCCCCGGGTCGGCTCCGGCCTCGACGAGCGTACGGATCACCGCGGCCGTGTCGGGGTAGTGGCCGGGCCAGTCGGTGGCGATGTGCAGCAGGCTGTGCCCGCCGGCCGCGGCACCGCGCTTGACGAGCTGCGTGGCGGCGAGTCCCGGGTGCGCGTGCAGGAGGTCCCGCAGGTCCGGCAGGTCGCCGCCCCGGATCGCGGCGGTGACGGCGACGGCGAGCAGGTCGCCGGATTCGAGGGACTGCATGGACCGTCCTTCCCCGGGGTCTTCCGGAGCCATCCCTGGGCCACCATTTCCCGGACTTCCGCAGGCCTTCCGCAGCCCGTCCGCGGGCCGTCCGTCGGCCGTTCCCGAGCGTGGCGGCCAGCCTACGGGCCCGGGGCGGCGGGGCAGTGGGACGGCGCGGGTGGCGGGGGCCGCGGCCGGCGAGGATCGTGAGCAGGGTGAACCGTGCGACGGGGGGTTCGTCCGTGCCCCGGAGCCGGGAGACGGGCCGCCCGCGCCGCCCGGGCCCTGCGACGCGCCGTCGCGGCCGCCTCCGCGGCGCCCTGGTGGCGCTCGCCCTCCTCGCCAACGCCCTGCTCGGCGCGGCCCCCGGCGGCTCCGGCGAGACGATCTCCCTCGCGGGGAACGAGCCCGGCCAGCGGCTCGACGTCACGCTGACGCAGGTGGTCGACCCCGCGAGCCCGGCAGTCGGCCCCACGGCCGAGGCCGAGCGCGGGACTGGGGCCGACCCCGACGGATCCGATCGGCTCCTCGCCGTCCGCTTCCGGCTGGAGAACACCGGTACCGCCGTCTACCGGGATTCCCCCGCGCCGGCCGCGCACCTCCTCGACACCACCGGGCAGCGGTTCACCGGGCTCGACGTCCCCACGACGGCGGGCCCGAGCTTCCCCGACACCGTCACGCTCGAACCCGGCGGCACGACGGAGGGCTTCATCACCTTCCGGCTCCCCGAGGACGCCGGCGCGGTCGCGGTCCAGTTCGCCCTCAACGCCGGCCTCGGCGACGACGTCGGCCAGTGGAGCCTCCCGTAGGGCTTGCGCCGCCTGGCGGCGGGCGAGTTTCGGCCGCCCCCCTTGACCGCTCTGGTCCAGACCAATAGTTTCCGGCATGCACCGCGCACGCGCTCACGCCCGTTCCCCGCCTCCGCAAAGGAAGCCCATGCGCCGCAGCATGCTCGGCAGACTGGCCGTCGCCGCCTGTTCCCTCTCCCTGCTCACCGCCTTCGCGCCCGCCGCCGGTGCGGACGGCGGCGGCGGGGCGAGCGGACCCGCCCGCTCGTACAAGAAGGTCGGCTACTTCACCCAGTGGGGCGTCTACGGGCGGGACTTCCAGGTCCAGGACCTCGAGGCGAACGGCTCCGCCGGCAAGCTCACCCACATCAACTACGCCTTCGGCAACGTCAGCCCGCAAGGCACGTGCTTCACGGGGAACGTGCCGGGCGAGGCCGACGCCTGGGCCGACTACGTCCGGCCGCTGGACGCCGCGAACTCCGTCGACGGGGTCGCCGACACTCCGGAGCAGCCGCTCGCCGGCAACTTCAACCAGCTGCGCGAGCTCAAGGCCAAGCACCCCGGCCTCAAGGTGCTGATCTCGCTGGGCGGTTGGAGCTGGTCCACCCACTTCTCGGACGCCGCCCTCACCCCCGCCTCGCGCAAGGCCTTCGTGGCCTCCTGCATCGACCTCTACATCAAGGGCAACCTCCCGCAGGACGGCAGCCGCGGCGGTGCGGGTGCGGCCGCCGGCGTGTTCGACGGGATCGACCTCGACTGGGAGTGGCCCGGTTCCGCGGGCGACGCCGACACCACGTTCCGGCCGGAGGACAAGCGCAACTTCACCGAGCTCGTCAAGGAGTTCCGCACCCAGCTCGACGCGTACGCGAAGAGCCGGCGCAAGAAGACGAAGTACGAGCTGACCGCCTTCGTCCCGACCGCCCCCGCCAAGATCGACGCGGGCTTCGACGTCCGCCGGATCATGCGCGACCTCGACTTCGTGACCCTGCAGGGCTACGACTTCCACGTCTCCGGCGAGCCGAAGACCGCCCAGCAGTCCGCGCTCTACGCCCGGGGCGACTTCAGCGTCGACGGCACGGTGGACGCCTGGCGCCTGCGCGGCGCGCCCGCGCACAAGCTGGTGATGGGCATGCCGTTCTACGGGCAGGGCTGGACCGGCGTCAGCGGCGGAGGGGACGGCATGGGGCAGCCCGCCACGGGCCCGGCGCCGGCCACCTGGTCCGCCGGTTACGAGGACTACAAGGCGCTGAAGACGCTGGCCGGCTCCGGCACCTACCAGGTCCACCGGGACCGGCTCGGTGGCCATGCCTGGCTGTTCGACGGCACCACCCTGTGGACGTACGACGACCCGCAGGTGCTGCGCGCCAAGACCGGCTACGTACGCGAACACGGCCTGGGCGGCGCGATGTTCTGGTCGCTCGACGCGGACACCGCCGACGGCGAGCTGATGACGGCCGTGGACAGAGGGCTGCGCGAGCACTGAACCCGGGTTGCCGCCGACCCCACGGGCCGGCGCCACGGGCCGGCGCCACCGACCGGCGCCGCCGGGCCGCGGAAATCGATCCGGCCCTGCGGCGCCCCTCCACGTACGCTCCCCCGCATGAGGAACCCGCCGGTACGGGCGGAAACCGGCTGACGACGCGATGGGCCGCGCAGGCGGGACGGCTCGGCCGGCCCGGCCCGCACCCGAACTGGCCCACGCCCTGGGCATACCCGGCGAGGCCGCAGGCGGGGCCGCCCGGGAGCTGCTGGCCGCACTGGCCGACGTACGAGGCCTGCGGACGGCGACCGGGCCGTGGGCTGCGGCCGGACTCCCGGTGGAGGAACGGTGGACGGCGAGGCTCCCAGCGGGCGCGCGGGGAATCGTTCGGCCCGGCAGTCCGCGCTGGCCAGGTTGCACGCCGAGGGCTTCGAGGCCGCGGCCGTCACTGCCGCCGTCGCGGGACCGGCTCCGCGCCGCCGTCGCGGCCCAGGTAGCGGGTGCGCCGGGCCGTGTGCGCGTCCACCGTCCGTTCGGGTTCCTGGCCGTCCACCGGGCCTCGCGGCTGGTCCTGGCGGCCGGCTGGATCGCCGAGCCCGACTTCCTCTATGTGCCCGCGCGGTGGGCGGCGGCCAGGGCTGCCGTGTCCGTGAAGGCGGGGACGTGGCCGGTGCCGCCACGGCCGGAGACCGAGAGGGAGGCCGCGGCCGTGCCGTACGCCACGGCGTCCGCGAGGGTGTCGCCGAGGACGAGCCGGGCGGTGGCGGTGCCGGTGAAGCAGTCGCCCGCGCCCGTCGCGTCCACCGGCGCGGGGTTCACCGGCACGGGGTGGTAAACCGCCCGCGTGCCGTCGTCCAGCAGCAGGCGGTCCGCTCCGGCGGTGACCGCGACCGTACGGGCCCCGAGCGCGCGGAAGCGGGCCGCGGCGGTGCGCGGATCGGCGGTGTCGACGAGGGCCTGCGCGTCGGCCGGGCAGGAGGTCTTGAGCAGCCCGGTCAGCGGGGCGATCCGGGCGAGCAGCTCCCGGGCCTCGGCCCGGCCGGTCAGCCGGGAGCGGAAGTTGGGGTCGTACGAGAGGTACCCGCCCGCCCCGTGCACGAGGTGTGCGGCGGCCAGTACGGCGCCCCGGCTGCTCGGTGACAGGGCGCCGGTGATACCGCTGGTGATGAGTGCCCCGCAGCGGGTCAGCAGTTCGCGCCAGGAGTGGACGTGCGCGGGCGCGAGGGTGGAACCGGCGCTGCGGGTGCGCCAGTAGACGAACTCGCGGTCGCCGTCGGTGTCGGCGGAGAGCAGGTAGGCGCCGTTGGGGTGCGGGGCGCGGTGCACGTGGGCGACGTCCACGCCGAGTTCGGCGGCCCGGCGCAGCAGCGGGGTGCTGAGCTCGTCGTCGCCGACCACCGCGAGCAGGGCGGTCCGGGCCCCGGCCGCCGCGGCGGCGGCCGCCGCGTTGAGTGCGTCACCGGAGTAGGAGATGCGGGCCGGGGTGCCGTCGGCGGCCTCGCGCAGGGTGGTGCCCGCGTGGATCTCGACGAGGACCTCGCCGAGGACGAGGACGTCGTAGGCCGGGGCGGGTCGTCGGGGCACGGTCAGCGCTCCCCTGCCACGTCCGCTCCCGCACCCACGACCGCGAACACGGCGGCCAGTTCACCCGGGTCGTCCGGCAGGCCGTTGCCGATGCCGACGGCCGTCGCGCCCGCGGCCAGCCAGTCGGGGACCTGGGCGGGCCGGATCCCGCCGGTCGGGATGAGCACCGCCCCGGGCAGGACCGCCTTGAGGGAGCGGAGGAACCCCGGACCGCCCACGTGGGCCGGGAAGATCTTGGCGGCGCCCGAGACGCGGACGGCGGCGGCGATCTCGCCGGGGGTGAACCCGCCCTCGATGAAGACGGCTTGGCGGCGCCGGGCGACCTCGCGGACCTCGGGGGCCGGGTACGGGGAGATCAGGAAGGCGGCGCCCGCGTCCAGGGCGGTCCCGGCCTGGGAGGCGGTAGTGACGGTGCCCACGCCGATGAGGGCGGGTCGGCCGTGCGCGTCGTCGAGGGGGGCGGTGCGGGTGAGGGCCTCGGCCCAGCCGGGGGTGGAGGTGGTCAGTTCGACGGCGCGGCAGCCGGCGGCGAGCAGGGCGGTGGTGCGGCGGACGGCCTCGTCGGCGTCGGCGTCGCGCAGCACCGGCAGCAGCCGCTGGCCCGCCAGCACCTCGTACGGGTGGCTGAACACGGAAATGACCTCCGTTGTTCCACGTAGCGGAACGTCGTATCGTGTAGCGGAACCCTTTGGTCTAGACCCTACCCACCCCCGGAGTTGCCGTGTCAACGGATGTGGACGAAGTCCCGGACGGCCCGCGCGCCGGGCGGACCTCCGCTGCCGGTTCCGCGCTGGAGAAGTCCCTGCGCGTCCTGGAGGCGGTCGCGGCCCCCGGCGGACCGCACCGGCTCACCGACGTGGCGAGCGCGGCCGCGGTGCCCAAGTCGAGCACCTTCCGCATCCTGGCCTCGCTGGTCGAGCAGGGCTTCGTACGCCAGGAGGCCGAGAGCCGGTACGGGGTCGGGCCGCGGCTGCGCGAACTGTCCGCCCTGGTCGGCGGCGGGGAGCCGCCGAGCATCGGACGCATCCTGGGCGAACTCCAGCGCACCACCGGCCAGACGGTCCATCTCGCCCTGCACAGCGGGGAGACCATCACCTACATCCGCAAGCTGGAGGGCGACCAGCCGTTCCGGACGGCCTCGCGGATCGGCATGCGCATGCCGCTGCACTCGACCGCGATCGGCAAGAGCATCCTGGCCCGCCTGCCCGCCGCGGAGGTGCGGGACCTGATCGCCGCCACCGGACTGCCGCGCCGGACGCCGCACACGCTCACCACCGCGCGTGCCCTGGAGGCGGAGTTGGCGGCGGTCCGCGCCCGGGGCCACGCGCTGGACGACGAGGAGAACGAGCCGACCATCCGCTGCATCGGCGCCGCGATCCCGGGCCCGACGGGACGGCCTGTCGGCGGGATCAGCGTCACCACGGTCACGTTCCTGGTCTCCCGCGAGGAGATCGAGACGTACGCGCCGGCCCTGCGCGCGGCCGCGGAGGCGCTGTCTCCACTGCTGTGACGGGCCCGGGCCCAGCGGGTGCGTGCCGCGGGGGGCTGCTCTAGCGTCGAAGGTGGAAGGGGAGGCTCTGCCGAGCCGGTCCGGTGCGGGGGCCCGGGCACAGTGGCCGTACACCGACCGCGTGCGCTCGGCGCCGTTCCCGCGCGGATCCCGACGCACCAGGTCCCGGGGCGCGCGACGATCGCCGGAGAGCAGGTGCATTTCATGCGCACGTCGACCCGTATCGCAGGTGTCCTCACCGGCCTGACCTTCGCCCTCGGTGGCGCGGCCCTCGTGGCCCCCGTCGCCCACGCGGACGTCTCGGCCTGCATCAACCAGGTCGAACGCGAACTGCAGGGCGGTGAAGCCTCGGCCGCCATCCGGACGGCGTGCTACGACGCACAGTCCGGCAACCACGAGAAGTGTGTGACCGGCCTGACCAAGAGCAGCGTGACCAACGGGACCGCGGTGAGCGCCTGCAAGGTGGCCCTCAACTAGCGGAGCCGTACCCGAACCGAGCGCCGCCCTCGGCCGACCGGCCCGAGGGCGGCGCCGCGTCACGCCCGGCCCCGGCGCCGCCTCCCGCCGGGGTCCGTGCTTCCATGTGGTTCCGCGCTCGTTCGCCCGCACGGCCCGCTCGGGAGGCCGGGGAAACGGCTTCCCGGAAAACTTTCGGGATAAGTGTTATCGGGGCCCCCGTCGACGGTCTCCCATGTATCGGGCATCATCGACCGCCGGTACGGACAGGGAACAACACATGAGTACTCAGCACACGGCAGCGCTGGTGGCAGCGGCCCGCGCGGGCGACGCCCGCGCGCAGGACGAGCTCGTCAGCGCCCACCTCCCGCTCGTCTACAACATCGTCGGTCGGGCCCTCAACGGCTCATGCGACGTGGACGACGTGGTGCAGGACACGATGCTGCGGGCGCTCGACGGGCTGGGCGCCCTGCGCGCGGACGAGAGCTTCCGGTCCTGGCTGGTGGCGATCGCGATGAACCGGGTGCGGGCGCACTGGCAGGCCGGCCAGAGCGGCTTCGGCGAAAGCACCCTGGAGGCGGCCTACGACATCGCCGACCCGGGGGCCGACTTCGTCGACCTGACCGTCGTACGCCTCAACCTGGCGGGCCAGCGGCGCGAGGCGGCGCGGGCGACGCGCTGGCTGGAGCCCGAGGACCGCGCGCTGCTGTCGCTGTGGTGGCTGGAGTGCGCCGGCGAGCTGACGCGGGCCGAGGTGGCTTCCGCGCTGGAGCTGTCCCCGCAGCACACGGCGGTCCGCGTCCAGCGGATGAAGGCCCAGCTGGAGTCGGCACGGGTGGTGGTGCGTGCGCTGGAGGCCAATCCGCCGTGCGAGGAACTGCGGGCCGTGATGACGGGCTGGGACGGCCGGCCCTCGGCGCTGTGGCGCAAGCGAATAGCCCGGCACGCGCGTGAGTGCGTACGGTGCTCCGGTCTGTGGAGCGGACTGGTTCCGGCCGAGGGACTGCTGGCGGGGCTGGCCCTCGTACCGGTCTCGGCGGCCCTGCTGGCAGGGATACGGACGGCCGGGGCGGCAGGCTTCGCCCCCGAGGCCGCTGCCTTCGCCGACGGCGGCGAGGGGGGCTTCGCGGACACGGCGACGCAGCTCACTGCGGTCGACAGTGCGGGCGGTGGCCGGGGCGCGCTGCGCAAGCGCCGGCGCAGCGGCCGCCGCCGGGTGATCGGCGGTGCGGTGCTCGCCGCCTGTGTCGCGGGCGGCGGTCTGGTGTACCTCGGGGGGTTCCACGGTTCCGGTCAGCCGAAGGACGGCGGCGCCACGCCGGCCGCCCCGCTGGCGCTCTCGGCGACCGAGTCCGCGCTCCCCTCGGAGCCGGCCTCTCCGTCGCCCTCTGCTTCCCCTTCGCCCTCCCCGTCGGCCTCCGCCTCGCCCAGCCCGTCCGCGAGCCCGAGTCCGACACAGAGCCGCAGCACCTCGCCGAGCCCGCGCCCCTCGGCGCCCGAGCCGGCGCCGGCCCCGCCGGGGATGGCCGGGCAGGTCCTCGCCCTGGTGAACACCGAGCGGGCGGCCGCGGGCTGCGGCCCCCTCAAGGAGGACCCGCAGCTGCGTGCGGCGGCTCAGGGGCACTCCGACGACATGGCGGCGCGGGACTTCTTCTCGCACACCAACCCTGACGGCGCGGACCCGGGGCAGCGGACCACCTCGGCCGGCTACCGGTGGTCGACCTACGGCGAGAACATCGCCAAGGGCCAGCAGACCGCGCAGTCGGTCATGGACTCCTGGATGAAGAGCCCGGGCCACCGCGCGAACATCCTCAACTGCTCGTTCAAGGACCTCGGCGTGGGCGTCCACCAGGGTGCCGGCGGCCCTTGGTGGACGCAGAACTTCGGAGCCCGGTAACCCCGCGGGCCACCGACGCCACGGCTCTCGCGCCCGAGGCCTTGGGGCGCCGAGGCATTGGGGCGCCGAGCCTTTCCGGCCCCGAGGCCTTCGGGCGCGGCGCCCCGCGGGGCGCCGCCTCCGTTCAGGGGCGCGGCTGGAGGCCGCGCAGCTTCTCCGGGTTGACGATGGTGCGCAGCGCCGTGATCCGGCCGTCGACGACCTCGAAGGTCATCGCGCCGATGTTCACGCCGTCGAGGATGAGCAGGAGACCGGGCTCGCCGTTGATCTCGGCGACGCACAACTCCCCCTCGGCGGCCTGGGGTTTGGCCAGGACGCCGAGCCACCAGCGGGCGACGTGGTCGGCGCCGTGCACCGGGCGGCGCGCGGCGGTGACGACGCCGCCGCCGTCCGCCCAGCTGACGACGTCGGGGGCGAGGAGTTCGAGCACCTCGCCCAGGTCGCCGCCCGCGCAGGCCGCGCGGAACTTCTCGGCGATCTCCCGCTGTTCGGCCGCGCCGGCGGTGAAGCGGGGCCGCCGGGCCTGGACGTGTTCGCGGGCGCGGTGCGCGCACTGGCGGACGTTCGCCTCGGACTTGCCGACGACCTCCGCGATCTCGGCGTAGGGGTACCCGAACACCTCGCGGAGCATGAACACCGCGCGCTCGGTCGGGGTCAGGGTCTCCAGTACGACCAGGACCGCCATGGAGACGGTGTCGGTCAATTCGGCCTCCTCGGCGATGTCGGGCGAGGTGAGGAGGGGTTCGGGGAGCCACGGCCCGACGTACGCCTCGCGGACGGCCTGGGCCGACTTCAGCCGGTTCAGGCTCAGGTTGGTCACGGTGCGCACCAGGTAGGCCCGTGGGTGCTCGACGGCCGTCCGGTCGGTGCGGTTCCAGGCGAGCCAGGCGTCCTGCACGATGTCCTCGGCGTCGGCGACGCTGCCCAGCATGCGGTAGGCGGCGGCGAACAGCAGCCGCCGGTGCTCCTCGAAGTGATCATTCATGATCGACACCGTGGCATCAGCCTCCTGCCCGATCAAGAGGGGTTCACCTGCCGGCGAGCGCGCGCAGGGCTTCGGCGCAGCCCGGGCGGCTCGGGGCCCATCCCGGCTCGGCCTTCGCCCTGGCGTTGGACACCCGCCCCCGCACCGGCCGGCAGCACGTTCTTCGTCTCGTCCATGCCCGGGGGACAAGCGGCCGGCGCCTGATGTGACATCCGTGCGGGGTGACCCGCGTCTCACGGGCGGCGGCCCCGGACCGCCCAGGCGCGGGCGGCGAGGGGGACCGAGCCGTCCGGGCCGGTGGGGAGGGTCGCGGCGAGCCGGGTGCGCAGCCGGTCCCGGGCGGCGGGGGCGAGGGTGGCGACGTAGCCGGGAGCCGGTCCCTGGCCGGACAGGAAGGGCTCCCACAGGTCCGCGAAACCGTTGAAGACGGTCGGCACCTCGATGGAGGCGACGCTCACGTCGACCAGCCCCGCCCCGCTCCAGAGCGCGCGCAGCGGACCCGGGCGGCACAGCGGGAACCGTCGGCCCTCGTCCCATGCGGAGGCCGCCGGATCGACCGAGGCGGCGGCGTCCCAGAAGTGGCGCAGGAGGCCCATGCCCTCGGCGTAGTCCCACACGTACGCCGCGACCAGTCCGCCCGGGCGGACGACCCGGGCGGCTTCGGCGACCGCGGGCCCGGGTGGTTCCAGGAAGTTGAGGGCGAGCCCGCTGACGGCCGCGTCGAACACCGCGTCGCGAAATGGCAGCGCCGACGCGTCGGCCACGGCGAAGCGGGCCGTCGCGGGCGCGTCGGCCCGGGCCGCGCTCAGGAATCCGGGGGACCGGTCCAGTCCCACCACGGCGCGCGGCCGGCACCGGGCCGCCACCGCCCGGGTCAGCGCTCCGGTGCCGCAGCCGACGTCCAGCCACCGCAGACCGTTCCGGCCGCCGAGGCGTGCCACGAACACCTCGGCGACCCGACGGCTCCACCGGCCCATGTACCGCTCGTAGGCGTGCCCCTCCGCCCATACGTCGGACGGCCTCTCCGCCATGGGGCGGCTAGTGGTGGAACCCGGAACGGGGCGCCTTGCCGGGTACGGGCGGGGGTGAGGCCGTCAGGTGCTCCACGGACCGGCGCAGGTCGGCGACGAGCAGGGCGATCTGGTCCCGGGTCACGCCGTGGCGGACGAGGACGCGCTGGATGACCGTGTCCTCCCGGTCGGCGGGCAGCGGGTACGAGGGCACCTGCCAGCCCCTCATGCGCAGCCGGTCGGAGAGGTCGTAGAGGGTGAAGCCGGCCGTCTCCGGGTCGGTGAGCTTGTACGAGACGGCCGGCAGGCCGCCCTCGCCGTTGTAGAGGAGGGTGAAGGGGCCCATCGCGGCGATCTCCCCGGCCAGGTACTGGGCGGTCTGGGCGCAGGCCTGCTGGACGCGTCGGTAGCCGCCCCGGCCCAGGCGCAGGAAGAGGTAGTACTGGGCGATGATCTCGCCGCCGGGGCGGGAGAAGTTCAGGGCGAAGGTCGGCATGTCGCCGCCGAGGTAGTCCACGTCGAAGACGAGGTCCGCGGGCAGCAGGTCGGCGGTGCGCCAGACGATCCAGCCGACTCCGAGGGGCGTGAGCCCGTACTTGTGGCCGGAGGTGTTCACGGAGGCGACGCGCGGCAGCCGGAAGTCCCAGACCACGTCGGGGTGGAGGAAGGGCGCGACGAAGCCGCCGCTGGCGCCATCCACGTGGATGGGGACGTCCCAGCCGCTCTCGGCCTGGATCCGGTCGAGTTCGGCGGCGATCTCGGCGACGGGCTCGTAGACGCAGGTGTAGGTGACGCCCAGGATGGCGACGACGCCGATGGTGTTCTCGTCGACGTACGCGGCGAGCTGATGGGGCACCAGGCCGTTGGCGCCGGGCTCCAGGGGGACCTGGCGCAGCTCGACGTCGAAGTAGCGGGCGAACTTCTCCCAGCAGACCTGGACGGGGCCGCACACGAGGTTCGGGCGGTCCGTGGGGAGGCCCGCGGCGCGGCGGCGTTCGCGCCAGCGCCATTTGAGGGCGAGGCCGCCGAGCATGGCGGCCTCGCTGGAGCCGGTGGTGGAGCAGCCGGTGGCGGTGGCGCCGGCGGGGGCGTTCCACAGGTCGGCCAGGATGTTGACGCAGCGGGACTCGATCTCGGCGGTCTGCGGGTACTCGTCCTTGTCGATCATGTTCTTGTCGAGGCAGTCGTTCATCAGGCGGTGGACGCCCTCGTCCGACCAGGTGGTGCAGAAGGTGGCCAGGTTCTGGGCGGCGTTGCCGTCCAGGAGGAGTTCGTTGCGGAGCAGTTCGTAGACGACCTCGGTGGGCGAGTGTTCCTCGGGCATCCGGTACTTGGGGAGGACCTCGCCGCTCAGCGCGGACGCGAACACGTCCGTCTCGGCGTCAGAGGAGCGTGCGTCCTTCGTCTCATGAAGAGCCATATCGGGACTATAGGCGACAAAATCTCTCAATCCGGGATGAGACCGAAGCGACGCGGAGGGTGGATGACGCTCCGCTTCCGGCCGACTCTGCGGTGTGACCCTCCACATACGAGCACCGGCAGTCCGAAGAAATTACTGTCCAGTAGACTCACTTCCGCAGATCTTCCCGTCCGGACCCCAGGAGCCGGTCCGGACGGGAAGATCATCCAACTTGTTCTATGCGCAACATATCCACCCATGTCCGGATAGCGGTCCGCCGTTCGTCCGGCCCTGATACCTCTCTTGCCATGAACAAGATCACCCGCCGTCAGGCCTTGGGTACAACTGCCGGTGCACTCACCGTGCTTGGCCTGACCGCCGCAGCCGCGAGCGTCGCCACAAGCGCCTCCGCGACCCCCACCGCGTCCACACCCCCGGGCACGGTCGACGAGGTCTACAAGGGCCGCCGCATCCAGATCACCCCGGGCGAGGGCGGCCACCACGGCGGCCACCACTCCCCCGGCCAGCCCACCGTACGAATAGACGGCCGCGAACTGCACGTGATGCGCAACGCCGACGGAACCTGGATCAGCGTGATCAACCACTACGAGACGTTCGCCGACCCGACCCTGCTCGCCCGCGCCGCCGTGCGCGACCTCCAGGGCTCCGCCCTCGCCCCCTTCGGTGGTGCGGCATGACCGTCCGCAAGAACCAGGCCACGCTGACCGCCGACGAGAAGCGCGCCTTCACCTCGGCCCTGCTGGAGCTCAAGCGCACCGGCACCTACGACCGCTTCGTCACCACCCACAACGGCTTCATCATGAGCGACACCGACTCGGGAGACCGGGTCGGCCACCGCTCCCCCTCGTTCCTGCCCTGGCACCGCCGGTTCCTGCTGGAATTCGAGGCGGCGCTGCAGAAAGTGGACGCGAACGTCTCGCTTCCCTACTGGGACTGGACCGTGGACCGCACCTCCCGCTCCTCGCTCTGGGCCCCCGACTTCCTCGGCGGCACCGGACGGGCCCGCGACGGACAGGTCCTCGACGGCCCCTTCGCCTACTCCACGGGCAAGTGGAACGTGAACGTACGGGTGGACGGCCGCGCCTACCTGCGCCGCACGCTCGGCGAAGGCGTCGCCCAGCTGCCGACCAAGGCCGAGGTGGACGCAGTGCTCGCCATGCCGGTGTACGACGCGGCCCCCTGGAACAGCTCGTCCAGCGGCTTCCGCAACCACCTCGAAGGTTGGCGCGGCGCCAACCTGCACAACCGGGTGCACGTGTGGGTCGGGGGCCAGATGTCCACCGGGGTCTCCCCGAACGACCCGGTGTTCTGGATGCACCACGCCTTCATCGACAAGCTGTGGGCCGACTGGCAGGCGCGCCACCCGCAGTCCACCTACCTGCCGGCCGCCGGCACGGCGAACGTCGTGGACCTGAACGACACGATGCGGCCGTGGAACGACGTGACCCCGGCCGACATGCTGGACCACCGGAAGTTCTACACCTTCGACACCGAACCGGCCGCCGCCAGCCAGCGGTAGTGCAGTTCGGGGCGGCCGACCTGGCCGTACCGGGGGGTGCGGTCCGCGCGGCCGGTGTCCACCAGGTGCTCCAGGTAGCGGCGTGCGGTGATCCGGGAGATCCCGGCCGCCTCGGCCGCCCCCGCCGCGGTCAGCCCCTCGGGCGCCGACCGCAGCAGCGCGGCGACCCGGTCCAGGGTCGGCGCGCTCAGCCCCTTGGGCAGCTCGGCCGGGCGGGGTGCGCGCAGGGCGGCCATCGCCCGGTCCACGTCGTCCTGGCCGGCGGCCTCGCCCGCGGTCGCGCGGAACTCGGCGTAGCGCAGGAGCCGTTCGCGCAGCGTGGGGAAGGCGAACGGCTTCAGCACGTACTGGACCACGCCGAGGGAGACGCTCTCGCGCACCACGGCCAGGTCCCGTGCGGAGGTCACCACGATCACGTCGACGGGATGTCCGGCGGCGCGCAGCCCGCGTGCGTAGCGCAGGCCGTGCCCGTCGGGCAGACCGAGGTCGAGCAGCAGCAGGTCGACGCGGGTCCGCTCCAGGACCCGGGTGGCCTCGGCGAGGGAGTGGACGGCTCCCACGGCGCTGAAGCCGGGCACCCGGCCCACGTAGAGCGCGTGCGCGTCGGCGGCGACCGGGTCGTCCTCGACCACCAGGACGCGTACGTCGCCCGCGCTCACCGCGGGCCCCCCGCGGCCGGATCCGCCGCGGCGCCCCGCGGGGACACGGCCTGATCGGGCTCGGCCCCCTGCGGGACCGGCAGCCGGACCGTGAACTCCGCCCCGCCGCCCGGGCCCTGCGCGGCGGTCACCGTGCCGCCGTAGCGCTGGGCCACCTGCTGGACCAGGGCGAGACCGAGGCCGCGCCCCTCGCCCTTGCCGGACCAGCCCCGGCGGAAGACGTCCACCCCCTCGGGCAGCCCGGGTCCGTTGTCCGCGACCCGCAGCAGCAGCTCGTCCCGTTCCGGCCGCAGCGTCACCGCGATCCGTGCGCCCGGTACGGCGGTCACGGCGTCGACCGCGTTGTCGATGAGGTTGCCCAGCACCGTGACCAGGTCACGGGCCGGCGGCAGCCCACCCCCGTCCGCGAGGCTGCGGCTGTCCGCGGTGACGACCAGCTCCACGCCCCGCTCGTGCGCCTGCGCGGCCTTGCCCAGCAGCAGCGCCACCAGCACCGGCTCGCCGACCGCGGTGACCACCTCGTCGGTGAGGGCCTGGGCCAGTTCCAGTTCGGCGGTCGCGAAGTCGACCGCCTCGTCCGCGCGGCCGAGTTCGATGAGGGAGACCACGGTGTGCAGCCGGTTGGCCGCCTCGTGGGCCTGGGAGCGCAGGGCCTGCGTGAAACCCCGCTCGTGGTCCAGCTCGCCGGTCAGCACCTGCAGTTCCGTGTGGTCCCGCAAGGTGACCACGGTGCCCCGGCGGCCGCCGCCCGCCACCGGAGAGCTGTTGACGACCAGTACCCGGTCCGCGGTCAGGTGCACCTCGTCCACCCGGGGCCGGTCGGCGAGCAGGGCTCCGGTGAGGGGGGCCGGCAGGCCGAGGTCGGCGACCCCGGTGCCGGTGATCTCGCCGCCGGGCAGGCCCAGCAGTTCCCGCCCGGCGTCGTTGATCAGGGTGATCCTGCGCTGCCCGTCGAGCATGAGCAGCCCCTCGCGGACCCCGTGCAGGGCCGCCTGGTGGTAGTCGTACATCCGGCTGAGCTCGGCCGCGTTCATGCCATGAGTGTGGCGGCGCAGCCGCGCGTTGACGACGTACGTGCCGACCCCGCCGAGGGCGAGGGCGGCGGCCGCGACCCAGGCGAGCGCGGAGAGCTGCGCCCCGAGCCGGTCGCTGATCGCGCGGACGGTGATCCCGGCGCTGACCATGCCGACGATCCGGCCGTCGTCCTCCAGCGGGGTGACGACGCGGATGGAGGGGCCGAGGGTGCCCGTGTAGGTCTCGCTGAAGGTCTCGCCGCGCAGCGCGGGAGCGGTGTTGCCCATGAAGGGCTCGCCGATCCGGCGCGGGTCGGGGTGGGTCCAGCGCCGCCCGTCGGGGGCCATGATCGTCACGAAGTCCACCCCGGAGTCCGCGCGGACCTTCTGGGCGTAGGGCTGCAGCTCGACCGACGGATCGCTCCCGCGGGCCGCTCCCCGTACGGCCTCGCGTACGGAGGGTGAGTCGGCGACCGCGTGGGCCACGGCGCCGGCCTGCCGCCGGGCGGCCTCCTCGGCCTGGCCCCGGGCGGTGGCGTACGCGTAGACGGCGCAGCCCGCGACGACCAGCGCGACCAGCAGGACCTGCATGGCGAAGAGCTGGCCGGCGAGGCTGCGCGGGGGTCGGGGGAAGCGGAACATGGCGCTCAGTGTGCACCGGGTCGTGAACTCAATGAACGCAAGGGTGACCGGGGTCACAGCCCTGGGCGATGGTCTCCCCGAACGCAATCACCACCGGGAGGCATCGTGGCCGCCAGACGCGACAGAACGCACTATCTCTACATCGCGGTGATCGGCGCGGTGCTGCTCGGCATCGCCGTCGGCTTCGCCGCGCCCGGCGTCGCCGTGGAGCTCAAGCCACTGGGCACCGGCTTCGTCAACCTCATCAAGATGATGATCTCGCCGGTGATCTTCTGCACGATCGTGCTGGGCATCGGGTCCGTCCGCAAGGCCGCCAAGGTGGGCGCCGTGGGCGGTCTCGCCCTCGGCTACTTCATGGTCATGTCCACGGTGGCGCTCGCCATCGGCCTGCTGGTGGGCAACCTGCTGGAGCCCGGCAGCGGGCTGCACCTGACCGAGGCGGCGCGCAGCGCGGGCGAGGCGCAGGCCAAGGCGGGCGGGGCCGAGAGCACGCCGGAGTTCCTGCTCGGGATCATCCCGACCACGCTGGTGTCCGCCTTCACCGGGGGCGAGGTGCTCCAGACACTGCTGGTGGCGCTGCTCTGCGGGTTCGCGCTGCAGGCGATGGGCGCGGCGGGAGAGCCGGTGCTGCGGGGCATCGGACACATCCAGAAGCTGGTGTTCCGGATCCTCGCGATGATCATGTGGGCGGCCCCGGTGGGCGCCTTCGGGGCGATCGCGGCGGTGGTCGGGGCCACCGGCATCGACGCGCTGAAGTCCCTCGCCGTCATCATGATCGGCTTCTACACGACCTGTCTGCTCTTCGTGTTCGTGGTCCTGGGCACCCTGCTGCGGGTGTGCACGGGGGTCAGCGTCTTCGCGCTGCTGCGCTATCTGGGCCGGGAGTTCCTGCTGATCCTCTCGACCTCCTCGTCGGAGTCGGCGCTGCCGCGGCTGATCGCGAAGATGGAGCACCTGGGGGTGTCGCGGCCGGTCACCGGGATCACCGTGCCGACCGGGTACTCCTTCAACCTGGACGGGACCGCGATCTATCTGACGATGTCCTCGCTGTTCGTCGCCGAGGCGATGGGCAAACCGCTCGCCCTGGGCGAGCAGATCTCGCTGCTGCTGTTCATGATCATCGCCTCGAAGGGCGCGGCCGGGGTGACCGGCGCGGGCCTGGCCACCCTCGCCGGCGGACTCCAGTCGCACCGGCCGGAACTGGTGGACGGGGTCGGCCTGATCGTGGGCATCGACCGGTTCATGAGCGAGGCCCGGGCCCTGACCAACTTCGCGGGCAACGCGGTCGCGACGGTGCTCATCGGGACGTGGACGAAGGAGTTCGACCACGCGCGGGCCGCCGAAGTCCTCGCGGGCCGGCTGCCGTTCGACGAGACCACGCTGGTCGACGACGTACACGCGGCGGAGCCGGCCGGGACGCAGCACCCCGGGACGGAACCGGCCGGGCCGGACACGGCGCCGACCGCCATGCCGGCTCCGTCGCACGGCCCCAAGGACGGCGTACCGGTCTAGCCGGTCCGCCCGCACGGGCCGGCCGGGCAGGGCTCGCCCCCACGGTGCCCAGCCCGGCCGGCCCGCCGGATTCTCCGCACTTGCACCCATAGTCGGTATTCGGCCACCGATAACCGAACCCCCCGGCTGTAAAAGGTACTTCCGTAACCGGCCGCGTGCATGACATCTTGCGTCCACCACTTGTTTCGTTCGACCCGGCCTGACCACCGGGTCTTCGGAGGACGCATTGATACCCCACATATCCAGCCGACCTCGACGTACCCTCGTGCTGGCCGCCACGCTCGGCGCGGCACTCGCGTTCGGGGCACCCGCCGCGCTCGCCGGCACCGCCCCCGTCTCTCCCTCCGGCTCCCCCGCCTCCGCCCCCGCGGCGGCGGCACCCAAGGCCGCGGCCCCGACTTCCCAGAGTGCGACCTGGGTTGCCGGCACCCGTGCCTACCTCGTGATCACCGCCCCCGGTGACACCACGGCGGTGCGTGCCGCCGTCACCGCCAACGGCGGCACGGTGTTCCAGTACTACGACGCGATCGGCGTGATCGTCGCCCACTCCGCGTCCGGCACCTTCGCCACCACCATGCGCGGTGTCAGCGGCGTCCAGCAGGTCGGCGCCACCCGCACCTCGGACGTCCCCGCGGACGCCTACAACCCGGCACTGCCCGCCAACCCGGCGCAGTCCACGACGCCTTCGGGCGAGCCGGTCCGCGCCGACATGACGCAGATCAAGGCCGACCAGGCCTGGGCCGTCACCACCGGCTCCGCCTCCGTCAAGGTCGGCATCCTGGACACCGGTGTGGACGACCAGCACCAGGACCTGGCGCCGAACTTCAACGCGGCGGACTCCGCGTCCTGCGCCTACGGCAAGCCGGACACCCGTTCGGGCGCCTGGCGGGACGTCGGCACCCACGGCACGCACGTGGCCGGTACGGTCGCTGCCGCCAAGAACGGCAAGGGCGTCATCGGCGTGGCCCCGGGCGTGAAGATCTCCTCGGTGCGCATCGCCGAGCCCGGCTCCTCGCTCTTCTTCGCCGAGAACACGGTCTGCGGCTTCATGTGGGCCGGTGACCACGGCTTCAAGGTCACCAACAACAGCTACTACACGGACCCGTGGCAGTTCAACTGCCCGGACAACGCCGACCAGGCCGCGATCATCGAGGGCGTCAAGCGCGCCCAGGAGTACGCCGAGGGCAAGGGCTCGCTGCAGGTCGCGGCGGCCGGCAACTCCAACATCGACCTGGCCAACAAGACGACCGACACCGAGTCCCCGAACGACTCGACGCCGGTCACCCGCACCATCACCAACGCCTGCCTGGACATCCCGACCGAACTCCCGGGCGTGGTCACGGTCTCGGCGATGGGCACCACCGCGAAGGCCTCGTACTCCAACTACGGCCTGAACGTCGTCGACGTCACGGCCCCCGGCGGCGACGTCACCGGCATCTACAGCACCCTGCCGGGCGGCAAGTACGGCAGCATGAGCGGCACGTCGATGGCGTCCCCGCACGTCACCGGCGTGGCGGCCCTGCTGGCCAGCACCAACCCGGGCATCACCCCGGCGCAGCTGCGCGACAAGCTGGCCACCCAGGCCAACGACGTCGCCTGCCCGTCGGACAGCCGCTGCAAGGGGACCACGGCGAAGAACGGCTTCTTCGGCGAGGGCCAGGTCGACGCTCTCAAGGCGGTCGGCTCCACCCCGCCGCCCGGCAAGTACTTCGAGAACCTCGGTGACTTCGCCATCGGCGACAACACCACCGTGGAGAGCCCGATCACCGTCAGCGGGGTGACCGGCAACGCGCCGGCCACCCTCAAGGTGGGCGTGAACATCGTGCACACCTACATCGGTGACCTCAAGGTCGACCTGGTGGCTCCGGACGGCACCGTCTACACGGTCCACAACCGGGCCGGCGGCAGCACGGACAACATCAGCCAGGTCTTCAGCGTCAACGCCTCCTCCGAGGTCGCGAACGGCACCTGGAAGCTCCGTGTGAACGACAACGCCGGCGGCGACACCGGCAAGATCGACTCCTGGAACCTGACCTTCTAGTCAGCCGGCGGTCAGTCCGTAGCCAGCCAGCGCACCGGGCCGGCGGGGAGCACGTGCTCCCCGCCGGCCCTTCGCCGTTTCACCTGGTCCGCAGCACGCAGTCCCCGCAGAGCCCGCCGCCGGGCACCCGGTAGTACAGGCAGCAGCTACGCCGTACGAAGGCCACTCCGAGGCCCTCCTCGTGGATGAAGGTGCCGGTCCCCGCCAGGGCGCCGCCCTCGGTCAGCAGGGCGCTCGCCAGTTCCACGGCCGCGGCGCCCGGCACCCGGTCGATCAGCACCCGCAGCGCCCCGACCAGCCCGGACGCCGCGTTCCCCCGCAGGACCTTCTGCGAGACCCCGAACCGCTCCCGCAGGCCCGCGTCGAGCACGGCCAGGTTCCCCAGGACGCTCTCGCCGAGCGTCTCGGTCGGCAGGTCCGCGGGCTCGGGCAGCCACAGCTCCAGCGAGCCCGCGTCCGGCAGCCGCCACCACACCCGGTCTGCGGCCAGGTCGGGCACCCGCCCGGCCAGTGCCGCGCAGCCCAGCCCGAGCGACCACAGCCGGGAGGCGATCCCGAGCTGGGCGGTCGAGGCGGCCACCCGCCCGGGGCCGCTGCCGATCCGCCGGCCCACCTCGGCCACGTACGGCCCCAGCCGCTCCCCGTACAGCGCCGTCAGCGGCCGGAAGCCGGGCCCGGGCGGTTCCGCGCCGTACGGGACGGTGAAGAAGGGCCCCACGGCGGCCAGTCGCCCCAGTACGTCGTCCATGCCCGCAATGATCTCAGGCGCGGCCCGCGGGTCCCACGGCCGGGCGGGGCCGCGCGGGGCCCCGCCCGGCCGCGTACGGGGCGGCCGGGCGGGGCCGGCTCAGAGCCCGGCGAGGAACTCCAGCAGCGCCCGGTTGAAGGCCTCCGGCTGCTCCACACCGGGCAGGTGACCGGCTCCCTCGATGACGGTGAGCACCGCGTTCGGCAGCAGCGCGTGCAGCGCCTCGGCCTCGGCGACCGGGGTGTAGACGTCGTCCGCGCCGACCACCACCAGGCAGGGCTCGGCGGTCTCGGCGAGCACGGGCCGGTAGTCGGGGCGCTCGGCGCGGCCGCGCAGGGCGGCGGCCGCGCCCTGCGGGTCGGTCGTGCACATCATGGCGCTCACCCCTGCGGCTGCCTCGGGCATGCCGGTCACGTTGTAGGGCGCCAGCATCTTGTCCATGACCTCCTCGGCGTACGGTCGCATGCCCTCGGCGATCAGCCGTTCGGCCGTCTCCCGGCGCAGCTTCGCGCCCTCGTCCGTCTCCGGGACCGGCGAGGTGTCGGAGAGCACCAGGGCCCGTACCAGACCCGGGTGGCGCAGCCGGAGCTCCATCGCGATCTGACCGCCCATGGACACACCACCGACGACCACCTGTTCGATGCCCAGGCGGGCGAGGAGGGAGGCGAGATCATCGGCGAGATCGGCGAGCAGGGCCTTGCCCGGCACGACCGGGCTTTCCCCGTATCCCCGCAGGTCAGGGGTGATGACACGGTATCCGGCGGCCGTGAGCGCGGCCGTCTGGGGGGCCCACATCGTGCGGTTGAAGGGATGTCCGTGGATCAGGATTACGGGCGCTCCGGCGCGGGGACCCAAGTCCTCGAAAACCAGCGTCACGCCATTGCCAAATTGGGGGTTCATGAGAGGACATTAAGGGGCTACATTGAGCCACTCGCGTTCACCTGACAGCCGGTTGCCTTTCACTCGTGTTTTGCACGGGGGGCGACGTCATGGACGCAGACTGTGCAACCACCCCACCGCCCAGAAGGACCGAAGGCTCCGTGCCCGTACCCGTACACCTCGCGGGCCGCACCGTGCGGCTCGAGCCCCTCGCCCCCCGCCACACCGAGGCTCTGGCCGTGGCCGGGGCCGAGGATCGTACGACTTACGCCTTCACCCCCGTACCCCATGGGGTGCAGGCGTCCCACGAGTACATCGACCGTGCCCTCGCCGATCAGGCGGCGGGTCGATCGCTCCCCTTCGCCATCGTCAGAGCCACTGACGGGCGTGTCGTCGGTTCGACCAGGTTCCTGGAACTCGACTACTGGCAGGGGCCACTGGTGTGGCCCGCCGTGCCGGGCGTCCCGTTCGGCGATCCGGCGACGGCGATCCCCGATGCCGCCGAGATCGGCAATACCTGGCTGTCCCCCGCCGCCCAGGGAACCGGCATCAACACCGAGGCGAAGCTGCTCATGCTCCGCCATGCCTTCGAGACCTGGGGTGTGCGGCGCATCTCGCTGCGCGCCGATGCGCGCAACGGCCGGTCGCGAGCCGCGATGGAACGTCTCGGCTTCACCTGCGAGGGGGTCCGCCGGGCCCATTCGCGGGGACTGGACGGCGCCGTCCGCAGTACCGCCTTCTACTCGATCCTCGACGAGGAGTGGCCGGCCGTGCGGTCGATCATCGAGCTGAGGCTGTCGGCCGGCGCGCAGCGCAAGCGGCGCCGCAAGACGCTCGTCCCGGCCTAGCCGGAAACAGACAAACGGAAAAACGGTCCTGCCCCGGCCCCGGCCTGCCACCGGCCGGTCGTGGGGGCGGGCGTTCCCGGGCCTCGCCGCGGCCTCCTCATCCGAGGAAGGCCGGGGCGAGGGCCGAGTCCATGAGCCGGGCGGGGGCCCCGCTCCCGTCGGCCGGTACGGAGTACAGGTCGGCGCCGAAGTCCCCCGGCAGGGCGTAGACGACGGTCCGGTCGTCGGTCCACACCACCTGGTCGTCCACGCTGCGCTCCTCACCGAGCGCGGTCTCCGCGCCCGAGGCCAGCTCCAGCGCGTACAGCCGCCACGGCGCCTCGGCCGGCAGGCCCGGCACCCGCTTCTTGAACACCACCCGGGTCCCGTCGGGTGACAGCGACGGGCACTCGACGTTCTCGCGCAGGGTGGTCACCGTGCGCGCGCCCACGTCCCCGCGGACCAGGTGGGTCCGGCCGCCCGTCCCCAGCGTCGCGTAGAAGGTCCGCTCGTCGGCCGCGAAGGTCACTCCCCAGAGATTCACGTCGGCGCTGCGGTACGGCTTGCCGTCCTTGAGGATCGTGAAGTCCTCCAGCGTGGCGTCGAGCCTGCCCGTGCGCAGGTCGAGCACCGAGGTCCGCGTCGAGAAGTTCGTACCGGCGTACGAGTCCCCGCCGACGAAGACGGTCCAGGCGGCGAGGTGCCCGCCCGGCGACACCCGGGCACGGGTGGGGACGCCGTTCAGCGGATGCGCCGACACCACTTTCAGGCGGGCGTCGAGGACCACGGCCTTGTAGCCGTCCTGGACCCCGCTCCGGTCCGCCTGGAGGCAGACCCCGGTGCCGCCGGCCGCGTGGAAGCGCAGGCAGCTCACCCCGGACGCGGTGCGGTCTCCACCGGGCGCGCCGGCCGGGACGGTGGCGAGCTCGTCGCGGTGCGGGCCCCAGGCCATGTTCCGGAACACGATCCGCCGGCCGCCCTCGCCCGGGGCCAGCGAGACCGCGCCCGCCGAGATCCGCGGGCCGCCCGCCCGGGCGTGGTCATTCTCCTCGGCCCGGGAGGATGCCCGCAGGACGGCGAGCACGCCGACGGCGGCGAGCAGGAGCACCGCGGTCGCGAACAGCAGGATCCGACGCTGGAAGGTCATGGAGCGGCTCCGGGCGGGGTGGGGTCCGGGGGCTTGGGCGGGGGCACCATACCCAGCGGCCCCTGCATGAGCCAGGGACGTACGGCGGCGGGTGGGAGAACTCCATGTGTCGTACGGACAGCAGGCAATGACCTCCCCCAGGGCACCCCAAGAGAAGGAAAAATGCGGAACCCTGACATGCTTTCGTTCATCCTTCGAACGGAAGGATCCAGCTTCCAGACCATCCCGCCCCTCTGGGGCAGCACCAGCCGGAGAGCCACCGCACATGTCGTACGCACCCGACGGGCAGCAGTACCAGCCGTACCGGCCGCAAGGGCAAGGCCCGCAGCCGCCCTACGGCGACCAGTACGGCCAGCCGTACGGACAGCAGTCGTACGGGTCCGGGGGCGGGCAGCAGCAGCCCCCCGGCCGGCCGCAGCCTCCGTACGGGCAGCAGCCGCAGTACGAGTACGAGCCGCAGGACCACCACGACTACCAGGAGCAGCCGGAGCCCCCGCGCCGTAAGTCCCGGGGCCGGCGCTGGCTGATCGCGGGCGCCAGCGTCCTCGCGCTCGCGGGCATATCCGCGCTCGTGATGAACCACTACGAGATACCCCCCTTCACCGACAAGGGCTCGGCCGTGTCCTTCGGGCAGCCGTCCGCGGGCGGGGGCAAGAAGACCGAGGCGCCGCAGCAGGCGGCGAACTCCAAGATGCTGATGCCGACGGGTCCGGCCGCCGACTTCAAGAACTCGATGACCCTGCCCGACGGGACCCACGTGGCCGTCACCACGCTGGACGGCAAGAAGTCCGGCTTCAAGGGCAAGGTCTGGGTCTGGGCGCCCAAGGAGTACAACGACCCGAAGTTCGCCAAGAGCGGCTTCCCGGTCATGATCGCCCTGCCGGGCGGTGCCGGTTACCCCAGCAACTACTGGATGGGCACCGACCTCGGTCTGCAGACCAGCATCAGCAAGTGGTACGCCGAGGGGAAGAGCAAGCCCTTCATCCTGGCCATGCCGGTCCTCAACCCGGCGCCGGACGACAAGGGCATCTACTGGGACGGCTCCGACATACCCGGCCAGCCCAAGATGGGCACCTGGCTGACCGAGGACGTCCCGGACCTGATGAAGGCGAACTTCCGCACCGTCAAATCCCGAGACGGCTGGGCGTTCATGGGTTCCTCGACCGGCGGGTTCGCGGGTCTGAAGGCCGTGCTGAAGCACCCGGACAAGTTCAAGGCCGTGATCGCCTCCGGCCCGGACATCGTCCCGGACTCCTCCCTGTGGAAGGGCCACGACAAGGAGAAGACCGAGAACAACCCGGAGGTGCTGGCGAAGCAGCTCATCGACAGCAAGGGTCCGGACGTCTACCTGGCCTTCCAGGTCGGCGACAGCGAGAACAACAAGAAGACCCTGCCGGACGTGCAGAAGTTCATCGCCACCTACGGCAACAAGGGGCCCGTACACGCCGAGTTGAGGGTCATCAAGGGCGGCCAGCACAACGCCAAGACCTACGTCCCCAACATGGGTGAGGGGCCGGTCCAGTACATCAGCAAGGTCATGGAAGGACCCGTCGAATAACCACCGGCGCCCCCGCACGATCGAGTTCCGGCCCGCCGAACAGCTTCGGCGGGCCGTTGCCGTCCCAGGCCGCCCAGCCCGGGTCGCCCGTCACCGCGAACCGCACCCAGGCCGCGTGCATCTCGTCGGCCAGCGCCTGCGGGGCGTCCGGCCCGGCCAGCCAGGAGGCCTCCGGCGCCGCGAGCGTGTCGAACACGAAGCCGATCTCCAGGGCGTGGCAGGCGCCGAGCCCCGGGACGCCGGAGGGCCAGCCGAACTCGTACAGATAGCTCGGGGCCGCCCGCCGCGCCCCGGCGAGCCTGCGCAGCGGGTCGCGCAGCAGCCGGTCGGTGAGCAGCTGGCCGACGAGCTCGGCCGGACCCACCCCGGGCCGGGCGGTGCGCAGCGCCCGTACGTCGGCCCGCTCCTTGCCGGCGCGGGCCCGGGCCAGCGCCACGGCGAGCGGGCCCATCCGGTCGAGCAGCCGCATCCCGCCGGTGGGGGCGAGCCAGAGCCGGTACTCGTCGCTGGTCCATCCGAGGAGCAGGGGCACGTCGCCGGAGACGGCGGACCCGGCCAGGGCGTCGAGGGGGTCGCCGGGGACCGTGGCGGCATCGGCGACCAGGCCGAAGGCGGGCCCGCCGAGGAGCGGGCCGGAGCGGCGCAGCACGGCCGCCTGGGCGGCGAGCAGGGTGGGCAGGGCGGTGGCCGTGAAGGCCTCGGCGGTGGCGTCCACCTTGAGCAGTGAGGCCATGCGCCGGACCATGGTGCGCACCTTGTCGCGCGGCAGGACCTCGGGGGCTCCGCTCTGCAGAACGGCCCGGGCGAAGAGCCCGGCGGCGCGCGGCGCGGCCAGGAGGGCGCCGATGCTGATGGCTCCGGCGGATTCGCCGAAGAGGGTGACGCGGGCGGGGTCACCGCCGAAGGCCTCGATGTTGTCGCGGACCCATTCCAGGGCGGCGATCTGGTCGAGCAGGCCGCGGTTGGCGGGGGCGTCGGGGAAGAGGCCGTAGCCGAGGACGCCGAGGCGGAAGTTGCACGAGACGAGCACGACCCCGTCGCGGGCGAAGGCCGAGCCGTCGTACACGGGGACGGCCGAGGAGCCGCGGGTGTGCGCGCCGCCGTGGATCCACACCATGACGGGCAGCCGGGCCCCGGGCGCCGGATCGGGGGCCCACACGTTCACGCTGAGGCAGTCGTCCCCGGGGATCTCGGGGTCGGGCAGCAGGGCCGCGAACGTGTCCGGGTAGGGCACCTTGGGCGCGGTGGGGCCGAAGGCGGAGGCGTCGCGCACGCCGTCCCAGGCGGCCGGGGGCCGGGGCGCCGCGAAGCGGAGGGGACCGACGGGCGGGGCGGCGTACGGGATGCCGCGGAAGACGGCGGTCCCGTCGGCCCCGGTCCGGCCCTCGACCACGCCGGCCGCGGTCCTGACCCTCGGCCGGCCGCCGACTGCGGCTCCGGCGTCGCCCACTGCGCTCATCCCGTCCTCCTGAATCCTGGTGCCGGGCGCACGGTCGCACAGCCGTCCAACGGGTGACAAGGCGTGACCGTGCCCGGGCCCGCCCAGGTTGGACGGGCATGCGATTCCTGCGTATCCACCACACCACGGTGCCCGCCCTGCTGCTCGCGGGCGCCATGCTCCTCGGCGGCCCGGCCCTGGCCGCGGCGGGGCCGGATTTCCAGTACCTCGGCCAGGACGACCAGGTCCACGGGCTCACCGCGCCGAAGGGCTGCGTCGAGGCGGAGGGCGGTGGCGCCCGGGCGGTCACGAACGGGACCAGGGGCACGGCGACCCTCTACCGGGACCCGGGCTGCTCGGGCCGGGTGATCGGAGTGCTGCGGCCCGGCGACGTCAGCCAGGTGCGGCCCTATTTCGCCTCGGTGCGTTTTCCCGTCACCGGGTAGGCCCAACGGCCGTGACCCCTCGGCCGCCCCTGCGTTGTATGCCATGTCAAATGCCGCAGATTCTGCGGCGCCCCACATCTCACGAGGAGATCTTGATGTCGCGTATCGCGAAGGCATTCGCCATCACCGCTGTCACCGGTAGCGCCGTGGTCGCCGGTGCCGGTCTGGCCGTCGCCGATGCCGGAGCGCACGGTGCGGCGGTCGGCTCCCCCGGTGTCCTGTCGGGCAACCTGCTCCAGGTTCCGGTGCACGTCCCGATCAACGTCTGCGGCAACACCGTGAACGTGATCGGCCTGCTGAACCCCGCGTTCGGCAACACCTGCGTCAACGCGTCGGGCCACGGCGACGACCACCACACCGAGGGCGAGGGCGAGGGCTACGGCCACTGATCGCCTGATCGACGGAAGGGCCCCCGCCGGATCGGCGGGGGCCCTTCCCGTGCGTGCGTCGCCCCCCTTGTTTCGTCCCCCGGTTCGTTCCGCGGTTGTTCCGTGGTTTGTTTCGTGGTTTGTTCCGCCCCCTGGGGTATCACTCGTAGCGGTAGAGGTTCTGGTGGCCGAGGATCTCGCGTGGGGGGATGTTCCACGGCGGCATCGGCTCGTCGAGGGAGATCACCCGGCCCTGCTGGAGGTCGCCGCGGGCGAGGGGGGTGGCGGGCAGGTAGCCGGCCGTGGGGTGCTTCTGCTGCCAGCGGTCCCAGATCAGGTCCACGAAGGCGTGGTGCAGCCAGAAGGCCGGGTCGTTGGGCGCCGTGCCGCCCGTCATGTGGCCGCCGATCCACTGGTGGACCTTGTTGTGGTTGCGCCAGCGCTCGCTCTTGGGGGCGGCCCAGCCCTCCAGCTTGTTGCGGAAGCCGCCCCCGCGGGCGGTGGAGTCCCACGGAGCGGTGTCGTAGACCGGGTCGTCGATCGCCCACTGCAGTTCGGCCGCGGTGGGCAGTTTGATCGGGTTCTGCGGCCGGCCGAGGTTGCGGGTGAGGAAGGCGGACTCCGTGATGCCCACGGTCACCGTCCAGTTGCCCTTGTCGTAGGCGAACGGGCCGGTCATCACCTTGCGGTCGCTCGCCCGGCCTGTGCCGCCGAGGAAGTCGTCGGCCCAGAGGGAGGAGACCGGGCTGGTGTCGGTCGTCCAGTCCCAGTACGGGATGGACACTCCCGCGTCGATCTCCTGCAGCTTCCGCTCGAACTCCAGCAGGTAGAGCCGGTGCCAGGGGAAGAAGGAGGGCGACATGTGCCCGACGCGCAGCTTGCGGTCGCGGTCGGGCACGAAGTACTTGTCGTGGGTGCGCACGAACGCGTCGTACGTGCCGTTGCGTTTCAACTCCAGCACCGCCGCCGTGAACCGCTTCTTCTGGGCACTGGTCAGGTTCTTCTGGTTCTGTCGGGTGTGCAATGCGGGGCTCCTCCCGTTCCCGTGGGTGTGTCAGCCGTGGTGCGGGGCGGCCGCGAACGCCAGCTGCGCCGTGCCGAGTTCGTCGACCGCGGCCCGGGCCAGTTCCATCGGCGTCTCATAGGACTGGAAGTGGTTGATCCCGCTGAGGTAGCTGCCGTCCGCCCGCCGCATGACGTGCAGCGGGCGGCCGTCGATGCGGACCCCCGCCACGTCGACGGCGATGTGCCGGCCGCGGTACGTCTCCTCCTCGGCGAGCGGCGCCGGGGTGAGGGTCTGCCGGGGGCGCCGGGCGCGCAGGACGGGCGCCAGGGCCGCGGCCGTACCCGCGAGCACGGCCGCGGTGAAGGCCGTACGCAGGACCGTGCGGCGGGTCGGTGGTACGGCGTCGGATGCAGCGGACATACGGTTCTCCCTCGCTCGGTGGCCGGCGACTACGGGTCTAACGCCGCGCGGCGGGCGAGGTCACCCGTGAGCGTTACGGGGCCGCTTGTAGAAGAGGGTGGTGGGGTGCAGACGGCCGGCCGGATCGGTGGCGTAGTCGGGGATGGTGCCGACCTCCGTCCAGCCCGCGGAGCGGTAGACGCGCTCGGCGCCGCTGCCGGTCTCGGTGTCCAGGAACAGCAGCACCACCCCGGCGCGGGCGGCCGCGCTCTCGGCCTCCGCGAGCAGCGCGCGGGCGGTGCCCCGGCCGCGGGCGGCCGGGTGGACCATGAGCTTGCGCAGCTCGGCGCGGTGGCGGCCGTTGGGCTTGGACTCCCGGTACCAGCTGACGGTGCCGTCGACGCGGCCGTCGGCGCCGGTGCGGGAGACCCACAGGGCGAGGGATCCGTCCTCGACGGCGGGCAGTAGGGAGTCCCACCAGGCGGCGGCGCCCTCGTGGTCGAGGCCGGCGAGGAAGCCGAGGGAGGAGCCGCCCTCGACCACCGCGAGCAGGAGGGCGGCGAGTTCGTCGCGGTGGGCGCGGAGTCCGGCCGCGTCGAGCGAGGTGATGGTCTTCGTCATGCGGTGAGCGTAGGGATCACCCGGGGACGCGCTGCAGGCGGGGCAGGTGGAGGTCGCGGAAGACCGCGGCCCTGCGCAGGGTGAACACGAGGCCGGCGGAGAAGGCGGTGTTGACCGTGTCCGGGACCCCGGCCCGTGCAGACCGAGGTAGGCGGCGGCGCCGACGAGCGCGGCGGTCGCCTACACCTCCTCGCGCAGCAGCAGGGGCGGGAACTCCCCGCGCGCGAGCACGTCGCGGATGACCTCACCGGTGACGCCGGTGAGGGCGGCGAGGATGAGCACGGCGACGGGGGTGACCTGGGCGTCGAGGGCGGCGCGGGCACCGATGACGGTGACGACGGCGAGCCCTACGGCGTCGACGACCATGAGGGCCCGGTGCGGGAGCTTCCGGCGGCGCAGGGAGACCATGGTCAGGACGGCCACGGAGGCGATGAGGACGAGCAGCACCCGGTCGTGCGTCCAGTAGAGCGGGTGCCGGTCGAGGACGAGGTCGCGCAGGGTGCCGCCGGAGATGGGGGCCGCGAAGGCCAGGACCATCCCGCCGAAGGGGTCCATCCGGGCGCGGTGCGCGGCGAGCACGCCGGAGACGGCGAAGGCGGCTGTGCCGAGGAGGTGGAGAGCGTGCAGCATGGCGCCTCCTTCACCGGGCGGGCGGGTTCTGCGCGGGCGACCCGTCGAGGGTGCCGCACCCGGCGCCGGCACCGCATCGGCCGTCCGGCCGGGACCGGCCCTCGGCCGAAGGTACGGTCCCCCCGCACTTCGGCCTCGCACCCTCCCGCGGCGGGGTCGGCGCGACTGGTTGCGCGTCCCGTTCCGCACCTGGTCGGCCGCCCTCTCCTCCCCCGGTCAGTACAGCTTGTTCACCGCGGTGCGCAGGACGTTCTTCCATGCGTCCACCGGCGGGGCGCCCCAGTAGCTCGACCACTCGACGAGGGTGACGGTGTCCCCGTCGCGGCCCACGCCCCACAGGTAGTTGAAGTAGGGGCGCTCCTGGGCGGCGGCGTCGACGGTGTGCATGCCCTGGAGCGTGGCACCCTCCTCCACGTTCACCACGCCGTGGTCGGATCCCGTCGCGGTGATGCCGGGCCGCTCGTTCTCGCGGCGCGGGCAGTCGGCGAAGTTGCGCCGGGCCGCGTCCGCGAATTCGACGGCCTCGGCCTCCGTCGCGAAGACCACCACCTTCTGCTGGGCGGAGGCGGTCTCCGCGGTGGAGAACTCCCGGTGCCAGACGTTGACCTCGGGAGGCTGCCAGGACCAGTCCTGCAGGCAGTTGTACCGCGAGCCCCAGCCCCGCTGGACCGGCGGGGCCGACCACCCGACGCCGTCCCCGAGGCGGATGTCGGAGATGTACAGGGTCCCCGGCCTCGGCCGCCACGGCTCGGCGCCCACCGCTGTTCCCGACATCACCACGGCCAGCACCGCGACCGCCGCCACGGCGGCCGATCCGCGCCTCACCGCACGTACCCCCATCTGTTCCCCCCTGAGTGTCCCGGTGTCCGCGCCCCGGACGGGACGCGGACACGCTCCAGCCTGCGCAACGCCGCCCCGGTCACGGAGGCCCTTGGAAGACGATGACCTGAATTCCCATGGGACTGTCCAAAAAACGACAAAGACCCCAACAGGGAACCTTTCTACGGCGCCGGGAGTTCGGCGAAGTCCGCGACCAGGCCGCGGTGGTGGCCCGCCGTGCCGAGGGCCAGGGAGTCGGCCTTGGCCCGCTTGAGGTAGAGGTGTGCCGGATGCTCCCAGGTCATGCCGATGCCGCCGTGCAGCTGTACGCACTCCTCGGCGGCGCGGACGGCCACGCCCGAGCAGTAGGCCTGGGCCACGGCGACCGTGAGCGGCGCGTCGGGGGCCTCGGTGGCGAGGGCGTCGGCCGCGGCCCTGGCCGCCGCGCGCGCGGAGGCCACGTCGAGCCAGAGCCGGGCGAGGCGGTGCTTGAGGGCCTGGAAGGATCCGACGGGCCGGTTGAACTGGTGGCGGGTACGGACGTGCCCGACGGTCTCCGTCAGGCACCATTCGGCCAGCCCGAGCTGCTCGGAGGCGAGCAGTCCGGCTCCGGAAAGCAGCGCTCCGGCCACCGCCGCCCGGGCTGTGGCGGGATCGGCGAGCCGGGTGCCGGCGGCCGCCCGCAGGGTGACGGTGGCGAGCGGGCGGGTCAGGTCCAGCGGGACCTGCGGGGTCAGCTCGGCGGAGGCCGCCGGGACGGCGTACAGCCCCGTGTCGGCGAGGACCAGCAGGACGTCGGCGGCCACCGCGTCCGCGACGGAGGTGACGGTGCCGGTCAGCGCCCCGCCGCCGGAGTCCCGGACCGCGGGCGGCAGGGGCGCCCCGGGCGCGAGGGTCAGCGGCACGGCCGGTACGCACACCCTGTGTCCGGAGGCCAGCTCCCGCAGCAGCGGGGTGGCCTCCGCGGTGTCGCAGCCGAGCAGGATCTCCGTGGCGAGCACGGCGCTCGTCAGGTACGGGACGGGCGCCACGGCCCGGCCCAGCTCCTCCAGGACCACGGCCGCCTCGCGGTGGCTCGCGCCCTGTCCCCCGAGCTTCTCGGGTACGAGGAGCCCGGCGGCGCCGATCCCGACGGCGAGCGTGTTCCACAGCGCCGGGTCGTGCGGCCGGCCGGTCTCGGCCCGGGCGAGGACGCTCTTCGCGTCGCAGCGGTCGGTGAGGAGGGCGCGTACGGCGGAGCGGAGCTCCTCCTCGGTCCCGGAGTAGAGCAGATCGGTCGGCGTGGTCGGCGTGGGCTGCGTTGTCGGCGTCGGCTGCGTTGTCATCGGGAGAGGTCCTTCCACGCGATGTCCTTGTCGTCGCGCGGCTCGGGGGGCAGGCCGAGGACGCGTTCGGCGACGATGTTGAGGAGGATCTCGCTGGTGCCGCCCTCGATGCTGTTGCCCTTGGCGCGCAGGTAGCGGTAGCCGGCGTCGCGGCCGGTGAAGTCGACCAGTTCGGGTCGGCGCATGGTCCAGTCCTCGTACAGCAGGCCCTCCTCGCCGAGGAGTTCGACCTCCAGTCCGCTGATCTCCTGGTTGAGCCGGGCGAAGGTGAGCTTCATGCCCGATCCCTCGGGGCCTGGCTGTCCGGCGGCGAGCTGCTGGCGCAGCCGTTCCCCGGTGAGGCGGGCGACCTCGGCCTCGACCCACAGTTCCAGCAGCCGCTGGTGGAGGGCGTGGGTGCGCAGTGCGGGACGCTCGCGCCAGGCGGTGACGACCGGTGCGATCATGCCGCCCTCGCGCGGGATGCGCATGCCGCCGATGGAGACGCGTTCGTTCATCAGGGTGGTGCGGGCGACCGCCCAGCCCTCGCCCACCGCGCCCAGGCGGTGGGTGTCGGGGATGCGGACGCCGGTGAGGAAGACCTCGTTGAACTCGGCCTCGCCGGTGATCTGGCGCAGCGGCCGGACCTCGACGCCGGGGGCGTGCATGTCGCAGAGGAAGTAGGTGATGCCCTGGTGCTTGGGGAGTCCTGGGTCGGTGCGGGCGATCAGGATGGCCCAGCGGGCGGTGTGGGCACTGGAGGTCCACACCTTCTGTCCGTCCACGATCCAGTCGCCGGAGCCCTGCTCGCGGACCGCGCGGGTGCCGAGCGCGGCGAGGTCGGATCCGGCGCCGGGCTCGCTGAAGAGCTGGCACCAGACCTCCTCGCCGACCCACAGGGGACGCAGGAAGCGGTTCTTCTGCTCCTCCGTGCCGTACGCGAGGATCGTCGGCGCGGCCATGCCGAGCCCGATGCCGATCCGGCGCGGGTCGTTGTCGGGGGCGCCGGCGGCCTCCAGCTCGGCGTCGACGACGGCCTGGAGGGTACGGGGTGCGCCGAGGCCGCCGAGGCCCACGGGGTAGTGGACCCAGGCGAGTCCGGCGTCGAAGCGGGCGCGCAGGAAGTCGGCGCGGTCGGTGTCGGCGGGCGGGTGGGCGGCGAGCAGGTCCCGTACCCGGGCGCGCAGGCCCTCGGCGGTGGTGGCCGCGGCGGTCATCGCGGGTCTCCGTCCTGCGCCGGTACGACGACCAGCCGGCCGGTGGTGGTCCCGTCGGCGAGGCGCTGCACGGCGTCGGCGGCCGCGGCGAGCGGGACCCGTTCGCTGACCAGCGGTTTCACGGCGCCCTCGGCGGCGAGCCGGGTGAGCTCGGTGTGGCAGGCGAGGATGGCGGCGGGCTCCTTGGTGGCGTAGAGCCCCCAGTGCAGGCCGAGGATGGCGTAGTTCTTCACCAGTGCGTGGTTGAGGGCGGGGGCCGGGATGGTGCCACTGGCGAAGCCGACGACGAGGATGCGGCCCTCGAAGGCCACGCATTTGGCGGAGGCGGTGTAGGAGTCGCCGCCGACCGGGTCGTAGACGACGTCGGCGCCGCGCCCGCCGGTGAACTCCTTGACGCGGGCGACGAGGTCCTCCGCCGTGCGGTCGATCACCAGGTCACAGCCGAGCTCCTCGGCGGTGCGCGCCTTGGCCTTGCCCCCGACCACCCCGATGACGGTGGCCCCGGCGGCCTTGCCGAGCTGGACGGCGGCGCTGCCGACCCCGCCGGCGGCCGCGTGCACGAGGAGGGTCTCGCCGCTCTGCAGGCGGGCGCGGCGGTGCAGGCCGAACCAGCCGGTCTGGTAGCCGATGTGCAGGGCGGCCGCCTCGGCGTCGTCGAGGCTGTCCGGGGCCGGGAGCAGGGCGGTCGCGGGCGCGGTGACGTACTCGGCGAAACCGCCGTGCGGCAGGCTCGGGTTGGCGATGACGCGGCGGCCGTCCTCGGTCTCGCCGCAGATCTCGACGCCCGGGGTGAAGGGCAGCGGGGGCCGGATCTGGTACTGGCCGCGGACGAGCAGCGCGTCGGGGAAGTTGACGTTCGCCGCGAGCACTCTGAGCCTCACCTCGCCCTCGCCGGGTACCGGCTCGGGAACCTCTTCGAGGCGCATGGCCTCGCGGGGCTCACCGGGGGTATGTACTCGCCATGCCTGCATCCGGGGCCTCCAGCCGCCGTCGAGGAATCACGCTCCGCGCGCATACTAAGCGGTCGCTTGCCCATCTGTGAACCCATCGCCTCCGAAGGCGTGTGCATGGGGCCCGTTCGTCGTGCAGCATGTGTCCCGTAGATCAACATTGATCGACATCGTCAACAGGCAGCTGTCGCAGGGCATATGACCCGCACCATCGGGGGGACTCGCACCGTGAACAGAATCGGGATGAGAAGCGTGACGGCCGCGGCGGGGGCCGCCGCCGTCCTCGCAGGGCTGATCACCGCCGCCGGACCGGCCTCCGCGGCCTCCGGCGCCGCCGCGTGCAGCCCCGCCATCGAGCTGCTGCCCTCCCTCCCGGGGGTGAGCGGGGGCACGGTGGCGGGCTTCGGCACCGGCGGGCTCGTGGTCGGCGAGAGCGGCGCCCGGCCCGCCTACTGGACCGGCGCCGAGCACACGGTCCACGCCGTTCCGCTGCCCGCCGGCTTCGACCGGGGCAGCGTCAAGGCCGTCAGCGCCAAGGGGCTGATGGTGGGCACGGCCACCCGCGACGCGGACAGGGCGAGCATCGCCTTCACCCACCAGCTGGGCGCCGCGACCTCCGAGGCCCTGACCACGGCCCTGCCCGAGTGGCAGGACGTCGGCGTCGACGTCAACGAGTCGGGCCGGGTCGTCGCCGTGGACAACGGCGTCGCCAAGGAGTGGGTGAACGGCGAGGTCGTGCGCGAACTGCCGGTTCCCGCGGGCGAGATCCCCGGCACCAAGATCACCTCGCTGAACGGCATCAACAAGCGGGGCGACGTCGTCGGCACGGCCACCGGCTCCTACTTCGACGCCGAGAACGACATCATGGTCACCAAGACCTTCCCGGTCGTCTGGCCGGCCGGCGGCGGCTACCCGCCCTACAGCCTCCAGGTGTGGAACGGCTACCACTACTCGTACTCCACGATCGGCAGGGACATCGACGACCGCGGCCGCGTCGTCGGCCTGGAGGACTACTACTACCGCAACGACCCGAAGCTGACCCCGGCCGTCTGGAAGAAGCCGTACGACGCGCTGCCCGCCGACCCGGGCCGGCTGAACGGCTACCACGACCTGGAGCTCTCGGGCAGCAGTCCCACCACGAACGTGGCCGTCGGCACCGCCACCAACTTCGAGGAGAGCTGGCCCAACTACTTCCAGGCCGTCTACTGGCCCGGGAAGGGTGCTCCGCTGGCGCTCCCCTTCCCGGCCGGCGCCCCGGGCGCCGTGCCGCGCACCCGCGCCTTCGCCGCCACCGACGACGACCGCGTCGGCGGCACCGTCAGCGACCGGGAGACCGGGGCGAGCAGCGCCGTGATCTGGACCTGCGCGAGCAAGCAAGCGTACGCGCCGCGGAGCTGATCCTGTCGGGGGCATGGTGATCTCGGCGCCCGCGCGCTATCGATGCCCCATGACGGACGAGATCCCGCGCGGCCTGCCCGCGCCCCCGCCACTCGGCGCCGCCGCCCTGCCCCCCGGTACGTACGCGGGGCAGCTGGTCCTCGTGACCGGCGGCGGCACCGGGCTGGGCAAGGCCATCGCCACGGAGTTCGCGCGGCTCGGAGCCGATCTGGTGATCGCCGGCCGGCGCTCCGAGCAGCTCAAGGCGGCGCAGGAGGAGCTGGCGGCCGTACCCGGCGCGGGCCGGGTGACGGCCGCGGTCTGCGACATCCGGGACCCCGAGCGGATCGCGGAGGTGTTCGACGCGGCCGAGGCGGCCCTCGGGCCACCGGACGTCCTGGTCAACAACGCGGCCGCGAACTTCCCCTCCCCCGCGGAGGACCTGTCGCCGAACGCCTGGCGGGCGGTGGTCGACATCACCCTGACCGGGACCTGGTTCGTGACCCGCGAGTTCGGCCGCCGCCACCTCGCCGCGGGCACCCACGGTTCGATCGTGAACATCGGTGCCTCGTACGCCTGGACGGGCGGGCCCGGCTTCGCCCACAGCGCCGCCGCCAAGGCCGGGGTGAAGAACCTGGTGGAGACGCTCGCCGTCGAGTGGGGCCCGTACGGCATCCGGATCAACGGGCTGGTGCCGGGGCTGTTCCCGCACGCCGACATGACCGAGGACATCCGCGGCGGCCTGGAGCGGGCCGCGCCCGACTCCACGGACGCCCGGCAGCCCGCGCTGCGCGTCGGCGCCCCGCGCGAACTAGGCTGGGCCGCCACGTTCCTGGCCTCGCCGTACGCCCGCTTCGTCACCGGCCACACGCTGGTGGTCGACGGCGCGAACTGGCAGCGCCGGTCGGTGGTCAATCCGGCGGTCGTCCCGGTGCGGGAGCAACTGGGGCGCGGCCCGTTCATCCCCTGAGCGACGCCGATTGTCAGTGGCCGGTGCGAGGATCGGATCATGTCTCTCGCCGATCTGACCCTTGACCGCTGGCGTTCGCTCGACCCGGCCGCCGCCGGCCGCCTCGCGCACGAGGCCGCCGCGCAGGTGGGCGGCCGGGTGGTGCTGCTCGACGCCGTGGAGCACCTGGGCGGGCCGCTGCACCGCGTCCGCATCGAGCGCGAGGGGCAGGAGTTCGCCCTCATACCCGGCGGGACGGTGCGGATGGGCTTCGACGCGGACGCCTTCACGGCGACGCCCGCACAGAGCGCCGACTACGCGGAGAGCATGGACGAGGGGTACGGGTACGGCCACCCCGACCTGAAGTCCTATCTCGCCGAGGTGCTCAGCCCGCCGCGCACCGCGACGCTGGCCACCGTGCTCATGGCCGTGGAGGACGAGGCCCTGAGCGACCACCCGGCCGGCATACCGGGCGCCCTCGCGGCGCGCGGCCTGCGGATGCCCGGCGCCGACGAGTGGGAGCACGCGTGCGGGGCCGGGGCGGGGACCCTGTTCCGCTGGGGGAACGAGTGCCCCCTGGACGAGCCCTCTTACGGGGGCAGCGGCGGCGTGCGCCACGAACCGAACGCCTTCGGGCTGCACATCGCCTACGACAGCTACGGCACGGAGCTGAGCGGGGACCCGGCCGCGGTCCACGGCGGCGACGGCGGCGAGGCCGTCTGTGGTGGATACGGCGAACTGCTCGCCTGGCTGCCGCTGGCCACCGCCAACCGCAACCCGTACATGGCGGAGTTCGTGTACGGGCCGGAGGGCGAGGGCATGTACGAGGAGTTCTCGACCCGGCCGGTGCTCAGCCTCCACTGAAGCGCGGGGGGCGGCGGCCCGCCTTGGCCCCGTAACCCTCGCGGCAGTCGTCCGAGGTGAGGGTGAGGGCCGCGGTCATCGCCACCCGGTCGAGGGCCGCGGGCAGGGCCGCGTCGGCGTACGCGTCGACCGCGCGCTTGATGCCCTGGACGGCGAGGGGCGCGTTCGCGGCGATCTCCCCGGCCAGGGCGCGGGAGGCCGGCTCCAGTTCCTCGCCGGGGACGAGCAGTTGGACCAGGTTCAGGCGCTGCGCCGTCGCCGCGTCGATCCGGCGGCCGGTCAGGGCCAGGTACTTGGCCCAGCCCGCGCCCGCCTCGCGGGCGATGCGGAGGTCGCCGCCCGCGTCCACCGCCACACCCAACCCGGCTTCGGGCAGGGCGAAGACGGCGTCCTCGGCCGCCACCCGGACGTCGGCCATCAGGGCCAGTTCGAAGCCGAAGCCGAGGCAGTAGCCCTGGACGGCGGCCACCACGGGCTGCGGAAGCCGGGCGAGGACCGCGAAGCGCTCGTGCACCCAGCGGATGCCCTCGTAGTAGTTCCGGGTGCGCTCGGCGGCGGATCCGCCCGTGATGCCACCGCCGGGGGCGGTCACGTCGATGCCCGCGCAGAAGGCCCGGCCCTCGGCCCGCAGGAGCACCGCCCGGACGGACGCGTCGAAGCGGATCCGGTCCGCGAGCAGGCCGAGCTGGCGGGTGGACTCCCAGCTCCAGCCGTTGAGCTTGTCCGGCCGGCACAGGGTGAGGACCGCGAGGCCGTCGGCGACCTCCAGCCGGAGCCGCTCCTCACCCTCCGCGATCTCCGTGGAGATGGTGTCGATCACCGTGTCCCGCACCCCCGGCCCGATGGCTGACGAACAGACGAACAGACGAACTGACGAGCCGTCAGACTAGGGGTGGCGGGTCAGCGGGGGAAGACCTCGAAGGGCACGGCCGGACGGCCGCCGAAGCGGGCCGCCGCCTGCTGGGCGTTCCCGGTGAGGAAGGTGCGGACGTACTCCTCCGGGTCCTGGTCGGTGAGCACCTCGATGTACGCCTTGTGCTCCAGCAGGGACTTCACCGATCGCTCCAGCCCGGGACCGGCGTCCGCCGCGTGCGTCGGGGTGGCGGATCCGGCCACCGCGACCCACCGCACGCCGTTCCACGGCTCCAGGCCCTGCTCGATGAGCTCGGGGAAGATCCAGCGGTTGCCGGCGTCCCCGGCCGCGTCCAGGACGGCCCGGCCGACGGCCTTGTGGTCGGGGGTGTTCCAGAAGCCGCCGCCCTGCGCACCGCCCCACGTGTCACGGTGGTTGAGGGTGACGACCAGCTCGGGCCGGTGCCGCCGGATGGCGGCGGCGATGTCCCGGCGCAGATCGAGGCCGTACTCGACGACGCCGTCGCGGTAGTCCAGGAACTCCACCTCGGACACGCCGACGACCGCGGCGCTGGCCCGCTGCTCCGCCTCCCGCAGCGGCCCGCAGTCGGCGGGGGCGATGCTGTCGATGCCCGCCTCGCCGCGCGTGGCGAGCAGGTACGCGACCTCCCGTCCGCCGTCCGTCCAGTCCGCGATGGCGGCCGCGCACCCGTACTCCAGGTCGTCGGGGTGGGCCACCACCGCGAGAGCGCGCTGCCAGTCGGTGGGCATGGGCTGCAAGGGGGGCTGCTGATCAGGTTGTTCGGTCATGTCTCGCACAATAGGCGAACGGACCGTCATGGGCAGGTGGTGGCACTGCTCGACGCCACGGGGATCTTCTTCGAGCCCGCCCCCCCGCCTTTCCCGGGGCGGACGGGGCCGCGTGGGCGCCGGTGCCGGGGCGGCTGCCGGACGCGCTCGCGTCGGCCGGGATCGACCGGGCCGACGTGGAGGCCGTGGCACCGGATGTCCCCCGGCAGCACCCTGCTCCCGGCGCCCGGGCACACCCCTGGGCACCAGTCCGTGCTGGTGGACCGGGCGCCGGGGCCCGGGCCGTGGTGGTGACCGGGGACGTGCTGGTGCACGCGGTGCAGCCGGGCGACCCGGCGGTGCCGTACTCCCACGAGCGCGACAGGGAGACCGCCCGGACCTCGCGCGAGGCCCTGCTGGCGCGGGCCCGGGAGCGCGGCGCCCTGCTGGCCACCGCGCACTTGACCCGCACCTTCGTGGAGCCCGGCTGACTCAGGCGTCGTCGCGTACGAGGGTGAGGAGGCGGTCCAGGACGCGGGTGCCGCTCGCGCGGACGCCGTCGTGCTCGAACTCGTCCGTCACCCAGGTCCGCAGGCCGCGTACGGCGCGGGCCGTGGCCAGGGAGTCGGCGGTGTCCACGTACATGTCGTCGTGGTAGACGGCGGCCGCCACCGGCACCTCGTTGGCCGCCAGGCGCGCCGGGTCGTAGAGCGGCTGCCAGCCGGTACGGGCGGCCAGCAGTTCGGCGGTCTCGCGCAGCGGGACGAGGGAGGGGTCCGTGGTGAAGTGCCAGGGGTGGATGGTCTCGCCGGTGAACAGCAGCGGCTCGTCGCCCGCGAGGGCCTTCGCCGCGTCGAATCGGGGGTGTCCGGCGCGGACCCGTTCGGCGGCCCAGGCGGTGGGCGTCGCCGGGTCCTGGGCGTAGATCGCCTCGTGGACCAGCGCGTAGAGGGGGTGACCGGCGAAGGAGAGCAGGGCGCGGGCGCCCTCCAGGAAGGCGTCGGAGAGGGCCGGGCCGGCCGGGGTCGGCACGAAGGCGTCCTCCAGCAGGTAGTGGAGCTGGTGGCTGCCGTCGCCGCCGCCGAGGAGGATGCCGAGGGACTGGAAGGCCTCGACGGTGAGGCGGTGGCCGCCGGGGAGTTCGGCCGGCCGGTCCGTCAGGTGGGCGGCGATCCGGCGGGCGCGCTCGACGTCCATCGGGTAACGGGCGTAGTGGGCCAGGTTCTTGCGCTCGATCCGGGGGAACGCGGCCTCGTACACCTCGTCGGCGGTGGCCGTGAGGGAGGGCAGGCCGCCGGTGATCAGGGCGGCGCTGAGGCCCTCGGGCGCGGTGGAGAGGTAGTGGGTCGCGCAGAAGCCGCCGAAGCTCTGGCCCAGCACCGTCCAGGGCGCGCCGCCGGTCAGGCCGGGGCGGATGGCCTCGGCGTCGCGCACGATGGAGTCGGAGCGGAAGTGGGCGAGGTACTCCGCCTGCTCGGCGGGGGTGCCGCGCAGGGGCAGGGTCTGCCGGTTCAGCGGGGTGGAGCGGCCGGTTCCGCGCTGGTCGAGCAGGAGTACCCGGTACTCGCTGAGGGCCCGCGCCAGCCAGGCCTGCCGGCCGACGAAACGGCGGGCGCCGAAGCCCGGACCGCCCTCCAGGTACAGCAGCCACGGCAGCGTCTCGGGATCCTTGCCGGTGGCGACGACCTCACGGGCGTACAGCTCGATCCGTTCCCCGTCCGGGCGGGCATGGTCCAGGGGGACGGTGAACCGGTGGTCGGTGAGGACCGTGCCGGGCTGGCGGTAGCTGTGGGCGATGGTCACGGGCGGCCCCCTGGGGTGCGAGGTGCGGAATCACGCGCCCCGGCCGGGTGGCGGCGGGGCGCGGTGGTGGCGGTCAGCCGAGTCTATGGGGTGCCCTGCCGGCCCGGCCGGGCCCGGCCCGGCCGGCACATCCGGCCGGGCCGGTGGGCGGTGTCAGAACTCGACGACCGAGCGCAGCACCTCGCCGCGTTCCATCCGGGCGAAGGCGTCCTCGACCCCGTCGAGCGGGATCATCTCGGAGACGAAGGCGTCCAGGTCGAGCCGGCCCTGCAGGTAGAGGTCGATGAGCAACGGGAAGTCGCGCTCCGGCAGACAGTCGCCGTACCAGGAGGACTTGAGGGCGCCGCCGCGGCCGAAGACGTCGAGGAGCGGGAGTTCGAGCTTCATCTCCGGCGTCGGCACGCCCACCAGGACCACCGTGCCGGCGAGGTCGCGCGCGTAGAAGGCCTGCCGGTAGGTCTCGGGGCGACCCACCGCGTCGATGACCACGTCCGCGCCATTGCCTTCGGTGAGGCCCTGGACGGCCTTGACCACGTCCTCCGTGCGGCCGTTGACGGTGTGGGTGGCGCCCAGGCCGCGCGCCCACTCCAGCTTCCGGTCGTCCAGGTCCACCGCGATGATCTTCGAGGCGCCCGCCAGTCGGGCTCCGGCCACCGCCGCGTTGCCCACTCCCCCGCAGCCGATGACGGCGACGGAGTCGCCCCGGCCCACATTGCCGGTGTTCAGGGCGGCGCCGAGGCCGGCCATCACCCCGCAGCCGAGGAGTCCGGCGGCGGCGGGGGCCGCGGCGGGGTCCACCTTGGTGCACTGGCCGGCCGCGACCAGGGTCTTCTCGGCGAAGGCACCGATCCCGAGGGCCGGGGAGAGCGGGGTGCCGTCCTCCAGGGTCATGCGCTGGGTGGCGTTGTGCGTGGCGAAGCAGTACCAGGGCCGCCCGCGCTTGCAGGCGCGACAGGTGCCGCACACCGCGCGCCAGTTGAGGATCACGAAGTCGCCGGGGGCCACGGAGGTGACGTCCGGGCCGACGGATTCGACGATGCCGGCGGCCTCGTGGCCGAGCAGGAAGGGGAACTCGTCGTTGATCCCGCCCTCGCGGTAGTGCAGGTCGGTGTGGCAGACCCCGCAGGCCTGGACCCTGACGAGCGCCTCGCCGGGTCCCGGGTCGGGCACGAGGATCGTCGTCGTCTCCACCGGTGCGCCCTTGCTCCGGGCGATGACCCCTCGTACGCGATGCGTCACGTCGTACCCCGCTCTGATCGAATCGGTATGGATCAACGAACGTACACGGGCGGCACGCGGTAAGGGAGTTGTGTCACGTTTCGGCGCGCGACGCGACCAGATCCGGCGGTACGGCGGCCCGGAGCGCCGCGCCGAAGGCGGCCACGGCGGGATGGGCGCCGGCCCCGCTGCGGAAGGCGAGGGCGGTACGGCGCCGCACGGGCAGCCGGGTGAGGCGCACGGCCGGATCCGCGGGGCCGGTGACCCCGAGCTGCGGTACGAGGGCCACGCCCTGGCCGGCCGCGACCAGCGCGAGCACGGTGGCGAACTCGTCGACCTGGTGGCGGACCCGCGGCGTGAAACCCGCGGCCTCGCAGGCCCGTACGGTCATGGCGTGGCAGAGGGTGCCGGGCGTGGCGGTGATCCAGGGCGCCCGCGCGTGTGCGCGCAGGGCCGCGCCCGGATCGGGCCCCTCGGCCGGCCCGGGGGTCTCCCCGGCGGGCGCGGCCAGGTACATCGCCTCGACGAAGAGCGGCTCGGTGGCCAGGCCCGGCTCCTGCGAGGCGGGGACGAAGTCGTACTCGTGGACCAGGGCCACGTCCAGGTCGCCCGCCCGCAAGGCGTGCGCCACCGCCGCCGGGTCGGTCTCGGAGACCATCGGCTCCAGGGCGGGGTGGCGCCGGGCGAGGGCGGCCAGCGCGGCCGGGACGATGGCCCGGGTGGCGGTGGGGAAGGCGCCGATCCGCAGGGCTCCGGCCAGGCCGCCGCGCGCCTCGGCGAGGTCGGCTTCGGCCTGCTCCAGCCGTTCGAGGACGGCCTCGGCGTGCCGGACCAGGTTCTCCCCGGCCGGGGTGAGCCGCACCCGGCGGCCGGTGCGTTCCAGCAGGGGCAGGCCGGCCTCCCGTTCCAGCACGCTGAGCTGCTGGGAGACCGCCGAAGGGCTGAACGCGAGGGCCTCGGCCACGGCGGCGATGGTGCCGCGGCGGGCGAGTTCGCGCAGCAGGCGCAGGCGTCGTACATCGAGCATCGGCTCAGCTTACGGTTCCGATAAGGAACGCGAACTGGATTTGACGCTCCGGGCGGGTGAGGCTCTTCGGCATGGCACAGGACACGGCACAGCACATGACGCAGGACACGGCGCGGGGCATCGCACCGCAGACCTCCGGCGACCTTTCGCTCCACGGGATCCACGTACCGCTGGTCACTCCCTTCACCCCCGGCGGGGACGTGGCCGCCGGGGCCCTGGAGGCGCTCGCGCACGAGGTGCTCGACGCGGGCGCCACCGGGATCGTCGCCCTCGGCACGACCGCGGAGGCGGCCTGCCTCGACGAGGCGGAGCGCGATCTGGTCACCGGCGTGTGCGCCGAGGTCTGCCGGGAGCGCGGGGCGATGCTGACCGTCGGCGCCGGGGCGAGCGGCACCCGGGCCGCCGAGGCCTCGCTGGCCCGCCTGGGGCGGTGGCCGCAGGCGCGGGCGGCGCTGGTGACCGTGCCGGCGTTCGTACGGCCTTCGGCGCCGGGGGTGCTGGCGCACTTCGCGCGGCTGGCGGAGGTGAGCCCCGTACCGCTGATCGTCTATCACATCCCGTACCGCACCGGGCAGCCGCTGGAAGCGGCCGCGCTGCGGGCCCTCGGGTCCCTCTCCGGGGTCGCCGGGATGAAGTACGCGGGCGGCGGCATCGACCAGGACGCGGTGGCGCTGCTCGGGGACCTGCCGGCCGGGTTCGAGGTGCTGGCGGGCGACGACGCGTACCTGTCGCCGCTGCTGGCGCTGGGCGCGGCCGGCGGGATCCTCGCCTCGGCGCACCTGGCGACGGAGCGGTTCGTGGAGCTCGCGGCGGCCTGGCGGGCCGGCGACGTGGCCCGGGCGCGGCCGCTGGGGCACGCGCTGGCCCGGATGTCGGCGGCGGCCTTCGCGGAGCCCAATCCCGCGGTCGTCAAGGCCGTGCTGCACGCGCAGGGCCGCATTCCGAGCCCCGGTGTACGGCTCCCGCTGCTGCCGGCCTCGGAGGCGGCGGTGGCGGCCACCCTGGAGCGGCTGGGCGAGCTTCCGGCCGGCCCGCCGCAGCAGGCGACGGATGCCGGAAAGAGTCCGCAATAGGCGATTCGACACCTTAGGCGCCTGCCGCCCGAATAAGGCGCATCCAGGCCGTACTTGACCGTATTGCGCACAGGGGTTCCGACCCGTGATGTGAGTCACGCGGCAGAGGCCAACATCATTTCCACAGAACGGCCGATTCCCTTTCTCTGGAAAGGGAATCGGCTATTTCACCGAGGGGCCTTCATGGTCATTTAACGGGCCGATAGCGGGATGTCGATCTATGGGTGGAATTCGGGGCTTGTTCCCGCCCTCAGGGCTCACTTACCTTCACCTCACTCCAGGTGGTCCGCTCGCCGAATAGGCCGCCGCCCGGGCTCTTCCGTCCCCCCACGTGAGGAATTCCGCCATGCCTGCAAAGGGTAAGCACCGCCGGCCGAAGCACCACCCGATCACCCGCAGGCTGGCCCTGGCCGGCACCGGTGGCGCGGCCCTCACTCTGCCGCTGATCAGCGCGACCACCGCAGGTGCGGTGCCGACGGCCACGGCTCCCGCGGCTCAGACCGCCGCCCCCGCAGCCGGCACGGCCACTGCCACGACGTATTCCGTGGTCGCGGGCGACACCCTTTCGGAGATCGCCGCGGACCATTCCGTGAGCGGCGGCTGGCAGCAGCTCTACGCGGCGAACCGGATCGTCATCGGCGACAATCCGTCGATCATCCGGCCCGGCATCAAACTGAAGCTCGGCACCGAGGCGGAGCCCGCCCGTGCGAGCCGGTCCGCCGCCCGGCCCACCCTCGCGGCCGCCGCCAAGCCCGCCGCCAAGCCCGCCAGCGCGTACCCGAACAACCTCGACGGGTGGATCCGCGAGTCCCTCGACGTCATGGCCAAGCACGGAATTCCCGGCAGCTACAACGGAATTCACCGCAATGTGATGCGAGAGTCCTCTGGCAATCCGATGGCGATCAACAACTGGGACATCAACGCCCAGAACGGGATCCCGTCCAAGGGTCTGCTCCAGGTCATCGACCCGACCTTCCAGGCCTACCACGTGCCCGGCACCTCGCTGAACTCCTACGACCCGGTCGCCAACATCACCGCCGCCTGCAACTACGCGGCAGCCCGCTACGGCTCGATCGACAACGTCAACGGGCCCTACTAGACCCCGCCTCGGTGACGGACGGCGCGGACCGACGGGCGGCGCGGACGAGGATCCGCAGGGGCGCCGCCAGGCCGTAGCCGACGTCCCGGCGCAGGGCGCCCACGCCCGCCCGCTCCACGCGGGTCAGCTGGTGCTCCATGAGCTCCCTCATCGTCGCGATCACGGGCCGCAGTCCGGGTTCGGCGAGGTCGAGGATGCCGTGGGTGGCGTCGAGGGCCGTGCGCGCACGCCGGCCCTCGCCGGCGAGGAGGGCGCGCACGCCCGGGGTGTCACGGGCCTGTTCGAGGTCGGCGCGGGTCACGGAGTGTTCCGCGAGCCGCTCGCGCGGGATGCACAGCCGGCCGTCCGCGAGGTCCCCGCAGAGGTCGGTGAGGAAGTCCACGCGCTGGGCGGCGTCGACGAACCGCCGCCAGCCGGCGGCCTGTTCGGGGTCGGGGCCGCCCCGGTACTGGAGTCCGGTGAAGACCAGCACACCGGGCCACGCGTAGGCGTCGAGATAGTCCTGGAAGTCCTCCTCGGCGGCGAAGCCGTCGAAGGCGGCCTCGGCGGTGGCGGCGCCCTCCAGGAAGCGGGAGACCCAGTGCGCGGGGAGGGCGCGGGAGTCCACCGCGTGGGCGTAGGCGCGCAGCACGGGGTCCGTGCTGTCTCCCGATGACAGGGCCGCCTCGGTCCGCCCGGCCAGCGCGGCGAGTCCTTCGGCCCGCTGCTGCGGGGTGCCGGTCTCGGCCACGTCGTCGACCAGGTTCATGAAGGCGAGTCCCGCGGCCAGGTACGGCACCAGCGGCGGCGCGGCGAGCAGCCGCAGCGTGAGGTACGGGGCCGGTTCTCGGCGGAGCACCCGGCGGGCGGCGTGCGTGTAGTCGTCCCGCAGCCGGGGCCCGGAGATCCCGGCCGCGGTGAGGGTGGTGCGCCAGCTGGGCATGGTGGTCGAACTCCTCGGTGTACACGTGGACGAAGGGAAGGGCGCGTGCGTGCGCGCCCTCGCTCGGCGCCGTGCGGCCCTGTACGGGCACGCGGGATCAGGTGACGGTGACCTTCCTGAGGCTGCCGTCGGTCTTCCACAGGATGTAGCCGCCGCGCCCGTACTCGTCGCTGAGGTACGTGCGGATGGAGGGGACCTGGTCCATCATCCACGGGTCGACGATGACGTGGCGCGAGGTCGGCTTCTCGACCTTCAGGTCCTTCTTGGACTGCTCCAGCATGCCGGGCAGCGCATCCCAGTTGACCGTGGCCATGTCGATCAGCGGCTCCCCCTCCTCGACCGTGCCGTCCGGGCCCGTACGCGAGGCCGCGCCGTCCCGGTACTGCCAGGAGTCGACGGTCTCGGCACCGGCGGCGGTGGGGATGGAAGCGAGGATGTAGCCGTCGTAGAGCGTCATGTCGACGAAGGTGGTCGTCCCCGTCTCCTTCTTGAACGCCTCCAGGGCGGTGCGGATGTTCTCCGGCGTCATCATGCTGCCCCGGGGGGCGTCCGCCTTCTGCGCGCTCGCCTTGGGGGCCGGGGCCGAGGACGCGTCCCGCCCGGGCGGGGTGGCGGAGATGGCGACGGCCGGGTGGGTCGCGGCGCCGCCCTTCGCGTCGTCGCCGCCGGAGTTCCCGTCGGGCAGCAGCTGCACGAAGCCGACGACGCCGGCCGCCAGGATCGCGGTGATCGCGGCGCCGATCAGGGCCGGGCGCCTGCGCTGGGCGGACGCCACCGGAACGGGCGTCGTGGCCGCGGCGTACGGCGATCCACCGGAGGTGTACGGCGGCGGGGTGTGCGGTGCGCCGGCCGGCGCGTACGGACCGAACTGCCCGTACGGGTTCGGCACGACCGGGGCGGCGACCGGCGGCAGGAGGGCGGGCCCGGGGCCGGTACCGGAACCGAGAGCGGCGCTCGCGTCGCGGAGCAGTTGTTCCAGCTGCGCTCCGTCGGGCCGCGCGGCCGGGTCCCTTACGAGCAGCCGTTCCAGTACGGGCCCCAGCGGGCCGGAGCGCACCGGCGCCGGGATCGGCTCGTCGAGCACGGCGACGACCGTGGCCAGGCTGGTGGCCCGGCGCAGCGGATTGGCTCCCTCGGCGGCCACGTACAGGAGCATGCCGAGCGACCACAGGTCCGAGGCGGCCAGCCCCTCCTCCCCGCGAACACGCTCGGGCGCGATGTACTCAGGTGAGCCGATCAGCACTCCGGTCGCGGTGAGCCCGGTGGAGTCGTGCAGCGCGGCGATGCCGAAGTCGGTCAGGACGGCCGACCCGTCGGGGCGCAGCAGTACGTTGGCGGGCTTCACGTCACGGTGGAGGATGCCCTCCGCGTGCGCGGCGCGCAGCGCGGACAGGACGTCGAGGCCGAGCCGCACCGCTTCCGCGGGCGGCATCGGTCCGGACTCCAGGCGGTCGTACAAGGAGCCGCCCTTGACCATCTCCATGACGATCCACGGGTGCCCGTCGGCGCCGGGCGCCGGTTCGACGATGTGGTGGATCGTCACGACGTGGGGGTGGGCGAGGCGGGCGAGGGCGCGCGCCTCGCGGACGGCGCGTTCGCGCAGCTGGTCCGCGAGGCCGGGCTGGGCGGCGGCGGTCGCCGGGTCGGGCGGGCGCACTTCCTTGAGCGCGACCTCTCGGTGCAGGGCTATGTCGCGCGCCCGCCAAACGGTACCCATGCCGCCGCTGCCCAGGGGCGCGACCAGTTCGAAGCGCCCGTCGATCAGCCGTCTGTCGGCCTCACTCGTGTCCATGGCGGATCATCGTAGGCGCCGCCACCGTCAGCAGCGTCGGCGGTCCACCGTGAGCGTTCCCTGGACGGTGTCCACCGTGCGGTCGTAGCACCCGCCGGGCGCTTGTGACCCGTACAGCCGGTAGCGGGCGGAGGTGGTCGCGACCGCGTGCCGCTGGTCGCGAGGGACGTTCGCCGTGTAGGTGGCGTCACCCGTGTACTGGTCGTCGAGCCGGGAGGAGTCGACGGGCCGGCCGCCGCGCAGGGTGACCGTGTCCGCGCGGTCGCCGAGCGAGAGGACGGTGCGCAGCCGGTCACCGGCGCCGAGAGTGGTCTCGCCGTTCATCGTGTAGGTGCGGGCGGTCCGGGTGGTGGTCGGCCCGTGCGTCACGCTCTCCTCGTCGGTCCAGGTGGCGTCGAGGGCGTCGAGGTTCTCGCCCTCGGTCCAGCGGTGGACGGAAGTGCTGTGCACGGTGCGGGTGACGGTGGTGGCCACCCGGCCGTGGGAGGTGTTCAGGTGCCCGGCGACGGTCAGCCGGTGGCGGCCCTCGGTGTCCAGGCGGTGCTGTCCGCCGGGCGCGGCGGGCGTCCAGCGGGAGTGGCCCGCCGGATCGCTCTGCTCGTGCCGGGTCAGGGCGCCGGTGACGACCTGCCGGGCCTCGTCCTGCCACAGCAGCAGGTTGGTGGGGGTGCTCCAGCCGCTCTGACCGGCCGGCACCCCGGCGACGGACACCTCGATCCGGTGCGGGCGGCCGTCGTTGAGCAGGGCGGCGTAGGGGGTGAGGTCGTAGCGGATCGGCTGGACGTCGAAGGCGCGCGGGCCCGGAGTCACGTACCAGAGGAAGGGGTTGGACCAGCCGCCGGTCCAGACGGTGGGGAAGGGCGCGGCGATGCCGGCGAGTTGCCCGTCGACGGAGACGCGGACCTCGCGGTGGGGGCCGTCGGCGGCCTTGCAGGAGTACGGGGCCGCGTCCGGGGCGGTCATGTACCAGTACTCCTCGCAGCCGCCGCCGGAGCCGGTGGCGTACACCTCGGCGACGAGGCGCTCGGTGTTGCGCGGGGTGGTGACCGACGGGGAGGTGAGGGGCAGGACGCGGTCGGGGGTGTCAGGGGCCGCGGCGCCGGCCTCCGCGGCGTAGAAGGTCAGGGTCACCTTGACGTCGATGACGCCGGTGTAGGTGTCGTCGACGACGTTGCCGATGAGCATCTCGACGGGCTGCGGGCGGGCGAGGGTGTCGCGGTAGCGGGTGACGTCCTTCTCCACGGACCAGGAGATCCCGTCGGGCGAGGGCTGGGGGGTGGAGGTCCGCAGGATCTCGACGCCGCCGAGGGAGAGGTGGCCGAGCCGGTCGTACTGGCGGCCCTTGACCTTGCCGTCGAGGCGCAGGACCACCTTCGCCCAGGGGCCGGTGCCGCAGGCCGCGGGCGGCGCGTAGCTGCCCTGGTACGGGGTGAAGTCGCGGAACTGCGCCTCGGCGAGGGTCACCTCGCAGGACCGGGTCGCGGGCCGGGTGACGGGCGGGGCGGGGGTGAGGGGGTCGTGCCAGTCCGTGCCGAACTCGGCGGGCGGCGGGTCGGCCGCGGTCACGCCGTGCGCGGGCGGCGGGTCGGCCGCGGTCACGCCGTGCGCGGGCGGCGGGTCGGCCGCGGTCACGCCGCAGCGCGATCGCGCCGAGCAGGCCGGTGATCCTGTGTCGTCTCATGGGCCCGGAGTGAAACGCGGGCCGGCCCGGCCCTGCCAGGGCCGGTGCGCGGACCCTGGCCTGATCTCGCCGTCAGCCGCGCAGGACGACCACGCCGTCGTCGTCGGCGTGGACCGTGTCCCCGGGGTTGAAGGTGATCTCGCCGATGGTGACGGGCTCGTCCACCGCGCCCTCGCCGGTCTTGCCGCTCTTGCGCGGGACCGTGCCCAGCGCCTTGATGCCGAGGTCGAGGCCGCCGAGGGCTACGCTGTCGCGGACCGAGCCGTTGATGATCAGGCCCGCCCAGCCGTTGCTCTCGGCCGCGCCGGCGAGGAGGTCGCCGACCAGGGCGGTCCGGGGCGAGCCGCCGCCGTCCACGACGAGCACGGCGCCCTCTCCCGGCGTGTGTACGAGGGCGCGCAGCAGGGCGTTGTCCTCGTGGCAACGGACGGTCCGTACGGGACCGGCGAACAGGCGGCGGCCGCCGAACTGGCGGAACGCGGTGGTGCAGATGCCGAGGGATTCGCCGTACTCGTCGTACAGGTCGGCCGTGGGGACGGGGGTGACGTTCATGTCGGTACCGTTTCCTCGCTGCTCGTTCTCGTACACCGCGTGGTCCGGCCAGGGTAGTGGGGCCTTCGTCCGGCCCGGCGAGCGGTGCCGTGTCCGGCCCGGGGCCGGCTCGGGGCCGGACATCGGCCGGAACCTGACGGGTCGTGGTGCGGCTGCCGGCGCGCGGAGCCGGGTCAGTCCCGGGAGTTGCCGAACAGGATCCGGTAGCCGATGAGCAGGACCAGCGAGCCCGCGATGGCGGAGCCCCAGGTGGCCAGGTCGAAGAACTCCGTCTGGATCGGCTTGTCCAGGACCTTCGCCGAGAGCCAGCCGCCGATGAAGGCGCCGGCGACGCCGATGAGGGTGGTGCCGATCAGACCGCCGGGGTCCCGGCCGGGCAGCAGGACCTTGGCGATGCCGCCGGCCAGCAGTCCCAGGATGATCCAGCTGACGATCCCCATGCCCAGTCACTCCGCTTCGGTGGTTCGGTCGTTCGGTCGTTCGGTGGTCGTGCCCTCGCGTCCGGTCGTTCCTCGGGTCCGGACGTTCACCAGGGAGGACGCGGCCGTGGCCGAAACGGTTCTCTCCGGCTCAGGCCGCCACGCGGCCGGCCGGCACGGCGGGCTCGGCGGCGGCCGGAGCGGCGGTGGGAACCGCCTGCGGGGGCGCCGCCCCGGCGGCGGGCGCCCGGGTCAGCAGGACCACTCCGCGGGCCGCCAGCAGGGCTCCGGCCGCGGCCAGCAGCATGCCCGGCGCTCCGCCCTGGAGGCGCTCGCCGAGCAGGACCATGCCGATGGCGGCCGCGGCGAGCGGGTTGGCGAGGTTCACCACGGCGAGCGGGGCGCCGAGGCCGCCGCGGTAGGCCCGCTGCGAGAGGAGCATGCCGCCGACGGCGAAGAACACGACGAGCAGGGCCACCGCGACGACCCGGAAGCTGAGCAGGGCCCCGCCGCGGCCGCCCGCCACGGCCACGGTCTGGGTCAGGGCGGAGGCCGCCGCGGAGGCCAGCCCGGACGCCGTCGCGTGCCGCAGCCCCGAGCGCGGGTCCTTGGACGCGGTCAGCGCGAGGATCACGGCGGCCGTCGCACCGGAGACGGCCAGCGCCTCGGCCAGGGTGAGGGTGTCGTCGGGGGCGGGCCCGGAGGCCGGGAGGAGGAGCAGGCCGAGCCCGGCGACGGTGGCCAGAGTGCCCCGCCATTCGGTGGCCGCCACCCGGCGTCCCGACCGCCGCGCCCCCAGCGGGACGGCGGCGACCAGGGTGAGCGCGCCGAGCGGCTGCACCAGGGTGAGGGGGCCGTACCGCAGGGCCGCCGCGTGCAGGAGCGCGGCGGCCGCGTTCAGCCCGGCCGACCACCACCAGGCGCCGGAGCCCATCAGCGCCTTGGCGCTGCGCGCGACGGCGGCGCGGGCGAGGCGCTCCTGGGCGACGGCGCCGGCCGCGTAGGCCACGGCCGAGGCGAGGCAGAGCGCGAGGGCGAGGACGGTGTCGTTCATTGCCCTGCCCCTACGGCGGCCGCGGCGCTCTGCCGGTCCGGCAGCTCTCCCGCGGCGGCGTCCGCAGCGGAATCCGTACCCGAGTCCGTGTCGGTGTCCGAGTCCGTACCCGGGTACGTGCCGGGGCCGGCCGCGCGCGGCCGGGGGACCAGCAGCAGGGCCACCCCGAGCAGGGCGGCGGCCACGACCGCGTCGAGCCAGTAGTGGTTGGCCGTGCCGACGATCACCAGCAGGGTCAGCAGGGGGTGCAGCAGCCACAGCAGGCGCCACCGCGAGGGGGCCCTCCCGGCCGGGGACGGGGGGCGGGTGGCGGCGATCACGCCGAGCGCGAGCATCAGCGCCCAGCCGAAGTGCAGCGAGGGCATCGCGGCGAACTGGTTGGCGAGGGTGTCGGCGTCCGGCGCGGCCCGGTAGACGGTGGGCCCGTAGACCTGCCCGGTGTCGATGAGCCGTGCGGCTTCGAGCATCCGCGGGGGCGCGAGCGGGAAGGCGAGGTGCAGGACGAGGGCGGCTCCGGTGAGCACGGCCAGGACCCGGCGGGTCCACAGGTAGTGCGCGGGGCGGCGGACGTAGAGCCAGATCAGGAAGAGCGCGGTCGCGGGGAAGTGGACGACCGCGTAGTAGGTGTTCGCGGTGTGCACGAGGGCGTCCCCGTGGAGCAGCAGCCGCTGCACCGCGCCTTCACCGGGCAGGCGCAGCGCGCGCTCGGCGTCCCATATTCGCTCCGCGTTGCGGAAGGCTTCCCCGGTGCGGTCGGTCGAGAGCAGCCGGCCGGCCTTGTAGACGGTGAAGAAGCCCGCGACGAGCAGCAGCTCGCGTATGAGGCGACGGCGCGCGGCTCTCGGTCCGGCTGGCCCGGCCTCCGGCCCGGCAGGTGTGGTGTGGGAGGTCATCCCCCGGTCTCTCTTCCTGTTTACGCGCACTGCGACACGCCAGTGTATCGATACATTGGCGTATCGATACGCTGGTGTACCGATACGGTCGCGTTCCCGTACACTTCCGTAGTGGAACCGCCGCCGAGGAGCCCCCGAGGAGAGCCGCACCCCATGACGTCGACGCCGCCCCCCGCGCGCCGCTCCAAGATCACCCCGGAGCGGGAGCAGGAGTTCTACGACGCCGTCCTGGAGCAGCTGCGCGAACACGGCTACGAGGCGCTGACCATGGAGGGCATCGCCGCCCGGGCCAGCTGCGGCAAGTCCACGCTCTACCGGCAGTGGAAGACCAAGCCCCAGCTCGTCGCCGCCGCCCTGCGCGCGGGCCGTCACGGCACCCTGGTCGCGGTGGACACCGGCACGCTGGCGGGCGACCTGCGCGAGGCGGCCAGGATCGCGGCCGGCACCTCCGGGCGGGACACCCGGCTGACGCAGGCACTCGGGCACGCCGTGCTCAATGACGAGGAGCTCCAGGCCGCCCTGCGCGAGGCGCTGGTCGAGCCCGAACTCGCCGCGTTCGACGTGATGGTGCGGCGGGCCGTCGCACGCGGCGAGATCGCCGCCGACCACCCGGCCGTGGAGTTCCTGCCGGCCCAGCTGATGGGCGTGCTCCGGATCCGGCCGGTACTGGAAGGGCGGTACGCGGACGCCGACTACCTGGTCCGGTTCGTCGACGCGGTCATGCTCCCGTCCCTGGGCCTCGCACCCTCCCACCCCGCCCGGCCCCCGGCCGGACGGACCCCCTGAACCGGCGGGCCGCCGTCCCGATGACCTGACGGCGACCCGCCCGCGCTGCCTCGTGGGGACGGCGGCAGCGCGCCACCCGGACCGGGCGGCGGCCACTCACTCGAGGAGTGGCCGCCGCCCGGTCTGCGCGGCACCGCGACCGCCCCGGCGGCCGTGTTCAGCGGGCGCCGCCCATGAGCCGGGCGAACTCTTCCGGATCGGCGTCGAAACCGCGCGGCCGCACCTCGAACGACCAGGCGTCCGAGGCGTCACGGGTGAACTCGACGACGGTGGCCGCGGTGGCGGAGGGCACGGACGCGAAATCGCCCTGGGCGAGATCGGTGTGGCCCTCGCGGATCCGGAACCCCGTACCGGCGATGTCGGCGAAGGTCTTCGCGCGGCCCCCGGCGCCCGCGTCCGCGCTCCCGCTCTGGATGACCACGCCGACCACCACCCGGCGCAGATCGGGCCCCATCCGGTCCAGCTCGAAGGTCATCACCTCGTCGAAGCCGAAGCCCTGGCCGGTGTGGCTGTCCCGGTTCAGGGTGATGGTGCCGTCGGGCGAGCGGCTGCCGAAATGGACCAGCTGGACCGGCGTGCCGTGGAGGTCCGCGGCGCCGTAGACCGCGGCGACAACGTCGAGATCACTCGCGGGCGTGCCCGCGGGGCTGGGGTCCCACCGCAGCGCGAACTCCACCTTGGCCAGGCCCTTGCGTACACCAGTCACCGAACTCCCCCTTTGTTCACCAGGACTTGCCCCCGCATGATCCCACGGGCCCCCGCTGCGGCCCGAAGGACCGTACGTTCCCGGCCGGTCACCAATCGCCGTCCTGTACGGGTTTGCCCGGCCTCGGCGCGCTCCCGAGCGGCTTGGCCTGCCCCGGCGACGGTCCTCCCACGGGTGTGGTCGTCGCCGAGCCACTCCCCCGCCGGCTTGACCCCGCTCAGGGCGTCGCCCGGCGCCAGGTCGGCTGCCGGCTCGTCGTCAAACCAGGGCAGCCCGGCCCGGGGCCACGGGCGGCCCCGTCCTGCCCACAGGACGGGGCGCGCCGGGAGCGCCGCCCGGCTGCGCCGCCATCGGCGCGGGCACCGGGCCGCCGCAGCCGGCGAAGGAACCGGCCGAACCGGTGGAGCCGGGAGCGGGCGGAGCCCCGTGGCCCCTCCCGCCGACCGGCCGCGGCGGCGCGAGGCGCGCCCGCTCGGCCCCCGGCGCCACCGGGCCGGCGCCGCCTCCCCGAGCGGGAAGGCCTGGAGCTGGACGCCGCCGGTGGTCTCCTCGCCGGTGACCTGTCCCCCGACCGTGGAGCGCGGCGGGCTCACGGGTCCCGCCGAAGCTGAGCCACATCGCCTCGCGCAGGTACACGGGCAGCATCACGCCGCCCGCAGGGTCCGGATGAACCGGATCTGTACCCCTTCGCCCAGGAGCAGCGTGTTCCCGTCCACGCGTACGGACCCTGTTCCCACGCCCGTGCCTTTCTCCCGCACCGGCCCGGTTCAACCGCAGGATCTGCGGCTGAACCGGATCGTTATCCTCAAGTTTCGCTCAAATCTAGTGACGCTGTGCCTGCGGGCTTCCTAGCTTCCTCGTACACACGTCTCGACGTCACCGACGTTTCCGCGGTTCCACATGCCCCGGCGATCCCGGTGGCGCATTCCGCGTTACACCAGGAAAGAGTGCAGCATGAAGGTTCCCCAGGCCGGTGCGGTCGCCGCAGTGATCGCCATCGCGCTGACCGCCTCCGGGTGCGTCTTCGGCGAGGACGAGGACCAGGGGACCCTCTCCATCGGCATCAAGTTCGACCAGCCGGGCATCGGCATGCGGGAGACCGGCGGCGCCTTCTCCGGCTTCGACGTGGACGTCGCGACCTACGTGGCCAAGGAGCTCGGCTACAAGGCGGACCGGATCGAGTTCAAGCAGGTCCTCAGCAACGACCGTGAGCTGCTCCTCCAGTACAACGAGGTGAAGTTCGTCGTCGCGAGCTACTCGATCAACGAGAAGCGCAAGGAGAAGGTCGACTTCGCCGGCCCGTACTTCGTCGCGCACCAGGACCTGATGACCCGCGCCGACGACACGTCCATCAACAAGGCCGAGGACCTCAACAGCAAGACGATGTGCTCGGTGACCGGCTCCACCTCGGCCGAGAACCTCAAGAAGAACCTCGCCCCCAAGGCGGCCCTGCTGGAGCTCGGCGGCTACTCGGACTGCGTCGTCGCCCTCCAGGAGAGCCGTGTCGACGCCATGACCACGGACAACGCCATCCTGGCCGGCTACGCCGCCCGCAAGGAGAACCAGGGCAAGTTCAAGCTGACGGGCCAGAGCCTCAGCACCGAGAACTACGGCATCGGCGTCAAGAAGGGCAACAAGGAGCTCCAGCGCAAGATCAACGACGCGCTGAAGAAGATGGTCCAGGACGGCTCCTGGGAGACGGCCGTGAAGAAGAACTTCGGCCCGAACTACAAGTACGAGCCGGCGCCGGCGATCACCCCGGTCAACTGACGACGGCCGGGGCGGGGCCGTTCCCCCGCCCCCGACCCGGCCCCGGTGCTCAGACCACCGGGGCCTTGCCGCGCAGTACGGTCAGGAACTCCCTCATCCAGCGCGAGTGATCGGGCCAGGCCCGGGCCGAGACCAGGGTGCCGTCGACCACGGTCTCGGAGTCCTCGAACTCGGCCCCGGCCGCCTTCATGTCCGGCTCCAGCGCCGGATACGCGGTCACGCGGCGGCCGGTCAGGCCCCCGGCCGCGGCCGTGATGAGCGGCCCGTGGCAGATCTGGGCGATCGGCTTGTCGAACTCGGCGAAGGCCGCCAGGATGCGCCTCACCTCGGGATCGTTGCGCAGGTACTCCGGCGCCCGTCCGCCCGGGACCACCAGGGCCGCGTATTCCTCCGTGACCACGTCCCTGAAGGCCAGATCGGCCGGCCAGGTGTAGCCGGGCTTCTCGGTGTAGGTGTCGAAGCCCTCCTCGAAGTCGTGGACCACGAACCGCAGTTTCTTCACCTGCGGCGCCGCGATGTGGACCTCGTAGCCCTCCTCGCGCAGGCGCTGGTACGGATACAGGACCTCCAGCGATTCGGCCGCGTCGCCGGTCACGATGAGGATCTTCACTGCCATGGGCTGCTCCCGATGGGGCTGGTCGTGGTCGGTCCGGCCCCGGCCGGGGCCACCGCTACCCTGCCCCCCGCGGACAGCCGGCACACACGAAGATCACCCATTGTCGACACATGGTTTTCACCTGTTCGGCACATGACAATGTGACCCTCGCTCTGCCACTGACACTCCGCCAATTCCCCAGGCGGGGACGGTGCGTATGGAGAGGTACCCCCCACCCGATGAGAATCTCGCGCCTGACCCCCTGGGCGGCCGCCCTCGCCGCCGCCGCCCTGTTCGCCGTACCGGCGGCCGCGTCCGCCGGCCAGCAGCGCACGACCGCTCCCGCGAACCCGGCGGCCGCCGCCTCGGACCCGTACGCGGACTACTACGCGAGCGCCCAGGGCAAGACCGGGGCCGCGCTGAAGACCGCCCTGCACGACATCATCAAGAGCCAGTCCAAGGTGAGCTACGACGGGGTGTGGAACGCCCTGAAGGTCACCGACCAGGATCCGGCGAACCCCGACAACGTCATCCTCGTCTACTCGGGCCGCTCCCAGTCCAAGTCGTCGAACGGCGGCGGGGTCAACGACTGGAACCGCGAGCACGTCTGGGCCAAGAGCCACGGCGACTTCGGCACCGCCACCGGCCCGGGCACCGACCTGCACCACCTGCGCCCGGAGGACGTGACCGTCAACAGCACCCGGGGCAACAAGGACTTCGACAAGGGCGGCAGCCCCGTCAGCGAGGCCCCCGGCAGCCTGACCGACGCCGACTCCTTCGAGCCGCGCGACGCGGTCAAGGGCGACGTGGCCCGGATGCTGCTCTACATGGCCGTCCGCTACGACGGCGGCGACGGCTTCGCCGACCTGGAGCTGAACGACAAGGTCAACAACGGCTCCGCGCCGCTCTTCGGCCGGCTCAGCCTGCTGAAGCAGTGGAACCAGATGGACCCGCCGGACGCCTTCGAGCAGCGCCGCAACCAGGTCATATTCGACACCTACCAGCACAACCGCAACCCGTTCATCGACCACCCGGAGTGGGTCAACTCCATCTGGTAGCCCCGGCGCGGCCGCCGTCACGGCGGCCGCACCGTCCGGCGTCGGGTGGACGCGGGGCGGTGGCGGATGCGGAGGACGTGGCGGAGGGCGTGGCCGTGGCCGACGCGCCGGCCGGGCCGGCGCCCTGCGGGGCCGCGTCGGCACCGCCCTGGCAGGCCGTGAGCGCCGGCGTCCCGCACACCGTCAGGGCCACCAGTCCGGCCCGCCCGCGAGCCCGTCTCCGGCTGCGCACCGCTCTCATGTCGTCTCCCTCTGCCACGTCGAAGCGGAGCGTCAACGTAGTGCCGGGATCAGGCCGCAACGATGGCCGAAAATCGTTCGTCACCGGCCCGGTGTCGGACTGTTGCAGAGCGCGGACCCGAGTGCCCGCTCAGAGCCGGTCGGCGAGGGCCTGGAAGCCGGACCACGGCAGCTGAGGTGCGCGCGAGTCCCAGACCTTCTGCGAGAGCGCGGCCAGCGGCAGCCGGATGCCGTCCGCCACCTGGGCCTGGGTCTGGGCGCCGGACAGATCTGCCCAGACGGCGAGGCGCCCGCCCAGGATCTGGTTCCCGTACGAGGCCGGGACGGGGGTGGTGCCGCGCAGGACCAGCGGGGTCCACTCCTCGTAGATCCGCCGGCCGGTGGGGTAGGTGAACTCGTTCGGCTCGCCGAGCACGTAGTACAGGAACTCGTCGTTGAGGTTCACCAGCTTGCGGCCCTCGCGCAGGTACTCCAGCGGCGGCCGGGCGCCGATCTCCTTGCCGGTCCAGTACTCGACCTGGATGTCCTTGGCCGCGCTCGTCACCCCGCCCGCGAAGAAGCCGTCGTTCCACGCCTTGAGCGCCTTGCCGGACGGGCGGACCGTGTCGGCGCGGTCGCCCAGCCAGCCCGTGGCCAGGTCCTGCACGCGCGCCGAGGGGCCGTACCGCTGCTGGGCCGCCCGGGCGAGCTGCGGGAAGGAGGCCTGCGGATCCCGGTAGACCAGCGCCTGGTACTCGTCGGCCCCCAGGTGCCAGGCTCCGCCGGGGAACAGCGGCTGGTACTCGCGCAGCAGTTCGTCGACGAGCTTCGCGGCCGCCGGGTTGGATATGTCCACCGCACCCTTGACCGCCTTGCCCTGTACGTCGCGCAGTTGCAGGTCGGGGTGGGCGCGCAGCACCGCGCCGAGGTGTCCGGGCGAGTCAATCTCGGGGACCACCGTGATGTGCAGCCGGGCGGCGAGCGCCGTTATCTCGCGAACCTGCGCCTTGGTGAGGTGCGGATTCGAGACGATCTCGGGGTGGGTGTCGGACTGGATGCGGAAGGCCTGGTCGTCGGAGAAGTGCAGGCCGAGCTGGTTGAGTTTGAGGTCGGCCATCTCGCGCAGCCGGTCCTCTATCCAGTCGGGGGTGAAGTGCTTGCGCGCTATGTCGAGGTTGAGGCCGCGCTGGGGCTTGGCCGGGGCGTCGTTCACGGTGCCCTCGGGGGCCGAACCGGCGCTCTTCACCGCCTGCTTGAGGGTGCGGGTCCCGTAGAAGACCCCGGCCTCGTCGGGGCCCTTGATCCGGACCGTGCCGTCCTTGACGGTGAGGGTGTACGACTCGGCCTTTCCCGTGCCCTCCAGGGAGAGCTCCACGTCGCCGGCGCGCGGCGCCGCCGAGTCGCCGTACTTGAGGCCCAGTTCCCCGGCGAGCAGCTCGGCCTCGTCCGACAGGGCGGCGGCGTCGCCCTGCGCGACGACCACGCGGGCGTCGGGGGCGGGCTTCCAGCCGGGGCCGCGGGCGGGCACGTGCTCGCGGACGGCGGGGATGGTGCGCGGGGCCGTGGACAGGGGGTAGGACGGCGTCGGGGTGGGGGCGGGCGGCACCGGGGCGGCATCCGTCGGGGTGGCCGCCGTCGTGGAGGAGCCCGGGGAGGCGGGGGCGCGCGCCTCGTCCGAGGCGGCCGAGCAGCCGGGCACGGCGAGGGTGACCAGCGCGGCGGCCGTTGCCGTCGCGATGGTCCGGACCCTCCTGTGAAGCCTTGGTTTCCGCATCATGCACCCGTGTCCCCGTACCCAACCTGGCACGGGGGACACGGGCGCGCGACCCGGAGGTCTCGGACCCGTCGTCTCAGACCAGGGCGTCGAGCGCCGCGGCGGCGAAGGCGTGGTCCTCTTCGGGGGATCCGCCGCCGACGCCTATCGCACCGACGAGCCGGCCGTCGCGGTGGACGGGCAGGCCGCCCGCGATGAACAGCAGGGGGCGGTCCAGGGCCGTGGGCAGCGTGTGGAAGGGGCCTCCGGGGCGGACCGCTTCGACGAGGTCGGCGGTGGGCGCGTTCAGCTGGAGGGCGGTGTAGGCCTTGCGGGTGCTGGTCTCGCCGGAGATCAGCACGGCCCGGTCGTCGCGGCGGAAGGCGAGCAGGTGGCCGCCGGCGTCGAGGACGGTGACGCTGACCGTGGCCCCGGCCGCTTCGGCGGCGGACTGGGCGACGCCGACGAGCAGCTCGGCGTCCTCGGTGGTCAGGGCGGCGACGGCGGTGCGGGTGGTGGTGGACATGCCGGTTTCTCCTTGCGGGGGGTGGGTGCGGGGAACAGGGGCGGATCAGTGGCGGGCGGCTGCGACGGCGGTCGCCTCGCGGGCCGCGGCGGACGCGACCACCCGGCCGGCGCCGACGCTGGCGGCCGCAGCGCGTCCGGCCGTACGGCGTTCCAGTGCGCCGGAGGCGAGGGCCAGCGCCAGGGCGGAGGCGGCCAGCGCCGCGCCGACCCAGTTCGGGGCGGTCCAGCCGAGGCCGGCGGCGATCACGAGCCCGCCGAGCCAGGCGGCGAGGGCGTTGCCGAGGTTGAAGGCGCCGATGTTGACGGCGGAGGCGAGGGTGGGCGCCCCGGCGGCCTGGTCCAGGACCCGCTTCTGGAGCGGCGGCACGGTCGCGAAGCCGAGGGCGCCGATCAGCACCACGGTGACGGCGGCGCCGGCCTTGGTGTGGGCGGTGAGCGTGAAGACGGCCAGGGTGACGGCGAGCGCGCCGAGGGACACGTACAGCATCGGCATGAGCGCGCGGTCGGCGTAGCGGCCGCCGATGAGGTTGCCGGCGACCATGCCCAGGCCGAAGAGGACGAGGAGCCAGGTGACGGAGGAGTCGGCGAAGCCGGCGACGTTGGTCATCATCGGGGTGATGTAGGTGATCGCGGCGAAGACGCCGCCGAAGCCGAGGACGGTCATCGCCATCGCGAGCAGCACCTGGACGTTGCGGAAGGCGGCGAGCTCGCGGCGGATCCGTACCCCGCCCTCGGGCCGGGGAAGTTCGGGCACGAGGCGGGCGATGCCGAGCAGACCTGCGACGCCGAGCGCGGCGACGATCAGGAAGGTGACGCGCCAGCCCAGGGTCTGCCCGACGAGGGTGCCGAGCGGGACGCCGACCACGTTGGCCACGGTCAGGCCGGTGAACATCATGGCGATGGCTCCGGCCTTCTTCTCCGGGGCCACGAGCTCGGCGGCCACGACCGCGCCGATGCCGAAGAAGGCGCCGTGGGCGAGGGAGGCGACGACGCGGCCGGTGAGCATGACGCCGAAGGAGGGGGCGAGTGCGGAGAGCACGTTGCCGGCGATGAAGAGGCCCATGAGGAGCATCAGCATGCGCTTGCGGGGGATGCGGGTGCCGAGCACGGTCATGAGCGGGGCGCCGAGGACGACGCCGAGGGCGTAGCCGGTGACCAGGAAGCCCGCGGTGGGGATCGAGACGCCGTATTCGCCGGCGACCTCGGGGAGCAGGCCCATGATCACGAATTCGGTGGTGCCGATCCCGAAGGCCCCGACGGCGAGGGCGAGGAGTGCGAGAGGCATGGGGGAGGTGCCCTTCAGGGGAGAGGGGGAAGCGCTGGTGCGGGGTGCGGTCCGTCCGCGAGGACAGATGCGGTCGCCGCTTACGTGCGTCCACATTAATTGCAGACGCGGGATATTTGCAAGCGCGGGCTATTGCAGGCGTGGCCTATCCTGGGGATCACACCGCTCGCACCGCACGCTTCGACGGAGGAAGCCCATGACGGCCACGGACAGCGGGCTCACCGCCCTCTCCCAGGGCTGGTGCGCCCTCTCCCTCCTGCACGGGCGGATCGAGTCGCACATCGAACGGGCCCTGCAGGCCGGGCACGGCCTGAGCGTGCGCGAGTACTCGCTGCTCGACGTCCTCAGCCGCCAGCACAACGGGCCGGGCGGGCACCTGCGGATGCACCAGGTCGCCGACTCGGTGGTGCTCAGCCAGAGCGCGACGACCCGCCTGGTCAGCAGGCTGGAGGACCGCGGCCTGCTGAACCGCTACCTCTGCGACACCGACCGCCGGGGCATCTACACCGACGTGAGCCAGGCCGGCCTGGCCCTGCTGGCCGCGGCCCGGCCCACGAACGACACCGCGCTGCGCGAGGCCCTGGACGAGGCCGCGCGCAACCCGGAGCTCGCGCCGCTGGTGTCGGCCGTGGAGAACCTCCGCCGCTGACACCCGGCGCGTACCGACTCTCCTAGCGCGGACCTCCCGTGGCCGGCGGTGAGAAGCTCACCGCCCGGCCCGGCGTGATGGAGGGGACCGCCGACGGCCACACCGACCCCGAGTCCTTCGGCACGGGGGGCGACGACGGGCTGGGGCTCACGGACACGGCCGGGGGCGACGACGTCCCCGGGCTCCCCGACGCGTCCACGTCCGGGCTCGGCGCGGCCGGCCCGGCGGACCGCCGAGAGGGCGACGGCGAGGGCTCCGGCGACGGGCGGGACGGGCCGGGGCCCGTGACCTTCGGCGGGGTGGCGGGAGGTGTCGGGCCGGGGGTGGGATCCGGGGGGAGCAGCAGGTAGCCGATCCCGGCGGCAGCGGCCGCGGCCAGGCCCGCCAAGGGCAGCGCGAACCGCCGCAGCCTCTCCACGGGCAGCCGCCTCACCTGCGGTCCCGGCGGGTCCGCGGGGCGCAGCCGGCGGACGTCGATGCTGTCCGCGCGCGCGTCGAGGGCCTGCCGCAGCCGCCGCTCGACGGGCCGTTCGGCGAAGCGTTCGCCGTCACGCGTCATATCCGTCCCTCCAGAATCCGTTCCAGCGCGTCCAGGCCGCGGCTCGCATTGGACTTGACCGCTCCCCGGCTGATCCCGAGGGTGGCAGCGATCTCCGCCTCGCTGAGGTCCGCCCAGTACCGCAGCACCAGGACCTGCCGGCGGCGCGGTGTCAGCCGGCCGAGCGCGGCGAGGACCTCGCGGTGCGCCTCGTCCAGGACCACGTGGTCCTCGGCGGACGGTACGTCGGCGGGCGGTGGCGGGGTCCAGGCCCGTACGGTGCGCCGGCGGCGCAGGACGGAGCGCGAGGTGTTGACGACCGCGGTGCGCAGGTAGCCGAGGGCGTTGTCGACCTCGGCTATCTGCTCCCCGTGACGCCGGTACAGGGCCGTGAAGGCGTCCTGGACCACGTCCTCGGCCGTGGCCAGGTCGTCGACGAGCAGCACCGCCAGCCGGACCATGCGCAGCCGGTGCGCGTAGTAGAGCTCCGTCACGGTGGGCGGCTGCGGCTCGCCGTGGCCCGCGGGCCGGTACGTGTGCGAGGAGCCGTACGAGGGCCCGTACGGGCGCGGGGAGGCCGGCGGGGCGGCACGCTCGCCGCGCAGCAACGACCACAGGCCCCGCCACGCCCGGCCGAAGCCGGGCGTGAGGGGGCCGACGGGTGGTGCGAGGTGGAGCACGGAATTCCTCAGTTCGCGCGGCGCCGCACGGCGTACAGGGCTGCCGCACCGGCGAGGACCAGACCGGCGGCCCCCGCTCCCAGGGCCGTGGTGGTCGCGGAGGAGCCAGTATGCGCGAGCTCGGCCGCCCCCTCGGCGGCGGCGGGGCCGGGCTCGGACGGGGAGGCGCTGGGCTGGGGACCGGCCGTCCCCGGGCTCGACGCGGAGACGCTGGGCGCGGCGCTGGGCGCGGCGCTGGGGGCCGCGCTCTTCGCGCCCGCACCCGCGCTCGGCGGGGTGCTGACCGAGGGAGACGGCTTGGCCCCGCCCTCGCTGGGAGAGGCGGCGGCCGGAACGCTGACCGAGGGAGCCGGCGCCGGCGAGCTCCCGCTCGCGGCGGAGGCCGGCCCGGCGAGGGAGACGGCCACTGCGGCCGCGGCAGCGGTGACGGCCGCCCGGCGGACGGCCAGGGGGACGCGCTGGACACGCTTCAGGTTCTTCAAGGTGGTTCTCCACGGTCGGGTCGAGGGCACGGAACTGCGCCCTTCACCCCCGCACGACGCGCGACCCCCCGGGAGGTTGCCGCCGATCCGGAAAAACTTTCCGGCCGGTTTCCGGCAGCGCGCCCGGGCCGCCGCCCAAACCGCCCCGCAGGGCGGCTCCCAGGGTGGCGACGCCCTCCTCGATCTCCCCGGCCGAGCCCGCCGCGTAGCCGAGGATCAGGCCCGGCGGGCCCGGCCGGACGCGGTGCCAGGACAGCGGATGGGCCTTGACGCCCAGGGTCAGCGCCGCCGAGGCCAGGGCCGTGTCCTCGAAGCCGGCGCCGTCGAAGGTGACCATCAGGTGCAGGCCGGCCGCCGCGCCGTGCACCCGGGCCCCCGGCAGGTGCTCGGCGAGCGCCCGGAGCATGACGTCGCGGCGCCGGCGGTGGCGGCGCCGGACGTGGCGCAGGTGCCGCTCCAGCTCGCCCGAGTCCATCAGCCGGGCGAGGACCAGCTGGGCGAGGACCGGGTTGCCGAGGTCGGCGTAGCGCTTGGCGGCGGTCACCGCGTCGCGCAGCCGCGGTGGCACCAGGAGCCAGCCCAGGCGCAGGGCGGGGGCGAGGAGTTTGGAGACGCTCCCGGCGTAGCAGACGGCCTCGGGCAGCAGGGCGCGCAGCGCGGGGACGGGTGCGCGGTCGTAGCGGTGCTCGGCGTCGTAGTCGTCCTCGATGACCAGGCCCCCGGCGGCCGCCCAGCCGAGCAGGTCCCCGCGCCGCCCGCCGTCGAGGACCACCCCGGTCGGGAACTGGTGCGCCGGAGTGAGCAGCACGGCCCGTGCCCCGCTCGCGCGGAGCCCGGCGACGTCGAGCCCGGCCTCGTCCACCCGTACGGGAACGGTCTCCAGCCGCCCGTACTCCAGCTGCTGCCGGGCCCCGAGCGAGCCGGGGTCCTCCACCGCGACGCGGTGCACGCCCTCCTCGCGCAGGACCTGCGCCAAAAGCGCCAGGGCCTGGGCCACGCCCGCGACGATCACCACCTCGTCGGGGTCGGCGCGGAAGCCGCGGTTGCGGGCCAGCCAGCCGGCGACCGCCGCGCGCAGGGCGGGCGCGCCCTGGGGGTTGCCGTAGCCGAAGTCAGCCGGGGTCAGGCCGGCGAGCACCCGGCGCTCGGCCTGCAGCCAGGCCGTACGGGGGAAGGCCGTGAGGTCGGGGACCCCGGGCGAGAGGTCGATCCGGCAGGGCACGGCGCGCAGCGCGTCCACCAGCCCGCCGCGGTCCGGGGCGGGCGTCGCCCCCGCCGCCGGGGGCGGGGCGGCGACGACCACGGTGCCGCCGCGGCCCCGGCCGCGGACCTGGCCGGTCTCCGCGAGGCGCTGGTAGGCCTCGGTGACGAGACCGCGGGAGACGCGCAGTTCGGCGGCGAGGACGCGGCTGGCCGGGAGCCTGCTGCCGACGGGCAGCGTGCCGTCGGCGATGGCGGCGCGGAGCCGGCCCGCCAGCCAGTCGGTGCGGCCGCCCGGCGGGGCCTGGCCGAGGTCGAGCTGGAGGAAGTCCGAGCCGCTCGGGCTCGCGGACCCGTCGGTTTCGGAGCTCTCGGTTGTGGACCTGGTTTTGGACCCCTGGATCACGCCTTCATTGGACCTGCTCACGGGTCCATTGTGGGGCCACGCTGGATCTCATGCAGAGAACTTCCGCCTCGATCGCCTCCACCTCCGCCCCGACCTCCGCCGCGGCCTCCACCTCCTTCCGGGATCTGGCCCCCGGCATCACGGGCATGGCGCTCGTCGGCAGCAGCGTCACCGTCTCCCGCTCGCTCGTCGACGCCCCGCTGTTCGCCACGCAGGCCGTCCGGTACGCCGCCGCCGCGCTGTTGCTGGTCGCGCTGGCCCGGGCGGCGCGGGTGCCGGTCCTGCGGCCGCGCGGCCGGGAGTGGCTGTGGCTGGCCGGGATCGCGGCGACCGGGCTGGTGCTGTTCAACGTGGCCGTCGTGCGCGGGGTGGCGCATGCCGAACCGGCCGTCATCGCCGTCGCGGTGGCCTCCGTACCGATCCTGCTGGGGCTGATCGGGCCGTTCCTGGAGGGGCGGCGGCCCAGCCATCAGGTGCTGGTGGCGGCTCCGGTGGTGGTGGCCGGGGCGGTGCTGGTCGAGGGAACGGGCCGGACGGACGCCGCCGGGGTGGGCTGGGCGGCGCTCGCGCTGGGCTGCGAGGCCGGGTTCACCCTCCTCGCCGTCCCGGTGCTGCGCCGGCACGGCGCGTGGGGGGTGTCCGTGCACGCGGTGTGGCTGGGGGCACTGATGCTGGCGGGGCTCGCGGTGCTCTTCGAGCGCCCCGCCGACCTGGGGACGCTCGGGACGGCCCAGTGGGCGGCGGCGGGGTACCTCGCCGTCATGGTGACGGCGGTGGCGTTCCTGCTCTGGTACCGCACCGTCGTGGCCGTGGGCGCGGGCCGCGCCGGGCTGCTGACCGGCGTCGCGCCGGTGGCCGCAGCCGGCGCCGGGGTCCTCGCCGGCAGCGGGGTCCCGGGACCGGCGGTGTGGCTGGGCCTGTTGGTGGTGGTCGTGGGGCTGGCCGTGGGTCTGCGCCCGGGCCGCGTCCCCGGGCCGGCCGTGCGCACGCCCCGCGGTGACCGGGGGGCGGCGTCCCCTTGAGGGCGCCCGGGCTCGTGGATCACAATCCGCAGATGCCGACGCCCGTTCGCCACGCGCCCCCGTACAGCAGCTGGATGCGGTACTTCTCCCCCACCGCCAACCACCGCAGACTCGGCCTGGTCTGCCTCGGGGTGGGGGTGCAGCAGGGCGTGCTGCCGGTGGTCGGCCCGCGCGCCCTCGGCCACCACGTCGCCGTGGTCGTCACCCGCGGCCGTGGCTGGTTCAGCCACGGCGGCCGGCCGCCGCAGCCGGTGGCCGCGCCCGCGCTGCTGTGGCTGGTGCCGGGAGTGGAACACCACTACGGGCCCGATCCGCGGACCGGCTGGGACGAGTGCTTCGTGGACTTCGCCGGGCCTGCCGTGGCGGCGTACACCGACCTGGGCTACGTCACCCCGGACCGGCCGCTGGTGCCGCTCGGCGGCACGGCCGGGGTGCAGCACGTGGTCGACGGGATCGTCCGGGCCGCCCGGCGCGGCGGACCGCTGCTGGAGGTCGAGGCCGCGGCCGCCGTGCACGGGCTGCTCGTGGCCCTGCGCTACGCCCGTGCCGAGACCTCCCGGCACGGGGACGCCGTGATGGACGCGCTGGCGCGGGACGCCCTGTTGCCGATATCCGTGAGCGAGCACGCCGCCCGGCTCGGGATGCCGCTGCCGCAGCTGCGCCGGGCGGTGCGGCGCAGTACCGGGGAGGGGGTCAAGGAGTACCTCCTAGGCATCAGGCTGAGCCGGGCGAAGGAGCTGCTGGCCCGCACCGACCTGCCGGTCGCCGGGATCGCCCGGCGGGTCGGTTACCAGGACCCGGCCTACTTCAGCCGGCTGTTCAGCCGCCGCGTGGGCATGGCACCCGTACGCTTCCGCGCCCAGCAGTCGGTCCGGGGGCCGGTCCGCTGACCCGTCACGGGCTCCGCCGCGCGTAGCAGAAGAGGTGTTCCTCGGGGCCCGCCAGCGGGGCGGCGGGCTGGAAGGGCGCGGTGTGGTGGTACAGGACCTCCAGGCCACGGTCGGCGAGCCGGGCCAGGTGGTCCGCCGTGGACAGGCTGCTGACCGTCACCTCGTGGCCCATCCATTCGATGTCCAGGCCCCGGATGTCCCCGGGCACGGTGGCCATCACGAAGTACCCGCCCGGCGCGACCCAGGAGGCCATGCGGTCCAGTGCCCCGGCCACCTCCGGCTGGTCCATCACCAGGAGGGGGAAGAAGGAGCACACGGCGTCGAACCCGCCCGGCTCGGGCGTGTACGTCCGCACGTCGGCCTGTTCGAAGCGCGCTCCCGGGACCCGGGTGCGGGCCAGGGCGACCATGGCCGCCGAGACGTCGATGCCGGTCACCTCGCAGCCGGCCCGGACCAGCGCCTCGGCGGTGGGCCGCCCGGTACCGCTTCCCACGTCCAGCACACGGGCCCCGCCGGGCAGCCGGGCGGTGAGCCAGTCGAGCGCAGCGAGCTGGCCGGGCACCCGCCCGAACACGTCCTCGTAGCGCTCCCCCAGCGCGTCGAACACCTCTGCCGCCGACTTGCGTTGACTCATCGGTCCGCCCTTCGTCTCGGGGAAACCACCGTACTGAGTGCGGGGCCGGGGCAGGGCCGCTTCGTCATGGCCGGTAGCCGATGTTGAGTTCCGCGACCGAGGTCCACGGATGGCCGGCCACCTCGTTCGTGGCCCTGAGTCTGACGTAGCGGGCGGTGCGCGGGGGGAAGGTGACGTCCTGCTGCGCCGTCGTGTCCGGGAAGGTGCCGGTGGCGGCGGCCGTGCCCCGAGTGGTGCCGTCGGTGGAGGTGAACACCTGGTAGGCGGCGATGCGTCCGTTGCTCTGCGACTGCCGGGGCAGGTAGTGGAGGGCGGCGACGTCGTAGGCGGCGCCGAGGTCGAGGGCGATCTCGTGCGGCATCGGTGCGGTGGCGGCGTACCACCTGGTGTGCCAGAGGGTGGCGGAGTCGCCGTCGAGGACGTTGGCGGCGGCGCCGTTCTCGCCGGCGGTCTCCTGACTGTCGACCGCCTTGACGCTCATCTGCCCCTGTGGGACGAGGAGTTCGCCGCCGCCGGGCGCTCCGAGGTCGTCCACGGTCAGGTCGTCGAGGGTCAGGTCGGCTTCGTTGTGGGAGTTCTCCGGGGTGACCTTCCGTACGCCGATCCAGGCATCGGCGCCCGCGGTGAAGGTCCGGGTGAAGACGGTGGGGGTACGGGCCTGGTCCAGGGCGGTGGCGGTCTCGGTGGTCCCGGACCCGGTGACGAACCGGTAGTCGCCGCTGAAGCCGCTCTCGTAGGAGAAGGTCACCTTGTACGAGCGGCCCTGGGTGAGCCGCAGGGTCTGCGGGAGGGTGCGGTAGACGAGCCCGGTCCGCTCCTCGTGCGACTTGAGGGAGTTCCGGCCGCCGATCACGTCGTCGACGAGCTTGCCGTTCCAGCCGGCCTGTGTGTACGGGGCGTTGCGCTGGGCGATGTGGGTGCGCGGGTCGGTGGCGGAGCCGCCCGCGCCGCCGAAGGCGAAGGGGCCCCAGCCGGCGTCGGTGTTCTCGAAGTCCTCGGCGAAGAAGTGGCCGCCGAGCGGGGCGCGGGCGGAGCGGACCACCCGGACGTCGTCCAGGTAGACGGTGCCGGTGCCGGATCCGGCGCCCGCGGACAGCTTGAGGGTGGCGGTGGACTGTCCGGCGGGAACGTCGAACAGCACCTTCATGCGCTGCGCCTTCGTGCCGTTCTTCTCGCTGCCGCCGAGGCTGTTCGTCAGCGGCGAGGAGTCGGCGTACACGGAGGCCGCGGCTCCGCCGGCCGGGGTGACGGTGAGGGTGGTGGCCCGGCCCGCGGGGGTGGAGACCCAGACGGAGGCGGCGTAGGTGCCGGGAGCAAGGCCGGTGAGGTGCTGGGAGACAGCCGGGGTGGTGCCGGGGGCGAAGGTGAGCTCGCTCTGGCCCTGGGCGTTGCGGGCGACGGCGGCGCCGGTCCCGGTGACGGTCCAGGCTCTCAGATCGCCCGCGTAGAAGGAGGGGTCCTTGACCGGGGTGCCCTCGCCCCACTTCGGGTCGGCCTGTGCGGGCGCCGCGCCGTCGGTGACCACGTAGGCGGTGCGGGCGGCGGCGTCGATGGTGACCTGGCCCTGGCTCACGGCGAGGTCGCCGACCAGTCGGCGTCCGGTGTCGGTGAGCCGGTAGAGCTTGGGGGCGGTCCAGCCTGCGGGCAGGGTCCAGGTGGTGGAGCCCGCCTTGTCGTTCCAGTGGTACAGCTTGCCGTCGCGCGGCAGCAGGTAGGCGTCCCCGGACAGGACGGTGCGGCCGGCCGTGGTGATCCGGCGCTTGTTGCCGGTGGTGGTGACGGTGGTGCCGTTCGCGAGGGTGACCGTGTCGGCGGTCCGCTTCACGACCGGGGACTCCTGGAGGTACTTGGTCGGCAGGTTGACGGCGAAGGTGGTGTTCAGGAAGGCGGTGAAGTCCTTCTTGCCCTGCCAGCCCTCGTACGCGGTCACCTCGGCGCCGCCGAGCAGCGGGTCGCGGGCGATCCAGTCGTCCTTGGCGTGGTTGGCGATGAAGCGGGCGATGGTGGAGTTGACGCCCTTCAGGTCGCTGCCGCCGTAGTCGACGTCGGCCGCCCAGTGGTGCCAGAGGGACTGCTCGGTGAGGGTGTTGGGGAACTCCGTCGCCAGCTGGAGGCCGAGCCCGGCGATGTCGCGCTGGAGTCGGCGGGAGACGTAGCCGTCGCCGTACCAGACGTCCACGTAGAGGAAGTCGAGCCCGGGGGCGGCGGCTTTGAGGTCCTGCAGGCGCCCCAGCCGCCCGCCGGACTGGCCGTCCTTCCTCGTGTCCACGTAGTAGGACTGGTCGAGCCAGTCCCAGCCGAGTCCGCCGCTCTGGTGGGCCGGGTCGAAGGTGGCCGACACCGGGTACTCCTCGGTGGCGTTGACGTGCACGCCGAAGTCGGCGTTGTAGGCGTGACCGGCGGTGGTCAGGGCGTTCAGGCCGGCGGCGCCGCCCAGTTCGGAGCCGATGTCCTTGTAGTCCATGTGCGCGGAGTCGTGCCCCTCGGAGGCGTAGCCCTTGAGGAGGACGAATTGTCCGAGACCGTCGGTGGCCAGGCCGACCCGCTTGGTCTCGTCGAGGGTCTGCGCGAACGGATGGGTGGCCTGGGAGGCGAAGTTGAAGGGGATCCGCTGCACGACCCGGTCGGCGGTGTCCTGCCAGCCGGTGGGCGGGGTCCAGATGTCCCGGTAGGCGACGGCGGCGTCCTGCCAGTCCACGACGGAGTCCGCGTTGCGGTCGGCGGTGACGGCGATACGGGCGTACGGGAGCGGCTCGGTGTCGGTGTCGGCCGCACCCGCCGGGCGGTGGAGCCAGGCGCCGCTCCACAGTCCGGCGCGGCGGTAGACGCCCTTGTCGGTGATCCGCTTGCTGATCCGGCCGTTCTCGCGGGCGGTGGGGCCGGAGGGCGTGTCGTAGAGGGAGTTGGAGTCGATGGCGGCGGCCAGCCTGCCGGTGTTGACCAGTCCGTACATCACGGTGGTCGCGGCGGCGTCGACGGGGGTGCTCGCGGTGACGGGGGTGAAGGTGTCCCCGGTGCCGGTGGTGGCGGTGTGCATGGTGGCCGTGGAGAGCGCGGCGCCCGGCTGGTCGCTGCGGACGCTGACGAGGTGGTGGTCGGGGATCGCGAGGCTGCGTACGCGCAGGGCGGCGGTGTCCTCGATCGCGGTGACCCTGAACTCCACGGTCGAACCGGCCACCTGGATGCGGGCCCTGATGGTCACGCCGGAGAAGGCGAGCGCGTAGTCCACGGCGGAGGCGGAGGGGACCGAGGTCACGGCCGGGGTGTAGGTGGTCCCGTTGACCACGATCGCGCTGAGCGGGTCCTCGTTGCCGTGCAGTACGTCCCCGGTGGCGCGCCGGGTGTAGCCGATGACCCGGGGGAAGCCGCGGTCCACGCTCACGGCCAGCTCGGGCGAGGTGATCGTCACGGGTGCGGCGGCCACGGCGGGGGCGGCGGGCGCGGGGGCGGCCACGAGCAGGGTGGCGACCAGACCGGCCGCCGCCGCGGCCGCCGGCCACAGGGGGATGCGCATCGGACCTCCGGGAGTCGGCGCTTCCTTGGCGGAAGACCGCTCGGCACGCAGCCCCGGGCGGTCCGCTCACTGACCTGACAGCTTGCGGACCGGGGCCGGGCAGGCCCATGGACAAAGCGGAGCGCCGTCCTGGACTTAACTGCGCGTGGAGTGTCCGGAGGGGTGTCCCGGGAGTCAGGTGGAGGCGGGGGCCAGGACCACGGCCGTCCCGTACGCGCACACCTCGGTCCCGACGTCGGCGGCGTCGGTGACGTCGAAGCGCATCATGAGCACGGCGTTCGCGCCACGCGCCTTCGCCTGCTCGATGAGCCGCTCCATGGCCTGGTTGCGGGTCTGCACCAGGGTCTTGGTGAGGCCCTTCAGCTCGCCGCCGATCATCGACTTCAGGCCCGCGCCGATCTGGCTGCCCAGGTGGCGGGAGCGCACGGTGAGGCCGAAGACCTCGCCGATGACCTGCTCGACCCGGTAGCCGGGGACGTCGTTGGTCGTGACGACGAGGACGCCGGTCTCATGTGCGCCGGCCCCGCCGCCGTAGTCTTCGATACCCATGGCCCCACTCTCGCCCGGGCCGCCGCCGCCCGCATCCGGGGAGCCGCGCGGTCAGCGCATTCGGGCGGCGAGGCCGAACTCGTGGGCCACGACCACGGCCTGGGCGCGGCTGGACAGGGCCAGCTTGCTCATGCAGCGGTGGACGTGCGTCTTGACGGTGGCCGGGCTGAGGACGAGCCGTACGGCGATCTCGGCGTTGGGCAGACCGGCGCCGACCAGGGCGAGCACCTCGCGCTCGCGCGGGGTCAGCGTGTCCAGGCCGGGGTGCGGGGCGCGGGCGGCCGGGGCGGCGTAGGCCTCGATCAGCCCGCGCAGGGCACGGGGGCTGAAGAGCATCTCGCCGGCGTGCACGGTGGCGATGGCGGCGAGCAGCCGCTCGGGCGGGGTGTCCTTGACGAGGAAGCCGCTGGCGCCGACGCGGAGCGCGCGGAAGACGTGCTCGTCGGAGTCGAAGGTGGTCAGCACGAGCACCTCGGGCCCGCCGTCGGCGGGGTCCTGGCGGCCGGCCAGGATCCGCTCGGTGGCGGCGATCCCGTCGGTGCCGGGCATCCGGATGTCCATGAGGACGACGTCGGGCCGGGTCTGGGCGGCGAGCCGGACCGCCTCCTCGCCGTCGCAGGCCTCGCCGACGACCTCGTAGCCCGGGGCGGCGGTCAGCAGCGCGGTCAGTCCGGATCGGATCAGGAACTGGTCATCGACGACGAGTACGGACGGCATCCGCCTCACCCCCTCCCGGTCGCGGCGCGGGGACCCGGAGGCCGGTCTCGAAGCCGCCCTCGGGGGCGGGCCCGGCGGTCACCGTGCCGTGGTGGATCGTCGCCCGTTCAGACATGGCGATCAACCCCTGGCCGGCGGTTCCGTCGCCGGCGGTGTCTTGGACGAAGCGCACGTCAATCCCCCTTGTGTACACCCCTGGTTGTACAGCGTCGACACCCAAGGGGGTAGGCCGGTCTCACCCCGTGGATGGGCGCGGCCGGGAGTGGTCCGCCCGTAAGTTTTTGCGTGCACCGGTCCACCGGCCGGTGCCGGCCCTGTCCCCCCGGGGCCCCGCTGCGCGGCCGTGCCCGTTCGGGGGCGGGCACGGCCGCCGCGCTCCGGTAGGACAGATTGGTCATATCGGGCTAAAAGCCGGTGAGCCACCGGGGCTACGGCCTCCACTCTCGTCATAGTCGTCCCTGGCAACCGCCTGGTTGCCGCCACCGCGCCGCGCGGCGCGGCGGGCGGACGTCTTCATAGAGGAGCCGGCTCATGCTGAAGCCCACCAGAACCATCCTCGCTCTCGCCACCGGAAGCCTGGTTCTCGGTCTGGTCGGAGCGGGCGCCGCCGTGGCGGACGACGGTGACAACGTGCCGCGTGAGATCGTCGTCGGCGACGGCCAGCCCGGCACGTACCCGGACTACAAGCACGCCATCGGCAAGGTCGTCTCCAAGGGCCCGCTGAAGGTCCGCAGCAAGCCGACCACCCAGTCGCGGGCCCTCGGCCACGTATACCCGCACAACAAGCTCGAGATCGAGTGCAAGAAGTACGGCGAGAAGGTCGACGGCAACCGCATCTGGTACCGGCTGTACGACGAGAACGACGAGGAGAACCTGGACGACGGGATGGAAGCCCCGAACCGCGCCGCATACGGGAAGCAGCGCTGGGTCTCCGCCCGCTACGTCAAGAACCTCTCCGAGGTGAGGTACTGCCACTGACCCCGGGTCAGTCCACCGGGCGTACGGTACGGGGTCCCACGCACTCCGCCCCGTACGCCCGGACCCGTTCGCGCAGTTCCCGGTCCGCCGTGACCACGACGCAGCCGCGGTCCGCATGGGCCGCGGCCAGTTCCACGATCCGGTCGTCGCCGCTCCCGGGGGCCGCGTCCACGCGTACCCCGGGAACGGACTCGACGCCGCGGGCGGCGCCTTCGACGACGAGGATGATCTCCTCGTCCCCGCCGCGCCGGGCCAGCTGGTCGCGCAGACGCTCGGCCGCGCCCCGCCGGTCCCGCCACCAGCCGTCCGGGACCGAGCCGACGACGTTCGCGCCGTCCACGATCAGCACGCCCGCCATGACGACTAGAAGTCCCCGTAGTTGACCTGCCAGGTGGGCAGGCCCATCCGGCGCCAGACCGCGACCACCCGGTCCCGGTCGTCGAGCGAGACCCGTACCGCGTACCGGTGACGGACGTGGGCGTCGAACAGCTCCGCCTTCACCACGTCGTCGCGGCGCGGGTCGCCCGCCGCCCGCATCCACAGCTCGTCGTACGGCACCCGGTGGCGCCGCAGCCAGGACTCGGTCTGCGGACGGTGCTCCTCGCCGCGCCCCGACAGCAGCACGATCACGTCGCCGTCGGCCCGCTTGAAGGCGTCCAGCGCGTGCCGGACCGATTCGTTGAGCAGGTCGAGTTCGCAGCGCGAGAAGTCGTACGGTCCGCGGTCGCCGGTCAGCGCGAGCGTGCCGTCGATGTCGCACATCACCGCCGACGGCAGCGCAGGGTCGGGGACGTACGCGGTCACGGGCGGCACGGCCATCGCGCCGGACGTCCCGTTCAGCCACTCGGCCGTGAGCCGCCAGCCGCCCTTGCGGGCCTTCTCGTGCTTCTCGGCCAGGATCCGGATGATCTCCTCGCCCACCTGCCGTTCGCGGGCCGCGTCGCGGCGCAGGCACTCCTCCAGCGGGACGTCGGTGAAGTCGTGCACGACGAAGGTCGCGAGACCGCCGACGGCCGCCTTGAGTCGCTTCGGGATGTGCTTCGTCAGGTGCGTGTTGTCGACGACCACGTCGAAGCCGCCGTCCACGGCCGCGCGGACGGCCGCGTCCTGGACCTCCAGCACGGTCTGCTCGTGCGCCCAGGACCGGCCCCGCCCGGGGTCCGGCAGGTCGAGCATGGCGCGCAGATCGTCCAGGTTGACGCGCCGCATCCGGCCGCCGGACCGCGCTTGGAGGGCACGGGCCGCGGTGGTCTTGCCGGAGGCGGGCAGGCCGGTCATGAGGTGCACGACGGGCAGCGGGGGCTCCTGCGCCGCGGGGTCCGCGGCGGCCTCCTCCACGGCGGGCGCCGGGACGCGCGGCGCCGCCTTCGGCGCGGACGCGGGTGCGGGGGGCGCGGGTGCGGTGGGCGCGGGCGCGGTCGGCACGGGCGCGGGTGCCGACGCGGGTGCGGGTGCGGGTGCGCGCTCCTCCTCGGACACGGTCCGGTTCTCCTCGTCGCTGATGTAGGGATCGGCGGTCTCCGGCCGCACCTGGCGCCAGGTCGTGAGCTCGGTCGTCCGGCCGTCCAGCCGCATGAACATGGCCGGGCGGACCGCGCGGTCGTCCAGCTCCTTCACCGCGCGGGCGAAGGCGCCCCGGTCGGCGGCCAGGTGCGCCAGGCCCGCGAAGGCCTCGTCGATCGCGCGCTCGTGCCGCGCGGCCCGCTCCTCCAGGCGTGCGATGACCTCGCGCACCCAGTGGTCGAACTCGTCGGGCACCTGCTCCAGCAGCGCGTCGAGCGGCTTTCCGCCCGACGCCTCGATCTCGGCGACCGTGCAGTTCAGGCCCTGGGCGAGCTGCTTGGCGGGCAGGCCGGCGAAGCGCTGGATGCCGTGGCCGCGCCAGACGTCCCGCTCGGTGACGCCGGTGAGCACCTTGTGCAGCCGTACGTACTCCGCCAGCTTGGCCTTGGCGCGCACGCCGGAGGCGAAGCGCAGGACGAAGCCCTCGGCGTCCATGCCGGTCGCGGTGGCGCCCCCGGGCAGGGTGTTGGACTCGGTCAGCGCGATCAGCTCGTCGAGCGGCATGGCGGGCCACACCGTGACGACGGAGCCGATGCCCTCCCAGTGCGGCGCGGCCTCGGCGAGCGGGACCTCCGTGCCGTCCGGCCCGAAGGCGGCGAGGAGGACGAGGTCCCGGCGGTCGCCGTAGTCGACGACGATGCGGTTCTGCGGGTACAGGATCTCCGCGAGGTACGTGGTGCCCGGGCGCAGGGCCGCGGTGTCCTTGGCGTCGAGCCGGCGCTGGGCCCAAGTGGCCTGCGCGCTGATGAAGGAACCCTTGGAGGCGACCCGCCAGCGGCCCGCGTAGTGGAAGACGACCGCGAGGCTTCCGTCGACCTTGTCGTACACCTCGAACGGCTCGTCGGGGAGCGCGGGCGCGTACGGCATGCCCGCCTCGTGCTCGCCGACGTTGAAGAACTTCGGCAGCGGCAGGGCGACGATCGCGCCGGTGGTGTCGTCGGCGACGAGTCCGCGGCAGCGCGTGGTGACCTCGTCCCAGACGCGCTCGTACTGGGCCGTCCTCGTGTACGTGTAGATGGACAGCGGCAGCTCGGGGTGCGACTTGCGGGTCACGTACCCGGCGTCGATCGAGGCCGCCAGCGCCTGGGCGGGCAGCAGGTCATGCAGAGTCAGGGTCTCCTGGCTCATGGGTTCCTCCCGGATTGAGATGGCCCATTCTCACCTGCGGGAGGGGCTGCCCGGTACTCAGTTTTGCCTGGTCGGGGTAGCCCCCAGGCGGTTGATGTCGGCGGGGCGCAGGACGTGGCCGGGCACCGCCGTGCCGGGCGTCGCGACGGCGATCATGGCACGGCCGAGGGTGTCGGAGGTGATGACGAGGTTCGGCGCGACCCGCCGCAGCAGCGGGACCAGCGGTGCGGTGACCGCGTAGAGCACGCGGTAGAGCCTGGTCTTGGAGGGCACGCCGCGCACCGGCTGGACGATGCCGGGGCGGAACATGTAGGCACGGAAGGGCAGTTCCAGGAGGTCGTTCTCGGTCTTCCCCTTGACCCGGGCCCACATGGAACGGCCCCGCTCGGTGCTGTCCGTGCCCTCGCCGGAGACGTAGACGAAGGTCATGCCCGGGTTGGCGGCGGCCAGCGGCCGGGCCACGGCGAGCGTCAGGTCGTGGGTGACGCGCCGGTAGTCGTCCTCCTTCATGCCGACGGAGGAGACCCCGAGGCAGAAGAAGCAGGCGTCGTACGCGGCCGGGTCGACCCCCGCGGCGGCCAGGTCGGACGGGTCCGCCTGGACGCGCTCGCGCAGTTTGGGGTGGCTCACGCCGAGCGGGGTGCGTCCGACGGCCAGGACGCTCACGACGGAGTCGTCGCGCAGGCACTCGCGCAGGACGCCCCGGCCGATCATGCCGGTCGCGCCGAAGAGGATGACGTTCACGGCAGCAGCCTAGGTGTTCTGTCCAGGGAGGTTGTGGACGGGTGATGCAGGTCTCGGCTGAGGGATCTTGAACGAGTGAGGGCCTTCCGGGTTCGGTGTGGATTGCGA
>NZ_JOIR01000035.1 GCF_000720115.1 Streptomyces sp. NRRL F-2580
ACGGCTCCAACACCGCCCACTGTTCATCCGTGAGATCTCCCCGACCCATGAACCGTGATCATCCACAGCTCAAGATCCACTTTCGATACACGGCCTAGTTCGCCGTCCCGTTCGGTGTGCGCGTATCCCCCGATCGGGGAGTTGCAGTGGCCTTGGAGGACGTGCAGGAGCATGCGTTCCGCGGTGGCTTCCCGGTGGGTGGCGGGGTCACCGAGGGCGCTGACGGTCTCGATGAGGGCGGTGTCGTCGTCGCGGCACTGGAGGGCCAGGATGCCCGCGCCGATGGGCGGACACATCGTCTCGACGGGCAGGACCTCGGTGATCGCGTCACGACGGCCGATGCGGTCCAGCCCGGAGACCGCGAGCAGCAGGGCGTCTGCCTCCCCGGCGGCGAGTTTGTCGAGCCTGCTGTTGGCGTTGCCCCGGATGGGGACGCACGCGAGATGGGGGTGCGAGGCTGCGAGCTGGGCGATCCGGCGGACTGCGGAGGTCCCGATGCGGGTGCCCGGGGGCAGGTCGTCCAGGGTGAGCCCGCCGGGGTGCACGAGGGCGTCGCGGATGTCGTCGCGTTCGAGGAACGCGGCGAACGTGGTTCCGGCCGGGAGGGGCCGGTCCGCCGGGATGTCCTTCACACAGTGCACCGCGAGGTCCGCGGTGCCGTCGAGCAGGGCGGCGTCGACCTCCTTGGTGAAGGCGCCCTTGCCCTCGACGGCGGAGAGGTCGCCCATCCACCGGTCTCCGGTGGTCTTGACCGGGATCACTTCGCTGGTGGTGTCGGGGTAGAGCGCGGCGAGATGCCGGCGGACGCGCTCCACCTGGGCGAGGGCCATGGGACTGTCGCGGGAGACGACGCGGATGTGGTCGGGGGCGGACATGCCGCCCACGACAGACCCTCAGCGGCGCCTGCCGATGACGAGTCCTGAGGCCCATGGGGGCCGTGTGGAAAGGGCCAACCACGGCCTTCCCCGGGCGTATCCGTCACTGACCGGTGCGGTGGGTGAGGGGCTGTTGAGGGGCGGTCGGTGGTGTGAACAGTGCCTGGACGGTTTCTGTGGCCAGGTCGCGCAGCCAGCTGTGGGCGCGGTCGTTGTCGTAGCGCTGGTGCCACAGCAGGTACAGGGGGACGTCGGGGAGCGGGAGTGGCGGCGGCAGTGTGGCGAGGCCGAGTTGCTCCCGGGCCGTGCGGGTGACCGCGTCGGGGAGGGTGACGACCAGGTCGGTGTCGAGGGCGAGTTGCAGGGCGAAGGCTGCAGTGGGTCCGGCGGCGACGACGCGGCGTTCGAGGCCGCGTGCGGTCAGGGCGTCGTCGATCGGGTCGCGCAGGCTTCCGCGCCGCGAGACGGTGAGGTGTTCGGCGGCTGCGTAGCGCTCGAGGCTCGGCGGGCCTTCGGTGAGCGGGTGGCCCGGTCGGACGGCGACGACCAGCCGGTCCCTGCCGACGAGGCGGTGGCGGATGGCGGGGAGCGTCGGAGCGCTGGAGCTCGATTCGAGGTCGACCTCACCCCGGCGCAACTCGGCGTCGTCCGTCCCGGGTTCGGCGGACAGGCGCAGCCGGACGCCGGGGGCCTGACGGTGAACGGCGGCGATGAGGGCGGTGCCGGAGGCTGCGGTCAGGGCGTCGTGCCAGCGCACGGTGAACACCCGGTCGAGATCGGCCAGGTCGAGTTCCTGCTGCGTGGAGAGAAGTTGGTGGGCCTGCTGCACGAGGGTGTGGACCTGGGCGCGCATGGCCAGCGCGCGGGTGGTGGGGACCATGCTGCGGCCGGTGCGGACCAGGATCTGGTCGCCGGTGGCCTTGCGGATGCGGCCCAGGGAGCGGCTCATCGCCGGTGAGGTGACGTGGAGGCGTGCTGCGGCGCCGGCGACGCTGCCCTCTTCCAGCAGGGCGTCCAGGGCCGTGAGCAGGTTCAGATCCAGTTGCATGGCAGTAACTCTACAAGTGACAAGCATGCACTTGTTGTTAATGATCGGGCGGCCTACCTTCGAAGTGCGGGGGCGAGAACACCGCCCCCGCACCGACAGGTTCGACAGATTCGACAGACCCCCAGGGAGCCCACCATGAGCACCGCCATGCCCTTCGACGCCGGCACGACGCTCCTGTCGGACGTGACCGCCGCGGTGAAGACCGCCGGCCTCACGCTGCGCGACCGCTACACCTCGCACGCCCGGGGCGTGAGCCTGGACGAGGTCATCGCTGAGATCCACGCCAACGACGACGCGGTGCTGGACGTGCTGCGGGAACCGCTGCTGCGGGCCCGGCCGGGGTCGCGGTGGGCCGAGGACGAGCTGGCCGGCGGCGCGCTCCCGGCAGGGGAGTGGTGGGTCGTCGACCCCGCCGAGGGCAACATCAACCACGTCCACGGCATGGAGGACTGGGCCGTCACCGCCACCCTGGTCAGCGACAACCAGCCGGTACTCACCGTCGTCCACCTGCCGCTGACCGGCGACACCTACACCGCCGTCGCCGGCGGCGGTGCCCGCCTCAACGGCCGCCCCTTGAAGGTGTCCGCCAAGACCGACCTGGGCGCCGCGCTCATCGGCACCGGTCAGGCCAAGCCCGGCGAGGACGAGCACACCTTCCGGCGGATCGGTGACTCCGTCACCGCCATGCTCATCAACGGCCTGGTCGTGCGCGTGTCCGTGCCCGCCACGATGCAGCTCATCCACGTCGCCGCCGGACGCACGGACGCGTTCTGGCAGTTCTCCGACGTCCGCTCCGGCCTGGTCGCCGGCGCCCTCCTGGTCTCCGAGGCCGGAGGCACCGTCACCGACCTGGCGGGCGAACCCTGGAACACCGGCAGTCGCGACTTCCTCGCCGCCGCCCCCGGCATCCACGCCGCCGCCCTCAAGGTCCTCTCGCAGATCGCCTGACCGGACGCCTCCGCTCTTCCCACCCGATACCGCAAGGAGCACCACCGCATGACCAACATCGGCATCCTGGGCGCAGGCCGCGTCGGAACCAACCTCGCCGGCAAACTCTCCGCAGCCGGACACCATGTCACCCTCGGCAGCCGGAACCCCGAAGACACCGCCGCCCGCGCCACCGGACTCGCGCCGCGGATCGCCTTCGCCGACGAGCGCACCACCGCCCGCACCACGGACATCGTGATCAACGCGACGCCCGGCGACAGCTCCCTGGACCGCCTCACCGCCCTGCGCGCCGAACTCGCCGGCAAGATCCTCGTCGACGTCTCCAACGCCACCCGTGACTCCGCCGACGGCCTGCCCGGCGACCTCTGCCATCCCGGCAGCAGCCTCGCCGAGAAGCTCCAGGCCCGGCTCCCCGACACCCATGTGGTCAAGACCCTCAACACCATGCTGTTCATGGTCATGACCGCCCCCGAAACCCTGGCCACCCCACCGACCGCCTATCTCTCGGGCGACGGCGAGGACGCGAAGAAGACCGTCACCGGCCTGCTCGGCGACCTGGGCTGGCAGCCCGAATGGATCGAGGACCTCGGCGACATCACCACAGCCCGCGCCACCGAGGCCATGATCCTGATCGTGCCCCACATCCTGCGCCGACACGGTTTCACACCCTTCGCCGTATCCCTCGCCCGCTGAACCGAGGCCGGGCGCAGGCGTGGTGGGGCTGTCAGTGCCCGCACCTAGAGTGCCGACATGACCACGTGCACCGTCGAACAGTCCTGGGCCCGCATCGAGACCTGGCTCGCGCAGCACGCCGCCGTCAGCCACGGGCTGCTCCGCCCCCCGGCCCGCCCGGAAGACATAGCGGCGGCCGAACTCCGTCTCGGCGTGACGTTTCCGACCGACCTGAAGGACTCGCTGCTGCGCCACGACGGCGTACAGCTCCAGGATGGAACACCGACGCTGGGCTACTACGGTCCGCTGTCCGGGGTCGCGGACATCGTCCGGAGCACCGAGTTCCTGCGGGACGTTGGCGAGGACCTCGTCGAGTACGAGGCCGAACTCGACGAGGACGAGCGCGACCAGTACGCGTACTGGCCCCACGAACGGCTGCTGATCACCCTGGGCATCGGCTGGCAGTCCTCCGACGGACTGTTCCTCGTATCCCGCCCCGGTCCGCATCACGGGCGTGTCGGCCGGTACTTCGACGAGGACAGCCCGTCCTTCACCGAGTGGCCGGGGCTGCGCCACGTCCTTGCCGATTTCGCCACGGCTCTCGAGAACGGCGCACCCTTCAACGGGCGGACACCGCTTGCCTTCGAGGGTCGGCTGATCTGGGACGACGACGGTGGGACGGTCGTCCCGGATCCGCTCTCCCCGCTCGGCCTTGCCGCCGAGGCCACCGAGCCGGTCCTGACGGCGCCCGCGCCCGCCGTGGAGGCGGTCCCGCCCGCCCCGCGGGCCGACGGGGCGTACGCCGTCATCACGTTCGGGTCCCCGGCCGCGCAGGCGCCGCCGCTTCAGCCGGACGTCGTGTTCGTGGCCGGCATCCCGCCCGAGGAACTGCTGGACAGGCTGGGCTCCGTGCCCGCGACCCTCCGGCCGCGCAGCCGGGAGCAGACGCGGCTGTCGGCCGCCGCACCCTGGGCGGCGTACCGTCCGGTGGCCCGGGCCGGATGGTGCGGTGGTGACGGGTGGTCGTACGCCACCCAGGAGGGCGGCGACGCCCAGTTCGGCCGTCGGGAGGTGCTGCGCCGGCTGTCCCGTGGGACTCGGGTCGTGAGGCTCTCGAAGCAGGGGCACGAGGTGCACGTCACCGTCATCGACGACGGTGTGGAGCGGCCCGAGGCGGCCCGCCGGGTCGACTCACCGCGCGAGGACTACGTGACCGACGCCGAGGGGCGGCCGGTCATGGGATCCGACGGGCAGCAGTGGCAGCGCATCGGCGTCGATCCGTGGCCCGGCTCGACGGCCGCGTACGCCCGGCTGCTGGCCGGTCTGGCACAGGAGTACGGCATCACATGGGACCCGGAAGGCGACGGCGACGAGCCGCTGGTGAGCGCGCTGGTCCTGCCGGTCCTCGACGACCTGCCGCCCACACGGCACCCGGTCTCCTCGGTACGCGACTTCGATCTCGGCAGCCTTGTCGACAGGACGCCGCCGGAGCGGTTGCGCTCCGCGATGGCGGCGCAGCTCGCCCGGCTGGCGTCCGAGACCGGCATCGACACCTACCCGGAGATCGCGCGGGCACTGGAGCGGATACGCCGGGACGAGCCGGTGGGTCTCCCGGCCGACGGGCCGCTGGACCTGCGCATGAGGACCCTCTCGGCGGAGGCCCGGGCGGCGCGGGGACTGCTGGACGGGGCCCGACAGCAGACGGACCCGGCGCCGGTCACCGCGGCCGACCACGCCGCATGGGCCGTACGGGACTCGGCGGCCGGGGCTCTGCGCGAGTTCCTGCTGCTGCCCCTGCCGGCCGCTGCCGAGACGGTCCTGAGCCGACGCCTGTCCATACGCTGGCGCGACGAGCTCGCCGCGGACCTGGCCGGCTGAAGGCTGTCCAATCGGTCGCCGCCTCAGGCGCCCGCACGTGCGAGGTCTTCGCGACCGACTCCACCGGGCCCCGTCCACCCGGTGCGACCCCTGCACCGATGGGCGGTCCGCCGCCGGGGTGTCGCGGTGTGGCCGTGGTGCGCCTTTGCGGCGGAATGCGGTGGTTTTTTGGCAAGGTTGTTCTTGAGGCGCGCTGCGTGGGTGCCGTGTCTGCCGGTCGAACGTCCAGGGAAGAAGGAAGCAGTGGGTGTGCCAGCCCTCTCCAAGAAGGACGCGTACGAGGTCGGTTTCGCGCAGGCGGCGAACGACACCCCGTGGCGTGTCGCCCAGACCGCGAGCGTGCGGGACGAAGCGGCGAGGGTCGGCTGCCGGCTCGTGTGCACCGATGCGCGCGGCTCGGCGGCCCGGCAGGTCTCGGACGTGAACGCGATGATCGCGCAGGGCGTTGATCTGATCCTTCTGTCGCCGGTCGAGGGAGAGTCGATCGTTGCGGCTGTCACGGCGGCCAAAGCCGCCGGCATTCCCGTCGTCCTCTTCGACCGGAGGCTTGACCCGTCTCTGGCGACGGCCGGTGAGGACTACCTGACCTTCATGGGGTCCGATTTCGTCGAGCAAGGGCGGCGTCTCGCCGAGTGGCTGGCGAGGAACGCCAACGGGAAGACCAAGATCATCGAGATCGAGGGGGCCGCGGGCGCCGCACCGGCCGTCGGCCGCAAGAAGGGGTTCGACGAGGCCGTCACGGCCGCTGGAGGGTTCAAGGTCCTGGCCTCCCAGTCGGGGGACTGCGTCCGTGACAGGGGCCGCCAGGTCGCCGAAACCCTCCTCGGGACCCACCCGGACGCCAACGTGCTCTACGCCCACCACGAGGAGATGGCGCTCGGTGCCGTGGCCGCCCTCGATGCCGCCGGCCGGACCCCGGGCAAGGACGTCATCGTCCTGTCCGTCGGCGGCGGCAGGGAAATCCTGCAGGCCGTGGCCGACGGCAGGGTGAACGCCGTCGTCGAATGCAACCCCCGCTTCGGCCCCCTCGCCTTCGACACGCTGCGCAGGTACGCGAACGGCGAGCGGATCGGCCCGTGGGTGAAGCACGTCGACGGGTTCTTCGACACGTCGAACGCCGCTGCCCGGATCTCCCGCGCGTACTGAACGACCCCGGCACCGGTCATGAGCGGATCGTCAGGCGGGGGAGGAGGTCCAGGTGCTGGCGGGGAGCGGTGTCCGGAGCCGCGGTCGTCGACAGCCGGTCCAGCAGCAGGGCTGCCGCTCGCGCGCCCACCTCGTGCTTGGCCGGCGCCACCGCCGAGAGGGGTACGTCGGCCATCCCGGCCACCTCGTCGTCGTACGTGATCACCGCCAAGTCCTCCGGTACCCGCACTCCGCGCGCCTGGAGCCGCGGGATCAGCATGATCGCGTCGGTGTCGCTGTGGACCAGGGCGGCGGTGACCCCGCCCGCCGTCACCGCCTCGCAGAGGTAGTCCAGCGTCCGGGCGAACATGTCCGCGTCCGAGAGCGGGCCCGGGCCGGCAGGCGGCCACGGCGGGGCCGGTTCCAGGCCGAGCGCGGACACGGCGGCCTCGTAGCCGGCCCGCAGTCGTGCCGTGGTCGGGGTCGCCCGGCTGGCGAGGGCGATCCGCCGGTGCCCCTGCTCCACCAGGTGCTGCACCGCCCGGGCCGCGCCGTGCGCGTGGTCGGAGGACACCCGGTCCAGTGAGGCCGCGGGATGCCCCGGCGGTGCCCAGCGCTCCACCAGTACGGTCGGCACCGGGAGTTCGGCGGTCCAGGCGCCCTCACCGGGCCCCGGCGACCCGGCCTCCCAGTTCGGTGTCAGCAGCAGCCCGTGCGCCCCCGTGGACAGCAGCCGGTCCGCCTGCGTCCGGTCCTCGCCCTGCAGGTACCGGGTCAGCCCCACGGTCAGCCGGGCCCCCCGCGCCTCGACCGCCTCGCGGGCCCCGCGTACGACCTCGGCGTAGTAGTACTCGGTGGTCGGGACGACCATTCCGACCACCAGCCCCTCCGCCGCCCCTCCGCGTCCACCCCCGCCTCCACCCACGACGGCGGCAGTCGAGGCAGCAGAAACAGACGAAGGCGCCCGGCCGCCCGGGTCCACTCGGCTGATCGCCCCGTGCATCCGCTGGATCTCGCCCCGCGCCGCCATCGCCTCGATGTCCCGGCGCAGGGTGACGGGGGAGATGCCGAGCTCCCGGGCCAGGTCCGCCACGCGCACGCTGCCGCGTGCCCGGACGAGCTCGAGCACCTGTGCCTGACGCTGGTTCACGTGTCTTCTCAAGATGTCCCCCTGCGGTTCCGCCGGCGTGGCCGGTGTCAGCGACGTCATGGTGTCGGCGCCATCATAGGGAATCGATTCGATCGATTCGATCGAATCCGATCAACTGGTCATTGACGGCTCGGACGGTGCGTTCATATATTCGGCGGCGTTCCGTACTTCTCGGCATCTCGACCTCTCTCGGGAGTCAGCGCATGCTCACGTACGACCAGGACGGATTCCGGCGCGCGGGCCGCCCCCACCGCATCGTCTCGGGCGCCCTGCACTACTTCCGGGTCCACCCGGACCTGTGGGAGGACCGGCTCACACGCCTGCGCGCCCTGGGTGCCAACACCGTGGACACGTACGTCCCCTGGAACTTCCACGAGACCGCCCCCGGCAAGGCCGACTTCACCGGCTGGCGCGACCTCGGCCGGTTCCTGCGCCTCGCCCAGGACCTCGGCCTCGACGCCGTCGTCCGCCCCGGCCCGTACATCTGCGCCGAATGGGACTTCGGCGGCCTGCCCGCCCGTCTCCTCGCCGTCGACGGCCTCCACCTGCGCTGCTCCGACCCGCGCTTCGAGGCCGAGGTGGACGGCTGGTTCGACCTCGTCGTCCCCGAGCTGCTGCCGCTGCTCGCGAGCCGCGGCGGCCCCGTCGTCGCCGTCCAGATCGAGAACGAGTACGGCTCGTACGGCAACGACGCACGCTACCGCGCCCATGTCGAGCAGGCCCTCGTCGAACGAGGCGTGGACTGCCTGCTGTTCACCGCCGACGGCCCCGAGGACGCCATGCTCCAGGGCGGCATGCTCCCCGGCCGCCTCGCCACCGCCACCTTCGGGGCCCGGCCCGCCGAACGCCTCGACGCGCTGCGCCGCTACCAGCGGACCGGCCCGCTCACCGCCATGGAGTTCTGGATCGGCTGGTTCGACCACTGGGGCGAGGACCACCACGTCCGCGCCGTCGAGGACGCGGCGGCGTCACTCGACGAACTCCTCGCCACCGGCGCCTCCGTCAACCTCTACATGGCCCACGGCGGTACCAACTTCGGCTTCTGGGCGGGTGCCAACCATGCCGGATCCCGCCCCGGCGAACCCGGCTACCAGCCGACCGTCACCAGCTACGACTACGACGCGCCCATCGGCGAGGCAGGCGAACTCACCCCCAAGTTCCACGCGTTCCGCCACGTCATCGGCAAGTACGTGCCGCTCCCCGACACCCCGCTGCCCGAGCCGCCGCCCCGGATCACCCCCGCCCTCGCCGTTCCCGCGGGCACCGCGGAGCTGCTCGACCGCCTCGACGTCCTCGCCGGGCCCCCGGTCCTGCGTCCCGCCCCCGAGTCCATGGAACGGCTCGGACAGAGCCACGGCCTGATCCACTACCGCACCGCCGTGACCGGGCCGCGGCCCGCCATGCCCGTCAGGATCGACGGCCTCGGCGACCGCGCGTACGTGTTCGCCGACGGGGTGCCCCTCGGCGTCCTCGACCGGAACACCCCCGACGAGGGGCTCGACCTGCCGGTCGGCGAGGACGGGGTGGTCCTCGACGTACTCGTCCGGGCCCAGGGGCGGGTCAACTACGGCCCGCTCCTCGACGACCGCAAGGGCATCTGGCGCGGCGTACGCCACGGCCACCAGCAGCTGTTCGAGTGGGAGATCCGGCCGCTGCCGCTCACCGACCTGACGGGACTCGACTGGCTCGACGAGTGCGGTGACCAGGCCGGAAACCGGCCGGCCGGACGGCCCGCCTTCCACCGCTTCACCCACGCCCTCGACGAGGGGCACGGGCCGGCCGACGCCTTCCTCGACGTGTCCGGATGGGGCACCGGCCTGATCTGGCTGAACGGCTTCCTGCTGGGCCACTACGACACCCCGCGCGGCCCACAGCGCACCCTCTACGCCCCCGGCCCCCTGTGGCGCGACGGTGAGAACGAGATCGTCGTCCTCGAACTGGAGCGCCCCGGCACCGAACTGCCGCTGCGCGACAAGCCCGACCTCGGCCGCACGACCGTCGTCACGCTCCAGTAACCCCTCCGCGACCGGGCCGAGGCAACCTGAGCTCCCCGACGCCCCTCCTCCCTGACGGAACGGTCAGGCGGGACACGGGGAGTCGGGGACATGAACAGCCGCACGAACAGCCGCACGAACAGCCTCATGAACAGTCGCGTCAGCCGGAAAAGCACGATCGGCCAGAGCCGCACCATCGGCCGCACCGTGCCCGCGGTCGCCGTCGTCGTGTGCGCCGCGGCCCTGGCGCTCGGGGCAGCGGCCGCGCCGTCCCGGGCGAGCGGGTGGGCCTCTTCGGAGCAGGTCGGACGCGCGGGGGAACTCGTACCGGTCTTGGCCAAGGATGATCCGCAGCACCAGGCGCGCGTTCCCGAGGGGCGGCAGCTGCGCGTGGTCAAGGTGAGCAGCCCGGTCCTGGCGGAGGACTCGGAGGACTCGGAGGACAACCAGATCGGCTACAACGGCCGGTCCTACCTGGGCTGGGTGCGGATCAAGGCCGACGCGCGGCCCGGAGAGTATCCGCTGTCCGTCACCTTCGACTACGTGAACCCGCTCGACTCCGGCGACACCGCGGGGAGCCGCCCGTACGTCGCCGGAGGCGGCACGATCACCGTCGCGGCTGGGGACGGGGAAGGCGGTGCCGGGGACGGGGAAGGCGGCGTCGCCGGCCGCCCCGAGGTCTGGGCCCTGGGCGGCGCCGCGGTGGCGGCGCTCGCGACACACGGTGTTCACGTCGCACGGCACCGACGCCGTACCAGTGACGGACCCGGACGCCTAGACTGACACGTGGTTGATCATGTACCCGACGAGTCTGAGGAACGAAACGCATGCGCTATCTCCCCCTGGGCAGTTCAGGTCTGCAGGTCTCCGCCGTCGGCCTCGGCTGTAACAACTTCGGTGGCCGGCTCGACGCCCAGGCCACCCGCGCCGTGGTCGACGCCGCCCTGGACGCGGGCATCACCCTCCTCGACACCGCCGACATCTACGGCAACGCCGGCGGCTCCGAGGTCCACCTCGGGCAGGCCCTCAAGGGCCGCCGCGACCAGGTCGTCCTCGCCACCAAGTTCGGCTACGACGGCGTGGACATGAAGTACGGGCCCGCCGCCGGATCCCGCGGCGGCCGTGCGTACATCCGGCGGGCCGTCGAAGAGTCCCTGCGCCGCCTCGACACCGACCACATCGACCTCCTCCAGCTGCACAGCCCCGACCCGGCCACCCCGATCGCCGAGACCCTGGCCGCGCTCACCGAGCTCGTCGCCGAGGGCAAGGTCCGCTACATCGGCCATTCCAACCTCTCCGGCTGGCAGCTCGCCGAAGCAGCCCACGTCGCCCGCGAGACCGGCTCGGTCCCCTTCGTGTCGGCGCAGAACGAGTGGTCGCTGCTGGAGCGGTCGGTCGAGCGCGAGCTGGTCCCGGCCGCCCTGCACTACGGTGTCGGCGTGCTCCCGTACTTCCCGCTGGCCAACGGTCTGCTGACCGGCAAGATCCGCCGGGGCGCGCCCGTCCCGGCCGGCTCCCGCCTCGAAGGCCGCGACGCGTACCTCACCGACGAGCGCCTCGACGTGGTCGAAGCGCTGGCCGCGCTCGGCGAGAAGCACGACCGGACCGTCCTCGAACTGGCCATCGGCTGGCTCTCCGCCCAGCCCGGCTGCGCCTCCGTCATCGCGGGAGCCACCTCGGCCGAGCAGGTGCGGGCCAACGCCGCCGTCGCCGACCGCCCGCTCGACGCGGAGCTGCTCGCCGAGATCGACGCCATCGCCCCGGGCGTCGGCGCGTGACGGGCGGCGGGCGGCGGCCGCTGCGCTGTGCGCTCCTCGACGACTTCCAGGACGTCGGAAGCAGCGCAGCGGACTGGTCGCCGCTCGCCGGCCGCGTCGAAACGGTGAGCTTCACCGACCACACGGACGACGAGGACGTGCTCGCCGCACGGCTGGCCGGCTTCGACATCGTGGTCACCCTGCGCGAACGCGTCCCGTTCCCGGCCTCGCTCCTCGACCGGCTGCCGCGCCTGCGCCTGCTCATCGCGTCCGGCATGCGCAACTCGGTGATCGACTACGCCGCCGCCGCCCGCAACGGAGTGACCGTGTGCGGCACCGGCAGCTCGTCCACCCCGCCCGTGGAGCTGACCTGGGCCCTGCTGCTGGGCCTGGCCCGCGGCCTGGTGCGGGAGAGCACCGCCCTGCGCGACGGCGGTCCCTGGCAGCAGGGCGTCGGCGCGGACCTGCACGGCCGGCGGCTCGGACTGCTCGGCCTCGGCAAGATCGGCAGCCGGGTCGCCCGGGTCGGTCTCGCCTTCGGCATGGACGTGGTGGCCTGGAGCCCGAACCTCACCCAGGAACGGGCCGAAGAGGTGGGGGTCGCGCTCGCGCCGTCCAAGGAGGAGCTGCTGGCGGGCAGCGACTTCGTCTCCGTCCACCTCGCCCTCGGCGAGCGCAGCCGGGGCCTGATCGGCGCCGCCGAGCTCGCGCTGATGCGGCCGACGACCTACCTCGTCAACACCTCGCGCGCGGCCATCGTCGACCAGCAGGCCCTCCTCCAAGCCCTGCACGCGGGCCGGATCGCGGGCGCGGGCATCGACGTCTTCGACATCGAGCCGCTGCCGGCCGGGCACCCCCTGCGGAGCGCCCCTCGGCTCCTCGCCACGCCGCACCTGGGCTATGTGACACGGTCCAACTACGCCACGTACTACGGCGATGCGGTCGAGGACATCCGGGCGTTCCTCGACGGCTCACCCGTGCGCGTCCTCGGCTGACAGCCGACACGGCAGCGGCCGACAGCGGTCGCGGGGCACCGCCGGAACCCCCGATCGGCCTCGCGGCGAGCCGGGCTTCAGCCGGCCCCGTGCCGCCTCGCCGCGCGACGGACCTCCTGCACGGCCCCCGGCTGCTCCAGCAGCACGGTGCCGGCGTCCTGCCCCTGATGGTGGACGCGCAGCCGCGGGCCGTCGGCGATCACGCGGAGCTCCGGCCAGGGATGGCGCCACGGCAGGACGGAACGCTCCCACAGCTGCATTCCGTGGGTGGTCAGGCGGAGTTGGTCCTGCGGCTCCCCGTACGCCGTGGGCGGGTTGTGCCCGGCGTGCGGGGGCCGGCCGGTGTAGGTGCCGGTCACCGTCTTCCCGGGCTCCAGGACCGCGTCGCGCACGCCTGCCGACGGCCCATCCGTGCCCCCAGCCGCCGACGCGCCCCGGGAACAGCCGTGCTCCGTACGATACGGCCCTACGACACGATGTCCTTGCGCGAGAATCCCCGGAAGGCAAGGGCGAACAGCACCAGGGCGTACGACACCGACACCACTGTTCCCTTGATCATCCCGCCCCACTCCAGTTGCGGCTGCAAGGCGTCCGCCCACGCGAACTGCCAGTGCGCCGGCAGGAACTCGCGCCAGGACCCGAGCGCGGTCACGGCGTCCAGCACATTGCCGACGATCGTCAGGCCGACCGCCCCGCCCACCGCGCCCAGCGGCGCGTCCGTCCGCGTGGACAGCCAGAACGCCAGCCCCGCCGTCACCAGCTGCGAGACGAAGACGAAGGCCACCGCCAGCGCGAGCCGCGGCACGGTGTCCGCGGTCGCCAGGGCCCCGCCGGCCGGGAGCTTGAGCGGCCCCCACCCGTACGCGGCCGTACCCGCCGCCAGCGCCACCACCGGCAGCAGCACCATCGCCGCCAGGCTGAAGCCCAGCGCCACCACCAGCTTGCTCCACAGCAGCCGCATCCGCGGCACCGGCGAGGCCAGCAGGTAGCGCAGTGAGGACCAGCTCGCCTCCGAGGCCACCGTGTCCCCGCAGAACAGCGCCACCGGCACCACCAGCAGGAACCCGGCCGAGACGAACAGACAGGTCGCGGCGAAGTTCGCGCCCGAGGCCGTGGCCGTGTCGATCAGGGTGACCCGGCCGTTCCCGCCGTCCCGGCTGCCCGGACCGCCGCCCACCGCGAACGCGATCATCAGGATGAACGGAAGCGCGGCCAGCACCCCGCCCATCACCAGCGTCCGCCGCCGGCGCCACTGCCGCAGCGCCTCCACGCGCAGCGGCAGCGTACGGCTCGCCCGGTAACCCGGGGCCACCTCCTGTACGGCGCTCACGCCGGACCTCCGATCAGAGTGAGGAACGCGTCCTCCAGTCGCCGGTGCGGTCCCACTCCGGTGACCGGCACCTCCAGCCGTACGAGTTCGGCGATCAGCCCGGCGGCCGTCGCGCCGTCGAGCCGCACGAGCAGCCCGTCGTCGGCGGCCACCACAGAACCCACTCCCTCCAGCGCCGCCACCTTCTCGAGGCCCACCGCGTCCACCGGCTCCGCCAGCGTCACGAGCAGCGTGTCCCCGCCACCGGTGATCTCGGCGACCTCGCCCGCCGCGACCCGCTGTCCGCGGTCCATGACCACCAGGTGCGTACAGGACTGCTCCACCTCGGACAGCAGGTGGCTGGAGACGATGACCGTCCGTCCGCCGGCGGCGTAGCGGATCATCACGTCCCGCATCTCCCGGATCTGTGGCGGGTCCAGACCGTTCGTCGGCTCGTCGAGGATCAGCAGGTCCGGCATGCCGAGCATGGCCTGAGCGATCGCGAGGCGCTGGCGCATGCCCTGCGAGTACGTGCGCACCGCGCGCTCCAGCGCGTCGCCCAGTCCCGCGATCTCCAGCGCCTCCGCCATGTGCGAGTCCTCGGCCGGGCGGCCAGTGGCCTGCCAGTACAGCTCCAGGTTGGCGCGGCCGGTCAGATGCGGAAGGAATCCCGCGCCCTCCACGAACGCCCCGACCCGCGACAGCACCGGAGCACCGGGCCGCACCGCGTGTCCGAACACCCGGATCTCCCCGGCGTCCGGCGAGATCAGCCCCATCAGCATGCGCAGGGTGGTGGTCTTACCGGCGCCGTTGGGCCCGAGCAGCCCCAGCACCTGGCCCTTCTCCACCCGGAACGACAGGTCCCGCACCGCGTACCGGTCCTGCGCCTTCGCGTACCGCTTCGTCAGTCCGGTGATCTCCAGGGGTACGTCGGCCAGCGCCGGGTCCGGCTGCGCCGGGTCCGGCTGCGCCGGGCCCGGCCGCGTCCCCGCGGTCCCCCGGCCGGTCCTGCGGATCCCGAGCAGCCCCGCGGCCAGCGCCGCCGCGCCCAGCGGCAGCCACCAGGTCCAGGCGGGCAGCCCGGCCGCGGCCGTCCGCACCCCGGGCGCGACGGGAACGGCCAGCGGGCCCTCCACCGCCACCGTGTAGGCGGCGGGCACGGCCGGGGTGGCGTAGCCGAGGTCGGTGGCGGCGACCACGAGCCGCAGCCGGTGCCCGGCGACGGCGGAGTGGTCGATCGCGGGCAGGCTCAGCCGCACGCTCACACCCTGCTGCGCGTTCTCCACCCGCACCGGGGCGACCAGCTGGTTGGGTAGCACCTGCTGCTGCCCGTCGGGCCCCACGTCGTACACCTTGCCGAAGAGCACGGCCGATCCGTCGGCGGCTGTCGACCTCACGTTCAGGGTTACGGTCGGGGTCCCGGTGATCCGTACGTCCTCGGTCAGCGGAGCCGATTCGAACCGGGCGTTCTGCCCGGGGAAGTCCAGGGAGAACCCGGCCCCGAAGGCGGCGAGCTGCCCGCCGATGCCGGGCAGCGAGGACAGGGCCGGAGGCGCGCCGCCCGCCGGATTGGCGAAGGTCTGCTCGCGTCCCGTCAGGGCGAACTGCCGCGGGCCGGAAACCAGCCCGGGGTACGTGTCGCCGCTCGCGCCGCGCAGGGTGACCTCGCCGTCGGTGGAATCGATGCCGCCGGAGCGCGAGACCCGGAAGGCCGGGCCGGTGTCCGCGGCCTCGTCCCCCTTCAGGTGGCGGTCGAACCAGGCCGCCACCCGGTCCTCGACCCGGTCCGCCTCGCGCATGCCGCCGTCGTGCCCGCCGGCCGCCCAGTCCACGGAGACGGGTGCCCCGTTCGCCGCGATGGCCCGGGCCATGGCGTCGGCCTGGTCCAGCGGGAAGAGGGAGTCGTCCTGGCCCTGCACGATGAGGGTCGGCACCTTGATCCGGTCGGCTACGGCCGAGGGGCTCCGCTGCTCCAGCAGGGCGCGCGCCTCGGGGTCGGGCTTCCCGGCCACCGCGACGCGTTCGTACATCGCGCACAGCTCCGGCTGGAAGCGTCCGCAGCCGGGAGCGGCCGACGGGTCCGGCCGCCCGGGACGGGCCTGCTGCATCCCGCCGGACGAGCCGGTGGTGAAGAAGATGCCGGACCACAGCTTCTTGAAGACGCCGTTCGGGAAGAGGGAGTCCGCGAGGTTCCAGTAGGTGATCTGCGGGGCGATCGCGTCCACCCGCCGGTCGTAACCGGCGGCGAGCAGCGAGATCGCCCCGCCGTACGAGGCCCCGGCCACTCCGACGCGCGGATCGCCGTCCGCGTCGAGCCGCACCTCGGGCCGGGCCGCGAGCCAGTCGACGAGCCGCGAGGCGTCCTTGACCTCGTTCTCGGGGTCGTTCAGCCCGATCCGGCCGCCGGAGCTGCCGAAGCCGCGGGCCGACCACGTCATGACGGCGTACCCGTCGCGGGCCAGCCGCTCGGCCTGCCCGCGGACGTCGTCCTTGCTGCCGCCGAAACCGTGCCCGAGGAGTACAGCGGGACGTTTCTCCGCACCGCCGCCCGCAGTGAAGTAGGAGGTGTCGATGGCGGCGCCGGGCATCTCCAGGACCTGGTCCTGGCGGTGCACGGCCGGAGCGTCGCCGGCCGCCGACGCGGCCGTCCAGGTGCCGGCGCCCGCCACGACGGCGAGCGCGGCGGCGCCCGCGAGGAGGCGGTCTCGGCGGCGCCGGGGCATTCGGAGCTTCATATGGGAACCCTAAAGGGCAGGCCCCCGGGCTCCGAGCACCCACAGGCGTAACCCCAGCCCTTCTCAAGGACCATGCCGCGCCGTGGGCGTACCGCACCTGCGGTATGCGCCCCGACCTGCGCGGCAGGTCCCGGGGCGGGAGGATGGCCGCATGCTGCTGGCCGATGTCGCGCGCGTGTCCCGGGAGGTCGCCGGGACCGCCGCCCGCTCCCGCAAGACCGCCCTGCTCGCGGAGCTCTTCGCCGCCGCGCCGCCCGACGAGGCCGGTCTGGTGATCTCCTACCTCTCCGGGCGCCTCCCGCAGGGCCGCCCGGGCATCGGCTGGCGCGCCCTCGCCCAGGAGACCGCACCGGCGCCGGAGCCCACCCTGACCGTCCGCGCCGTCGACGCGGCGGTCTCCGAACTCGCCGCCGTCGCGGGCCCCGGCGCCCAGGCGGAGCGGCGCCGGATCGTCGAGACCCTGCTGGGCGCGGCCACCGACGCCGAGCAGGCGTTCCTGCGCAGCCTGCTGTCCGGCGAGGTCCGCCAGGGCGCGCTGGACGCGGCGGCACTGGAGGGAGTGGCCGCGGCCGCCGGGGTACCGGCCGCCGAACTGCGCCGGGCGGTGATGCTGGACGGCTCGCTGCCCCGGGTGGCGGCCGCGGTACTCGCCGAAGGGGCGCAGGCCCTGCGCGCCGTCATCCTGCGCGTCGGCCGGCCCGTACAGCCGATGCTGGCGGGCACGGCCCCGTCGGTCGCCGAGGCACTGGCCGCACTCGGGCCGTGCGCGGTGGAGGAGAAGCTCGACGGGATCCGCGTGCAGGTCCACCGGGACGGGGACGACGTACGCGTGTACACCCGCTCCCTGGACGAGATCACCGGCCGGCTCCCGGAGGTGGCGGAACTGGCCCGGTCGCTGCCGGGGGAGCGGTTCATCCTCGACGGGGAGGTCATCGGCCGCGCGGCGGACGGCCGGCCCGTCCCCTTCCAGGAGATCGCGAGCCGGGTCGGCTCCCGCGTCGACGTCGAGGCCGCACGGCGCACGCTCCCGGTCGTCCCCTACTTCTTCGACGTCCTGGCCGCGGGCGACGACGTCCTCCTCGACCTCCCGGTCCGGGAGCGGTACGAGGCCCTGGCCGCCCTCGTGCCCGAGAACGCCCGCGTCCGGCGCCTCGCCGTCGAGGATCCGGGCGCGCAGGCGGCCGAGGCGGAGGAGTTCTGGGCCGAGGCCCTGCGCCACGGCCACGAGGGGGTCGTGGTCAAGGCACTGGACTCGGCCTACGCGGCCGGCCGCCGCGGCAGGCACTGGCTGAAGGTGAAGCCGGTGCACACCCTGGACCTGGTGGTCCTCGCCGCCGAATGGGGCCACGGGCGGCGCACCGGACTGCTCTCGAACCTGCACCTGGGGGCTCGGGCCGCCGACGGCACCTACGCCATGCTCGGCAAGACCTTCAAAGGACTCACGGACGAGATGCTGCGCTGGCAGACCGGGGCGCTGCGCGCGCTCGCCACCTCCGACGACGGCTTCACCGTGCGGGTGCGGCCCGAACTGGTGGTGGAGATCGCCTACGACGGGCTGCAGCGCTCCCCGCGCTACCCGGCCGGGGTGGCGCTGCGGTTCGCGCGGGTGCTGAGGCACCGCCCGGACAAGGACGCGGAGCAGGCCGATACCGTGGAGACGGTGCTGGGCGAGGCGGCCGGACCGTAGCCGACGTCCCGCGGGCCGGTATGGCCGCCAAGCGCCCTGGTGGGGGAAGGAGGGCAGCGAGGGCCAGGTCGCGCCGCGACGAGGGGGGAATTTGCCTCAGAGGCAAGACGGATTGCCAGAAAGGCAAAGCTCTGGCTCAATCAGGGCATGAAACCCGGTCCCGCCCCCGGCCCCGAAGACGCGGCCGACGAGCTGCCCGCCGTGGCCCCGCAACTGCGCGAGCTGCGCCGCCGCGCCGGACTCACCCTGGAGGCCGCCGCCACCCGGGCGCGGCTCTCGCCCGCCCACCTGTCCCGCCTGGAGACCGGCCGGCGCCAGCCCTCGCTGCCGCTCCTGCTCGAGCTCGCCCGCACCTACGGTACGACGGTCTCGGAGCTGCTCGGCGAGACCCCGGCCGTCGCCGATCCCATCGTACGGGCCGGCGGTCCCGGCGCCCGCGAGGCCGACGGCTGGACGTACTGGCAGGCGGGCGGCTCCGGCCGCGGCATGCAGGCCCTGCGCGTGCACGTCCCCCACGGCCGCAGCCAGGGCGAGCTGGTCCGCGTACATCCCGGCGAGGAATGGCTGTACGTCCTGGACGGGCGGCTGCGGCTGCACCTGGGGGAGGCCGAGCACCTGCTGGAACCGGGAGACAGCGCGCACTTCGACTCGCTCACCCCGCACCGGATCGGCGCGGCCTCCTCCGGGGGCGCCGACCTGCTGTTCGTCCACACCCTGCTGCAGAGCAGCCTCGCCGGGCTGTGCCTCGGCGGCACCACCACCACGCACCACCGATAGCGGAGGAGCCGTACCCCATGTCCCAAGCCGAGAAGCCCGCGCCCACGACCATCCGGGCACGCTTCGAGTCCAAGTTCCCGCGCGGTCTGATCATCCGGCTGATCGCCTACCTGTTCGTCGGCCACCTCTTCGCTTTCTTCGTCTACCTCCTCTTCGTGCTGGGTGGCCAGAACCAGTAACCCGGCGGGGCGGACGAGTTCGGGCCGCGCGGCTCTGGCAACGTGAGGGCCCTGTGGCTACCCTCCGCGCATGATTTCCACGGTTGTCTGGGGTACCGGCAACGTCGGCCGTCTGGCCATCCGCGCCGTCGAGGCCCATCCCGCGCTGAAACTCTCCGCCGTCATCGTCCACGATCCGGCCAAGGTCGGCCGCGACGCGGGCGAACTCGGCGGCCTCGACCACCTGTTGGGGGTCGCGGCCACCGACGACATCGAGGCCGTCCTGGCCGCCTGCCCCCGGGCCGTGGTGTACGCCGCGTCCGGGGACGTACGGCCCGACGAGGCCCTCGCCGACATCACCCGGGCCATCAGGTCCGGCGCCGTCGTCGTCAGCCCCGCCCTCTATCCGCTCTACGACCACCGCGGCGCCCCACCGGAGTTCCGCGATCCGGTACTCGCCGCCATCGCGGAGGGCGGCGGCTCGCTGTTCGCCTCCGGAGTCGACCCCGGCTGGGGCAACGACGTGCTCCCGCTCCTGCTCAGCGGACTCGGCACCACCATCGACGTCATCCGCTGCCAGGAGATCTTCGACTACTCCACCTACGACCAGCCGGACTCCGTCCGCCACCTCGTGGGCATGGGCCACCCCATGGACCACGAGCCGATGATGCTCATGCCCTCGATCCCGACCATGGTGTGGGGCGGGCAGATACGGATGATGGCCCGGGCCCTCGGCGTCGAACTCGACGAGATCCGCGAAACGTCGGAGCGCCGCGCCCTCGACACCACCGTGACCACCCGCACCATGGGCGCCTTCGAGGCCGGCACCCAGGGTGCCATTCGCTTCGAGGTACAGGGCATCGTCGAGGGCGAGCCCCGCATCGTCATCGAGCACGTCACCCGCATCCACGCCTCGTGCGCCCCGGACTGGCCCACGCCGCCCGACGGCGGCGACGGCGCCCACCGGGTCGTCATCGAGGGTCGGCCGCGCATCGAGGTCACCGTCGAGGCCACCGACGAGGGAGACAACCGCTCGGCCGGCGGCAACGCCACCGCCGTCGGCCGCCTCGTCGGCGCCATCGACTGGCTCACCGAGGCGGAGCCCGGACTCTACGACGCCCTCGACGTCCCGCTGCGCCCCGCCACCGGCAGACTCGGAAGGAAAAAGTCATGAGGATCGACATCCCCGAAGGCCAGCACCCGATCGAGTACGTGTGGGGCGACATGGTCCCCGGCATCGGCATGGCCGCCGCGAACTTCTCCCTGTCGGTGTACGCCCACACCACCCTGGGCCTGCGCGAGTTCGAGGCGGCCCGGCTGCGCGTCGCGCAGATCAACGGGTGCGTCTTCTGCCTCGACTGGCGCACCGAGCGGGACGGGGAGAAGGTCGAGGAGGAGTTCTCCGAGGACGTCACCGAGTGGCGCACCACCGACCGCTTCGACGAGCGCACCCGGCTGGCGGCGGAGTACGCCGAGCGGTACACCCTGGACCACCACGGCCTCGACGACGAGTTCTGGGACCGGATGACCGCGCACTACAGCCAGTTGGAGATCGTGGAGCTGACGATGAGCATCGGGTCCTGGCTGGCCTTCGGCCGGCTCAACCACGTGCTCGGCCTCGACAGCGTGTGCGTGCTGCCCGGCCACTGAGCGGAGCCGCGCCGCTGCGAGCGGCGCGGAACGGGGTGTGACAAGGGGCCGTTCGGTGCATCCGAACGGCCCCGGCCGCTGGGGGGAGGACGCGGCCCTACGGGAGGTCGGTTGCGATGATCTTCTCGATGTTGCGCTCGGCGAGTGCCGTGATGGTGACGAACGGGTTGACGCTGGCGTTTCCGGGGATCAGCGCTCCGTCGATCACGTACAGGCCGGTGTAGCCGTGCAGGCGTCCGTAGTTGTCGGTGGCCTTGTTCAGGACGGCGCCGCCGAGCGGGTGGTAGGTGAGGGTGTCGTTCCAGATCTTGTTGCCGCCGAACAGGTCGGTCCGGTAGATCGTCCCCTCCTTCGAGTTGATCTTGTCGAAGATTGTCTTGGCCATGCTGATGGACGGTTGCTTCCAGGCGGTCTGCCAGCTCAGGTCGGCCGTGCCCGTCGCGGCGTTCCAGTTGAACTCGCCGCGGTTCGGGTTCTTCGTGATCGACAGGTAGAAGGAGGCGTAGGTCTCGATTCCGGTGGGGAGCGGTGCGACCTCGGCGAAGGCGCCGCCGGCGTCCCAGTTGTCGATGCCGGAGCAGGGGATGGTCGACTGGAGCTTGCCGGTCGGATCCCACATGTGGTTGGCGCGGCCGCACATGACGTTGCCGTTCTCGCCCCAGCCCTTGCCGACCTCGTTGTTGAGGTTCGGCAGCGCCCCGGTGGCCTTCAGCTTGACCAGGAGCTTGCTGGTGCCGACGCTGCCGGCCGCGAAGAACACCCGGTCCGCCGTCACCGTCTTGGTGGCCACGGTGTCGCCGGTGGTGTTGATCTGGTCGATGGCGACCGTGTAGCCGCCGCCCGCGGCGGGGGAGACCGAAGTGACCTTGTGCAGCGCCGAGATGGTGACCTTGCCGGTCGCTCTGGCCTGGGCGAGGTACGTCTGCACCAGCGACTTCTTGCCGTGGTTGTTGCCGTAGAGGATCTCGCCGGCCAAGGCGGACTTGGTGGCGGTGCCGGCGGCCTCCTGCTTCATGTAGTCCCAGTCGTACACGTCGGGTACGAAGGTCCAGGCGAATCCGGAGCGCTGGGCGTGCTTGCGGCCGACGCGGGAGAACTGGTAGCAGTCCGCCGTGTCGAACCACGCAGGGTCGATCATGCCGACCCCGAGACCGGCGTTGGCCCGGGGGTAGTAGGTCGCGTACATCTCGTCGGCGTCCACCGACGGGAGGACGGCGGCGAAGTTGGCGCGCTTGGGCGTGACCGCCATGCCTCCGTTGACCAGCGAACCGCCGCCCACGCCGCGGCCCTGGTAGACCGTGATGCCGGCGAAATCCTCGGCGTCGAGGATTCCGGTGTACTTGGGGACGTCCTTGTCGATCGGGAAGCCGAGGAAGTTGCTGAGCGGAGCCTTGGTCCGGGTGCGGAGCCAGAAGGACCGGTAGTCCGGACTGGTCACCTTCGGGAAGATCTTCCCGTCCGAGCCGGGGGTGTCCCAGGACATGCCCATCTCGATCATCTGCACGTCCACGCCGGCCTGCGCGAGGCGCAGCGCCGCGACGGAGCCGCCGTATCCGGTGCCGATGACCAGGGCCGGTACGCGGGCGCCGTCGGCGATCGGGGTGGCCGGGGGAGCGGCTTGGGCCGGGGTGATGTGGCCCGCCAGGGCCACCGCTCCCAAAATAGAACCAGTTCTACCGATGAATCCACGACGGGTGATTCCCTTGGGGCCTCTTACGGTCAGGGTTTTGTCATCCATGTGACGTTCCTCACTCTCGGTGGAATGGGAACGAGTTCTACTGCCGCGTGCATGTGAAGTCACTACATACGTCTAGGTAACTTTCGGTCAGCGTGTGGCGGAGTGGGGAGGTTTCCGGCGCCGGAGCCGGCCCGGGACGAGCATGGACGCGACCGCGGCGAAGGCGTACCAGGTGGAGGCGAATTCCAGCCGCCACAGCGCTGAGCAGGCCAGCGCCCCGGCGGCCAGCACCACGCCGAGGGTCCGCAGCCGCCGGTCGGGCGAGCGGCAGGGCGCCGAGCGTGGCGAACAGGTAGCCCGTCAGGACGAGCGGCATCCACGGAACATTCACGCCGTAGCCGATGGTGCGGCCACCAGCTGGTGCGCGCCCAGCAGCAGAGGCGGCGCGGCGATCGGCAGATCGCGGACCCGCCGCACGTGGGCCACGCACACGACTCCGACGGCGGCGACGACCGTGCCCGCCACCAGATCGGCCGTAGCGCTCCAGCACACGGGGACCAGCCGGACCCGAACCGGAACTCAGCCAAGTCCCCGCTTCCCCTCCCGCGGGGCTTCGAGCGGCGGGGCCGTCACCGCGCAGTACGTATGGCACTCCGGGTGGCACGCCTCGGTGCGCGCGGGGGAGCGTACGGTCGCCCAGGACACGGCGGCGCCGGCCACGAACGCCCCGGTGCACCACAGCATGGCCCGCCCGAAAGCGGCGTCGAACTGGGTCGCCGAGCGGTACGACTCCGGCCCCATTCCGGACAGCAGCGGCAGCGCCGCCACCGCGAGCAGTCCGGCGACGCGCGCCGCCGCGTTGTTGATGCCGCTGGCCAGGCCCGCCCGGCCGGGATCCACCGAGGCCAGCACGGTCGACGTCAGCGGGGCCACCAGGGCCACCAGGCCCATGCCCATCACGGCCATCGCGGGCAGCACGTCCCGTACGTACGAGGCCGCGGGCCCTACCCGCAGCATCAGCAGCGTCCCGGCCGCGCACAGCAGCGGCCCCACCGTGAGCGGGATGCGCGGTCCGATCCGTTCCCCGAGTTCACCCGAGCGGGCCGACAGGAGCAGCATCAGGAGGGTCGTCGGCAGCATCGCGGCGCCGGCGGCCAGTGCCGAGTACCCGGACACCACCTGGAGCTGGAGCACCGCGAGGAAGAAGAACCCGCCGATGGCCCCGTACACGCACAGGGTGACGAGGTTGACCGCGGTGAACTGCCGGGACGCGAAGATGTCCGGCGGCACCATCGGGTCGGACCGCCGCCGCTCCACGTAGACGAAGGCGACGGCCAGCAGGACCCCGAGCACCGCCGCGACGGTCACCGCCGCCGTTCCCGACCGGGCTTCGATCAGCGCGTAGGTGACCAGCCCCAGGCCCGTCGCACCGAGTACCGCCCCGGCCACGTCGAACCGCCCGTGCGCGTGCGGGTCCCGCGATTCCGGTACGTGCCGCAGTGCGACCGGCACGCACACCGCGGCCAACGGCACATTCAGCAGGAACACCCACCGCCAGCCCGGCCCGTCCACCAGCCAGCCGCCGAGGAACGGTCCCACGGCCGCGCCCACCCCGCCGAACCCCGACCACAGGCCGATCGCCCGCCCCCGGTCCTCGGCCCGGATCGACGCCTGGATCAGGGCCAGGGAGCCGGGCGCCAGCAGCGCCCCGCCGATGCCCTGCAGGGCCCGGGCGGCGATCAGCACCCCGGCGTTCGGCGCGATCCCGCACAGCAGCGAGCCCAGCGCGAACCACGCCACGCCCAGGACGAAGATCCGGCGCCGCCCGAACCGGTCGCTCAGTGACCCGCCGACCAGGATCAGCCCGGCCAGGGTCAGCAGATAGGCGTTCACCGTCCACTGGAGCACCGCCAGATCCGCGTCGAGGTCCTCCCCGATGCGCGGCAGGGCCACGTTCACCACGGTCCCGTCCAGCATGGCCATGGTCGACCCGAGCACCGTGGTCAGCAGGATCCACCGGCCGCGCGCGGACGCGATCGGGACACCGGCTCCGGACGGCTCGGCGGGCGCAGTCATGTCTTCAGGCTGGCCCGCGCGGCCGGGAAGGGCCACCGGGAGGGCTTCGTCGGCCGTGGCCGGGGACGGCTCGATCCGGCTCAATAGGCACTCTTGTAATGAACATGACCTCTCCTTCACCATGGCCCGCGCACGTCACGCGCACCCTTCCCGCACAACCCGCACACGGCGTACGAGGAGACAACACGTGGCCCAACGCGACAACCGGTCCTCACGAGCCTTAAGGCCCACAAGGCCGACAAGGCCCGCGCGGTCCTTACGCGCGGCGCTCGCCGCCCTCACCTCGGTCCTGCTCCTCCCGCTCGGCGCGGGCGTCGCCGCGGCGGCCCAGGACCCCGGTCCCGGCGCGCCGAGCGCGGCCGAGCGCAAGATCGAACCCAAGCTCCGCGCCCAGCTCGACGGCTCGGCCAAGGCCGTCTTCTGGGTGTACCTCGACAGTGCCGCCGACCTGACCGCCGCGGGGAAGCAGCAGACCCGCGCCGCCAAGGCCGAAACGGTTCTGCGGACCAAGAGGGACCACGCCGCGCGCAGCCAGGCCGGGATCGTCAAGGCTCTGGAAGGCGCCCAGGCCGAGTACACCTCGTACTGGATCGTGAACGCCGTCCGCGTCGTCGGCAGCGAGAAGCTCGCCGGGGCCCTGGCGCAGCGTCCCGAGGTCGCGCGGATCGACGCCGACGACAAGGTCGAGCTCCCCAGGCCCGCCGAGGGCAAGCGGGAGAAGGCCGCCGCCGACGCCGTCGAGTGGAACATCGACCGGATCAAGGCCCCGCAGGTCTGGGACCAGCTCGGTGTCCGCGGGGAGGGCATCGTCGTCGCCAACATCGACAGCGGCGTGGACTACACGCACCCGGCCGTGAACAACCAGTACCGCGGCAAGAGGGCGGACGGTTCGTACGACCACGCCTACAACTGGTTCGACCCGGCGGGCGTCTGCTCCACCGCGGCCCCCTGCGACAACAACGACCACGGCACCCACACGATGGGCACCATGGTCGGCGATGACGGCGGCGCCAACAAGATCGGCGTGGCCCCCGGCGCCAAGTGGATCGCGGCCAAGGGCTGCGAGTCCAACTCCTGCTCCGAGGCCTCCCTGCTCGCCTCCGGCCAGTGGATCGTGGCTCCGACCGACCTGAACGGCCAGAACCCCCGGCCCGACCTCGCCCCGCACATCGTCAACAACTCCTGGGGCGGGAGCGGCGGCGACACCTGGTACCAGGAGATCGTCAACACCTGGCGGGCCGCCGGCATCTTCCCGGCCTTCTCCAACGGCAACGCCGGCCCGGGCTGCTCCACCAGCGGCTCCCCGGGTGACTACGCGAGCTCCTACAGCTCCGGCGCCTTCGACATCAACAACGCGATCGCGTCCTTCTCCTCGCGCGGCGCGGGCCCCGGCGGCATCATCAAGCCGAACATCGCCGCCCCGGGCGTGAACGTCCGCTCCTCCGTCCCCGGCGGCGGGTACGAGGCCTTCTCCGGCACCTCCATGGCCTCCCCGCACACCGCGGCCGCCGTGGCCCTTCTCTGGTCCGCCGCGCCCACCCTCGAAGGTGACGTCGCGCAGACCGAATCGCTCCTGGACGGCACCGCCCAGGACACCGACAGCAGCCAGTGCGGCGGCACGCCCGCCGACAACAACGTCTTCGGCGAGGGCAAGCTCGACGTCCTCGCAGCTGTGAACGCCGCCCCGCGCGGGGCGATCGGCGCCCTCGGCGGCGTCGTGCGCTCCGGTGGCCAGCCGCTCGCGGGCGTGAGGATCACGGCCGACGGCCCGATCGACCGCACCGCGACCACGGCCGCCGACGGCAGCTACGCCTTCCCGTCCCTCTCGGTGGGCGACTACACGCTGACCGCCGCCAAGTTCGGCTACGGGCAGCAGACCGCGACGGCCACGGTGACCGAGAGCGCCACCGCCACCGGCGACTTCACCCTCACCCAGGCACCCTCCGGCAAGCTCACCGGCACCGTCTCCTCGGCCGCCGGACCCGCCGCCGGCGCCTCCGTCGCCGTCGCGGACACCCCGGTGACCGCGACCGCCGACGCGCAGGGCCGCTTCGAGGTCACCCTGCCGCACGGCACGTACGACGTGACCGCCACCCACGCCTCCCGCTGTGTCACCGGCGGCACCGCGAAGGTCACCGTCACCGGCGACGCCACCGTCGCCGTGAACCTCCCCGAACGCACCGACGGATACGGCTACGCCTGCGCCACCGCCGGCGACCGCCCGTACGCCGAGGGGAGCCGGCAGCTCGCGCTGACGGGCGACAACACCACCGAGCGCGTCGACCTGCCGTTCCCGCTGCCGCTGTACGGCAAGACGTACGGCCAGGCCTGGATCGGCACGAACGGCACGGTCAGCTTCGGCGGCAACAACACCGGTGACATCAACGGGGACATCCCGAGCACGGCCACGCCCAACGCGGCCCTGTACCCGTTCTGGGACGACCTGGTCGTCGGCGCGGCGGGCAGCGGCTCGGGCGTCTTCACCGGCGTCACCGGCACCGCCCCGCACCGCAGTTACGTGATCGAGTGGCGGCAGGTGTCCCACTGGTCCGCGCAGGCCGACAAGTTCTCCTTCTCGGCGGCGATCGGCGAGGACGGCACCGTCTCGTACTCCTACAAGGGGACCGGCGGCACCGGCATCAAGGGCGGCTCCACGGCCACGGTCGGCGTCGAGAACGCGGCCGGCACCGACGCCTTCAAGTACTCCTTCAACACCGCGGTCATCACGGACGGCCTGTCCATCGCCTTCCGGACCACCAAGAGCGGTGTGGTGGCGGGCCGGGTGCTCGACGCCAACGACGGCAACGGCGTGGCGGGCGCCACGGTCACCGTCGGCACCGGCGACACAGCGGTGTCGGCGACCACGGCGGCAGACGGCGGATACGTCGTCCAGAGCCCGTCGGGCTCGCTCCCCGTCTCGCTGGCGGCGCCCCAGTACGAGTCCGCCACGGCCACGGTGAACGTCAAGGCCGCCGACGTCACGGCGGTGACGCAGTCCCTGCGCACCGGCAAGGTGACGGCGTCCAAGCCGTCCGTGGAGATCGTGCTCCCGGCGAACCAGAAGCGGACGCGGACCCTGGACCTGACCAACCCCGGCCTCGGCACCGCGTTCACGGTCTCCGAGGACGCGGCCTGGCTGACGGCCACGCCGGCCGGCGGTGACCTCCCGACGGGCGGGAAGATCCCGCTCACCCTGTCGGTGGACACCACCGGGCTCACCCCCGGGACGGTCCTCACCGCGGACCTGAAGATCACCTCGGCGAGCGGCCGGACCCCGGTCCTCACCATTCCCGTCAAGGCCGTCGTCCCGCGCTACCAGGTCTCCCTGGACGCGGGGTCCACCGGCGCGAGCACGGACAGCCTGGGTGACGCCTGGTCCCCGGACCGCAAGTACACGGCCGGCTCGTACGGCTACCAGGGCAACGGCTCGGTGGAGACCACCAGCCGCACCATCGCGGGCACGGACGAGCAGCGGCTCTTCCGCAACGCCCGTGAGGGCATGTACGAGTACCGCTTCGACAACGTGCCGAACGGCACCTACACGGTAGAGCTGGGCTTCGCGGAGCTCTCCTCCACCAAGCCCAACAAGCGCGTCTTCGACGTCCTGGCCGAGGGCACCCAGGTCCTGCCCTCCCTGGACATCTCCCTGGAGGCGGGCACGTACAAGGCCCTGACCCGGCAGTACACGGTCACGGTCACGGACGGGGTCCTCAACATCCGCTTCGTCACGCACAGCGGATTCGGCAAGCCCCTGCTGAACAGCCTGCGCGTGACCGACCGCCCGGACAAGAGCTGACGCTCTGAGGGGCGGGGCGCTCACGGGCGCCCCGGCCCTTCGCGTCCCCCGCCCCCTTCGCGTTCCCCGCCCCCTTCGCGTCCCCCGCCCCATTCGGGTGGCGGGGGACGCGAATGCGCCACGACGTGCCGGGAGGCCGGGCCCGGCTCGATAACGTGAGGGACCATGACGCTCCTGAGCGACCAGGCAGACGACATCCGGGCTCTCGTCGAGTCCGCCGACCCCGGGGCGGTCTGGGCCGTCGGCGGCGCCGAAGGCGTCCACGCGGGCTCCGACTCCGCGGGCGCGGACCCCGCGAACACGAGCGCCGGGGACACGGGCACGGGGGACACGAGCACGGGGGACACGGGCTTCGACGTCGGCGGCCTCACCGCCGTCCTCGCGCTGTGGCCGGTCGTGGGGAGCCTCGTCGACGAGGGTGCGATCCACTTGCACACCCCGCTCACCGTCTACGGGGACGCGGCCGCCGCCGGCGCCCCCGCCGGGACCACCGCCCACCACCTGCTCACCCGCCCCGGGGGGACCGCCCTCCTCACCCGCCTCGCCGAACACGTCTGCGGCAGCCCCCTCGCCGACCTCGCGGCCACCCGGGTCTGGCACCCCCTCGGCATGGCCGGGACCCGGTTCGCCGACGGCACCCTGCGCGCGCCCCTCGCCGACCTCGTCCGCTTCCTGCGCCGCCTCCTCGCCCCGGCGGACACCGACGGCCCCCCGGAGGCCGCCCGCGGCATCACCCGCGCCTGGACCAGCGAGTCCCTCCGCATCCGCACCGGCGAACTCACCCCCGCCCGTGGCCTCCTCTGGCACCCCGCCCCGCACGGCGTCTGGGCCCACCACGCCCCGCAGGACGGCGGCCCCGCGCTGTGGGTCTCCCCGCGCCACGGCCGCTGGGCGGTCCTCCTGCCGAACGGAGGCCACAGCCCGCTGCGCACCACCTTCCGTGAGGCCGTCTTCGCCCCAACTCCACCCAGCTGACGCCCGGTTGTATGCGATGCTGGGTGCCGCCCCACCAGGAGGTCCCGGCTACATGAAGAAGACCGGTCAGAGCGACCGCGACGTGCCTGGGCCACCGCCCACTCCGTGGGACGAGATCGCGCCCGGCCTGTGGATGGGCGGGCACTACTGGACCGACCCGGCGGGGGAGCTGCGCCCCGCCGTGGTGTCCGACGAGTTCGACCTCGTGATCAGCCTCTTCAGCCGCACCGGGCACGGCCCCGGCCCGTGCGCCGAGCACGTCGTGGAGCAGATGCCCGACGCCGAACTCACCGCAGCCCAGCTCCACACCGTCCGGCGCCTCGCGCGCACGGCCGGCCTCGCCCTCGACAGCGGACTCACCACACTGGTCCGCTGCCACTCGGGCTACAACCGGTCCGGCCTCGTCGTCGCCCAGTGCCTCGTCGACCGGGGCCTGCCACCCGCCGAGGCCATCGCGCTCGTACGCCGCCACCGCTCCCCGTGGGCCCTGCACAACGAGACCTTCACCTCGTACCTCACCGCCGGACTCGACACCGCGGCACTGCTCGTCGGGCTGGACCCCCTGGCGTAGTCGGGGCGCGGAGTGCGCAGGTGGGACGTACGGTGATGCCGACGTCACCGACCGTTGTCGGTCCGGCTGCGGAGGTACACGGATGCGTACGGTCCAAGGGGTGGCCCTGGACGGGCTCAAGGCCCGGGTTCGGGCCCTCGCGGAGCGGACCGGGCTGCCGGTGCGCTCTGCTCCCGGCGCCGTCGGGGTGGCCGGTGGGTCCGCCCGGCGCCGCACCGAGCGCGTCGGTCGGTCGCCCCGGGGCGGGACCCCGCTCGCGGACCGGGGGCCGGCCGGGACGGGGCCCGGCGCGGTAACCGCCGACCGGCGGACATCCGTAAAGGAATCGTTTCGGCATCCGGCCGCCGCCGCCTCCTCCGCCGCGGCCTCCGCCCCCGTCACCCTCGGTGCCCTCCGCTCCCTCCTGCACGGCCTCGCCCCCGCCCGCCCCCGCCGCCGCCCCGGCGAGGTGCGCGCCTCCGCCGCCGCGCTGCGCGCCCTGCGCGCCCGGCACGGCGACGCCCCCGCCCTCGTACGCACCCGCTCCGGCCGGACGGTCCTCGTCCTCCTCGACCCGCAGGACCTGCGCCGGTTCTACGAGGAACCCGTCAGTATCCTCGCGGCCGACCCGCCGGCGAAGTGCCGGGGGCTGGACGTGGCGGAACCCGTCGGCACCGGCTGCTCGCGCGCCGAACTGCGCACGGAACGGCGGCAGGTCAGCGCCGAGGTACTGGCCGCGGGCCTGCCCGTGCACCCCTCCTGCGGGCCCTACCTGGCGGCCGTCGCCGAAGAAGCCCGGCATCTGACCGCCACCGGCACCCTCGACCTCGCCCGCGCCCGGCACGCCGTGAACCGGGCCGCCCGGCGGATCGTGCTCGGCGACGCCGCCGCAGCGGACGAGGAGCTCGCCGGCTGGCTCACCCAACTGCGCGCCGAGGGCAAGGGCCTGCGCGGCGGCCGCGTGCGCACCGCCCGCTCGGTGCGGGACAAGGCCCATGCCCGCATCCAGGAGTACGCCCGCCACGCCGACGGCGGCACCCTCGTCGGGCGGGCCGCCCGCCACGCCGACCCCACCGGCACCCTGGACCCCGTCGGCGAGGCCGAGCACTGGCTGCTGGCCATGGGCGCCGTCCCCGAGACACTGCTGCGCACCCTGCTGCTGCTCGGCGCGCACCCCGCGGAGCAGGACGCGGCCGCGGCGGAGGCGGCCGCCGAGACCGCCGCCGGCCCCGGCCGGGGCGAACTGCCCCGGCTGCGGGCCTGCGTACGGGAGTCCCTGCGGCTGTACCCGGTGGTGCCCGACCTGATCCGCGTCACCCGGGCCGAGACCGAATGGCGGGGCGTGCGCTACCCGGCCGGCACATCGGTGCTGCTGCCGGCCGCGTTCCACCAGCGCGACCCCGAACGGGTACCGGCCGCGCACGTGTTCGTGCCGGGCCGGTGGAAGAACCCGCGCGCGGACCAGGACATCCGGATGGCGCCCTTCAGCCATGGCGGCGGCCGCTGCCCGGGCGACCAGCTCGGCCTGATGATCACGGCCGCGCTCTGCGCCGAGGTGCTGCGGGGCCATCGGGTCCGGTCCACCCGGCCGGTCCTGGACCCGGTGGGACCGCTGCCGACGACGCTCGACCCGCACGGCATCCGGCTCACCCTCACCCGCCGCTGACGGCGCACGCACCCTACGCCGCCGCTGCCCCCGCAGTCCGAACCGCTCGCCGCGCGCCGCCTGCCGCCCGGTCCCCGACCGCGGCCCACCCCACGAACCTGCCGCCCGCTCGCCGAACTTGCCGAAGCCCGCCGCACTGGCCGAAGCCTGCCGACCCCCACGAGGATCCCATGCCCGACGCCGCGACCTCCGCGTCCACCGACCCGGACGTCGACCTGCTCGACGCCCCGTGCCGCGCCCTTGCCGAGGCCGCCGACGCGGTCGGCGAGGCCGCCCGCTACGCCTCCGGCCTGGCCCTCGGCGCCCGCCTGCCCGCCGCCGCCCTCGCCCGCGGCGGCAGCGCCAGGCGAGGCTGGCGCACCCTGCTCCGTACGCTGACCGACCCGGCGGGCCTCGGCTGGGCCCCGCGCGGCCGGGGCGTCGCCCGGGCCGGCCGGCTCGCCGGCATCCTGGTGAGCCGGGAGAGCCTCGCCATCAGCATCGCCGTCTGCGGGCTCAAGGCCCGGATCCGGGCGGCGAGCGCGGGCCGTCCCGAACTCCTGGACGATCCCGGCGCGGCGGCGGTCCTGAGGGCCGTCGGGGCGGGCCGACAGGCCGAGGCCCTCCGCCTGTTCCGCACGATCATGCGCGACCAGGGCGCCGAGCACGCCTTCGCCCTGCTCGCCCCGTCCTTCGCCGACATCCTCGCCTGGAAGGCCCTGACCGACGCCAACCCCTTCAACGACCACGCCGGCTGGCAGGTCGCCACCGGCCGGGCCGAGACCGCCGAACCGCTGCTCGGGCTCGGCGCCGCCTTCTGGGCCCTCTGCGACCGCGGCCAGAGCCTGCCCGAACGGCCTTCGGCGGGGCGCGCCCCAGCCCGCCGCCCGGCCCAGGGCCGGGTCGCGGGCCGGCCGTCGCGGCCGTCGCCGCGACCGCCGGCCGGCGACCTGCGCGGCCACGCCGCCGCCCTGCGCACGCACGCGGCCCGGCTGAGCGAGGCCGCCGCCGCGCCGGACTGGCACGGTCCGCAGACCGAGACCCTGCGCGCCGAGGTCGCGAACCTCGCGGCCCGTTGCGAGACGGCGGCGGACGGCCTCGCCCTCGCCGCCGCCCAGCTGCAGGGCCGGCTGCCGGTGCGGCTACACGACCAGTGACAGCAGCAGGACGAAGCCCAGGCCGACCACCGAGATGATCGTCTCCATCACCGACCAGGTCTTGAGGGTCTGCCCGACGGTCATCCCGAAGTACTCCTTGACCATCCAGAAGCCGGCGTCGTTGACGTGGCTGAAGAACAGCGAGCCCGACCCGATGGCGAGGACCAGCAGAGCGGTCTCCGTGGTGGACATGCCGGCCGCGAGCGGGGCCACGAGGCCGGCCGCCGAGATGGTGGCCACCGTCGCCGAACCCGTCACCAGGCGAATGGCCACGGCGATGAGCCAGGCCAGGAGGAGCGTGGGTATGGCCCAGCCCTTCGACAGGTCCAGGATCATCTGGCCCACGCCCAAGTCGATCAGGGTCTGCTTGAAGCCGCCGCCGGCGCCCACGATCAGCAGGATGCCCGCGATCGGGCCCAGGGACTTCTCCACCGTGGCCGACAGCTGCCCCTTGGTGAAGCCGGCCGCGCGGCCGAGGGTGAACATGCCCACCAGCACGGCGGCGAGCAGTGCGATCAGCGGGGAGCCCGCGACGTCGGTCACGCGCTGCACCGGGTTGGCGGGGTCGTTGACCACGATGTCGACCAGGGCCTTGACCAGCATCAGGGCCACGGGCAGCAGCACGGTGAAGACCGTCGCCCCGAACCGCGGGCGGTGCTCGAGGGCGGCCGAGGGCCGCTCCGTGATCATGCGCTCGGGCGCCGGTATGTCCACCCAGCGCGCCGCGTACCGGGAGAACAGCGGCCCGGCGATGATCACGGTCGGGATCGCGACGACCACACCGAGCGCGAGCGTGACCCCCAGGTTCGCGTGCAGCGCGTCGATGGCGACGAGGGGTCCGGGGTGCGGCGGTATCAGCCCGTGCATCACGGAGAGGCCGGCGAGCGCCGGGATGCCGATCCGCATCAGGGAGTAGTTCCCCCGCTTGGCCACCAGCAGCACCACCGGGATCAGCAGCACGATGCCGACCTCGAAGAAGAGCGGCAGCCCGATCACCGAGGCGATCAGCACCATCGCCCAGGGCATGGCCCGGCCCTTGGCCCGGGCGAGGATCGTGTCCACGATCTCGTCCGCGCCGCCCGAGTCGGCCAGCAGCCGGCCGAGGATCGCGCCGAGGGCGATCAGTACGCCGACTCCCGCGACCGTGGCGCCGAGTCCGGCGGTGAAACTGGCGATGGTCTTGGCCAACGGCGCGCCCGCGAAGACCCCGAGGGTCAGCGAGCCGACCGTCAGGGCGAGGAAGGCGTGCAGCTTGAGACGGGTGATGAGCAGGACGATGACGGCGATGCCCGCGAGGACGGCGATCCCCAGCTGGGTGTTCCCGGCCGAGGTGATCGGGCCGGTGCCGGCCGCTGCCAGAGTCTCGACGCTGAGACTGGTCACGGTGACGTTTCTTCCTTAGTTCCGGGGGGAGTGGTTCGAGGACGTGCCGTGTGCGGCGGTGTCGTGTGCGGCGGTGCCGTCTTCGGCCGGGCCGAGCCGGCGCAGGGCGGCCAGGGCGCGTTCGGTGATCTCTTCGGGGGACCCGGACACCTCGACGACGGCACCAGCTTCGTCGTCCTGGAGCGGCTCCAGGGTGGCGAACTGCGAGTCCAGCAGGGTGGTGGGCATGAAGTGGCCCTTGCGGGCCGCCATCCGCTCCTCGATCAGCGGACGTTCACCGGTGAGGTGGACGAAGACCGCTCCGGGGGCCGCGGCCCGCAGCCGGTCGCGGTAGGCGCGCTTGAGCGAGGAGGCGGCGACCACGCCGCCCCGCAGCCCGGCGCAGTCGCGGATCCACTGGCCGATGGCGTCGAGCCACGGCCGGCGGTCCGCGTCGTCCAGGGGGGTGCCGGCCGACATCTTGGCGACGTTGGCCGCCGGGTGGAACGCGTCGCCCTCCGCGTACGGAAGGCCGAGCGCCGTCGCGAGCAGCCGGCCCACGGTCGTCTTGCCCGTGCCGGCCACGCCCATCACCACAATGACGCGCTGGGTGCTCACGCCTACCTCGCTGTCCTCGTCGACATCGGTTCGTGCGGCACCACTGAAGCGCATTAAGTAGTACTTATTCAAGAGTCGAGTGGCATACATCGCATCTTTTGCCGACGGGGGTGTGACCGTACGCTTACGCCATGACCACCGAAGGCAGTCCTGGGCAGGGGCTCCACTCCCACGTGCTGGACACCCTCGGGCTCGCGATCACGGCGGGGGAGTACCCGCCGGGCAGCGTCCTGCGCACGGACGAGATCGCCCAACGCTTCGAGGCCTCCCGCACGGTGGTACGGGAGGTCGTCCGCGTCCTGGAGTCCATGCACCTGGTCGAGTCCCGCCGTCGGGTCGGCGTGACCGTCCGTCCCACCGACGAGTGGAACGTCTACGACCCGCGCGTGATCCGCTGGCGGCTGGCGGGCACCGACCGCCCCCGGCAGCTGCGGTCCCTCACGGTGCTGCGCTCCGCGATCGAGCCGGTCGCGGCCGGGCTCGCCGCGACCCTGGCCACCCCCGAGCAGTGCGCCGAACTCACCGAGGCGGCCCTCGGGATGGTCCGGACCTCGCGCGGCCACCAGCTCGAGGGCTACCTGCACCACGACATCGCGTTCCACCGCGTCGTGCTGAACGCCTCCGGCAACGAGATGTTCGCCCGGCTCGGGGACGTGGTCGCGGAGGTCCTGACCGGACGCACCGAACACGCGGTGATGTTCCACGACCCCGACCCGGCGGCCGTCACCCTCCACGTCCAGGTGGCCGAGGCGGTACGGGAGGGAGACGCGGCCCGCGCCGAGGCGCTGACCCGGCAGATCGCGATGGGCGCGCTGGAGGAACTGGACGTACTGGCCCCCTGAGCGTGTATCTCGGACCGCTCGCCACCGACACCCGCATCGCTGAAGACTTCACCCGGCAGCTGCTTGCCGTGCACGGGGAGGCCTTCGACCTGTGGCAGCTGCCAGCCGTCCCGTACGGCATCGCCCCGAGCACGCCTGAGCCCACCCTGTCGCTGACCATCACCGAGTTCACCACCCTGCTGAACACCCTCGTTGCCCAGTACATGCGCGCCTAACGCCCGCCATCCGAGACGGACATGGATATCCGTCAAGGGACGTAGGGCCACAGCCCCATGTGCCTTCCGATCTTGCTGACTAGCGTCAGTGGCTACGCAGATCAGAAGGAGGTGTGCGCGTGGATCTCACTGGGCGCACGATAGTGGTGACCGGGGCCGGGCGTGGGTTGGGCCGAGCGTCGGCCTTGAAGGCAGGTCGATTGGGTGCGCGCGTGTTCGTGTCCGCGCGTTCTCTGGTTGCAGCACAGAGAGTGGCTGATGCGGTGGCGACCGACTCCGGGGCGAAAGCTGAAGCGTTCGCCTGTGATCTGGCCGACCCAGCCTCCATACGGGCCTTCGCGGAGGGAATCACCACCCACGCCGACCAGGTGGATGTGTTGATCAACAATGGCGCTCGCTACCTGGAAGGTGCCGATCTGTGGGACGCCGACGATGAGGCGATCACCGACACCATCGCTTCCGGAGCCACCGGCACACTGCTGACGGTCAAACGCCTCCTGCCGCTGCTACGCGCCTCTGCCGGCGCGGACGTGGTCAACCTGGTCTCCTCGGTCGCGGAAACCCGCAACCACCGCTCCCAGGCACACCCCGCGTTCTACGCCGCCAAAGCCGCCCAGGCCGGCTTCGCCGACATCCTCTCCCGACGGCTCCGCCCCGAGGGCATCCGCGTCATCTCGCTCTACCCGCCGGACTTCACGGACGGCGACCCACTCCACCTCACCTGGGATCAGGCTTCCCGAACTGCAGGCGACCCGCTGACCGCTCAATCCGTGCTCGACTGCGTCCTGTTCGCGATCGGCCAGCCGCGAGACTGCTTCATCCGCTCCTTCCACTTCGAGCAGATGTAGGCGTCCGCCCGGCCCCAGTCCCACCAACGCGGACGATCGCCCCTTGCTGGGACAACCACCCGAGGAACGCGAGCGGCCCTGGCCGTTTTCCGAGAGCGCCATCACATAGACGACCACGACGTCTCCGTGTTCGACTCGCTGCTCCGTGGCTTGTTGGCGAGTTACGAGAGCGCCTGCGTCCTGCAGACCGGCTACCTGACGTCGCTTGGAACGGCGTGGTCAGGGCGCCGGGCCCGGATCATCGCGTAGGCGGGGTCGGTGCACACCGAGACGATCTTCTCGATGTCTCCGTCGTGTGCGTCGGCGGCTTCCCAGGCGGGGTCGCTGGTGAAGTCGCGGACCTTGACGAAGGTCATCTCGCCGATCGGAGTCCCGCTGCGGATACGCCAAGAGCCGGCCCCATACGCGCCATACGTGATCATGCGGGTCCGCTCAGCCCGGCGGCCAGATGGGTGTTGAGGTTGTCCCAGACCACCACGATCGGGCCGCGGAGCTGGATGTGTGCCCAGCACCAGCAGGTCGCGGTAGTCCTTCCAGGAGAAGCTCTTGCGTGCGCCCTTGAGGAGGAGATGGGTGCCGGGGCGGTGAATGGAGGGTGCGGCGGGACCTGCCACGGACGCGGATGATGGGGGTGTGCCCGCGTCGGCCCCGGGTGCGGGCGCGGGGCGGCGTCATGGAGAAGCCGGCCTGGTCGTCGAAGGCGATCCAGGCACCGGATGCCGCCGCGAGGCTTTTACCCAAGGCCACACCTCCTTCTTCCACAACTCCACCGAGTGCTCGTCCCGCTCGGGGGCTCTGCGGGCGGGTGCCTGCCAGGACCAGCTGTGTCGTTTCAGCAGCCGCCACACCGTCGCCACCGACAGGCTCACCCGAAGATGCCGGCCGATCAGCGTCTGGACCCGGGCCAGGGTCCAGCGTTCGTCTTCGAACCCTCGCGCAGACGGGCCTTTGCCGAGTTCCCCCTCGAGCACCGCGAACTGGGTATCGGTGATGGTCGGGGAGTTCGCCGGACCCGCCGAGCACAGGCTCTCCATGCCGCCCTCGCGCCAGGCGCGACGCCACCGGTCCACCGACCGGACACTCACCCGCAGGTCTTTCGCGATGACCGCGGTCTTCTCACCCGCCGCGAACCGTTCACCGGCCTGAAGCCGGATCCCCTCACGAAACGCCCGACGCTCAGCGGTCAGGCCCCCACCCTCCGGATAACGCATACCACCGGCATACCGCAGGGATCATGAACCGTCACTCGCCGACGACAACCCGAAAAGCTCAGTAATCGCACCGCAGTACGACCCATCAATTCTCGCCTGGGACAGTACAGTAGCCAACTCGCTCCGGCGTGCACCGGAGCACGTTCAGGGGGGCACGATTCTCTCGATCGCGGGTGGCGCCATCCACCCGTGACCGTTTCACCGTGTTGGAGCCATCGGGATTCCCGCGTCGCACCGGTGTCCGGTTCCCTCGGGGCCGGACACTCCAAGACCCAAAGGAACGAACCGTGGTGACCCCCACGCCTTTACGGGCCGATGCCCGCACCCACCTCTCAACCGCTGAGCCCACTAGCAGCAGCGGCCGCAGCGACGCCGGAATCGTCATCGCCTTCATCATCTCCGCTGCAGCTCTCGCGGCCAAAGGCATGCCAGTGACCGACGTCCTGGCCCTCCTCGCCGGTGCAGGAATCACCGCCGTGACCACAGTGCGCCTGAAGTCAGGCAGGCTCCTCGGACGCATAGGACAAGCCATCCGCGCAGCGCTGACCACCGCTCCGCAGGAGTAGCAGCAGCCGATGGGCGAGTCATTGTCAAGAGTTGTGGATTGGGCTGTTGGCGTCTATCGAGCCTGTTCCCACTCGGTCCGGGTGAGTTCGTACTCGACTTCACCGTGCTCGGAGCCCTCGATCGCCTCCGGCCAGTCCCCGGTGAAGTTGCGGACGAAGAATAGGCCCGATTTCTCCATGACGCGACGGGAACGGGTGTTGACGGCCATCGTGTTCGCCGTGACCCGCTCGACCTCCATGTCCGTGAACCCCCTCTGGATCAGGGCGCGGGATCCCTCGGTGGCGTAACCGCGTCCCCATGCCGCCTGGTTCAACCGGTAGCCGAGTTCGACCACGGCGGTGCTGTGCTCCTCCAACGGCCGGAACTCGAACCAGCCCAGGAAGGTGCCGGTGGTCTTCTCCTGCGCGGCCCAGTGACCGCGGGTCTCCCAGCACGGGTAATCGTGCAGGAGTCGCGGCAGGGTCCGCGTCTCGATCGCCTGGCGGCTGGCGGGGCGGCCACCGTTGATGAAGCGCATGACGTCGGGGTCGTTGTCCAGGGCGAGCAGGTGGTCGGTGTCGGCCGCCGTGAACGCGCGCAGGACGAGCCGGTCGGTCTCCAGGAAGCTGGCCATGCCGCGATCTTCACCATGGGGTGGCCGGACCTGCCACCGATTTTTCCGACCAGCGCCAGGTGGTGGTGTTCATGCCGCTCGGGCCTCGGGTCGTTCGACCAGGACGCCCCGTTCGAAGCGGGCTCCGGCTCGGACGAGGGCGACGAGCTGGGGTGCGGTGATCGCCCGCCGACGGGCCTGGGCGGACTCGGCGAGCTTGAAGACCATCGCCAGGGCGGCGGCCGGGCTACCCGCGCCGCGGATGACCTTGGTCCGGAGCTTCACCGTGGAGAAGGGTCGATTCGATAGGATTTGTGGTGCTCAGGTGGATCGAGTGTTCGGCGGGGAAGTCGTAGAACGCCAGCAGCTCCTCGGTATCGTCGGTGTTTTCTTGACGGCCTTGGGCCACTTCGCCCCGTAAGCCTTCGCGAAGTCCTTGACGGCCTTCTCGCCATGCGCGCGGTCCTCGGCGCTGTAGATCTCCTGCATGGCCTTCCTCACTCCGGGCTGCTCGGACTTCGGCAACGCGTTCATGGCATTACGGACCTTGTGCACCCAGCACTTGTGATGCCGGGCCTCGGGGAACACCTCCGCGAGGGCATTCCACAGGCCCATCGCGCCATCCCCGGCCACGAGCGCGGGGTCGCGCATGCCGCGCCGGCGGCAGTCGCGCAGCAGGTCGGCCCAGGACTCGGTCGACTCCCGCAGTCCCTCGGCGAGCGCGATCAGCTCCTTGCGGCCATCCGCACGGACGCTTCATGAGGACCAGGACGCAGGAGTGGGCCTGGCCGAGCCTGACCTTGGGATGGACGCCGTCGGCCCACACGTACACATGGCACCAGGCGCAGATGGAGAAGGTGCGCCGTGCGAGCGGCGCCTACTCCTCCGACGCACCGCGTCTGAACATGGCCCGGGACGAAGCGGACCTCGGTGCAGTCCGCGCCGGCCTCCACGAACGGGCCGGCGCGCCCTCGCTGAGGGGGGATGCAGCGCCGCACCGAGCTGTCTCCGGACACCGAGCGCCTCTCACGCTCCACACTGCATCGGATCATCCGCCGCCGGCTCATTCCCCAGACCCGCGAGCGGATGGAGGCCTACCTCGTCGCCTGTGACCTCGCCGTGCACAAACGCCCGGCGTGGATGGAGGCATGGAAGAGGGTGCGCGCCACCACAGAGAACGAACGGGACCGCCGCAGACGCTCCGAGCAGGAACGCGCGCAGGAAGTCCATGCCTTGATTGCCGGGCCCCCGCAGCGAGGAGAAGGCGAGGCGCCTGATGCGGAAGGCCGGGCTCGCGCCGACCGAGAGGTTCCCCGGCCCTCGTCAGCCGTGGGGAGCGCACTGCGTGAAGTGCGGCAGTGGGGCCGGTTCCGCTTCGCGCAGGTCGTCCTCGGCGAAGCGGGGTGCGTGGTCTGCCGTGCGGCCCACCTCGGCTGCCGCGCGCCGCGCTGACCCTGGGTGCCGACGGCGGACCTTCGTTGAGCAGGTACCAGGCCTGACCCGCCGCCATGGCATATTGACCGAGCGGCTGCGTTCCACCTGGGCTGAGGTGGGCCTCGCGTTGGCCGGCCGCGCCGGCGCCCGCCTTGCGGGTACGCTCGGCATCGCCGTCAGCCGCAGCACGGTGCTACGACTGTTCCATGCGATGCCTGACCCTCAGCCGAAGGCCCCGCGAGTAGTGCGCATCGACGAGTATGCGATGCGCAGAGGCCGTATCTACGGGACGGTGCTGGTCGACGTCGAAACCCGCAAATTCGTAGATCTGCTGCCCGACCGTGAAGCGGCCAGCGTCGCCGCATGGCTTGCCGAGCGCCCCGGGATCGAGGTGATCTGCCGCGACCGCGCTCCGTTCTTCGCCGAAGGCGCTAGCACCGGAGCACCCACCGCGGTGCAGGTCGCAGACCGCTTCCATCTCTGGCGCAACCTCGGTGAGGCCGCCGAAAGATACGTATCGCGCCATCGGCCCTGTCTGCGAGCGCCATTCGCTCCGCCCCGTTCCGAGGGCACACCACCGCCGGCTCCCATGGATTACCACGCAGCGTCACCGACCACAGAATGTGTGCCAGAGCCCCACTTCGGCAGGCACCTGCGTGAGCCCCGGACTGCTTGAGCCTCGTGACATCGTTGTGAGGCCTTCGCGGCAGGCGTCACAACACGTCAGGTGCACTCGCCGGGGAGGGATCCTTGGATGCCGGGTGATCCGGGCCGCCGGCCGGGTCGGCGGCACGCAGCGCCGCTTCGACCCGGCGGTTGCTGGTCATGGATGCCGTGATGGCCGTCATCGCCAGGAGGAGGCCGGCGGCAGCGTAGAGCGGGGTGCGGATGTCGTACGTGGTGGCCAGCCAGCCGCCGAGGAAGGCCCCGATGGGGGCGGCGCACATGGCGAGCATGCGGGAGGTGGAGGCGACCCGGCCCATGAGGTGGGCGGGGACGATCGCCTGCCGGAGGGAGGGCCCGAGCACCATCGTGGCGCCCATGCCGGCCCCGCAGACGGCGAGCGCCAGCCCGGCCACGTACGGGTTCGGGGCAGCGGCAAGGCCCAGGATGGCAAGCCCTTCGAGGGCGGCTGTGCAGGTCAGTGCGGTGCCGGTGCCGAGTCGTCGGCCAAGGTAGGAGGCGATGCCTGCACCGAGCAGACCGCCGGTGGCCTCCGCGGTGAGGAGCAGGCCGAAGCCGTAGGTGTCGATGCCGAGGCGGTCGTGCGCGAAGAGGGCGAGTACGGTCTCCACAGCGAGGAAGGCGACGTTCCCGACCGCCGGGCGGAGCGCGAGTCCGAGCAGCAGCCGGTCCCGGAATACGTAGGAGGCGCCGGCCCGCGCCTGCCGAAGCAGCGACTCACGGACCTGCGGTACGGGCCGGGGCGTGGCGGGAAGTGACCGTACGAGCAGTGCGCTGAGCGCGAACGAGACCGCGTCGGCGAGCAGCGGAATGGCCCGTCCGAGCGCGAGCAGGGCACTGCCCGCGGGCGGTCCGGCGAAGCCGGACGCGGCGGTCTGGGCGCCGCGCAGGCGGGAGTTGGCGCGCTCCAGGAGCGCGGGGTTACGGCCGAGCAGATCCGGTAGATAGGCCGTGGCGGCCGTGTCGAAGAAGAGTCCGCCGAGGCCGAGGAGGAAGGCGACGGCAGCGAGCAGCGGAATGCTCAGCACGTCGAGCGCGGCCGCTGCCGCCGGTATCGCGAGCAGCACCGCACGGGACGCGTCCGCGACCCACATCGTGCGCCGGCGGTCCCAGCGGTCCACCAGCGCACCGCCGAGCACCCCGAAGAGCAGCCACGGCAGCGTTCCGGCGGCCGTGACGACGGCGAGCGCCATCGGATCCCGCGTCAACGTCAACGCGAGCAGAGGCAGCGCGGCGTGCGTCACCCCGTCACCGAGCGAGGACACCGTCTGCGCAGTCCACAGCCGTCCGAACCCGGTCGGCAACTTCCGAACGTCCGAGGTCACTTGGCGCCCTCCTCGGCCTGCTCGCGCGGTGCCGGGTGGAACAGTGCGAAGACGAGTGACGCGTCCGGCAGCGACGGATCGGACAGCTCCCGGTACTCGTCCGCCAGTGCCTGCAGCCGCGCCCCCAGCTGCGCGAACTGCTCCTCGGTGAGCCGCAGATGCGCCATCCGTACATGCCGTGCGCCGTCCACCGGAGCTGCCTCCAGGTCCGCCACCGCATGCCGCATCAGCACATCCGGCCCTCCCTCGCCCGGATCCGGCAGCACGATCGCCCGCGCGGCCATCGCGTAATACCGCTCGGTGACCCCGCGGACCTTCCGCGTCCGTACCACCTTCACCAGGCCGGCCCGCTCCAGCAGCCGTACGTGGTAGCTGGAACTCCCCTTCGCAAGGCCCACTCGCTCGGCGATCTGCGTGATCGTCGCGGGCTCGAAGCGGAGCACGGCCATGATCCGGTGACGCGTGAGATTGGATACGGCGCGCAACTGCTCGTCCGTGGTGACGTGAAACGTCTCGGGAAGATCATCGGTAGGCATGCGAGCAATGGTCAACGATCCTTGACCATTGAGCAAGGGGATTTCGCGCGGACTTCCAGAATCTGCTGTCCGGCGCGCGAGACCTTCCGTCACCCCCCCCACCCACCGCCATCCGGGCAGCTGTCGCAGATCAGGCCAAGATCAATCTCAGCAGGTACCTTGCGTACCTCAAACTGCCTCGGCAGAAATCGAACGACCGCTGGCCGTCGTGCCTCCCGAAGTGGTGCACATCTGCTGTCGGTTCGACGGTTCTGGCTCAGGTTCTGTGGTCTGGCCACGTTGAGTAACGGCAGGGGCAGTGACAGGTGTTGGCCAGGTCGCCCGAAAATAGCTCTACGTCCGGGTGGTTGGGCTGACAGTTCGGAGCCGTGGACGACCTTGCAGTTCGGTTGAAGGATCTGCTGTTCCCGTCGGTGGCGGACGTGGTGGTGTTGTCGGTAGACGTGGATATCGCGATAGTGCGCGTTGACGTCCAGGGCTCGGCGGTGGGCGCGTCGTGTCCGTTGTGCGGGACGTGGTCTGACCATGTTCATGGGTCCTACCTGCGGTTTCCTGCTGACGTGCCGAGCGGTGGCAGGAGTGTGGTTCTCCGGTTGAGAGTGCGGCGGTTCACCTGCCCGAATGCCTTCTGTGGTCGGCGGACGTTCGTCGAGCAGATACCGGGGCTGACACGTCGCCACGGCCAGCGGACGGATCGGCTTCGCTCGGTGCTGTCCGACATCGGTCTGGCCTTGGCCGGCCGGGCCTGTGCCCGGATGGCCCGGATGGTCGGCGTCGGCGTCAGCCGGAGTACGGTCCTGCGCCTGGTCGACGCATTGCCGGAACCGGAGCCGCCCGCCCCGCGGGTGGTCGGTGTCGACGAGTACGCGACTCGCAAAGGACGGCACTACGGCACCGTCCTGGTGGACGTCGAGACTCGCCGGCCGGTCGACCTGCTGCCCGACCGGGAATCGGCCAGCCTCGCAGCCTGGCTCGCGAAGCGGCCGGGGATCGAGGTGGTCTGCCGGGACCGGGCGCCCTTCTTCGCCGAGGGTGCCACCGTCGGCGCGCCCCAGGCGGTCCAGGTCGCCGACCGGTGGCACCTGTGGCACAACCTCCGCGAGGCCGCCGAACGAAGCGTCTCCCAGCACCGCCGCTGCCTGCAGGTACTCGTTCCCGCTGCCCCGCAGCCCGACACAGAACCGGCTCCGGCAGCCGAGCCCGCGACCTCGCCGTGGGCGACCAGCAGCCGCTACGCGGATCGCACCAGAGCCCGGCACGCCACGATCCATGCCCTGATCGAGGCCGGGCACAGCCGGCGCTCGATCCAACGTCAGCTCGGCATGACCTACTGCACCGTCCAGCGTTTCGCCGACGCCGCACGACCGGAAGACCTCTTCACCGGCCAGTGGCAGAACCGGTCCTCGGTCCTGGACGAGTACAAGCCCTACCTTGATGACCGCTGGAGCGAGGGCTGCACCAATGCCTGGAAGCTATGGGAGGAGATCGTCCCCCTCGGCTACCGGGGAAGCTACGGACGCGTCCGTGCCTACCTGCACCTCAAACGGACATCACCCCGTCCGGTGGCGGCCCGGCCCCCTTCGCCCCGCTCAGTCGCTGGGTGGATCCTCCGCCGCCCCGAGACCCTCGCCGAACCCGAGCAACTCCAGCTCAAGAACATCTCAGCCAACTGCCCCGAGATCGCCGCCCTCACCCGCCACGTCCGGTCGTTCGCGACCATGCTGACCGGGCGCCAGGGCGAACAGCTGCCCGCCTGGCTCGACGCCGTCCGACAGGACGACCTTCCCAGCCTCCACACGCTCGCCACGGGACTCGAACGCGACCGGGAGGCCGTCATCGCCGGCCTGACCTTGCCCTGGAACTCAGGCGTCGTCGAAGGACATGTCAACAGGATCAAAATGCTCAAGCGTCAGATGTTCGGTCGCGCGGGCTTCGCCCTCCTGCGGAAACGGGTTCTCATGTCCTGATCACCAAACCCGCAGGAGGAACGCGATGGCAGCATCGTCTGGAAATGTGCGAGTCTCCTTCTCTCAGATGGCCGATCGAGAAGACTGTGATGACCCGCGACGACGCTCTCAAGCAGCTCAGCCACATCGCGCGCGAGAGGGCCTTCGATAGGCGCGTCGGCTCGGACCGGCTCATCCAGGCTGGGCTGGACGCGCTCATCGCCGGGGTCGAGAGTCCCTCCGTCGCCATGCTGGCCGGTCTCGTCCGGAGCGAAGAGCCCGAGGCTCCGGCACTCTTCGACCAGGTGCTGGAGGAGTTGGGACTGCTCTTCCACCCGCCCGCTGACCCTCGGGCCGCGAAGTGGGCCATGGCCTATTGGGTCGCCGGTCAGATCGCCGACGGATCCCTGGATCCCGCAGCCGGCACCCACCTCATCTGGGCAGACATCGCTTATGACCTCGGCTACCCCGTGGAACTGGAACCCCTCGTCCACTGCGCGCATAACTTGGAGGCCTGGGAGGAGAGCTGGGGAGTCTCCGTCGAGGAACTCAACAGGGAAGCGGTTGAGGCAGCGAAGCAGTTCCTTAGCAAGAGGTCGGCAGCCGAGGCGGAAGACTGACCAACGGCTCGTTCGCGCCACCGGGATTGGTCACCCGCGACCCAATCCGGTCACTTAGCGTGGCTGCACCACAGAAGCTGAGCCAGAACCGGTTCGACCTGGTCAAGGGGTGCTGAGGCGGCCTACACCGACACGGTCCTCGGCAGCCGGGAAGTACCTGACCGACTGGCAGGTGGAGGTGAACCACGCCATCAAGGAGATCGGCCTGTCCTTCAACATCGACGCCGTCCTCGCCGTGCCGACCAAGACCAGCGAGGTCCGCCTCTTCGAGCTCGGCAACGGCAGCATGTCCCAGGCCCGCCTCGCCAAGGAGGTCTGGGACTACGAGCGCTACGCCGGGTGCCGCGTCTGGGAGGGAGCCCGCAGCACCATCGGCGGGACCTACCCGTTCTGGCAGTGCCACCGCTACACCCGCTCCAAGACCTTCCCGCGGCTGCACGTCGTCCTGGCGGGAAAAGCGGAGCACCTGCTCGACAACCGCCGCCAAGCGCTCGCTGCCGCTGTACATGGCATCACGATCGCGGTGCGGGTGAACACTCTGCCCCGGCTTGAGCGCGGCGAGCCCTGGTACGAGATCGGCGTAGACGGCCCGGACCGGCGCCGCGCCCGCTATCCCGAAGCAGTCGGTCGCTGACCGGCCCGCACGTGCTGGGCGAGCCCAAGGGGAGCCTGGGCAAGCCACCCCGAACCGCGGCTTGCCCACCCAGGCCGGATCGAGCGGGACACGGCGGCATCGGTCACGGTCCGCCCGGGGCTTCTCGGCGAGGCCGTGGCTGACCGATGACCGGTCGCCGGCTCGGTCGGGAGTTGCACGGGTCGGTCACGGCGCTGACGTGCTGTTTTGACCGATGGCAGGAGACGGACCGGTCACACTCGGCCCGCCGACCGGTCACGGACCCTGGTGGGCAAGCCCCACCGCACGAACCGCTTGCCCAGCACCCCGCCGGGCGGGACGCTCTCCTAGGCTGTCGCGTCGCCCTCTGGGAGGTGGCAGCTCCGAGCCGGCCGACACCACCTCGTCGGCCGTACACCGGAGTCATGAGACGAAACAAGCAGGACAAGAGCGTGGACTTCGACGTCGCGGCTGCGGCCGCTTGGCCGTACGGGCCGGGCGACTACATGTGGCACGCGATGGCCCGGCTCACAGGCACACATCGCGACCCGGTCGTCACCAGCGGGCCGTTCGCCCGGCCCGCGGGCACCCCGTCCTTCGCCCAGGCATCGGACGTCATCCTGGCGTCGCGGGTACAGCTGAGCGGGGCGCAGACCGCGAGTGAACTGCACGACATGATCGCCACTGCCACCCGCGGCATCAGCTGGGACTCCCGGACTCTTGGCCCGGGCATCGCCCTGGACGTCATGGTCGGCCAGCGCCAGGACCTGGCCCTGCACGATGACCACCTGAGGGGGCTGACCAGGATCCTGCTCGCGGCCGACGAAACCATCGGCGCGCCCGGCATAGCACGCCCGGGACACCGCGCGCACTGCGGTGGGAGCGGCCATTCCCGGCCGCTGTGGGCGCGCTCAGTACTGGGCAAGCCTTAGGGGAGCCTGGGCAAGCCCTTTCGACACAGGCTTGCCCAGACCTCCGGCTAGGCACTGTCCGGCGGATCGTGTGACTGTCGGACTGTCAGCTCGTTGTGCCCGGCATGGGCCCCTACGCGGTGGGGGCTCACCCGGGCCTGTCGGGACAGTTCTCCATCCTGAGGTCTGCTGACAACCCGGAGGCGGGGGCTGTGTATCTGGAGCGGTTCACCAGCGAGCTATACATGGAGAAACCATCCGACGTGCAGGGCTACGGCAGGATGTACGACCGCCTCCAGGCCCAGGTCCTCGACCCTGACCGCACCCGCCGGTTCATCACCGACGTCATCAGGTCGCACATCGACGCAGGCGGCTCCTGAGTCCCGGATCGAGGAGTGTCCTCTCAGGAGGCGGGAGGCGTTCTGCGTTGACGCGGAGCGCGTCCTTGCGGGCGGGCGGTGCGTTGGGCCGTGTGACGCGTGCACTGGTTTGGACCCCCACGTCGGGCCGGTGCAGTCCGCGGCCCCGATTCCGCGCTCTGGCGTCGGGGCCGCGCCAGCTCCCCCGGGGCATACGAAGGTCCTGGCCTGCCCCGAGCGGTCAGGGCCTTCGTGCCGCCCGCCGACGTCCAGATGGTCCGGGACCAGGCCGCCGCGATCAACCGGCACCGCCAAGGCGCGAACCTCCCCGCGGTCGCTGTACTGCTGCCCGCCCTGCAGGAGGACCTCAACACCACGATCCTCATGCACGTACGCGGCACCGCCGAGTGGGACGAAGTCTGCGCCTCCTGGTCGACGCGGCCCACGCAACGCCCCCCAGACCCTCAACCACGCGCCCGGACCGCATGCACCGGCTGCTGAACCAGTGCGACTGGGACGCTGATGAAGTCCTCGACTACGTCGTCGAGCATCTCGGTGACCCTGAGGCGGTCCTGACCGTGGACGGCACCGGGTTACTGAAGAAGGGCGTCCGCTCGGCCGGCGGCCCGGCGGACCATGGCTTGGGCGATGACCACTTTCGTCTCGAAGACAACCGTGTCCTCGATGCCCGCGGCCCGGCGCCGGTCCCGGTCATCGGTCCATGACGTGGGCAGATACAAGCGGCGGTCGATCAACGTGCGACCGGCGTTCGCCGGCATGGGCGAGGAAGACGATCGCGGAGAGGATTCCGTTCCGGTGGGTGACCGCGGACGCCGCCTATGGCTTCTCCAAGGGCTGGCGGACTGACAACTGCCAACCTGTCAGAGCCAGGAGCCCATCGTCCCGCACGTCAGCGGGCAGGTTGCACTGCGCGATGCCTCTCTGGCAGTTCAGGCGCACAGGTGCCCGCAAGTGACGTGCCGCGGCTTGGGATCGCGGCGCGCCGCCGTGCTGCGTGCGGCTGTGGGTGCGTTCCTCTTGCCGTGCACCGGCTTGTGGTTGACAGTTCGCAGGCCCGGCTGGTGGTGCCGTCCGGTGTCAGTGGCGGTGGCCCAGCCCCGGACTGGCCCCAGAAGCGAAGGCCCGAACAGCCCGAATGCAGGCCTGTACGCCGATCGCATGAAGTGCAGCGACATTTGGGGTCAACCGTCGGCGTGAAATCGGGGCCGTGCAGACTGATGCTGGCACGCTGCGCAACAGTTCGGGCTCTGGCTCAGGCCCTCCGGCGTGCTGGCGTGGCATGCCCATGGGACCCGTTATCCACCTCTGCGTATTGGCTTTTCAGGGCTGCAGGAAGGTTCCGCAATGAAGCGTCAGTCTCTTCGCAGATCGTGGGTCCGGGCCGTCACTACGCTCTCCGCGGCGGCAACTCTTGGCTTGCTTGTCGATCTCGGTTCGTCGATGATCGCTCCCGCCAACGCGACGGGCATGTCCGTTGATTACTCCATCGGTGTGCCAGGCCCGAACGGTGCTGTAAATGCCGATTTCGAGCCGCGCCCCCCTTGGACGGACGAGGACGAGAGTGACGGACCGTCCGGCCCCCCTCGGCCGGGCGAGGACGACGGCGACGGGCCGTCCGGCCCCCCGTGGCCGGGCGAGGATGGCAGTGACGGGCCGTCCGGCCCGCCTCGGCCGGGCGAGGATGGCAGTGACGGGCCGTCCGGCCCCCCTTGGCCGGGCGAGGATGACGGCGACGGGCCGTCCGGCCCCCCGTGGCCGGGCGGGGATGACGGTGACGGACCGGGCGGGCATGAGAACGGCAATGGCGGACCTCATGAGCACCCGCGGCCGCACCCCCACCCACCAGGCTCAGACGGGCCTCAAGGTCCCCAGGGCAGCCAGGGTTCCCAGGGCGCCCAGGGTAGTCAGGGTGCACAGGGTACTCAGGGCAGCCAGGGGTCTCAGGGCACCGGGTCCCAGGGTTCCCAGGGCAGTCAGGGATCCCAGGGTTCCCAGGGCAGTCAGGGTTCTCAGGGCGCCGGGTCCCAGGGCAGTCAGGGCCCTCAGGGCCCTCAGGGTGCGGGTTCCCAGGGCAGTCAGGGATCCCAGGGTTCCCAGGGCAGCCAGGGTCCTCAAGGCACTGGGTCCCAGGGCAGCCAGGGTGGGGCCGGCCCGCAGGGAAGTCAGGGCAACCAGGGCAATGCCGGGGCGCAGGGCAACCAGGGTGGTACCGGAGCGCAGGGCAGCCAAGGAAACCAGGGCGGCACCGGAGCGCAGGGCAGCCAGGGCGCTACCGGGGCGCAGGGCAATCAGGGCGGTACCGGAGCGCAGGGCAGTCAGGGCGACGCGGGGGCGCAGGGAGGTCCGGGTAGTCAGGGCGGGCTGGGCGCGCAGGGCAGTCAGGGGGACGCCGGCCCGCAGGGAAGTCAGGGGGGCGGCGGGGCTCAGGGCAGTCAGGGCAGCCAGGGCGGTTTCGGGCCGCAGGGCAGTCAGGGCGGTACGGGTTCGCAGGGTAGTCAGGGTGGTGCGGGGGCGCAGGGAGGTCCGGGTAGTCAGGGCGGGCTGGGCGCGCAGGGCAGTCAGGGGGACGCCGGCCCGCAGGGAAGCCAGGGCGGCGGCGGGGCTCAGGGCAGTCAAGGCAGTCAGGGCGGTGCCGGGAGTCAGGGCAGTCAGGGCGGTACGGGTTCGCAGGGCAGTCAGGGCGGACTTGGCAGTCAGGGAAATCAGGGTAATCAAGGCGGGACCGGAACCCAGGGAAGCCAAGGCGGTCAGGGGTTCCAGGGCGACACCGGCACGCCAGGTTCCCAGGGCGGCCCTGGCACTCAGGGTGGTCCCGGTGCGCAGGGCGGCGCTGGTGTCCAGGGTGCTCAGGGTGGTATCGGTCCGCAGGGTTTCCAGGGTGCGCAGGGCAGTCCGGGTGGTTCGGGAGCCGGGCCGCAGGGCAGTCAGGGCAGCCCCGGCACCCAGGGGTTCCAGGGCAGTCAGGGCAGCCAGGGAGTCCAGGGTGGCACGGGCGCCCAAGGGGACCAGGGCAGTCAGGGATTCCAGGGCAGCCAAGGGTTCCAAGGCGGCGCCGGAGTTCAGGGAAGCCAAGGCGACGCCGGCCCGCAGGGCAGTCAGGGCGGTATCGGTCCGCAGGGCGGCGAAGGCAGTCAGGGCGATGTCGGCAGCCAGGGCAGTCAGGGTGGTCCCGGTAGCCAGGGCAGTCAGGGTGACGCGGGAACGCAGGGAAGTCAGGGCAGCCAGGGCGATACCGGAGCCCAGGGCAGTCAGGGTGGTCCCGGCAGTCAGGGCAGTCAGGGTGAGGCGGGAACGCAGGGAAGTCAGGGCAGTCAGGGCGATGTCGGCAGCCAGGGTAGTCAGGGTGGTCCCGGCAGCCAGGGCAGTCAGGGCGATGCTGGGGCGCAGGGAAGTCAGGGTGGCGAGGGAACGCAGGGCAGTCAGGGGTTCCAGGGCGGCCCCGGCAGTCAGGGCAGTCAGGGCGGTCTAGGAGCGCAGGGAAGTCAGGGCACCGAAGGCGGCACCGGCAGTCAGGGCAGTCAGGGCAGTCTCGGGGCGCAGGGCAACCAGGGCGGTACCGGAGTCCAGGGCAGCCAGGGCAGCGAAGGCGGTACCGGAGCCCAGGGAAGTCAGGGTGGTTCCGGGAGTCAGGGGAGTCAGGGAACGCAGGGCGACATGGGTACGCCGGGGATCGCGGGCAGCCAGGGTTTCCAGGGTGGTCCCGGTGTGCAGGGCGGCGCTGGTGTCCAGGGTGCTCAGGGTGGTAGTGGTCCGCAGGGTTTCCAGGGTGCGCAGGGCAGTCCGGGTGGTTCGGGAGCCGGGCCGCAGGGCAGTCAGGGCAGCCCCGGCGCCCAGGGGTTCCAGGGCAGTCAGGGCAGCCAGGGCGAAGCCGGTGTGCAGGGGAACCAGGGCAGTACCGGAGCCCAGGGCAGCCAGGGTTTCCAGGGCGGCGCGGGAGTCCAGGGCAGTCAGGGTGATGCCGGCAGCCAGGGCAGTCAGGGCGGTGTCGGCAGTCAGGGCAGTCAGGGCAGCCAGGGCGACGCCGGAGTCCAGGGCGGCCAGGGCGATATGGGGACGCAGGGTTTCCAGGGGAGCCAGGGTGATGCCGGGGCGCAGGGCAGCCAAGGCGGTGCTGGAGCCCAGGGCAGCCAGGGCAGCGAGGGCGACGCCGGAGCCCAGGGCACCCAAGGCGGTGCCGGGCCGCAGGGCAGCCAGGGCGGTGCTGGAGCCCAGGGCACCCAAGGCGATATCGGCCCGCAGGGTAGCCAGGGCAGCCAAGGCGGTGCGGGAGTTCAGGGAAGTCAGGGCGGCCCTGGGAGCCAGGGGAGCCAGGGCAACCAGGGCGACGAAGGCGAACAGGGCAGCCAGGGCGGTGCCGGGCCGCAGGGCAGTCAGGGCGGTACCGGTGCCCAAGGCACCCAAGGCGGCGACGGAGCCCAGGGCCACCAGGGAAGCCAGGGCGGCAACGGAGCCCAGGGCAGCCAGGGCGGCGCCGGCTCGCAGGGCAGCCAGGGCAGCCAAGGCGAGGAAGGCGCGCAGGGCAGCCAGGGCTTCCAGGGTGACACCGGTGCGCAAGGGACCCAGGGCAGCCAGGGTTTCCAGGGCGACACCGGCGCACAAGGGTTCCAGGGAACCGGAACCCAGGGGAGCCAGGGCGACACCGGCACACAGGGAAGTCAGGGTGGTCTCGGCAGCCAGGGGCTGCAAGGCAACCAGGGTGGTTCCGGGAGTCAGGGGAGTCAGGGAACGCAGGGCGACATGGGTACGCCGGGGACCGCGGGCAGCCAGGGTTTCCAGGGTGGTCCCGGTGTGCAGGGCGGCGCTGGTGTCCAGGGTGCCCAGGGTGGTATTGGTCCGCAGGGTTTCCAGGGTGCGCAGGGCAGTCCGGGTGGTTCGGGAGCCGGGCCGCAGGGCAGTCAGGGCAGCCCCGGCACGCAGGGGTTCCAGGGCAGTCAGGGCAGTCAGGGCGAGGCCGGTGTGCAGGGGAACCAGGGCAGTACCGGAGCCCAGGGCAGTCAGGGTTTCCAGGGCGGCGCGGGAGTCCAGGGCAGTCAGGGTGATGCCGGCAGCCAGGGCAGTCAGGGCGATGCGGGAACGCAGGGAAGTCAGGGCAGCCAGGGCGACGCCGGAGTCCAGGGCAGTCAAGGGTTCCAAGGCGGCACCGGGACACAAGGCAGCCAAGGCAGTCAGGGATTCCAGGGCGGCACCGGCACACAAGGCAGCCAGGGGATCCAGGGCAGTCAGGGATTTCAGGGCGGCACCGGCGCGCAGGGTACCCAGGGCGATACCGGGGCCCAAGGCACCCAAGGCGGCGCCGGCTCGCAGGGCACGCAGGGCAGTAACGGTGCGCAGGGCACTCAGGGCAATCAGGGCAGCACCGGTGTGCAAGGAGACCAGGGCAGTCAAGGTTTCCAGGGAAGCCAGGGCTTCCAGGGCGACACCGGCGCGCAGGGCGGCCAAGGAGCCACCGGCACGCAAGGCGCCCAGGGCAGCACCGGCACGCAAGGCAGCCAAGGCAACATCGGCGCGCAGGGCATGCAGGGCAATCAGGGCTTCCAAGGCAGCACCGGAGTCGAGGGCACCCAGGGTTCCCAGGGCAGCCAGGGATTCCAAGGCGGCACCGGCGCACAGGGCGGCCAGGGAACTACGGGCGCGCAGGGCACCCAGGGCAGTACCGGCGCGCAAGGCAGCCAAGGCAACGTCGGCGCGCAAGGAAATCAGGGGTTCCAGGGTGGTGCCGGTGCCCAGGGCAGCCAGGGCGGCCCCGGTGCCCAGGGCACTCAGGGATTCCAAGGCAACCAGGGCAACCAGGGCTTCCAGGGCTTCCAGGGCTTCCAGGGCAACCAGGGCTTCCAGGGCAACCAAGGCTTCCAAGGTAACCAGGGGTTCCAAGGCAACCAAGGCTTCCAGGGCAACCAGGGCGCGAGCCCAGGGGCGCAGAGCACGGTCGTCTCCAACAACGGCACAGGCCAAGCCGTTGTCTTTTGCCCCGCCGGTACATTCGCCGTCGGCGGCGGCTACCAGACCACGTCGGTCCTCGGCCTCCAGATGCTCAGCAGCCGTCCTGTCGGGGGTTCCCCGGCTACTGGCTGGCAGGCCACCTCCAACGGCGTGGGCACAGTCACCGTCTACGCGGTATGCGCGCCGTGAACCCCCGCACCGTGACACCTCAGGCTCGGTGGGCTGCCGCTCACGGCCGCACCGGGCGACGGCCCCGGGGAGCATCGTCCGCACAGCCAACCGCGCTTGCCCCTGCCGCCTGGCTCAGGCGCGTCACCGGATCGGCGAGGTAGACCCCCGTGAAAAAGCGGATCGCACTGTGGACCGGACTCACCGCAGCAGTCGTGGTCTCCAATGCGGCGACCGGTTGGGTCCAGCTGCTCGCAGGAGACCCCAAGACCACTACTTCGACTGCATCCGGGCCCCAATCGCCTGTGGCCCAGCGTGCCGCGCGGGCAGAGGCACTGCTGCAAACAGGCATCAAGCAGGGCGAGAACAAGGATTTCCCCGGGGCGACGCGCAGCTTCCGACAGGTTTTGGACCTGAACGTGAACCCCGCCAGCAAACTCGCCTGGTACAACCTCGGCGTCATCGCCCAGCACGACAACAGGACAGCCGACGCCCGCGCGGCTTACGACCACGCTCTCAAGATCGACCCGAATTTCGAATCGGCCCTCTACAACAAGGCGCTTCTGATCGAGTCGAGCCACACCGATGAGGCGGTGGCGATCCTGCGGCACATCGTGGACGCCGACCCGAAAGCCGCCACGGCCCACCTGCACCTTGGACAGGCCCTGGCGAAGAAGGGCCGGGACGACGAGGCCGAGGACGCCTTCGGCCACGCCGTCCGCGCCGCCCCATCGCTCCTACAGTTCGTCCCGGAGAAGTTCCGGGACTCCGCAAGCGCAGCACTGACAGCCACTCAGGTAGGTACCAAGGAATGACTTCATCCCCGACCCCGCGGTTCTCCGTCTTCACCCCCAGCCACCGGCCGCGTTTCCTGGACGAATGCCTCGCCACCCTGCAAGCGCAGACCTGCTCCGACTGGGAGTGGATCGTCCTCCTCAACAACGGCGCGCGATGGCGGCCCGAACACCCTGACGACCGTGTCCGGCTGGAGATCGCGGACGACATCCGCGGGGTCGGAGCCGTCAAACGCCGTGCCTGCGAAGTGGCACGAGGCGAGATCCTCGTCGAACTCGACCACGACGACCTGCTGGCGAAGGACTGCCTGGCGGAACTCGCCAAGGCCTTCGACGAAAACCCCGACGTCGTCTTCGTCTACAGCCACACCGCTCAGATCGCCGAGGACGGAAGCCGGGACGACACACGGTTCAACGAGACGAACGGCTGGCAGTACGAGGACGTGGACGTCGACGGCCGCCGCCTCCTGCAAGCCATCGCCATGGCACCGACGCCGCACAACGTCTCGTACATCTGGTACGCCCCCAACCATGTGCGCGCATTCCGCAAGGACACCTACGAACAGGTCGGCGGGTACGACGCCACACGCACGGTGCTGGACGACCAGGACTTGATGTGCCGTCTCTTCCAGGCCGGCGACTTCCACCGCATCCCCCGATGCCTGTACATGCAACGAATGCACCCCGACAACACCCAGCGCGACACCGAGATCAACGCGCACATCCAGCGCGAGACCATCGCCCTGTACGACAAATACATCGAAAGCAACGCGCTCGCCTGGACCAAGCGGCGCGGGCTGCTCGCACTGGACCTCGGCGCCGCGCACCGTAAGCCGCCCGGCTACCTGGGAGTGGACCAGTACGCAAGGGACGGCGTCGACATCATCGCGACACTGCCCGCCCCCCTGGACCTCCCGGACAACTCGGTCGGTCTGCTGCGGGCGGTGGACTTCCTGGAGCACGTACCCGCGAAGGTTCCACTGATCAACGAGCTGTACCGCCTGTTGGCACCGGGCGGCATGCTCCTCACCCTCACTCCCAGCTCCGACGGCCGGGGCGCTTACCAGGACCCGACGCATGTCGCCTACTACAACGAGAACTCGTTCTGGTACTACACCGACAACCAGTACCGCGCCTTCGTACCGGAGATCCAGGCCAGATTCCAGAACTCACGGCTGGTCACCTACTTCCCGACCGACTGGCACTCCAGAAACCAGATCTCCTACGTGCAGGCCAATCTGATCGCGATGAAAGACGGCGCCGAACGCTGCGGAGGGCCCTTGCTGGTGTGACGCCCCGGGCAACGCGGTGCGTGCAGGGACCGCGGTCACCCCCCCCCGGTCCCGTCCGTGTGATCGCCGACGGACCGGAAGCTCACGTGTACCGCAACTACTCACACCCGTACGCAGGATCACCCCGCGACTTTGCGGCTGGTAGGCCCGGAAGGGCGGTAGCGAGCTCACCGTGTCTCTCGGTGCCTACGGGCGTTGACATGAGCCTTCATCTCTCCACATAACCGCACCGGCGCACTTTGCTGGTCACCCTTCCACCGGCCGCCACGACCCGACCGGCCGCCTCCGCGGCCGCACTGTCCCGCTGCGCCCCGATGCCGCCCGCCAGCTCGCCGATCACCTGACCCTCGCCGGCTCCGGCCCCCCCCTGGACCGGCGGCCGAGGATGGGCTTGTCCGGGTCCCCGGCGAAAGCAGGCCGACTTGCCCGGGAAGATCCGGCCCATCTTGTGCTGTTCGACGTGTTGTTCCTGCACGGCGGCGACTTGACGGCACGCCCGTACCGAGTTCGCCGCGAAGTGCTGGACGGGCTCGGGCTACGCGGCCCGTCCTGGTCGGTTCCCGCCTCGGTGGGGCCGGCCGTTGTCGGGAGGCGTTCGAGGCGACTCGGGAACTCGGTCTGGAGGGCATTGTCTGCAAGCGGATCGACTCCCCGAGCCCGGAGTCCGCCCACGGTCCTGAGTCAAGATCCGGCACATGCAGACCGTCGACGTGATCGTCGGGGGATGGGTACCCGGCCAGGAGGCGCTGGCCGGGCTGCCGGGAGTGATCCTTTCGGAGAACCGCGACAGGACGGACGACTGCGCTACCTGGGCAGCGTCGGGACCGGCTGGAGTGACCGCGAACGCGCCGACCTCGCCCACCTCCTGGCCGTGGCAGCCGCCGACGAGTGCCCCTTCACCCCCCGTACCGGGCGTGGCCGGGGCCAGGTGGGTCCTGCCACGCCTTGTCGCGGAAGTCAGCTACGCCACCCCGTCTGGCACCGGCTGCGCCCGGAGCTGGCCCCTGGGCCGTGGTGAGGGGTGCGGTGGGTCCGGAGTGCGCGGCGGTGCTTGCTGGGGTCGGTCATCTCCCCGCTGTTCCACCGACGATGCCTGGCCGCTCGGGTCAGTGCGGGCTCAGTGGCTGCTGCTGTTGATGCTCAGCCGAAGTCCCTTCGTTCCGAGGCCGGTCGGGCCGCAGGGAAGTCGATAATTCGCAGGCCGGCTGCTTCGCGGTCCTTCGGTCTCCGTGTCGCTTGGGGCGGTGTGGTACCTGGGTGAGAATTCTTCCCAGGTTTTGGTGGCATCCGCGCAAATTTTGAAATCTTCATATGCCGCTACGCATGTCTGATCTTCCTCGACCGCCAGCAGTTCCCCCAAGGCCGTGATTAGGTGGGCATAGTTGTCGTCGATCATGGAGGTCAGCTCTTCGTGGCTGAGCTCGTGTGCCGCGATTGAGTTCCACTCGCAGGAGTCCGACTCCTTGCCGAGTGAATACCGGTCGTTGACCAGCACGGTGTCGAGTTCCAGCCAATGCATGTAATTGTGGAGTTTCAGGGCGCCAAATTTTTCGTCCGGGAGCCCGTAGAGACACCACCGGATGTAGTGCACGGGAAGGATTCCCATGGTCACGCTTTTCACCCTGCTGTAGAAGAGTTCGCTCCGCTTGACCTTGCCTTGCAGCAGGCTTCCGGCAAGAAACTCCCGGAACACATCCGTGTACCCTTCGTGGGCGTCCGGGAGCTCGTGCCTGATGTATTCATGGAATGCGTGCACCACCGGGTCTGCCATGGTGTCGTCGAGCAGCCGCACCAGATCCAGCAGGTGGCGATGATCATCGACGTAGAAAGTCACCAGCATGGCGTGGTTTAGTGTGGCCAGCGTGCTGAAATCCCGTACCTTCGGGAAGGACATGACGGTCAGGTGCGTCTGGTCCTTCACGTGCTTCGGGTTGAGGTGCCGGGTGACAGGGAACCTGTGGCAATACCAGCCGAAAAATGTTTCCAGGAATTCTTGGTCTTTCGGCGCAACATAGCGCAGTGCGTCAGTGCTGGCCCTGGTGAGCACTTTCCCGACGATTCTGCTGGCATGCCAGAACGCCGTCATCCATCGCGTGTGGGACAGCAGGTCATGGCCGAGTGTTCCGTCGGCTTCTCTCACGCCCGGCACCGCGTCTGTCATAGCCATGCTCCTCGTCAATCCGGACGTGCCCCTTGGACGCGCCTCGGGGGAGCCTAGGGGGTCCTCCCGGCCGGAAAACCGAACTGCCACTCCTTCGAGTGGTAAATCACGAGTAGGTGCCTGTCAGCCCCAGTCGCCGCGGATCACATCAGCAGAGGGCTGGGTACCCCACCCGTAGGACCAGGTGTTCGCGGACCGCCGTCAGGCGAGCCCGTAATTTTGCTTCAGTGCGAGGACGCTCGCCAGGACACCGGCCCGGGAATGCGCTCGGCGCCATGGGCCGGCATTGGCTCGGAGGGAGGGGAGGAGCCACTCGCCCGTTGGCTTCCCGGCGCAGCCGCCCGCGCGGTGAGAGCGTCGTGACCACCCTGGGGATCCGGTGGCGATCGCCGGAGTCCCGTTATCGGCCCCCGCCCGCACCGGGCACACGCGACTAGCCGGACACTTCTGGAGAATCATGGTCGTGCTCGGCGAGGAAAGTCCCGTTCACGCTTTCGAGTGACGTGCGTCCAGTGCTGTCAGGGGAGCACGACGCGGACGGTGATCAGTGGAGCGTGGCACGGGCTACGGTCCGTCGCATGAGCACCTCGTGGCAGTACGACATCCGGGCGGATCTCGAATGGCAGCCGACGGAGATCCGCAAAGTAGCGGAAACCGGCAAGGGCCTCAGCATCCGGGCCGAGGGTGAGTGGAAGTACCGCAAGGACTTGCATGCCGTCGATGCGGACGGGGTCCAGAAGGGCTACGAAGGGGCCACCTATGACCATTTGCGGACTCAAGGCAGGGCCGGGTACCTCCACGCCGCCCCCGATGGTTATCTCGGCACCCTGATCGGGAAGTGGGGGCCGGACGGCTCGGTATTCAAGGTCGGCAAGCACAGGATCTTCACCGATGGCACCGCGTCGGACATCAGTAAGACGCTGTACCTCGCCATGAACGATGAATCCGGCGCAGGTTTCAAGGACAACGAGGGCGTCATGCACGTCCGCGCGTACATCTTCGACAACCGCGATCGTGAACAGCACTGGTCCTACGACCGGATCGCTGGCACCTGGAGCAGCTCTACCTCCTGACCCAGTGAGGTAGACCACCGGCGTACAGGTGGCTGGGCATCATGTAGCGGATCATGGACGAAGCCATAAGGGGATCACTGCTGCGGTGACTGCATAAGTGTGGAGGCCCCGGTGACTGCTGGCTTAGCCATGTCGCCGGGGCTGATTCGCATTCAGCGACCATACGCGATGGCGCGCCGCTGTCCGTGACTCTCAGCCGACTGGATGCTCTCATTTCGATACTCTGCCAGTGGCCGGCGTCTGGCCCGTGGACGGGCCTGGTTGCTGGGCCGGCCATTCGCGTGCAGGCGCGTCGCGGTGATGTTCTCCGGTACGGAACCTGCGCGCTGCGCTATACGGCAGGATGCCTGCATGACCGCTGAGTGTCCGAGTTCGAGACGGCCAGGACCCGGATTTAGACGAAGTCGTTGCTGATCAGATAGAGGCGGTGGTGGCCGCCCCCGCCGCCGTTGAAGTTCCAGTAGTCCTCGTTGCCCGGCCGGTCGCGCAGCGCGTACAGGGCTGCGCGGTCGAGGTTGATGAGCCTGGAACACACCAGGTCGTCGTCGTTGGTGAGCCATCCCAGGATCTCGTCGAGCAGCCCGGCGCCGATTGCGATCAGGGCGGACCAGGCGGCGGCCTTCTGCTGGCCGCCGGACCGGGGCATCTCGATCGAGGTGTCGGCGGCCCGGTCGGAGAACCATCCCAGAGCGTCACGGAGAGAGTTGTAGAAGCCGCCGCTGCTGTCGTCGGCTTCCCAGCGCTCGATCTCGGTCGAGATGTGCTGGTCAACGGTGCCGTCGAACAGATACGTCGTCCTGGCGTTGAAGTCGTAATCGAAGTTGTGCCAGTCGCCGCTCGAGGTGGCCCCGTACTCGCGGGTGATGAACGACTTCTTCGCGGTGGTGTCACTGCCCGCGCTCACCGCCCAGAAGATCTCGTCCCTGCCCGACTCCCCAGACTCGCGCAAGCAGGGGAACCTGCTCATTCGCAGCCGCACGTTCAGCAGGCCTTGGATGTCCGCGGACGGCGTCGGGCCGGTCAGGACGGTGATGCCCCGGCCGTACTCGCCCATCGCCGCCTCGACGCGAACGAGGCAACTGGCACGCGGCCGCCTAGCGCAACCTCTTCAACCGCATGATCGGACAGCTCTACCACTGCCTTCAGCACCACAAGCTGTTCGACGAGCAGTCCGCGTTCCCGGCACCGTTGGCGGCAGCAGCACGAGCCGCGTGACCTGCGAAGAAGCCTTGCCCGCGGTGGCGACGGCGACCGATCATTCGAACATGAGACCCGAAGTGCAGGCGTTCGTTGCTGACGGCCCGCTCCCCGACTGGGACGCGAGCGAAGAAGAGATCGACCGGTGTGATCAGCAGCTCCGCGCGATCGCCAAGCCGGTCACCGCGGAAGAGGCGAAGGCTCTCGCCTCATGTTTCGGCCCCGACGACTGCTACGGCGTGGCCTGGACCCTGCTGCATCTCATCGAGACCGGCCCGAACCCGGTGCTGACCAGCAAGCCCGCTCCTGGCGCAAACGAGTGGCATCAGCGCCTCTACGACCGCGCCGTGTTCGGGGGCCTCATCGCCTGAACTTGACGGCATAACAACGTAAGGCGTCGACGGCGGCTACCGCCAACACCTCGTCGAACACGCCGCGACCCTCGGCATCGACATGCACATCGTCCGCCGCGACCCTGCCACCAGGGGATTTGCCGTCCTTCCCGGCCGATGGACCGCCGAGCGGACGCTGGGCTGGCTCATGAACCACCGCCGCCTCACCCGCGACTACGAAGCCCACCCGCACCGCTCCGAAGCCATGATCCACCTCGCGATGATCAACCTCATGACCCGCCGCCTCACCGGCGAATCCACACGCACATGGCGCGACACCTGACGACGCACCGCAAACTTCAGTACACCGACCCGCGGGCAAGCGCTGAGGGTTGCTCCGGCGGGCGCTACTGCGCATGATCGATGACATGAGTACGGAAACCGTGGTCGAGAAGACCTGGCGCATGTTGTTGGAGCGCCACCCTGATGCCCGCCGCGGGGGTCCTGAGGTGATCGAAGCCGCGTTCGCAGAGCTGCGTCTGCGCCAGCTGTTCCCCTTTCCGAGCCACGGCTGCCTGACCTTTCACCGGAACACAGACTTCCCTTGGAGCAACGACCTTCCCTTCATAGCTGGCGGGGAGAAGACTTACCTGGTGTATGCCGCCGGCTACGCCGAACTCCTCGGCGAGGTGGCTACACCCCAAGCGGCCGCCGCGCTCGTCGTCGCGCACCTCCCGAGCGACTGCGGGGCCGCCGTGGAGGGGCCCTGGCAGGGGCCGAACACGCTCTGAAATAGATCGAATTAAAGGGACAAAACGCCCTCTCACCCAGACCACCGCCCCCGAAATTCCGCCGCGTTCCTGCCAGCCCAGCCACAAGAGGGGTGCAATAGCGACTGCGGGGAGCCACCTTCGGATGGGCTGCTCCCGGCCCCGTGGCGCTGTCGACCGCGGGCAGGTCCGGCAGCCGTCACACGCCGCCGGTCACCGCCCCGGTCGACAGCATCCAGCACGGCTCCGGCTCCCGCTTCTGCCCCGCCGCCCCAACCACCGCTCCGGGTGAACCCCCGGCAGGACGGCCTGCGGGCTGTCAGCGCCGACTGCTTCACTGCCTGCACGACCCACGCCCACGAGGACCTGGAGCAAGCCGTCCGCGCACTGTCCGGCACAGACGCAGACGCGCAGACCGCAGGGGTCCGCTCGCTCATCCGCATCGCCCGCCAGGACACCGCCCACCGGCGCCAGGCCCTCGCCGCGATCGAGGAGTTCGTCGCCGCCTACCAGGGCCGGGCCGGGGCGCCTACCGCTCCGAAGCCGTTCAGGATGCGCGTACCGTCTCAGCGCCAGTCGTCGATCACATAGGCGTCGGGGTGGCTGTAACCGGGCTCGTTGGGCCGGTGCATCGTGACGCCCTGCAACCCAGTTCGAAAACCACGGTCGATCATGCGCCGATAGGCATCCGGGCGGCCCAGGTTCATCCCGGCGTCCAGCTGACTCAGCCCGCGCTCGGCCGCCAGTTGTTCACATGCGTCGAGCAACCGCTCGAAGCGGTCGGCGGCCTCCGGGCCAGGGCGTACGGTGCCAAATTTGACGAAGCACACGTCCTCGCCGGCCTCCGATCCGGCTCCGCAGTGGCAGATGGCCAGGCCATCGAGCTCGGAGCCGCCGCCCTGGAGCAGGATGGTGTCACCGAGTCCCTGCGCGTGCACGGCAACGATCTCGCGTTCCAGGTCCAGCCCCTCGTACACGGCCCCGGTCAGTGCGCGACAGGCACTGAGGCAGGCGGGCTGCTCGGCGGCAGGCAGCTCGCTGTACATCACCCGGCCCGGGACCGCGGGGCTGCCTGTGACTTGCTTCTTCATGATGGCGGTGAGGAATCGGGGCCAGAAACCGTACTTGCGATAGAGCTCAAGGTGCTTGGGACTGTGCGAGAAGGTGAACAGTCCCAGGTGGCTGTTCCCCCAGGTGTCGAAGCAGTCCATGACCGGATCCATGAGGCGCTTGCCGACGCCCTGGTCCCACAAGTCCGGACGCACGGTCAACGGTCCGAAGTACCCGACGCTGCCCCAGTTGGCGGCGAAGTTCGATCCGACGAGTTCACCCTCGATCGTCGCTGCGAAAGCCGCGTGCGGATCGGCCGCCCAGCGTGTGCGGACGTAATCGGCGGTCTCGAAGAACGTCTTCGGCTCGGGGACCCCGAGGAACGTCCCAAAGGCGACCCGGAAGATCTCATCGGCCTGATCCAGGTCTGCCTCGGCCAACGGGCGGACTGACACCAGGCCCGCGACGGTCTTCCGCTCCGCTACCGGTGAGGTCATCGTTCTCTCCTTCTCGGACCCCCCGTTTCATCACACCATGAGCAGCTCGGGGCGGCCTGCGCGGTAGTGGCGAGGGAGGGTGCGGCGGTACAGCGCTGTGGGCGGGCCAGAGGTCACCCAGGCGGCCGCAAGCCGCCCCCGCCGGTCCTGACCGGTACAGCCCGGCCTGCTCCCTGAGCCGCTCGAACATCTTCCCGATCGCCTCGGGAGACGTCGGAGCCGGCCAGAAGGCTCCGTGAGGTCAGGCTCCGGAGTGGGCCGGCTTCTGCTGCGCCTCGCGCAGCTGAGTGCGGCACGCGTGGCAGACCGGTGACGCCAGGACGACGCACCGGGCTCAGGGAGATCCGCACCGGGCACAGGGGCCGGTTTGGCTGGTCGCCCAGGTGACGACCTGCGGGCGGGGCTTGGTGGTGGTCTGCTCGCTCATGCTGCTGCCTCCCCGTCCGCCGGTGCGGAGGTGGGGGTGCGGGCGGCGCGCCGCAGCTCGACGCTGCCGGCCCGCCAGGCGGCGGAGGCCGCCCAGGAGGGCTGGGTGCACAGGTTCCCGGAGAGGGCGATCAACCGGCGCCGCAGCACGGTCGTACCGGTCCCGGCGGGGGACTGCGCGAGCTCCACGTAGGTCTGCTGCCACGCCCATTGGAGCGTGATCGGGTTCTCGGGGAAACGGAACGGAACGGTGGTATCCCACCCTCAGCGAAACGCATGTTCGATTTCCTCCGCGAATACCACGCCCCGGTCATCGGCCGTAGTGTGACTGAGCGTTCTACTTGGCCACTGAGCGCGAGGGGCCAGTTGAGTATCGCGGTCGGCGCAGGCGCTTCAGAGGGCCTGACCAATCGGGGGTCGGAGCCCCCGTGCCTTTCCCTGAAGGTGGGCCCGTGCCGTAGTAGGCGGGGGCGGTCACGAGCGAGGATGCGCTTCATGACCCCCGACCAGCATCTCGTCCCGCTCCGCTCGACGCACTCGGCACCCGTGGTCTTCGCTGCGGGAGCCGCCATCGGCGCCCTGGGCGGGATGATCGGCCTGGGAGGCGCAGAGTTCCGTCTGCCGCTACTGATCAGCCTCTTCGGGTTCGCCGCGCTCTCGGCGGTCATCCTGAACAAGGCGATGAGCCTGGTCGTTGTCCTGGTCGCGCTGCCTGCCCGCCTGGTGGCGGTCCCGGCAGCCGAGGTGGCTGCCCGCTGGCCGGTCGCGGTCAACCTGCTGGCTGGCAGCCTGCTCGGCGCGTGGGTCGGAGCCTCCTGGGCGGTCCGCATGCGCTCCGCCGCCCTCTACAAGGACTGGCCAAGTAGAACGCTCAGTCACACGTAGGTCTGGTGGCAGAGCGTGGCCACGGCAGGGCTGGTGACGCCGTGTGCGGCGCGGCACAGCTCCGTCATGTCCGCGGTCCCCGCCCCTGGGGCTCGTACCGGACGGTGCGGGGCGTGCGTACGGTTTGGCCGCTTCACCTTTCCTGGGCTTGGGTTTGGTTTGACGGCGGGGCGTACGGCAGGCCGGGGCGGGGTCGTCCTGCGCGACCGTACCGGGCCTTCGCCCCTGTGGTCGGGACCCCGCCGGGCGGGTTGCGTCTCGCCGGACGCCTTGCGGGCCGCGGGTGCGGGACGGGCCGGCGCGGGAGCACGGCCGGCTTCGGGGAACGGCGCCGGTGGGAGGCGCGGCCGCAGGGTCGGGCGTGGGGGGAGAGGGGCAGCGCCGCCCCCGTGTCCGGGCGTGCGGGCCGGGGGTCGACGGGGTGCTTGTGGTCTTCCGGGACCGCGGCGTGCGAGGCCCCGGCGGGCCGGGTGGGTGCGGGGTGGACGGTGACGCATCCTCTGCGTCGCTTGGGCCAGCGGGTCGGGTCCGTTATCTGGTGTGCGGTGGGTCTTGGGCGTGTCGTATGGTGGACCGGTTCCTGTGCCGAGGCGTCGGCGGCAGTGACTGGTTTCCCTGTTCCTTCTGTGTGCCGATCTTGAGGTGACGTCCTATTAACCAGGCCATGTAGTCGTCCGTGTTCCCCGCGTGCTGTTGTGTCGCACGTGTCCGGGGGCGGACGTCGCGCTGGCCTGAGTTGCGTCACCCTCCCCCTGTTTTCGGTCTTTTCCCGGGTGCAGCTCTGCCGTCTGCCCCGGGTTTTGTGTTTTCCGGCCCCGGTGCGGCTGTCGGCATTGGCTCCCCGATTCCTTCGGATCAGGAGTTTCCCGTCGTGTCTTCCTCCGCGCTCGACAACGAGCCGCAGCACACCACCCCGTCCCCGGACGACCCAGCACCTCACCACCCGAACATGGCCTTGGCGGCCCGGATCGCCCTCTTGGTCCTGCTGACCGCCGAGCTCATGGACCTCCTCGACCAGTCGGTCGTCCTGACCGCCCTGCCCGCGATCCAGGAATCGACCAGCGCCGGACCGTCCGCATTGCAGTGGCTGACCACCGGATATTCACTGCCCGTCGCCGTCGGGCTGATCACTGGCGGGCGCCTCGGCGACCTCTACGGACGGCGCAGGATCCTCCTGATGGGCACCGTCGTGTTCACTGCGGCCTCGCTGCTGTGCGGCCTGGCTGCCGGGCCGGGCGTGCTGATCGGCGCCCGCATGCTCCAGGGGGTGGGGGTGGCGCTGATGATCCCGCAGGTCCTGGCCACCCTCCACGTCACCTTCGACGGCGCGAGCCGCAGCAAGGCCTTTGGTCTGTACGGGGCTGTCCTCTCCATCGCCAACGTCCTGGGTCCGGTGTTGGGCGGCTTGCTCACCGAGGCCGACCTGTTCGGGTTGTCCTGGCGGCTGATCTTCCTGGTCACCGTGCCCGTTGGCCTCGCCGTGCTCCTGGTGGGACGCAAGTTCATCCCCGAGTCGACCGTGAAGAAGGCCGACTGGCTTGACCTGCCCGGCATGGCGCTGTCCGCGCTGGCGATCGTCCTGATCGTCTTCCCCCTCTCCGAGGGGCACCTGCATCACTGGCCGCTGTGGTGCTTCGCGATGCTTGGCACAGGCCTCCTCGCGCTGGTCGTCTTCCTACGCCACCAGTGTCGCAAGCAGGACGGCGCGCCGCTCGTGCCCCTGTCCCTCTTCCGGGGCCGGCAGTTCTCCGGCGGCACGGCCGCGCAGCTGATGCACGGCCTGCTGTGCGGTCTGTTCTTCATGACCTGGACCCTCTACCTCCAGCGCGGACTGGGCATGAGCCCCGTCCACGCGGCCCTGGCCTTCGTTCTGCTCTCCCTGGGAGAGCTGGTTGGCGCAACGCTCGCGGCAAAGAGCGCCGGGCGCTTCGCCCGCCGTCTGCCTCAGGCCGGAGCACTCATCACGATTGCTGCGATGGCCGCCTACGGTTTCCGGGCCGCTGCAGGCGAGGAGGACCTGACCCTGCTGGCGATGACCGCGCCGGTGGTACTGATCGGCGTCGGTCTCGGCATGGTCGGCGGCCCGCTCGCCGACTTGTCGCTGGCCCGGGTCCCGCACGAGGATGCCGGGGCCGCCTCCGGCCTGTTCAACACCGCGATGCACTTGGGCATCGCCCTCGGCACCGCGCTGACCGCCCTGGTGTTCTTCGCCACCACCGGCGGCTCACCCGACGCCGGACTCAACCGCGAGGCGTTCATCACCGTGTTGTGGTGGGTCGCCGGCTTCCTCGCCCTGATGTGGGCCCTGATGTTCTGCCTGCCCAAGGAGACCAACAACCAGACCGACTGAGCGGCCCTCAGGTCCCGGCCACGACGACGGCCGGGGCCTGGGCCATCCTCGTCGTCGCTGGGGGAGCCGCGACGTCCTGGACACCACTCTCGTCCACCCCGCCCTGGTCGCCGAGGTCAGCGCCGACCGCGCCATCGACCACGGCGGTGTCTTCCGCCACCCCCTCCGATTCCAGCGCCTGCGCCTGGACGTCGGGCTCGAGGACGTACCCCGGTTCGGCGAGGGCCCGGCCGCGGCCGCCGGGTGACGGACAGGGGAGTGTGCAGTGGCGTTTCGCCGGTGAACCGGCGTGCTCGGGCGGGTGAACCCGGTCCGCACGGCCTGTCGCTGACGGCGTGGGGCCGGTAGAAACCGGCCCATTATGATCATGAAGCGGTCCGCTGTCGCGGCCGCCGTCGCCCTTGCCGTGACTCTTTCCCTGCCCGCGGCCGCCCCGGCGAGAGGACACCTCGCCACCCCGGCCGCAGCCGTGCCGCAGGCCCTGCCGATCGGGATCACGGGTCTCTTCGCTCCGCGAGGGCGGCCTCCCGGTGTGGAGGACCGGACCGGCTACCGGCGAACCTCCTTCCGGCATTGGAACGCCGGCGAGGTCCCTGCCGACGGCTGCAACACCCGCGCCGAGGTCCTCCTGGCCGAGGCGTGGCGTATCCGGAGATCGGGCCTGGCTGCACCCTGACCGGCGGCGTGTGGTGGTCGTACTGCGACGAGCGGGAGGTCACGCCTGGCAGTGCGCTGGACATCGACCACGTGGGTGGTCCCGCTCGCCGAGGCCTGGGACTCGGGGGCGTCGGCCTGGACGCCCGCACGACGGGAGGCGTACGCGAACGACCAGGGCCAGCCAGGCGTCGCTGGTGGCGGTGACGGCGCCTTCGAGCCGGTCGAAGGCGGACCAGGACCCGGCGCAGTGGCTGCCGCCGGCGCCGGACGCGCTGTGCCGGTACGGCGCCGAGTGGACCGCAACGAAACTCCGCTGGGGCCTCGCGGTCGACCAGGCGGAGCGGGACCAGCTGCTGGACATCGCAGCCGGCTGCGGCGGCACCGACGTCGAATTCGCCCCCGCCCCGTAGACCGGGAGCACGAGAGAAGTGGCGTCGCCGCGACCGGGGTGGCGGCCCTGCGCATGCTCCGGTCGAGGCCGCCGTGCCAGCGCGAGGGGTGTTGTCAGTGGTGGCGGTGATCCGGGCTGCTGTCGCCGGGGGCTCAGGACAGAGGGGTCGGTTTGCGGGGCGGGGGTACGGCGCGGAGCAGTTCCCACAGGGGACGGGAGCCGGCGGCCCACTGGGCGAGGAGGCGGCGGTCGACCAGGTGCAGGCGCTGTGACTTGGCGAAGGTGACGGCGTTGCTGGTGATGCGGCCGTTGGTGAGCATGACCAGCACGTCACCTCCGTGAACCTGGCGGCCGGTGCCGTTGAGGACGTGGAGGTCGGGTGTGCCGACAGGCTTCCCGGACCAGCCGGCCTTGCGATGCTTGCACTGGATCACCCAGCGTCGGCCGTACGGATCGGTGGCTTTCACGTCCGCACCGTTGTCGCCGCGGCCGCCGACCTGGAGGGCGTCCGTGCAGCCGTCGCGGTGCATCAGGTCCCGCACGGCGAACTCGAACTGCCGGTGGTGCAGCCGGTCGAGCTGCTCGACCGCGTAGCGCAGGCCCTGGGAGCGCACCCGCTCCCACTGCGCTGCCTCCCTCCGCCGCCACACCCACACCCCACCCGCGGCCGCCACCGCCAGGAGCACAAGCACCACCACCCAGGGATGCTCGGCCAGCCACCGCAGCACCCCCACCACCAAACTGAGTCCCACCACGCCCACCAGGGCGATCAGCCCGAGCTTCTCCAGGTCCGCGTTCTGACGCCTGCGGGGACGTCGACCCCGGCTCGACCGCCGTACGGCCGGGCGCCGGCTCACGGGGTGCTCCCCGGGCTGGGGAAGACGATCGGATACGAGACCGTCGGCGTCGGCACCACCACCGGCGTGTCCCACCCGGGCCACTTGATCGGATACACCGTCGACTGCGGCCCCGGAACCTGCTCCACCGGGGCAGCGCCGCCCATCGGCTTGCTGCCAAGGACGAACATCGCCAGCACGAACATGACGAGCAGGCCGACCTGCTTGCTGGAACCGGCGGGCTTCCGCCAGTGCGCCCGTACGATCGATCCGTTCCGTAAGTGCTCCCGGACAGTCGGCATTCAGAGTCCCCTCCCAGTCAGGCTGCGCTTCCCGCACAGCGGTTCCATGAAAGCACCTGGGTCTGACACCACGTCACTGCACGATGACTTCAGGTGATCATTTCTGGTTGGGGGCTGCCCAGCTGACCTGCGCGAGGCCGCGCCATGTGTAGGGGAAGGCGGCGCGTGCACCGCGCCGCCCATGCCAGCCAGCTACCGCCGCATGGCCCTCGCCACTCCTGACCACTGCGCTCACCGGACCCGCCCCGGCCGGACCACTGGACGCGCACGCGGGCGCGGTGGGTGTGCTCGTCGGCGGCAGTGAGCCGGGCCCGGTGTACTTCGATGCGGGAGCGGTTTCGAGGGTGAACTGGTCCTTTCGCCGCCGAGCTGGATGAGCGCCCTCAGCGGGTACACGACCCATGCACGCGTCCTCGGGAGGAAGATCGAATTTGCTTCCTTCCGCGTCCCGTAGGACGCTCAGCAGCCGGACCGCCCGTAGCCCTCGCCGTTCGACGAGCTCGCCGCAAGGGCTGGGGCTTGCATCGCAAAGCCGCGTCGAGCCCCGGGACGTGGCGGGCGCCGCCGGCGCCATGGCTCCGGAGGTGACCCGTTGGAGGAGCACATGGAAAACACTGAGCCCAAGCGGCGATCGCACTCCGATGCGGGAGGACCGGGGGAGGACATGGACGGTCTGCGCGAGCGCGGGTTCGTCCGCTACGGCGCTGAGCAACTCGGTATCCCGGCCGGGTCCGCTGCGGGGGATTTGGCCAGGATCCGGGAGGTCTTCGCGGCTCTGCCGCCCGACCCGTACGCGCCGGGAACGAATCGGTTCCGCAGGTACTCCCATGCCGTGTACCTGCCGTGGAAGGACGAACTGTCCTGGATTCCCGGAACCCCCGACCCCGTACACGGTACGGTCACCGACTTCTCCCAGGACGAGGAAGACCCTGAGCACCCGCGGACGCGGCGCGTGCTCCCCGACATCCCTGAGGCACTGCGCGGCAACGCTCTGCTGTTGCGACTCCTGCGCTGGGACATTGAGCAGGTCCTGTCCATGAGGAATCTGGGGAGACGGCCGTTGTGGGCTGGTGTCCACCTGATCAGGCTCGCCGTCGACCGTCCCGGCCAGCTCGCCGTTTCTTCCCCGAACTGCTTGCACCAGGACGGAGGCTCGGCCAGCACGTTCACCCTCGCCCACCTGATCAGCCGTACCAACGTCACCGGCGGGCAGAACGTCATCGCCACACCGGCCAGCGCAGGCCTCCAGCCCGAGGACCCGTGGGCGGACATCCACGCCGACTTCACCCTCACCGAACCACTGGATGGCTACGCCGTCCACGACCACAGAGTCAGCCACTACGTCGGCCCAGTCCGCGCGGGTTCCGAGCCAGGGCCGGGCGAACGGTCCATCCTCATCGTCGGTCTCGCCCCCTACGTACCCCAGCTGTGACACCGGCACCCACCGAGCTCGCCGAACGGCGCATGCGGGCGTGGTGGGTGTGCTCGTCGGCGGCGGTGAGCCGGGGCCGGTGTACTTCGAGATGTCGGGAGTGGTCCGGAAGGTCGCTAGGGACCGACACCTGGCGGATCCGCTCCCGCGTGATCTTGTCGAGCGCGGTGGCGCCGTCCATGATCCGGGAACGGATGCGGGTGTCCTCCCTGATGACCTCGTACGGTCCTCCGGCTCTGCTTGCCACCGGGCTCGCGCAACCCGGTCGATACGCTGCAGAGTCTCTCGATCCGCGTCGGAAAGCTCTTCCCGTACTTCGACCATGTGCGGCCCCTGACACCGGGGCCACCCCTGGTCGGCCGGCCACAGCAGCGGGCCACCGACGTGGCTGCTGTGCGGCGACGGCTCACCCGTCCGGGGGCGCAGCAGGGTGGCCTTGCGGGCGTAGGGGGCAAGGGCGGGTATGCCGGCGAGTAGCGCCTCGGCGGTCGGATTCACGGCTGTCACGCGGACGATGGTCCGGTGCGCTGCCGAGGTGACGTCCGTTGTCCAGCCCACCATGGAGCCTGACGTGGCAGGGCCCCGGGCCCACTGGCCGAATACACGACCGACGCCCGTCACGCGCCGGCAAAGGCTATCGGTGCCAGGTTCGGGATGGGCGGTGAGGAGGCCATCCTCGAGTGGCTCTGTTCCCCCCTTGGAGCCGATGCTCGCCCAGGCCGCCGAGTGCGTCACCGGCTCCGGCGTCCTGGCGACCGGCCTTGCGGCGGAGCAGAAGTTATGGACAGGGTTTTGGTCTGTCCGTCGTCCGAGTCTGGTCTGTCCGCTGACAGCGTCCTTGCGCGCAGAGGGCGGGTGAGGTGGACGGGAGCGCGGGCGGGGCGAACACCCGCCTCGGCCGCGGACTGGTGGGGGCCGCGACCGGTTCACCGGCCGAGGTCCCCTACTGCGTTACGTCATCAGCACATTGGGGTGCACACCACCCATGCAGACGGCCCCGCCTACGCCGAAGCTGCGGCCCGCGTTACTGCTGAACTTGCCGGGGCCGATCGTGCCGACCAGTTTCCACCCGGACAACTCGTACTCCCATATGGCTGCGTTGACCGGCAGGTTATTCACATACGACGCCACGGAATACATGAAGTACGGCTGGGATCCAAGGCCGTAACAGGCCTTAGTGCTGGTCGAGGTCAGCCGGAGGTCGTGGTAGTCGGGGGCGTTGTACAGGCATAGCTTTCCGGACGGGCAGCCGCCGACCGCGGCCGCCGGCGTTGTGGTGGAGGCGAGACCGCCGACAGTCATCGCGAGCGCGCTCATCGCGAGAGTAACCTTACGAACCCATGTCATCTTGAGCCCTTCGTTGACGCAGGGTGCTTCCCGAGGTGCTGCAGAAGCATAAAATTTGTCCGAACCTGGAAACCAGCGCCTGTCCAGTCCGGCCGAAAACATGTCCCCCGTCCACATCTTGCGGCTTGTTTCCGTACGTGCGGACTAGGCAGTGTCTGATGGCTCTTGCCCGGGTGGTGGATCTCTCGCTGTTCCGGGCAGGTGTTGGTGATGGTGCGTCGGCATGAACTGACGAATGCTCAGTGGGATCGCATAGCTCCGCTGCTGGTCGGCGGATGGCACCTGGTCGAGGATCCTGCGAGCGTTGCAGGCCGGAGCCGATTCCACCGCCCCGGACGCGGACGGGTCGTGGGCGGTCAATGTCGACTCCACCTCCTGCCGGGCCCGTCAGCACGCGGCCGGAGCCCGCCACGCGCCCCCGGCCGACCACCCCGAAAAAGGGGTGGCACCCGTGTGGATCCAGATGGCCGTGAGGCCCTGGGACGCTCCCGGGGCGGGCTGACCAGCAAGGTCCATCTGCTGGCGGACGACCGCTGCCGGCCCCTGGTCTGGCTGACCTCGCCCGGCCAGCGCGGCGAAAGCGCCGCAGGCGCGGCCGGGCCGGCGGTCGCCCGCCGGCCTTCGACCAAGAGCAGTACCGCCGCCGCAACACCGTCGAACGCTGCATCGGGAAGCTGAAACAGCACCGGGCCGTCGCGACTCGGTACGACGAACCGACTACATCTTCAACGGCACCCCGGCCACAGCCGCCATCGTGATCTGGCTCCGTGACCTCATCAAAGAGCCATCAGTCACTGCCTACTGATCTCGTGTCGGCCCCGGCGTGCCCAGGTCAACGGGCCGGGCGTGCGTGATCTCCGGTTCCAGCCATGAAGCGGATGCTAGGCAGGGCCCTCGGCGGGAAAGCCGCTGGCTCCCGGGCTTGGCCGAGGATTTCGACGGCGTGGCTCAGGACGGACAGCTGCTGGAGCGGGGAGGATCGTGATCCTCTCAATTCGCCTCAGGGCAAGGAACTGCTGCCGCGACAAGCCCTCGCTGGTCAGGCGTGCTCGTCCGATGGCGGCTGGGCAGGCTGGACCGACCAGCCTGGTGGCTCGTCGTTGTCTGAGTCCTCGTCGCGCTCCGCGTCGGCGGATGTCGCATGGATCTTGCCCGACGCGTGGTGGACCGGCGCGTATACGGCGTAGAGCTGCAGGGTCTCGTCACCGATGTTGGTGACGTTGTGCCACGTGCCGGCGGGCACGAAGATCGCCCAGCCATCCTCGACCTCCCGGTCGAAGTCGAGTCGATCCTTCGTGCGGCCCATCTGGACGCGGCCTCGGCCCGCGTCGAGTCGTAGGAATTGGTCAGTCTCCGGGTGGGCCTCCAAGCCGATGTCCTTACCCACCGGGATCGACATGAGGGTCAACTGGAGGTACTTCCCGGACCAGGCGACCGCGCGATAGTTCGTGTTCTCGAGTGTCGCCTTCTCGAGGTCGAAGCTTTGAGGTTCCGGCCCGATGTCCTTGATGGTCATATTTCTCTCCCGGTCAACGAAGGCGGTACGCGTTCGCGTTCTTGCCCCAGCCCACGTCAGCGTTCTCAGAGCCCTGGGCTCTTCTGGCCACAAACACGCGAGCCGCTACCGCACAAGCGGCCGCGACCCTTTGCCACATTCCTCCGTGCGTCCGGTCGTGTAGTCGACCGGGTTCGTGCAGTCGATGACAGTCTCGCCAGCCAAGCGCCGACGCGACACCGCCATGATCGAGTGCCTGTCCGCGCACTCCAGCACGATCCGCGACCGCCGAGCCAGAACCTGGGCCGTTGTACGACGACACACGCAGCCCTCCGGCACAGCCCGCTGGGCATCGGTTACCGACAACGGCGGAATCTTCGGACCAGGACGACTCACGCCGAACTAACGCCAAACCTCAGATTCCGGTTACTAGTAGAGCTTGGTGAGATTCTGCGGCAGTCGACGCGCTCGGGGCGGGCCCGCTCCGAGCATGCCGACAGCACGTCGCTGGCTCCCGCCAGGCCGGAGGATTTCCAGCGGCGAGCCCCTCGCGCTGATCGCATACATCGCGATGAGCCCCTGATTTCGTGTGGCTACGGCCAAGGGGGCGCGTAGCACTGAACAGCTACGCGAAGCTGCGCTCGCGCTGTTGAGGGGCGACGAAGTCGGCGTGCGCCGGATCGGCCCAGGAGCCTAAGAGCCGTCCCGTAACTGCTGCTTGCCACAGGCGCTGCGCCTTTCCCCGTGCTGGGTTCCGGTGAGCGCGGGGACGTTGTCAGTGGGCGAGGGCACACTGACTTGCATGATCACCTCTGCATCCACCGCAGACGATGCCTCCGGCCCCTCCCTTGTCTGGGTGGAGTCGATGGGCGGCCTTCTGATCGTCGTCCCCGTCTCCGCCCTGGCCTCCTGGGGCGGGTGTACGGAGGGTGGTCTCATGGCGGGAGACACCACCGCCCCAGACGACTACGACCGGGCCTGCGCGGTGGACGATCTGGCCGGTGTGATCCCCATCGACGAAAACGGACGCAGGCACTGGTGCTGGCGGACGAGCCGGCGACCAGCTGCTATCTGCCCCAGTACCGGGCGTTCCTGCGGTGGCGCTCCGCCGAAACCGAGGCCGGACTGAGAGCCGCGGCAGACACTGTCGTCGCAGACCCGGCCACGGTGTAGGAGGAGTGCGGCACCTGGGTAGCCTCCGTCGGCGATCACTGCGGTGTTCCCGACGGCGGCCTTCGCCCCGGAAAACTTGGTCCCGGTGGCCAGAAGCCGGCAGATGTGGTCCACGAGCGGAGCCGGCCGCTATCTGGGGTGCCTCGACGGCTTCGGCCGGGATGACCTCCTTGCGGGTGTTGCACACGTCGGTCCCGTTGAGCCCCTTGTTCCAGTTCTTGCAGAGGGTCTGGCTGTAGCCCTGGCAGTGCCCGGCGACGACGAGGATCCGGTCGAACCGGGCGGCATCTTCTGGGCGAGCTGGACCAGCCGGGCCACGAGCTGGCGGCTGTGAATGGGTGGGGTGGTGGCAGCGGTCTGGTTGTCAGCGTGTGACCGGGGGTCGGGCATGGCAACTTCCGTAACTGGCTCGGCTGACGGCCCACACTCTGACCGCACTCGAACGGACAGGGCGCGATCATCCGACCAGGAGGTGCTGCGCTGGGCGTTCACTAGGCTGGGCGGTTGGCGTGGCTAACGACAGATTGATGGGCGCCCGGCTGTAGGCGAAGGCCGAAGCGGCCGAGCGGGAGCCGGCTTCCACCTGTGCGGCCCGCTCCAGCCCGCCGTCGCCCGCGTCCTGGACGCCACCGGCACCACCGTCCATCTCGGCCTGTCACCCCAGCCGGCCGAGCGGTGCCGCGGGCAGGGGGAAGAGCGCGGGTGCGCCGTAGCCTGCGAAAGTACCTGTCAGTCCCGTAGTGCGGTAACCGGCCGGGTGGTTGCGCGTCAAACGGGATATGGCCACGAGGGTGCGGCCGGCCCCGGCCACCGGCGGACAGCGGGAACACGGAGAAAGGGTTCTCCGCCCCGACCTGCCGCCGATCTACGCCGCTCTCGTCCGGGAGTGACAGGCCGCCGGTCGGCTCCTCCCGGGCCGGAATGACGAACGAGCCGCCCGGCCACCGGCCCGACCACGGCAGGTCAGTGCACTACAACACCTCGCCGGGGCTGTGTGCTGAGCTCCTGGCGCACGTCCAGGCAGCGCGGCCGGACACCGGGCTGCCCGGATCCCGTGCCGTACAGTCCGATGCCGCGGCTGCTCACCGTCCGCAACGGATCTCACCGAAACCGGCGGTGCCGCCGGTACGGCCGAAAGATCCGACCCAATACCGGGAATCAGGCCGCGACGAGCTCCTGCTCGCGGTCCGGCGTTTTGACCTTGGGCTTCTTGTTCGGCAGCGAGAGCCGGAAGACCTTGTGCCACGCGGAGAACACCTGCTTGGGCAGCGGCCCGGTGACGTACTCCAGCTCGTACTTCTCGAACAGCGCTTGCACCTTCACCGCGACCTCGGCGTACCGGTTGCTCGGCAGGTCCGGGAACAGGTGGTGCTCGATCTGGTGCGACAGGTTGCCGGTCATGAAGTGCATGGCCCTGCTGCCGCTGATGTTCGCCGAGCCCATCATCTGGCGCAGGTACCACTGGCCGCGCGTCTCGCCCTTGATCGACCGGCGCTCGAAGACCTGTACGCCCTCGGGGAAGTGCCCGCACATGATCACCGAGTGGGACCAGATGTTGCGGACCAGGTTCGCGGTGAACGTGGCGGCGAGCGTGGTGAGGAACGACGGGCCCGACAGCAGCGGGTGGATCACGTAGTCCTTGAGCACCTGCTTGCGGATCTTGCGGCCCACGGCCTTGGCCCGCGCCCGGAACTCCGGGTTCTTGCGGCGGCGCTTGTGCAGGTTCTTGCCGAGCTCCAGGTCGTACGCGGCGATGCCGTACTCGAAGAAGCAGGCGTTGAGGAAGTTCCAGAGCGGCTGGCCGAGGTGGAAGGGGTGCCACTTCTGGTCCTCGTCGACGCGCATGATGCCGTAGCCGAGGTCGTTGTCCTTGCCGATCACGTTGGTGTACGTGTGGTGCAGCTCGTTGTGCGAGTGCTTCCACTGCTCGGACGGCGAGACGTGATCCCACTCCCAGGTGGTGGAGTGAATCTTCGGGTCCCGCATCCAGTCCCACTGGCCGTGCAGGATGTTGTGGCCGATCTCCATGTTGTCCATGATCTTCGCCACGGACAGCCCGGCGGTGCCGAGCAGCCACGCGGGCGGGAAGATCGAGAACAGCAGCACACCCCTGCTGACCAGCTCGAGCTTGCGCTGCGCCGAGATGACCTTACGGATGTAGGCGGCGTCTTTCTCGCCGCGGCCGGCGATCACCTCGTCGCGGATCGCGTCCAGCTCCCGGCCCAGCTCCTCGATCTGTTCCGCGGTCAGGTGGGCGGTGGGGTCAATGGCGGTCAAGGTGCTCCTACCGTTCGATGTCGCAGGGGCCCGCCGCGGCGGACACACAGGTCTGGATGAGGACGCCCGGCTCGGCCTCGGTGATCTCGCCGGTGCGCAGGTCGCGGACGGCGCCCGCCTTGAGCGGCGTGATGCAGCCGAAGCAGATGCCCATGCGGCACCCGGAGGGCATGAGCACGCCGGCCTCCTCGCCGATGTCCAGCAACGGCGTGGCGCCGTCCGCGTCGACGGTCTTGCCGGTGGCGCTGAACGTGACCTCGCCGCCGTCGCCGGCGACGACGATGCCGGGGCGGAAGCGTTCGGTGTGCAGACGCTCTTTGACGCCGTGCTCGGTCCAGTGCTCTTCGGCGGCGTCGAGCAGGCCCGCGGGCCCGCAAGCCCAGGTCTCGCGCTCGGCCCAGTCGGGCACGAGTTCGTCGAGACGGGCGATGTCGAGCATGCCGTCCGTGTCGGTGTGCACCTCGGTGAGCCGCAGCTTCTTGTCCGCGACCAGGTCGTGCAGTTCGTTACGGAAGATCACGTCCTGCGGCTGTGGCGCGCAATGGACCATGACGACGTCGTCGAACTCGGTGTCGCGCAGCATGCCCATCACGGGCGTGATGCCGCTGCCGGCCGTCAGGTAGAGCACCTTGACGGGCTTGGCCTGCGGCAGCACGAAGTCACCGGTCGGCTGGTCGAGCTGGATCAGCGTGCCCGGTTTCGCCCTGCGGACCAGGTGGTTGCTGACCTTGCCGTCTGGGATCGCCTTCACGGTGATCGTGACGCGGCCGTCCTGGCGGTTTGTCGGCGAGGTGAGGGAGTAGGCACGCCACAGGCGCACCCCGTCGACGTCGACCCCGATCCGCACGTACTGACCGGCTGTGTGGCCGCGCCAGCCCCGTCCCGGCCTGATCACGATGGTCGCGGCGTCACCCGTCTCGGGGTGCACGGCCTCGATGCGCCCACGCAGGTCAGCGCCCGCACGCAGCGGGCTGACCAGGTCGAGGTAGTCCGACGGCAGTAGCGGCGTCGTGACTATCTCCAGCAGTTTCCACGCCCTGCTGCGGAGGGCTGTACTCGTCATGACTCCAGCTTGCTGCGCCGCAAGGCGTAAAGTCCTGACCGCAGGACGTAAATCTGGTCGGCTGAATTGTTCGCAGGGAACAAAAACATGAGCCATGCAATCCAGAGGGCCAGCGAGCTGGCCCTGGATGAGAAGACGGTCACCGCACTGCGGGCCGCGCTGAAGACCACCGCCGACGAGGTCGTCCAGGCGATCATCGACGAGGTCCCTCCCTACGCCAACGCCCTTTCAGGCCACATGGGCGCCACCATCCGCCGAGCCGTCCGTACTGCCCTGGGGCACTACCTGGACCTCGCGAGCGGGAACGCTACAGGCGGCGACGCCGGTGACGCAGCCTACGAGCTGGGCCGCGGCGAGGTGCGCGACGGCCGTTCGATGGACGCCCTGCTCAGCGCCTACCGCGTCGGCGCCCGCGTGGCCTGGCGATGCCTGGCAGCGGGTGCCGTACCCGTAGGTCTACCCGCCGCCGAGGTCGCCAAGTTCGCCGAGCTGACCTTCGCCTACATCGACGAGCTCTCTGCCGCGAGCGCCGCGGGCCACGCCGACGAACTGGCCGCCCGGGGCAGGGCCCACGAGCGCCACCTGGAACACCTGGCCCGGGACCTCCTCGCCGGCGCGAGCCCGGACGTGCTGCTGGCCTCTGTTCAACGGGCCGGGTGGCAGCCTCCGGTTTCGCTGACCGCAGTCCTGCTGCCCGCCGCCCAGGCCCGGCCTGCCTACCGCGCGCTCGACCCGAGCACCCTCGTCCTCGACGATCTGCCGGACGCCACCGGTGTGCTGCTCGTCCCCGATGCCGACCGATCACATCTCTTGCGGCAGCTGACCGACCGCACCGCCGTGGTCGGCCCGGCCCGGCCATGGACTCGTGCGTCCGCCTCGTACGCACGAGCCGTACGCGCGCGCTCCCTCTCCTCTGATATTCGCGACACAGAGGACCACCTGCCCGAGCTGGTGCTGAGCGCGGACGCGGACGCGTTCGCAGACCTGCGTGCCCGAGCCCTCGCACCGTTGCGGACCTTGCCTGTCGCGACCGCACGGCGGCTGGAGGAGACGTTGCGAGCGTGGCTGCTGCACCAGGGCAGGCGGGACGAGGTGGCGGCGGCGTTGTTCGTCCATCCCCAGACAGTCCGGTACCGGATGTCGCAGCTGCGGGAGCTGTTTCCGGATCTCGCATCGCCACACCGGGTCCTTGAACTGACGCTGGCGGTCGGTCTTCGGGTCAGCTGACGCGTACTTCGACCGTCCACGGCCGCGTCCGCGCCACGCGGGTGAATCCTAGGGTTCGGTGCGCTCGTCGTTTGAGGTGTAGGGCCGTAGGTAGGCCCACTGAACTGGGCCTACCTCAGATCGCCGCGGGTGGGGAACTCGCCCAGCAGATCTCGAGGAACCACGTTTCCGTGTGCCGCGCCGAGTTGACGGGGAAGGCTCCCCGCCTGACGGTGCGGCCGCAGCAATCGCAGAGCAGCGCGGTGCGGGCGCCTGCGTCCTCAAGGATCCGAGCCGTCTCGTCAGCGGCTTCGAGCCATCCGGCTGTCGTGATCTCTACAGGTGCGCTGGCGAGTAGACGGTTGCTGTTCCAGAGACTGAGGCCGGTGACCGTCCGTATGGCACGGACTGCCTCCATTTTCCGGTCTCCTGCTTCTGTCAGCAGCACACGGAATCCTGGCTCTTCCACACACCCTCCCCGGCCGTCCACGAGCTGTCCGGTAAGTGAACCATCACCGCAGCCGTTGAGTGTTGTGGACGATAGGCCCAGCCGGGCTATCGCCGGACCCAGATCAGGATGGCGGCGAGGTGGAGGGCGGCTTGGTAGGTGATGGCGAGCTTGGCGGTGCCGTTCGCATGGCCAGACCTCGCCACTGCTTGAGCCGGTTGATGCATCGTTCAACGGCGTTCCGCTGCTTGTGGGCCTCGCCGTCGAAACCTGGCGGCCGGCCTCCGGCACGGCCCCGCTGCAGGCGGTGACCGACCTGGTCAGCGGGCTGGGGACTGACAGCCTGGATGCCACGCCGACGTAGGTGTCCGCGAATGGCGCGGGATGAGTAGGCGCGATCTGCAAGAACGGCGACCGGTCGGGTTCTCGGTCTTCCGAGGCCGCCCCGCGGGACCCGGATCCTTGCCATGACGGCCTCGAAGGCTGGGGCATCACCGGCCTGACCTGCGGTGGCATGGAAGCCCAGCGGCCGGGCGTGGCTGTCGCTGGCGAGATGGACTTTCGTACTCAGACCGCCGCGGGAGCGTCCGAGTGCGTGATGGTCGGGTTCCGACCGGCCGGGCGCCCCCTCTTCCTGGTAAAGGCGGCATGCTGGTGCGCCCGGCCCTCCTCGGCGAGGGCCGGCACCCGGACGCCGACCGGATCGAACGCGAGCTCCTGGAGGTGGGCGCCGATCCGGCGAAGGCGCGGCGGGCGACGGTGCTGGGCAGGCCATCGAGCACAACCAGTCGGCCGAGAGGCCAAGCAGCGGAGGCCCTGGCTGGCGATGGACCTGGTGTTCCGGGCCCCGTCGACGGCGCACATCGCGTGGGCGCTCGGGGATGACGAGCCCCGGCTGGTGCTGGAGCTGTGCCAGGACATCGCCCCGGGACAAGACGCTGGCGTGGCTCGAGGACGCGGTCGCGGAGATCCGGTGGAAGAGCGGTGGCAAGAGCCGCGCCCGGATCCGCGACGGACTGATCGTTGCGGTCTTTCGGCACTACGAGTCCCGTGCCGTCGATTCGAGGCCCCTGCTTCATGATCATGCCGTGGTGTCCATCCGCGGCCGGCGGCCGGACGGGAGGTGGGGCAACCTCTCGGCGGGCGCCCTGATGACACACATCGTCGCGGCCGACGCCCTCTACACCTTGCTCTTCATGGAGGAGGTCTCGGCCGGGCTCGGGTGGGCGTGGGAACCGCGCGAGGTGACGCCCGGCCGTCGCCCGGTCGTGGAAATCGCCGGGATCGACCAGCGGCTCATCGGCTGGCCGTCCACCCGCCGCCAGCAGATCGAGGACGCGCTGCCCGTCCTCACGGCCCAGTACGAGGGGCGGCAGGGGCACCCACCGGGGGAGCATGCCGCCTACGCGCCGGCCTGCCAGGCCGCCGACCAGACCCGCATGCCCAAGCGCACAGTGTGGGAGGCCGAAGCCCATACCCATCATTGACGGTTACCTATCTCGCGGCCGTGTGACTTCCTGTTAGGAGGCGGCAGGCGGCCGTCAGCGTCCTCATGAGGGAATGTGACCACCTGGACGGGGAACTACCTCACGCCGAACTGACCGAGGTGGGGAGAATGGGCGACCGCCGCCACCCCAGGTCGGGCGGTCGGATCAGCGAGCCCAGGGCAGTCGTACGGCCTCGATCTCCGAGTCGTTGAGGAGGGCCTCGACGAGCGGCGCCGGGCCGGCGACCTTGGTGGCCCACAAGTCGTAATCCGTACACAGGGCCCAGGACCGGTCGTGGGCCCAGAGGTTGGACGGGCTCCAGAACTCCTCCTCGGGGTGGTCATACAAGGCCTTGGCGTCCGTGAGCCGGCCAGCCCGGACGTGCAGGTTGTCGAAGTCCTCGGCCCTCTGCCCCAGCGGGGTGTAGTAGGCGAGGCAGCGGGTGTCCGGGCCCTGAGGGCTGTGCTCGGTGAGGATCTCGATCAGTCGGTTCCAGTCGGCACGGTCCAGGCTGCCCTCGGAGGGCGACGCGATACCGACCGGCCAACCGTCCGTCTCGTGGAGCGAAGGGAAGGACCTGGGGCAGGGCAGGAACCCCTCGGGGGCCACGGGGTCTCCGGTCCGCATGGAGAGTTCCGCCCAGCGCAGACGGCGGTAGCGTGGTCCGGGGTCCTCGCCCGTCCGCTTGGCGAAGGTGTTCGAGAGGTCGGTGAACACGTCCGCCGGGTCGAGACCCGGGATGATCTCCGGGCTGGTGGCGTTCCAGTTCAGGAAGGCACGCTGGTACTCGACGTACGACATCTCGAAGGGCCCGAGTTCGTGTTCGTACATGGCGTGGAGCACCCAGGCCGCATCAGGCAGCGGTGGCGGCATGAAACCGGTGAGCCCGTCGTCGGCGGCCAGTGCACGAAGCCAGTCAGTCTCCGCGGCTGCGGCGAGCGGCCAGCGGGCGGTCGCCAGAGCGGCGGAGGTCTCATACATCAGCTCAGGATATGAGCGCAGATCCGGTGCTGCTCAGGGGGTCCGTCTTCAAATGATCGTTCGATGATGGATCATGGTCTCGTGATTCGTCGTCATGAACTGACTGATGCCGAGTGGGAGTTGCTGGCCCCGCTGATACCGAGGGCCGGCAGGGGCCGGCCTCGGGCGGAGGACCGCAGGGTCATCAACGGGATGGTCTACAAGATCCGGACCGGGGTTTCCTGGCGTGACCTGCCGGAACGTTACGGCCCGTGGAAGTCGGTCTACACCCGCTTCCGCCGCTATGCCATCGACGGAGTGTTCACCCGGGCCCTGCAGCAGATCCAGGCGCAGGCCGACGCGGCTGGTGACATCGACTGGCTGGTCCAGATCGACTCCACCATCGTCCGCGCCCACCAGCACGCCGCCGCCACGGGGCGAAAAGGGGGAAACATCGGGCGGACGAAGCGGACGATCACGCCCTCGGCCGATCCCGCGGAGGCCTGACCACCAAAATCCATCTCGCCTGCGATGGCCGCGGCCGGCCCCTGGCCGTACTGCTGACTCCCGGCCAACGGCACGACGGCATCTGCGCACGACCTCTGCTCGAACGCATCCGGGTGCCCCGCACCGGCCTTGGCCGGCCCCGCTGCCGACCGGACCACGTCATCGCCGACAAGGCCTACAGCTCGCGGGGATTCCGCGCCTACCTGCGCCGACGCGGCATCGGGCACACCATCCCGGAGAAGAGAGACCAGAAACGGCACCGCCACAACCGAGGCCGGCGAGGCGGCCGACCGACGGGTTTCGACAGCAAGATCTACTGCCGTCGCAACACGGTCGAACGCTGCTTCAATCGACTGAAAGGCTTCCGAGGCATCGCCACCCGCTACGAGAAGACAGCCACCTCCTACGAAGCAGCGGTCACACTCGCATCGCTCCTGCTCTGGGCAAGATCGGTTTGAAGGTGGACCCTAGTGTCTGTGTCGGCCGGCTTGCCCGACGCTTTCACCCAGTTCTCGATCTGCTTTCGCGTCTGGGAATCCCCGATGGTGATCCGCGAGGTTGCTGGGATGTTGGCGGCTTGTGTGACGGTGACCTGACCGCGAGCTTGTTCCGGGGCACCTTCACCGGAGGCGTATTCAATCACCATGGCGTTCTTACTGCACAGGAGGGATGCCCAGACTCTCTGGTTTCCGGGGCCTGAGGCGCTGTTGTAGGGGCCTGCCGGGTAACCGTTGCTTCCCTGGCCATTGGCAGGCCACTTCGAGACCAGATGAATTTGATTCACCTTAGGGTCTCCTTTGGAAGCGGCCAGGATTCCACAGGAATCGTTATTCACGTAGGCGATAAGGCGATTCTGGCCATATTGAAGCTCGGAAAGAATCTTGACGGGGTCTGATATGTCGGCCAGTGGATCGCCAGAGACGGAAATCGCTTCAAGTTGAGCCAGAGGGGCGAATTGGATGCCATTCGGGGGCGTTTCACCGTCGCGGCGACCGCCGCTTTCACACCCTGCGATGAAGAAAATGAAGGCAGCCCCGATGGCTAGAGTCCGATGATTTCGAGCCATGGGGCTGCACCTCATTCAGGTCGTATCTTCAGCGCTTCGTTACTGCGTCCACTGATTGAAGCAGACGCCCACAGGCTTGTAGGCCCAGACCCTCTTCCCCGTAGGCAGGTCGCCGCCGGCACCGGACCAGGCCTCGCCTTCCTATATGTGGTAGAGCGGGAAGGCCTGGATGGCCCCCACTCGCCTTCGAGCACCTCGGAACGCGACTCGTTCTTGACACCGTAGGTGCTGGTGACGCTCCAGCCCAGGCCCGCCGAGATGTACTTGAGGTCGACGTTGATCTCCCTCGTGACGGTGGCGGCCACGCTCTTGTCGACCGACAGGACGAATGATGTCGGTTCCGCAGGACTGGGCGATCCAGTGGCCGTTCTTGATTCGATAGAAGACGTCCGCGCCTGTCGGTGCAGGGGCTACCGGAGAAGCAGTCTCGGCCGACAGCTGACTGTTTCCGGCCGGTGCCTCAGTCCGCTCGACCACGGTGTTCGGGCCCGGGGTGAAGAACTTGCCGTCCGCGGAGGTCGAGCTGGTGGGGACGCCTAACGGAGAACTACCTTCCGCATGGGACACCCCAGCCCCCTGGTTGCAGTCAGGGCGGCAGTCGCACCCGATACAGCCAGAATCTTGGTGATTTCACGCGGCCTCAAGGGTTGCCGCTTCAAACATTTGCTATTTAGTGGCTGCGCGCAATGAAGTGCTGACGAAATTGGCCTCTGTGGCGAATCTCCGCCCTGCCGTAATTCCCGTTCCGTACTTGACGGTTTTCTGGCACTGCCGAGCCCTCTCGGGCGGCTCCGAGTACGACGCCGCCATGGCGCTGAGACTGCCTTCGCAGTCGCCGGAGGCCAGGGCCCGCACGCCGGAGCCGCCCCACTCGCTCGCAGCGCCAGCAGACTCGCTCCGTACCCCCGTCGGCGAGTGCGATCAGGGCTGTACGAACGTGACGCATCGGACGCGCGCTGACCGGGGTGTCCGGGCACCGACAGGACGTGGACGGCCCCCTCCGCGCCCCGGCGGGTGTACGCGTGCACGGGATGCCCCTCGTCCAGCGCCCGGACCGCGGGGGCGGTCTCGGTGGTGGGGCCGTCCAGGAGATCCGTCGTGCCGGCTGTGGCCACCCGTTCGTTCCTGCCGCTGCGGGAGGTCAGGTCCACGGCCGCGGCGTCGCACATGGTCCGGAACACGAACCCGGCGAGCTCCCGCCAGGCTCCCGCTCGTCGGACGACGTGCCGACCTGCGCGAGAGCCTCCTCCATCGCGCGCAGGCGTGCCTCCAGGCCATCCCGGTCGTGCCTTTCACCAGCCCAGCGTTATTGCCTGACCTCGGGCAAGGCGGGGTGACGGCGTCGCGGTCGGCGTCCGGACCGCCGAGCAGCCCGGACGAGTGGGCGGCGCCCGGGTGTTCGTGCGACCTGTGGCGCGATCACGCCCCGTCCGGCGCGGTCGTACGCGCGACGATCGGAGCGGTCCGCGCCGCAGGCGAGCCCCGTTCGCCGGACCCGGCCGTGCGGGCGCACCGGCAGACGGTGCCTTCGGGCGCGGACGCCAGCGCCCGCTGCCGCCGGACGTGGCGGGCGCGCAGTACTGCGTACAGCGCGGCGGTGGCGACGCCGACGGCGCACCAGGCGCCGAGGATCACGGCGATCGTGGTGAGGACGGCCACGGGTGCTCCTCGGGTGGGAGTCGGCGGGAGCAGCGGCAGGGGAGACGGCCGCCGGCGGAGGCATGCGGGCCGGGGGCACCGGGTTCGACCGCGGCCGCCGGACGGTGGGGTGACTCGCCGCGTAGCACGATGCGTTGTCCTTGCCGCCGGTGCCGAGGTGCGCACACGCGCCGAAGAAGGCACACGCGCCGAGGAACGCCGATACATCTGCGACGAGAAGAGTCACCATGAACCGCCTTCGGGCAACGATCGTGAGCGGCGCGGCCGTTGTGGCCGCGGACGCCATGCCCCGGGGAGCGTCACTCGGCAGCGGAGTGTCGAAGCCGGCCGGGCCGTGTGGTGCTCACCGTGAGGGACAAGTACCCCGAGCGCGTGGACTTCACGCTGCCAACTGCCCCACGAGAGGGGAGTATCGGGGTGTTCCCCCGCCGCCGAGGCCGTGTCAGCAGCACTGCCAGGTGAAGCGGGCCTCCTCGAAGCGGCCCGCCGCCAGGTCGGCCGGGCGCATCAGCCAGTACAGGGTCCCGACGTCCCCCCACATCATGTCCGCCTCGTGATCGGTGTCGATCTGCGCGAGGAGCACCCACCCGGCGGCCTCGTCGGCCAGGCGGGGGTCCTGCCAGGAGGTGCCGGGGCCGAGCAGCGCGCCCGCGATCTCCCACTCCACCGCCCCCTGTACGGGCACGGCGTGGCCGCCGAGCCGGTGCCGGGCGCCCCTGGGATCGGGGTCGAGGGCCCTGAGGGCCTTGGAGAAGGGCCTGGCGTTGACCGGGTGGCCGCGCCAGTCGCGCGAGCCGACGACGTCGCCGAAGGCAGCGCGCACGCTCGGAGCGTCGTCCGCCGGCACGGTGAGCCCCGCCTGCGCGCTGAGCGGCACCTCGGGGTACGGGGGCAGCCCGGCGGGGGCGGGGTGCGGGTGGGTGGCGGCGCCGGCCGGGACGTACAGCACCTGGGCGCCCGGTCGGGTTTCGGGGTCCTCGGGGTGGACGAGGGGGTCTTCGCCGTCGAGGCGCCCGTCGAAGAGGAAGAAGAGGAGCGTCCCGGAGGTGGGCAGGGAGAGGCCGACGTCGCCCGCCGCCGCGAGGGCCGCGCAGTCGAGGGACGCGATGTGCGAGAGCGGGCCGTTCCCCTCCCACACCGGCCACGGTGTGTCGGCGGGCAGCTCCGGCAGTCCTCCGAGCTGCCCCGCCCGCGGTCCGTCACCCGCGTGCGCCAGGCGCAGGCCCGGGGCGAGCATCCCGAGCCATCGCGCGGCGTCGTCGGGGGAGAGGAGGCGGTGGGCGAGCTCGTGCAGGGCTTCGGCGGGAGCGTGCGTCATGGATCGATCATGCACGAGAGCACTGACATCCCCCCGGGAGGTTGGGAACTGCGCCGGCGCCGGGCGCGGACCCTTACGGACCCGCTCGCACCCGTGTCGGCCGGCGCAGCGCCCGTCCGCTCAGCAGGTGCGTCCGACGTAGTGGGCGTTGCTCACCTTGCTGCGCGATCCGAGCCACGTCTTGCCGGGGGCCACGCACTTCTCGTAGTTGGGCCCGAAGACCTCGACCTCGATGATGACCCGGGAGCCGTCGTTCGTGCAGTGGTTGTAGAAGGAATCGGAGCCCGTGGCGAAGTACCCGCACGGATCGGCGGTCGCGGGCGTGGCGGTGACCAGCCCGCCCGCGATCATCAGGCCGGCGGACAGCAGGGCGGTGGCGAGGCGACGAGCGTGCACGGAAACTCCTCGGAATTCGGTTGCTGACAACAATGCGATCACCCTAGGCGCCACCCACCTGGCCGAATCGATTCAGCGGTGACCCGACACACCGATAGTGTGAAGCCGGAACCGGCTGCGTCCACTCGGCGGTAGACGCGCCGACGAATCGCATTACGTGGGCGTCGGCATGGAACGATCTCCGCATGACAGAGAGCTCGAGCCCGTACATCTCCTCGCCGAGGGTCACAGTGCTGGCAGTGCAGCCCGGCGATCCGCCTTTCCGGATCGTGGAGATCGACGGGGAGATGGTCCGTATGGCGGAGTCCATGACCGACGTGATCCTGGCTGCCGCGGCCGCGGGAATCACGATCCACGACCTCGACGATCCGGACGCGGTCCGTTGGGTGGGCGGCGGTAAACTCACCTGGCGGCTGCACTAGCGCCCTGGCCGCCCCGCGGGACGGTCTGCGGGAGCTTCGGGGCGCCGGGGGTTCGGGGCCGGGCGCCGGTTCAGGTGGGCCGGCCGTAGCGGACCTCTGTGCTCCAGATCCGCTCCAGGCGGACGAAGGTGCCTGGGCGTGGAGCGTGCCAGATCCTGTCCTCGCCCGCGTAGATGCCCACGTGGCCCATGGTCGCGCCGCGGGGGAAGAAGACCAGGTCACCGGTCACGCGATCGGACTTGGGGATGTGGCGGGTGTGCTCGTACTGCTGCTCGGCGGTGCGCGGAAGGCGTTTGCCGGCCTTCTTGAAGGCGTAGAGGGTCAGCCCCGAGCAGTCGAAGCGTTTGGGCCCGGTGGCGCCGTAGGCGTACGGCGAGCCCTGTTTGGAGGCGGCCACCTCCACGGCTCTCGCGCCGTAGGGGGCTGCCGCCTCGGCCGGCTCCGCGTAGCCGGTCAGTGCGACGGCGGTGAGCAGCAGTATGGAGAAGACGGCACGCGCTCTGGGGCAACAGCCCGTGAGGAGAGAGCCCTTGGGGGCCTTTCGGAAGTCGGTCCCGAAGCAGGACAATCGTGATACCTCCGCAATCGGTTGGCAGGCGGCAGTTCGGTTCAGATCAGCGGTCCGGTCCTGTTCTCGGTGGAATACGTCGTGGCTTGGCTCTGACGGCGGACCAGTTTTCACCGACACAATGCGACTGACGGCCTCGGACACGGCGCGAATTGTCCCGAATTTCCATTCGATTCGAGATAATAGTTATGCATGACTTCCGAACGCGGTCCCAAACCCCGCCGAAATCCGGGAACTTCGGAACCGGCCTGCCAACTCCCCGGCGCATACGGCTGAACCGCGCCGCCACGAGGCATCGGGCCACCGCCGAGCGGGAACTCAGCACGGGTGACCTCGACCGAAGTGCTCCCGGCGCCACCGCCTCGCGCCGCTGCCCGCCGGGCCCTGCTCGCCGGTTCGGCCGGCAATCTCGTCGAGTGGTACGAGTTCGGCGTCTACGGCTGCTTCGCCACCGTCATCGCGGCCAACTTCTTCACCCCGCCCACGGGCGCGCGATCCGGGAGCGGTGTCGAGGCGCTCGTCGCCACGTACGCCTCGTTCGCGCTCGCCTTCTTCTTCCGCCCCGTCGGCGCGCTGCTCTTCGGCCGCCTCGGCGACCGTCTCGGCCGGCGTCCCACCCTCGTCCTCGTCGTCGGCCTCATGACGCTCACCACCACCCTGATCGGCCTTCTCCCCACCCGGGAGGCCATCGGCCCGGCCGCCCCCTGGCTCCTCACGTTCCTGCGCGTACTGCAAGGACTCTCCGCGGGCGGGGAGTTCGGCGGCGCGGTGTCCCTGCTGGCGGAGTACGCGCCACCGGGCCGGCGGGGCCTCTACGGGGCGTGGCAGTCCTTCACCGTCGCCCTCGGCCTGCTGGCCGGCGCCGGTACGGCCGCCGCCCTGGCGACGGTCCTGCCCGCCCCGGCGCTGTACGCGTGGGGGTGGCGCATCCCGTTCCTGCTGGCCCTGCCGCTCGGGGCGGTCGCGCTGTGGCTGCGCACGGCGCTGGAGGAACCGCCCGGGGCGCCCCCGGCCAAGGCCGCGTCCGCGGCCCGCGGCGGCCAAGTGCCGCCCGGCGGTGGGGTGCAGGCCCGTGCGGTCGTCCTCGGCATCGGGCGGATCATGGGCTGGTCGGCGGCCGGGTACACCTTCCTCGTCGTCCTGCCGTCCTACCTCCAGTCCACACTGGGGGCCTCCTTCCGCAACGCCCTCCTGGCCACCACGCTCGTCAACCTGGGGTTCGCCGCCTCGATCCTGCCCGCCGGGCTGCTCAGCGACCGGTACGGGCGGCGCCCGGTCATGCTCGGCGGCGCGCTCGGGATCGCCGTACTCGCCTTTCCCCTCCTGCACTTGCTCCAGTCCCCGGACGCCTCCCCGCAAGCCCGGGCCGCGGCCGTGCTGACGGCGGGCGCGCTCGTCGGACTACTGGCCGGACCGGGGCCGGCCATGCTCGCCGAGATGTTCCCCCGACGAGTGCGCTGCACCGGCCTCGGGCTGGCCTACGCCCTCACCAACGCGGTGTTCTCCGGCTGCGCGGGGCTCGTCATCACCGCATTGACCGCACGGACAGGAGACACCGCCATCCCCGCCTACTACGCCGCCGGCGCCTGCGCCATCAGCTCACTCGCACTGCTGACCCTGCGCGGGAACGACCACCGGGAGCCCCTGCGATGAGGGTGGTCGGCCTGATGTCGGGGACCTCGTACGACGCCGTCGACGCCGCGGCCTGCGACCTGGGCGTCCCGGCCGGGGACGACACGCTGCACCTCACCCCGCTGGGCATGGTGAGCGAGCCGTACCCGGCCGGGCTGCGGAGCGCGCTCGCGGCGGCCCTGCCGCCCACCGCCACCACGCTCGCCGACGTGTGCCGGCTCGACACGCACATCGGGCAGACGTTCGGACGGCTCGCCGTCCGCGCCGACCGGGAACTGTGCGACGGACGGGCCGAGTTGATCGCCTCACACGGCCAGACCGTGTACCACTGGGCGGCGGACGGGCGGGTCCACGGCACCCTCCAGCTCGGCGAACCGGCCTGGATCGCCGAGGCCACCGGCCGCCCCGTCGTCTCCGGCTTCCGCCCGCGGGACGTGGCCGCCGGCGGCCAGGGCGCGCCGCTGGTGAGCCTGATCGACCTGATGCTGCTGCGCGGCCGGCCCGGTGTGCCGGCCGCCCTGAACATCGGGGGCATCTCCAACGTCACCGTGCTGCCGCGGTACGGCGACCCCGTCGCGTTCGACACCGGCCCGGGCAACGCGCTGATCGACGCGGCGGTGCGCGAGCTGACCGGCGGGCGGCTCGCCTACGACGAGGACGGCGAGCTCGCCGCCGCCGGACGGGTGCACGAGGCCCTGCTGGAACGGCTGCTCACGGAGCCGTACTACCGGTTGCCCGCGCCGCGCACCACGGGCAAGGAACTGTTCCACGAGGGCTACCTGCGCTCCCGGCTGACCGGCTTCGGGCAGCTCCCGCCGCAGGACCTGGTCGCCACGCTCACGCGTCTCACCGCCCGGACCGTCGCCGACGCGCTGCGGCCGCTGGGCGCCACCGAGGTCTACGCGTCGGGCGGCGGCGTGCGCAACCCGACGCTGACGGGCATGCTCCGCGCCGAGCTGGGCGGCACGGCGCTGCACACCTCGGAGGAGCTCGGGCTGCCGGCCGCGGCGAAGGAGGCGTACGCGTTCGCCGTGCTCGGGTACCTCACCCTGCACGGCCTCCCGGGCAACGCTCCCGGATGCACCGGAGCCGACGGCCCCCGCGTCCTCGGTTCGATCACGCCGGGCAGCAGCCCGCTCCGGCTGCCCACGGAGCCCACCGTTGCTCCGCGTTCCCTGACCGTACGGGCCGCCCCGGTACCGCGCTGACACCACGGGCCCCACGACCGCGTGACCGACTCGCCCGGGCGCCTCAACTCGCCGCGGCCCCGAACCACTTGGGCAGGTGGTTGAGCAGATCCCGCTGGTCGTCGCCGACCCACGCCACGTGGCCGTCCGGCCGCAGCAGCACCGCGGGCACGTCGAGTTCCTCGTCGGCGTCGACGAGATCGACGACGTGCTCGACCCGGTCCGCCCAGCCCTCCACCGAGAGCCGGCCGGTCTGGTCGAGCAGCAGACCACGGCCGTCGTGCATCAGCCCGTAGAGCCGGCCCTGCTTCAGGTTCAGGTCCCGCATCCGGCGGCCGAGCAGTGCGTGGCCCTCACCGAAGTCGTAGCGGATGTCGACCGCGGTGATCATCCCGGTGACGTACCGGTTCGCCTCCTCGACGTCCAAGAGCCTCGACAACAGCTTCCGCAGCGCGGTCGCACCCGGATCGGTCCCCAGCAGCGTCATCTGCGCGCGGGTGTTGTCGAGCACGGCGGCGCCCACCGGGTGCCGCTCTGCGTGGTAGCTGTCCAACAGCCCTCCCGGCGCCCAGCCGTTGACCTCCGCGGCCAGCTTCCAGCCGAGGTTGAACGCGTCCTGCACGCCGAGGCCGAGCCCCTGCCCGCCGGTCGGCGGGTGGATGTGCGCCGCGTCGCCCGCCAGCAGCACCCGGCCGACCCGGTAGCGCTCGGCCTGCCGGGTGGCATCGCCGAACCGGGACAGCCAGCGGGGTGAGTGCACACCGAAGTCGGTGCCCGCGAAGGCCCGCAGCTGCCGCTTGAACTCGTCGAGCGTCGGCGCGGTCGTACGGTCCTCGGCCACGCCGTCGGCGGGCACGCCGATGCGGTACACCCCCTGCTCCCCGTCCACGTCGGGGATGGCGCCGAACCGCAGTTGGGTCTTGCGGACCTCCTCGACGGCGGCGGCGATCGTCGCCGGATCCTCGGTCACCTCCATGTCGCCCAGCAGCGTCTCGACGCGGGAGGGCTCGCCGGGGAAGCCGATGCCGGTCAGCTTGCGCACCACACTGCGGCCCCCGTCGCACCCGACGAGGTAGCGCGACCGCAGGCGCATGCCCTCCCCGCCGGCTCCGCCCTCATCGGCGCTGCTCCCCCCGCTCACGGCCCCACGCACCAGCTCGACGGTCACCCCGTCCCCGTCCTGGCTCAGCCCGACCACCTCGCAGCCGCGCCGGATCTCGGCACCCAGTTCGAGGGCGCGCTCCTCGAGCAGCCGCTCGGTGACCGGCTGCGGGGTGGTGAGGCCGTACGGGTGGGCGGTGTCCAGCCGCTCCGGCCACGGCTTCATGACGCCGCCGAAGAAGCCGCCGACCCGGAACTTCTCACTCACCGCGAGGAACCGGTCCAGCAGGCCGCGCTGGTCCAACAGCTCGACGCTGCGCGCGTGCATGCCGCGCCCGCGGGACTGCCCCGTCGGCTCGGTCAGCTTCTCCAGCACGACCACGTGCACCCGGGCCAGCCGCAACTCGCAGGCCAGCATCAGGCCGGTCGGTCCAGCGCCGACGACGATCACGTCGACCGTGTTCAGCGCGTTCATCGTGTTCCTCACGAAAGCCCCGTTTCCGCAGGTTCCGGCTTCGGCCGACGATTCTGCGCCACGGCAGGGGCCTTGCCGCAAGCCCCCCCGTGCGCTATATGTTGAGAGTGGCAAGGAGTGGTGACCTCCTTGCCTTTGTCATGTCGGGTGTTAGCGTGCGGTCATGCGCGCTCCCATCGGGCCCTTCGACCACGCGGTACCGGCCCCCGACTGCCTCGCGGACCTCGTCCCGCCCGTGGCCGCAGCGGTCCGGAGCTGGGCCGGGCACGTCCCCGCTCAGCAGATCCTGTACGTGGACACCGACCCCGCCATCGCCGACACCGGCGCCTTCGTCGCGCACTACGGGCAGGAGCTGCTCGGCCGGTCGGCGAACTGCGTGGTGGTCGCCGCCAAGCGCGGCGGCGCGACCACCCTCGCCGCCTGCCTCGTACCCTCCGCCGGCCGGGCCGACGTGAACGGCGCCGTCCGCCGTCACCTGGGCGCGCGCAAGGTGTCCTTCGCGCCGATGGAGACGGCCGTGGAGCAGACGGGCATGGAGTACGGCGGCATCACGCCGCTGGGTCTGCCGGACGGCTGGCCGCTCCTGGTGGACCCCGCGGTCGCCGACATGCCGTACGTACTCGTCGGCAGCGGACGCCGCCGTGGCAAGCTCATCGCGCCCGGGAAACTGTTCGCGGAACTCCCCGGAGCCGAACTCGTCGAGGGTCTCGCACCCTGACGCTCCCGTGACCGCTAGCTGCGGTCCGGGCGGAGCTCGATGTGGTCCGGGGCCAGGTCGACCGCCAAGCGGTGCTCCATGCCCAGGGCCTCCAGGAACTTCGGGGGCAGCTGGACGCGGCCGGAGCGGTCCAGGACGACGTACTCGCGTTCGCTGATCGACTCCTCGCCGTGCTCGTCGGTGACCAGGCGGCGCAGGACCTCGCTGCTGGTGCGGCCGTCGCGGATCGCCACGGTGCGCCGGACCTCGCCCGCCACCATGGGGTCGTGCGTCACAATGACCACCGTCACGCCGAGCTCCTTGTTCACCGTGCGGAAGGTCTCGAAGACCGCCGCCGCCGTCTCCGAGTCCAGTTCGCCCGTGGGTTCGTCGGCCAGCAGCACCCTGGGGTCGTTCGCCATCGCCACGGCGATCGCGACGCGCTGCTGCTGACCGCCCGACAGTTCCGCCGGGCGCCGGTGCGCCAGTTCGCCGATGCCGAGGGCGTCGAGGATCTCCGCGACCCGGGCGGCTCGGCGTGCGCCCGCGCCGCGCCGGCCGCCAGCGCCCCTCAACTGCATCGGCAGCGCCACGTTCTGTGCGGCCGTCAGGAACGGCAGCAGGTTGCGGGCCGTCTGCTGGAAGACGAACCCGACCGCTTCGCGCCGGTAGCGCAGCCGGTCCCGCGCCGAGAGTTCCAACAGGTCGTAGCCGGCGACCGCCGCGCTGCCCGCCGTCGGGACGTCCAGGCCCGCCAGGATGTTCAGGAGGGTGGACTTGCCACTGCCCGAGGCGCCCACGAGCGCCACCAGGTCGCCTTGGGCGACCGTAAGCTCCAGCCCCTGGAGGGCCTGCACCTCGATGCCGTCCGTGCTGAAGATCCGGACCAGACGGTCGCAGGCGATCGCGGCGTCCACCGCCGGGGTGCGCGGCTCCGCGGCGGCCGTCGCCCGGCGGCGCAGCTCCTCGTACGTCGGCTGGTCGGTGTTCAACGCTGGTCTCCCGCTCTCAACTCGGTGGTGATCTGCCGTCGCCCGGATGTCGCCGCCTCGACGAGCACGGCCGCGGCGACCAGGGCGGCCAGGCCCAGGGCCTGGGTCAGTACGGGCCCCGCGGTGAGCCGTACCCCGGTCGGCACGCTCGCGCCGACCAGCGTGGACAGGTCCATCGCCGGGCCCAGCAACGCCACCGCGGCCGACGCGACCAGGGCCCCGCCCAGCGTCGCGGCCAGGGTCTGCGGCAGGGTCTCGGCGAGGATCAGCGCCACGCCCTGGCGGCGGCGCAGCCCCATGGTGCGCAGCCGGGCCAGCAGCGCCGCACGTTCGGGGACGGTCCGCATCAGCGTCAGCAGAACGGCCAGCAGCGCGAAGCCGGCGGCTCCCGCCACGGAGGCCCAGAAGAGGCGCTCGGCCGACCGCTGCAGCGGATCGGCGCCCAGCTCGGCGACGGCCTCCGCACTGGTGCGTACGGGATACACGTCGTCGGCGGGGTGCGCCGGGGCGGCCGGATCCCGACCCGCGGCGAGTGCCGGGGACGGCGACGGGGAGGGAGCCTGAGCCGAGGACGCCGGCGGGAGCGCGGCCCGGACCAGCGCGCGCAGCCGGTCCCCGTCTACGGAGCCGAGGGCCAGCCACTGGTTCGGCTGGTCGGCGCCGATGAGGGCCGTCGCCGGGCCCGCCGGCAGGACCACGGTCGCGGCGTCCCGGGCGGGGCGGGCCGGGGTGCAGTCGATCACGCCGACGACCTGTGCCTTCACCTCTCCGCCGTTGCCGGGCCGCACCGTGAAGGTGCCCGGGCCCGCCAGCCGTGCCAGCCCGGCGCTGAACAGGGCGGGCACGGGCGCGTCGGCGGACCGCGCGCCGCCCGCGGCCAGCAGGGCGGGGTCGAAGGAGCCGCAGCCGAGGACGCGCGACAGCTCCGCGTAGGCGGCCGGTTCGGCGACGATCACGGAGGTCTGGCTGGAGCGCAGGGTCATGCCGAGGATCGAGGAGTCGTGGTCGATCCACAGCGGCACCGACGTCCGTACGCCCGGCAGCTCGCCCGCGGCGTTCGCGAGTCCGGCCGGGAGCGAGGCCTTTCCGAACGCGGTGATCGCCGCGTCGCCCCCGACCGCCAGCCGGGCGACGCCCAGCCGGTTCGCATCGACCGAGTCGAGGACCGCGGCACCGAATCCACCGGTGGTGATGGCGAGGAGCAGTGCGACCATCGGCAGGACGGAGGGGCCGCTGCGGCCACGGGCCTGCCTGCCGCCCGCTCCCGAGCCGCGGGCGGCTCGCGCCAGCCCGAGGAAGCCAACCAGCCCGGAGCGGCGGCCGGCCGCCCGTGCGAGCCAGCCGGTCACGACCGGCTGCAGCCGGGCCAGCAGCAGCCCGCCACACAGCGCGAGCAGCAGCGGAGCCGCGATCAGCAGCGGGTCCGGGTCGCTGCCGGCCGGGGCCACCCCGCGGCGGCGGACCTCCAGTACGGCGGCGGCCGTGGCGACGAGGACGAGCAGTTCAGCCACGGGCCTGCGCCACCGCCCGGCCGGACGCGTCGGGGTCAGCAGTACGGCTGCCCGCACGGGGAAGGCCAGGAGCGCGAGCACGGCGACCACCGCGGCCGAGAGCAGCGCGGGCGCGAGCCGGGGCGTGGGCAACAGGAGTACGGCGAGCGCGGTGGCGGCCGCGGCTGCCGGGAGCACCGTGACGGCCCCCTCCCCGAGGAGCCGGCCGACGATGCCGGCGCGCGAGCCGCCGCGCGCCAGCAGCAGGCGCAGCTCGGCGTCCCGGCGGTCCCCGGCGAGCGCGCCGGCCAGGCACAGGACCACGAAGGCGACCCCGCCGACCCCGGCGGGTCCGATCAGGGCGAGCGGCGCCGCGGCCTGTCTGCGGTCGTGGGCCTGCTCGAACAGTTCGGGCAGCCACGAGGTGGTCCGCAGCCGCTGGCGGGCGGTCTCCCGCGTGAGGGCGGCGGCGGTGGGCCCGGCCACGTACGAGGCGATGTCCTTCGTCGTGGCGTCGAGGCGGTCGGCCCGCAGGCTGCCGACGTCCACCGGAAGCCGCCAGAAGTCCTCGGCGGTGTCGCCCCAGGTGTCCATCCGGCCGAGGCCGCCGGCTCCGATGAGGGCGTCGACGTGCCAGGAGAGGTTCTCCCCGTTGTAGTGCTCGCAGGCGCGCGGGAGGCAGTCGAGGCCCACCCAGAAGTCCTCGGTCGGGTCGGGGACCGCGTAGAGGCCGACGACCTCCACGGACGGCGTGCCGTTGACCAGGGGCGTGCTCCTCAGCACGGATCCGAGGCGCGCACCGAGGGTCTCGGCGGCGCGCTGCGAGAGGGCGACCTGCAACGGCGGATCGTACGCGGTGGCGCCCTCGGGGGCGCCCGCGGGCGGGCGTGCGTCGCTCGGCCAGCGCCCCTCCACCAGCTTCACGTGGGCCGGGGCCTGTTGGACGTACAGCAGGGACATCGCGGGCGGGAAGCCGGACGGGCGGGAGAGTTCCGGATTCAGCAGCGGCTGCCGCTTGGTGGTCCGCGTGCCGTGGACCACCGCCTCCGGGTCGACGCGGAAGGTGCCTCCGGTATGGGACAGCAGGCTCTTCAGCGTCCCGTCCAGGGCTTCGGCGCTCTGCCCGGCCACCGGGGCCGGCGCGGTCACCTGCAGGCTGGTGTCGGTGTGCCCGCTGCGCTCCAGGAACGACCGCAGGGCCTGGTCGGCGCCCCGGTCCTGGGCCCGCGGCAGCGCGGCGGCCAGCAGGACGGCGACGAACGCCAGCGCGGCGGCGAGCAGGGTGCCCAGGGGAGCCGCCCGCAAGCGGGTCCTGACCCAGGGCGCGGGCCGCGGCCGGGACCGCGGGGCGGCTGCCGGCGGCGGCGTGGCGGACGGCGGCGGCGTGGCGGACGGCGGCGGGGTGGTCACATCTCCTCCACGGGACGCAGCCGGGCGGCGATGTCGCGGCCCCGGGGGCCGCTGAGCAGGGCCGACAGCAGGGGAACGGCGGCGATGGCGGCGGCCGTCAACAGGGTCTGCCAGAAGGGCAGGTCCACCCGTACGGGCGGGAACGGCCGCCCGGCGGCGGGTGTCAGCACGACCAGGGGCGCCATCAGGTGGTCGAGGGCGACACCCAGTCCGGTCCCGACCGCGGTCCCGACGGCGATCAGCACCCCGCCTTCGGCGGCGGCCGCCAGGGCCAGCGACCGCCGTGGGGTGCCGAGCGCCAGCAGGACAGAGAACTCCCGTCCGCGCACGCGCCGTTCGGCGGCGCTGGACGTCGCGAAGCCGATCGCCGCCAGCACCGCGCACGCGGCGGCGAGGGCGGCCAGCGCGCTCTGCGGGCCGGCGCTCAGCGGGTCCTCCAGCAGCCGGGCGGCGATTTCCTCACGCAGCTCGACGCGCTCGGTCCTGGACCCTTCGCGCAGCGCGGTCGCCGCGCGGGCCGGGACCGGATCGGCGGCCGAGGCGGGGGGCAGCCACCACTCGGTGGGCGGGGCCGGCAGTTGGCCGGCGGACTCCACCAGGAACCGGCCGAGCGTGCGCAGGTCGACGGCGAGCCCCGACCGTCCGACCACCGGGAGGGAGTCGACGGCGGCGGTGATCCGCATCGGGACGGTCGCGCCGTCGAGCGTGACGGGGACGGTCGCACCCACGGAGGCACTGATGGCCCGCAGGTAGCCGGTGGTGGCGACCGCCGGGACCGCGGCGGGGGCCGCGGCGGCGGGCGCCGGGAACAGCACGGCGCTGACACCCTTCTCGGTGCCGACCCCGCCCCAGAACCGCACCTGCAGGTGATCCGTGGAACCGGCCGGGAGCGGGGAGAGCGCGGGGGCCCGCAGGCTGCGGGGTCCCTGCGGGGGCGCCGACCGCCAGCCGCCCGTGGCCGCGGCTCCCGGCGCGGCGACCGCCGTCGCCGTGCCGTCCGCGGTGTCGGAGACGCCGATCCGGCGCAGGGTCAGTTCGCTGCCGTCGCCCGCGGGGCCTTCGTCCCCGGCGTACGAGAGCCGTATCGCGGCCAGGGTCAGCGGGGCCGCGGCCGAACCGATCGGCGCACCGGTCAGGGCGTCCAGGGGAAAGGCGAGGGTGGCGTCGCCGCCGGTGGGCAGCGTGACCGAGGGCGTCCCGTGGGTCGCTCCGAACCGGTCGCGCAGCAGCAGGCTCACGGCCGCCCAGCTCGTGCCGGCGGACCGTACCGTCACACCGAGCTCGATCCGGCGGGGGGAGCCGGGCAGGGCGACACCGGGAGCCTGCCCGGGGGCGGCTGCGGCCGCGCCGGTGGCCGCGGACCCCGCCGGGGCGTCCGGGCCCTGCGCGGCGAGCGGGGCGAACAGCTCCCGCATCCCGTGGCCGCCGCGCAGGTCCGCGCGCAGCGGTACGCCTTCGGCCACCTTGGCGGCGTCGACCGCGAGGACGTCGGTGGTGCCCCCGCCGGGCAGCGGCTGCGTCCGGCGGACCACCGGAATCAGACGGTCCGCGCCCGGCAGTGCCCCGTAGCGTCCGGCCTGCCCCATCGGGGCCATGGTGCTCCCGGAGATCCGCAGGCCGCCCGCGGTCGTGAAGTCGGCCTGGTCGCGCTGGGACTCGGACCAGGCGGTGTGCTGGCCGAGGGCCAGGATCCCGCTGGAGACGGCGAGGACGAGCAGCAGCACGGGCCCGGTGGCCCGGCCGGGCCGGCGGGCGAGCTGCCAGCCGAACAGGGCCGGGCCGAGGCTCCGGCCGCGCGCCGCCAGCCGTCCGCCGGCCCGCGCCGCGAACGGCAGCAGCCGCAGGACCAGCAGCGTGCCCCCGCACAGGGCCAGCGTCGGGGCGGCGACCAGGACCGGGTCGATGCCGAGCCCGCCGTCGGCGGGGGCGTCGGGCACCTGCGCGTCCGTACCTCCGTACTGCGACAGCTGCTGGTAGCCGAGGACCGCGAGGACGATCACGGCCAGGTCCAGGCCGGAGCGGGCGGCGCCCGTCACCAGGGCCTGCCTGCCGCCGGCGCGGCGCAGGACCGCGGCCGAGGCGCCGCGCAGGACGGAGGGCAGGGTCGTCAGCAGGACGCAGGCGAGGGCGCAGCCGGCCGCGACCGGCCAGACCAGCCAGGTGTCCGGGATCTCCAGGTGGACCTGCGCGAGCGGTCCGAACCGGCCGAACAGGCGCAGCAGGGGTGGTGTGAGCAGTGGTGCCAGGACGGCGGCGGGGAGCGCGAGCAGCAGCGACTCGGCGGCGCCGAGCGCGCCGAGGCGCCGGCGGGAGGCGCCGCGCGCGGTGAGCAGGACGCGCTCCGGCTCCTGGCGCACGGTCAGGATGTGGGAGACGAGGAGCAGTGCCGCGGTGGAGAGGACGGCGAGCTGGAGCGCTCCCACCATCAGGGTGGACCGGGCGACGAGCATGCCGGAGTCCAACTCGGTGAGCAGCTTCGGTAGTTCGGTGGCGGCCCGGAGGGAGGTGGTGCGCTCCAGGCCGTCCGCGGCGGGCTTCGCCGCGGTCCGGACGGCCTCGGCCTCGGAGGCGCGGATCGTGCCCAGGTCCGGGGTCAGCAGCGTGAGGCGGTAGTTCTGCAGGAGGCCGCCGGTCGTGAAGGCGCTGTCGTCCACCAGGAGCGGGCCGTAGGTGGCGAGGGAGCCGGACTGGATCTCCCGGCCGCCGAGCGGGTCGAGCCGCCAGTACCCGGCGTCCGGATCGGAGGCCCGGTACACGCCGGTGACCAGTACGGTCAGCGCGGCGCCGTCGAAGCGGTCGTCCAGCCGGACCGGTGCGGGCAGCGCGGACTCGGTCAGGCCGAGCCGGGCCAGGGCCGCGCGCGGCACGGCCACCTGCATCGGCGCGGCCGGGGTGCCGGTGCCGTTGGCGGTGACCGGCGCGGGCCACTGGCCGGCGAGCAGTTGTACGTGCTCCCGGCCGAGCGCGGCGAGCAGCGTCAGGTCGGCGTCGTGGCCCGAAGCGGCCGCACCGGGCAGTCCGTAGGAACGGCTGCGGGCCACGCTCTCGGTGGTGACCGGAAGCCGCCCGAACACCTCGTCCGCGTAGGCCCGGAGGGACTCGTCGTCCTTGGCGCGGGAGGAGGCCGGGTGGCCGCTGGTGACCACGACGGTGGTCCGGGCCTGCTCCGAGCCGGTCAGGGCCTGCCGGAGCCCCTCCTCCTCCACGCCACGGGTGAATGCCGTCAGCGCGGTCAGAGCGGTCGCGGTGATCAGTACGGTGAGCAGTACGGCGACGGCGAGCGGCCATCGCCCGCGCAGCCGGCGCACGACGAAGCCGAGCACGTGTTGAATTCCCTCCCCCGTCCGGACCTTCGGCACCGGATAGCGGACGATGCTGTCAGATTCGAGCCAGAGAGGGAAGGGGCTTGCGTGATGGGTGCGGCAGATGCGCAAATGCGATCAGAAAGCTGCAACGAGAGCGGGTGCGGGTGCGGGTGCGGACCGACGGGCCGGGCGCTCCACGCGAACGATGCGGACAACTCGACGGGGGAGTACAGGCGATGAGCGACAACCACCAGGAACCGGTGACGGCTGCGGTACCGGCGGCCCGGGAAGGCACCACCACTCCGATCGTGGTGGTGGACGACCTGCACCACAGCTTCGGCAGCGGACCCCAGGCCGTCCACGCCCTGCGCGGCGTGTCCTTCGAGGTCCGCCGCGGCGAACTCACCGCCCTCAGGGGCCGGTCGGGCTCCGGCAAGACCACCCTGCTCAACCTCGTCGGCGGCCTCGACGCCCCCACCAGCGGCCGGATCACCCTCGACGGCACCGATCTGGCGTCCCTCGACGAGGCGGACCTGCTCGCCCTGCGCCGCGACCGCATCGGCTTCGTCTTCCAGTCCTTCGGCCTGATCCCCGTCCTCACCGCCGCCGAGAACGTCGGCGTCCCGATGCGACTGCGCCGGATGCCCGCCAAGGAGCGCGAGGAGCGCGCCCGTACCCTGCTCGCCCTCGTCGGCCTCGCGGACCACGCCGAGCAGCGCCCCGGCGAACTCTCCGGCGGCCAGCAGCAGCGCGTCGCGGTGGCCCGCGCGCTGGCCAACGAGCCGGACCTGATCATCGCGGACGAACCCACGGGTCAGCTCGACTCGGAGACGGGCCGGTCGATCATGGAACTGTTGCGTGCGGTCGTGCGCAGCGAGTCGGTCACCATCCTCGTCGCCACCCACGACCCGAACCTGATCGAACTCGCCGACCGGGTCGTGGAACTGCGCGACGGCCGTGTCGTCGTCGGGCCCGGCGCGGGCGAGGCGCCCGAGGCGGCCGAGGCGGCCGAGGCGGTCAGCCGGTGATGGTGACTCAGGGCAGACCCATGCCGGCGTTCCCGCGGAAGCCTTCCGCGCAGATCCGGGTGCCCGCGGGGAAGTGCCGCTGTGGGTACGCCTGGACCCGGTAGGTCCTGAACTCGGCGACGTCCTCGACCTTGGTGTGGTTGGTTGCACCACTTGCCGTCCGCCACTGCGGACGGTCCCGTGGCGGTGACGCAGCCGAGCGCCGCCGCGGCTGTTCCGACTCCCGCGGCGAGCTTCTTGGTGATGGAGTGCGTGGCAGACGACCTCACGCGTTCTTCCCAGGCCGTCCTGGTCAGGTCGCGTGGAGGTCGAGGGTCCGGCCGTCGGGGTCCGTGAGGAGATGTCGGCCGGGCGTGAGCGGTGGGGTCGCGGCGGCGCCGGTGAGGGCGAGTCCCAGGCGGAGGGCGCCGGTCTCGCGGTCGGGGCGCGCGGGGTAGATCTCGAGGACCGCGCCGTCCGCCAGCGTGGCCGCGTAGTGGAGGGGGCCACGCCCGTGCTGCTCGCTCGCGAAGCGCAGACCCAGGTCCTCGTAGAAGCGCCGGCACTCCTCGAGCCGGGGCGAGTAGAGGACCAGGAGGGTCGCGCGGATGCCGATCGGGTCGCTCACGGGGCTCCTGAGGGTCCTGGCGTCGAGGGGAATCGGCTTCGGGCTGATGCGGCAAGAGCCGTACGGACGGGGCGCGTTGTCGGTCCGGCGGCGCTGCCGTGGGTGCGATGTCCGAGCCTTGCCAGCATAGTTACCGCTCGGAGCCTCAGGCGCCCGAGGGTTCGTCCCGCGGTGCCCGCCCGGCCCGGCGACAAGGCCGCAGCCGGTTCAACTGCCGTTCACGCACCGCTCGCCGGGCCTCTCTACCCTCCTCCTGTCCTTCACCCGACCGAGGGGAATCCGGTGTCCTTCGCCCTTTCCGTCCGCACGGCCGCCCTGCCCGCCGCCGTCCTGGCCACACTGGCCCTGCCGGCCGCTTCGGCCCACGCCGCGGCCGTATCCGTCACGGCCACCGTGGAGACCACCCCGGTCTCGCACGGCGGCGACGCCGCCGACGACCCCGCCATCTGGGTCCACCCGACCGACCCCGCCAAATCGGTGGTCGTCGCCACGGACAAGAAGGGCGCGCTGGAGGTCTACGACATGACCGGCGCCCGCATCCAGCGGATCACCGGCGACTACGGCAACAACGTCGACCTGCGCGGCAACATCGTGGTCTCGGCGGACGACGAGGCCGCCGACGGCAACGGCGCCATGCACATCTACCGCATCGACCCCGCGACCCGCCAGCTCAAGCGGCTGAAGGACGTGCCCACCGAGGTCACCGCGCACGGCATCTGCCTCTACACCTCCCCGGCCTCGGGCAAGCTCTACGCCTTCCCCAACTCCACCTCCGGCCGCGTCGAGCAGTGGGAACTCGCCGTCAAGGGCGACTCCGTGACGGCGACCTCCGTCCGCCTGTGGGACGCGGGCTCCGCGGTCGAGGGCTGCTACGCCGACGAGACCACCGGCAAGCTCTACCTCGGAGAAGAGGACGTCGGCGTCTGGGTGTACGGAGCCGAGCCCACCGCCGGCACCAGCCGCACCAAGCTCGACTCCACCGGCTCCGGCGGCCACATCACCGCCGACACCGAGGGCGTCACCGCCGCCGGGAACCGCATCTACGTGTCCTCCCAGGGCAGCAACGACTTCACCGTGTACGACCGCACCACCCGCGCCTACCTCGGCCGCTTCTCCGTCTCCAACGGCACCGCGGCCGACGACTGCGAGGACACCGACGGCATCGACGCCACCGCGGCCAACCTCGGGCCCGCCTTCCCCGAGGGCGTCTTCATCTGCCAGGACGGCTCCAACGGCGCCCCCGGCACCAGCGGCAACCAGAACTTCAAGTTCGTCCCGCTCCAGCGCATCACCGCCCAGTTCGGCTGATCGCCCCGGGCGCCGGCGGTCCCGCCGGCGCCCTTCCGGGCCGTGCCCGCGCAGGGTGTCAGCGGCGGAGCACCTTGCGGGACACCACGTTGCCGAGCAGCTGCGCCGACTGGACCAGCGCGATCAGCACGAGCACCGTCACCACCATCACCGAGGTGTCGAAACGCAGGTAGCCGTAGGTCATCGCCAGGTTGCCGACGCCTCCTCCGCCGACCGTGCCGGCCACCGCCGAGAAGTCGATCAGCGCGACGAGCATGAAGGTCAGGCCGAGCACGAGCGGTCCGAGGGCCTCGGGGACGAGGACCGTGAGCAGGATCCGCAGCGGGCTCGCGCCCATGGAGCGCGCCGCCTCGATCACACCGGGTTCGACGGACAGCAGGTTGGACTCCACGATGCGGGCCACCCCGAACGTCGCGACGACCGTCATCGGGAAGATCGCGGCGTTCGTCCCGATCATCGTGCCGACCACCCCGCGCGTGACGGGGGCGAGCGCGACGATCGCGATGATGAAGGGGACGGGCCGGATGATGTTGATGAGCAGGCCCAGGACCGTGTGCACGATCCGGTTGGGCAGGACGCCGCCCTTGCGGGTGGCGTACAGGGTGAGCCCCACCGCCAGTCCGCTGACGGTCGACAGTGCCAGGGTGATGAGCACCATGTAGACGGTCTCGCCGGTGGCGTCGAGGACCTTGGGCCAGAACGTGCTCCAGTCGGCCTTCACCGGGCACCCGCTTCCGCGAGGTACGGGACGCAGAGCGCGGCGGCGACGGCGTCGACCGCGGCCGCTTCACCGCGCAGTTCCAGGGTCACGCTGCCCAGGGGACGTCCCCGTACCTCGGCGATGCCTCCGTGGACGAACGTGAACTCGACGCCGTGGACGTGCAGGAGCTCCGACAGGCCGTCCAGGGAGGCGCTGCCGTCGGCGACGGGCAGCGTGATCAGCCGGCCGGGGTGGCGGGCGCGCAGCCGTTCCAGGAGTGCTTCGTCCGGCTCGCTGTGGCGGGCGGAGCGGACGAAGGCGGAGGTTGTCGCGTGGCGGGGCCGCGCGAAGACCTCGTACACCTCGCCGCTCTCGACGACCTTGCCGTCCTCCATGACCGCGACGCGGTCGCACAGGGTCCGTACGACCTCCATCTCGTGGGTGATGAGGAGGATCGTGACGCCCAGCTCGCGGTTGACGCGGCTCAGCAGGGCCAGCACCTCGCCCGTGGTCTGCGGGTCGAGGGCGGAGGTCGCCTCGTCGCACAGGAGGACCTTCGGACGGGTGGCGAGCGCGCGGGCGATGCCGACGCGCTGGCGCTGGCCGCCCGAGAGCTGCTCCGGGTAGCGCTTTCCGTGCCCGGCGAGGCCGACGAACTCCAGCGTCTCCTCGGCGCGGGCCTGGGCCGCCGCGCGGTCCATTCCGGCGAGGCGCAGCGGGTAGAGCACGTTGCCCAGGACGGTGCGCGAGCGGAAGAGGTTGAACTGCTGGAAGATCATGCCGATGTCGCGCCGGACGGGGCGCAGACGGCGCTCGCCGAGGGCGGAGAGGTCCTGCCCGTCGAGCAGGACGCTGCCCGAGGTCGGCTCCTCCAGGCCGTTGACCAGGCGCAGCAGGGTGGACTTGCCCGCACCGCTGTGGCCGACGACCCCGAACACGGTGCCCGCCTCTACGGAGAGGGTGACTCCGTCGACGGCGCGCGCCCCGCCCGGGAACTCCTTGCGGACGTCGCGCAGTTCCACGGCTGCGGTCATCGCTTCAGCTGCTTCTGGATGCGGGCGACCTCGGCCTGGAGGTCGGCGGCGGGAAGCTCGACGTGGTGCGCGGTGCCGTTGCTGGTGCGGCGGACCTCGTCCTGTACGGCCTGGGAGGCGTACAGCTCGACGATCTTCCGGTAGTCCGCGTTGTCCTTCTGGTTCGAGCGGGCCGCGATGACGTTCAGGTACGGGACGGACTGCGGGGCGGCGGGGTCGTCCTTGAACAGCGCGGTGTCGGCGGCTATGCCGGCGAGCTCGGCGACGCCGTCGTTGATGATCGCGGCGTCCGTGTCCTTGAGGGTACGGGGGGTCTGCTGGGCGTTGACCGGCGTGAGCTTGACGTGCTTGGGGTTGGCGGTGATGTCGTCGGGCGTGGCGAAGAGCCCGGCGTCCTTCCGCAGCTCGATGAGCTTCGCCTGCTCCAGTACGCGCAGTCCGCGGCCCTGGTTGGCGGGGTCGTTGGGCAGGGCGATCTCGGCCCGGGCGGGAAGGTCCGCGAGCTGCTTGTGCTTGCCGGAGTAGAGACCGAGGGGGACCACGGTGGTCGCGGCGATGGGGGCGATGTCGGTCTTGTTCTCGGCGTTCGACTGCGCGAGGAAGACCAGGTGCTGGAAGGCGTTGAGCTCGATGTCGCCCGCGCTGAGGGCCTTGTTGGGCAGCGAGTAGTCGTCGAACACGACCGTCTCCACGGTCAGGCCCTCCTTCTTGGCCTCCTTGGCGAGGACGTCCCATTCCGGGGAATCGCCGGAGACGCCGACCCGGATGCGGTGGGCGTCCCCGCCGCCGACGCCGCAGCCGGACACGAGGAGCGCGAGGGCGGTGGCGGTGGATGCGGCGAGCAGGGTACGCCGGCGCGGGAGTGCAGAAATCATTGTGTGATCCATGTGCAGAGGAAGAGTCGAACGAGCGATGAATGGATCGTAGATCGAACTCGTCTCGCGCCCTTCGAATGCGAGGTTCTATTCATGAATCTGCAATGAATGGAAGGGTGTCGGTGGGGTATCCGCAGGGCGGCTCGTGGAGCGCCCCGACGAGCCCCCCGCGTCATCGCCGTCCTGCGCGACGGCGACCGCACGAAGGTCTACCGGGCGGGGGTGGCCGACGTGGAGAGCGGCCGGCTCGGAGCGCACCCGCCGGCAGCAGTTCACCTTCATCCCCGGCGCACTGTCCCAGCCCCCCGGCCTTGGCCGCACCGAGGCGGGCCTGGCCGTCTACCGCTACACCACGGCTGCGGAACGGTCTACGGCCACACCGGCAACACGCCCGGCTACACACAGTTGGCGGCGGCCACGGCCGACGGTCGGCGCTCACTGACCTTCTCGATCAGCACGCAGACCTCCCTGGACGTCAACCCCGACCTGCTCGCACAGGTCTGCGAGGTCCAAGAGGACTTCGTCTGCGCCCTGCTGCGCGGCCGACCCCGGCGGCCGCGGAGACGGGGCCGGCCGCGCGCGACCCCCCGCCCGCCCCGTCACTCCTCCCGCGCGGGCAGGCCGGCCAGGCCGGTGTCGCGCAGGATGCGTCCGACGGTGGCGTCGAGTCCGCTCGCCGCGCCGATGACCGTCTCGACCCCGCCGGGCAGCAGGTCGAGCGGCCGGTACCAGGAACACAGTTCGGCCTCGGAGACCTCGTCCGCGATCGGCTTCGTCGCGTGCCGGGCGAGCGTCACCTCGAACGGCACGTCCAGGTAGTAGCCGTGGGCCGGGCCGCGGTGATCGGCGCGCAGCCGGGCGAGCATGGCGCCGTAGTGGTCGGCGTAGAGGATGCCCTCGACGACCACGTGGTAGCCGGCGTCGAGGGAGTACCGCGCGACCGTGTCGATCAGGCCGATGTTCCCGCCGTCCGGTCGGTCGCGTTCGCGCAGGACGACACGGCGCATGGCGTCCTGGCCGACCAGGGCCAGGCCGCGGCCGAACCGTTCGCGCAGGCCGGCCGCGACCGATGACTTGCCCGAGGCGCTGTTCCCGCGCAGCACCACCAGCCGGGTGTCCGAGGTGCCCACCATCACCCGCGCAACGCTACCCGCCCGCGCCGCCGCGCACGGGCCGGTCGTCACGTTCCGCACCCGCCCGTTCACCCCGTTCTGTTCACCCGGAGCACTCCCGGGAAGGGGGCGTAACCTGGTCGAACCGCCACATAATGCGCGTACGAGGAGCATGGTGCGCCGCCCGCGCCGCGCCCCCGCCGCGAGCGATCCAGGGAGGCGGCGCGTGACCGATCCGTTCGGCTTCCTGAGGATCCCCCGCGAGGCCGTCCCGGCCCGTCCCGTCGAGGAACGGCTGGGCGACTGGCGCGAGGTCTACGCCGGCCAGGCGTTGCTGCCGCTCGTCTCCCGGCAGGCCGACCGCTGCATGGACTGCGGCATCCCGTTCTGTCACACCGGCTGTCCCCTGGGAAACCTCATACCGGAGTGGAACGCGTACGCCGCCCACGGCGACTGGCGCGCGGCGTACGAGCGGCTCCACGCGACCAACAACTTCCCGGAGGTCACCGGCCGGCTCTGCCCGGCCCCCTGCGAGGACGCCTGCGTCCTCACGATCAACGCCGACCCGGTGACCATCAAGAACGTCGAGCAGGCGATCGCGGACGAGGGCCTGCGGCGCGGCTACCTCATCCCGAGGCCGCCGGAGAGGCAGAGCGGCAAGACGGTGGCCGTCATCGGTTCCGGACCGGCCGGACTCGCGGCGGCGCAGCAGCTGACCCGGGCCGGGCACTCCGTCACGGTCCACGAACGGGCCGACCGGATCGGCGGGCTGCTGCGCTACGGCATTCCCGAGTTCAAGATGGAGAAGATCCACCTGGACCGCCGGATCGAGCAGATGCGGGCCGAGGGCACGGTGTTCGTCACGGGCGCGGACATCGGCGGCGCGACCGGCCCCGCGGCGGGCGCCGCGGTGCGCCCCGGCGCGGCAGAGGGCAGCGGCGGGGCGGCCGGCACCAGCGCCGCCGAGCTGCGCGACCGTTGCGACGCCGTCGTCGTCGCGATCGGTGCCGGCGAGCGTCGGGAACTACCGGTACCCGGCCGCGCACTGCGCGGCATCCACCAGGCCATGGAGTACCTGACCTGCGCCAACCGGGTGCAGGAGGGCGACTACGCCGTGTCGCCCGTCACCGCCGAGGGCCGGCACGTCGTCATCGTGGGCGGCGGCGACACCGGCTCCGACTGCCTCGGGACCGCCCTGCGGCAGGGCGCGATCTCCGTGGTCCAGCTCGACATCAACCCCGAGCCCGGCCCGGACCGGAGCGAGGGTGAGCCCTGGCCGGTGTACCCGAAGACGTACCGGATCTCCCACGCCCACGAGGAGGCGCGCGGGTGCGAGGGCCGCGATCCGCGGCTGTTCTCCTCCGCCACCCTGCGCTTCGAGGGGGACGCTTCGGGCCGGGTTCGGGCGCTGCACCTGACCGCCGTCGAGCCGGGGGCCCGCAGCCCCCTGGCCGGCACCGAGCACGTCATACCGACCGGCCTGGTACTGCTGGCCCTCGGCTTCTCGGGCCCCGAGCGGGCCGGCGGCCTGCGCGAGCAGCTGGGGCTGGAGCTCGACGAGCGCGGCAACTTCGCGCGGGACGCAGGCTTCGCGGCGGGTGGCGCGAGGGCGCCGGGAGTGTTCGTCGCCGGCGACGCGGGCCGCGGCCAGTCGCTGGTGGTGTGGGCCATCGCCGAGGGCCGGGCGGTCGCCGCGGCCGTGGACCGCTACCTGACCGGCTCCACGTGCCTCCCGGCTCCGGTCGCCGCCCACGACCGGCCGATGACGGCGCTAGGGCGCATGCGCTACGGGGAGTTCTAGCGACGCGCACGCGGTACGGGGCCGCCACCGGATGGGTGGCGGCCCCGCGTCGCGGCGAACCGTCGTGCCGGCGTCACGCGTTGGGGATCGTCAGGTCGCGGAGTGGGGCAGGCCGGGGATGTCGGGGACACCCGGGAAGCCGGGAACACCGGGGAAGCCCGGGATGTCAGGGACGGAGGGGGTGTCCGGGACACCGGGGAAGTCAGGGACACGGGGGGTCTCCGGGGCGGGCTTGGCCCACGGGTCTTCGCAGGGGGCGGCGACACAGACCCAGGTATGGCTCTTGGGCGGTTCGAAGCGGACGCCCCCGTCAGTGCCCGCTCCCGTGTCGACGTCGTCGCCGAAGACGGACTTCCCGCCGGGTTGGACGAGCAACAGGTTGCTCTTGTTGTCGCTGCCGCCCTGATCATCGGGGGCCACGACGCGGTCATCGGCCACAGCGGCCTGCGGGGTCGCCGGGACGGCGGCGAACGCGCTGGTGGGGACCACGGCGCCGGCCACGACCACGGCGGTCGAGGCGGCCAGGGCGAAGAAGCGAGGGGTGCGGAAGAGGTGAGTCATGGAAGCTCCCGGGTTTCGAGGTGTGGAGGGGGAACATCCAGTAGGCCCCGGCCCGCCCCGCACGGTCACGTCCCTGAATCCCGTGGCTTGACGTCCGCCGGGCACCCCGCTACCGAGCCCGGGCACCCCGCTAACGGGCCCGGGCGCCCCTCCGGCCGGCCGCGTGCGGCCGGCCGGAGCTCCACGGGTGTGTACTGCCGGCTCAGCGGGTCGCGAGGAGGGTGAGGGTGTCGATCACACGGTTCGAGAAGCCCCACTCGTTGTCGTACCAGGCGACCACCTTGACGTGGCGGCCGTCGACGCGGGTCAGCTCCGAGTCGAAGATCGACGAGGCGGGGTTGCCCGTGATGTCGGAGGACACCAGCGGGTCGTCCGAGTACTCGAGCACTCCGGCCAGCGGACCCTCCGCGGCGGCGCGGTACGCCTCCAGGATCTCCTCGCGCGTCACGTCGCGGGCCACGGTCGTGTTGAGCTCGACGATCGAGCCCACCGGGACCGGCACGCGGATCGAGTCGCCCGAGAGCTTCCCGTCGAGCTGCGGCAGCACCAGGCCGATGGCCTTCGCGGCACCGGTCGACGTCGGCACGATGTTGACACCGGCGGCGCGGGCACGGCGCGGGTCGCGGTGCGGGCCGTCCTGCAGGTTCTGCTCCTGCGTGTAGGCGTGCACCGTCGTCATGAAGCCGTGCTCGATGCCGGCGAGGTCATCCAGTACGGCGGCCAGCGGCGCGAGCGCGTTGGTCGTGCACGAGGCGTTCGAGACGATGGTGTGCAGCGCCGGGTCGTAGGTGTCGGAGTTGACCCCGAACGCCAGGGTGACGTCGGCGCCGTCGGACGGCGCGCTGACGAGCACCTTCCGCGCACCCGCCTTGACGTGGGCGCGGGCGGCCTCGGCGGAGGTGAAGCGGCCGGTGGCCTCGAGCACGATGTCGACACCGAGCTCGGCCCACGGCAGCTGCGCCGGCTCCCGCTCGGCGAGCACCTTGATGCGGCGCCCGTCGACGACGAGGACGTCCCCGTCGACGGTCACCGGGCGGCCGAGCCGGCCGGAGGTGGTGTCGTACGCGAGCAGTCGTGCGAGGGTGGCGGGCTCTGTCAGGTCGTTGACGGCGACGACCTCGAGGTCGCTGTCGCGCTCGAGGAGCGCGCGCAGCACGTTGCGCCCGATGCGGCCGAATCCGTTGATGGCAATGCGAGTCATGAGCGATGTCCCTTTCGTTCGCCACCAGATTCGCGTTCCGCGCGCGCCCGCGACAGCGGCGTGATCGCCATGGTTCAAAAGGATCCCGCCACGGCGGTGGCGAGCCCGTCGCCGGGCGACGCGCTATTCGCCCTGGGTGAAGGTGCGCCGGTACTCGGTCGGGGTGGTGCCGAGGATGCGCTGGAAGTGCAGGCGCAGGTTCGCTCCGGTGCCGAGACCCACGTCGGCGGCGATCTGCTCGATGCCGCGCTGCGAGCGTTCGAGCAGCTCGCGCGCCACGTCGACGCGGGCGCGCATCACCCACTGCATCGGTGTGTACCCGGTGTCCTCCGCGAAGCGTCGCGAGAACGTGCGGGGCGAGACCCCGGCGTGCCGGGCCAGTGATTCGAGCGTGAGCGGCTCGCCCAGCCGGTGCAGCGCCCACTCGCGTGTGGCCGCGAACCGCTCGCCGAGCGGCTCGGGCACGCTGCGCGGTACGTACTGCGCCTGGCCGCCGCTGCGGTAGGGGGCCGCGACCAGGCGCCGGGCCGCGTGGTTGGAGGCGGACACGCCGATGTCGCCCCGCAGGATGTGCAGGCACAGGTCGATGCCGGAGGCGGCGCCGGCCGAGGTCAGCACGCTGCCCTCGTCGACGAAGAGGACGTTCTCGTCGACCCTGACCAGCGGATGCTTCGCCGCGAGCGCACGGGCGTAGTGCCAGTGGGTCGTGGCGCGCCTGCCGTCGAGCAGGCCCGTGGCGGCGAGCGCGAACGCGCCCGTCGAGATGGCGGCGAGCCGCGCGCCCCGCTCGTGAGCGGCGATCAGCGCGTCGATGACGGCCCGCGGCGGATCGTCGCGGTCCGGGAAGCGGTAACCGGGGACGAACACGATGTCGGCCCACGCGAGGGCCTCCAGCCCGTGCGTCACGTGGTACGCCAGGCCGTCCCCGCCGGCCACGAGCCCCGGCGCCGCCCCGCACACCCGCACCTCGTACGGCATGCTCGCCCGGGTCGTGAAGACCTGCGCGGGGATGCCGACGTCGAGCGGCTTGGCGCCCTCGAGGACGAGGACGGCGACACGGTGGAGACGGGAGGCTGGCACGGGCTCGAGGGTACGCGGCGCCGGATCCCGGACCCCGTGCCGCCACCGCCCTCGGCGGTCGGGCAGGGTGCTGCGGAGCGCACCGTGACCCGGCGGGCTCCGCAGCGCCTCATGTCGTCAGCGGTCTTGGGAGAGTTCGTACAGCTCGCGGAAGCGGCCGCCGTTCAGGGACACCAGCTGGTCGAAGGGGCCTTGTTCCACGATGCGGCCGCCGTCGAGGACGACGATGCGGTCGGCGAGGCGGCAGTTCTCCATCCGGTGCGTGACGATCACCGTGATCCGGTCCTCCTTCATGTCCCGCAGGCCGGAGAAGACCATGTGCTCCCCGCGGGGATCCATGGCGCTCGTCGGTTCGTCCATGACCAGCAGGCCCGGCTTGCGGTGGAAGGCGCGGCCGCAGGCCAGTCGCTGCCACTGGCCGCCCGAGGGCTCGTGGCCACCCCAGACCGAACGGGCCAGCAGCGTGTCCAGCCCGTTGGGGAACTCCTCGACGGTCGTGCGCATGCCCACGGCGTCCAGCGCCTCCCACACGGCCTCCTCGCCGCGTGGGTCCGGCTGGCCGAGGGTGATGTTCTCCCGCGCGGAGAACGGCCAGTACCCGTAGGACTGGGTGACCAGGCCGACGTGCGCCCAGGCGGAGCGCTGGTCCGCGTCGGAGGTGGGCACGCCGTCCCAGGAGACGGTGCCGGAGGTCGGGGCGGTCAGTGAGGTCAGCAGGCGGATGAGGGTGGACTTGCCGGCGCCGTTCTCGCCGATGACGGCGACCACCTCACCGCGGGCCAGCGTCAGCGTGACGGGGCCGAGGGCGGGGGCGTCCTTGCCGGGGTAGGTGTAGGAGGCTTCCTCCAGCCGGATCTTCTCCGGGGCGTTCTCCATCACCTGCGGGCCGCGCGGGCCGGACTTGTCGGCGGCCTCCTTGACGAAGGTGGTGTAGTCGCCGAGGTAGAGCGCGTGCTGGAACATGGCCGCCCCGTAGACGACGAGCTGCGACAGGGCGGCGGTGGAGGTGCGCATGGCGACGATGGCCGTGCCGGCGGCGGCGATGGCCATGTAGCCGCCGACGACGAGCCCGGCGAGCACCCCGTACGTCGCCACGACGAAGACCCCGGACGCGGTGGCGGCGATCAGGTAGACGACGAGGTAGCGGGGCGCGGAGCTGACCATCTTGGAGTCGATGCGCTCGCAGACCGCCGCGTACCAGTGGTGGGCGTAGGGCCGCATGCTGTTGCCGCGCAGCTCGTCGGCGAGCTTCGGGGTGGTCAGGTGCCAGCGCATCATGTGCTTGATGTTGCGGGAGGCGACCGTCTGGTTGTGGAGGCGGTAGTCGAGGCGGGCGGCGTAGACGGAGCCCAGGCCGCGGGGGACCACCGACAGCAGGAGCAGCGGCAGCAGTACGGGGTGGACCACGGCGAGGACGGACGCGACCGCGATCATGTCGATCATGCCGCCGGTGAAGCCGAGGGCGTCCTGGAGGAGCATGGCGGAGCGGGCGGAGCCGGTCTCGGCGGCCTCCGAGCGCTCGGTGAAGTCGGGGGCGTCGTAGGCGGCGAGCTCCACGTCCATGTGGGCGTCGACCATGGCGAGGTCGGCGAGGGTGGCCATGCCGGGGTTGAGGCGGCGGGCGGCGCTGCCGGAGGCGATGGAGGCCAGCGCGCCGAGGGCGGTCATCGCACCGGCGACGACCAGGGGCCAGGCGGCGGCCGCGACGCGTTCCTGGACGCCGTCGCCGGCCAGGAGCGGGACCATCGCCCGGGAGATCGCGGCGAGCGCTGCCGCCGTGCAGATCCCGCCGAGGATCTGGGCGGCGACCAGGACGTGGAAGGCGGTGCGGTTGACGGCGAGGGCGAGCCGCGCGGTCTGCCGTAGGGCGGACGGGACGCGGCGGGCCATGTGGCCGAGCGACAGCGCCTCCATGGTCTCGTTGTGCTGGCCCCAGGTGTACGTGAACTCCGGGGGCGCGGGTGGTGCGGGTGGAGCGGGTGGGGTGACGGTCTTCTCTTCCTCGGCCTGCTGCTCGGACATGCTCATTCTCCTTCAACCGGGTTGCTGTGGAGGCCAGTTCGGCTGCACCCGCGCATGGCGAGGAGGCCCGGGGCCGCAGTGTGCGGAGGGGCCGTCGCGGGGTCGCTGCAACTGGGGGAGTGAGTACAGCGCAGGCCGTCGGCCGGAGCAGCGGGATCTGGCCGACCTCGCGGTGGCGGCGCCCTTGGCACGGCCGCTGATCGTGTCCGGGTGCCGCCGGGCTCCCGGAGCGCGGTGCAGCGCAGGTTGGCTGGAACCGGCCGGTGCGGGGGTCGGGTCTTCGGAAATCGCTTGCGGGCTCCGACGCGGCCCGCGCCTGCGCGGAGTACCTGCGGCCCGGGGACGAACGGGCCCCCGCGTGGCCGCCCGGCCGGGGGAGCCGGTGACCGGCGACCGGGTGGCGGCCACGCGTCCGGGCAAGGCAGGCTGTACTCATGAGAGCGCCCTTGCGCTCGCCCCCGGGCCGGGAGCCGGCGGTCACCACCAGGTCCTTTTCGTGATTGCGGAGTGCGTTCCCTTCGCGATCGCCTTGCTGGTGCTCTTCATCGAGCTCACGCCGCTCCACGTCGTCTACACCGGTCCGATGCTGGTCGCGACACCCGCCCTGGCCGCGGTGACGATGGGCCCCAAGGGCACGCTCGTGGCGACGGCGGTGGCCGTCGCGGTCAGCGTGACCACCGCCACCCACAACAACGCCTGGGGTGGCCAGCAGGTCTATACCAACTTCCTCGCCTTGTCCCTGGTCGCTGCGGCGAGCGTCATGACGAGCGGCGCCGCGCGCACGCGCCGGGAGAGCGAGCTCAACCAGGTCCGCCGGATCGCCGTCGCGGCGCAGGAGGCCCTGCTGCGGCCCGTCCCGGACCGACTGGGCCCCGTAGGGGCGGCAAGCATGTACCTGGCGGCCGAGACGGGCGCGCTCATCGGCGGCGACCTGTACGACCTGGTCCAGACCCGGTACGGGATCCGGATGATCGTCGGGGACGTCCGGGGCAAGGGACTGCCCGCCGTACGGGCCGCCGCGGTCGTGCTGGGCGCGTTCCGGGAGTCGGTGCACTACGAGGACGACCTGGTGGAGGTCGTCAACCACTGCGGGGCCGCCCTGCGGCGGGACGCCGCCGTCGCGGGCGCCAGCGAGAGCTCGGCCGAAGGTGAGGACGCGCTCCTGGAGGCGTTCGTCACCGCGATCGTGGCCCAGGTCTCGGACGGTCCGCACGTCGAGGTGATCAACCGGGGCCATCCGCCGCCGCTGCTGCTGAGCAACGGCACGGTCGTCTCCTTGATGCCCACCCTCCCCCTGCCGCCGCTCGGTCTCGAGGAGTTCATCAGCGGACCTCCCGGGCGGACGGACCGCTACCCCTTCGCGCCGGGTGACCGGCTGCTGCTCTGCACCGACGGGGTCATCGAGGCCCGGGACGGCGACAACGTCTTCTTCGACCTCCCCGAGGCCATGGTGAGCATGCGCGACCACACGCGGTCGGCGTTCCTGGAGGGCCTGCACCAGGCATTGCTCCGCCACACCCAGAGCCGCCTGGCGGACGACGTCGCGATCATCCTCGTCGACCGCATCGAAGACGAGGGCCGCCGGCCGGCCGAGGACCCGACCTGCCCGACGTAGGCCCGTGCCCGGCAGCCGGCCCTACTGGTCCCGCCCCCACCGCCGCACCGCCCCGGCCGCGGCAAATTCGTGTGCGCCGGTGGTCGGGCCCGCGTTATGGTCGGCGCATGAACGTCACCGGCCCCAGCACCACCGCGACCGCGCGAGCGACCAGCTCGCCGGTTGCCGCCGCCTGACCTTCCCCTCTCCCCGGCGACCGGAAAACGGTCCGTCGGTAGTGCCATGGCGTCCCTGCCCGGCCGGACGACTGAACGGTCCCGTTCTCCGGTGCCTCTCCCACGCTGACGCGAAGGACGCACCCCATGCACACAGAACAGCTGGTCAACACGTTCGTCGAGTACTTCGAAGAGCGCGACCACCGCCGCATCGTCGGATCGACACTGCTCCCACCACCCGGCGACCCCGTGCTCTTCACCACCTCCGGCATGCACCCCCTCACCCCGTACCTGGAGGGCCGCCCCCACCCGCTGGGCAGGCGGCTGGTCAACGTACAGCGCTGTCTGCGCACCACGGACCTGGAGGAGGTCGGCGACGCCACCCACCTGACGGTCTTCGAGATGCTCGGCACCTGGTCACTGGGCGACTACGACGGTCCGCTCAGCCTCGACTGGGGATACGGGCTGCTCACCGAGGGCCTGGGCGTCGACCCCCGCCTGCTGCACGCCACCGTCTTCGCCGGCGACGGCCAGACCGGGCCGGACACCGCCTCCCTCCGGCTGTGGCAGGACCGGGGCGTCCCCGTCGAACTCACCGTGGAGGACAACTGGTGGTCCAACGGGCCGGTCGGACCGTGCGGCCCCGATTCGGAGATCTTCCTGTGGACCGGTGACGGCCCGCCCCTATCGACACCCACCCGAGACGACCGCTGGGTGGAGGTGTGGAACCACGTGACCATGAGCCACCGCCGGCTCGACGACGGTTCCCTCGTGCCCCTTCCCCAGCGCAACGTCGACACCGGACTCGGCCTGGAACGGCTGGCCTCGCTGCTCCAGGGCAGGTCGTCCGTGTTCGAGTGCGACGTCTTCGACCCCTGGCGCCGCCTCGTGCCGAGCCTGTGGCCCCTGGACGAGACCTCGCTGCGGGTGGTCTGTGACCACCTGCGCTCGGCCATCGTCGTACTCGGCGACGGGGTTCGGCCCGCCAACACCGGACGGGGCTACGTACTGCGCCGCCTCGTGCGACGGGTGCTCACCGTGCTGTGGCGGGACGATTCCTCACGTGGTCTCGGAGACCTGCCGGAGGAAGTGGTACGGCACACCCTGGACCACTTCCGGCTGGACGTGCGGCCGGAGGACGTGCTCCGGATGTTGCTCGAGGAGGAAGGCCGGTTCGGCAGGCTCCTGGAGCGCGGCCGGAAGGTGCTCGCCCGGCCCCGGTTCCGAGGCCCGCTGACCGTGGAGGACTTCCACTACCTCCACGACACCCACGGTCTGCCGCGCGAGCTGGTCGACAGCCTGCGGCAGGAGTGACGACACGCGGTGTGCGCGAGCCTCCGGTCACAGGCTCGCGAGGAGGTCGTCGAGCGGAGCCGGCACCTCGTCGAGGTCCAGGGCCTCGATGAGGAGGCGGCCGTAGCGGATCTTGCGGCCCTTCTTCGTCCCGAGGAAGCGCCGCAACTGCTGCTCCCGTGACCGGCCGTGCTGCGCGGGCTGACGCACGAAGGTCTGCCAGGCACGGAGGTCGCCCTCGGTCTCGACGACCTCCTCGACCTTCGGCGTGCCCAGCGCGCGGATGAGCTCCTCCTCCAGGTCCGCTACGCACACGAAGATGCCCCGGCGCGGCGCCCGCGCCCGCGTCAGGCCGCGGTCGAAGAAGCCCTGCTCGCCCGCGTCGCACAGTCCCGCCAGGCGCAGGCCGAGGCCTGGTGGCCCGAGGAGGTCCGCGTACCGGGCGACGCTCATCGCCCCGCCCATCGGCACGACGCACACCCCCTCGGCGGCCAGGTCGCGGCCACGGCGTGCGGCCAGCGTCTCAACGGCCGCGAGGTCACTCGGCCCTTCCAGCAGCACCGCCGTCCGCACCCCCAGTCGCGCGGCCAGCTCACTCGCCGGCCCGCCGGAGCCGCCCCCCGCCGCCCAGTCGCTGACCTCGTCCCGGAACACGCGCATGTCCATGAGGCGAGTCTCCTACCTCGGCCGACGGCACGACACGGAATATCGGTACCGGATGATCGCGCGAAACGATGGAATGGAAGGGTGACCGGCCCCGAGATCGATGACGAACCGCCCGAACACCGGCGCTACGCCCACTACCTGGAGCTCCTGGAAAGCGTCCCGGAGGCGGAGGAGGCCGGCCTGCTGGCCGCAGTCCTGCGCGACGACTGCGCGTCGATGGCGGAGTCCGCGGTGAACCGCCACCTGGAGCGCCGGGCCGCCCGGTTGCTGACCGACGCCCGCTTCCCGGACTGGGCCCGGACGACGGCCGCGGTCATCGGGGACCGGGCCTTCCTGTCCCGCCGCCTGCGCGAGTGGACCCTCCTCAGGGCGATCGCCCTGGACGAGCCGTGGACGGCCGAGGAGGTCACGGACGCGTCCGACTGGTTCCAGCGCACGGCCGTGGTCGCGCAGACCATCACCTCACCCGCGGCCCCCACCGTGCTCGCCGAGCGCGGACGCACCCGTCGCGTCCGCAACGCGGCGAGCCGCCGTCTCCAGCGACCGCGTCCACGCGCGGGCTGATCACGGGCCGGGCGGTCAGGGGGGAGGGAGGTCACAGACCGGGACCCTTATGGACCTCTTGCTCCGTATGTCACTCTGGCCGCTGAATCGGGTCACCCGCCTGCCGCACGACCCGGACGACCGACCGACACGGAAGCGCCCATGCCCCTGCCGATCCCCTCCCGTGCCGTCCCCGCCGTACTGGCCGGAGCCGTGGCCGCCCTGCTGGCGGCGTGCGCGCCCTCGGTCGCCGCCGGTGCCTCGGCTCGCCCGCAGACACCCGCGGCGCCCGCCTCGGCCCCGGCCGCCCCGGGCACCCCGTCCGCGGCGAACCCGTCCGCGCCCGGACCGTCCGCCGCGGTCCCCCCGGCCGTCGCCGCTCCCTCGGCGCCGCAGCCCGTGGGCCCGGGCGCCGGCGTCCCGACCCGGGCCTCGACGCTGTCCATCCCCTCGGTGGGCATCTCGGGACTGCGCGTGATGCCGTACGAGGGCACCACCGACGACGTCCCGGGGACCCGCATCCAGAACCTCGGCGTGGCGGCCAGCCCGTACGGAAATCTGGGCGGCGTCGGACCCGGTCAGGTGGGCAACTTCCTGATCACCGCGCACCGTCTCTCGGCGGGCGGTCCGCTGCGCGACCTGCCCTCCGTGGACATGGGCGACACGGTCGTCGTGACCCTCGGGAAGGTGGAGTACACCTACGAGATCGTCGCAACCCGCAAGACGTCCTTCCGCTCCGAGCGCTCGCTCGGGGAACAGCGCGCGGCCGTGCCCGGGGCGCCCGGTACGGCCCCCACCCTGGCCATGATCACGATCTCGACCTGCGCCACGCCCGAGGATCACGCGGAGGGCAACTTCTGGAGCGACGCCCAGGGCAATCCCGAGCACCGGATCGACAAGATAGGCGTGCTGCGCAAGACCTCCGCGGACACGCCCGCCTCCTGATGCACCCGGAGGCCCGCAGGGGTGCCCGGCGGACCTCTCTTACCGACGGGTAGTTTCCAGCCAAATACTGGCATCGTGCTGACATGCTCCTGACAGTTCAAGGTGGCTGTGGGACTCTCCCGGCACGCACTCCGCACCCTCTGAGAGGCCCAGCGCCTCGCCCACCCCCACCAGTACGTGGCATGGAGGAGCGAACCATGAGGCACACCACGCACATCAAGCACGGCACCCGCATCTCACGCATCGCCGGAATCGCGGCGCTCGTCGTCGCAGCGGCCTTCACCGGCACCGGCACCGCCCTCGCGCACACCCCCGGCGCCTCGGCCGCCGACCAGAAGGTCGACGGCGTGATCGTGGTCGCCGGCAACAGCTGCAGCTGGACCAACGCGAGCACCAGCGCCGCCGCCCCGGCCGCCCTCACCGTCGACCGCACGACCATCAACGCGCCGGGAGGCAACCTGGCCTGCGGCGGTGGCATCGCCGCCTCCCTCAACAACAACCCCGCTTTCACCTTCGACGACACCGCCGGCACGGCCCGGACCGACCTGATCGACATCACCGGCCGGCAGAGCTTCATCTCCTGCCGCTACAAGGCCACGAACATCGTGTGGGACCGCGACGGGACGAGCCGGAAGTACATCAACCGCGCCTTCACCGCCGCCAAGACCTCGGGCAGCTTCCTCTGTCCGGGCTCCGTCAACACCCCGGCCGGGGACGCGTCCATGCTGTTCCGCTGAGACGGCCCCTGCGGCGGACCCCGGCCCGGGGCTCCGCCGCAGAGTCCCGCCGAAACCGGGAGACGGGCCCACGGATTGTCTGGTCTCGCCTCGCTGTCGGGCGGGGGAGGGCCGTGTGGACGATGACGACCAGCAGTCCGCGTACGCCGTGGACCGGCGCGTCGAGCTGTCCCGGGAGAGGGAGGGGCTCATCGGCGAGGTCCGCACGCCGGGCCCCGCGCGGGGAATCCCCGAACCGACCGACTTGCTGCGCCCGCCGCGCGCGGCTTCGCCGCCCCGAGGGCCCGATGGCGCCAGTCGCTGAGACGCTGGTGGCGGGGTGCCTGGACCTCGAAGAGGGAGCGGTGTGACCACCGCTGACCAGGGCGGCGATGTTCGCCGTCCTCCTCGGCTTCGGGGACGTGCTCCACACGCGCTTCGCATTCCCGCGGATCTTCGACGACCTCCAGCGGGCCGTGGCGGCGAGCGAGGACGCGGAGGCTCTCAGCCGGACGTTCGCCTGGGCCGTCTCGCGCGGTGGGGGCGGCTACGGCCAGGGACGCGGGGCGATCCTCTCCCAGCTCGCCGCACTGCTGGTCCTGCGCCACGACCTCCTCCACGATCCCGAGGACATCGTCCGGGCCGTGTGGTTCCTCAAGGACGCGGACCGGCTCATGCCGCGCCGTGCCGCCGACAGGCGCGCGCTCGCCCGGCACCGGTGAACGCCCTCACCACCCAGGGCCTGGCCCTGCGCAGACCGGAGGACTTCACCACAGCCGACGCGGTGCTGCGACGCCGAGCGCCGGACGACCCGGGATGGCTGCCGCAGGTCCTGACCGGGCGGGCCACGCTCGCCCGCCGCTCGCGGCCTGGCGGGGCCTGGACCGCCTCAGCCAGGAGAGGCTGCTGCAGTCGACCGACTTCGACTTGGCGACCGGCGCGGCCGCCGCCCAATTGGCGACGGCTCGACGTGCACACCGATCTGAAGGTGCCTCAGCAGGTGTGCCCCGAGCTGGCCGAGCGCCTCACGAGAGTGCGCGTACTCCTGGAGGAGGCCCGGGACCCGTCGGCGCGCACGGGCCGGTCCCGCCGACTGCCGCTGCCGTAACGGGGTGCGGACTTTCGTTTGTCAAGTCCCGAAAGGTCGCGGCATGACGTGGTTCGGGGGAGCGGGCTTACTCAGGAGATGGACGCACGCGCAGTGCGTGGGTCCCGGTCCAAGGTCCAGATGCCCAGGTTCCACCTCGGGATGTGGAGGCGTTGACGGTTCGGAAGGAGTGAGCGCATGCGAGTCACCACGGTCTCCCCGCTGCCCTGTGTCCGGGGGCGAGTGTCATGAGTTCCCTGCCTCCTTCCTCCGAGCGCCCCACTGGTCCGCCGCCCGGCCCGTTGTCGGGCAGGGGCGCGCAGGCGGAGCCACCGCCCCCGCCGCCCCCTCGGCAGCCATCAGGGCCTCCGCCCCCCTCGGGACCCCCGTCGGGGCCCGTTCCGGTCTCTTCGGCCGGGTCTTCGCCGCCGTCGGCGGGTCGTGGACGGATGCGCGGGTGGCGATCCCGCAGGGCCGTACTGACCGTGAGTACGGCGGTGGCCGTGGTGTCGGCGGTGGTCCTCAGTTTCACCGTGCTGGGCGGGAACACCGCGGCGGGCGGTGAGGTCTTCCTCCAGGCCGCTCCGGAGGCCGGGCCCGACCCGTTCACTCCGTCGACGGCCACACAGGCCGAGAGCGTCGCCAAGGCCATGCCCATGACCGCCGGCGAGAAGACGAAGGACGGCGCGAGCACGGCGCGTACTGCGAACGCCACGGGCGGTGCGCGCACGCTCGAGGTCGACGGCGGGTATCCCGGGCTGTACGGGGGGACACGGAACGTCGTGAGCTGTGACGTCGAGAAGCAGATCCGGTTCCTCACGCAGCACCCGGACAAGGGCAGGGCGTTCTCCACCTCGCTGGGTATCCGGCAGCCCGAGATTCCCTCGTACCTGCGGTCGCTGACACCCGTCCGGCTGGGTTGGGACACCCGGGTCACCAATCACGGCTACCGGAACGGCGCGCCGACCAGCTACCAGGCGGTCCTGCAGGCGGGCACGCCCGTCCTGGTCGACGGGCGTGGCGTGCCCAGGGTCCGCTGCGCCTGCGGCAACCCCCTGGGCCCGCCCGTCGCGGTCAGGGGCAGGCAGACGTACAGCGGCGAGAAGTGGTCCGCGTTCCGGTCCTCCGGCCTCGTCGCGGTCAAGCCCGCCGTGAAGCCGGTGAAGGCCGTCACGGTCTTCGACGAGGACCGGAGGGGTTGGTACGAGCGCCCGAGCGGAGCGGCGGAGGGCGAGCACGACCGCGAGGTCCCGCCCCCGAAGGGCCAGACCCCCGGCTCTGCCTACCCGGTCCTCCCGGCGGCCCACCCGGCCTCCGTCCAAACGCCCCCGGACACGAGCCCGAACAAGATCCCGGGCAACGCGCCTGGCCAGGTACCGGGCCAGAACCCGGGGAACGCCCCCGGCCAGGTGCCGAACGAGAACCCGGGCAACGCCCCTGGTCAGCAGCCGGGCCAGCCGCCCGGGAGGGGCACCGACCAGGACCCGGGCAAGGCTCCGGGGAACATCCCGGGTCAGAACCCCGGGAACGCCCCGGGCGACGTCCCGGACCAGGCCCCTGGGAAGGCACCGACCGTAGCCCCAGGCCAGAAGCCGGGCGAGGACTCGGGGCAGGTACCGGGCCAGGAGCCCGGCAAGACCCCAGGCCAGGCGCCCGGCGAGGACGCGGGCAAGGCTCCCGGGAAGACGCCGGGGCAGGACCCGGGCGAGGCACCGGGGCACGAGCCGGGCAAGGACCCGGGCAAGGCTCCTGGGAAGGAGCCGGACAAGGCCCCGGGGAAGGCGCCTGACCAGCAGCCCGACAAGGGGCCCGCCCACGATCCGGCGAAAGTGCCCGGCCAGGAAGGGGGCAAGGAGCGCAGCCAGGACCCGGACCAAGCCCCCGGGAAGGAACCGGACAAGGGCCAGGAGCCTGGCGAGGCCCTAGGAAAGGACCCTGCGAAGGAAACGGCGAAGGAGCCGGCCCAGGAGTCCGGCCATGAGCCGGGAGACGAGCCGGGGAAGGCGCCGGGCAAGAAGTCGGGCGAACAGTCTGGCAAGGAGTCGGGCGAACAGTCTGGCAAGGAGTCCGGCCAGGACCCGGGCAAGTCGCCCGGCGAGAACCCGGGCAAGGATCCCGGAAAGCCGACGGGCAAGGACCCCGGTAAGGAGCCTGGCGAAGACCACGGGAAGACACCCGGCAAGGAGTCGGAGCAGAAGCCCGGCAAGGAGCCGGGCGCGGACTCGGAGAAGGTGCCGGGCAAGGAACCAGCCAAGGCGCCGGGGAAGGAGCCTGGCAAGGCCCCCGGTCAGGACCCGGCGAAGGTGCCGGGTCAGGAGTCGGGCCAGAAGTCCGGCAAGGAGTCGGGTGAGAACCCGGGCAAGGAAGCGGTACCGGACAAGGCCCCTGAGAAGGCACCGGGCAAGGACTCGGGTCGGGAGTCCGGCCAGGAACCGGACAAGGGCCCGGGAAAGGAGTCGGGGAAGGCGCCCGGCCAGGAGCCCGACAAGGGGCCCGCCCACGATCCCGCGAAGGTGCCCGGCCACGACCCTGGCAGGGGGTCGGACCGGGGCCCGGACAAGGCTCCTGACAAGGTTCCGGAGGCCGACCCAACGCCCGGCCACGCAACAGACAAGGCTCCCGGGAACACGCCGGAGTCCGGCCAGGCGCCGGGCAACGCCCCGGACAAGGGCGCCGGCAAGGGGCGGGGCAAGGACTCCGGTCCGGGTCAGGCTCCCGGCAATGCGCCGGCCCAGGATTCCGGCACCGGCACCGGCACCGGCACCGGCACCGGCACCGGCACCGGCAACGGTCCGGCGAACGCGCCGAGCCAGCAGTCAGGTGGGAGCAGGGGCAAGGCCCCCGGCAACGAGTCGGGGCGGCAGCAAGGCGGGGGTTCCAGAGGCGAGTCGGGGGAGGAGCAGTCGGGGTGATCCGTTGGTTCGGATACCCCGGCGATGATGCTCCGGCTGAGCCACCGCAGGCTGGTGCTGCGGTGGCTGCGCAACGGCCTGATGCCGTCGCTGGGGTTGGCAAGGCTCCGGGTCGACGGAACGGTGGCCTGGGGCCGGAGCCCCGTCCTGGAGCCGGGCGTTGCGATCCGTACGGCTTCTGTGCCGTCCAGCCCAGCGCACCGGCCTGCGCCCAGCCAGGGCGGGAGGACATCGTCCGGGGGCGGAACGCGAAGCCGGCTGCCGATGCCGGACCGGCAGCCCAGCCCAGCCCAGCCCGGCCCGGCCCGGCAGCCCGGCCCGGCCCGGCAGCTCGGCCCGGGCGCGCCGCGCGGACGGCTCAGGTCAGCGCAGCGATTCCTTCGGTGGGCGCTCGCGCAGGGCTCCGTACGCGATGAAGTAGGCCGGGACGCGGTTCAGCCACCGGGACTCGGTGATGAGCTCAGTCATCCGCTCGGCCCGCCGCGCATTGCCGAACGCGGTGCGCCCGGCCAGCAGCGGTTCGATGACCTGGGTGTGGGCAAGGCGTTGGAGGCCCTGGGTCGTCACCGTGGTGGGCCAGCGGCGGCGTTGGACGCGGCGCACGTCGTGCAGTCCTACGGACCCTTCGCGCAGCGGCCGTACGAGGTGGCGGGCGGCGGCCACGGCGTCCTGTACGGCGAGGTTGATGCCGATGCCGCCGACGGGTGACATCGAGTGGGCGGCGTCGCCGATGCACAGCAGCCCGGGGCGGTGCCAGCGGCGCAGCCGGTCGAGCCGTACGTCGAGCAGTTTCACCTCGTCCCAGGAGGTGAGCGCATGGCTTCGGCCTGCCAGCCACGGGGCGGCGTCCGTGAAGCGGGTCATGAAGCGCTCCAGCCCCTCGGCGCGGCGCTCGGCGTCGGTCCCCTTGGGGATGAGCGCGGCGCACTGCCAGTAGTCGCCGCGGTCGATGAGCGCGGTGAAGAACCGGTCGCCCAGGCCGCCCACGAGTCCGCTGGGGTCGTCCTCGTGGCGCGGCAGGCGGAACCACCAGGCGTCCATCGGGCAGGGGAAGTGTTCCAGGCCGAGCTCGGGCAGCGCCCTGGCCAGTGAGCCGCGGCCGTCGCACGCCACGGTCAGGGTGGCCCGGAGCTCGCCGGTGCTGCCGTCCGCGGAGCGGTAGCGCACGCCCCTGACGCGGCCGCGCTCGATGAGGAAGGAGGTCGCCTCGGTGTCCATGCGCAGGTGGAAGGAGGGTTCGCGGCCCGCTTCGTCGGCGAGGAGGTCGAGGAGGTCCCACTGGGGCACCATCGCGATGTAGTTGTACTTCCCGTGCAGCGCCCCGATGTTCCCGATGGTGACCAGGGACCGGTCCGGTCCGAGGGGCAGCTGCACGGTGGTCACGCGGCGCTGCGGCAGCCGGGCGAACCGTTCGGCGAGGCCGATGTCGTCGAGGAGCGAAAGGGTGCTGGGGTGCACGGTGTCACCGCGGAAGTCGCGCAGGAAGTCGCCGTGTTTCTCCAGCACCGTCACCTCCACACCGGCCCGGGCCAGCAGGAGCGCCAGCACCATCCCGGCCGGCCCGCCTCCCACCACGCAGCACGTCGTGCGCTCCACGGCAACCACTCCCTTCGCGGGCCCGGGTGAGCCCCAGAGGAGGTATACCGCACCGGGGGTGGCGGGGCCGGTAACGGCGACCCAGGCCTGACCGGTCCTAGTAGGGGCTGTGCATGGTGAGGAAACGGATGTCGAGGTCGGTCTCCAGGTAGTCCATGCGCCGCTCCCAGAAGGCCCGCATGTGGGGGAGGGCGAGGTGGGCGTCGAGGTCGGCCCGGGAGCGCCAGGCCTCGTAGAAGACGAAGGTGCCGGGCTCGTCGCGATCCTCGTGGAAGTGGTACTCCAGGCACCCGGACTCCTGCCGGGTCGGCTCGACGAACGACAGCAGGAGTTCCTTCAACTCCCCGGCGCGTTCGGGTAGGGGGCGCGCGGTGCCGACGAGTGCGAACGGCTGGGACATGCAGGGTTCTCCCCCCGATAGGTACAATGAATCTCGTACCTTCTGCACGCTACCGAACTCATAGGTACGATGCAATCCATACCTTAAGGAAGGTGTCCCGAATGCCCGACGGTGAAGGTCACCCGGACGTCGAGGAGATCGAGCTCGGCCCGGTACTCTCCGCGCTGGCGGATCCGCTGCGCCGCCGCGTGGTGCGCGAGCTGGCGGCCGGACCGGACGGCGCGGCACGGACGTGCAGCTCCTTCGGACTGCCGGTCTCCAAGGCGACCGTCACGCACCACTTCCGCGCGCTGCGCGAGGCAGGGTTGATCCGCCAGGTCGACCGGGGCAACAGCCGGATGGCCAGCCTGCGCCGGGCCGACATCGAGCAGCGGTTCCCCGGACTGCTGGGCATCGTGGCGGCCGAGTCGGCCGACTCGGCGACGTCGGCGGAGTGATCTCAGGGCCGGGACGCGCCTCGGTCCCGAACCCCAGACGGGTTCGGGACCGAGGCGCATCCGTGCGACTGGCGGCATCCGCGCATCCGCGGTGCGGTTCCGCGCAGCCGGCGTGCGGTCAGGTCACCGCTTGAACATGTCCTTGATCTTTTCCTTGGCCTGGCGGGCATCGCCCTTCGCCGCTTCGGTGCGGCCTTCGGCGGTCAGCCGCTCGTTGCCCACCGCGCGGCCGGCCGTCTCCTTGAGCTTGCCCTTGGCCTGCTCGGCCTTGGCCCGGCCCTTCTCGTTGCTCGACACAGCTGATCACTCCCAGAGGGTGCGGGAAATGCCTTGCTCTCCGCGTCTGACCCCGATCGCGCCCCGCAAACGTGGCCGCGAGAGCACGCCCGGTAACGGGTCAGGCGGGCGGGACGCCGAACGGCATGCCGGAGAGGTAGTGCGTGCCCAGGGCCTCGCGATGGTCCGCGTTCCCGAGGTGCTCGTCCCGGCGGAACTCCGGAGCGGCCTTGATCTGCTCCTTCGTACGGTCCACGTAGACCTTCTCCGCCGTGTGGTCGATGCGGGTCACCAGACCGGCCGGCAGCAGGACCTCCTTGCCGAGGATCCACACACCGGTGTCGACCACCAGATAGGCGTCGGTGACCTCGTCGGAGTGCTTGTCGACCTTGCCGATGCTGCCGTCGAGCGCCTCGACCCCGTAGCCGGTGAGGTCGGCCGCGAGGTAGTCGACGCCGACGCGGTAGGCCCAGACGTTCTCCGTCATGCGAAACAACTCCTTCGATCGGAACCGTGGCCCCTACGCCCCCGGGGTGCCGGGCGCGGAGGAATCCCCGTCGACTGCACGCCTGCCCGGAGACCCGGGCTTCCACTCACTCCCTTGTCCGCGGGACCGCCCCTGACCGCCCCACGGGCACTCCGAGAAAAAAGTGCGCTCGATTGTTTGAGCCGGCGGAGACCGGCCATAAGGGTGGTCATGGGAGTCCGCGGCGGTGAGCGGCGCGGGTTCCCCAGCGGACCCCGGGCCGCGTGGTGGCATCCCCCCGCCATCACGCGGCCGGGCTCCTGCGTACCCCGGGGCCGCCTCCCCCGCGATGCCGGCCGTCGCCTCTCGCTTGACGCCGGCCCGGGACCAGCGCCGCCTACGGACCACGGGGTCAGCGCCGCCTACGGACCCGGCCCCGCCCTCGGGCCGCCCACCCGTGGCCGATGCCGGCGACGTGCAGCGCGAGCGCGGCGAGACCGATCAGCGTGAAGTTGGTGGAGCTGAACACTTCGTTGGTGCCGATGCTGGCCGCGTTGATCAGGAACGCGATGAAGAACAGCACTGCGGCGGTGATGCCGAGCATGTCCGTGCCCCTTTCGGTCGGTGACGGCCGTGTTCCCCGTGCGAGCCGGAACATGAGCGGCCGCTGCGGCCGGATTTCGCCGTGAGAGGGAGAGCGGGAAGGGAACCTTCGGACCTCCTGTGTCAGGTCCCTCTCAGGGGGCAGGGGCGTGAACGTCCATGTCACCTACATCCGTTGAGGAGATATGAACAGCGCTCTTCGTGTGCTGTCCGTCCTGGGCGGCTCGATCCTGCTCACCCTCGCCGCCGGTTGGGTCGTCGACCTGCTGTTGCGCCGAGCCGACGCACGTCACCCCGAGACGCCCCTATGGCACATGCTGCGCCGGTGCCGCAACGCCGTCCTGATCGTGCTGTTCGCCGCGCTGCTCAGGGGCGCCTACCGGCAGATCGCCTGGCCACCGCTACAGGACCACGCTGCCGCCGTGGGCCGGGTCCTCTCCCTCACCCTGATCGGCGCGGGAGCCTGGCTGTCGGTGGCCGTGGCCTCCGCCGTCGTCGAGTCGGGGTACGCCCGTTACGCCACCTCCACCCGCGACCCGGCCAGGCTGCGCCGCGTCCGTACCCAGGTGACGCTGATCATGCGGGTGGTGACGGTCCTCGTGGCCGTCGTCGCGCTCGCCGCGATGCTCGTCACCTTCCCGAGCTTCCGCGCACTCGGCACCTCCGTGCTCGCTTCCGCCGGAATCATCGGAATCGTGGCCGGCGTCGCCGCCCAGTCCACCCTCGGAAACCTCTTCGCGGGCTTCCAGATCGCCTTCGGCGATATGGTGCGCATCGGCGACACGGTCGTCGTCGCGGGCGAGTGGGGGGTCGTCGAGGACATCACCCTCACCTTCCTCGCCGTACGCACCTGGGACGAACGCCGCATCACCATGCCCGTCTCGTACTTCACCACCCGCCCCTTCGAGAACTGGTCGCGCGGCGGCATCCAGATGACCGGCACCGTCTTCCTCCACTGCGACCACCGCGCACCCGTCGAGCTCATGCGCGACAAGGCCGAGGAGATCCTGCACACCTGCAAGGAGTGGGACGGCCGCGGCTGGGACCTCGCCGTCACCGAGACGACGCCTTCCACCATCGTGGTACGGGTCATCGTCACGGCCAAGGACCCCGACGACCTGTGGACGCTGCGCTGCGCCGTACGGGAGCAACTGGTCGCCTGGCTCGCCGAGAAGCACCCGGACGCCCTGCCGCGCATCGTGCTGGACGCGGCACCCGGTCAGACGCTAGCGCCGGACGCCCCCCGATCCGCCCGCGCCGCGCGAGCCCGGACGGCGTAGGCCTAGTACTCCAGCCGTAGATCGTGATCTTCATGCCTGAGTGGTTTGTCGACGGTAGTGGCTGGCCTGGGATCGGGCCTGGTGGCGGCGCCGCCACTCGGACCAACCGAGCCGGTGGGCGGCATCGTGGACGGGTCGGACAACGAGTGTGATGAACAGGCGCTGGATCTCGTTGCAGGTGAGCGGAATGAGGGCATCGGGTGCGGGGCGGGTGTGCTCGTCTGCGCGTACGACGGCGAGGAAGGCGTGCGCGAGCATGGCGAGGGTGACCCAGCGGGACCAGGAGGCATAGCGGCGGACCTGGTGCTCGTCGAGTGCGGCCAAGCCCTTGCCCGACTGGAAGAACTCCTCCACCCGCCATCTTGATCCAGCGACTCTGACCAGCACGGTCAGCGGCACGGGTGCGGGCGAGTAGCAGCGGTAGTAGGCGAGTTCGCCGGTGCTGCTGTTACGGCGGATCAGCAGCTGACGACTCCCGGGTCGGGGGTCGGCGAGGTCGATGACTGCCCAGTCGTAGAGACGGTGGCCCTTGGCCCCGGCCCCTGCGGAGAGCTCCTGCCAGGCCCGCTTGGGCACCTTCTTGGTCAGGGTGTCCGCACGGAACCTCCCCGCCCCGGTGGTGACTTCGTGCGAGCAGGCCACCGCGAGGACGTAGCCGGTGCCGCGTTCCTCCAGTGCGGTTCGCAGCTTGGGGTTGCCGCCGTAGACCTCGTCGCCGGCGACCCATGCGGCCAGGTGGCCGGCGTCCAGGAACCGGGCAACCATACGAGTGGCCAGTTCCGGCTTGGTGGCGAAGACGGTGTCCAGGTCGAGTCCGGCATCCCGGCAACGGTCAGGGTCGGAGGTCCATGAACGCGGGACGTACAGTTCCCGGTCCACTGCCGCGTGCCCGCGCCGGCCGGCGGAGACCAGTAGACGGCGACCTGGGCATTTTCGATCCTGCCCGCGGTACCGGTGTACTGGCGCTGGACGCCGACCGTGGTGGTGCCTTTCTTCACGTCCCCGGTCTCGTCGACCACCAGTACCGCCTGGTCGTCGTGCAGGTGGTCCACCACGTAGTCACACACATCGTCGCGGACCCGGTCGGCGTCCCACTTGGCCCGCCCGAGCAGGTGCTGCATGCCGTCCGGGGTCCTCTCCCCGGCCCATTCGGCGATGGTCCAGCAGTTCTTGCGCGGCAGGTCCGACAGCAGTCCGAGCACCAACTTCCGGATCCGGAACCGGGGTTCGACCCGTGTGAACCGTCCCGCCATCCGGCTCATCAGGCCCTCGAACGCCTCCTGCCAGCGGGCAGGGTCTACGCTGTGACCTGCGGCCACCACGTGATCGTTTGTCTTCACACACCGATGATCAACGGGTGGCCGCACCCGTCTCCACAGCGCGTCGGGGTCGCGCAGCGTCCGCCCGCCGTTCCTGTGTCAGGAGGACATGTGCAACGTGGCGAAGTCTGGTGGGTGGAGTTCGACGAGCGGCGGCCGGTCGTGCTGCTGTCGGGAGACGACGCGTCCGGGATCCGGGTGATGCAGGTCGTCGCTCGGGCGGGTGTCGACATCACCGGTCTGGGCGTCGAAGTGGCAGTAGGCGCCGTGGAAGGACTGCCCTTTGAAGGCGTGCTGCGGTTCGCGTTGCCGCGTCCGGGCTTTACCCCTTGCACGTGGCTGACCACCGTGTCCCGGGACGACCTGATCGAGCGAGCGGGCGTTCTGTCCTCCGCGAAACTCAGCGAGATTGAGAACGCCCTCCGTCTCGGTGCCCAGGCGAAGGAGTGGACCCCGGCGACGACCGCGAAGCTCAGCGAGATAAGGAACGCCCTCCGTCTCGGTGGACTCGGGTAGGCGGAGAAGGGACGGACGCCCGCGACGGCGTGGTCGGTCTCGTCCAGATGATCGACGCTGCCAGCTGCCTCCTCGGCGCCCCTCACGATCGAGATCACGAACTACGGCTGGAGTACTAGGCGGGCCAGGCAAGATCCGGAAATGACGGCCCGGCCCCGGGAATGCTTGGCGCGCGGTCGTCGGGACACAAGCGGGGCGTGCTGAAGACACTCATCCTGATCCTGACCGGCGCCGCGGCCGCGCTCGCCGCGGCCGCGGCCGTCCTCGTCTCGCCCTGGTGGTGGGCCGTGGCCGGCCCGTTGCTGCTGCTGGCCCTGGTGGCCGCGTACGACCTCCTGCAACGCCGGCATTCCGTCCTGCGGAACTACCCCCTGCTCGGGCACCTCCGGTTCGCCCTGGAGGCGTTGCGGCCGGAGATCCAGCAGTACTTCATAGAGCGCAACGTCGACGGCAGCCCCTTCGACCGCGACACCCGCAGCATCGTCTACGAACGGGCCAAGGGCACCGATGCCGAGGAGCCGTTCGGCACCGAGCTCGACCTCCACCGGCCCGGCAGCGAATACCTCACCCCGTCCATGGCCCCGCACCCGGTACGGGCCGACCCGCCCCGGGTCCGGGTCGGCGGACCCGACTGCACCGAGCCGTACGACATGGCCCTGCTCAACGTCTCGGCGATGAGCTTCGGCTCCCTCTCCGCCAACGCCGTGCTCGCCCTCAACACCGGGGCACAGGCGGGCGGTTTCGCCCACGACACCGGCGAGGGCGGCCTGTCCGAGTACCACCTGCGCCCCGGCGGCGACCTCGTGTGGGAGATCGGCACCGGATACTTCGGGTGCCGTACCGACGACGGGGGCTTCGACGAGCGGCAGTTCGCCGAGAAGGCCGCACACCCGCAGGTCAAGTGCGTGTCGCTGAAGATCAGTCAGGGCGCCAAGCCGGGCATCGGCGGAGTCCTGCCCGGCGCCAAGGTGAACGAGGAGATCGCGCGGGTCCGCGGTGTGCCGCAGGGACGGACCGTCGTCTCGCCGCCGTTCCACCGCGTGTACTCCACCCCGCGCGAGCTGGTGCGCTTCCTGGCCCGCATGCGCGAGCTCGCCGGCGGCAAGCCCGTCGGGTTCAAGCTGTGCGTCGGCTCGCGCCGCGAGTTCCTCGCCGTGTGCAAGGCCATGCGGGAAGCCGACGTCACCCCCGACTTCATCGTCGTCGACGGGGCGGAGGGCGGTACCGGCGCGGCGCCCCTGGAGTTCGCCGACCACGTCGGCCTGCCGCTCGGCGACGGCCTGATGACCGTCCATGACGCCCTCGTCGGCTCCGGCCTGCGCGACCGCATCCGGATCGGAGCCTCCGGCAAGGTCGCCACCGGCAGCGACCTCGTCAAACGCCTGGTCCAAGGAGCCGACTACACCAACTCGGCCCGCGCCATGATGTTCGCGATCGGCTGCATCCAGGCCCAGCGCTGCCACACCAACACCTGCCCCGTCGGGGTCGCCACGCAGGACGAGCGGCGCGCACGTGCCCTGGACGTCGGCGACAAGGCGCAGCGCGTACGGCGCTACCAGGAGGCGACCGTCAAGAGCGCGCTGCAGATTATGGCGGCCATGGGCGTCGACGGCCCCCACGAGCTGCGCCCCCACATGCTGCTCCAGCGAGTGGACCCGCACACCGTCCGCTCGTACGCCGAACTCCGCGCCTGGCTCGCCCCCGGAGAACTGCTCGCATCGCCGCCCGAAAGCTGGGCAGCCGACTGGAAGGCGGCCGACCCCGACCACTTCACCCGTTGAACCGGCCACTGAACCGGCTGCTGAACGACCGACGAACCGGCCGCCGAACCGGCAAAAGAAGGGCACTCCTATGGCACGCACCGTCGCCCACGTCATCGTCGACGCACTCGAGGAACTCGGCGTCCAGCACGTCTTCGGCGTCGTCGGAGACGCCTTGAACCCGCTGACCGACGCCATCCGCACATCCGCCGGCCTGAACTGGGTCGGCTGCCGGCACGAGGAGGCCGCCGCCTTCGCCGCCTCGGCGCAGTCCCAGCTCTCCGGGACCCTCGGCGTGTGCATGGGCACGGTGGGACCAGGCTCCGTGCACCTGCTCAACGGCCTCTACGACGCCGCCAAGAGCCGCACCCCCGTGCTGGCGATCTGCGGCCAGGTCCCCCTCGCCGAGATCGGCAGCGACTACTTCCAGGAGGTCGACAACGACCTGCTCTTCCGCGACGTCGCCGTCCACCGGGCCACCGTCACCTCCCCGGAGCAGATGCCGCGCCTGCTCGAATCGGCCGTACGCGCCGCTGTGACCCGGGGCGGAGTCGCCGTCCTGACCGTCCCCGGCGACCTGGGCGACCAGGAACTGAGCGACGACAGGCCCACGCGCTTCGCCCTCGACCGCGCCGTCACCCGGCCCGACGACCCGGCCCTCGCACGGGCCGCCGAACTGCTGAACGCCGCCTCCCGGGTGACCCTCCTCGTCGGCCAGGGCGCGCGGGAGGCCCGTACCGAGGTCCTGCGGACCGCCGAGCTGCTGGCGGCGCCCATGGTGCTCACGCTGAAGGCGAAGGAGGGGTTCGAGGACGACAACGCCTTCCAGGTGGGTCAGACCGGTCTCATCGGCAACCCCGCCGCCGCCCACGCGCTCGACAGCGGGGACGTACTCCTCATGCTGGGGACCGACTTCCCCTACCGGGAGTGGTACCCGAAGGACGCCAAGGTGGTCCAGGTCGATGCCCGCGAGGACCACCTGGGACGCCGCACCCCCGTGGACGTGGGCCTGGCCGGCGACGTCGGCGCCACCCTGCGGGCCCTGCTCCCGCTGCTGAAGGCGGCCCCGGACCGTGCCCACCTCGACGACGCCCGAGAGCGTTTCCACCACTGGCAGGAGGGACAGCAGCGGCTGGCCGACCCCGCGCACGAGCACCGCTGGACCGGGAAGCTGCGGGCCGCCCTGGACAACCGGGAGCACGCCATCCGCCCCGAGGCGCTGGCCGCGGCGGTGGATGCGTACGCCGCCGAGGACGCCGTCTTCACCTCCGACACCGGCATGGCCACCGTCTGGCTCTCCCGCTTCGTCACCATGCGCGGCGACCGCCGCCTGATCGGCTCGTACAACCTCGGCTCGATGGCCAACGCCATGCCCCAGGCTCTCGGCGCCCAGCTGTGGGCGCCCGAGCGGCAGATCGTCGCGCTGTGCGGGGACGGCGGGCTGAGCATGCTGCTCGGCGACCTCATGACCATCAAGACGTACCGACTGCCGGTGAAGCTCGTGGTCTTCGACAACCGCCGCCTGGGCATGGTCAAGCTGGAACAGGAGCAGGCGGGTCTGCCCGAATTCGGCACGGAGCTCGACAACCCCGACTTCGCCGCGGTCGCCACGGCCCTCGGCCTGACGGGCATCCGGGTCACCGACCCGGCCGATCTCCACGAGGGCGTTCGCAAGGCCTTCGATACACCGGGGCCGGTCCTGCTGGACGTGCTCACCAACCCGGAGGAAGTGGCCGTGCCCGGCAAACCGACCGTGGCCCAGGGCTGGGGCTTCGCCGTGGCCAAGGCCAAGGAGCTCCTGCCGGGCCGTGACGGGACGACGCCGCCCCGCATCTAGTCCATCAGCCCATGCGCCTTTCCCCGTAGCACAGTTGAACAGGAAAGATGCATGTGCACCACGGGAGATCCAGGGCATACGAGCTTCACCAGGTTGGTTGATCCGTTCACTCACCGGAGGAGTTGTTCCCACGTGACCGAGCATGTGTGGAGTTACAAGTCGACGTCGGGCCACCTGGCCGGGACCGATATCACCGGCTACAAGGTCGAGGCGGTCGACGGCAGCATCGGCAAGGTCGACAAGCACTCCGACGAGGTCGGTGACGCCTACCTGGTCGTCGACACAGGGGTGTGGATTTTCGGCAAGGAGGTCCTCCTGCCGGCGAGCACCGTGATCTCGATCGACCCGGAGCAGCGGACGATCCACGTGGAACGCACCAAGGAGCAGATCAAGGACTCCCCGGAGTTCCACCGGGACAAGCACCTCGGCGACGCGGACTACCGCGAGCAGCTGGGCCTCTACTACGGCCCCGCCGGCCCCTTCGGCGGCCCGTTCGCCTGACCTACCCGGAGGGAGGGGCCCGGACTCGACGAGTCCGGGCCCCTCCGTCAGCTCGCCCGTCAGCTCGCCCGTCAGCTCCGCCCCGTCAGCTCGCGGGATGCGCTCCGACGGCCTGCCGGTAGGCCACGTGCCCGCCCAGCGCTCCGGTGACGGCCACGGCGGCCAGCCCGCCCAGCGACCACAGCCGGCCCTTCGCCGCACGGCCGCGGAGCCGCGCGGTCAGGGACAGGGCGTAGCAGGTCACCGCGGCTGCGTTGGAGGCCGCGTGGGCCAGCCCGACCCGGGCCTGCTCCGGCGGCAGGTCGGCCCAGTCCGCCCAGCCGGCGATCGCCGCCGGGGCGACCCCGACCAGCCCGACGCCCGTGAGGGTGGTCGCCGCACGCTGCGCCCCCGGAACGACCTCCAGTACAGCGGCCGACAGCCAGCAGCCGATCGGCACCTGCACCAGTACGGGATGCAGGGGATGGCCCAGCGGCCTGCCCCGCAGCAAATCACGCATGCCGCCCAACGGGAGCGCGCGGATTCCCCGCTGCATCACCCTGATCGCCGGGTCGGCCACCGTCGTCCGCTCGATCCGGTCCAGGGACTTCAGCCAACATGCCGAGGCCGCACCGAGCGCCGAGGCGTGCCAGGCTGTCTTCGAGGTACCGGGAACGTGTGAGTTCATACCCGACGCCTACCCGGAGCCGCGCGGCCATCCCGCCGTGGCTCCGACTGCACCCGAACGGACGCCGAACGGCCGGCCCGCCACCGACGCGGCCGTGGCGGGCGTCAGGTGCCGGGCTCCGCGGCCGAGATCGCCGCCAGGGCCGAGCCGGGGTCCTGTTCGACCGCGAGGTCGCCCAGGGTGACGACGCCGACGAGGTCGCCCTCCTCGGTTTCCACGGGCAGGCGCCGCAGCGCGTTCCGGCGCATGAGATCGACGGCGTGGTCGACACCGTCGTCAGGCCGTACGGTGACCGGCGCGCTGCTGCAGACGGCCTGCACGGTCGTCTCCGCGGGGTCCCTGTTCTCGGCCATGGCACGCACGACCAGGTCCCGGTCGGTCAGGATTCCGCGGAGCCGGCCCCCGTCGACGACGAGAACGTCGCCGATGTCGGCGTCCCGCATCACCCGCGCCACTTCCGCCAGCGACGTCGTCTTCTCGACGGCCACCGGATTCTTGGTCATCACCTCGTGGACACGACGGACACGTCGGGTCATGGCTCCTCCCACTGCTGGGCGCCGGTGGCTCAGGACTGGCGCTGGAACCGCCGGGCGCGGTGACTCCGCGGCTGATGTGCGACCTCCATGACGAAGCCGCTGCGGGGCCGGGTCGGAATCCGGCCCAGCGGGATGGACAGGTCCTGCTGGGGTACGGCGAAGTCCACATCGGCCAGGGCCGGCGCGAGCGCGGCGAGCAGGGAGACGGTGATGTCCTCGCCGGGGCAGCGGTGGCCGGTACGTGCGTCGCCTCCGCCCTGGGGGATCAGCAGGTCGCGGTCGGGCTCGTGCCCCAGGAAGCGCCCCGGGGCGAAGTGGTACGGCCGCTCCCACAGATCCGGGTCGTGGTGGTGCCCGTACACGTCGAGGAGGAGGTGGGTCCCGGCGGGCATCTCGTGACCGTCGAGGGTGAGGTCGTCGACGGCGACGCCTCCGATGAAGGGTACGAAGGGGTAGAAGCGCCGGACCTCGTGGGCGAAGGCCCGGGCGTACGCGGGCCCATCGGCACGCAGCTGTTCGCGCCCGCCTTGATGGCGGTGGAGGGCGTGGGCGGCGAAGACGGCGAACCACGCGATGGCCACGGTGGGACGGATGATGTTGAGCAGTTCGACGGCCGCCGTGTGCGGATCGAGCAGGGCGCCGTCCTGATCGCGGTGCCGCGCGACCGCCTCCAGCGGACTCCCGGTCACTGCCGCGTGCCGGGACGCGGCGAAGATTCCGTCCGGGTGCGGTCCGGTTGCGCGCAGGTCGATGACGGCGGCGGCGAGGGCCTGCTCCTGGCGGCGCCGGGCGTGTCGGGCCCGCAGCCGCCGGGGTCCGGCCCCGGCCGCGCCGTCGATCATGGTGACGCAATCCTCGGCGATCTCCCGGGCGGCGTCCTCCGGGACCGGCAGACCCACCCAGTCGCAGACCGCCCGCGTGAGCAGTACGGCCACCTCGTCGAAGAGGACCACCCGGCGGCCTTCCCAGCCCGTCACGGCTTCGCGCCAGCCGCGCTCGACGGTCTCCGCCAGGGCGGGGATGGCGTCCGGTGACATGAGGAGGGAGACGAACAGCTCCTTGCGCACCCGGTGTGGCGGCCCGTCCAGGCCGTGCACCGCTCCCTCACCGAAGAGGGGGTCGAGCACCTGCGCGGGGAGGGCGCCGTGCCGCTGCACGTGGTTCGTGTCGTAGAACAGGTCGACGGCCGCGGGCCCGTGCAGCAGCGCGGCGGGACGGCCGAACAGGTGGGTGCGGACCACGGACGCACCGTGGTGGGCCCGGCGCAGGTCGGGACCCCATGCGTAGCCGTGGGCCAGCAGGGACAGGGTGCTGTCGGTCAAGAGAGCGGACATGTTCCGCACCACCTACCTGGTCACGATCACGGTCACGTTTACGCTCGTCTTCCCGGCCACGTTCAGACCGCCTGGGACGCGAGCTCGTTGTAGGACAGGCGGGACAGGTCCGTGGCCCGGACGGTGACCTGGATGCCGTCGAGAAGGTCCTGGAGGACGTGATCGGCGGAGGAGTAGGCGAGCTTGTGCGCAGGCAGCGCCGCGTCGGGGATCCAGAAGATCTTCACCAGGCCGCTCCTGCGGGCCCCGTCCGCTGCGGCGAAGTGCAGGTCGTACACGACGAACCTGGGCTCGTCGGCCGGCAGCGACGCCAGCATCTCCTCGTGTGTGAGGTTGGCCTGGCTCTCGACGACCACCGTCTCCAAGGCCTCGTCCAGCCGGTAGACGAGCGTGTTGATCTCCCGTTTGCTCTTCAGCTCCTGCAAGGCGCTCAGGCAGCTGTCATCCACGGTGACGGCCCGGCTGCTCACGGCGATCTCCGATCTCTCCGGGTGCGGTGTCATGTGCGCCCTGCGCCCTGGGTCAGCGGTCCCCGCTCTCCCCGGTGCGATCGTCTCCCTGCGGATGTTGCCGGACCTGTTCCTCCCGCCCGATCCCGGGGCTTTGCCGCTTGGCGGAATGGCCTGCGGCGCCGCGGCGACCCGACTCTCCCGAACGGCCGGACTCTCCCGTACGGCCGGTGACCGCCTCGTCCGCCGCCGCGCGGGCCTCGCGGTCCCCGCTCTCGCCGACGGCCTCCGACGGCGGGGTGGGCGCGCGGTGACGCCGCTGGCTGGGCTGACTCATGTGGTACCTCCTCGATGCACCGGGCCCGTCTGCTCGCGATACTCGGGCCCGCTCGCGTCGTGCAGAACTCGGTCGTCGCGGGAGCTCAGTCGTCGTCCTGGGGGCTCACCCAGCGTGTGCCCTTCCCGCGCGACTTCTCGGGCTGCTGCGGGCGGTCGAGACGGCTGGCCTCGTCGGTGTCGGCGGCGGCCGTCTTCCCATCATCGCGGCGGTCGGCGGCCGGCGCTTGTCTGTCCTGTTCCTGCCCGTGGTGCAGCGGGACTCCTCCCGCTCCGCCCTGCTCGTCCATGTCCGTCCTCCTCGCTCCTGCTCCTCGAGCCGCTCCTGCCGCTCAAGCCTCCCTCCTGGCAGCTGCCCGGCCCCCGGTCGGCGAAACCCCGGCGCAGCCGCGGCCCACCGGGCCGGTGCCGTCCATCGGGCCGGTGCCCGTCACCGGACCGGCTGGTCGGCGGCCCAGGCCGGTACGGGCGCCGGAGGCAGCGACCACCGGACCAGCCCGACCGCCGCGCGGGCCACGGGCCGGACCCACCACCGCTCCAGCGGGAGCCGCCGGGGCAGCCCCAGCTCCGCCCGGGCCCAGTCCGGCAGCAGTACGACCGCCCCCGCGGCCAGGGCCGCGTACGGCAGGCGCAGCGCCCACGGCAGCGGCGGGTGGCGCAGGATGAAGCGGGCCGCCTCCCTCGCTTCGGGGGTGCCGCGGAGCTGCGGCCGGTGCTCCTCGATGCGGGCGGCGAGTTCCGCGACGGTGCGCGGCGGGTCGCTGACGCCCAGTGCCGAACCGACCAGCGCCATGCCGGCCACGTACGCGTCCTGATCCGGGCCGCTCAGCGGTCGGGTGCCGTAGTGCTGGTGGGAGCGCAGGAAACAGCTCAGCTCGGCGTCGTGCACCCATGCGAGGAGGGCCGGATCCGTGGCCGCGTACGGCTCACCCCCGGGAGCCCGCCCGCGGACCGTCCTGTGCACCGCGATGACCCGGTCGACCGCCCGTTGGGCGTCGTCGGCCGTGCCGAAGGTGGTGAAGGCGAGGAAGGTGCTGATGCTCTGCAGCCTGCCCCAGGGGTCTTCCCGGTAGGCGGAGTGCCGGGCCACGGCGGCCATCGCCAGGGGGTGCAGGGACTGCAGGAGGAGGGCGCTGATCCCGCCGACGAACAGGGCGGCGTCGCCGTGGACCCGGCGCACCGGGTGGTCCGGCCCGAACCAGCGCGGACCGGGCGTGAGGTGGATCCGGTCCCGGGTGGCCGGGCCGTCGGGCCCCGCCACCCGCAGGAAGAGCGCCTGGCCCAGCCGAGCACGGGCACCTGTGACGACCGTCCTCCACTGGCCCATGAGTGAAGTATGCCCACGTATCGGCTCCACCGGCGGTCCGGCCGTTCCTCCGGTTGCGCCGGGCGTTGCCGCCGTGGTCCGCGGCCCGGGGGCGGCGGCTGAAGCGCCGTCGCCGGGGGTTCGCCGGCTGTTCCGTTCCGGCCGGGGCGGGCCGGGGGTCGGGGCGGCCGGGTGCCGTGGGGATCCTGGCGGCAGCCCGTCGTGCGACCGGCCGCTGCCGCGTGTCATCGGGGGAGGTGCCGCGCGGCAGCGGCCCGGTGCGAAAGCGCCTCACCCCCACGGTGCGGGCTTTCGTCATCCTCGCGTGTTACCCGTCGACGTCTTCGTAAACGCCCCCGGTTGACGGTGCGCGGCGCCTGGACGGCCCATCAGGTGAAACCCGTGCCGCGGGGCCGGGTGGCGGGGAGTCCGGCGCGGGGTTCCGGAGCGCGGGCCGGGACCACGGCGCGTCGATGCCGTCGGACTCCGGCCGCAGCCCGAGCTCGTGGAGCTGGTTGACCGCCGACATGGCGGTGAACATCGCGTTCGGGTTGGCGCCGCCGCCTCCCAGTTCGGCGGAACGATCCGCGAAGCCGGCCGTGAACGCGCTCGGCCGGACCTGCCCGCTCTCCCCGGTCAGCCCGAGTGCCGCCGCATGCAGCGCGGTGGCCCGCTCCAGCAGCCCGTCCAGGTAGGACACGACCTCGGCGCCACGGCGCAGGGCGAAGGTGTGCCCGTCGGTGAGGACCGCGGCTTCCCCCTCCTCGAAGAGGACCGCGGCGGCGCCGAGGACGGTCTGGAGCTTGAGCTGGTCGGCGTCAGCCATCGCACCGCAGGGTCCGTTGCCCTCGTCGGACAGGTGGAGGACCCCGCAGTCCCGCAGGTGCACGATCACGTGTCCGGCGCAGTGACCCTGACTGCGCAGCACGCGGACCGCCCCGTCGGCGAAGGTCCAGCCGGTGAAGCGGAGCGACCCGATGCGAATTCGCTCCAGTGGCCGCTCCTCGTAGGTCCGGGTCGTCGCGCCGAAGGGCCGCATCGGCTGGAACAGCGACATCAATCTCTCGGCCAGTACGGACGGCGCGGGAAGTGGAGCGAACCCGACGATGCGGTCGAAGGACCGCACCCAGTACTGCGTCGGGTCCCGCATCTGGTCGAGGTCGAGGGCGGGGACGTAGTGCTCCACCGGCACGCCCAGCTCGTCGGCCAGGTCGTTGTTGGCGATGTGGTCGACGTGGCCGTGGGTGGTCAGCACGAGTGCCCGGGACCAGCTCCCGACCCGGTCCGTCGCCTTTCGCAGCGCCGTACGGAAGGTCGCCGTGACGCCGGTGTCGACCAGCACCAGGGTGTTGCCGACCCGGTGTACGAGGGCGTTGGCGACGTCCGGCTGATCGTGCTCGACGGACAGTTCCTGCCCGAGGACCAGCACGGTCCGATCGTCGATCTCGATGAGATCACCGAGCGCGGTCATGGATCCTCCCGCGGTCTCGTCCGGGTCCGGATCCGGGTTCGGGTCCGGCTCGCCTCGACGCTGGCGACCCCGCGTCTGCTGTCGACCCCGCGTCTCCTGTCGATCACGCGTCCCCTGCGAACGAGCCTACGCCGCGCCGCGCGTGGTGTCCGTAGCTGCCGAGATCAGCAGCGACGGGTCTGGTACGGCACCGGTGCGGACGGTGTCGGGCACCGGCGCAGGGCGACCAGCAGGATCAAGCGCTTGCCGGTCACCGCCGCATTATGCGGCGGTGACCGCCTCGATGTCGCCCCCCGGAAGGCCGTCGGCCGGCCGCCTCCTCAGGCCCGGAACGCACCGGAAAGGGCCGCGTCGGCTAGGCCCCGGCAGGGGCACGGGCAGCGGTCGCAGCCGCGGCGGCTGCCGTGGGTACGGCTCGCGGCCAGCGCCGGTCCGCCGCCTTCTGCACGCGTTGGCCGAGGCGCTGCATCGGCATCTCGACCAGGCGGTACATCAGGTGGCTGATGGCCATGACCACGCCCAGGAAGATCGCCGTCCAGACGATCCGCCCGAGCGTCGAGGACGGTTGCGGGGGAACGCCCACCAACGGTTCGACGATGCGCAGCAGCGGGATGTGCAGCAGGTACACCGAGAAGCTGATCGCGCCGAGCCACGTCAACACCTTCGGGAAGCGGCGCTCCCGGAGGAGGAAGCCGATGCCGAAGAGCACCCATGCGGCGAGGTACGCGATCGACCAGGCCTTCCAGCCCGCGGACCAGGTCCGCTCCAGGGCCTCGCCGTGGTTGTACAGCCGGCCGACGATGACGCCTGCGACGACGACGAAACCGCAGGAGAGCAGGGCCGGGACCCGGGCGAGCTGTCCGTGCTGCGCCCGGTACACGACGGTCCCGGCGAACATGGTCGCGAAGATCATCCAGGTCTCGAAGGCGGGGGCCCGGCTGTTCAGCGTGACCAGGACCAGGCCGACTCCCGCGAGCACCAGGGCGCCCGCCCCGGTCAGCACGCGCCTGCCGCTGAGCACGCCGGCGAGGCCCACGAGCACGATCGGCGTCACGATCAGCACGAGCTGCCGGGCCGAGCCGATCTCCGCGCTCACGAGCTGCGTGCCGACGGCCGTGCCGACCGCCAGCGCGACAGCCGCCAGACCCACCGCGATCGGCGCGCTGTGCCGGTGCAGGCCACGGGTGAACAGCGCGGTGACGAAGAAGTAGAAGACCATCTCGTAGCACAGCGTCCAGGTGACGTTCATGCCGTTGACGACGCCGAGCAGGTCCTGGAGCATCAGGCCGTTCGCGACCAGCGAGGCCAGGTCGTCGCCGGTGCGCAGCAGCGCGACCGAGCCGTCCCCGTCCGGCAGCATCATGATCGAGAGGACGAAGGCGGCGATCAGGGCCGGGTAGATCCGGAAGATCCGGCCGATCCAGAAGGCACGGACGTCCCCCCGTCGCTCCAGCGAAGCCGGGATGATGTAGCCGCTGACGATGAAGAAGAGCATGACGCCGAACAGGCCCATGTCGAAGTTGCGCCAGACCATGCCCCCGAAGGGCAGCATCCTGAGCACGTCGAAGTGGTGCAGGGCCACGACCAGAGCGGCGATGCCACGGAGCGCATCCAGCCAGCCGAGCCGGGCACCGGGTGCGACGGCCGGGGCGGCGGCCGTCAGCTGGGTGAGGGGGGATATGTGCTGCACGCGGGGACGATAGCCGACTCTCGGGAGTGCCGCGTCGTCCGCGGATCGCCAGCGGTGGGTGGCATCCTCGAGCGGACCTCGCTCGTCGCCGTGCAGACGCAGGTGGACGGATACGACGCCCACGCACGCCGCCACGGCGCCCCGGGGCTCGACGGCTGGCGCGAGGGCTCGTTGCCCGACGCGGCCGCGAGCGCGACGTGACGTCCCCATGGGAGGGCGACTGTGACGAGCATCGCCTGCCGGACGGTGGGTGCTCCGGCCCCCGGTAGCACCGGGGTACGCGCGGGGCGAGGATGGAAAGGCGGCCGCGGCTCCCGATTCGTCCCGTTAAGGAAGACTCATGAACCGTCGCACACGCCTCCTCGTCCTCGTCAGCCCGCTCGCGGCCATCACACTCGTCGCCGCCCCGACCGCCCTCGCGGCGGTCGCCCAGTCCCCGTCGGCCGCCGTCCCGGCCGCGACCTGTTCCACCTCCGGCCTCCTCGACAACGGGAAGGTGCACCTCTCCGGTGGCGGCTTCACCCCGGGCCCGGCCTACGTGTACGGATCGGCCGGCTTCGGCGGGACGGTCGACATCGCGGAGAACGGCGGCTTCCAGGTGATGAACGTGCCGCCCGGCCAATACAGCGTCCGGCAGGGTGGTGAATTGACCCAGTGCAGCAGCTGAGAGGCCGTCGTCGGGCCGTCGCGATGGACGGTGCCGCCGAGGACCAGGGGCAGGACCAGGGGTAGGACCAGGGCCAGGACCAGGCCGGGACCGGCAGGCGCTTGTTGGCACCCCCCAACACTGCCGGGAGAATGCGCACGTGTTCTATGAGGATCTGAGCCCGTACGGCTACTACGACGACGAGTCGTTCACCGATCTCCTCCGGCGTGCGCTTCGTCAGTTATGAGCCCGCCTACGAACGCATCAACATCGGCTGGCTGGCCGACGGCCATCCCTGGCCGTCGGGACCGGTGCCCCCGGACTTCACCGACAAGCTGCTCGCCCTCCTGGTGGCGCAGCCGGTCAACCAAATGCTCGGACTCCACGAGTGCGATCTCTGCGCCCAATCCCCCCAATCCCCGAACGGCGAGCACGCACCGCGCACGCCCCGGCCATCGCTGCGCAGGCGTCGGGACGGGCGAAGTACGGATCCCCGGCCCAGCTGGCTCCGCCTTCGCCGCCCCGCAGCTGATCGGCCACTACGTCGCCGATCACGGCTACCAGCCGCCCCGGGTGTTCATCGATGCGGTTCTTGCCTTCGATCCGGACACCGCCGGGACCAGCACGTTTCCCTGGATCAAGTTCCCCTGGGTCCCCGCCGACGCCGAGCTGTACGACGCCCGCGTCGAGTGACCCCCTTCGGCTGCGGGCTGCCCGGGCCTCCTCCGTCAACCGGGGCTGGATCGGCCGAAGTGGACCAGGGCCTTGTCCCGCGATTGCACCTGGGCCTCGCTGGTACGTCCGCCCCACACGGGGGAGAGGTGGATGAGCAGATGGACAGCATTCTGCGGTACGCGGCGGTGATCGTGCTCATCGAGCTCGCGCGAAACCGCGACTACCGTGATCGGGCCGACGCGGGTCGTGCCCTGGCGGGCCTTGCGGAGAGGCCGGAGGCCGTCGGGCCCCTGCGCGAGCTCGTCCTCGACACCGCTGACACCTTCGTCACCCGTGTGACAGCGCAAGCCCTGCTTCGGCGAAACGGCAGGGTGGGGCTGTCCATCATTGCCTCCGCGCTGTCAGCCGCCGATTCGAATCACCGCGCCTGAATCTGCACCGCGATCATGGACGTACTCGGGTGATGTTGCGGTTCACGCTTCAGCTCCGAGGCGGGAGGCGGCGGACATGCGCGTGGAGGGCGGTGGTGGCCTGCCCGATGTGCACGGTGGCGTCGGCGAGGTGTCCGAGGACGGCGGAGGGGCTGGCCACGCTGCTGAAGGCGTTGCGGCGGGCGACTCGGAAAGCTGCCTTCGACGCGCCCGTCTCCTTCGATTCGGCGGCCGTCCCGGACCGCGAGCCCGCGCGGGTGTTGATCGCGGTGGCCGGGTGCCGTTCGGCGTCGGTTGCGAGGGGGGCTAGTAGGCGGGGTCGTTGCCAGGGGGCGGGGTGGTCGGTAGAACTGGATGAGTCGCCGGGCGGCATGGGTGGTTCACCCGCCGCTGACGAACCCCTCTCCGCCGCGTGAGTGGCTCACGCATGCTTCGGCATGCCGCGACCGCCCTTGTCCCCTGTGGAAGGTTTCCTCCGTGTCCAACGCTGTCATCCGCCGCATCGCCGCTTCGAAGAAGACCCTCGCGGGTTCCGTCCTCGCCCTGGGCGTTGCCGGTTCCATGCTGGCCGCGGTTCCCGCGC
>NZ_JOIR01000036.1 GCF_000720115.1 Streptomyces sp. NRRL F-2580
TCGGACGCCGAACGTGACGAGGGGTCGGAGAGCTCGGCGGAAGTGCGTTCGGCGCCCTGCGGGGATCGCCCCGACACACGCCCGGCCCCGCCGAAACCGCCCTGGTGGTCGGACCGCCCGGCCTCGTGGGGGTGCGCCTCCTGGGGGGATTGGCCCGGCGTGCTCGCCGTTCCGCCGAAACCGCCCTGGTGGTCGGACGGCCCGGCCTCGTGGGGGTGCGCCTCCTGGGGGGATTGGCCCGGCGTGCTCGCCGTTCCGCCGAAACCGCCCTGGGGGGCGGACCGCCCGGCCTCGTGGGGGTGCGCTTCCTGGGGGGATTGGCCCGGCGTGCTCGCCGTTCCGCCGAAACCGCCCTGGGGGGCGGACGGCCCGGCCTCGTGGGGGTGCGCTTCCTGGGCGGGTTGACCCGGCGTGCTCGCCGTCCCGTCGGAACCGCCCTGGGGGGCGGAGTCCTGTGGGGGGTGCCACGGCATGCTCTTGTCGGAGCTTGCGGGGGGCGTCATGGGGTGGGTCCCGTCAGGAGGGGCTTCGTGGTGGTGAGGGTGAGGTCGAGGGTGCGGAGGCGGGCGTAGGTGTCGGCGTCGGCGGTGCGGCCGCCGTAGGTGACGTCGTCGAAGGTGCGGGCGGCGGCGCGGAGGTCCTCGGCGTGGGCGGGGAGGGAGACGGCGGCTTCGGCGGCCGCCTCGTCGGCGGTGCGGCCCGGGCGGGGGTCCAGGAGGGTGCGTTCCTCCAGGGAGCGGACGACGGCGCGCATGCGTTCCTGGACGGCTTCGGTCCACCGGCCGGCGGTGGCGTGGGCGTCGGCGGCCTTGCGGTGGTCGGCGGCGCTGCGGACGCCGTCGTCGAAGAGGGTGCCCGGGGAGGTGGGGGTGCGCCGTGGGGAGCCCAGGCGCCACCACAGGGCGGCTGACGCCAGGACGACCAGGAGGAGGACGGCGATCAGTCCGACGGGGCCTCCGGGGGTTGCCCCGGAGGCGGCGCCGAACAGGTCGTCGAGCCAGTCGAAGAAGGCGCGGATCGCGCGGTCGAGCAGGCTCGGGTCGTTCTCGTGGTACATCGGCTTGGACAGCTCGCGCTCGGCCGCCTCGCGGGCGGCTTCGCGCGGTGTCGTCACCGGCGGGACCTCCGCGAGCATCACCCGTAGTTCTCGACGCCGGCCGCCCGGGCGAGCTCCAGGTCGAGGCCCTCGCGCCGGATGCGCTGGTCGACGTAGAGGAGGACGGTGACGCCGGACTGGAACGGCATGACGATGGTCTGCGCGATGATCAGGCCGATGGCGGAGAGGATCAGCGAGCCCCAGGCGGTCTGGGCGGTGCCGTCCGCCACGGCGTCGAACCCGCCGCCGAAGGCGAGGAGGCCGGCCCACTGGAACGGGGTGACGATCATCGCCGCGAGCAGGAAGCCGATGAAGCCGGTGAGGAGCGTGATGCCGAAGACGCGCCACCAGGCGCCCTTGACCAGCTTCGAGGAGCGGGCGAAGGCCTTGAGGACGGTGCTCTTCTCCAGCATCAGGGCGGGCGAGGCCAGGCTGAACTTGATCCCCAGCCAGACGAGGAGGGGGAGCCAGACGACGAAGCCGAGGATGCTCAGGCCGATGCTGTCGGCGAGGATGCCGGGCAGGACCAGTACGGCGCCCATGACGATGGCGCCGAGAGCCAGGAGCAGGGTGAGCCCGGCCAGGCGCAGCAGCTGGGGGCGCGCGTCGCGCCAGGCGGCGGAGACCGTGGAGTTCTGGCCGAGTACCGCCCGGCTGAAGATCATGGTGAGCATCGCGGTGACCACGATGGTGCCGAGGACCTGGATGAACTGGGTCACGGCCGACGCCCCGAGGGTGCTGCCCAGGCTGTCGATCATCTGCTCGGCGGAGACGTCCTCGCTCGGCGCGAGGATGAGGTCCTTCAGCATGTACCTCTGTACGAACACGCCGATCACCTGGACGACCGTGGCCACGACCAGGGTGATGGGCAGCACCGAGCGCCAGTGCGTGCGCATGGTGGCGACCGCGCCGTCGAGGATCTCGCCCAGGCCCAGGGGGCGCAGCGGGATCACACCGGGCTTGGCGGCCGGGGGGCTGCCCCATTGTCCGGGGCCGCCCGGGTAGCCGTACTGGGGGCCGTTCTGGCCTCCGTACGGGGTGTTCTGGGGCTGGCCCCAGCCTCCCGCGGCCGGGGTCGGCGGGACTTCGGGCGTGCCCGGGCTCGACCACTGGCCGGGCGGCGGCTGCTCGGCGGACCACTTGGGGTCGCCGGCGGGCCGGTCGGGCTGCTGCGCGCCGCCGTCGGTGCCGGGCTGGTCGGCGGGGGTTCCCGGCCGATCGCCGTCGGACGGAGAGGATCCGGGCGTAGCCCAGCCCGGAGAGTCGTTCATCGTCGCTCCTTCACGTGCACCTGCTGCGGCGGGGGCGCTGGTCGCTGCCATCGTGCCACGTGGGGCCCCCGAACGGAGTAGGGGATTGTGAGGCTCCCGTGACCCTGGCCGTCCCCCCGGAGCTCCGGCAGCCCTTACGTTCAATTGTCGCCCGGATCCGGGGCAGACTGGTCGACCTGATCTCCACGCAGGTCGGAGGGGCGATTTCCAGCCCTTTTGGCTGTGGGACAGCTCACCGCCGGGTAACGATTAGCTAATGGGATGATGTCAACCATGAAGGGACGCGTCCTTGTCGTCGACGACGACACCGCGCTGGCCGAGATGCTCGGCATTGTGCTGCGTGGAGAAGGTTTTGAGCCGTCGTTCGTAGCGGACGGTGACAAGGCACTTGCTGCCTTCCGGGAGGCGAAGCCGGACCTGGTACTGCTCGACCTCATGCTGCCCGGACGGGACGGCATAGAGGTGTGCAGGCTGATCAGGGCCGAGTCCGGTGTGCCGATCGTCATGCTCACCGCCAAGAGCGACACGGTGGACGTCGTCGTGGGCCTGGAGTCCGGGGCCGACGACTACATCGTCAAGCCGTTCAAGCCGAAGGAGCTGGTGGCCCGCATCCGGGCCCGTCTGCGCCGGTCGGAGGAGCCCGCGCCCGAGCAGCTGGCCATCGGTGACCTGGTCATCGACGTGGCCGGGCACTCGGTCAAGCGCGACGGCGCCTCGATCGCCCTGACCCCGCTCGAGTTCGACCTGCTGGTCGCCCTCGCGCGCAAGCCCTGGCAGGTGTTCACCCGCGAGGTGCTGCTGGAGCAGGTCTGGGGCTACCGGCACGCGGCGGACACCCGACTGGTGAACGTGCACGTGCAGCGCCTGCGCTCCAAGGTGGAGAAGGACCCGGAGCGCCCCGAGATCGTCGTGACGGTGCGCGGTGTCGGCTACAAGGCCGGACCCAGCTGAGGTGCAGTCCGGCACGTCCGCCGCGTCCGGCAGCGGCCGCGGCGGCTCCCGCTGGCGCAGCCTCTGGGCCGGCCGGCCGTTCCAGGACGGAGCGCCCGGCAGCCCCGTGCTGCGGCTGTGCGTGCGCCTCGTACGCCGGCCGCTGGTTCCGGCTGTCCGGCTGTGGCGCCGCAACATCCAGCTCCGGGTGGTCGCCGCCACCCTGCTGATTTCGCTGGCGGTGGTCCTCGCCCTGGGCGTGGTCGTGATCGCCCAGGTCAGCAGGGGGCTGCTCGAAGCCAAGGAGCAGGCGGCGCAGAGCCAGGCGGCGGGCGGGTTCGCGGTCGCGCAGGAGAAGGCCAACGCCCCCGCGACCGTGGACGGGCCCGACGCCACCGACAACAAGGTCGGCCGGGACGCCAGCACCTGGATGAACTCCCTGGTCAAGCAGCTGGCCAGTGGCGGCCAGACCGCCTTCGAGGTCGTCGCGCTCGGCGCCGGCACCGGGGAGCAGGCCCTGCCCGGGACGCAGGGCGTCAAGGGCGCCCGTGCCTCGGGCAACGTCGATCCGACCGCCAGCGTGCCCGTCAAGCTGCGCCGGGCCGTCAACCACGCCACCGGCGCCTTCAAGACCTTCTCCGAGATCCGCTACACCGCGGGGTCCGGGGACAAGGCCCCCGAGCCGGCGCTGGTCGTGGGCAAGCGGCTCACCGACATCAACGGGGACCCGTACGACCTGTACTACCTCTTCCCGCTCACGCAGGAGGAGGAGTCCCTCAACCTGATCAAGGTCACCATCGTGACCGCGGGCCTGTTCGTCGTCGTCCTGCTCTGCGGCATCGCCTGGCTCGTCGTACGCCAGGTGGTGACCCCCGTGCGGATGGCCGCCGGGATCGCCGAGCGGCTCTCGGCCGGCCGGCTCCAGGAGCGGATGAAGGTCACCGGCGAGGACGACATCGCGCGCCTGGGCGAGGCCTTCAACAAGATGGCGCAGAACCTCCAGCTGAAGATCCAGCAGCTGGAGGAGCTGTCGCGGATGCAGCGCCGGTTCGTCTCGGACGTCTCGCACGAGCTGCGCACCCCGCTGACGACGGTACGGATGGCGGCCGACGTCATCCACGACGCCCGCGTCGACTTCGACCCGATCACCGCGCGCTCGGCCGAGCTGCTCGCCGGGCAGCTCGACCGCTTCGAGTCGCTCCTCGCCGACCTGCTGGAGATCAGCCGCTTCGACGCCGGGGCCGCGGCCCTGGAGGCCGAGCCGATCGACCTGCGGGAGGTCGTCCGCCGTGTCATCGACGGGGCCGAGCCGCTCGCCGAGCACAAGGGCACGCGGATCCGCGTCCTCGGCGACACCCAGCCGGTCATCGCGGAGGCCGACTCGCGGCGCGTGGAGCGGGTGCTGCGCAACCTCGTCGTCAACGCCGTGGAGCACGGCGAGGGCCGCGACGTGGTGGTCCGGCTGGCGTCCGCGGGCGGGGCCGTCGCCGTCGCCGTACGGGACTACGGCGTCGGGCTGAAGCCCGGCGAGGCCACCCGCGTCTTCAACCGCTTCTGGCGGGCCGACCCGGCGCGGGCGCGCACGACCGGCGGGACCGGCCTCGGCCTGTCCATCGCCGTCGAGGACGCCCGGCTGCACGGCGGCTGGCTCCAGGCCTGGGGCGAGCCGGGCGGCGGCTCGCAGTTCCGTCTGACCCTGCCGCGCACGGCCGACGAGCCGCTGCGGGGCTCTCCCATCCCGCTGGAGCCCGAGGATTCCCGGGCCAACCGGGCCAGGGCCGCCGCCGAGGCCGCGGGCCGTACGGCGGACCGCCCGGCCACGGACCCCGGCGACCGGTCGCCGATACCGCCGCGCTCGCCGGTCACCGGTGCGCTGCCGGTGCCCGCCGACCCGACGGCCCTGCCGGGGAACGGGGCCCGGGTGGTGGCCCGCCCGGCCGAGCAGGCACAACAGGAGGATCGACCCGATGGACGCTGAGCCCGACGACGCGCGGCCCGGGGGCGGCGCGCGGGCACGGGGCCGGCGGCTGCGCACCCTGCGGGCGTACGCCTTCGGCGCGGCCGGGCTGCTGCTCGCCGGCTGCGCCTCCATGCCCGACCACGGCGAGATCCGCCCGGTGCAGGCCTCGCAGGGCGTCGACTCGCAGGTCCGCGTGTTCGGCGTACCGCCCGCCGACAAGGCGAGCGCGGCCGACATCGTCGACGGCTTCCTGGAGGCGATGACCAGCGACGACCCGCAGCTGGAGACCGCCCGGAAGTACCTCACCGAGGAGGCCGCGAAGAGCTGGAAGCCCGGCTCCGCCGTCACCGTGCTCTCCTCCGGCCTGGACCGGGTCTCGATCCGCGGCGAGAAGGACCCGGACGGGCCCCGCTGGAAGGTGACCGGCACGAAGCTCGCGACCGTGGACGAGCGCAGCGCGTACCAGCCGCAGACCGGCGGCGAGAAGTACGAGGAGTACCTCCAGCTCGTCCAGGACGAGGACAAGCAGTGGCGGATCTCGTCGCCGCCGAACGGTCTCGTGCTCAGCGAGTCGGACTTCCAGCGCATCTACATGCCGGTCAACAAGTACTACTTCGCGGGCGGCACGCTCGTCGCGGACCCCGTGTACGTGCGCCAGCGCACCGATCCGGACTCGCGGATGGACCCCACGACGCAGACGGTGCAGTCGCTGCTCGCGGGGCCGTCCAGGTGGCTCGGCCCCGTCGTCGAGTCCAGCTTCCCCACCGGCACGGAACTGCGGGAGGGCACCAAGTCCCTTTCGTACGACGGCCAGAACACGCTGCGGGTGCCGCTCAACGACAAGGCCGACAACGTCGCCCAGCCGCAGTGCAAGAAGATGGCCACCCAACTCCTCTACACGGTCAAGGACCTGACGGGGTCCCGGCTCGACCAGGTCGAGATCCTGCGCTCCGACGACAAGTCGTCCTCGCTGTGCTCGGTGACCGAGCTGAACGCGGCCGCGATCGCCAACCGCCCCCGGATCCCCGACTACCAGTACTTCGTCGACAACGAGAAGCGGCTGGTCCGGATGAAGCTGGACGTGACCAGCGAGGAACAGCAGCGGGCCGAGGCGGTGCCGGGGCCGCTGACCACGCCGCCCGCCTTCAAGGTCGGCTCGGCGGCCGTGACGTACGACGAGCGGCGCGCGGCCGTGGTCTCCGAGGACGGGCACGGGCTGTACGTGGTGCCCCTGGTGGGCGGCGGGCCCATGCCGCAGCCGCTGCCGGTCGGCAAGGGCAGCACGCTGACGGCGCCCAGCTGGGACGCGGCCGGCGACCTGTGGGTCGCGGACGCCGATGCGCAGCACCCGGGGCTGTGGCGGGTGCCCGGCGGGGCCGGGACCCCGGAGAAGGTGCAGGTGGCCGGTCTGGACGGCGGGCGGATCGCCGCGCTGAAGGCCTCTTCCGACGGGGTGCGGATCGCGCTCCTCGTGGAGAGGAGCGGCCGCAAGAACCTGTACGTCGGGCGGATCGAACGGCCCGACGCCAAGGGTGACGCCTCGGCGGTGTCGGTGCGCGAGCTGCGCCCGGCCGCCCCGCAGATGGCGGACGTGACGACGATGAGCTGGGCGCCGCACGGGCGGCTGCTCGTGGTGGGCCGGGAGAGCCGCGGGGTGCAGCAGGCCCGCTACATGCTGGCGGACGGCTCGATGGTCGCGGCGAGCCTGCCGGGGGCGGCCGGGCTGTCCGCGGTCGCGGCCGCGGCCTCGGAGGACGAGTCGAAGCCGAAGCCGGTGGTGGCGTACTCGGAGGACGGGATCGTGTACCTGCCTCCGGGCGCGCAGTGGCGCACGGTGGCGGTGGGCGGCCGGGCTCCGGTGTACCCGGGCTGAGCTGCGGCCGAGGCGCGTCGCGGGCTGGGCCGCGGCTCCGTCCACAGGGGTGGCGGGCTCCGTCGGGGTCCGTCAGTGTGGAGGGGTGCGCGGGTGGTGGCAGGAGCTGGCCGAGCTGGTGCTGCCGGTCGACTGCGCCGGCTGTGGAGCGGTCCGGGTGCTGGTGTGCGCGGGCTGCCGGCAGGCGCTGAGCGGGGCCGGCGCGGGGCCGGTGCGGCCTTCTCCGCGTCCCGGGGGCCTTCCGGTGGTGCAGGCCGCCGCCGTCTACGACGGGGGCGTACGTGCCCTCCTGCTGGCCCACAAGGAGCGCGGGGCGCTGCCGTTGGCCGGGGTGCTCGGCGAGGCCCTGGCGGGGGCCGTCCTGGCGGGCGGCCCGGTGCGTGCGGGCCCGGCTCCGGCGGAAGTGGCCCTGGTGCCGGTGCCGTCGGCGCGTCGGCAGGTCCGGGCGCGCGGGCACGATCCGGCGCGCAGGATCGCCCTGGCGGCCGCGGGGCGGCTGCGGCGGGCCGGTGTTCCCGCGCGCGTGGCGCCCGTACTGCGGCTGCGGCGGGCGGTGGCGGACCAGGCGGGGCTCGGGGCCCGGCAGCGCCGGGAGAACCTCGCGGGGGCGCTGGCGGTGTGCCGGGACGGGGCGCGGCTGACGGACGGGGCCGAGATCGTGCTCGTGGACGACCTGATCACCACCGGGGCGACGCTGGCGGAGGCGGCCCGGGCGGTGCGCGCGGCCGGGCTGGCCGCGGGCCCCGGGGACGTGCTGCGGGCAGCGGTGGTCGCCGCGCCCGCGGACTCCTTCGGGCGGCTCCCCGGGGCGGTGCCCCGCCGGCCTGCCACGCGTAGAGGTCGAAAATCTCGTGAATAGATTTGGAACTGGCGGGGAAGGCCCATCGTTGCAGGTAGTAAGAGGGAACAGCCACTTGACTGGAAGTACATTCCGGTAGCGGGTGCCGACAACCGTCATAGAGGGATATGTTCGGTTGTAAGGAACTCAGGAGGCTGTCTCTCGACTCCGAAGTCGGTGGGGTGTCGATCTTGCCGATGGGGGAGGAGGAGGTGAAAGTCGCCAAGTCCGAGGCTCCGGCCTTCACCGGAGTCTGGTGCGAAAGGGAGACGCTTCGCCCCGTCGGGCGGAGCTATCCGGGAACGGAGTTCTGCGTGGACATCGTCGTCAAGGGCCGCAAGACCGAAGTGCCCGAGCGGTTCCGCAAGCACGTGGCCGAGAAGCTGAATCCGGAGCGGATCCAGAAGCTCGACGCCAAGGTGATCAGCTTGGACGTCGAGGTGTCCAAGGAGCACAACCCGCGTCAGGCCGACCGTTCCGACCGCGTGGAGATCACCCTGCATTCGCGGGGCCCGGTGATCCGGGCCGAGGCCGCCGCCGCCGACCCGTACGCGGCGCTCGACCTCGCTCAGGACAAGCTGGAGGCCCGGCTGCGCAAGCAGCACGACAAGCGCTACACCCGCCGTGGCAACGGCCGGCTCTCGGCCGCGGAGGTCGCCGACGTCGTGCCGGGCGTCGCGTCGCTCAACGGCAGTGGCCAGGTGGTCACCGAGGAGAAGACGGACGGGGTTCCGATCACCCGGATCGGACCCATCGAGGTGCAGGGCGAAGGCCCGCTCGTCGTCCGCGAGAAGACCCACTCGGCCGCCCCCATGTCGCTCGACCAGGCTCTGTACGAGATGGAACTGGTCGGCCACGACTTCTATCTGTTCGTCGACTCCGAGACGAAGCTGCCCAGCGTGGTCTACCGGCGTCACGCGTACGACTACGGCGTCATCCACGTGAACCCCGACGGTGCCTCCAGCGCGGAGGAGCCGCGAGGCGGCGCCGGCGGCGCGCTCGGCGGCTGAACCGAACCATTCGTTGCCCCCGCGGGGACGCTCCGGCGTCCGCGCGGGGGCACCTGCATGACGGGTATTGCGCCAGGCGGCTCGTCGACGACCCCCCGCGCCGTGGCGCGGGCATGGAATCATGGCGGGCAGTCAACCGGCTGCGGTGTGTGTCCGGTTGGCCCAGCAGCTCAGCACATGCAGGGGGAGGAACGATGGCGGACAGCTTCGGGCCGGTGCGCGGGGACGGCGGCGCGGGCTGCCGTGGCGCGGACCAGTCGGCGGAGTCCGGCGCCCCGCCGGCCGGGGAACCGATCCGGGTGCTCGTGGTCGACGACCACGCGCTCTTCCGGCGGGGGCTGGAGATCGTCCTCGCGCAGGAGGAGGACATCCAGGTCGTCGGCGAGGCCGGGGACGGCGCGGAGGCGGTGGACAAGGCGGCCGACCTGCTGCCGGACATCATCCTGATGGACGTGCGGATGCCCCGGCGCGGCGGGATCGAGGCGTGCACCTCGATCAAGGAGGTGGCCCCCTCCGCGAAGATCATCATGCTGACGATCAGCGACGAGGAGGCGGACCTCTACGACGCGATCAAGGCGGGCGCGACCGGGTACCTCCTGAAGGAGATCTCGACGGACGAGGTGGCCACGGCGATCCGTGCGGTCGCCGACGGCCAGTCCCAGATCAGCCCGTCGATGGCGTCGAAGCTGCTCACCGAGTTCAAGTCGATGATCCAGCGCACCGACGAGCGCCGGCTGGTGCCGGCGCCGAGGCTGACGGACCGGGAGCTGGAGGTCCTCAAGCTGGTGGCCACCGGTATGAACAACCGCGACATCGCGAAGGAGTTGTTCATCTCCGAGAACACCGTGAAGAACCACGTCCGCAACATCCTGGAGAAGCTGCAGCTGCACTCCCGGATGGAGGCCGTGGTCTACGCGATGCGCGAGAAGATCCTCGAAATCCGCTGACCCGCGAAGACCACCCGGCCGCCCGGCCACCCGGCCGCCCGACCGCCCGCCCCCGGACAGCGCTACAGCGCGGCGAGCTCCGCCGTGACGGCCGCCGCCTCCGCGGGCGAGCCCGCGCGCTCGACCCGTACGTCCTGGCAGCCGACCCACTCCGCCGCTTCCCGCAGGGCCAGCGCCATCGGACCGGCCGCCTTCGGGGAGGTCAGCGAGAGCTGCCGGGCGACCAGCGTGCGGCCCTCGCGGGCCGGGTCCACGCGGCCCTGGAGCCGGCCGCCCGCCAGCAGCGGCATCGCGAAGTACCCGTGAATCCGCTTGGGCTTGGGGACGTACGCCTCCAGGCGGTGGGTGAAGCCGAAGATCCGCTCCGTGCGGGGGCGGTCCCAGACCAGGGAGTCGAAGGGCGACAGCAGCGTCGTGCGGTGGCGGCCCCGGGGGGCCGTCGCGAGGGCGGCGGGATCCGCCCAGGCGGGCTTGGTCCAGCCCTCGACCTCGACCGGGACCAGCCCGGAGTCGGAGATCACCGCGTCGACCTGCTCCCCCTTGAGGCGGTGGTAGTCCGCTATGTCGGCGCGCGTGCCGACGCCCAGGGACCGGCCGGCCAGGGCGACCAGGCGGCGCACGCACTCGCGGTCGTCCAGGTCGTCGTGGAGCAGCGCGTCCGGAACGGCCCGCTCGGGCAGGTCGTAGACCCGCTTCCAGCCGCGGCGTTCGCTGCACACCACCTCACCGGTGTCGAGGAGCCACTCCACCGCGATCTTGGTCTCGGACCACTCGAACCACTCGCCGCCGTTCTTCGCCCCGCCCAGCTCGGTGGAGGTCAGCGGGCCGTCGGCCTTGAGCCGGTCCAGGACCGCCCGCGTCGAGCGCTCCTTGTCCTGGAGGACGTGCCAGCGGTGGCCGCGCGCCCGGCGGGCCCGGCGGCGGAAGGCGAAATGCGGCCATTCCTCGATGGGCAGGATGCAGGCCGCGTGCGACCAGTACTCGAAGGCGTGACGGTCGGACCAGTACGCCCGCTCCACGGTGTCCCGGCCGACCGCGCCGAGGCGTGCGTACGGGATCAGCTCGTGCGAGCGGGCCAGTACGGAGATGGTGTCCAGCTGTACGGCGCCCAGGTGGCGCAGGACCCCGCGCACGCCTCCGCGGCGGTCGGGCGCACCGAGGAAGCCCTGTGAGCGCAGGGCGATCCGGCGGGCGTCGTCGGCGGAGAGGGAGAGCGCAGTCATGTCCGCACCCTAGGCGGGGCCACTGACAGCGGGCAGGTACGGCAGCCGGGAGGGCAGACCGAGGTCGGAGGGGAGCAGGGCGCCCACCCAGCAGTCGCGGGAGGTGCCCCGTTGCTCGATGCCCGCCCGCAGAACGCCCTCGACCTGGAAGCCGGCCTTCTCGGCCACGGCCTTCGAGCCCGCGTTGCCGAGCTCGGCGCGCCATTCCAGCCGGGTGACGCCGACCGCGGTGAAGGCCCAGCGGGCGACGGCCGTCACGGCCTCGGCCATGTAGCCCCGGCCTCGGTGTTCCTTCACCGCCCAATAGCCGATCTCGTACGACTCGGCGCCGTGCACGTGCACGCCGACGGCCGCGACCAGCGGGCCCCCGGCGCCGAGGCGGACGGCGAAGGGGTAGGCCGTGTCCTCGCGCCAGCCGTTCGGCACGAGTTCGTTCACGAAGGCGTGCGCGTGCGCGCGCCCGTACGGGGAGGGGACCTGGGTCCAGCGCTGGATGTCCGGGTCCTGAGCCGCCGCGTAGACCTCGTCCTCGTCGGCGGCGGCGAAAGGCCGCAATACCAGTCGGTCCGTGGTGAGTGTGATGGGCTCCATGAACGGATTCTGCTGCCGCCGGGGTGCCCGGGGCGAACACTTTTCGGGAATCCCCCCGGGGGATGCGGCACCTTCCGTGTGCCCCGTACGTTCTCAATCCGGGCACCCGTGCCCCCACGGGAACGGCGGACCTCCCGACGTGGCCACGTCCTCGCTTACGATGGCCGTTGCGGTGGGGCCCACCTGCCGTGCCCGCGGTACGTACAGTGCCCAGGCCCGACCGGCAAGGAGACAAACCTCGGTGTCCGTCTTCAACAAGCTCATGCGTGCAGGCGAGGGCAAGATCCTGCGCAAACTGCACCGCATCGCGGCCCAGGTCAACTCCATCGAAGAGGACTTCGTCAACCTCTCCGACGCCGAGTTGCGTGCGCTCACGGACGAGTACAAGCAGCGCTTCCAGGACGGCGAGAGCCTGGACGACCTGCTGCCCGAGGCCTTCGCGACCGTGCGCGAGGCGGCCAAGCGCGTCCTCGGCCAGCGGCACTACGACGTCCAGATCATGGGTGGCGCGGCGCTGCACCTCGGCTACGTGGCCGAGATGAAGACCGGTGAGGGCAAGACCCTCGTCGGCACGCTGCCGGCGTACCTGAACGCGCTGTCCGGCAAGGGCGTCCACCTGATCACGGTGAACGACTACCTCGCCGAGCGCGACTCCGAGCTGATGGGCCGGGTGCACAAGTTCCTCGGCCTGGAGGTCGGCTGCATCCTGGCGAACATGTCGCCGGCGCAGCGCCGCGAACAGTACAACGCCGACATCACCTACGGCACGAACAACGAGTTCGGCTTCGACTACCTGCGCGACAACATGGCGTGGTCCCAGGACGAGCTCGTCCAGCGCGGCCACAACTTCGCCGTGGTCGACGAGGTCGACTCGATCCTCGTCGACGAGGCCCGCACCCCGCTGATCATCTCCGGCCCGGCCGACCAGGCCACGAAGTGGTACGGCGACTTCGCGAAGCTGGTGACCCGCCTGACCAAGGGCGAGGCCGGCCAGCCGCTGAAGGGCATCGAGGAGACCGGCGACTACGAGGTCGACGAGAAGAAGCGCACCGTCGCCATCCACGAGAGCGGCGTCGCCAAGGTCGAGGACTGGCTCGGCATCGAGAACCTCTACGAGTCGGTGAACACCCCGCTCGTCGGCTACCTCAACAACGCGATCAAGGCCAAGGAACTCTTCAAGATCGACAAGGACTACGTCGTCATCGACGGCGAAGTCATGATCGTCGACGAGCACACCGGCCGCATCCTCGCCGGCCGCCGCTACAACGAGGGCATGCACCAGGCGATCGAGGCGAAGGAAGGGGTGGACATCAAGGACGAGAACCAGACCCTCGCCACGATCACCCTGCAGAACTTCTTCCGCCTCTACTCGAAGCTGTCGGGCATGACCGGTACGGCCATGACCGAGGCCGCCGAGTTCCACCAGATCTACAAGCTCGGCGTCGTCCCGATCCCGACCAACCGCGACATGGTCCGCAAGGACCAGCCGGACCTGATCTACCGGACCGAGGTCGCGAAGTTCGCCGCCGTCGTCGACGACATCGCGGAGAAGCACGAGAAGGGCCAGCCGATCCTCGTCGGTACGACGTCGGTCGAGAAGTCCGAGTACCTCTCGCAGCAGCTCTCCAAGCGCGGCATCCCGCACGAGGTGCTCAACGCCAAGCAGCACGACCGTGAGGCGACGATCGTCGCCCAGGCCGGGCGCCGCGGCGCGGTCACCGTCGCCACGAACATGGCCGGCCGCGGTACGGACATCAAGCTCGGCGGCAACCCGGACGACCTCGCCGAGGCCGAGCTGCGCCAGCGCGGCCTGGACCCGGAGGAGCACATCGAGGAGTGGGCGCACGCCCTGCCCGAGGCGCTCACCCGGGCCGAGGCGGCCGTGAAGGCCGAGTTCGAGGAGGTCAAGGAGCTCGGCGGGCTGTACGTGCTGGGCACCGAGCGCCACGAGTCGCGCCGCATCGACAACCAGCTGCGCGGCCGCTCCGGCCGCCAGGGCGACCCGGGCGAGTCCCGCTTCTACCTGTCGCTGGGCGACGACCTGATGCGCCTGTTCAAGGCGCAGATGGTCGAGCGCGTCATGGCGATGGCGAACGTGCCGGACGACGTGCCGATCGAGAACAAGATGGTGACGCGCGCGATCGCGTCGGCCCAGTCGCAGGTGGAGACCCAGAACTTCGAGACGCGCAAGAACGTCCTGAAGTACGACGAGGTCCTCAACAGCCAGCGCGAGGTCATCTACCGGGAGCGCCGCCGCGTCCTGGAGGGCGAGGACCTGCAGGAGCAGGTGCGCTTCATGATGGACGACACGATCGACGCGTACATCGCGGCCGAGACGGTCGAGGGCTTCGCGGAGGAGTGGGACCTGGAGCGGCTGTGGGGCGCCTTCCGGCAGCTCTACCCGGTGAAGGTCACCATCGAGGAGCTGGAGGAGGCCGCGGGCGACCGTGCGGGCATCACCGCCGAGTTCATCGCGGAGTCCGTCAAGGACGACATCCACGAGCAGTACGAGGCGCGCGAGAAGACGCTCGGCTCCGAGATCATGCGCGAGCTGGAGCGGCGCGTGGTCCTGTCGGTGCTCGACCGCAAGTGGCGTGAGCACCTGTACGAGATGGACTACCTGCAGGAGGGCATCGGCCTGCGGGCGATGGCCCAGAAGGACCCGCTGGTCGAGTACCAGCGCGAGGGCTTCGACATGTTCAACGCCATGCAGGAGGGCATCAAGGAGGAGTCCGTCGGCTACCTGTTCAACCTGGAGGTCCAGGTCGAGCAGCAGGTCGAGGAGCTTCCTGTGCAGGACGCGGCGCCTTCGCTGACGAAGGAGCCGGCGGCGGCCGGGGCCGGGCGTCCGGAGATCCGGGCGAAGGGGCTCGACGCTCCGCAGCGGCCGGACCGCCTGCACTTCTCGGCGCCGACCGTGGACGGCGAGGGCGGTGTCGTCGAGGGCGACTTCGACAGTGACGCCGTCGGTGAGGGTGACGGTATGACGCGGGCGGAGCGTCGCAAGGCGCAGAAGGCTGCCGGCGGGCGTCGCCGCAAGAAGTGACCCCTTCGGGGTCGAACCGTCGGCCGGGGCCGGACACCTACGGGTGTCCGGCCCCGGCCGCGTTTCGGGGCGGGTGCCGCGCCTCTCCCAGACTCCGTCCGGGGGGACCCCCGAGGGTTCCGCCCCGGACCCCGCGCCTCAAACGCCGGCGGGGCTGGACGGTGACACTGGAGTGGGTCTTGCAGGGGGCTGAGGCGGCTCAAGGCAGGGGGCCCTGGAGTTCTACCGCCGCGCAGCGCCAGCGGAGGTCTGGGCCCTGTTCCAGGCGGAAGGCCATGGCGGTGAGGCGGTCGCCCGTGGCGATGCGGGCGAAGGCCTCGATGACGCCCGGGCCGGGGGTGAAGCGGCCGCACTGGCGGATGACCGGGCGGAGGCGGTCGTGGAGGGGGCCTGCGGGGGCCAGGGTGACCAGCTGCTGGTACGCGGGGCCGACGGTGTGGCCCAGGAGCGAGTGGACCGGGCGGCGGCCGCTGACGACCGCCAGGAGGTGTTCGGCGAACCAGTGGTGGGGGCCGAGCCGGAGCGTGCGCGGGGGGCCCGCGGGGCGCCGCGGGTCGCGCCGTCCGGCGGGCCGGGTGCGGGCGCGGCCGCCCGGCCGGCGGCTCCCGTCGCTGCCGATCGTGCCGCGCGTCGTCGTGTCCATCGTGATCTGCCCCCGAACAGGCCGGGCCCGGAGCGGTACCGGGCGGTAACTTGATGGGGATCTTCTACGGTCGCCGAACACGCTCCGCAACCACGCGCACCGCCGGGCGGGCCGCCGCCCCGGTTCACCTATCCGAGTGCGCGCCCGGCCCTCCCCGGGCCCGTACCGAGCGCGTACGGGGACGGGGTTGACGGCCGCGGGTCCTGGTGCGGCACCTCGAAGGGGTACCGACTCCGTCACCCTGGCGGACCCTCCGAGCCGTATCCTGGGGGAGTTTTCCGACTACCGAAAGCAGCCGGCCATGCGTGTGTACGTCCCCCTGACCCTCCCCGGGCTCGCCGAGGTGCACAAGGCGGGTGAGCTGGGCCCCGCCCCGCTGCGGGCGTACGCCGTCACCCCCGGGCTCCGCGAGTGGTACGTGTCGGACGACATCGAGGAGCTGGAGTACGCGGCCCTGAACCGGGCCGCCGCCGCCTCCCTGCGGCTGCTCGCCGCGGACGCGGACGCCCCGCGCCGCCGCGTCGTCGTCGCCCTCGACGTCGACGACAAGGCCGCCACCGCCACCCCCGGGGTCGACGAGGCCACCCTCGGCCAGGTGACCCTGGCCGGCGCCGTACGGCTCACCGTGGCCGCCGCCGTGCACGTGGACGCCGATGACGCCGAGGAGGACGTGGCCGCCGCCGCGCAGGCCCTCCCCGCAGCCGACGGCGGGGACGGGGATGCCCGGTTCATCGTCGACGGAGCCGAGGACCACGAGCTGCTGTGGTTCGGCGTGCAGGAGATTCCGGGACTGCTGAAGTGACCGAAAAGCACATCGTCTGGGACTGGAACGGCACCCTCCTCCACGACATCGACGCCGTCATAGTCGCGACCAACGCCTCCTTCGCGGAGCTCGGCTTCGCGCCGATCACCCTGGAGACCTACCGCGACCTGTACGTCGTACCGGTGCCGAAGTTCTACGAGCGCCTCATGGGGCGGCTGCCCACCGACGAGGAGTGGGTGGTCATGGACGAGGCCTTCCACCGGCATTACTGGGCCGCGGCCGAGGACGCCGGACTCGCCGAGGGCGCCCGCGAGCTGCTCCTGGAGTGGCAGCGGGACGGGCTCACCCAGTCCCTGCTGTCGCTCGCGCCCCACGAGAAGCTCGTACCACTGGTCCGGACCCACGGAATCGACCACCACTTCCTGCGCGTCGACGGGCGGACCGGCCCCTCGCACACGTCGAAGGCGTCACACCTCGTACGCCACCTGGCCGCCCTGGACGGGACGGGTGTGACGGCCGACCGTACGGTCCTCATCGGAGACGCCGTGGACGATGCGCTGGCCGCCGCCCACGTCGGCGCCCGGGCGGTGCTCTACACGGGTGGTTCGCACAGTCGCAGCAGTCTGGAATCGGCCGGTGTGCCGGTCGTGGACACCCTGGCCGAGGCCGTACTGACAGCTCGCGAGCTGGCCGAATACTGACTGGACAAGCACGCTGCACGGACAGCCGTGCCGCGTCGCTGGCCAGACTGTCAAAGTTTCACCCCAAGATTTATACAGATGCAGCGAATGACGACCTGGGGGTAGGTCGGGATAGCCTTGTACCCGTGATCAGCGCGATAGTCATCGGGGGCACTGGAGCCTCCGGCCTGCGCCCGGCGCACGACCGTGCCCGGGCCTTCGCTGATCCCCGCCACCGGGACCTCCAGCCGATCTTGGCTCATTCCCTCCCGGTCGGCTCTCTCGACGGCATAGCGTCGATCCCGAACGGACACCGACTTCCCGCCCTGCGGGACTGTGCCATTTCTTCCTTCACCTACGTCACGCAATGGCGCGCGACAGGAGCCAGAGGACATGCAGACCAAGCTGGACGAAGCAAAGGCCGAGCTGCTCGCACGGGCGGCCCGGGTAGCTGAGCACAGCCCGGCCGGGGGGCTACTTCCGACTGGGTCCGAGCAGGGAGAGCGTCCAGACCAGGACGCGGTGCTCTCCTACCTCCAGCGCTACTACCTGCACACGGCACCCGAGGACCTCACGGACCGGGACCCGGTCGACGTGTTCGGAGCCGCGCTCTCCCACTACCGGCTCGCCGAGAACCGGCCGCAGGGCACCGCGAACGTGCGCGTGCACACCCCCACGGTCGAGGAGAACGGCTGGACCTCCAGCCACTCCGTCGTCGAGGTGGTCACCGACGACATGCCCTTCCTCGTCGACTCCGTGACGAACGAGCTGTCCCGCCAGGGCCGCGGCATCCACGTCGTGATCCACCCCCAGGTCGTCGTCCGCCGTGACGTCACCGGCAAGCTGATCGAGATCCTCGGCCCCGACTGCGACGCCCACGGGCCCCGTACCTCGCGCCCCCACGACTCCCTCGTCGAGTCCTGGATCCACGTCGAGATCGACCGGGAGACCGACCGCCCCGACCTCAAGCAGATCACCGCCGACCTGCTGCGCGTCCTGTCCGACGTACGCGAGTCCGTCGAGGACTGGGAGAAGATGCGCGACGCCGCGCTGCGCATCGCCGAGGGCCTGCCCGAGGAGCCCACCGCCCCGGACCTGCGCGAGTACGAGCTCGAAGAGGCCCGTGAGCTGCTGCGCTGGCTCGCCGACGACCACTTCACCTTCCTCGGCTACCGCGAGTACAACCTCGTCGACGGCGACTCCCTGACCGCCGTGCCCGGCACCGGCCTCGGCATCCTGCGCTCCGACCCGCACCACAGCGGCAAGGACGACGGCCACCCCGTCTCGCCGTCCTTCAACCGGCTGCCGGCCGACGCCCGCGCCAAGGCCCGCGAGCACCGCCTGCTGGTGCTGACCAAGGCCAACAGCCGCTCCACCGTGCACCGCCCCTCGTACCTCGACTACGTGGGCGTGAAGAAGTTCGACGCCGACGGCAACGTCGTCGGCGAGCGCCGCTTCCTCGGCCTGTTCTCCTCCGCCGCGTACACCGAGTCCGTGCGCCGCGTCCCGGTCGTCCGCCGCAAGGTCGCCGAGGTCCTGGACCGGGCCGGCTTCTCGCCGTCCAGCCACGACGGCCGCGACCTGACGCAGATCCTGGAGACCTACCCGCGCGACGAGCTGTTCCAGACCCCGGTCGACCAGCTCCAGTCCATCGTCACCTCCGTCCTGTACCTCCAGGAGCGCCGCCGGCTGCGGCTGTACCTGCGCCAGGACGAGTACGGCCGCTACTACTCGGCCCTCGTCTACCTGCCCCGCGACCGGTTCACCACCGGCGTCCGGCTGCGCCTGATGGACATCCTGAAGGAGGAGCTCGGCGGCATCAGCGTCGACTTCACCGCCTGGAACACCGAGTCGATCCTCTCCCGCATCCACTTCGTCATCCGCGTCCCGCAGGGCACCGAGCTGCCCGGCCTGACCGACGGCGACGTCGAGCGCATCGAGAGCCGCCTCGTCGAGGCCGCCCGCTCCTGGGCCGACGGCTTCCAGGAAGCGCTGATCGCCGAGTGCGGCGAGGAGCGCGCCGCGGAGCTGCTGCGCCGCTACGGCACCTCCTTCGCCGAGGGCTACAAGGCCGACCACTCGCCGCGCGCCGCCGTCGCCGACCTGGTCCACCTGGAGCGGCTCGCCGCCAGCGACCGCAAGTTCGCGCTCTCGCTGTACGAGCCGGTGGGCGCCGCCCCCGGCGAGCGCCGGTTCAAGATCTTCCGCACCGGCGAGCAGGTCTCGCTCTCCGCGGTCCTGCCGGTGCTGCAGCGCCTCGGCGTCGAGGTCACCGACGAGCGCCCGTACGAGCTGCGCCGCTCGGACCGGGTCAGCGCGTGGATCTACGACTTCGGCCTGCGGATGCCCCTGCCCGCCGGGAACGGTGACGCCGCGGCCGCCCACTACCTCGGCGACGACGCCCGCGAGCGCTTCCAGGAAGCCTTCGCCGCGGTCTGGCAGGGCGACGCGGAGAACGACAACTTCAACAGCCTCGTGCTGAGCGCCGGGCTCACCTGGCGGCAGGCCGTCGTCCTGCGCGCGTACGCCAAGTACCTGCGCCAGGCCGGCTCCACCTTCAGCCAGGACTACATGGAGGACACCCTCCGCAACAACGTCCACACCACCCGGCTGCTGGTCTCGCTCTTCGAGGCCCGGATGTCGCCCGTCCGCCAGGCCGCCGGCAGCGAGCTCGTCGACGCCATGCTGGAGGAGCTGGACGGGGCCCTGGACCAGGTCGCCTCGCTCGACGAGGACCGCATCCTGCGGGCCTTCCTCACCCTCATCAAGGCGACGCTGCGGACCAACTTCTTCCAGACCACCAGCGAGGGCGAGCCGCACTCCTACGTGTCGATGAAGTTCGACCCGCAGGCCATCCCCGACCTCCCGGCGCCCCGCCCGGCCTTCGAGATCTGGGTGTACTCCCCGCGCGTCGAGGGCGTCCACCTGCGCTTCGGCAAGGTCGCCCGAGGCGGCCTGCGCTGGTCCGACCGCCGCGAGGACTTCCGTACGGAGATCCTCGGCCTGGTCAAGGCGCAGATGGTCAAGAACACCGTCATCGTGCCGGTCGGCGCCAAGGGCGGCTTCGTCGCCAAGAACCTCCCCGACCCGTCGGTGGACCGCGACGCCTGGCTCGCCGAGGGCATCGCCTCGTACAAGATCTTCATCTCGGCGCTGCTCGACATCACCGACAACATGGTCGCCGGCGAGGTCGTGCCCCCGAAGGGCGTGGTCCGCCACGACGAGGACGACACCTACCTCGTCGTCGCCGCGGACAAGGGCACCGCGACCTTCTCCGACATCGCCAACGGCGTGGCGGAGTCCTACGGCTTCTGGCTCGGCGACGCCTTCGCCTCGGGCGGCTCGGCCGGCTACGACCACAAGGGCATGGGCATCACCGCCCGCGGTGCGTGGGAGTCCGTCAAGCGGCACTTCCGCGAGCTCGGCCACGACACCCAGACCGAGGACTTCACCGTCGTCGGCGTCGGCGACATGTCCGGTGACGTCTTCGGCAACGGCATGCTGCTTTCCGAGCACATCCGCCTGGTCGCCGCCTTCGACCACCGGCACATCTTCCTCGACCCGACCCCGGACGCGGCCACCTCGTACGCGGAGCGCCGGCGCCTGTTCGAGCTGCCGCGCTCCTCGTGGGCCGACTACGACAGCTCGCTGCTCTCCGCGGGCGGCGGCATCCACCCGCGCAGCGCGAAGTCCATCCCCGTCAACGCGCACGTCCGCGAGGCCCTCGGCATCGAGGCGGGCGTCACCAAGATGACCCCCGCCGACCTGATGCAGGCCATCCTGCAAGCGCCCGTGGACCTGCTGTGGAACGGCGGCATCGGTACGTACGTCAAGGCGACGGCCGAGACGCACGCGGACGTCGGCGACAAGGCCAACGACTCCATCCGCGTCAACGGCTCCCACGTCCGGGCCAAGGTCATCGGCGAGGGCGGCAACCTGGGCCTGACCCAGCTCGGCCGCATCGAGTTCGCCCGGACCGGCGCCGGCGGCGAAGGCGGCAAGGTCAACACCGACGCCATCGACAACAGCGCGGGCGTGGACACCTCCGACCACGAGGTGAACATCAAGATCCTGCTCAACGCGGTCGTCACGGACGGCGACATGACCGTCAAGCAGCGCAACAAGCTGCTCGCCCAGATGACCGACGAGGTGGGCCACCTCGTCCTGCGCAACAACTACGGGCAGAACACGGCGCTCGCCAACGGCGCCGCCCAGGCCCCGAGCCTGCTCCACGCCCAGCAGCGCTACATGCGCCGCCTGGAGAACGCCGGACTGCTCGACCGCGCGCTGGAGTTCCTGCCCACGGACCGGCAGATCCGCGAGCTGCTGGGCAGCGGCAAGGGTCTGACCCAGCCGGAACTGGCCGTGCTGTTCGCCTACACCAAGATCACGGTGGCGGACGAGCTCATCGCGACCGAGCTGCCGGACGACCCGTACCTGCGCCGCCTGCTCTTCGCGTACTTCCCGGCCGCCCTGGGCGAGAAGTTCCCCGAGCAGATCGACGCGCACGCGCTGCGCCGCGAGATCATCACCACCATCCTGGTCAACGACACCGTCAACACCGGTGGTTCGACCTTCCTGCACCGCCTGCGCGAGGAGACCGGGGCCTCCACGGAGGAGATCGTCCGGGCGCAGCTCGCGGCCCGCGAGATCTTCGGCCTGGCCGATGTGTGGGACGCGGTGGAGGCGCTCGACAACAAGGTCGCCGCCGACGTCCAGACCCGGGTGCGGCTGCACTCGCGGCGCCTGGTCGAGCGCGGTACCCGCTGGCTGCTGAACAACCGGCCGCAGCCGCTCCAGATCTCCGAGACCATCGCCTTCTTCGCGGACCGGGTCGGGCAGGTCTGGGCCGAGCTGCCGAAGCTGGTGCGCGGCGCCGACCTGGAGTGGTACCAGTCGATCCTGGACGAGCTGACGGGCGAGGGCGTCCCGGAGGAACTGGCCGCCAAGGTCGCCGGGTTCTCCTCCGCCTTCCCGACGCTCGACATCGTGGCGATCGCGGACCGCACCGGCGTCGGCTGCCTGGAGGTGGCCGAGGTCTACTACGACCTCGCCGACCGCCTGGACATCACGCAGCTGATGGACCGGATCATCGAGCTGCCGCGGGCCGACCGCTGGCAGTCCATGGCCCGTGCGTCGATCCGCGAGGACCTGTTCGCGGCGCACGCGGCGCTGACGGCCGACGTGCTGTCCGTGGGCAACGGCAGTTCGACTCCCGAGGAGCGCTTCAAGGCGTGGGAGGAGAAGAACGCGGCGATCATCGGGCGGGCCCGGACGACGCTGGACGAGATCCGGGGGTCGGACGACTTCGACCTGGCGAACCTGTCGGTGGCGATGCGGACGATGCGGTCGCTGCTGCGCGCGCACAGCTGATCGGGCGGTTTTGCCGAACGGGCCGGGCCCGGGACCTCGCGGTCCCGGGCCCGGCCCGTTCGTGGTTCGCGTGTCGGGTGCGGCGCCTCCCCCAGACTCCGTCCGGGGGACCCCAGGGGGCTCCGCCCCGCCCCCGATCCCCCGCGCCTCAAACGCCGGCGGGGCTGAAGTTTGTGCCGGCCGGCCTGGAACGGGCCGGCGGGGCTGGAACAGCCGGTCAGCGTCCCGCGGTGAAGGCCTCGTACGCGTCGCAGACTTCGGCGGCCGGGCCGTCCATGCGCATGACGCCCGCCTCCAGCCAGATCGCGCGGTCGCAGGTCTCGCGGACCGTGTTGATGCCGTGGCTGACGAGGAAGACCGTGCCGGCCTGTTGGCGCAGTTGCTCGATGCGGGCCTGGCTGCGCCGCTGGAAGGCCGCGTCGCCGGTGGCCAGGGCCTCGTCGATCATGAGTACGTCGTGGTCCTTGGCGGCGGCGATGGAGAAGCGCAGGCGGGCGCCCATGCCGGAGGAGTACGTCCGCATGGGCAGCGAGATGAAGTCGCCCTTCTCGTTGATGCCGGAGAAATCGACGATGTCCTGGTAGCGCTCGTGGATCTGCTGCTTGGACATGCCCATCGCGAGGCCGCCGAGCACGACGTTGCGCTCGCCCGTCAGGTCGTTCATCAGGGCGGCGTTCACGCCCAGCAGGGACGGCTGACCGTGCGAGAAGATCCGGCCGCGGGCCACCGGCTGGAGACCGGCGATGGCGGCCAGCAGGGTGGACTTGCCCGAGCCGTTGGAGCCGATGAGGCCGATGGCCTCGCCCTTGTACGCGGTGAAGGTGACGCCTTTGACGGCGTGCACCTCGCGGATGCCGGGAGCCGGCTCGCGGGAGAAGATCCGGCTGAGGGCCGCGGTGGCGCCGCCCTTGCGGCTGCCGCTGCCGTGGACCTTGTAGATGACGTGGACCCCGTCGGCGATCACGGTGGGGATCCGTCCTCGAGTGTCAGCCACGGCCGTATTCCTCCTCTGCCTTCCAGAAGTAGACGAACCCGCCGACGCCGGCGAGCAGGGCCCAGCCGATGGCGATCGGCCATACGTGGTGCGGGAGCGAGTGCGCTTCGAAGCTGTCGATGAGCGCGAAGCGCATCAGGTCGATGTAGACGGCCGCGGGGTTGAGCTTGAGCATCGTCAGCACCCAGTGCGGCAGGTCGCCCGTCCTGTGGATCTGGTCGATGGACCACATGACGCCCGAGGAGTACATCCAGGTGCGCAGGACGAAGGGCATCAGCTGGCTGACGTCCGGGCTCTTGCTGCCGATGCGGGCCATGATCATGGCGCAGCCGGCGGCGAAGACGGCCATCAGCAGGAGCGTCGGGACGGCCAGGAGCCAGGCGGGGCCGGGCGTCTGGCCGAAGGCGAGCAGCAGGATGACCAGGGCGCCCATGGTGACGAGCAGCTGCTGGAAGAGCTGGACGACGGTGGAGAGGGGCAGGCTCGCGCGGGGGAAGTGCAGGGCGCGGACCAGGCCGAGGTTGCTGTGGACGGCGCGGGTGCCGGCGTTGATGGAGCTGCCGATGAAGTCCCAGATGAAGACGCCGGTGATCAGGAAGGGGAGGTAGTCCGGCACTCCGCTGCTGGCCTTCATCGCGAGGCCGAAGACGAAGTAGTAGACGGCCGCGTTGAGCAGCGGGGTCACCAGGTGCCAGACCTGGCCGAGCTTGGCCGTGCTGTACGTGGCCTGCATGCGGGCGGTGGCGTACGCGGCCACGAAGTGGCGCCGGTCCCAGAGCTGCGCGACGTAGCGCGGGAGGGAGGGGCGCGCGCCGCTGAGGGTGAGGCCGTGGGCGGCGGCGAGTTGCGCGAGTTCCGCGGAGGGCGCGGGCGCGGTCTTGGGTGCGGTCGCGGTGGTCACAGGGTTCGCTTTCGACGGGGTCAGGGCGTCGGCTGGCGATGGGACGGGTCCGTATCGTCGCTACGGCGAGGTTAGGGCGTGCCGCGTCGGAACGCAACCGTATCGTCGTGACGGGAGCGCGGCTATGCTCTGTGCATGACCACGGACCCCTCCGCCGCCCCCGCCCCCGCCGCCCCCGCCCGTAGAGCCCCCGCCGGCGCCGCCGTCCTGCGTGAGGACGTGACCGAGGCGATCCGCGAAGCGGTGCTGGAGGAACTGGCCGCGGTCGGGTTCTCGCGGATGTCCATCGAGGGCATCGCGCGGCGGGCGGGCGTCGGCAAGACCGCGGTGTACCGGCGCTGGAAGTCCAAGCTGCACCTGGTGCTCGACCTGATCGGGGCCTTCGCGGCGGACGGCCTGCCGGTGCCGGCCACCGGGTCGCTGTACGGGGACGTACGGGCGCTGCTGGAGGTCATGTCCCACGTGCTGAGGCACCCGGTGGCGTCGGCGGTGATCCCCGACCTGCTGGTGGAGGCGGCGCGGAACCCGGAGATCGCGGACGCGGTGCGGGGGGCGCTGCTGGAGGGGCAGCGACGGGTTGCCGCGGGCATCGTCGGCGAGGCGGTGTCGCGCGGCGAGCTGGCGGAGGGGGTGGATCCGGACCGGGCGCTCGATCTGGCGATCGGGCCGCTGTACTGGCGGCAGGTGGTCGTGGGGGACTCCGTCCCCGGCGGGTACCTCGACGAGCTCGCGCGGTCGGTGGCGGCCGGACTGCGGGCCTCCTGACCCTGCGGGCCGCCTTCTGGGGCTCCGCCCCGGACCCCGCGCTCAAACGTCGGCGGGGCTGAAATACCGGGGCGGAGCCCCCGCAGCGGCGCCACGTGGTCGATGCGGCCTCCGCTACCGAGCAGGGTTCGGGGGCGGAGCCCTCGTGGCCGGGCTACGGGCCGGGCTACGGCCAGAGGCGGGCCAAGGTCGGTTCCTGGGCCGGAGCCGGGGCCGGGGCGGGGGCCGCAGGGGCGGGGCGGCGGTCCGCCAGGGGGGTGATCGCGGGGACCGGGGCGGTCTGGCCCAGGAAGATCCGCCGGACCACGCGTTCCGCCGCGTGGCCGTCGTCGTACGAGCAGAACCGCCCGCGGAACGCCGCCCGCAGCTGCGCCGAGCGCGAGCCCTGCCAGTGGCCCGTGGTGAAGATGTCCACCAGCTCGTCCTGGGTCCGGGCGATCGCACCCGGCGGGCACGACCGCAGGTCGAAGTAGGTGCCGCGGGCCGCCTCGTACGCCTCCCAGTCGTCCGCGTGGATCACGATCGGCCGGTCCAGCACCGCGTAGTCGAACATCAGGGACGAGTAGTCCGTGACGAGCGCGTCCGAGGCGAGGCAGAGCTCCTCCACCGACGGGTGGGAGGAGACGTCCAGCAGCCGCGGGTGCGGCTCCCACGCGCGGCCGGCGTCCGCGTACGTGAGGTGGGTGCGGGCGAGGATCGTGAAGCGCGGGCCCAGATCGCGCAGGACCCGCTCGAAGTCCAGGTGTTCCGGTTGGCTGCGCCGGTAGTCGCGGTGGGTGGGCGCGTACAGGACGGCCGTCGAGCCCGCCGGGATGCCGAGCCGTTCGCGCAGCTCCAGTACGTCCGCGCGGGTCGCCCGGTGGAAGACGTCGTTGCGCGGGTAGCCGTATTCGAGGGTCGTGTAGGAGGACGGGACCGCCTTCTCCCAGACCAGGGTGGAGTGCCGGTTCGCGGAGAGCAGGTAGTCCCACTGGTCGGCGCCGCGCAGCAGGCCCGCGAAGTCCGTGGTCGGGGTGGCCGCCGGGCGGTCCTGGAGGTCGAGGCCGACGCGCTTGAGCGGGGTGCCGTGCTGGGTCTGGACCAGGATCTGGCCGGGGCGCTTGACCAGCGCGCGGTCGAAGTTGACGTTCGTGACCAGGTACGTGGCCCGCGCCAGGGCGGTCCAGTACGCCGCCGAGCCCGGGCGCAGCGCCGTCGTCTCCCGGGGCAGGGTCGAGGCGTGCGCCGGGTCGCAGATCCACGCCGTCCGCATCCGGGGCGCGAGTTCCCGCAGCTTGGCCTCGATCGCCGCCGGGTTGCAGGCGTAGCCGCCGTGCCAGTACGCGGAGAAGACCGCGAGCTCCGGGCGCAGGGGGAGCAGGCGCTGGATCCGGTAGTGCAGGCGCCGGGCCGTTTCGCGCAGGCCCTGCCACAGGGTCGTGGCCGCGCGGCCCAGTGCCAGCCCGGCCGAGCGCAGCGCGGACAGCAGCCGGTAGGTGCGCCGGGTGCCCAGCCGCATCAGGGTGTGCCGGACCCGGTCGGTCCGCGACAGGGACAGCGGCAGCGCGGACCTGCCGCCCGGGGCCCGGTAGCGGCGCAACAGCGCGGAGGCCCGGCTGAAGAACTCGGCCCGGCCGGCGGGCGGGAGGCGGCGCGGGTCGGCGTACAGGGCGCAGAAGTGCTCGGCCATGCGGCGGTGCACGGTGGGGCGCCAGCGCTCCAGCTCCGGGCGCCCGGCGAGGTAGCCGAACACCCGGTCGTACTGGTCGAAGATGTCGAGGTGGCGGCGGCTGGTGGTGGTCAGGATCGAGCCGGTCCGCCGCTGGCGGTAGTGGACGCAGACCCGGTCCAGGACGGCGACGGACTCCGCGGCCAGCAGCGCCGGGTAGGTCCAGGGAGTGTCCTCGTAGAGGCCGGGCGGGAATTCGAGGCCCTCGCGCTCCACGTACTCGCGGCGGTAGGCCTTGTTCCACACCACCATCAGCATGGCCAGCAGCGCCGGGCGGTCGGCGAGCCGGAAGCTGGCCGGGCCCTCCTCGGACAGCCGGTGCGCGAGGCGGTTGCGCACCAGCTCGCCCGACCAGAAGGTGCGCGCGTAGTCGTAGACGAGGACGTCGGGGGAGCCGGTGGCCTTCAGCCGGTCGGTGATGGCCTGCAGGGCGCCGGGGGCGAGGGTGTCGTCGCCGTCGAGGAAGATCAGGTAGTCGCCGGTGGCCCGGGCCAGGCCCGCGTTGCGGGCCGGGCCCAGGCCCAGGTTGTGCGCCAGGTGCACGGCGGTGACCCGGGCGTCACGGGCCGCGTACTCGTCGATGATCGAACCGCAGGCGTCGGGTGAGGCGTCGTCGACCGCGATCAGTTCCAGATCCGGGTACGACTGCGTCAGGACCGAGTCCAGACTCTCCTGGAGGTAGGCCTGGACCTTGTACGCGGGCACGATGACGCTGAACCGGGGCACGGCACATCCAGGGGTCGGCGCGGGCATGTCTCCCCCAGCTACCGCGGGGAGGTGCCCCCAGGAACCCCCGGCGTGGCGTTCGGGTTACGCAGCGTGTGGCAATCGGGTTACGCAGCGTCAACGTCGCACGTCAATCACTTGATCGCGCCGGCCATCACCCCCGTGACGAACTGCCGCTGGAACGCGAAGAAGACGACGAGCGGGACCACCATCGACAGGAACGCACCCGGCGCCAGCACGTCGATGTTGTTGCCGAACTGCCGTACCTGCTGCTGGAGCGCTACCGTCACCGGCGGGTTCGCCGAGTCCGCGAAGACCAGCGCCACGAGCATGTCGTTCCACACCCACAGGAACTGGAAGATGCCGAGCGAGGCGATCGCCGGCCCGCCGAGCGGCAGCACCACCCGGGCGAACAGCCGCAGTTCACCCGCCCCGTCGAGGCGGGCCGCCTCCAGCAGCTCGCGCGGGATCTCCGCGAAGAAGTTGCGCAGCAGGAACACGGCGAAGGGCAGTCCGAAGGCGGTGTGGAAGAGGACCACTCCCGCCGTGGTCTCGAACAGCCCGATGGAGCCGAAGAGTTCGGACACCGGGATCAGCGCCACCTGTACGGGGACCACGAGCAGCCCGACGACGACGAGGAAGAGCCAGTCCCGGCCGGGGAACTCCAGCCAGGCGAAGGCGTATCCGGCGAACGCGCCCAGGACCAGGACCAGCAGGGTGGCCGGCACGGCGATCGCGACCGTGTTCAGGAGCGAGCCGGTGATGGTGTCGTTGGCCAGCAGCCGCTCGTAGTTGCCGGCGGTCAGCCGCGAGGGCGCCGTCAGCACCTGCCACCAGCCACCCTTGTTGAGGTCGGTGGGGGAGACGAACGAGGAGATGAGCAGCCCGAGCGTGGGCACCAGCCAGAAGAGCGCGGCCAGGACCAGGAACACCCGCAGCGCCCCGCCCGCGGCCCGCGCGGCCAGCCGGCCCACGGTGCTCCCGGTGCTCCCGGCCCCCACGGTGCTCCCGGCCCCCATGGTGCTCCCGGCCCCCACGGTGCTCCCGGTCCGTTCGGACTTGGACGGACTCATCGGGATCCCTCCTTCCGGAGCCTGCGTATGTTCACGAGCATCACCGGGATCACCAGCACCAGCAGCAGCACGGCGATGGCACTGCCCAGGCCCGGATCGGCGTCGGTGCCGAAGGAGGTCCGGTACAGCTGCAGCGCGAGCACGTTCGCGTCGTCCTGGACCGCGCCCGGCGCGATCACGAAGACCAGGTCGAAGATCTTCATGACGTTGATGACGAGGGTGACGAGCACGACCGCCAGGACCGGCGCCAGCAGCGGCACGGTGATCCGGCGGAACACCTGCCACTCGTTGGCCCCGTCCACCCGCGCCGCCTCCAGCAGCTCGCGCGGTACGGCCGCCAGCCCGGCCCCGATCAGCACCATCGCGAACCCGGCCCACATCCACACGTACGCCCCGATGACCGCCGGGGTGACCAGCGTCGGGCCGAGCCACTGCACCCCGCTGTACGCCTCCCGGAAGTTGGCGGCGGGCAGCCGCAGCAGCGCCCCGTCGGCCTCCGCGGACAGGGTGAAGGTGCCGTCGGCGCGGGCCGTGGCCGTGTCGACGACCCGGCCGTCCTTGACCGCCTCGATCCGCATCCCGGCGAAGGCCGACTCGGTCGGGTCGACCGCGTTCGTACGGCCGCCCCCGCCGCGGGTGAAGTCCTGCCAGGCCGTTCCGGTGACCTTCCCCGGCTCGGCATCCGCCGCCCTCGCCGCCCGCGTCCCCTCGGGCAGGGACTCCGGGGCCACGCCGACCAGTGGCAGCAGCACCGGGGTGCCCGCGCGGACCGGGTCGCGCGTCACGAAGGCGCCCCCGCCGGCGTCGGCGAGCGGCGAGTCCCGGCCCGGGCGGGCCTTGGGGAAGGCCGAGGACTCCGCGAAGGTGTCGTGGACCCCCACCCAGACCGCGTTGGCGACGCCCCGGTCGGGATCGTGGTCGTAGACGAGCCGGAAGATGATGCCCGCCGCCAGCATCGAGATCGCCATCGGCATGAACACCAGCAGCTTGAACGCCGTGCCCCAGCGGACCCGTTCGGTGAGCACCGCGAAGATCAGACCGAGGGCGGTGGCCGTGGTCGGGGCGAGCACCACCCACACCGCCGTGTTCTCCAGGGCGGTGCGGATGGTGTCGTCGCTCAGGATCCCCCGGTAGTTGTCGCCGCCGACGAACGTGCCTCCCGAGCGGTCGAAGAAGCTGCGGTAGAGCGAGTAGCCGATCGGGTGCACGACGAGCGCGCCGAGCAGTACGAGGGCCGGCAGGAGGAACGCCGCCGCGACCAGACGGCGGCGCCGGGCCTCCGCGGACAGCCCGCGGCCGGCCTTGACCGAGGCCTTCACGGGCCTAGTTCCCGTAGGCCTTGGCCGCGTCCGCCTCCAGTTTCGCCTGCGCGCCCGCCACGTCCGACGGGTTCGCCAGGAAGTCCTGGAGCGCCTTCCACTCGCCCGCGCCCGGGGTCCCGCCGAAGGCCGCCGGGGCCTGGTCCGACATGTCGAAGCGGAAGTCGTCGCCCGCCGCGATCAGCGCCTTCGCGATGTTCCGCTGGATGTCGTTCGGATAGGCGGCCGGGTCCACCGCCTTGTTCGGGGAGACGAAACCGCCCTCGCGGGCCTGGATCTGCGCCGCGTCCGCCGAGGCCAGGAAGGTCAGCAGGGCCTGCGCGCCCTTCGAGGGCTTCAGCGCGACCGCCACGTCACCGCCCGAGACCACCGGTGCCTTCCCGCCGACCGCCGGGAAGGGGAAGACCAGGGCGTCCTCGCCCACCTTCGCCTCGGTCTGCGCGATGTTCACCGCCACGAAGTCACCCTCGAAGACCATCGCGGCCGCCGGCCGGTCGCCACCGGTGAAGGTCTGCGTCACCGACTTCGGGAACTCCGTGGACAGTGCCCCGCTCGGCCCGCCCGCCAGGAAGTCCTTGCGCCCGAACAGCTCGCCGAGCGTGGTCAGCGCCTGCTTGACGCTGTCGTCGGTCCACTTGATCTGGTGCTTGGCCAGCTGGTCGTACTTCTCCGGGCCCGCCTGCGAGAGGTAGACGTTCTCGAACCAGTCGGTGAGGGTCCAGCCGTCCGCGCCCGCCACCGAGACGGCCGGCGTACCGGAGGCGGACAGCGTGTCGGCCGCCGTGATCAGCTCCTTCCAGGTCGTCGGGGGCTTGACCCCGGCCGCCTCGAAGGCCTTCGCGTTGTACCAGATCAGCGACTTGTTGGCCGCCTTGTAGTACACGCCGTACTGGGTGCCGCCGACCGCGCCCAGCGACTTCCAGCCCGCCGAGTAGTTCTTGTCCAGCTGCGCCTGGGCCTCCGGTCCCACCGGCTGCGCCCACTTGTTCTGCACGGCCGAGACCAGCGCGCCGACCTGCGGGAGCAGTGCGACGTCCGGCGGGGCACCGCCCGCGATCTTCGTACCGAGGAAGGTGACGATGGGGTCCTGGGCCGGGACGAAGGTCACGGTGGCCCCCGTCCGCTTCTCGAACTCCTTCAGGACCTTGGTGAAGTTCGCCTGCTCGGGGCCCGTCCAGACCGCGGCGACCTCCAGCTTCTCCCCGTCCAGCTTCGGTAACTCCACCTGCGGCCCGGTCGGACCCGCGGCCTTCGGCGGGTCCGTCTTCTCGTCCGTGTCGCCGCCGCACGCGCTGAGCGCGAGCGCGCCCGCCGCGGCGAGCGCCGTCCAGGTGAGTGCCGTACGGCTCGTTCCGTGCCTGTGCATGGTTCTGCCCCCGATGCCCGTGGTGTGTCCCGGACCACAAGGTCTACGCCGACCCGCGCGCCCCCGCAATACCGCGTCGCGGGGGCGGTCTTGAGCCCCAGAGGTGTCAGGGAGCGGGCGGGAACAACACGGGTATCGCCGAGACCAGGTGCGAGGCCCGGTCCAGAGCGCTGGCCAGCAGCGCGAGGTCGGTCGGCCCGTTGCCCAGTTCGCGCACCGGGCGGCGGGCCGGCGGATCACCCATCCGCTCCCACTCCACCGGAACCACGGTCGGCCTCAAGGTCGCCGTCCGGGGGATCCGGCCGGTGACCCGGCCGGCCTGGAACGGGACCGTGCGGCCGTCCGCGTGCCGGAGCAGGCCGCGGCCGGGGCCCGGCTGGTCGGGGGCGTCGAGCTCCACGCGCAGGCCGGTCAGCCGGGCCAGCCCGGTCTCGGCCGTGCGGTCCGGGCGGGCGGTGGTGGCCACCAGGTGCACGCCGAGCGGGGCGCCCTCGCGGGCGACGGCCTCCAGCGCCCGCACCACCGAGCCGGCGGCGGGCCGGCCCGTACTGCCGAGGCCCGGCGCGACCAGCGCGTCGAGGTCGTCCACCAGCACCACCAGGCGGGGCAGCGGGCTCGGCCCGGCCGGATCCGTACGGGTGGTCGAGGCACGGAGCCGGAGCGTGCCCGTGCGCTGCGGCTCCAGGTCGCCGCGCAGCTCGCCCGGGGTGGGCCGGCGGGGCGAGACCATCCGGTCGGAGACCTCGCGCCGGGCGTGCCACTCGGCGAACGGCAGCCCCTCCAGCATCTCGGCGCGGCGCTTCAGCTCCGCGCCCAGCGCCTGCGCGAACTCCCGCATGCGCACCGGGTCGGAGGCGACCAGGTGGGCGGAGACGTGCGGGAGGTCGGTGCAGGGCAGCAGCCCGTCGCCGCGCTCGCCGCCGGCCCCGTCGAGGAGGACCAGCCCGAGCCGGTCGGGCCGGGCGGCAGCGGACAGCGACGCGGCCACCGACCGCAGCAGCTCCGTCCGCCCGCTCCCGGCTGGCCCCTCGATGAGCAGGTGCGGGCCGTCGTGGACCAGCTCGGTGCCGACGGGTCCGCGCCGCCCGCTGCCCAGCACGATCTCGGCGAGGCCGCCCGTGCCCTGCCCCTGGTCGGTGGCGGCGGCCCAGCGGGCCATCAGGGAGGCCGGGGTGGCCCGGGCCAGCCCCAGCTCGTCCAGCAGCCGGGCGGTCGCGGGCAGGGTGGCGGCGGACGGCCGGTACGGAGCCGCGGAGCAGGCGTCGGTGGTGCGCAGGGGCGCCAGCGCCCGCGCGAAGCGCTCCGCCCAGGCGGCGGAGACGGCGTCGGCGGTGGCGGTGACCCCGGACGGGACCGGCCGGCCGCCGCTGACCGCGAAGGTCCGTACGGCCGTGGCCACGTCCCCGCTGAGCAGGGCGACCGCGCCGCAGTCCCGGAAGGCGGGGTTGCCCGCGCAGGCGGCCTCGTAGGTCTCGGCGACCGGCGAGGCGGCGGTTGCGGCCGGGGCCTCGGCGAGCGCGAGCACGTGGATCCCGGCGGCCGGGCCGTGCGTGGCGAGCCGCCCGGTGATGTCGCGCAGCGCGCCCGCGCCGGGATCGCCGTCGAGGACGACGAGCGTGTACGGGCCGTCGTAGACGGCGGCGGCCCGCCGGACCTGCCCGGCGTCGGCGGCGGCCCAGTGCACGCCGAGGGGACCGTCGTCCAGGCGCCGGGTCAGCTCACCGGTGCGGGCGACGGCCTGGTCGCGGTCGTAGGCGAGGAGGAGCCGGCAGTCCTGGCCGTGCGCGGGCCGTACGTGCGGAAGCCAGCCGAGCCAGCCCCAGTCGCGCCGCCGCTCGGCGAGGCCCCGCGCCCGGTCGGTGGCGACGAGCACGATCTCCAGCTGCCCCGGCGCGTGCAGTCCCGCCAGTTGGGCGACCGCCCAGCGGGCGACCCCGGTCAGCCGGGCCCGCGGGCCCGCGACGCCCAGGGCGCCGACCTCCGGCAGCGACACCCGGCTCCCGGCGCCGAGCCCCACCTCCAGCGCCCGGGCGTGGCCGGGCTGTCCGGGCGTACGGGACCACAGGCGCTCGGTGGGACCCATCGCGGCCAGCAGCAGCGCGGCCGGGTCGTCGGGGTCGGGGGCGGCGGCCGCGGGCGCCGACTCCGGCGCGGCCTCGGTGAGGTCGTCCCCGCGCACCCACTTGCGGGCCCAGGCCCCGAGTCCCTTGCGGCGGCCCGCGGCGGCGGCGCCGCCGCCGGACGTGCGGCCGTCACCTGCCGAGCCGGAGGCGTCCGGCGGTCCGGCGGGAGTTCCGGGGCGCGGCCCCGGGAGCGCGTCGGCCCCGGCCGGGCCGGAGCCCGTCCAGCCGGCCCCGCCCGAGGCGTCCGGCCCGCCGGAACCGGCCCGCCCGGCTGCTTCGGCCGGTCCGTGCGGCCCGGTGACACGTCCGCCTCGCCCGGAGCCGTCCGGCGCCGGGCCGGCGGTGCCCGTCGGGCCCGGGCCGTGGGGTGCGGGGTGCGGGCCCGAGGGCGTACCGGCGGCGCCCGACCAGCCGGCGGCGCCCGCCGGGGGTGGCACGGAGAGGTGGCCCTCCTGGTCCGGGGTCACGGTCAGCGGGGGCGTCGCGCCCGCGGGCGCGAGCCGCAGGGTGGACTCGCCGATCCGCAGCAGCGCCCCCGGCGGCAGGGCGACGGGCTGGGGTCCCACGGGGACGCCGTCCAACGTGGTCCCGTTCGTCGAGTCCAGGTCGGCCACCGCGACCCGCCCGTCGCGGATCACCGTGACCGCGCAGTGCAGCCGGGACACGTCGGGGTCGTCCAGCGGGACGTCGGCGTCGGCGGATCTGCCCACCCGGATCTGCCCGCTGTGCAGCAGGTGCACCCCGCCCGCGTCGGGTCCGGCGACGACGTGCAGCTGGGGTGCGCCGAGGCCGTCCTCGGGCAGCACGTCCGGTACTGGCCCGTGCAGGGCCAGTACCGCGCCGTCCACGAGCGGCGGCTCGCCCAGCACCCGCCGCTGGAGGTCGAGGCGCTCGGAGCCGGCGTAGAGCACGACCGTGCCCCCGGTGTCGGGTCCGCCGACGGTCGCCGCGAGCCCGGAGGCGACCGCGGCCAGCGCGGTGCCGGCCGGTGCCGTGACGAGCACGTCACAGCTCGCGGGGGCGGTCGAGGTCTGGTGGCCGCTGCGCGACCCAAGGACGGTCAGCCGGATCTGCATCGCCGTCAGCGGTCCCTTCTGCGCGGTGCGCGGTGTATGCGCCCGGCAGGGGAATTTCGGGACATGGCTGTCCGATCGCCCCCCACCCGGCACGGACGCGTCGTCCGGTCAGGTCTGCCGGAAGGCGGGGCTCCCGTCCCGTGCCGTTCCGTACGTGTGCATCCTCGCACCTGTCGCGGACAACACGCCCGGCACCCACCCAGAAATGATCTTGATCGGTCGCGGCCCGGCGTGGACCTCGACGGGATACGGACGGCGAGCGCGGGAAAGACGTGGAAAAACGCCACGGGCATACCCCGCGAACATCACCCTCCGTACATATGTGCGGCAACCAACCTCCGGCGACCGGCGTCTTCCCGGGGGACACCCCCTAGAGTGGGCCGGAAAACCAATCAGCGGATCGACCACCACTCGACCACCGATCGACCACGAACAGACGACAGCAGGGGAGCGCGAGACGTGCGGCCAGTCGGCAGCAAATACCTGCTCGAGGAGCCGCTCGGGCGCGGCGCCACGGGCACTGTCTGGCGTGCCCGCCAGAGGGAGGCCGCCGGCGCGGAGGCGGCCGTCGCCGGACAGCCCGGCGAGACCGTGGCCATCAAGGTCCTCAAGGAGGAGCTGGCCCAGGATCCCGACATCGTCATGCGCTTCCTGCGCGAGCGCTCGGTCCTGCTGCGCCTGACCCACCCCAACATCGTGCGCACGCGCGACCTCGTCGTCGAGGGCGATCTGCTCGCCCTGGTCATGGACCTGATCGACGGTCCGGACCTGCACAAGTACCTCCGCGAGAACGGCCCCTTCACGCCCGTCGCCGCGAGCCTGCTGACCGCCCAGATCGCGGACGCGCTCGCCGCCAGCCACGCCGACGGCGTGGTCCACCGCGACCTGAAGCCCGCCAACGTCCTGCTCGACGAGCGCGGCGGCCAGATGAAGCCGATGCTCACCGACTTCGGCATCGCCCGCCTCGCGGACTCCCCGGGCCTGACCCGCACCCACGAGTTCGTCGGCACCCCCGCCTACGTCGCGCCCGAGTCCGCCGAGGGCCGCCCGCAGACCTCCGCCGTCGACATCTACGGCGCCGGCATCCTCCTCTACGAGCTGCTCACCGGCCGCCCGCCGTTCGGCGGCGGCTCCGCCCTCGAAGTGCTCCACCGGCACCTCAGCGAGGAGCCGCAGCGCCCCTCGACCGTGCCCGAGCCGCTGTGGACGGTCGTCGAGCGCTGCCTGCGCAAGGAGCCGAGCGAGCGCCCCAGCGCGGTGAGCCTGGCCCGCGGCCTGCGCGTGGTCGCCGCCGGCATCGGCGTGCACTCCTCGGCCGTCGAGGTGGAGGCGGCGCTCGGTGTGGGCGCGCTGCTCGCGCCCGACCCCTCTCCGGCACCGGTCCCCGGGACACCGGGCGCCGCCGACCCGACCCAGGTGCTGCCCTCCGGCGCCGGCTCGCCCCTCGGGGCCTACGACCCGAACGCCATGACCAGCGTCATGCCGCCGGTCGGCGCGGCCGACGCCACCTCGGTGCTGCCGAGCACGGGGGCTCCCGGGGCCGACCCGACCTCGGTCATGCCCCCCGTGCAGCAGCCGGACCAGCCGCACCCGTGGCAGTCGCAGATGCGGGCCGCCCGCGACCGCAACGAGCAGACGCAGGTCCAGTACCTCGACCCGAACGACGACCCCCTGCGGCGCCGCCCGCAGCGGCAGGCGCCCCCGCCGCCGCAGCACCGGCCCCAGCCGCAGCAGCCGTACCGGCAGGGGCCGCCGCCCCGGCAGCAGTACCAGCAGCAGCCTCAGCAGCAGTACCGCCAGCCGCAGCAGCCTCAGCAGCAGTACGCGCCTCAGCCGCCACCGCAGCACTACCAGCCGCAGCAGCACCAGCCCCAGCCGTACCAGCAGCAGGCTCAGCCGCAGCAGCCCCAGTACCGCCAGCCGCAGCAGCAGCAGCAGCCGCAGCAGCCGCAGGCTCCGCAGCGGCCGGCCCGGGAGCCGCGCGAGCCGCGCCGCCGCAGCGCCAACCCGGTGCGGATCCCCGGCCTCGGCTGCCTCAAGGGCTGCCTGGTCGTCATCCTGCTGTTCTTCGTGGCCGGCTGGCTGGTCTGGGAGCTCACCCCGCTCCAGGAGTGGGTCGGCACCGGACGGGGCTGGTGGGGCCAGCTGTGGACCTGGGGCACCGACGTCGTCGACTGGGTGAGCACCGTCGGCGACTCCGCGGGATCCGCGTCCTCGGGCTCCACGAAGTCCTGAGACGGGGCTCGTAGAGCCGACTTCGTAGATTTGTCGACTTCTGGGGGGTGATTTCGCCCGCAGAAGTGAAGGTCGCCGCGAATCCGGGCCCCTGCTGGCCTCCAACGCCCACCCGGCCGCGTAGCTTTGGTGCGTACGCCAGCCGCTGAGGGAGCAGTCGTGGCACGGAAGATCGGCAGCCGGTACACCGCGCACCAGATCCTGGGGCGCGGCAGCGCGGGCACGGTGTGGCTGGGCGAGGGGCCTGACGGGCCCGTCGCCGTCAAACTGCTGCGCGAGGACCTCGCGTCCGACCAGGAACTGGTCGGACGCTTCGTCCAGGAGCGCAGCGCGCTGCTCGGCCTGGACCATCCGCACGTGGTCTCCGTCCGTGACCTCGTCGTGGACGGCAACGACCTCGCCCTCGTCATGGACCTCGTCCGCGGTACGGACCTGCGCACGCGGCTCGACCGGGAACGGCGGCTCGCCCCCGAGGCGGCCGTGGCGATCGTCGCGGACGTCGCCGACGCGCTGGCCGCCGCGCACGCGGCGGGGGTCGTCCACCGCGACGTCAAGCCCGAGAACGTGCTGCTGGACATGCAGGGCCCGCTCGGCCCGGGCGGTGCCCACCCGGCGCTGCTGACCGACTTCGGCGTGGCCAAGCTCATCGACACCCCGCGGCGGGCCTCCGCGGGCCGGGCCTCGGCCCCCACCACGCGGATCATCGGCACGCCGGACTACCTGGCTCCGGAGATCGTGGAGGGTCTGCCACCGCGGGCGGCCGTGGACATATACGCCCTGGCCACCGTCCTGTACGAGCTCCTCGCCGGCTTCACCCCCTTCGGCGGGGGCCACCCGGGCGCGGTGCTGCGGCGGCACGTGACGGAGACGGTCGTCCCCCTGCCGGGCATCCCCGACGAGCTGTGGCAGCTCATCGTGCAGTGCCTGGCCAAGGCCCCGGCCTCGCGGCTGCGGGCGTCGGAGCTGTCGGTCCGGCTGCGGGACCTGCTCCCGATGCTGGCCGGGATGCCGCCCCTGGACGTGGACGAGCCCGACGACGCGGATCCGGACCCCGAGCCCTCGTCGGACGAGCCGGCCGCGGACCCGGTCCGCCGCCGGGGCGTGGTCCCGCTCGTCCCGGGCTCCGCGACGGACTCCAACCGGGACACCCACACCTCGATGCGGGTGCCGGGGCCGGACGAGCTGGCGGGCGGGGCGCTGGGCACGGCGCGGGTCCCGCGTCCGGCCGGCGGCCACCGGCCGGGCTCCGCCCGGCACCGGGCGGAGGCGGCCCGCAAGCGGCGGCTGGTGCTGTCCGTGTCGGCCGTGGCGCTGGCCGCGGCGGTCGGTCTGGGCGGCTGGCTGGCCTTCTCCGGCGACGAAGCCCCGCCTCCCCAGGACAGCAAGCAGTCCGTCCCCCGCAAGCCGTAGCCTCCGGGTGCGGCGCCGCGGTCGGGGGCCGGCCCCCGAACCCCCGCGCTTCAAACGCCGGCGAGGCTGGTTTTTGCAGTCCCTCCGGCGTTTGAGTTGAGGAGCGGGGTCTGGGGCGGAGCCCCAGGAGCGGCGAGGCGGGCTACGCCGTGACCAGTTCCGGGTGCCAGCGCCGCGCCACGGCGGGGTGGGCCCGGACCCAGCCCTTCAGCTCGTTGCGCCCGTAGTCGGCGTGCAGCGGGTTCGACTCGTCGTGCGCGACCCCGGGCGCGGAGCGCAGGTACTCGCCCGGGACGGTCTCGATCACCGCGTCCAGCCGCGGGTTGTAGAAGAACGGCACCGAGTACCGCTCCACCGACCCCGGCGGGCTCACCACCCGGTGGTCCGTCGCCGTCAGGTAACCCTCCGTCGCGATCTCCAGCAGCTCGCCCAGGTTGACCACGAACGCCCCCGGGAGCGGCGGGACGTCGAGGTAGCCGCCGTCGCGCACGACCTGGAGGCCTCCCACGGAGTCCTGGAGGAGCAGGGTCAGGAAGCCGTAGTCCTTGTGCGCGCCGACCCCCTGGTCCGTGCCGGACGGGGCGGATCCGGGGTAGCGGATCAGCTTCGTGTGCAGGTGCGGCCGGTCCGCGAAGGCGGCGTCGAAGAAGTCGGCCGGGGCGCCGATCGAGGTGAGGAGTTCCTGGAGCAGCCGGTGGGCCACCGCCGCGAGGCGGGACTGCCAGTCCAGGACCACCGTCCGGAGCTCCGGGAGCGCGGCGGGCCACTGGTTCGGGCCCTCCAGCCACAGGTACGCCGGGTCGTCCGGCCCCACCACCGGCGCCGGGCGCTCCGCGCCCACGTCCAGCTGGTCGCGCCAGTCGGAGGCCCCGCCGGTCAGCTCGTGGCCGATCCGGGTGTAGCCGCGGAAGTGCGGGGAGTTCAGATTGCTCACGGCGAGCCGGTCGGCCTCCGGGAGGGCGAAGAACGCCCTGGTCAGCTCCAGGATGCGGGCGCTCTCGGCGGCGGTGACGCCGTGCCCGGTCAGGTGCAGGAAACCGGTGTCCCTGGCCGCTGCGTGCAGCTGCTTCAGGAAGTCGGCCCGCTGGGCCGGGTCGTCGGCCTGGGAGAGGTCCAGGACGGGGAGAGTGTGCGCGGACGGCATGACGGCTCCGTTTCGGATGTCACGGGGTCCTGTTCCCCAGAGGTGGCGGGGGCCGCGGGTGGAGGTGGGTCGCCGACAGGGATGGTGCCGGGACCGCGTGAGCCGCGTACAGGACCAAGTCGGATCGGGGTGGATCAGGCTTGGGTACGGTCCGGCGGCAGACAGCTCGTCGTCGTGACACGCATGTGGTCGACATGGCGGCGCTTGACGAGGAGAACGGTCATACCGTGAGCGTACGCCCGTGCGAGTCGTCATCAGAACGGGCGATTCGGCCTGCCCGGACGGGGTTGTCCGGGGACCGGCTACGCTGGACCCGTGGCAGTCGTCGATGTTTCCGAAGAGCTGAAGTCCCTCTCCTCGACCATGGGGTCGATCGAGGCCGTCCTGGACCTCGACAAGCTGAGGGCAGATATCGCCGTGCTCGAGGAGCAGGCCGCCGCGCCGTCCCTGTGGGACGACCCGGACGCCGCTCAGAAGATCACGAGCAAGCTTTCGCACCTCCAGGCCGAGGTCCGCAAGACCGAGAGCCTGCGCGGCCGCATCGACGACCTCGCGGTCCTCTTCGAGCTGGCCCAGGAGATGGAGGACGCGGACACCCTCGCCGAGGCGGAGGCCGAGCTGGTCGCCGTCCGCAAGGCGCTGGACGAGATGGAGGTCCGGACCCTCCTGTCCGGCGAGTACGCCGAGCGCGAGGCCCTGGTCAACATCCGTGCCGAGGCCGGTGGCGTCGACGCCTCCGACTTCGCCGAGCGCCTCCAGCGCATGTACCTGCGCTGGGCCGAGCGGCACGGCTACTCCACCGAGATCTACGAGACCTCGTACGCGGAAGAGGCCGGCATCAAGTCGACCACCTTCGTCGTCAAGGCCCCGTACGCCTACGGCACCCTCTCCGTCGAGCAGGGCACCCACCGCCTCGTCCGGATCTCGCCCTTCGACAACCAGGGCCGTCGCCAGACCTCCTTCGCGGGCGTCGAGGTGCTGCCGGTCGTCGAGACCAGCGACCACGTGGAGATCGACGAGGCCGAGCTGCGCGTCGACGTGTACCGCGCCTCCGGCCCCGGCGGCCAGGGCGTCAACACCACCGACTCGGCGGTGCGCATCACGCACCTCCCGACCGGCATCGTCGTGTCCTGCCAGAACGAGCGCTCGCAGATCCAGAACAAGGCCAGCGCGATGAACGTCCTCCAGGCCAAGCTGCTCGAGCGGCGCCGCCAGGAGGAGAAGGACAAGATGGACGCCCTCAAGGACGGCGGAAGCTCCTGGGGCAACCAGATGCGCTCCTACGTCCTGCACCCGTACCAGATGGTCAAGGACCTGCGGACGGAGTTCGAGGTCGGCAACCCGCAGGCGGTGCTCGACGGCGAGATCGACGGCTTCCTGGAGGCCGGGATCCGCTGGCGCAAGCAGCAGGAGCAGACCGCGTAGCGGCTGACCCGACACACATGGACGAGGGCCCGGACATCGATGATGTCCGGGCCCTCGTGCGTGTTGATCGGTACGCGGCGCGCAGCCCGCGGGCACCGCGGTCAGGCGGTCTGCTGGGCCACCAGCACCAGAGCTGCCACGAGGACCACCATGAGCACGATGAGGGCCACGGGATTGAGGCCGGAGAAGGGGCCCTCCTGCTGGAGGCGCTCCCGGTTCGCCCGGCACACCGGGCAGCGGCCCTGGCTGACGGGTGCGGCGCAGTTCGCGCACACGAGCCGGTCATATGTCATGCGCTCCTCCTCTCGTCCCCTCGGTCTTGTCTGTTGCCTATAACGGCGTGGGGAACCAGAGCGTTCCCCCTACCACTGTGCCAGCTTCGCCGACATTCGGCGCGGCCCGTCCGGGCAAGCACGGTCCGGAGCGGCCCGCACCCCGGGATAAAACGGGCAAGTCCGGATGCCGGGTCCACACCTCGCGCCCGTTCGCGTATGGTCACGCACACCTACTCCCGGCGACCGTGGTGCACCCGTGATCCGATTCGACAGTGTCTCCAAGTCCTACCCGAAGCAGAGCCGTCCTGCACTCAGAGAAGTCTCCCTCGACATCGCCAAGGGCGAGTTCGTCTTCCTGGTCGGCTCCTCCGGCTCCGGCAAGTCCACCTTCCTGCGGCTGATCCTGCGCGAGGAGCGGGCGAGCCACGGCCAGGTGCACGTCCTGGGCAAGGACCTCGCCAAGCTCTCCAACTGGAAGGTCCCGCAGATGCGGCGCCAGTTGGGGACCGTCTTCCAGGACTTCCGCCTGCTGCCCAACAAGACGGTGGCCGAGAACGTGGCCTTCGCCCAGGAGGTCATCGGCAAGCCCAGGGGCGAGATCCGCAAGGCCGTCCCGCAGGTCCTCGAACTGGTGGGTCTGGGCGGCAAGGAGGAGCGGATGCCCGGCGAGCTCTCCGGCGGTGAGCAGCAGCGCGTGGCCATCGCCCGCGCCTTCGTCAACCGCCCCGCCCTGCTGATCGCGGACGAGCCCACCGGCAACCTCGACCCGCAGACCTCCGTGGGGATCATGAAGCTGCTGGACCGGATCAACCGGACCGGCACCACCGTGATCATGGCCACGCACGACCAGCAGATCGTGGACCAGATGCGCAAGCGCGTCATCGAACTCGAACAGGGCCGACTCGTACGCGACCAGTCGCGCGGCGTCTACGGCTACCAGCACTGAAAGGCCCTTGAGAGTCATGCGCGCCCAGTTCGTCATGTCGGAGATCGGCGTCGGTCTCCGCCGCAATCTCACCATGACCTTCGCGGTCATCATCTCCGTGGCCCTGTCACTGGCCCTGTTCGGCGGCTCCCTGCTCATGAGCGAGCAGGTCAGCAGGATGAAGGGCTTCTGGTACGACAAGGCCAACGTCTCGATCTACCTCTGCAACAAGCAGGACGCCCAGGAGGCCAGCGAGGCCGCCGCCAAGCCGGACGGCTCGGGGGGCGGCGCCGGCGGTGTCGCCACCTGTCGCAAGGGCGCCGTGACCGACGAGCAGAAGAAGCAGATCGAGTCCGAGCTCAAGCAGATGTCCCTGGTCAAGTCCGTGGCCTACGAGTCCGCGGACGAGGCGTACAAGCACTACCAGGAGCAGTACGGCCACACCGCGCTGGCCTCCTCCATCACGCCCGACCAGATGCAGGAGTCCTTCCGGGTCAAGCTCAAGAACCCGGAGAAGTACAAGGTTGTCACCTCCGCCTTCGCGGGCCGTGACGGCATCCACACCGTCGACGACCAGCGGCAGGCGATCGACGACCTCTTCCGGATCCTCAACTACCTCAACTACGCCGCCCTCGGCATCATGCTGATCATGCTGATCGTGGCGCTGCTGCTGATCGTCAACACCGTGCGCGTCTCGGCGTTCAGCCGCAGGCGGGAGACGGGGATCATGCGGCTGGTGGGCGCCTCCAGCTTCTACATCCAGGTGCCCTTCATCATGGAGGCCGCCTTCGCCGGGCTCATCGGCGCGCTCTTCGCCTGCGCCATGCTGGTCTCCGGCCAGTACTTCGTGATCGACCACGGTGTCGGCCTGCGCGACAAGATCCAGCTGATCGACTTCATGGGCTGGGGATCGGTGCTGGCCAAGCTCCCGTACGTGCTCTTCATCGGCCTCCTGATGCCCTCCATGGCCGCCTTCATCGCCCTGCGCAAGTACCTGAAGGTGTGACAAGCGCCCCGCGAGCGGTCCGGCCAACCATCCGTACCGGAGCGGGGCTTGTCCTAGACTCGGCGCCATGCTGGGCTTGCCGAGTATTCCCGCCTCCAGTCTCCGGCCCCGCGACCTGCGTCGCGGGGCCGTTTTGACGTTGGCCTTCCTCGCCGCCGTCGCCACCGGTGCCTTAACCGGATGCTGGGACCAGGAGGACGGCGCCGTGGCCGCGGAGGTCCGCACGGACCTCCCCGCCCCCGGCGCACCCCGCACGGCGGGCACCGCCGACCGCGACGCGGTGGCGCGCGCCGCCGCCGAGGCCGTCGCCGAGGGGAAGTCCGGCAAGAAGGCCGCCCAGGACGTGGTCAGCCGCAGCGGCGACCGCTGGGGCACCGTCTACGACCAGGGCGAGTACGCCGCCTTCGCCGAGGGCCTCGACGGCCACTGGACCGGCGTCGGGGTCTGGGCCGAACGCGCCCCCGACGGCGTGATCAAGGTCGACAAGGTCCAGCCCGGCAGCCCCGCCGCCCGGGCCGGGTTGCGCGCCGGGGACCGGCTGATGAGCGTCGACGGCCACGCCGTGACCGGCCTGGCCGTCGCCGACGTGGTCTCCCTGCTGCGCGGCACGGCCGGCACCCCCGTCGTGCTGAACCTCAGCCGGGCCGGCGCCGACCTCACCGAGACCGTCCGCCGCGAGCAGCTGCGCACCGAGCCCGTGACCGTACGGCAGCGCCCGGACGGCGTCACCGTCATCAAGGTCGCCTCCTTCACCCGCGGTTCCGGCGAGCGCGTCAAGGCCGCCGTCCGCGCGGCCCCGGCCGGCGCCGGGGTCATGCTCGACCTGCGCGGCAACCCGGGCGGGCTGGTCACCGAGGCGGTCACGGCCGCCTCCGCCTTCCTGGACGGCGGGCTCGTGGCGACGTACGACGTTCGGGGCGACCAGCGGGTCCTGTACGCGGCCCCGGGCGGCGACACCACCCGCCCGCTGGTGGCCCTCGTCGACGGCGGCACGATGAGCGCGGCCGAGCTGGTGACGGGCGCCCTCCAGGACCGGGGCCGGGCGGTGGCGGTGGGCAGCCGGACCTTCGGCAAGGGCTCGGTGCAGATGCCGACCGAGCTCCCGGACGGCTCGGTGGCCGAGCTGACGGTGGGCACGTACCGCACTCCGGCGGGCCGCAGCCTGGACGGCGACGGCATCACCCCGGACGTACCGGCGGGCGAGCGGGCCGAGGAACGGGCCGTCACGGTATTGGGTGGCCTCGGGGTGGGTCCGTAGTGCGAAAATGACCGCACTATGGCTAAGGAAAAAGGGCGCAAGCTGATCGCCCAGAACAAGAAGGCGCGGCACGACTACACGATCCTCGACACCTACGAGTGCGGACTCGTGCTCACGGGGACCGAGGTCAAGTCCATGCGCCAGGGCCGGGCCTCGCTGGTGGACGGCTTCGTGTCGGTGGAGAGCCGCGAGGCGTGGCTCTACAACGTGCACGTGCCGGAGTACAGCCAGGGCACCTGGACCAACCACAGCGCCCGGCGCAAGCGCAAGCTCCTCATGCACCGGGAGGAGATCGACAAGCTGGCGCGCAAGTCGGAGGAGACGGGTCACACGATCGTGCCCCTCTCGCTGTACTTCAAGGACGGCCGCGCGAAGGTCGAGATCGCGCTGGCGAAGGGCAAGAAGGAGTACGACAAGCGGCAGACCATGCGGGAGAAGCAGGACACCCGCGAGACCCAGCGCACGATCTCGGCGATCCGCCGCAAGCAGCGGGGCACCGTTTAACCTGCTGGCACGCCGTGGTCCACTTCGCGTACCATGGCGTCAGCACCCGCCGCTCGCGGTGGGTGCAGCTTGAGCAGTGCACAACTGAAAAGCGTGAAAAACATGGGGATGATCGGTTTCGACAGCGGATGTCGATGCAGGGGAAGCGAGCCGAGGAAGCGGCAATGATCTCGCTAACCACATGTCGCAAACAATAATCGCCAACTCCAAGAGCGATAACTCCCGCTTCACCCTCGCTGCCTAATAACAGTGAGCTGAAGCCTCTGTGAGGAGCGTCAGCCCGGAAGTGGTCCCGGTCCGGATCCTGGCGTCAATTAGGGATCTAAACCTCTAGCCCCGGTCACGGGGGTTGGAGGGAAACCAAACAGTGACTGAGCCCGTCGGAGACTTGTCCGTGTGATCTCCGGGGCCGAGAAAAGCGCAGCGGACTGCGCTCGGAGAAGCCCTGCTTCTGCACCGTTGGACGCGGGTTCGATTCCCGCCATCTCCACTCATCCCATGTGGGCAAAGGCCCCGCGGCCTCTCGGCTGCGGGGCCTTTGTCATGCGTCAGTAGTGGTAGCGGGCCTTGAGGACCTTCACTTCCTTCTCGTCGGCCCGGTACACGAGGCGGTGCTCGTCGTCGATGCGGCGTGACCAGTAGCCCGACAGCTCGCCCTTCAGCGGTTCGGGCTTGCCGATGCCGGTGAACGGGTCGCGCTGGATCTCCCCGAGCAGACGGGTGATCCGGCGGGCCATCTTCCGGTCCGACGAGAGCCAAAACAGGAAGTCCTCCCAGGCGGCAGGGTCGAAGTGAACGCTCCTCACTCCTCGCCTCCGGCCAACTCCCTCAGTTCGTCCAGTGTCCTGGAGATGGTGGAGGCACCCTCACGGTCGCGCGCGACGGCCTCCATCAGCCGCTGGGCGTTGGCGGGGGAGCGCAGGAGGTAGACGGTCTCCTGCCAGGAGTCGTAGTCGTCGGCGGACATGAGGACCGCGTCACCGTTCTTGGAGGTGATGCGCACCGGAGCGTGATCGGTATTGACGCGCTCGATCAGTGGGAACAGGGTCGCCCTGGCTTCGCTGGCGCTTATGGACACGGTGCGCTCCTCTCGAGGTCGTACGAGTTTATGGTACATGACTCGTACCGAAAACTGGTACGAGTCATGTGGGGGACCTGCGGTCGGACGGCGGCGGCCGTCCTCATGCGGAGGGGCCGCCGCCGATGGAGGGACGCCGCGCCGTGGTCGCGAGGGCGATCAGGGATGCCGCGGCCGGGAGGGCGTAGGCCGAGGACGGGTCCAGGTGGTCGACCAGGGTGCCGGACGCAGCCGCCCCCAGGGCGATGCCCGCGAAGATCGCGGTGACCGCGAGCGTCATGCCCTCGTTGAGGCGTCCCTCGGGGGTCAGGGCGTGGACCCGGGACATCGCCGTGACCATCGTCGGGGCCGTGGCCATGCCCGCCAGGAGGAGGGCGCAGCCGAGCGCGGGCAGGGAGCCGGTGGCCGCCGCGGCCCAGGGGAGGGTCATGACGACGGCCAGGGCGCCCACGCAGGCCTTCAGCGAGCGGGGGCGCAGGGTGCCGTAGAGCAGGCCCGCCGCGCAGGATCCCGCGGCCTGCAGGGCCAGGACCAGACCGGAGGAGGCGCCGAGCCCCCGGGCGTCGAGGTGGGCGATCGAGGTGATCTCCATGGAGCCGAAGACCACGCCGGTGACGAGGAAGAGCGGCAGCAGCGGGCCGAGGGCGCGCAGCGGTGAGCCCTGCCGGGGCGCGGCCGACACCGGGGGCTGGGTGGCGCGGCAGGAGGTGAAGACGAGCATGCCGGTGAGCAGCAGGGCCGCGCCCGCGAGGGTGCCCGCCTCGGGGAAGACGGCGCCGCAGAGGAAGGCCGCCAGGACCGGTCCGAGCATGAAGCACAGCTCGTCCGCGGCCTGTTCGAAGGACATCGCCGTGTGGTGCGCGGCCGGCGAGTCGCGCAGCAGGTGCGTCCAGCGGGCGCGGGACATGCCGCCGATGTTGGGGGTGGTGGCGGTCGCGGCGTACGAGGCGAAGAGGGTCCAGGCGGGGGCCCCGGTACGGACGCACGCGATCAGGGAGAGCGAGCCGAGGACCGCGATCAGGGTGGCCGGTACGGCGATCCGGGCCTGCCCGTGGCGGTCGACGAGCCGGGCGGTCCAGGGCGCCACCAGCGCGGTGGCGGCCAGGCCGGTCGCCGTGACCGCGCCGGCGAGGGCGTACGAGCCGCGCTGTCCGGCGATCATCATGACCGCGCTGACCCCGAACATGCCCATGGGGAGCCGGGCGAGGAGGTTCCCGGCGGTGAATCCGCGGGTGCCGGGCCGGGCGAACAGGCGGCGGTAGGGGCCCTGGGGGGTGCGGGCCGGCCGGGAGGCGGAGGCGCCGGCGGGCGGTCCGGCGATGACGAGGGTGGCGCCGGTGACGGTCATGCGGGGGACGCGGGCGCCGCTCGTGGCGGTGCGGGCGGCGGCCGTGCGGGAGGAGGTCGTGCCGGAGGAGGTCGTGCGGGCGGCGGCCGTGCGGGCAGTGGTCGTGGTCGTGGCGGGCATGGGAAGAGCCTCGGGCCCGGCCCCCGTCCCGGTCCAACACCTGTTCGGAGCCCATTCACCGCCCTCTGTTGTTAGTCTCCGGGGGTGATTCCCCGTGATGTCGACCCCCGGCTGCTGCGCGGCTTCGTCGCGGCCGCCGAGGACCTGCACTTCACCCGCGCCGCCGCCCGCCTCTACGTCGCCCAGCAGGCACTCAGCCGCGATGTCCGGCGGCTCGAACAGACCCTGGACGCCACGCTGTTCCTGCGGACCACACGTCAGGTGGAGCTGACCGCCGACGGGCAGCGCCTGCTGCCGCTGGCCCGGCGCGTGCTCGCCGCGCACGAGGAACTCGCCGCCGCCTTCACCGCGCCCCGCCCGCTCCTCGTCGACCTCAACACCGACGGGCCGAGCACCCCGCGGACCGTGCTGGATCGCGCCCGCGAACTCGCCCCCGACTGCGAGCTGATGGCCCGCTTCGAAAGCGGCCTCACCCACGCCGCCGCCGAGATCGCGGCCGGCCGGCTCGACGTCTCCTTCGGGTACGCCGACGGCCTGGACCCGGCGCTGCGGGCCCCGCTCGCGCAGACGCCCGTACGGTACGAGCCGCTCGCCGTGCTGCTGCCCGAGGGGCATCCGCTGGCCGCGCGGGAGACCGTACCGCTGGACGCGCTCGCCGGCGAGACCGTGTACGCGGGCGCCGGGAACCCGCGGACGCTGGAGTGGACCGGGCTGGCGCGCGAGCTGTTCGCCGGGCGGGGGATCCTGATGGCGCCGCCCGCGCCGGTGGCGATGGGCAAGGAGGAGTTCAGCCGGGTGATGGTCAAGACCGGCAACCCGGTCCTGGCCACCGTGGACTTCCTCGACATGCCCGGCTGCGTGAAACGGCCGCTGACCGACCCGGTGCCGCTCTCCCCGCTGTCCATGGTGTGGCGCGAGGGCTTCGCGCACCCCGGACTGGACGCCCTGCGCGCCGCGGCCGCCGGGCTGGCCGCCGAGCGGGGGTGGCTGGAAGCGCCCGCCGGGAGCCGCCTCCCGGCGCGGCTCACACACGGACCCGGCGGCGGGTGAGAGCAAGGTTTCCCGGCGGTCATCCCGCGGGGACCGGGGCCGAAACGCGCCCTCCCTACGGTCGTCACCACGGACGCGACAGCTGTGGAGGCGTGTGATGACCGGTACGACCGCACCGCGCAGGGGAGGCCGCTGGATCGAGCAGTGGGATCCCGAGGACGAGACCTTCTGGAAGGAGACCGGGGAGCGGACCGCCCGCCGCAACCTCCTCTACTCCGTGTTCTCCGAGCACATCGGGTTCTCCATCTGGTCGCTCTGGTCCGTGATGGTCCTCTTCATGGGCCCCGCCTACGGGATCGACCCCGCCGGGAAGTTCTTCCTCATCGCGACGGCCACCCTCGTCGGCGCCCTGGTGCGGGTGCCGTACACCTTCGCCGTCGCGCGCTTCGGCGGCCGGAACTGGACCGTCTTCAGCGCGCTCATGCTGCTCGCGCCGACGGTGGCCGCGCTGGTGGTGATGGAGCCCGGGACCTCGTACGGGACCTTCCTGCTCGTCGCGGCCCTCACCGGGGTGGGCGGCGGCAACTTCGCCTCCTCCATGACCAACATCAACGCCTTCTTCCCGCTGCGCAAGAAGGGCTGGGCGCTCGGCCTGAACGCCGGCGGCGGCAACATCGGCGTGCCCGTGGTCCAGCTGGCCGGACTGCTGGTCATCGCCACCGCCGGGGCCACCCACCCGCGGCTGCTGCTCGGCGCCTACATCCCGCTGATCGTCCTCGCGGCGGTCCTGGCGGCCGTACGGATGGACAACCTGGCGCCCGTGCGCAACGACACCGGCGCCGTCCGCGAGGCCCTGAAGGACGCGCACACCTGGATCATGGCCTTCCTCTACATCGGGACGTTCGGCTCGTTCATCGGATACAGCTTCGCCTTCGGCCTGGTGCTCCAGACCCAGTTCGGCCGCACCCCGCTGCAGGCCGCGTCGCTGACCTTCGTCGGACCGCTGCTCGGGTCGCTGATCCGGCCGGTGGGCGGGGCGCTGGCGGACCGGTTCGGCGGGGCGCGGATCACCCTGGGGACGTTCGTGGCGATGGCGGCGGCGACCGGCGTGGTCGTCTTCGCCTCCGGCCGGTCCTCGCTGCCGGTCTTCCTCGTCGGGTTCGTGGCGCTCTTCGTCCTGAGCGGGCTCGGCAACGGCTCGACGTACAAGATGATCCCGGGCATCTTCCAGGCGAAGGCACTGGCCCGCGGGATGACCGGCGAGGCCGCCGCGGCCTACGGGCGGCGGCTCTCCGGCGCCGCCATGGGCCTCATCGGGGCGGTCGGCGCACTCGGCGGACTCGGCATCAACCTCGTCTTCCGGGAGGCCTTCCTCAGCTCCGGCTCCGGCACGGCGGCCTTCGTCACTTTCCTCGGCTTCTACGCCCTGTGCTGCGCGGTCACCTGGGCGGTATACCTTCGCCAGCCGGTGGCCGCGGCCGTCCCGGCGGCTGGCGTCGAAGCGAAACCGCAGCTCACGTCGGTGTAACCGGGGCGAAATACGGGTGAACCGAGACCGACATGCCGGGTTGGCAGGCTCGGTCCACCCGCTCCGCCCCGCCCCCATGCGTCAGTAGGCAGGTCACGATGGACCACACGAACACCGACACGAACACCGGCCCGCTCGCGGGCTTCACGGTCGGGGTCACCGCTGCCCGGCGGGCGGACGAACTCATCGCGCTGCTGCGGCGGCGCGGAGCGGCGGTGCTGCACGCGCCGGCGCTGCGGATCGTTCCCCTCGCCGACGACAGCGAACTGCTCGCCGCCACCAAGGAACTCATCGGCTGCGCACCGGACGTCGTCGTGGCCACCACCGCCATCGGCTTCCGGGGATGGATCGAGGCGGCCGACGGGTGGGGGATCGGCGAGCAACTGCTGGAGCGGCTGCGGGCCACCGAACTGCTCGCGCGGGGGCCGAAGGTGAAGGGCGCCATCCGGGCCGCCGGGCTCGTCGAGACCTGGTCCCCGGAGTCGGAATCGCTCGCCGAGGTACTGGAACGGCTGCTCACGGCCGGGGTGGCGGGCCGCCGGATCGCTCTCCAGCTGCACGGGGAGCCGCTGCCCGGCTTCGTCGAGGCGCTGCGGGCCGGCGGCGCCGACGTGGTCGTGGTGCCCGTGTACCGCTGGATGGCGCCGGAGGACCTCGGGCCGCTGGACCGGCTGCTCGACGCGATCGTCGGCGGCGGGGTGGACGCCGTCAGCTTCACCTCGGCGCCGGCCGCGGCCTCCCTGCTGTCCCGGGCCGAGGAGCGGGGCGTACGGGAGGCCGTGCTGGACGCGCTGCGCGGCCCGCTGGTGTCCGCGTGCGTCGGGCCGGTGACGGCGCTGCCGCTGCAGGCGCAGGGGGTGGCCACCGTGCAGCCGGAACGCTTCCGGCTGGGCCCGCTGGTGCAGCTGCTCTGCCAGGAACTGCCGGGCCGGGCCCGGGTGCTGCCGGTGGCCGGGCACCGCATGGAGATCCGCGGCCACGCCGTCCTGCTGGACGCGGAGCTGCGGCCGGTGCCGCCGGCCGGGATGGCCCTGCTGCGGGCCCTGGCCCGACGGCCGGGCTGGGTGGTGGCCCGCGCGGAACTGCTGCGGGTGCTGCCGGGTGCGGGCCGCGACGAGCACGCCGTGGAGACGGCGATGGCCCGGCTGCGGGCGGCGCTCGGCGCGCCGCACCTGATCCAGACCGTGGTCAAGCGGGGGTACCGGCTGTCGCTGGACGCGGGCGGCGAGGCCAAGTACGGGGAGCTCCCGCTCGACGCGGTGACGGCCAGGGGGGTCCTCGGCTAGCGTGCCGGGATGATCATTGACGGCGTGGAGATGAGGGGCGTCGAGCTCGGCGACGCCGCCGGGCTGGCGGAGGCGTTCACCCGGAACCGGGCGTTCATGGCGCACGTGGAGCCGGTCCGGACGGAGGCCTACTACACGGAGCAGGGGCAGCGGGAGCGCATCGAGGGGATGCTCGCCGAGCGGGACGCGGGGCGGATCGTCCCGTACGTGTTCGTGGAGACGGCCACGGGCGCGCCCATCGGCGCGATCAACCTCGGCTCCATCGCCCACGGGCCGCTGTGCAGCGGCGGCGTGGGCTACTGGATCGACCCCGTCTGGCACGGCAAGGGGCTGGCGACCGCGGGGCTGGAGGAGGTCTGCCGGGTCGCCCGCGACGAGCTCGGCCTGCACCGGGTGGAAGCCGGGACCCTGGTCGACAACCTCGCGTCGCAGCGCGTGCTGGCGAAGGCGGGCTTCGAGTTCTACGGCCTGGCCCCGCGCTACCTCCACATCAACGGCGCCTGGCGCGACCACCGCCTCTTCCAGCGCCTGCTGCACGACGACCCGCCGGCCCCTTAGGCGGGGCGCGCTGCCGCCTGCCCCTGCGCCGTGAGGCGCGCCCTTTCAGCGCCCCGGCATTTCACCCCTCCGCGGCCTGGCCATTTCAGCCCCTCCGGCGGCCTGGCCCTTTCAGCCCCTCCGGCGTTTGAGGAGCGGGGGTTCGGGGGCAGCGCCCCCGCAACGGCGCCGCACCCGGAACGAAGCGGTCCGGCGCCCGCGCCGCTGCTGGGGCTCCGCCCCAGACCCCGCGCCTCAAACGCCGGCGGGGCTGGATTTGCGCGGCCCCTGCCACCGGAGGTACCGGTTCGGGGGGTTCCCCCGCAGGCGGCGGGCGGGCAATCTGGTACGGCACCCCACGACGGGAGGCTGACGGCATGCGGTTCGATTCCGGGCGCGTCTGTCTGGACCTGGTGGCCACCTTCACCCCGCACGAGGGGATCCCGGACGGTGACGAGCTGCGGGTGTGGCTCGCCGGGGCCGGGCTGGTGCCCGACCGGACACCGCTGGCCCGGGTGGGGCCCGACTGGGCGGCGGCCTTCCGGGCCCTGCGCGGCGACGTGGAAACCCTCGTACGGGCGGAGCTCGCCGGCGGCGCGGCCCCGTCCGCGAGCACGGCGAACGCCCTCGCCCGGGTCAACGCGCTGGCCGCCGGACCACCCCCGGGCCTGTGTGCCGTTCGGGACCAAGAGGGCCACCTGGTCCGGGAGTTGTGCGGCGGCGTGGAATGCGGCGCGCTGCTCGCCGCCGTCGCCCGGGACGCCGTGGAGCTGCTGACCGACCCCGGCGACCTGGCGCTGCTGCGGGCCTGCGAGGGCGACGGCTGCACCCGCGTCTACCTGGACACCTCCCGCGGCCACCGGCGCCGCTGGTGCTCCAGCGAGCTGTGCGGCAACCGCGAGCGCGTCGCCCGGCACCGCCGCCGGGCCCTGGCGTCCGGATCCCGGTAGCGGGCGTACCACCCAGCGAGACCGGTTCCGGAACGGGCGTGCGGACAGGCCGCCGGTTCGCGTACGGTTGACGGTCGCCCATGCACGTCAGAAGGGGGCCTTGGTGGCCGCGCAGAATGCCGCTGTCGACAGCACGGCGGATTCCGTCCGCGATCGGGAGATCGCGGTCGAGCAGACGCATCTCGACCAGGTGTACCGACGCCTTGAGGAGAAGATCCACGAGGCGGAGTTCCTCATGAACGACGCCGCCCAGCGCGGCCAAGTCGGGACGCCCGGCGCACTCGCCGAGCGCGATGCGCAGGTCTTCCGGGCGGGCATCCACCTGAACCGGCTCAACAACGAGTTCGAGGACTTCCTCTTCGGCCGCATCGACCTGGTGCTCGGCAAGGACGGGGAGCGCGGCCCGGACGGCGCGTACACCTCCGTCGAGCCCGCCGACGACGCGATCCGCGGGGACCTCACGGCCGACGTCGCCGAGACCCTGCACATCGGCCGCATCGGAGTCCTGGACTCCGACTACTCGCCGCTGGTCATCGACTGGCGTGCACCGGCCGCCGCGCCGTTCTACCGCTCCACGCCGAAGGACCCCGGCCGCGTCGTGCGCCGCCGCGTCATCCGCTCCAAGGGCCGCAAGGTGCTGGGCGTCGAGGACGACCTGATGCGCCCCGAGGTCACCGCCTTCCTCGACGGCCGGGAGCTCCCCGCCATCGGCGACGGCGCCCTGATGGCCGCTCTCGGGCGGGCCCGTACGCACTCGATGCGCGACATCGTCTCGTCCATCCAGGCCGAGCAGGACCTGGTCATCCGGGCTCCCGCCGCCTCCGTCGCCGAGGTCGCGGGCGGACCGGGCACCGGCAAGACCGCCGTCGCCCTGCACCGCGCCGCCTACCTGCTCTACCAGGACCGGCGCCGCTACTCCGGCGGCATCCTGATCGTCTCGCCGACCCCGCTGCTCGTCGCGTACACCGAGGGCGTGCTGCCCTCCCTCGGCGAGGAGGGCCAGGTCGCCATCCGCGCGCTCGGCTCCCTCGTCGACGGCGCGGAGGCCACCACTTACGACTCCCCGGCCGTGGCCCGCATCAAGGGCTCCTCCCGGATGCTGAAGGTGCTCCGCAAGGCCGTGCGGGGCGCACTCGAACTCGGCGGCGCCCCCGACCGGCTGCGCGTGGTGGCCTTCGGCCGCCGCCAGGAGCTGGAGGCCGACGAGCTGAACCGGATCCGGCAGAACGTGCTCAGCGGCACCGCCCCGGTCAACCTGCTGCGCCCGCGCGCCCGCAAGCTGCTGCTCGACGCCCTGTACGCGAAGTCGGGCGGCGCCGGCCGGCACAGCGACCCGGAGCTGGCCGCCGAGCTGCGCTCCGCCTTCGACGAGGACATCTCCACCGAGGACGCCTTCATCGGCTTCCTGAACGCCTGGTGGCCCGAGCTGACCCCGCGCGCGGTGCTCGCCGCGCTCGCCGACGAGCGCCACCTCGGCCGCTGGTCGCGCCGGGACCTGAACCCGCGCGAGACCCGTCAGCTGGCCCGTTCGCTGCGCCGGGTGGGCCCGGACGGCAAGGGTCCCCTGTCGGTCCACGACGTGGCGCTCCTCGACGAGCTCCAGCAGCTGCTCGGCGCCCCGGCGCGGCCGAAGCGGAGGCGGGAGATGGACCCGCTCGACCAGCTCAGCGGGCTGGAGGAGCTGATGCCGGTCCGCGAGGAGACCCAGTGGGAGCGGGCCGAGCGGCTCGCGGCGGAGCGCACCGAGTACGCGCACGTCATCGTGGACGAGGCGCAGGACCTGACGCCGATGCAGTGGCGGATGGTCGGCCGCCGGGGCCGGATGGGCACCTGGACGGTGGTCGGCGACCCGGCGCAGTCCTCCTGGACCGATCCGGAGGAGGCGGCCGCGGCCCGCGACGAGGCGCTGGGCAGCCGGCCGCGCCGCCGGTTCACGCTGACGGTCAACTACCGCAACCCCGCGGAGGTCGCCGAGGTGGCCTCCCGCGTGCTGCGGCTGGCGATGCCCGGCATGGAGCCGCCGTCGGCGGTGCGCTCCACCGGCCTGCAGCCCCGGTTCACGGCCGCGCAGGGCGATCTGGGGGCCGCGGTCCGCGAGGAGACCCGGCGGCTGCTGGAGCAGGTGGACGGCACCGTCGGCGTGGTCGTGGCCATGGACCGGCGGGCGGAGGCCGCGGGCTGGCTCGCCGACCTGGGCGCGCGGGCGGTGGCGCTCGGCAGCCTGGAGGCCAAGGGCCTGGAGTACGACGCCACGGTGGTCGTCTCCCCGGCGGAGATCGCGGACGAGTCCCCGGCGGGCCTGCGCGTGCTGTACGTGGCGCTGACGCGTGCGACGCAGCAGCTGACGGTGGTCTCGGCCGACCGGGACAAGCCGGACGCGGACGGGGTGCCGGAGCTGCTGCTGCCGTAGGGGGCCGCCCCGCGGGGGCGGTTCACGGCGTGGCTCCGGCCCTGCTCAGGGCCTCGTACATCCGTATGGTCCGCGGCCAGGAGCGTGGTGGCGCGAACCGACTGCGAGCAGGGGGATCACATTCGGCGATCCTTTGTTAGCCTGGGTACGGCACCGACTCGATCCAAGCCCCCGGGCCCAACCTTCGTCGCTTAGAGCGACCACTTGCCGCGAGGCGAGCATGGCGGGTCGGTGTCATAGACGTACGAATCACCAGGTCCGCGCCCTCCACCAGTGGAGGGCGCGGACCTGTTTTGTATGGACCCACCATTCCGAACACCCCTGCTATCTCGTATGGTGGAAGAGTCTTTCCGAAATTTGTAGCTGGTTACCTTGTACTGGCTGGTAGGTGGGACGATCGGACAACAGGTCCCCTGCCGAACCTGCCATGTTCTCGGCCGGTGCAGCGCGGGGCCCTGTGTCAAGCAAACCAGGGACAGAAGAGGAAACACGGTCATGGCAACGGCGCCCAGCGTCTCGTATTCGATGACGGTCCGCCTGGAAGTGCCCGCGAGCGGAACCGCGGTCTCCCAGCTCACCACCGCCGTGGAGTCCTCCGGCGGTTCGGTCACCGGCCTCGACGTGACCGCATCCGGCCACGAGAAGCTCCGGATCGACGTCACCATCGCCGCGACCTCCACCGCCCACGCGGACGAGATCGTCGAGAAACTGCGCGGGATCGAGGGCGTCAGCCTCGGCAAGGTCTCCGACCGAACCTTCCTGATGCACCTCGGCGGCAAGATCGAGATGGCGTCCAAGCACCCCATCCGCAACCGCGACGACCTCTCCATGATCTACACCCCGGGCGTGGCCCGCGTGTGCATGGCGATCGCCGAGAACCCCGAGGACGCGCGCCGCCTCACCATCAAGCGCAACTCCGTCGCAGTCGTGACGGACGGCTCCGCCGTGCTGGGCCTGGGCAACATCGGCCCGATGGCCGCGCTGCCCGTCATGGAGGGCAAGGCGGCCCTCTTCAAGCGCTTCGCCGGCATCGACGCCTGGCCGATCTGCCTCGACACCCAGGACACCGACAAAATCGTCGAGATCGTCAAGGCCATCGCCCCCGGCTTCGCGGGCATCAACCTGGAGGACATCTCCGCGCCGCGCTGCTTCGAGATCGAGGCCCGGCTGCGCGAGGCCCTCGACATCCCCGTCTTCCACGACGACCAGCACGGCACCGCCATCGTGGTGCTCGCCGCCCTCACCAACGCACTGCGCGTGGTGGGCAAGGCAGTTGGCGACGTCAAGGTCGTCATGTCGGGCGCCGGCGCGGCCGGCACGGCCATCCTCAAGCTGCTCCTCGCGGCGGGCGTCAAGAACGCGGTGAGCGCCGACATCCACGGCGTCGTGCACGCGGACCGCCCCGACCTCGTCGACGCGGCCCCCGACTCCCCGCTGCGCTGGATCGCCGACAACACCAACCCCGAGGGCTACACGGGCACTCTGAAGGAGGCCGTGGTCGGCGCCGACGTCTTCATCGGCGTCTCGGCCCCGAACGTGCTGTCCGGCGAGGACGTCGCCGCCATGGCGGAAGGCGCCATCGTGTTCGCGCTCGCGAACCCGGACCCCGAGGTGGACCCGGCCGTCGCCCGCCAGACCGCCGCCGTCGTCGCCACCGGGCGCTCCGACTTCCCGAACCAGATCAACAACGTGCTGGTCTTCCCGGGCGTCTTCCGCGGCCTGCTGGACGCCCAGTCCCGCACCGTGAACACGGAGATGATGCTGGCCGCCGCGAGCGCGCTCGCGGACGTCGTCGGCGAGGACGAGCTGAACGCGAACTACATCATCCCGTCCGTCTTCAACGACAAGGTCGCCGGCGCGGTCGCGGGCGCCGTCCGCAAGGCGGCGTCGGGCTCCTGAGGCCCGCTGTGAGAGCCCTCACGGCGGGCCGCCACCGGCGCGTCGCGAGATGCGGGCCCGGTGGGCCGCCTCTAGGGTTGCGGGGATGCCCGCGGGGTCCGCGGTCCGCAGCGGCGTGCGAGCGAAGGCATGGACGGAGCGTCACCGCGGCGTGACTGTGGCGCTTTTCGTGTGACCCCGACGGGTGCCGGATTGGCTTTCCCGCCGCTGGTGGGGGCAGGATGCGTAACCGGGCGAGAGGGTCTGACGTTCAGACCCGGGTCCGGGGACTGTCCTAGGGCCCTGGCAGCATCGGCTTCGATCTCACGCCTCTAAGGCAAGTTGAACACGGGAGTACAACATGAACCGCAGTGAGCTGGTGGCCGCTCTGTCCGAGCGCGCCGAGGTGACCCGCAAGGACGCCGACGCCGTTCTGGCCGCGCTCGCCGAGACCGTCGGCGAGATTGTCGCCAAGGGCGACGAGAAGGTCACCATCCCCGGCTTCCTGACCTTCGAGCGCACCCACCGTGCCGCTCGCACCGCGCGCAACCCGCAGACCGGCGACCCCATCCAGATCCCGGCCGGCTACAGCGTGAAGGTCTCCGCGGGCTCCAAGCTCAAGGAAGCCGCCAAGGGCAAGTAAGTCCTGCCCCGGCGCCGAGGGCCCCACAGGCTTTTGGAACGGCAGTAGTACGCAGGACGGCGATGGGCGGTCACCCCCGGGCGGGGTGGCCGCCCTTCGGTCTGTCCGGGGCCGGCCGGACCGGGCCCGACGGAGCCGGACGAGGCTGGCTCGCCGGGGCCGGACGAGGCTGGCCCGACGGGGCCGAACCGGGCCGGACGGACGGGTCGGACGGGGCCGGACGGACGGGTCGGACGGGGTCGGACGGACGGGGGCGGAATCGGACGGACGGGCACGGACGCGCGCGGACGGGACGCCGGGCCCGGGGGAGCCGCGCCGGACCCGGCCCGGCCCGGGTGGTCCGGGGTGGCCCGGCAGGCCCTGTGAGGGCCCGTCAGGGCCCGTGGCGGGGCCCCGGTATGCCGGCGGCATGCCCCGCCCGGCCGCGGCGGACACGAGAAAGCCCCCCGGGCCCTGTGCGGGGCCCGGGGGGCTTGCTGCGTGCGCGAGGCGCGCGGTACGGCTCAGACGAGGTCGCCGCCGGGCAGTTCGACCTTCGCGCCGAGCTCCACGAGCTTCTCCATGAAGTTCTCGTAGCCGCGGTTGATCAGGTCGATGCCGTGCACGCGCGAGGTGCCCTCGGCGGCCAGCGCCGCGATGAGGTACGAGAACCCGCCGCGCAGGTCGGGGATGACCAGGTCGGCGCCCTGCAGCTTGGTCGGGCCGGAGACGACCGCCGAGTGCAGGAAGTTGCGCTGGCCGAAGCGGCAGGCCGAGCCGCCCAGGCACTCGCGGTACAGCTGGATGTGAGCACCCATCTGGTTGAGCGCCGAGGTGAAGCCGAGCCGGGACTCGTAGACCGTCTCGTGGACGATCGACAGGCCGGACGCCTGCGTGAGGGCCACGACGAGCGGCTGCTGCCAGTCGGTCTGGAAACCGGGGTGGACGTCCGTCTCCAGCGCGATGGCGTTGAGCGGGCCGCCCGGGTGCCAGAAGCGGATGCCGTCGTCGTCGATCTCGAACGCCCCGCCGACCCGGCGGAAGGTGTTCAGGAAGGTCATCATCGAACGCTGCTGGGCGCCGCGCACGTAGATGTTGCCGCCGGTGGCCAGGGCCGCGGAAGCCCAGGACGCGGCCTCCAGACGGTCCGGCAGGGCCTTGTGGTTGTAGCCGCCGAGCCGGTCGACACCCGTGATGCGGATGGTCCGGTCGGTGTCGACGGAGATGATCGCGCCCATCTTCTGCAGGACGCAGATGAGGTCCTCGATCTCCGGCTCGACCGCGGCGTTGCTGAGCTCGGTGACGCCCTCGGCCAGGACGGCCGTCAGCAGCACCTGCTCGGTCGAGCCGACGGACGGGTAGGGGAGGCGGATCTTGCAGCCGCGCAGGCGCTGCGGGGCTTCCAGGTACTGGCCGCCTTCGCGCTTCTCGATGGTCGCGCCGAACTGGCGGAGCACGTCGAAGTGGAAGTCGATCGGCCGGCCGCCGATGTCGCAGCCGCCGAGGCCCGGGATGAAGGCGTGGCCGAGACGGTGCAGCAGGGGGCCGCAGAACAGGATCGGGATGCGCGACGAACCCGCGTGCGCGTCGATGTCGGCGACGTTGGCGCTCTCGACGTGGGTGGGGTCGAGCACCAGCTCGCCCGGCTCCTCGCCGGGGCGGACCGTCACCCCGTGCAGCTGGAGCAGCCCGCGTACGACACGGACGTCACGGATGTCGGGAACGTTGCGCAGCCGGCTGGGTTCGCTGCCGAGCAGAGCGGCGACCATGGCCTTGGGCACGAGGTTCTTCGCGCCGCGGACACGGATCTCGCCCTCAAGCGGGGTGCCGCCGTGGACAAGCAGGACATCGTCGGTGACGGTCATGAATCTCGCGTTCCGAAGTGGGGTGGGCAGGGGGGCCAGGGAAAAGGGTAAGGGCCACAACCCCCTTGTTCGTAAGGCCGACGTGGCCGTAGGACTGTCATGAATTCGGCACAACACCCTGCGTATCCACCATATGGCGGAGCGTGGCGTTCCGGCTGCTCCGTCCGTGCGCGCTCCTCACTGCCGCGGTGCGCCCTGAGCTGCGTACGATCCGATCTCTCCGCCGGGGCTCCGCAAAGCGCGAATGTGCGGGATCATGGCGGCATGACCGAGGTGTCCTCCCTCACAGGGCGGCTGCTCGTGGCCACCCCCGCCCTCGCGGACCCGAACTTCGACCGCGCGGTGGTGCTGCTGCTCGACCACGACGAGCAGGGCTCCCTCGGCGTTGTCCTCAACCGGCCCACGCCCGTCGGCGTCGGCGACGTCCTGCTCGCGTGGGCGCCCCTGGCCGGCGCCCCCGGCGTGGTCTTCCAGGGCGGGCCCGTGGCGCTGGACTCGGCCCTCGGGCTGGCGGTCATCCCGGGCGAGGAGGGGCCGCTCGGCTGGCGCCGGGTGCACGGGGCCATCGGGCTCGTCGACCTGGAGGCGCCGCCGGAGCTGCTGGCCGCGGCCCTCGGCGGCCTGCGGATCTTCGCCGGGTACTCCGGCTGGGGCCCGGGCCAGCTGGAGGACGAGCTCGGCGACGGCGCCTGGTGGGTCGTGGAGTCGGAGCCCGGTGACGTGTCCTTCCCCGACCCCGAACAGCTGTGGCGGGCGGTGCTGCGCCGCCAGCGCAGCGAACTCGCGATGGTCGCCACCTATCCGGACGACCCGTCGCTCAACTGACGGGCGCGGGGTTAAGTACCCTGGTTGCATGAGCACTCTTGAGCCCGAGCGCGGGACTGGCACGGGGACCCTCGTAGAGCCGACGCCGCAGGTGTCGCACGGTGACGGCGACCACGAGCGCTTCGCCCACTACGTCCAGAAGGACAAGATCATGGCGAGCGCGCTCGACGGCACCCCCGTCGTCGCGCTCTGCGGCAAGGTCTGGGTACCGGGCCGGGACCCGAAGAAGTACCCGGTCTGCCCCATGTGCAAGGAGATCTACGAGTCCATGGGCCCCGGCGGGGACAAGGACAAGGGCGGGAAGGACCAGTAGTCCGACCCCTCTTCCTCTCTCTTTCGCGGGCTTTCGCGGGCTTTCGCGGGCTTTCGCGGGCTTTCGCGGGACCGAGGCCCCCGGTGCGTCACAGCGCGTCCGGGGGCCTTTGCCGCGCCCGTGGGGCGCGTTAGGGTCGGCGCCACGAGCGCTCTGCGGAACGTGCGTTGCGCAGGGCGCAACACGCTGACGCGAAGGGCCGACGCATGGACCTGCTCCGCACGGACCTCATTCCCGCACCCCGGGTCGCCGACCTCCACCCGGACGGGCGCCGCTTCGCCTTCGGGCCCGAGCCGCTCCTCGACGCCGGGCCGGGGGCCGGGACGGTCGCGCGGTGGCTGCGGCGGGAGCTCGGGGCGGCCACCGGCTGGGAGCTCCCCGCCGCCGGGGCCGGCCGGAGCGCCGAGCTGCGGCTGCGCGTCGACCCCGAGGGCGTCGGGGACGCCGGGCCGGAGGCGTACCGCATCGACATCGGCCCCGACGGCGCAGAGCTGACGGGCGCGACGGCCACCGGGCTGTTCTGGGCCGCCCAGACGCTGCGTCAGCTGCTGGGGCCCGACGCCTACCGGAAGGCGCCGCCGGTCGGGCCGGGCCGGGCGTGGAGCCTGCCGCACGGAACGGTCGTGGACGGCCCGCGGTTCGGGTGGCGCGGGATGATGCTCGACGTGGCCCGGCACTTCACGCCCAAGGACGGGGTGCTGCGGTACGTCGACCTGCTCGCCGCCCACAAGCTCAACGTGCTGCACCTGCACCTGACGGACGACCAGGGCTGGCGGGTCGAGATCAAGCGGTACCCGCGCCTCACCGAGGTCGGCGGGTGGCGGGCGCGCAGCCGGTGGGGGCACCGGGCCTCGCCGCTGTGGAACGAGACCCCGCACGGCGGCTTCTACACGCAGGACGACCTCCGCGAGATCGTCGCGTACGCCGCCGAGCGGCACGTGCGGGTGGTCCCGGAGGTCGACGTGCCGGGGCATTCGCAGGCCGCGATCGCCGCGTACCCGGAGCTCGGCAACACCGACGTGGTCGACACGGCGGCGCTGCGGGTGTGGGACGACTGGGGGATCAGCGAGAACGTGCTCGCGCCGACCGAGGCCGTGCTGCGGTTCTACGAGGGGGTCTTCGAGGAGCTGCTGGAGCTGTTCCCGGCGGAGGTCTCGCCCTTCGTGCACGTGGGCGGCGACGAGTGCCCGAAGGCGCAGTGGAAGGCCTCCGGCACCGCGCAGGAGCGGATCCGCGAGCTGGGGGTGGACGGGGAGGACGGCCTGCAGTCCTGGTTCGTCCGGCACTTCGACGGCTGGCTCGCGCAGCGCGGGCGGCGGCTGATCGGGTGGGACGAGATCCTGGAGGGCGGGCTCGCGCCGGGGGCGGCCGTGTCCTCGTGGCGCGGCTACGCGGGCGGCATCGCCGCCGCCGAGGCCGGGCACGACGTGGTCATGTGCCCCGAGCAGCAGGTGTACCTGGACCACCGTCAGGCGGGCGGCCCGGACGAGCCGATGCCCATCGGGTACGTGCGCTCGCTGGAGGACGTGTACCGCTTCGAACCGGTGCCGCCGAAGCTGTCGCCGGAGGCGGCCGCGCACGTGCTGGGCGCGCAGGCCAACGTGTGGACCGAGGTGATGGAGAACCAGGACCGCGTCGACTACCAGGCGTTCCCGCGGCTGGCCGCCTTCGCGGAGGTGGTGTGGTCGCGGCTGCCGGAGCCGGAGGAGCGGGACTACCCGGACTTCGAGGCGCGGATGACGGCGCACTACGCGCGGCTGGACGTGCTCGGGGTCGGTTACCGGCCACCGGGCGGGCCCTTGCCGTGGCAGCGGCGGCCCGGGGTGCAGGGACGCCCGATCGAGGGCGTGCCCCCGAACGTGTGACACGGGCGCGGAGCGGCGGACCTGAACGGAAAGGGAACGGGTCCGGAACTCTGGCTGGATTTCCCGCTATACGGGGAAAACCGGACGTTCGGGGAGGAGCTCCGGCGAAGGCGGCACGGCGGGCGTACGGGGCGTCGGGCACCGGCCGGGCCCGGGCCCGGGCCGGCGCGGGGCGCGGGGCGTGCGGGAGCCGCGCGCGGGGGCGCGCAGGGGGTCGCACAGCGGCGGGGCACCGGGTGGACCCTCGCGCCGGGCGGCCCGGAAGATGTGCCAGAGTTGCCACGTCCCGGCGGTGAGCACGTACCGTACGGCGGACAGGCGTGAGCGCCGGGACCGGGACATCGGGAAGGGGCAGCTGGGTTGACCACGCACGCACCGCACGCACTGCACGCACCGGATTCACCTCAGGGCCCCCCGGGGCCCCGGGCGGCGCAGTCCGTGACACTGCCGGCCTCGCTCGACGAGGCCGTGGCGGCGCTCACCGCCATGCCCGCGGCCGTGCCCGTCGCGGGCGGCACCGACCTCATGGCCGCCGTCAACGCCGGGCTGCTGCGGCCCGCCGCTCTGGTGGGCCTGGGCCGGATCAACGAGATCCGGGGCTGGCAGTACCAGGACGGCCACGCGCTGCTCGGTGCGGGCCTCACCCACGCGCGGATGGGACGGCCGGATTTCGCCGCTCTGATCCCCGCGCTGGCCGCCGCCGCGCGCGCCGCCGGGCCGCCGCAGATCCGCAACGCGGGCACCCTCGGCGGGAACATCGCCACAGCCGCGCCCACGGGTGACGCACTGCCCGTGCTGGCCGCGCTGGAGGCCGTCCTCGTCATCGTCGGCCCGGGCGGGCAGCGGGAGATCTCGGTGTCGTACCTGCTGGCCGGCCGCGAGATGCTGCGGCCGGGCGAGCTGATCGGTTTCGTCCGGGTGCCGCTGCTGCACGCGCCGCAGGTGTTCCTGAAGGCCACGGGGCGTACCGGGCCCGGGCGTGCGGTGGCGTCCGTGGGTCTCGTACTGGATCCCGCGCGCCGGGGTGTGCGCTGCGCGATCGGTGCGGTGGCCCCGATGCCGCTGCGGCCGCTGGAGGCCGAGCAGTGGGTGGCCTCGCTGATCGACTGGGACGGCGAGCGGAGCCTGGCCCCCGAGGCCCTGGAGGCCTTCGGCGAATACGTCGCGGCCGCCTGTGTGCCCGACCAGGGGGAGCCGGTGGCTCCCGGTGTACTGCATCTGCGGCGGACGGTGGCCGTGCTGGCACGCAGGGCCCTGGGGAGGGCACTGACCTCATGAGTGAGAACGAGAACGAGAACGCGAACGTGACCCAGGGGAACGGCACGGCGGGCTGGGGCTGGGAACCGGTCCCGCAGGGCGGCGAGTACGACTCGGACGCCACGGCCTTCGTGAAACTGCCGCAGGACATGCTGGACGCGCTCGGCACCGGGGAGCCCCTCGCGGCACCCGGGCACGGGTACGTGCCGCCGCCGATGATCGTGCCGCTCGGCTCGGCCACCACCGATCCGGCGGCCACGGGCACGTGGACGATCCCGGTGCAGTGGCCGGAGGCGGGAGGTTCGGCTCCGGCCGGGTCGGCGCCCGCGGCCGGGTCGGGTCCGGGGTCCGGGTCCGGGTCGGTGGGCGGGCCGATTCCCGCGTCGATCCCGATCCCGGCGTCGGTCGCCGCCGCCTTCGCCGAGGCGGAGCCGGAGCAGCCGGCGGACCCGGGCGCGACGGGGGAGTGGCGGTTCCCGCAGGCGGCGCAGGAGCCCGAGACCGCGGCCTCGGCGACCGGCCAGTGGGCCGTACCCGAGTTCTCCGAATTCCCCGGACAGCAGGGTGACTTCCGCCAGGGCGGGCTGGACGCCGACTGGAGCCAGGCCCCGGCGACGCTGCCGGGCGGCGCCCCGGCGCCGTGGGCGTACCTGACGCAGCAGCCGGCCGGGGACCCGGACGGGCACCTGGACGGGAGCCTGGACGCGGGCGTGCTGCCGGGCGTCCTGCCGGGCACGGACGAGGCCGCCGCGGCTTCGGCCGCCGCCGCGACCGCGACGGCGCACGGCGCCGGGCGGCTGCTCGGCGGGCCCGGAGTGGGCGCCGCCGGGCGCGGGCCGCGCGTGCTGGGCGGCCCGGGCGTGGGCACCCCGCTCCCGGAGGGCGAGCCGGTGCACCCCGCCCCGCACGACATCGACGCCGCCCACGGCCCGGCGGCGGAGCAGGCCGAGGGCTCCCGGACCGCCGACCACACGGACCACGCGGAGCCGGCCGGGTACGCGGGCCGGGCCGGGCACGGCGAGCACATGGCACAGGAACACCTCGGGTACGCCGGGCACGCGGCCCACGTGGAGCCGGGCGAGCACGGCGAGCACACCGGGCACGCGGCCCACGTGGAGCCGGGCGAGCACGGCGAGCACACCGGGCACGCGGCCCACGTGGAGCCGGGCGAGCACGGCGAGTACACCGGGCACGCCGGGCACGCCGGGCACACCGGTCACGGCGCGTACGCCGGGCACGTCGGGCCGACGCGGCACGCGGGCACCGACGGGCGCGGTTTCACCGCCTTCGGCGAAGCGCCGGAGCCGGGCGGCGCCACCGAGGACGCGGCCGCGCAGCCGGTGGCCTCCGGCGGCCTGGACCTCTTCGGCGGAGTGCGGGCCGAGGCGCCGGCGGGCGCCGAGCCCGGGCAGCCGTCCGAGCCCCCACAGCCCGCCGAGCCGGCGCAGCCCGGGGGCACCGACGGGCACGGCTTCGCGGCCTTCGGCCATGCGGCGCCGGAGCCCGGGCCGGCGCCGGAACCCGAGATCGAGGCCGAGGTCGAGGCCGTGGCGCACGAGGCCGTGGCGCACGACGCCGTGCCCGGGGCGGAGACCGGCCTGCCGGAGCCCGGCACCGCGGCTGCCGACGCCGCTTCGCTCGAGGAGCCGGCCGCGGCGGAGACGCCGGCCGACCACACGCCGGGTGCGGACACCGCCGACAGCGGCGTGGCACTCCCGGACGCGGGGACCGGCCGGGGGATCCCGGCCGAGGTGCCGACGTACGAAGAAGGAACGGCCGACGAGGCCGTCGCCCATCACGAACACCCGCAGGCCTCGTACGTGCTGCGCGTCAACGGCGCCGACCGGCCCGTCACCGGCGCCTGGATCGGCGAGTCCCTGCTCTACGTGCTGCGCGAGCGCCTCGGCCTCGCCGGCGCCAAGGACGGCTGCTCGCAGGGCGAGTGCGGCGCCTGCGCCGTGCAGGTCGACGGCCGGCTGGTCGCCTCCTGCCTGGTCCCGGCCGCGACGGCCGCCGGCAGCGAGGTGCGCACCGTCGAGGGGCTCGCGACCAACGGGGAACTCTCGGACGTGCAGCAGGCGTTGTGCAGGTCGGGCGCGGTGCAGTGCGGGTTCTGCGTGCCCGGCATGGCCATGACCATCCACGACCTGCTGGAGGGCAACCACGCCCCCAGCGAGCTGGAGACCCGTCAGGCGCTGTGCGGCAACCTCTGCCGCTGCTCCGGGTACGCGGGGGTCGTCGACGCCGTGCGCGAGGTCGTGGCCGAGCGCGAGGCGGCCGCCGCGGATCCCACGGCCCAGGGCGAGGCCCAGGGCCAGGCTCCGGCAGCGGGCCACGCTCCGGAAGCGCGCATCCCGCACCAGGCAGCGCCCGGCGAGGGCGGTATCCACCACGGAGGCACGGCGTGAGCGGGCAGGACGCGGCGACCGCGACGACAACGGTGAACACCACGGTGACGGCCCTGGCCGCCCCGTCGGCGGAGGCCTCGGAGCAGCAGGTGCCGCGCGGCATCGGCGCCTCCGTGCCCGCCGCCGACGCCCGCGCCAAGACCGAGGGCACCTTCCCGTACGCCGCCGACCTGTGGGCCGAGGGCCTCCTGTGGGCCGCCGTGCTGCGCTCCCCGCACGCCCACGCCCGGATCCTGTCCATCGACACCACGGCCGCCGCCGAGATGCCCGGCGTGCGCGCCGTCGTCACCCACGCCGACGTCCCCGGCGCCACCACGCACGGCCGTCGCATCGCCGACCGGCCCGTGTTCGCGCACGACGTCGTACGCCACCACGGCGAGCCCATCGCCGCCGTCGCCGCCGACCACCCGGACACCGCGCGGCTCGCCGCGGCCGCGATCGCCGTCGAGTACGAGCTCCTCGACCCGGTGACCGACCCCGAGCAGTCGTTCGGCGCGCCCGCCCTGCACCCCGACGGCAACCTGATCCGGCACATCCCGCTGCGCTACGGCGACCCGGAGGTGACCGGGGACGTGGTCGTCGAGGGCCTGTACCGGATCGGCCGTCAGGACCCCGCCCCCATCGGCGCCGAGGCCGGACTGGCCGTGCCGCGGCCCGACGGCGGCGTGGAGCTCTACACCGCCTCCACCGACCCGCACAGCGACCGCGCGCTGGCCGCCGCCTGCTTCGGGCTGGAACCGGACCGCGTACGGGTGGTCGTCACCGGCGTGCCGGGCGCCACGGCGGACCGCGAGGACGCCGCGTTCCAGCTCCCGCTCGGACTGCTCGCCCTGCGCACGGGCTGCCCCGTGAAACTGGCCGCCACCCGCGAGGAGTCCTTCCTCGGCCACACCCACCGCCACCCGACCCTGCTGCGCTACCGCCACCACGCGGACGCGGAGGGCCGCCTGGTCAAGGTCGAGGCGCAGATCCTGATGGACGCGGGCGCGTACGCCGACGCCTCCGCGGAATCCCTGGCGGCGGCGGTGGCCTTCGCCTGCGGCCCGTACGTCGTCCCGCACGCCTTCGTGGAAGGCTGGGCGGTCCGCACCAACAACCCCCCCTCCGGCCACGTCCGCGGCGAGGGCGCCATGCAGGTGTGCGCCGCGTACGAGGGCCAGATGGACAAGCTCGCGGCCGCGCTCGGCATGGACGGCGCGGAACTGCGCATGCGCAACGTCCTGGCGACGGGAGACCTCCTCCCCACCGGCCAGACGGTGACCTGCCCGGCCCCGGTGGCGGAACTGCTGCGCGCGGTCCGCGACTTCGAGCTCCCCGGCCTCCCGAAGGACACCCCGGAGGACGAGTGGCTGCTGCCGGGCGGCCCGGAGGGCGCCGGCGAGCCGGGCGCGGTGCGCCGCGGCGTCGGCTACGGCGTCGGCATGGTGCACATGCTCGGCGCGGAGGGTACGGACGAGGTCTCGACGGCCACCGTCAAGGTCGTCAACGGCGTGGCCACGGTCATCTGCGCGGCGGTCGACACCGGCCAGGGCTTCGGCACGCTGGCCCGCCAGATCGTCCAGGAGGTGCTGGGCGTCGACGAGGTGGCGGTCGCCCCCGTGGACACCGACCAGCCGCCGGCCGGCCCGGCGGCGCACGGCCGCCACACGTGGGTGTCGGGCGGCGCGGTGGAGCGCGCGGCCAAGATGGTCCGCACCCAACTCCTGCAGCCCATGGCCCACAAGCTGGGCATGTCGACGGAGCTCCTGCAGATCGCGGACGGCCGGATCACGTCGTACGACGGCGCCTTCTCGATGAGCGTCACGGAGGCGATGGAGGGCAAGGAACTCTGGGCGACGGCCCAGTGCCGTCCGCACCCGACGGAACCCCTGGACGCGGACGGCCAGGGCGACGCCTTCGTGGGCCTCGCCTTCTGCGCGATCCGCGCGGTGGTGGACGTGGACATCGAACTCGGCTCGGTACGGGTCGTGGAACTCGCCGTCGCCCAGGACGTCGGCCGCGTCCTCAACCCCCGCCAGCTGGAAGCCCGTATCGAAGCGGGCGTCACGCAGGGCGTCGGCGCGGCCCTGACGGAGAACCTCCGCACGGTCTCCGGCCTGGTCCGCCACCCCGACCTGACGGGCTACGCACTGCCGACTTCGCTGGACGCCCCGGCCGTGCGCATCGTCAAACTGGTCGAGGAACGCGACGTGGTGGCCCCGTTCGGCGCCAAGGCGGCCAGCGCGGTCCCGGTGGTCACGACCCCGGCGGCGATCGCCTCGGCGGTACGGGCGGCCACGGGCCGTCCGGTCAACAGGCTCCCGATCAGGCCATCGGCGGCGGTGGCCGCGCCCAACTCGTGACCGTGTGACCCACATTGCACGTGCAACCCCGGACTTGGGGCTGTCGTTGCCTGTCGCTAGAGTGATCGGTACACGTGTGCACGTGCGCGTGGACACGGGTGCGAACGGGGACGGGGCGCGGCGGAAACGCCACGCCCACGGGGAGACGGGGAGGCCAACGTGGCAGACGACAACGGGGCGGGCGCGGTCCAAGCGGCCCTCGCGCTGGGGCTGGCGGGTCCGATGGGCGCGCTCGCGGGGGCGGCTTACGGCGCTGCCACTGCGGCCCTGCGGGTCCAGTTCGACGACTTGAAGCAATATCAAAAGCTGGTGGACGGGCTTCTGACGACACTCAACGACTCCCCGGCGCACCACGGGAAGCTGGCGGACGGCACGATGCCGGCGGGAGCCCTGGGCACGGGCTTCACCTCGGCTGAAAAGCTCTACAAGGCTTACAACACCGTCCACTCGGAGCTGGAGAAGCTGTCGAAGGCGCTCGGGGTGCAGATCGAGGCCCTGGGCATCGCCATCCAGTCCGCGCACGGCGGCTACAGCGAGGTGGACGAGGAGACGAAGCGGCGCATGGCCCTCCTTGCCAGGCAGGCCCATGACCAGTACGTCGAGGATCGCGACCCGTACGCGGCGAAGAAGGCCGACGCCGGACAGCCGGCCACGCCGAACACCCCGCAGCCGAACGGGACCAAGAAGGGCAGTAACTTCGGATGAGCCAGTTTGAGGGTTACTCACACGCACAGCTCTACGCGATGATCGCTGCGCTCGATCCGGAGGCGGCCGAGCGGCGGGCAAGGCAGCTCAGCGATGCCGCCAAGGTGATCGAGGACATCGGTGCGAAGCTCAAGGACCACAAGGTCAAGGGCTGGGAGGGCGTGGCAGCCGATGCCTTCCAGAACTGGGTGAACCAGACGGGCAGCGCCACGTTGACGCTGGCCAAGTACAGCGCTACTGGCGGCAAGAACCTGCTGGAGACGGCCCAGGTCATGCGCCTGATCAAGCCCGTCGGCGGTGGCGAAGGGGAGATGCCCAAGTACGACGCGGCAGCGGAGTCGAAGCTCACGCAGAACCTCATGGCCGCCCGCGAAAACGCCGGCAACGAGGCCGCGGTGAAGCTCGGCCAGGAGGCCTGGTCGAAGCTGAACGGAGACCACGGGCAGGCCGTGACCGCAATGGTCAAGCTTTCCGATTCGTACGACCAGACGTCCTCCCAGATGGAAAGGGCGACGATCCCGACGTTCCCGCCGCCGCCGAATGTGCTTGTGCCGGATGGTTACTACGGCACCTCCAACGAAGTGGGGAGGGCTGGAAGCGAGTCCGGCGGAGGGGGCGGCTCGACAGGCCCCTCGTACACGACGACGGGGTCGTCGCACAGTACGTCCTCGAGTGATCCCGGATCGGTGACCGGGCGTCCGCCTCAGCCGGACAACACCGTCCCGTCGGTGTCCGTTCCGTCGGTTCCGGACCGTGAGGTGGACGTGGACCTCGACAGCGTCGCGGTGCTTCCGGACCGGACTGTGCCTCCGGTGACGACCCTGCCTGGTCCGCTTCCCACGGGCCCCGTCAGCCCCACCCCCGGACCCGTCCTCCCGCCCATGGGTTTCCCGCCGGTGGGCGGTATGAAGCCGCCCCGCCTCACCGGCCCCGGTATCGGTCCGTACCCGACACTGGGCGGTCCCGGCACTCCTCCTCCCGGCGGCAAGGCTGTCGGAATGCCCCCACGTGACAGCGGCATCACGGGCGGTCGGCCTGTGACGTCCACCGGCCCCAGCTCGGGCATTCCGCGTGGCAACGTCATCGGTGAAGGCACTCACGCCGGCCGGGGCATGGGTGGCGGCATGGGTCCCGGCGGCGGCGGTGGCCACGGCGGCCAGAACGGCTTCGCGGCAGGTCGCCGACTTGCCTCGGAGCCGGGAGGCATCGTCGGAGGAAAGCCCGGCACGGCCGCTCGCCCGATCGCCGGCGGCCAGCCGTTCACGCAGGGCGGCTCAGGCCTCGTGCGCAACGGCGTGGGTGGCGTGGGCCCGGGTGCCATGGGGCACGCGGGTGCGCGTACGCAGACTCCGGGTAAGCGGCAGGACGACCAGCAGGGCGAGCGCGCCGACTACCTGGTCGAGGACGAAGAGACCTGGCAGGGTAACCGTCGTGTTGTTCCGCCTGTGATCGACTAAGTAGAACGGACGTTGCACGGGATGCGCATGCGTAAGGCGACCTCGGCCCTCGTGGGTCTCCTGCTGGCCGGGGTCGCCGCGACCCCGGCCCACGCGGCCACGATTCGATCGCAGCAATGGCATCTCGACGCCATGAAGGCGGACGAGATCTGGAAGATCACTACGGGTAGGGGCATCACCGTCGCGGTAATCGACGATGGGGTCAGGGAAATCCCCGAACTGGAAGGTCAGCTCGTCCCTGGCAAGCGGTTCACGGTGCGGGGCGGCGACGGGCCTACGGACCAGGGCAGTCACGGCACAGGCATGGCCGCCTTGATCGCCGGCACGGGAAAACACCCGAGTGGCGATGGTGCCTACGGGCTTGCCCCTGGTGTCAAGATTCTTCCCATCCTCGTTGACAACAACGAAAAAACAACACCGACGTGGGTTGCGGCAATTCGGCACGCGGCAGACTCCGACGCCAAGATCATCAATATGTCCCTGGGGATCGACGGAAAGCCCGAGGACGATCTGGCGAGGGCTGAAGCGGTGAAGTACGCCTTGTCCAAGGGCAAGTTGATTTTCGCTGCTGTTGGCAATTACGGAGCTTCGACCAACGAGCTGGCCTACCCCGCCGGGACCCCGGGAGTAGTGGGAGTCGGCGCAGTGGATGCCACGGGCGAGCCGACCAAGGAGTCCCAGCACGGTCCCCAGGTGGACCTGGCCGCACCCGGCATGGACATCGTCTCGGCTTGCACTGGCAAGTCGGGGATCTGCAACACCAGCGGTACCAGTGACGCCGCCGGCCTCGTCTCCGCCTCCGCCGCCCTCCTCTGGTCCGCGCACCCCGACTGGACCAACAACCAGGTCCTGCGGGTCCTGTTGAACACCGCCGGCAAGCCCGTCGACGGGTCTGCGCGCAACGACTACATCGGCTACGGCCAAGGCCCCCGACGCTGCCGCGTCCAAGCCGGCGGCGAAGGCCGAGGAGAAGAAGAGCGGTGGCTCGCTTCCCTGGATCGCACTCGGTCTGGGAGCCTGCGTGCTCATCGGCGGGGCCGTGACCGTGGTCGTCGTACGCCGCAACCGCTGAACTTTGGTTCGACCTGCCTGACCTGACCCTGATCTACCGGCG
>NZ_JOIR01000037.1 GCF_000720115.1 Streptomyces sp. NRRL F-2580
AAACGCCCGGTTACATTCCGAACCCGGAAGCTAAGCCTTTCAGCGCCGATGGTACTGCAGGGGGGACCCTGTGGGAGAGTAGGACGCCGCCGAACAATCTTTCAAAGGACCCTTGGTCCAGCGTTCAACGCTGGACCAAGGGTCCTTTTTTGTTTCACCTCTTTACGCCGAAGCGCGGCCATGGGTTGGTTGCGCGAGAATGACTAGCGGTACCCCGAAGACAGGAGTCACACCCATGTCCAACTCTCCCGACGATCGTCCGGAGCGCGAGCCTCGGCGCAACGACGGCGGTGACAGGGGCGGCTACCGCGGGGGCCGTGACGACCGTGGTGGCGACCGTCCCCCGTTCCGTCGTGACGACCGTGGTGCCAGTGGTCGTCCGTCCAGCGGCGGCGGCGGCTTCCGTCGCGATGACCGTGGCGGGCGTCCCGCCGGCGGTGGTGGCGGCGGTTTCCGCCGTGACGACCGCGGTGGCGACCGTCCCAGCTACCCCCGCCGTGACGACGACCGTGGTGGCCGTCCCTCCGGTGGCGGTGGCGGCTTCCGTCGCGATGACCGTGGCGGGGACCGCCCGAGCTTCCCGCGCCGCGATGACCGTGGCGGGGACCGTCCCTCGTACCCCCGTCGTGATGACCGTGGTGGCGACCGTCCGAGCTTCCCGCGTCGCGATGACGACCGTGGTGGTTTCCGCGGTGGTCGTGACGACCGCGGTGGCGACCGCCCGTCCTACCCGCGTCGCGACGACCGCGGTGGCGACCGTCCGAGCTTCCCGCGTCGTGATGACGACCGTGGTGGTTTCCGCGGTGGTCGTGACGACCGTGGCGGCGACCGCCCGTCCTACCCCCGTCGCGACGACCGTGGTGGCGACGCGTCGTGATGACCGTGGTGACCGTCCCACCGGCGGCGGTGGCGGCGGCTTCCGTCGCGACGACCGTGGCGGCGACCGTCCGAGCTTCCCGCGTCGCGACGACCGTGGCGAGCGTCCCTCGTACCCGCGTCGTGATGACGACCGTGGTGGTTTCCGCGGTGGTCGTGACGACCGTGGCGGCGACCGCCCGTCCTACCCCCGTCGCGACGACCGTGGTGGCGAGAGATCGACGCCGATGTGCGCCAGGAGCTGCTGAGCCTGCCCAAGGGCCTGGCCGAAGAGGTCTCGAAGAACCTGGTCATGGTCGCGCGGCTGATCGACGAGGACCCCGAGCAGGCGTACGCGTACTCGCGCATCGCCCTGCGACTGGCCTCCCGCGTCGCCGCCGTCCGCGAGGCCGCCGGCTTCGCCGCGTACGCCACGCAGAAGTACAGCGAGGCCCTCGCGGAGTTCCGTGCCGCCAAGCGCATGACCGGCTCGGTCGAGCTGTGGCCCGTCATGGCCGACTGCGAGCGCGGCCTCGGCCGTCCGGAGCGGGCGCTGGCCATGGCCGGTGAGCCCGAGGTGCAGAAGCTGGACAAGGCCGGCCAGGTCGAGATGCGTCTGGTCGCGGCCGGTGCCCGGCGGGACCAGGGGCAGCTCGAAGCGGCCATCGTGACCCTGCAGAGCCCGGAGCTGGCCTCCAGCTCCGTCCAGCCCTGGACCGCGCGCCTGCGGTACGCCTACGCCGACGCCCTGCTGGCGGCCGGTCGTGAGGACGAGGCGCGCGAGTGGTTCGGCAAGACCCTCGAAGCGGACAAGGACGGGGCCACCGACGCCTCGGACCGTCTCGCCGAGCTCGACGGTGTCGAGTTCGTCGACGCCGCCGTCGACCTGGCCGACGTCGATGCCGATGTCGAAGGCGACCTCGTCGTCGAGGACGAGATCGACGACGAGGACGAGGACGAGGACGAGGACGATGACGAGGACGCGGCGGAGATCGCCGCGGCCGAGCGCGCCTCCGACGTCGCCGAGTACTACGACGAGGACGACGAGGAGTACGAGCCGCTGGAGCAGTCCGCGGCCGACGCCGACGTCGAGGACGCCGCGCAGGACTCGGGCCGCGACAAGGCCTGAAGCACGGTGAACGCATGAGAAAGGGCGGTACCCCCGGTGGGGTACCGCCCTTTTTCGTGTCCGGAGTGGTTCAGCCCAGCCCGCGCAGGACCAGGCCGGTGGCCGGTTTCGGTCCGAAGGAGGTGGACTTGCGGGGCATGGTGACGCCCTGGCGGGCCAGGTCGCGTACGACTTCCTCCCGTACCGGGTGCAGCAGCACGGCGGTGCCCCCGTGGCGTTCGGCCATGGCCACGGTGGAGGCGGCGTCGTGGATGTACGTGATCTCCTCGGGGGCGTCCGGAACGTGCCAGAGGGCGTCGAGCAGGGTCGCGTGCAGCACGGTGGCGTCCAGCCGGCGCCAGGCCTCCGGGCGGTCGTGGCGGACCGTGCGGTCGAGGAGCGCCAGGTCGGGATGGGTGACCAGGTGGAAGGCGCCGTCGCCGGTGAGCAGGAAGGCGTTGCCGCGTTCCGAGGCGTCGGCGAGGGCTTCCAGGGCCAGCGGGAGCGGTCCGTCGACCGGGGTGACGCGGAAGTGGCCGCCGAGGGCGGCGAGGGCGTCGGAGACGGGGAGCCGGCGCAGCATCCGGTGGATCGCGCGGACCTGGAGCGGGTAGCGGGCGGTGTCCACGAGGAGGACGAGCCCGAAGTCCCATGCCGTGGGGGAGCCGTGCTCCTCCTGGAGGCGCAGGTACGTCGCCCAGCGGTGGTGGCCGTCGGCGATGAGGGCCTGGCGGTGGCTGAGGTCCGCCGTGACCGTGGCGAGCTCGTCCGGGTCGGTGATGGCCCACAGGCGGTGCTGGAAGCCGTCCTCGGTGGTCGTCGACAGCAGGGGCGCGCGCTGGGCGGTCCGCTCGACGACGGCGGCCGCTCCCGTGCCGGGGTCGTCGCCCCGGTAAGTGAGGAGCAGGGGTTCGAGGTTGGCCGAGGTGGCCCGCATCAGGCCGGCCCGGTCGGTGACCACGTCCGGCATGACGTCCTCGTGGGGAAGGACGATGCCCGCGTCCGCGGTGGACAGGGCGAGGGCGCCGATGACACCGCGCTGGAGCAGACCGGCCTTGCGCTGTTCGTACACGTACAGCGCGGGCTCGGGGTCGGCGCTGAGGATGCCCTTGGCGAGCCAGTCGTGCAGGGTGCGGGCGGCCTGTTCGTTGCGCGCGGCCGGGGTGCCGGCCTGCGGGAGGATCAGGCGGACGATGTTGTGCGGATCGGCGGATTCGAGGTGGTCGACTCCATCGGGGCGCACGACCACGTCGTACGGCGGGGAGGTGACGGCGGCGAGGCTGCCGACACGCTCCGGGACGTAGCGCAGGCCATGGAACGGGATCAGTCGCAGCCCTTGGTCCGCGCTGCCAGGTGTGGTCATTGGTGCATGGTAAGTCGCGTCTCGCCATGCGGGATGATCGGGGCAGTGCAGAATCGGACAAGATCGATCTCCCCCGGCCGGCGCCGGGAGGGCACCGAGAGGAGCGGACGCGATGACCCGGCAGAGCAGGACCAGTCCCGCGGCGAGTGAGCAGAGTCTGCACCAGGCGTACGACACGGCCCTGCTGGACCTCGACGGAGTGGTGTACGCGGGCGGCGAGGCCATCGCGTACGCCGTGGAGTCCCTGGCCGCGGCGCGGGCCGACGGCATGCACCTCGCCTACGTCACCAACAACGCGCTGCGGACCCCGGACGCCGTCGCGGAGCACCTGGGCGAGCTGGGCATCCCCACGGAAGCGGCCGAGGTGATCACCTCGGCGCAGGCGGTGGCCCGGCTGATCTCGGAGCAGGTGGAGCCGGGCTCGAAGGTGCTGGTGATCGGCGGGGAGGGGCTGCGGGTCGCGCTGCGCGAGCGCGGGCTGGTGCCGGTGGAGTCGGCCGAGGAGGAGGGCCTGGCGGCGGTGGTGCAGGGATACGGGGGTCCCGAACTGCCCTGGGGGCGCTTCGCGGAGGCCTCGTACGCGATCAACCGCGGGGTGCCGTGGTTCGCGTCGAACACCGACCTGACGATCCCGGGGACGCGGGGGATCGGGCCGGGCAACGGGGCCGCGGTGGAGGTCGTACGGATCGCCACGGGCGCGGAGCCACAGGTGGCGGGCAAGCCGCTGCCCCCGATGCACCGGGAGACGGTGCTGCGGACGGGGGCGGAGCGGCCGCTGGTGGTCGGGGACCGGCTGGACACCGACATCGAGGGTGCCTTCAACGGGGAGGTGGACTCGCTGCTGGTGCTGACCGGGGTGACGGACGCGGAGCAGCTGGTGCGGGCCGAGCCGAGGCACCGGCCGACGTACGTGGACCGGGACCTGCGGGGGCTGTTGACGGGGCAGCCGGAGGTGGAGCCGGCCTCGGAGGGGTTCCGTTGCGGCGGCTGGACCGCGGTCGCGCTGAACCGCGGTGTGCTGGAGCTGCGTGGGGAGGGCGGGGATCCGGTCGACGGGCTGCGGGCGCTGTGCGCGGCGGCCTGGACGGCGGCCGGGGACGGGGTCTGCACGCTGGACGCGGCGAAGGCGCTGGCCAGGCTGGGTCTTTAGGGCTGAACGGGCGATCCGCGCAAGGTGCAGGGTAGGCTAACCTAACTCGCGTGTTGGTCGAGAGCCCCCCTGAATCCGAACCGAGCGCGGCGCCCGAACAGGCCGTCGGCGCCCGCCCGCGCCATGCCGCGCGCGTCGCCGGTCTGCTGGCCGCCCTCGCGGTGCTCGCGCTGATCGCGGTCGTGAGCATCGCCGTGGGCGCCAGGCAGATGCCCCTGGACGAGGTCTGGCACGGCCTGTTCGCCTACGCGGGAACGCCCTCCGACGTGGTGGTGCGGGACCTGCGGGTCCCGCGCACCCTCCTCGGGCTGATGGTCGGACTGGGCCTCGGCCTGTCCGGCGCCGTGATGCAGGCGCTGACCCGCAACCCGCTGGCCGAGCCCGGCATCCTCGGCGTCAACGCCGGCGCCGCGGCCGCCGTGGTCTCCGCGATCAGCTTCTTCGGCGCGACGTCCATCCGCGCGTTCGTGTGGTGGGCCTTCCTCGGCGCCGCCGTCGTCTCGGTCGTCGTGTACGTGCTCGGCGGCAGCCGCAGCGCGACCCCGGTGCGCCTCGCGCTCGCCGGTACGGCGGCCAGCGCGGCCCTGGTCGGCTACATCAACGCCGTGCAGCTGATGGACAGCAAGGCGCTGGACAAGCTCCGCTTCTGGACGGTGGGTTCGCTGGCCTCGGCCAACATGGACACCGTCCGCCAGGTCGCCCCCTTCCTGATCGTCGGCGCGGTGCTCGCGCTGTCGCTCGGCCGCCCGCTGAACGCGATGGCCATGGGTGACGACACGGCGCGGGCGCTCGGCGCGCACCTGACGCGGACCCGGATCGCCGCCATGGTCGCCATCACCCTGCTGTGCGGTGCGGCGACCGCCGCGTGCGGGCCCATCGTCTTCATCGGCCTGATGATCCCGCACCTCGTCCGGGCGTTCACCGGTCCCGACATGCGCTGGGTGCTCGCGTACTCGGCCGTCCTGTCGCCCGTCCTGCTGCTCGGCGCCGACGTCGTAGGCCGTGTCGTCACCCGGCCCGCCGAACTGCAGGTAGGCGTCGTGACCGCGCTCATCGGCGGCCCCGTCTTCATCTACCTGGTTCGGCGCAAGAGGATGGCCCAGCTGTGACCGTGACCGCCACCGTGAACGACACACCGCGCAAGGGCCGGTCCGGGCCCCGCCCGGTGCACCTGCCCGGCGGGATCTCGCTGCGCGTCGAGGGGCGCGCGCTGGCCGTCGGGCTCCTGCTCGCCGGCGCGACGCTCGCGCTGGCCGTGCTGCTCATCGGCACCGGCGACTTCGAGATCGCACCGTGGGACGTCGTCCAGACCCTGCTGGGCAACGGCACCCCCGCCGACGACTTCATCGTCAACGACCTGCGGCTGCCGCGGGTCCTGGTCGCCCTGCTCGTCGGGGCCGCCCTCGGGATGGCCGGCGCTGTCTTCCAGTCGGTCTCCCGCAATCCGCTCGGCTCCCCCGACCTGTTGGGCTTCGGGTACGGCTCGGTGGTCGGCGCGCTCGTCGTCATCATCCTGTTCAAGGGCGACGCCACCGAGGTGGCCGTCGGCGCGCTGATCGGCGGCCTGCTGGCCGGAGCCGCCGTCTACCTGCTGGCGTACAAGCAGGGCATCCAGGGCTACCGGCTCGTGCTGGTCGGCATCGGCGCCTCCGCCATGCTCATCGCCGTGATCCAGTACCTGATCACGAAGGCCCAGATGGTCGAGGCGACCCGCGCCATGGTCTGGCTGACCGGCTCGCTGGCCGGCCGCGACTGGGCGCAGGTGTGGCCGCTGCTCGCGGTCTGCGCGGTGCTCTTCCCCCTGGTCCTCGGGCAGGGCAGGGCCCTGCGGATGATGGAGATGGGCGACGACGCCGCGTACGCCCTCGGGGTGCCGGTGGAGCGGACGCGGCTGCTGCTGATGCTCGCGGCGATCCTGCTCACCACCGCGGCGAGCGCGGCGGCCGGGCCCATCAGCTTCGTCGCGCTGGCCGCGCCGCAGCTGGCCCGGCGGCTCACCCGCTCGCCCGGCGGGAACCTGCTGACCGCCGCGCTGATGGGCTCGGTGCTGCTGATGGTGTCCGACTGGGCCTCACAGCGGGCCTTCGGCGCCGACCAGTTGCCGGTGGGCGTGGTGACCGGGCTGGTCGGCGGCGTCTACCTGCTCTGGCTGCTCGTCACCGAGCGCAAGGCGGGACGTATATGAACCTGACGAGGAGTACGCAAGTGCAGCGGCTGACCGCGGAGAACGTGACGCTCGGCTACGACCAGCGGGTCATCGCCGAAGACCTGTCGGTGGAGATCCCCGACCACTCCTTCACGGTGATCGTCGGCCCCAACGCCTGCGGCAAGTCCACGCTGCTGCGGGCCCTGTCGCGGATGCTGAAGCCGTCCGCCGGGCGGGTGCTGCTGGACGGGCAGGCCATCGGGTCGATGCCGGCGAAGAAGGTCGCCAAGACCCTGGGGCTGCTCCCGCAGTCCTCGATCGCGCCGGACGGCATCACGGTGGCCGACCTGGTCGCGCGCGGCCGGTACCCGCACCAGGGGCTGCTGCGGCAGTGGTCGGCCGAGGACGAGCGGGTCGTGAACGAGTCCATGGCCTCGACAGGGGTCGCCGAACTCGCCGACCGGGCCGTGGACGAGCTGTCGGGCGGGCAGCGGCAGCGGGTGTGGATCGCGATGGCGCTGGCGCAGCAGACGCCGCTGCTGCTGCTCGACGAGCCGACGACCTACCTGGACATCCAGCACCAGATCGACGTGCTGGACCTGTGCGCGGAGCTGCACGAGAACCAGGGGCGGACGCTGGTCGCGGTGCTGCACGACCTGAACCACGCGGCTCGTTACGCGACACACCTGATCGCGATGCGGGGCGGGAAGGTCGTGGCGGAGGGGCCGCCGGCGGAGGTGGTGACGGCGGAGCTGGTGGAGAGGGTGTTCGGCCTGAAGTGCCAGATCATCGACGACCCGGAGACGGGGACGCCGCTGGTGATTCCGGCGGCGCGGCGGTCCCGTGTGGGGGCTCACACGGCGGTGTAGCGCGTGCGGCGCCGTTGCCGGGGGCGCTGCCCGCGGGCCCCCGCGCCTCAAACGCGGCGGGGCCGGATGGTGCGGGCGGGGCCGATCAGGGGCTAGAGCAGGCTCTTGAGCCGGAGGAGGTCGCGGAAGCCGGCTTCGAGTTTGACCCGGCCGGAGGCCCAGGCCTTGGCGAACTTGAGGTCGCCCGCGACCAAGGCGAGGAGGTCGTCGCCCGTCATCGCGAGGCGGATCTCGGCCTTGGCGGCCGGCGGCCCGGGGGCGACCGCGTCCACGCGGATGCGGCCCCTGTCGAGGCGGCCCGTGAACGTCTGGTCGAGGTCCGTGATGTGGCAGCTCAGGGAGCGGTCGAGCGCGGCCGCGCCGCGTACGCCGCCGTCGGCCCGGGCGAGATTGCCGGAGAGGGTGTCGAGTGCTTCGCGGCACTCCTGGATCGTAGCCATCGTGATCACGACCGTACCGCAGAGCCGTACGTGGTCGCGGGGCGCTTCGGGGTAGCGTCGGGGCATGACCGACGAAGCCCAGGGCGCAGAAGAAGCCGACGGCCAAGCCTCCGCCGGGCCCGCGGGGCCCGTGGCGCTGGGCGTCGTACGCACGCCCACCGGACACGCCGGCGTGGACGCGCACCTGGCGCGGCTGGCGGACGCGGACCACCTCGCGGCGGACGGACACGTCGAGGTGTACGAGGATGTCCACAGGGGGCTGCGCGAGGCGCTGACCGCGCTGGACGCACCGCCCGTCCCTGGTCCGTACGAAAACAGGAGCTGAACCGAACGTGGCAGGAGTGGCACGCCGCCGCCTGGACGCCGAACTGGTACGCCGCAGCATGGCCCGCTCGCGCGAGCACGCCGCGCAGCTGATCGCCGCGGGCCGGGTGACCGTGGGCGGCACCACCGCGACCAAGGCCGCCACCCAGGTCGAGACGAGCGCGGCTCTGGTCGTCCTCAAGGACGACAGCGATCCCGACTACGTCTCGCGGGGCGGCCACAAGCTCGCGGGCGCGCTGGCGGCATTCCAGCCGCAGGGGCTGCGCGTGGAGGGCCGCCGCGCGCTGGACGCCGGGGCCTCCACGGGCGGGTTCACCGACGTGCTGCTGCGCGCGGGCGTCGCCCACGTGGTGGCCGTCGACGTCGGCTACGGGCAGCTCGCCTGGTCGCTGCAGAGCGACGACCGGGTCACGGTCAAGGACCGGACGAACGTGCGCGAGCTGACGGTCGAGCAGATCGACGGGCTCGCGGTGGACCTCGTCGTCGGCGACCTGTCCTTCATCTCCATCGGGCTGGTGCTGCCAGCGCTCGTACGGTGCTGCGCGCCGGACGCCGACCTGGTGCTGATGGTCAAGCCGCAGTTCGAGGTCGGCAAGGACCGGCTGGGCAGCGGCGGGGTGGTGCGCAGCCCGGAGCTCCGGGCGGAGGCCGTGCGCGAGGTCGCGGCGCAGGCGGCGAAGCTCGGTCTGGGCGTTCTCGGGGTCACGGCGAGTCCGCTGCCGGGACCATCGGGCAACGTCGAGTACTTTCTGTGGCTGCGGGCGGGGGCACCGGCACTCGACCCGGCGGATGTTGACCGTGCAGTGGCGGAGGGGCCGCAGTGACAGATTCAACGGGGGAACGCACCGTCTTCCTGCTCGCGCACACCGGACGGCCGGCGGCCATCCGCAGCGCGGAGCTGGTCGTCAAGGGACTGCTGCGCTGCGGGCTGGGCGTACGGGTCTTCGCGCACGAGGCGGTGGACCTGCCGCTGCCGCCCGAGGTGGAGCTCGTCACCGAGTCCACACCGGGGGTGCTCGACGGGTGCGAGCTGCTGATCGTGCTGGGCGGTGACGGGACCCTGCTGCGGGGCGCGGAGCTCGCGCGCGCCTCGGGGGTGCCGATGCTGGGCGTCAACCTGGGCCGGGTGGGGTTCCTCGCCGAGGCCGAGCGCGACGACCTGGACAAGGTCGTGGACCGGGTGGTGTCGCGCTCGTACGAGGTCGAGGAGCGGATGACCCTCGACGTGGTCGTGCGCACGAACGGCGACGTGGTCCACCGGGACTGGGCACTGAACGAGGCCGCGGTGCAGAAGGTGTCCCCGGAGCGGATGCTGGAGGTGGTCCTGGAGATCGACGGGCGCCCGGTGACCGGCTTCGGCTGCGACGGGATCGTCTGCGCGACTCCGACGGGCTCGACGGCCTACGCCTTCTCCGCGGGCGGGCCGGTGGTCTGGCCGGAGGTGGAGGCGCTGCTGATGGTGCCGATCAGCGCGCACGCGCTGTTCGCGAAGCCGCTGGTGACCTCGCCCACCTCGGTGCTGGCGGTGGAGGTGCAGTCCGGCACCCCGCACGGCGTGCTCTGGTGTGACGGCCGGCGGATGCTGGAGCTGCCGTCCGGGGCCCGCGTGGAGGTCCGGCGCGGGGCGGTGCCCGTGCGGCTCGCCCGGCTGCACCACGCGTCCTTCACGGACCGGCTCGTCGCGAAGTTCGCGCTGCCGGTGTCGGGTTGGCGTGGGGCGCCCCACTAGCAGGCGTTCCGGCGTGTCGCCGTTCGTGGTTAATAGCACATCCGTTCGGAGAACTCGGGACGGGTGACGTCACATGGCACCGGTGAAACCTCGGTATCGTCGTCCCGTGCTTGAGGAGATGCGGATACGGTCGCTCGGGGTCATCGACGACGCGGTGGTCGAGCTGTCGCCCGGTTTCACCGCGGTGACCGGCGAGACCGGCGCGGGCAAGACGATGGTCGTCACCAGCCTCGGGCTGCTGCTCGGCGGTCGCGCCGACCCGGCCCTGGTGCGGATCGGGGCCAAGGCCGCGGTCGTCGAGGGCCGCATCGTCATGCCCCCCGGCGCGCCCGCCGCCGTACGCGCCGAGGAGGCCGGGGCGGAGCTCGACGACGGCGCCCTGCTGATCAGCCGGACCGTCTCCGCCGAGGGGCGCTCGCGCGCCCACGTCGGCGGCCGGTCCGTGCCCGTCGGCCTGCTCGGCGAACTCGCTGAGGACCTGGTCGCCGTACACGGCCAGACCGACCAGCAGGGGCTGCTGCGCCCGGCCCGGCAGCGGCAGGCGCTCGACCGCTACGCCGGGGACGCCGTCGCCGTCCCGCTGGAGAAGTACGGATCCGCCTACCGCAGGCTCCGCTCCGTCGCCGTCGAGCTGGAGGAGATCACCACCCGGGCCCGGGAACGGGCCCAGGAGGCCGACCTGCTGCGCTTCGGCCTGGACGAGATCGCGGCCGTGGAACCGGTGGCCGGCGAGGACACCGAGCTGGCGGCCGAGGCCGAACGGCTCGGCCACGCCGAATCGCTGGCCTCGGCGGCTCAGCTCGCGCACGGCGCGCTCGCGGGCAATCCCGAGGACCCGGAGGCCATCGACGCCAACATGCTCGTCGCGGGAGCCCACCGCGCCCTGGAATCCGTACGGTCGCACGACCCGGCGCTCGGCGCGCTCGCCGAGCGGATCGGGGAGCTGGGCATCCTGCTGTCCGACGTGGCCGGCGAGCTGGCGGGCTACGCCGACGACCTGGACGCCGATCCGCTGCGACTGGCCGCCGTCGAGGAGCGGCGGGCGGCCCTGACCCAGCTGACCCGCAAGTACGGCTCCGACGGCACCGTGGATTCCGTACTGGAGTGGGCCGAGCAGGGCGCGGCGCGGCTGCTGGAACTGGACGGCGACGACGAGCGGATCACCGAGCTGACCGTCGAGCGGGACGGGCTGCGTTCCGAACTGTCGCTGCTGGCCCAGGCGTTGACGGACGCCCGGGTGGAGGCGGCGACCCGCTTCGCCTCCGCCGTGACGGAGGAGCTGGCCTCGCTGGCCATGCCGCACGCCCGCGTGACCATCGACGTCCGGCAGGCCGAGGACGCGGACGGCGTGGAGGTGGGCGGCCGTCCGGTCGCCTACGGACCCTCGGGCGCGGACGAGGTCGAGCTGCTGCTGGCCCCGCACCCCGGCGCCCAGCCGCGGCCGATCGCCAAGGGCGCCTCGGGCGGTGAGCTGTCCCGGGTGATGCTCGCCGTCGAGGTCGTCTTCGCCGGCTCCGACCCGGTGCCGACCTACCTCTTCGACGAGGTCGACGCGGGGGTCGGCGGCAAGGCGGCGGTCGAGGTGGGCCGGCGCCTCGCGAAGCTCGCCAAGTCGGCGCAGGTCGTGGTCGTCACGCACCTGCCGCAGGTGGCGGCCTTCGCCGACCGCCAGCTGCTCGTCGAGAAGACCAACGACGGGTCCGTCACCAGGAGCGGGGTCACCGTCCTGGAGGGCGAGGCCCGGATCCGCGAGCTGTCGCGCATGCTCGCGGGGCACGAGGACTCGGTCTCCGCGCGGGCGCACGCCGAGGAACTGCTGGCGGCGGCGCGCGCGGACGCGTGAACCGCGAGGGGTGACACGGTCAGGAGGGCCCGGCGCGCACGGCGCGGCGGGCCCTTCGCCGTGCCGGTGGCCGGGCTGCCCGCGGCTCGCGGCCGGCATGGGGAGCCGGCCGGGGAGTACGCCGGGGAGTCCGCCTGGGTGACGCGGCACTAAGCCGTGTGGGTGAGGATGGGGGGTGTCCGGCGCCAACTCGTACGGGATCCGCACCCGTATGGTCCCGGAACGCGCGTGCGGACTGGCATCCTTGGCGACGTCTCTGACTCCCTCACCCTGGAGCTTCGGCCCGTGAGCAGCTCCCCGGTCTCCACCTCCCTCCCGGCACAGCCCTACGGGCGCCCGCCGCTCCGCACCGTCCAGGTACTCGGCGACGGCGCGGGCGCGGGCAGCTGCGCGCACGTACGGTCGCTCGCGACCGGGCTCGCCGCGCGCGGCGTACGGGTCACCGTGTGCGCGCCCGTCCAGGCGGAGGGGGAGTACGACTTCACCGGCGCCGGGGCGGAGTTCGCGCCCGACGCGGTGAGCGTCCTGCGGGCCGCGTGCGCCGGCGCGGACGTCGTACACGCGCACGGGGTGCGCGCCGGGCTGCGCGCCGCGCTGGCCATGCGGGGGCGCCGGGTGCCGCTGGTGGTGAGCTGGCACGGCGACGGGCCCACGCAGGCGGGCGCGCTGGGGCGGCTGGGCCGGGTGCTGGAACGGCACGTGGCGCGGGCCGCGGCGGTCGTCCTCGGGGCCTCCTCGGACCTGGTGGACCTCGCGCGGCTGCGCGGCGCCCGGGACGCACGGCTCGCACCGGTGGCGGTACCGGCGGGTCCGGCCGGACCCGAGGCGGCGGACCCGGGCAAGGTGCGGGCGGAACTCGGGGCGGTCGAAAGGCCTTTGCTGATCACCGTCGGCAGCCTGGTGCCGCACCGCGGGCACTCCCTGTTGCTCGACGCGGCGCGGGAGTGGCGGACGCTGGAGCCGGCCCCGCTGCTCGTGATCGCCGGAGAGGGTCCGCTCCGGGCCGAACTGTCGCGGCGGATCCAGGCCGAGGGGCTCCCGGTACGGCTGCTCGGGCGCCGCCGGGACGCGGCGCAGCTGCTGGCGGCGGCGGACCTGGCGGTCCTGCCGAGCCGGCGCGTGGCGCGGGCCCTGCTGGCGCAGGAGGCACTGAGGGTGGGGGTGCCGCTGGTGGCCACGGCGGTGGGGGGCGTGCCGGAGCTGGTGGGGGAGGGCGCGGTGCTGGTCCCGCCGGGGGATGCGGCGGCGCTCGCCTCGGCCGTGACCGGCCTGCTGGCGGACCCGGAGCGGAGGGCCGCGCTGGCGGTGGCGGGGCGGGCGCAGGCGGCGACGTGGCCGTCCGAGGACGACACCGTCGCGCAGGTCTTGTCCGTGTACGACGAGCTGATGGAACGCCGGCGGTAGGCTCCCGGCGGGGGCACGGCCAGAAAGACCGGGGCTCCGCCCCGGACCCCGCTCCTCAACGCCGGAGGGGCTGGATTTTTGCCCGCCCAGGCATCGGCGGACGGAGAGCGTCAAGAAGCGGTGTGGCGGCGGGCGCGGAGGGCCAGGCTCAGGGAGAGGACCGTTTCGGGGTCGTCCAGGTCCGTGCCCAGGAGTTCCGAGATGCGGGCCAGGCGGTTGTAGAGGGTCTGGCGGTTCAGGTGGAGCTCGCGGGCCGTCTCCGCCTTGCGGCCCGCGTGGGCCAGGTACGTCTCCAGGGTGGGCAGCAGCGGCGGGCGGGACGTGGTGTCGTGGGTGCGGAGCGGGCCGATCGCCCGGTCCACGAAGGCCGCCAGGTCGGGGTGTTCGCGCAACCGCCACAGGAGCAGATCGATGTCCAGCCGCCGCGCGTCGTACCAGGGCCGGGCCGGCAGGCCGTGCGCCGCCGTGGCCGTTTCCGCCGCGTGCCGCAGACCCGCCGACGCGGCCGCCCAGCCGCCCGCGACGCCGACGACCACGGCCGGCGGGGCGGCGGCCCGGTCCAGGCCCGCGCGTTCGACGCCCGCCCGCAGCGCGGCCGAGACCCGGTCGGCCACCGCCGTGCGCTCCGATTCGGCCCGGAGGGACACGAGGAGGGGGACACGGCCCTCGACCGGGCGGACGCCCAGCAGGACCGGCACCCCGACGGACGACAGCTCCTCCAGGACCGCGCGGGCCAGCACGGCCCAGTTGCCGGACGGGCCGAGGTCCGAGGAGAGCCGCATGACCACCGGCAGCAGCGGCCCCGCCCCCGGCCTGAAGCCCAGGACGCGGGCCTGCGCCGGGGCGTCCTCCGCCGAGATGCGGCCCTCCGCCAGGTCCGTCAGGAAGTCGCCGCGGCCGCGCGCCGCCAACTCCTCCTCCTGCCGCGCCTGCATCAGCACGACGGCCAGCACGCCGGCCGTGCGCTCCGCCGCCATCCGGTGCACCGGTTGCAGCGGCGCCGAGACGCCGACCAGGACGACGCGGGCCCGGACCGAGCCCGTGCCGTGGCCGCCGCCCGGTACGTCGACCACCACCGTGTTCGCCGAGGGCTCGGCCTCGCGCTGGCCCCGTAGGCCCTCCCACACCTGCAGCGGGTCCGCGCCCGCGTCCCCGGCCGCGCTGCCAGCCGCGTACAGCAGCTGACCGTTGGGGGTCTCCAGAAAGACCGGGTTCCCCGTGAAGTCGGCCAGGATCCGCAGCACCTGCGGGATGCCCCCGCCGCCCAACAGGGCCTCCGTGCAGCGCCGGTGGACCTCCTCGGCCCGCTGGAGCAGCGCGTAGTGGTGGTTGACGATCTCGGTGTGGACCTCCTCCGTGACGGCGACGAAGGGGACCTCCCGGTGGAGCTGGACCAGCGGCAGTCCCGCCGTGCGCGCGGTCTCCACGATCGTGGCGGGCAGCCGGGTGAAGCGCGGCCCCAGCTCGACGACCAGCGCGGCGATCCCGCGGTCCGCGAGGCGGCGTACGAAGGCGCGCTGCTCGGCGGGCCGGGTGCCCAGGCCGAGCCCCGTGGTCAGCAGCAGCTCGCCGCCCTTGAGCAGGGAGGCGATGTTCGGGACCTCGCCCGCGTGCACCCAGCGAACGGTCCGGCCGAGGCGGTCCGCGCAGGCCACCACCTCGGGCAGACCGCTGCGCAGTCCCGGCAGCTCAAGTGCCCGCTGAACCGTGATCCCGCCCTGGTCGTCCATATCGCGGGACGCTACCGGGCCGCATGTGCCGGGGACATCACCTGGCGGTTACAAAGCCCGATCTGCCCCTCTTCCGGACCGACAACTCGTCTTCCCCGCAAGGAGATTATCGGACCGTGTGCCGATTGTGGTCTGCGTCACCCCGGTGGAGAGTGGCGGCCTCCCGACACAGGAAGAGGACGCCATGAGCAGAGGCACGACCAGCGGGGCATCCCGGACGCCCCCGGCTCCGCAGGTCCAGCGACTCAAGGCCAACTCGGTCGGCCTCGTCGGCGTCGTCTTCATGGCCGTCGCCACCGCCGCCCCGATCACCGCCATGACGGGCAACCTGCCCATCGCCGTCGGCTTCGGCAACGGCACCGGAGCCCCGGCCGGATACCTCTTCGCCACCCTCGTCCTGACCGTCTTCGCGGTCGGCTACGTGGCCATGGCCAAGCGGATCACCGCCGCGGGCGCTTTCTACGGTTACATCTCGCACGGCCTCGGCCGGATCGCGGGCATGGCCTCCGGCATGCTCGCCGTCCTCGCCTACATCGTCTTCGAGGCCTCGATCGTCGGCGTGTTCTCCTACTTCACGAAGACCACCGTCCACGACCAGCTGGGCGTCGACCTGCCCTGGGTCGTCTACGCGGCCGCCATGCTGGCCGTCACCGCCGCCCTCGCGCACTTCGACATCAACCTCACCGCCAAGGCGCTCGGCGTGATGCTCGTCGCCGAGATCGCCGTGCTCTTCGCCGTGGCCACCGCCGTGCTGATCGCCGGCGGCGGACCGGAGGGCATCCCGCTCGAACCCGTCAACCCGAAGAACGCCTTCACCGGCACCTCCGCCGGCCTCGGCCTCTTCTTCGCCTTCTGGTCCTGGGTCGGCTTCGAGTCCACCGCCATGTACGGCGAGGAGTCCCGCGACCCCAAGCGGGTCATCCCCAAGGCCACCCTCATCTCCGTCGTCGGCGTCGGCCTCTTCTACATCTACGTCTCCTGGATGACCATCGCGGGCAACGGCCTGGCCGAGTCCGTCGAGCTGTCCGCCTCCGCCAGCCCCCTCGACCTGTTCTTCGCCCCCACCCGGACCTTCATCGGCGCCTGGGCCGTGGACGCCTTCCAGTGGCTGCTGCTCACCGGCTCCTTCGCCTGCGGCATGGCCTTCCACCAGTGCGCCGCCCGCTACCTCTACGCCATCGGCCGCGAGGGCTTCCTGTCGCCGAAGCTCGGCCACACCCACCCCCGGCACGGCTCCCCGTACCTCGCCTCGGTCGTGCAGACCGCCATCGCCACCGCGCTCGTCGTCGGCTTCTGGGCCACCGGGCAGGACCCGTACCTGCACCTCTACACGCTGCTCGCGATCCTGGGCACGATGGCGATCCTGATCGTCCAGACGCTGTGCTCCTTCGCCGTCATCGGCTACTTCCGCAAGAACCACCCCGAGGACCGGAACTGGTTCAAGACCTTCACCGCCCCGCTGCTCGGCGGCATCGGAATGACGGCCGTCGTGGTCCTGCTCGTCCTCAACATGGAGACCGCGGCCGGCAGCGCCGCCGGATCGATCTTCTTCAAGCTGATCCCGTGGATCGTCGGCGCGGTCTTCCTCGGCGGCCTCGGCCTCGGCTTCTGGCTCAAGGCGAAGGCCCCCGCGCGCTACGAGATCATCGGCCGGATCGTCCTGGAGGACGCCGCCGAGCGCCCCGGCGACGCGCCCGGTGACGCCGACGGCCAGCCGAACCTGACCGTCCTGCCCGGACAGGGCAACCCCTCGTCCACCGCCGCGAACCTCTGAGGAGCCCCGCCATGGCCCGTACGCCCCTCATGCACGCCCTGCGCCGCCTCGCCGCCGAGCACGCCGCGGCAGCCCGCCTCGGCATGCCCGCCGCCGAGGTCCGCGGATCCACCCGCCGTGAACTCCTCGGCCGCGCCGCCGCCCTCGGCCTCGGCGCCGCCCTCGCCGGATCCGCGGCCGGGGCCGCCCACGCCGCCGGGGCCACCCCCGACAAGAAGCCCGTCGCCCCGGCCCGCGTCGCCGTCATCGGCGCCGGCATCTCCGGCCTGACCGCCGCCCTCACCCTCAAGGACGCGGGCGTCGCCTGCACCCTCTACGAGGCCAACCCGAGCCGTGTCGGCGGCCGGATGTGGACCCAGCGGAGCCACTGGGCGTACGGGCAGACCTCCGAGATCGGCGGCGAGCTGATCGACACCAGCCACAAGAAGATCCTGGAGCTCTGCCGCCGGTTCAACCTGCCCACCGAGGACTTCCTCGGCGGCGGCCCCAACGGGGCGGAGGAAGTCCTCTGGTTCAACGGGGAGTACTACTCCCGCACCCGGGCCGACGAGGACTTCAAGGCCGTCTACCAGGCCCTGCACCGGGACCTCTCGGAAGCCGGGGAGGTCTCCTGGAACAGCAGCACCCCCGCCGGCACCGCCCTCGACAACATGACCCTGTACGAGTGGATCGAGAGCCGGATCCCCGGCGGCCACGGCTCGCAGCTCGGCCGCTTCATCGACGTGGCCTACAACGTCGAGTACGGCGCGGACACGAACCAGCAGTCCGCGCTCGCCCTCGTCCTGCTGATGGGCTACCAGCCCAACCCGGGCAACTTCAACGTCTGGGGCCTGTCCAACGAGCGCTACCACATCACCGGCGGCAACGACCGGCTGCCGAACGCCATCGCCGCCGCCCTGCCCGCCGGCTCGATCGTGATGGGCCGTGAGCTGGTCGCCGTACGGGCCAACGCCGACGGCACCCAGACGCTGACCTTCAACGACTCCGGATCCGTTCGCACCACCGTCGCCGACCACACGATCCTGTGCCTGCCCCTGCCGATCCTCCAGCGCATCGACACCTCGCAGGCCGGCTTCGACCCGCTCATGCGGAACCTGCTGCGCGATGCCCGGATGGGCTACTGCACCAAGCTCAACATGCAGTTCACCGCCCGCCCCTGGCGCGGCACCGGCCCCTGGCCCGGGGTCTCCGCCGGCGACTGCTTCACCGACTCCGACGTCCAGCAGACCTGGGACACCACCAAGGTCCAGCCCGGCACGGGCGGCATCCTGCTCCAGTACGGCGGCGGCACCCTCGCCGGGTCGCTCACCCCCGCGACCCCCTTCGCCACCGAGACCGACCCGTACGTGCGCGCCCTCGCCGGCCGCATGCTGACCGGCATCGACGCCTTCTACCCGGGCACCAAGGCCGTCTGGACGGGCAAGGCCCAGCTCTCCGCCTGGCACCGCAACCCGCACTCGCTCGGCGCGTACTCGTACTGGCCCACCGGCTACCTGCACCGCTACGCCAAGTACGAGGGCACCGCACAGGGCAACGTCCACATCGGCGGTGAGCACTGCAGCTACGACTTCCAGGGCTTCATGGAAGGCGGCGCCACCGAGGGCGAGCGGGCGGCGCGGGAGGTGATCGCCGCCCTCACGTGAGCCTCAGAGCGGCCGGATGTTGTGGTTGAAGCGGAAGACGTTGTCCGGGTCGTACTTCCGCTTCAGCTCGCCCAGCCGCCGCATGCTCTCGCTGCCCAGACCGGACACCACCCGGTCCCCGCCCTCGTCCCCGATGAAGTTCAGGTACACCGCGCCGGTGCTCCACGGCTCGACGTCGGCCCGGACGTCCTTGACCCACTGCCGGCACCTCTCGTCGTCGGCCTCGTCCTCCCAGATCCCGAACGGGTGCACCGCCCAGGGCGCGTCGCGGTACGGCACCGGGTAGTCGGCCGGGCCGGAGGCGATGGCGCCGCCCTGCGGGAAGACCAGGTGCTGGGTGCCGGTCGGCACCGGCATGGACTCGGCGCGGGCGCAGAAGGCGTTCACGAACTCGTCCGGGATACCCGTGAGGTACTCCGCCGACCAGTAGTTCCGCATCCCCGGCGGGTCGTCGATCATGGACTGGAGGTCGGCGTACGGGATGGCCGTGACGATCTCGGACTCGTGGGGGATCGCCAGCAGCGGCCGTGCCAGCTCGCGCATCTCCTCCTCCGGGCCCGCGTACGTCAGCAGCGCGCCGGCCAGCAGCAGCCCGACCAGGTGCGGCGGTACGAAGTCCTCGGGCGGGCCGGTCACGTAGAGGGCGGCGCCGGAGGCCTCCGGCGGCCCGGCCTCGATGAGGTCCCGGAACGCGCGGACCACCTCGGGCCCGCGTTCGGGCAGGTACAGCACGAACGCGATCGACATGGCGGGCAGTTCGTGCAGGCGCAGGGTCAGCGAGGTGGCGACGCCGAAGTTCCCGCCACCGCCGTGCAGCCCCCAGAACAGCTCGGGATGGTCCTCGGCGGTCACGTGCAGCAGCTCGCCGTCCGCGGTGACCAGGTCCACGCCCAGCAGGTTGTCCACCGCCAGGCCGAACTTCCGGTCCAGCCAGCCGGTCCCGCCGCCCAGCACGAAGCCGCCGACTCCGGTGGTGGAGGCCCGGCCGCCGGTGGTGGCCAGGTCATAGGGCTGGCAGGCCCGGTCGAGGTGGCTCATCGTGGCCCCGCCCTCGATGTGCACGGCCCTCGCCGCCGGATGGACCGTCACCTCGTGCATCCGGCGCAGGTCCACGACGAGGCCGCCGTCGTTGAGGGACATCCCGGCCACGCTGTGGCCGCCGCCGCGCACCGCGACCTTCAGGTCGAGGTCCCTCGCGAAACGCACGGCGGTCACCACGTCCGCCGTGCTCTCGCACTGGGCGATGACGGCGGGCTTGCGGTCGATCATCGCGTTGAAGACCGTCCGGGCCCCGTCGTACCCCGGGTCCTGCGGGGTGAACACCTCGCCGGACAGGTCCTCGCGGAGCGCGGTCAGCGCCGCGCCCGCCTTCGAGAGGGGAGCCATGGCCGCCCCTTCCAGCGGAGGGCAAAGGACCCTTCCAGCGTAGGGGGCGGGGTGCGGAGGGGCGCGGCGAGCGGCCCGCGCCCCGTACGCCCGAGCGGGACCCGAGCCGGGCCCCGCTCATGGCCGGGGAGCGCGCTACCCCCCGTAAGCCCCGCTCGCCGTCAGCCGCAGCGCCGTGTCGATCAGCGGAACGTGGCTGAAGGCCTGCGGGAAGTTCCCCACCTGCCGCTGGAGCCGCGGATCCCACTCCTCCGCCAGCAGACCCAGGTCGTTGCGCAGCGACAGCAGCCGCTCGAACAGCCGCCGCGCCTCGTCCACCCGGCCGATCATCGCCAGGTCGTCGGCCATCCAGAACGAGCAGGCCAGGAAGGCCCCCTCGTCGCCCTCAAGGCCGTCCACGCCGGCCTCCTCGCCCGCCGTCGGGTAGCGCAGGATGAACCCGTCGGGCGTGGACAGCTCGCGCTGGATCGCCTCGATGGTGCCGATGACCCGCTTGTCGTCGGGCGGCAGGAAGCCCATCTGCGGGATCAGCAGGAGGGAGGCGTCCAGCTCCTTCGACCCGTACGACTGGGTGAAGGTGTTGCGCTCCTTGTCGTAGCCCTTCTCGCACACGTCCTGGTGGATCTCGTCGCGCAGCTCGCGCCACCGGTCCAGGGGGCCGTCCGCGTCCCCGCTCTCGATCAGCTTGATCGTGCGGTCCACGGCCACCCAGGCCATCACCTTCGAGTGCACGAAGTGGCGGCGCGGGCCGCGCACCTCCCAGATGCCCTCGTCCGGCTGGTCCCAGTGGGTCTCCAGGTAGCGGATCAGCTTGAGCTGGAGCAGCGAGGCGTAGTCGCTGCGGGCCAGGCCCGTCATGTGACCCAGGTGCAGGGCCTCGGTGACCTCGCCGTAGACGTCGAGCTGGAGCTGGCCCGCGGCGCCGTTGCCGACGCGGACCGGGCGGGAGTTCTCGTAGCCGGGCAGCCAGTCCAGCTCGGTCTCGCCGAGCTCCCGCTCACCCGCGATCCCGTACATGATCTGCAGGTTCTCCGGGTCCCCGGCCACCGCGCGCAGCAGCCACTCGCGCCAGGCACGGGCCTCCTCGCGGTAGCCGGTGCGCAGCAGCGAGGAGAGGGTGATGGCCGCGTCGCGCAGCCAGGTGTAGCGGTAGTCCCAGTTGCGGACCCCGCCGATCTCCTCCGGCAGGGAGGTGGTCGGCGCGGCGACGATCCCGCCCGTGGGGCCGTACGTGAGGGCCTTGAGCGTGATCAGGGAGCGGACCACGGCCTCCCGGTAGGGCCCGTGGTAGGTGCACTGGTCGACCCACTCGCGCCAGAAGTCGGTGGTCGACTCCAGGGCCGCCCCGGCGTCGGGGGACTCCGGCGCGCCCTTGTGCGAGGGCTGCCAGCTGATGCTGAAGGCCATCCGGTCGCCGGGTCCGACCGTGAAGTCGGAGTACGTCGTCAGGTCCTTGCCGTAGGTCTGGGCCTCGGTGTCCAGCCAGACCGAGTCGGGGCCGGCGACGGCGACCGTGCGCCCGTCGACCTTGTGGACCCAGGGCACCACCCGCCCGTAGCTGAAGCGCATCCGCAGCGCCGAGCGCATCGGGACGCGCCCGCTGACGCCCTCCACGATGCGGATCAGCTGCGGCGCGTGGTCCTCGCGGGGCGGCATGAAGTCGATCACGCGCACCTTTCCGCGGGGCGTGTCCCACTCCGACTCCAGCACCAGCGAGTCACCGCGGTAGCGGCGGCGGTCGGCACGCGGGGCCTCGGAGCCGGCCGGGTACGCCGGGCCGATCCGCCAGAACCCGTGATCCTCGGTGCCGAGAATGCTCGCGAACACGGCATGGGAGTCGAAGCGGGGCAGGCACAGCCAGTCCACCGCCCCGTCCCGGCAGACCAGCGCCGCGGTCTGCATGTCCCCGATCAGTGCGTAATCCTCGATGCGCCCGGACACGTGCATCTCCAGTCGAACGGCCACGTCCGCCCCGAAGGGCGCTTGCATTGCGCGTTTGCGCGGTCACCTGTGGGTGGGGATCTCCGCGTTGAGCCCATGATTCCGCATATCGGCTCGGTTAGGCCGTCTGACGGACTGCCCGGCGGTGATGTTCGCAATATCCGAGCAGGATATGACGTGCACCCTAGTGATCTCCTTAAGCCCCGGAAGAATGCGGCTGGGCCGAACGGGTGAGCAGGCGCCGCACCGGCCCGGCGCACTTCGGCGCCCTGCTACCGGCCGCTGACGCCGCGTGGCCGGAGGCGGACCGGCCCGGGCGCTGATAGGCTGGTACCCCGTGGACCGGTGGTCTGCCTGTGCGAATCAGGAGCCCCGAAACCGCAGCTTCGGCGCCCCCAGAGACCCTTCCGGATCGACGGTGGCCGGCGCCGGACGCACCTCACCTCGCGACCACGGGAGCCCCCTCTTGGCGATGCCGCCCGCTGCTTTTCGAAACAGCACAGCCATGACGACCAAGCACATCTTCGTCACCGGGGGTGTCGCTTCCTCCCTCGGCAAGGGCCTGACGGCCTCCAGCCTGGGTGCGCTGCTGAAGGCGCGCGGTCTTCGGGTCACGATGCAGAAGCTCGACCCGTACCTGAACGTCGACCCGGGCACCATGAACCCGTTCCAGCACGGTGAGGTGTTCGTCACCAACGACGGCGCCGAGACCGACCTGGACATCGGACACTACGAGCGCTTCCTCGACGTCGACCTCGACGGCTCGGCCAACGTCACCACCGGCCAGGTCTACTCGCAGGTCATCGCCAAGGAGCGGCGCGGCGAGTACCTCGGTGACACCGTGCAGGTCATCCCGCACATCACCAACGAGATCAAGCACCGCATCCGCCGCATGGCGACCGAGGACGTCGACGTCGTCATCACCGAGGTCGGCGGCACCGTCGGCGACATCGAGTCGCTGCCGTTCCTGGAGACCGTCCGACAGGTCCGCCACGAGGTCGGCCGCGACAACGTCTTCGTCGTGCACATCTCGCTGCTGCCCTACATCGGCCCCTCCGGCGAGCTGAAGACCAAGCCGACCCAGCACTCGGTCGCGGCCCTGCGCAACATCGGCATCCAGCCCGACGCGATCGTGCTGCGCGCCGACCGCGAGGTCCCGACCTCCATCAAGCGCAAGATCTCGCTGATGTGCGACGTGGACGAGGCGGCCGTGGTCGCGGCCATCGACGCCAAGTCGATCTACGACATCCCGAAGGTGCTGCACACCGAGGGCCTGGACGCGTACGTCGTGCGCAAGCTCGACCTGCCCTTCCGCGACGTCGACTGGACGGTGTGGGAGGACCTGCTGGACCGCGTCCACAACCCCGACCACGAGGTCAAGGTCGCGCTCGTCGGCAAGTACATCGACCTGCCCGACGCCTACCTGTCGGTGACCGAGGCGCTGCGCGCCGGCGGTTTCGCCAACAAGGCCCGGGTCGAGATCAAGTGGGTGGCCTCCGACGACTGCAAGACCCCGGCGGGCGCCGCGGCGCAGCTGGCCGACGTGGACGCGGTCTGCGTGCCCGGCGGCTTCGGCGACCGCGGTGTCAACGGCAAGGTCGGCGCGATCACCTACGCCCGCGAGAACAAGATCCCGCTCCTCGGCCTGTGCCTGGGCCTGCAGTGCGTGGTCATCGAGGCGGCGCGGAACCTGGCGGGCATCGAGGACGCCAACTCCACGGAGTTCGACGCCTCCACCCCGCACCCCGTCATCTCGACCATGGAGGAGCAGCTGGCCTTCGTCGAGGGCGCGGGCGACCTGGGCGGCACCATGCGTCTGGGCATGTACCCGGCGAAGCTCGCCGAGGGCTCGATCGTCCGTGAGGTCTACGGCGACCAGGCGTACGTCGACGAGCGCCACCGCCACCGCTACGAGGTCAACAACTCCTACCGCGGCGAACTGGAGAAGAAGGCGGGCCTCGTCTTCTCCGGCACCTCCCCGGACAACAAGCTCGTCGAGTACGTCGAGTACCCGCGCGAGGTGCACCCCTACCTGGTGGCCACCCAGGCCCACCCGGAGCTGCGCTCGCGCCCCACGCGCCCGCACCCGCTGTTCGCGGGCCTGGTCAAGGCCGCCGTGGAGCGGCAGCAGTCCGCGAAGTGAGCGCCTAACCGCATAACGTAGACAGCCGGGGCACGGATCGTGCCCCGGCTGTCGCGTTCTCGGGAAGGTATCGGCCATGGCCATGGGCAACGACATCGGAAACGACATCGTGGACACACCGGAGTCGTGGGAGGTCGTCGCCTCGCGCACCCCGTTCGAGGGCGCGAAGACCTCCGTCAAATCGGACCAGGTCCGGATGCCGGACCGCGCGGTGGTGCGCCGCGACTACCAGGTGCACCCCGGCTCGGTGTGCGTGCTGGCCCTCGACGAGCAGCAGCGGGTGCTGGTCCTGCGGCAGTTCCGGCACCCCGTGCGGCACCGGCTGTGGGAGCTGCCGGCGGGGCTGCTGGACGTGGCGGGGGAGAACCCGCTGCACGCGGCGCAGCGGGAGCTGTACGAGGAGGCGCACGTCAGGGCGGAGGACTGGCGGGTGCTGGCCGACTTCTTCACCTCCCCGGGAGGGTCGGACGAGGCGGTACGGGTCTTCCTGGCGCGGGACCTCGCAGAGGCGGAGGGGGAGCGGTACGTGGTCTCCGACGAGGAGGCGGACATGGAGATCGCCCGTGTTCCGCTCGGTGACCTGGTACGCGGGATCCTCGCCGGTGAGCTGGGCAATCCCGGGCTGGTGACGGGCGTCCTGGCCCTTTCCGCCGCGCTGGCCTCCGAGGGCGGCATCGAAGCCCTCCGCCCGGCCCTGGCCCCCTGGCGGGCCCGCCCGTACGAGGCGTAGCCCGCGCCGCCACTGCCGGGGCCGGCCCCGGACCCCGGTCCTCAAGCGCCGGACGGGCTGAAAGATCGCCTCGAACGCCGGCGGTGCTGGATTTTTCAGCCCCGCCGGCGTTTGAGGCGCGGGGTCCGGGGCGGAGCCCCTGGGGCACCTCCCAGCGGTAGCCGGGGGACTCGCCGGGGCCGAGTCCGCGCGAGCGGCGCGTGAAAAAAGAGGACCATCCGCTGATCCGATTGGGGGATTTGCCCGCCGCGCTCCACACGGGTCGTCGCTCTGCGTGAACTACGCTCGCCATCCGAAGGCAGTGAGAGGAGCGGATCCGTGACGGATTTCGTCGGGCGGCGGCGTGAGCTCAAGGAGCTGCGCGAGGACATCGCGCGGACCGGGCTCGACACCCTCTCCGGCCGGAAGGCCAAGGCGCCCCGGGCGAGGGTGCTGCTCGTCGCCGGACGGCCGGGCTCCGGGCGGACGGCCCTCGCCGAGGAGTTCGTGCGCGAGGTGGCGCACGAGTACCCCGACGGGGTGCTCCGCACCCGGCTCGTCCTCCCCGGAGGGGAGACGGTGGACACCGAACGCGCCGTCAGGGGCCTGTTGGAAGGGCTCGGGCTGCCCACCCCGCCCGGAGCCGGCGAGGACGAGCTGAGCTCGGCCCTGCGCACCGCGCTCAACGGCCGGCGGGTGATCATCCTGGTCGACGACGCCGCTGATCCGCACCAGGTCGACGCCCTGCTGCCGGACACCCCCGAGTGCCTCGTCGTGGTCACCTCCGAGGGGCCCCTCACGGGGATTCCGGACGTGCGGCCCTGCACCCTCGGCGGGCTCGACACGCCCTCCGCCGTGGAGCTGCTCGCCCGGCACATCGGCGACACCCGCGTCACCGCCGACCCCCGGGCCGCCGACGCCCTCGCCGAGGAGTGCGGGGGCCAGCCCGCCGCGCTCGGCCTCGTCGGCGGGTGGCTCGCCGCCCGGCCCAAGGCCTCCGTCGCCGATGTGGCCAAGCAGCTGCACGAGATGCCGGGCCTCGCCGGCGGCCCGCTCGCCCGGTGTTTCCGGCTCGTCTACGAGTCCCTGCCGCAGCCCGCCCAGCGGACCCTGCGGCTGCTGCCGCTGGCCCCGGCCGGCCTCGTCGACTCGCACACCACCTCCGCCCTCGCCGGCTGCTCCGTGGCCGCGGCCCAGGCCACGCTGGACGATTTCGCCGGGCTGGGACTCGTACAGGGCGCGCATGACGGACTGTTCCTGCTGCCCGGCTGCCTCGCACCCATGCTGCAGGCCCTGCTGGAGGCCAAGGAGCGGCCCGCCGAGGTCCAGCTGGCCCGGGCCCGGATGCTGGAGCGCACGGTCCGGCTGCTGCACTCCTGCGGGGCGATGGCCTCGGCGGACGAGGAGGAGGTCCGGGAGGTGCTGGACGGCCTGCCGCGCGCCCTGCGGTTCCCGGACCGGCGGGCCGCCGCCACCTGGCTGGACACCCGGCTGCCCGCGCTCTCCGCGGCCGCCTCGCTGGCCGTGGCCGACGGGGAGCTGGACACCCTGGCCCGCCGGCTGGTCGCCGCCCTCGTGCGGGCCCTGGCGGAGCACCGGGGCACCGCCGGGGCCGCCCCGGAGCTGTACGGGCTGCACCGGCTGGTCCTGGACGTGGCAGAACGCCGCGGCCTGCACCGGGAGCAGGCCGCCGCGCTGCTGAACCTGGCCGATCTGGACGCCGAGACCGGCCGGACCCACGAGGCCCTGGAGCGCTACCGGGCCGCGCTGGTCGCGGGAAAGGCCGCCGGGGACCCGTACGCGACCGGCCGCGCGATGGAATCCGTAGGCGGCGCGTACCAGGAGCTGGCGGACTGGCACCGGGCCGCCGACTGGTTCGGCCGGGCCCTTTCCCAGGCCCTCGCGCGGGGGGAGCGCGCGGACGAGGCCCGGCTGTACGGGCGGCTGGGGAACGTGCACACGTACGCGGGCCGGTACGGGGACGCGCTGCGCAGCTGGCGGGCGGCCGCCGCGGGCTACCGGAAACTGGCCGATGTGCCGGGGCAGGCAAAGGCGTTGAGCGAGATGGCGCGGGTCCAGGAGTACGCGGGACGGCCCGAGGAATCGCTGCACACCTGCCGGGAGGCGGTGGAGCTCGCGCGCAGGGCCGGCGACCAGCGGCTTCAGGCCGCGCTGCAGGTCCGGCTGGCCGACACGCTGGACCGGCTGGGCGACCCCGCGGCCGCGAGGCTGCACCGCTCCGCAGCCGACAGATTGCTGGGTGACGACCCCGCAGCCTGCGAAATCCGCAGTGATATCGACTGAGATTATTTGTTTGCAAGGCTAGACAGCGCGTCGTCCTTCATTAGACTGGCTTCACCACGACATCCCGTGGTGCATCCCGTTGCGCGTTCTTGTGGGCGGGTATGTATGGAAGTGCCCCGAAATATCCCCTGAGCCAAGGACCGTGATCGACGATGAAGGTCGGCATCCCCCGCGAGGTCAAGAACAACGAGTTCCGGGTCGCCATCACGCCCGCCGGCGTGCATGAGCTGGTCCGCAACGGCCACCAGGTCTTCATCGAGCAGAACGCCGGTGTCGGCTCCTCGATCACGGACGCCGAGTACGTCTCGGCCGGTGCGGAGATCCTCGGCACCGCCGACGAGGTCTGGGCCACCGCCGACCTGCTGCTGAAGGTCAAGGAGCCGATCGCGGAGGAGTATCACCGCCTCCGCAAGGACCAGACCCTCTTCACCTACCTGCACCTGGCGGCCTCCCGCGAGTGCACGGACGCCCTGCTGGAGTCCGGCACCACCGCCATCGCGTACGAGACGGTCGAGCTCGCCAACCGCGCGCTGCCGCTGCTCGCCCCGATGTCCGAGGTCGCGGGCCGGCTGGCCCCGCAGGTCGGCGCCTACCACCTGATGCGCTCGGCCGGCGGCCGCGGCGTCCTCCCGGGCGGTGTCCCCGGCACCCACGCCGGTGAGTGCGTGGTCATCGGCGGCGGCGTCTCCGGCTGGAACGCCGCGCAGATCGCCATCGGCATGGGCTTCCACGTGACCCTGCTCGACCGCGACATCAACAAGCTCCGCGAGGCCGACAAGATCTTCGGCACGAAGATCAAGACGATCGTCTCCAACGCCTTCGAGCTCGAGAAGGCCGTCGTCGAGGCCGACCTCGTCATCGGCGCGGTGCTGATCCCGGGTGCGAAGGCCCCGAAGCTGGTCACCAACGAGCTCGTCGCCAAGATGAAGCCCGGAAGTGTACTTGTCGACATTGCGATCGACCAGGGCGGCTGCTTCGAGGACTCCCGTCCGACCACCCACGCCGAGCCGACCTTCCAGGTCCACAACTCGGTCTTCTACTGCGTCGCCAACATGCCGGGCGCGGTGCCGAACACCTCCACCTACGCACTGACGAACGCCACGCTGCCCTACATCGTGCAGCTCGCGAACCTCGGCTGGGTCGAGGCGCTGCGCCGTGACCCCGCGCTCGCGCTGGGTCTCAACACCCATGACGGGCAGGTCGTTTACGGTCCGGTCGCCGAGGCCCACGGCCTCGAGACCCTTGAGCTGAGCACGCTCCTCGGCTGACGCGTCAACGACTGACGTCAATCTCACGTATCCGGCCGGACCTTGCCCGCAAGGTCCGGCCGGACGCGTTTGAGGCGTGTCCGGAGACCCCGCTCAACTCGCCTCGAACGTAACCCTTTAACCCTTTCGCACACCCGCGAAACTTCGCAGCGACAGCTCGCACGCCCTTGACAGAGTGGTGTTCGGTTGCCGACACATCGTGCCGGGTCCGGCGGATTGTGTTGCCGCTGAGTGGTGACACGCCATAGAGTCGCCAACCGTCGGCATGGTGCCACGCTGACCTATCGATAAGTGTCCTGGTCACGTCCGAGGAGGTAAGACGACTTGTGAATGAGTCGACATTTGCCCCTGGGGGTGGTCGAGCAGGGATGCCCGAGCGGGGCCAAGGCCCTGCCGGGCTCGAAGCCGTCGGCTCCGTCGCGGTACGCACCTTCGCAAACCACCAGCACATGACGACGCCCCAAAAGAGCATGGACGGCCTAGACGTGAACTCCAGGGCCGGCGACCTGAGCGGCGAAAAGCCCACTGGTTTCGCCGACTACGACAATGTGCCCGAAGGGCACTTCTACGACCCCGACGCGGAGTACGAACCGGACCCCGAGTACGCGGCCACCCTCGCCCCCGACGCTGCCCGCCAGCGCCGTGAGCGGATCGGCCCGACCGGACGCCCGCTCCCGTACTTCCCGATCCCGGGTCCGCTGACCGACCACGGTCCGGCGAAGATCATCGCGATGTGCAACCAGAAGGGCGGCGTGGGCAAGACCACGTCGACCATCAACCTGGGTGCCGCGCTCGCCGAGTACGGGCGCCGCGTGCTGCTCGTCGACTTCGACCCGCAGGGCGCGCTGTCCGTGGGTCTCGGCGTGAACCCGATGGAACTCGACCTGACGGTCTACAACCTGCTCATGGAGCGGGGCATGTCGGCCGACGAGGTGCTGCTCAAGACGGCGGTCCCCAACATGGACCTGCTGCCGAGCAACATCGACCTGTCCGCTGCGGAAGTGCAGTTGGTCAGTGAGGTCGCGCGCGAGTCCACCCTGCAGCGGGCCCTGAAGCCCCTGATGGCCGACTACGACTACATCGTGATCGACTGTCAGCCCTCGCTCGGTCTGCTGACCGTGAACGCCCTGACGGCGGCTCACAAGGTCATCGTCCCGCTGGAGTGCGAGTTCTTCGCGCTGCGCGGCGTGGCGCTGCTGACCGAGACCATCGAGAAGGTGCAGGAGCGGCTCAACCCCGAGCTGGAGCTCGACGGCATCCTCGCCACGATGTACGACTCCCGTACGGTGCACAGCCGTGAGGTGCTGGCGCGCGTCGTCGAGGCCTTCGACGACCACGTCTACCACACGGTCATCGGCCGCACGGTGCGCTTCCCGGAGACCACGGTCGCCGGTGAGCCGATCACGACGTACGCGTCCAACTCCGTCGGCGCCGCCGCCTACCGCCAGCTGGCCAGGGAGGTGCTCGCCCGGTGTCACGCCGAGTGAGTCTGCCCGGAGCCGACGAACTGTTCCGTACGACCGGGGGGATGGCGCTCCAGTCGTCCTCGCCGCGGCGCGGGGTCGACGAGGCACCCGTCGCGGAACACTCGGCGAGTTCGGCCGAGGGCACGGCGGGGGCGGGCCGCAGCCGGGAGGCTGAGGCCGGCACGGCGTCCGGCGGGCCCGTCGTGGGGCAGCCGCGACGACCGCAGGAAGGTTCTGTCAGCCCCGTCGGCCCGGCCGGCGGGGCGGTCGCCGCCCCGACCGGCGCGACCCGCCGGGGCAAGGGGCAGGGCCGCGGTGCGAACCGGCGGCCCAGCGGCCGTGAACGGCACGACGAGAAGATCACGGTCTACGTCTCCGCCGAGGAGCTCATGGACCTGGAACACGCGCGGCTGGTGCTGCGCGGGGAGCACGGGCTGGCCGTCGACCGCGGCCGCATCGTCCGCGAGGCGGTGGCCGTGGTCCTCGCCGACCTCGAGTCCCGCGGGGACGCGAGCATCCTGGTCCGCCGCCTGCGCGGCCGCTGACCCCCCCGGAACCCTTCCGCTCCCGCCGGGCCCGGCCCCCGCCGCCGGGACCGCGGGGCGGACCCGGAACACCGCGCCCCGGCAGGCCCCGCGCGCCGCGCCGTCGCAGGGCCGCCCGGGCCCGTGCCTCTCCGCCCAGGGACGCAGGGCAGCCGGCCACCGCGCCGCCGCCCCCGCCCCGGCACGCCGGGGGCCTCTTCGCCCCGCGATGCGGGGCAGCCGGCCACCGCGCCGCCGCCCCCCGCCCGCCCGGCAGGTCCGGTGCCTCTCCGCCCTGCGACGCGGGGCAGCCGGCCACCGCGCCGCCGCCCCCGCCCGCCCCGGTACGCCGGGGGCCTCTTCGCCCCGCGATGCGGGGCAGCCGGCCACTGCGCCGCCGCCCCCTGCCCGCCCGGCAGGTCCGGTGCCTCTCGGCCCGGCGACGCACGGCAGCCGGGCACCGCGCCGCCGCCCCCGCCCCGGCACGCCGAGGCTCCTTCGCCCCACGATGCGCGAGGGCCGGCGACGTGACCTGGTCCGGCCCGATCACCGGCCCGCGTGGTACCCCCCGGCGGCCTGGTCCACGGGGATCGCCCGGAGAGGGCCTAGGCTGCTCGTGGCCGTGTCACTCCGCCCGGCTCGCCCCTGCTGCCCCTGCGTATCACTTGGACCGCGATGCCCTTCCCCGCCGAATCCGGCCGACCGCCCCGGCGAGCGCTGGGGCGCGGCCCCCGCACACCCGGGGCGACGGACGCGGGAGTGGCCCCCGAAGCCCCAGACGCGCCCACTGCGCGCCCCGCAGCGACGAAGGGCGGGGCGGAGCCCCAGAAGACCCCCGCGGCCCCAGACGGCCCTCCAGCCCGCCAGGAGCCCCACCCCAACCCCAGCCGGCCCACCCCGCCGGAGACCCAGTCCGAGGCCACCCCCGCCGCGGGTGGGCCGGAGGGGGACACGGTGGGCCTCGCCGCAGGCGGACTGGTCGGCGGTGCCGCCGTGCCTGTCGATGGCGACGCTGTTGCCGGAGCCGGCCGGGCCGGACTCGGGGGTGCCGCAGCAGCTGCCGAGGCCGCCACCCCCGCCGCAGGCGACGACCCCGACCCCGACGCGGTCGCACCCGCCGCGGGTGGGCCGGAGGGGGACACGGTGGGCCTCGCCGCAGGCGGCTTGGCCGGCGGTGCCACCGTGCCTGCCGATGGCGACGCTGTTGCCGGAGCCGGCCGGGCCGGGCTCGGGGGTGCCGCAGCAGCTGCTGAGGCCGCCGTCCCCGCCGCGGGCGGCCCCGGGGAGGACGCACCCGCCGCGGGCGGGGCGGTCGGGGGGACCGCGGGCCCCGCTGGAGGCGAGGGGCGGTTCACGTTGCGGCTCGCCAACTTCGAGGGGCCCTTCGACCTGCTGCTCCAGCTGATCTCGCGGCACAAGCTCGACGTCACCGAGGTCGCGCTGTCCAAGGTCACCGACGAGTTCATGGCCCACATCCGGGCCATGGGGCCGGACTGGGACCTCGACCAGACCACCGAGTTCCTCGTCGTCGCCGCCACCCTCCTCGACCTGAAGGCCGCCCGGCTGCTGCCGGCGGCCGAGGTCGAGGACGAGGCGGACCTCGCCCTCCTGGAGGCCCGGGACCTGCTCTTCGCACGCCTGCTCCAGTACCGCGCGTACAAGCAGATCGCCGAGATCTTCGAGGCGCGGGCCGAGGCCGAGGGCAAGCGGTACCCGAGGACCGTCGGGCTGGAGCCGCACCACGCGGACCTGCTGCCCGAGGTCGTCATCAGCATCGGGCCCGAAGGGTTCGCCCGCCTCGCGGTCAAGGCCATGCAGCCGAAGGCCAAGCCGCAGGTGTACGTGGACCACATCCACGCGCCCCTCGTCAGCGTGCGGGAGCAGGCCGGGCTCGTGGTGCGGATGCTGAAGGCGCGCGGGGAGGCCACCTTCCAGGAGCTCACCGAGGACGCCGCCGACACCCTCACCGTCGTCGCGCGCTTCCTGGCCCTCCTGGAGCTCTACCGGGAGAAGGCGGTGGTCCTCGACCAGGAGGAGGCCCTGCGGACGCTCACCGTCCGCTGGAGCGGCGGCGACGGCGACGGCATGCCGACCGTGACCGACGAGTTCGACCAGATCGTGGAGGCGAAGGATTGAGCAGCGAAGCGACGAGCGCGGTGGCCGCGCTGGAGCTGAAGCCGGCGCTGGAAGCCGTACTCATGGTCGTGGACGAGCCCGCGACCGAGGCGCACCTCGCGAAGGTGCTGGAGCGGACCCCGCGCGAGGTCGCGGACGCGCTGCGCGAGCTCGCCGACGAGTACACGGCCGCGCGCAGGGGATTCGAGCTGCGGCTGGTCGCCGGCGGCTGGCGGTTCTACACCCGCGCGGAGTACGCCCCGGCGGTCGAGGGCTTCGTACTGGACGGCCAGCAGGCCCGGCTCACCCAGGCGGCGCTGGAGACCCTCGCGGTCGTCGCGTACCGCCAGCCGGTGAGCCGCTCGCGGGTCTCGGCGGTCCGCGGAGTCAACTGCGACGGGGTCATGCGGACCCTCCTCCAGCGCGGTCTGGTGGAGGAGGCGGGGACGGAACCCGAAACAGGTGCGATCCTATACAGGACGACGAACTACTTTCTGGAGCGGATGGGCCTGCGAGGCCTGGACGAGCTCCCGGAGCTCGCGCCCTTCCTCCCCGAGGCGGACGCGATCGAAGCCGAGACGCAAGAAGGTGTGCCGTCGTTCGATCCGGATGCTCCGGATACCGATGTAGACGACAAGACGACGGACATTTGATGCGAAGCAGCGGCAACGGCAACGGCGGCGGCAACAGGAACAGCGGCGGCGGGGGTGGCGGACGCGGCGGTAACTCCCGCGGCGGCTCCTCCTCCGGCGGCAACTCCCGCGGCGGCTCCTCCTCCGGCGGCAACTACCGCGGCGGCGGCTCCTCCGGCGGTGGCAGCTCCCGCGGTGGCTCCTCCTCGGGCGGCGCCTCCCGCGGTGGCGGCTCCCGCGGCGGCTCCACCGGAGGCGGCGGCGGTTACCGCGGCGGCAGCTCCGGCGGTGGCTACCAGGGCGGTGGCGGCTACCAGGGCGGCGGCTACCAGGGCGGCGGCTACCAGGGCGGCGGCTACCAGGGCGGTGGCTCGGACTCCCGCGACCGCGACCAGGCTCCGCCGCCGCGGATCCGCAACCCGCGCCCCGAGGAGCGCCGCTACGACGTCGGCCCCGAGGGCGAGCGCAGCGGTCGCAGCGGCCCCAAGGCCGGCGGCGGCGGTGCCCGTGGCGCGGCCGCGCGCGGTGGCGCCAAGGGCGGCCCCAAGACCTCCAAGACCCCCGGCATCGGCGGGGCCGGCGGCCCGCGCAGCGGCCCGGGCAGCCGTAGCGGCCAGTCCCGCCCGCGCGAGCTGGACGCGCGGATCGAGGAGCGCGTGCGCGACCGGTACGCCGACAAGCCCGTGATCAAGACCCCGAAGACCTTCCCGGGCGCCGAGGAGGAGGGTGAGCGTCTGCAGAAGGTGCTCGCCCGTGCCGGCATGGGCTCGCGCCGCGCCTGCGAGGAGCTCATCGAGCAGGCCCGCGTCGAGGTCAACGGCGAGATCGTGCTGGAGCAGGGCAAGCGCGTCCAGCCGAAGGACGAGATCAAGGTGGACGGCCTGACCGTCGCCACCCAGTCGTACCTGTTCTTCGCGCTGAACAAGCCCGCCGGTGTCGTCTCCACGATGGAGGACCCCGACGGCCGCCAGTGCCTCGGCGACTACGTCACCAACCGTGAGACGCGTCTCTTCCACGTCGGCCGGCTCGACACGGAGACCGAGGGCATCATCCTGCTCACCAACCACGGTGAGCTGGCCCACCGCCTCACGCACCCGAAGTACGGCGTGAAGAAGACCTACGTCGCCGCCATCACCGGCCCGCTGCCGCGTGAGATCGGCAAGCGCCTCAAGGACGGCATCGAGCTGGAGGACGGGTACGCCCGCGCCGACCACTTCCGAGTCGTCGACCAGGTCGGCAAGAACTACCTGGTCGAGGTCACCCTCCACGAGGGCCGCAAGCACATCGTCCGCCGCATGATGGCGGAGGCCGGTTTCCCGGTCGAGAAGCTCGTCCGGACCTCCTTCGGCCCGATCGAGCTCGGCGACCAGAAGTCCGGCTGGCTGCGCCGCCTGACCAACACCGAGGTCGGCATGCTGATGCGCGAGGTCGGTCTGTAGCCCGTCAGTACGCCAGTACGTCCGCGGTACGTCCGCTCCTGAGCGGTGGAAGCCCGCAGTGCCCCCGGCACTGCGGGCTTTTCGCTTGTCCGCACCCGCCCCAAGGTTTATAGTCGTTCTGACTATTAATGCGGAGTGAGGGGGGTCGGCATGAGCTGGACCATGAGCTGGACCGAGGTGCTCGGCTTCGCCACCGGTGCCCTGTGCGTCTGGTTGGTCGCCCGGCAGCACGTCGCCAACTGGCCGATCGGCATCGCCAACAACATCTTCTTCATCGTGCTCTTCGCCCAGGCCGGCCTCTACGCCGATGCCGGGCTCCAGATCGTCTTCATCGCCCTCGCCGCCTACGGCTGGTGGTCCTGGACCCACGGGGGTGGACCAGGATCCGCCGAGGCCCTGCCGGTGCGCCGTACCACGCGGGCCGAATGGGCCGGGCTCGCCGCGGCGGGGGCGGTGACCGTGCTCGGGCTCACGCTGCTGCTGAGCCGGGCCACCGACTCCACCGTCCCGTTCTGGGACGCGCTGACCACCGGGCTCTCGCTCCTCGCCACGTACGGGCAGTGCCGCAAGCTCGTCGAGTCCTGGTGGCTGTGGATCGCGGCCGACCTCGTCTACGTCCCGCTCTACGCCCACAAGGGGCTCTACCTGACCTCCGCGCTCTACGTGGGCTTCCTCGCCCTGTGCGTGGCCGGACTCCTCGGCTGGCGGCGCACGCTGCCCGCCCGGGAGGCCCGTTCGGCCGCGGGGGCGGCGGCATGAGGCGCCACGGGCACGGCCTGGTCCTCGGCAAGTTCTACCCGCCGCACGCCGGCCACCACCACCTCGTGCGCACCGCCCAGGACCAGTGCGAGCGGCTGACCGTGCTGGTGTGCGCGGCCTCCGTCGAGTCGGTCCCGCTCGCCGACCGGGTCGCCTGGATGCGCGAGGCGCACCCCGGGGCCGAGGTCGTCGGCGCGGTCGACGACATCCCCGTCGACCTGCACGACCCGGCGATCTGGGAGGCCCACATGGCAGTGTTCCGCAGCGCGGTCCCCGGGCGGGTGGACGCCGTGTTCACCTCCGAGGAGTACGGCAGCGAGCTGGCCCGGCGGTTCGGCGCCGAGGAGGTCCTGGTGGACCGGGAGCGGACGCTGTTCCCGGTGTCCGGGACGGCGGTGCGCAGGGATCCCGTCGGCTCCTGGGAGTTCCTGGGGCCGACCGTGCGCGCCGCGCTGACCCGGCGGGTCGTGGTCCTGGGCGCGGAGTCCACCGGGACCACCACGCTGTCGCGGGCCCTGGCGGACCACTACCGGCGGCGCGGCGGAGTCTGGGCCAAGACCGGCTGGGTCGCCGAGTACGGCCGCCGGTACAGCGAGGAGAAGCTGGCGGCGGCCCGCGCGGCCGACCCGGCGGCCTCCTGGGCGGACGTGTCCTTCACCTCGGAGGAGTTCCCGGTCATCGCCCGCCGGCAGGACGCCGACGAGGAGCAGGCCGCCCGGCTCGGATCCCCGGTGCTGTTCTGCGACACCGACTCCTTCGCCACCGGGATCTGGCACGAGCGGTACATGGGCGGCCGCAACCCCGAGGTCGAGCGGATCGCCGCCCGGAGCCGACGGGACCTGTACCTGCTGACCGACCACGCCGACGTGCCCTTCGAGGACGACGGGCTGCGCGACGGCCCGCAGCTCAGGCCCTGGATGACGGAGCGGTTCCGGGCGGAACTGGAACGCACCGGGAGGCGTTTCCTCGTCGTGCGCGGGGACCGGGCGGCCCGGCTGGAAACGGCCGTCCGGGCCGTGGACGAGCTGCTGGCCGAGGGCTGGCACTTCACCGACCCCCTCCCGGAGAACCGATGACAGCCGGCTACGACCCTCCCCCAGCCTCCGGCCGGGGGGACCCCCATCTCGCTCCGCTCGCCTTCGAGCCGTTCGCGGTGACCGTCGACCTGGCCGTCTTCACGGTGCGCGAGGGAGCCCTGCACGTCCTGCTGATCCGGCGCGGCCAGGAGCCGTACGCGGGGGCCTGGGCGCTGCCCGGGGGGTTCGTCCTGCCGCGGGAGTCCGCGGAGAGCGCCGCCCGGCGCGAACTGGCCGAGGAGACCGGCCTGTCGGAGGAGGTGGTGGCGGCGCTCCACCTGGAGCAGCTGCGCACCTACAGCGAACCGGACCGGGATCCGCGGATGCGGGTGGTCTCGGTGGCGTTCACGGCGCTGGTCCCGGACCTGCCCGAGCCGGCGGCGGAGGGCGGCGGGGACGCGGCGCACGCCCGCTGGCTGGCGGTGGGGGAGGCCCCGGACCTGGCCTTCGACCACGCCGAGATCCTGGCGGACGCGCGGGAGCGGATCGGCTCGAAGCTGGAGTACACCTGCCTGGCCACCGCCTTCTGCCCGCCCGAGTTCACCCTGGGCGAGCTCCGCGCCGTCTACGAGACCGTCTGGGACACCGCCCTCGACCGCCCCAACTTCCGCCGGAAGGTCCTCACGACGCCCGGGTTCGTCGAGCCCGTGCCGGGCGCCGCCCGGCTCACCGGCGGCCGCGGCAAACCGGCCGCCCTCTACCGGCCCGGCCCGGCGACCGCCCTGCACCCCCCTCTGCTCCGACCGGAAGGACCCACTCGATGACGAAGCGAGCCGCGACGGGCGCCCTGATCGGCCTGGCCCTGGGCGATGCCCTCGGCTTCCCGACCGAGTTCAACGACGTGCCCTCGATCCTGGCCAAGACGGGCCCGTGGCGGGAGATGCGGCTCCCGCGCCCGGCGATCGTCACGGACGACACCCAGATGACCCTCGCCCTCGCGCGCGGCATGCGTACCGCCGAGGGGCGGGGCCGGGTCGACCCGCCGCGCCTGGCCCGGCCGGTCCGCGAGGAGTTCGTCGACTGGTACCACTCGCCGGAGAACAACCGGGCGCCGGGGAACACCTGCCTCAAGGCCTGCAGCCTCCTGAACCTGCCCGAACGGGACTGGCGGGACGCCAGCCAGCTCGGCTCCAAGGGCTGCGGCGCGAACATGCGCGTGGTCCCGGTCGGGCTGGTGCCCGGCTGGACGGAAGAGGAACGGGCGGGCGCGGCCCAGCTCCAGTCGGCCCTCACCCACGGGCACCCGACGGCGCTCGCCGCCTCCGACCTGACGGCGCGGGCCGTGTACCTGCTCGCCACGGGCATCGAGGTGACGGGCCTGGTCGGACTGCTGCGCTCGTACGCCCTGGAGAACCGCACCCGCTACCACGAGCGCTGGCTCGGCGACCTCTGGACGCGGACCGCCTCCGACGCCTCGCCCGAGTCCTTCATGGCGCGCGGCTGGGACGAGTGCCTCGCGGTCCTGGAGCGGCTGGCGGCCGCCCTGCGCTCCCCGTCCCCGGAGACGGACCCCTGCCTGACCACCGGCGACGGCTGGATCGCGGAGGAGGCCCTCGCCACCGCCCTCCAGTGCTTCCTCCTCTTCCCCGACGAGCCCCTCCTGGCCCTGCGCCGCGCGGCCTGCACGAGGGGCGACTCGGACTCCATCGCCTGCCTCGCCGGCGCCTTCGCCGGAGCCCACCTCGGGGCCGACGTCTGGCCCCGGGACTGGGAGGGCCGCATCGAGTACCGGGACGAACTCCTGGCCTTCGGCGCCCTCTGGGATGCCTGACCCACTACCGGGGGTTGGCCGACACGCAGTGGCGGCCCTTCGAAAGGGCCGCCGAACACGGGAGCTACGAGCGCCCGGCGCGCCGGCGGGTGCGCGCGGACTTCGAGGCGCTGCACGCGGTGCTGGACACGACGCAGTCCGTCTCCACGCTGCCCGAGCACGCGTCGGCGTACGAGGCCCTCGACGCGTTCGTCGTACGGCGCCGGACGCTATGCGACTGACGCGCGGCGGGCGCGGACCAGGAAGTCCTCGACGCGGGCGTGGTCCGGTTCTGCGGGCAGGGACGTGGTGGCCAGGGCGGTCTCCGTCTCCTCCTGGAGGCGGCCCATCCAGGCGTCCGCCTCGTCCCAGGCGAGCTCCCCGCGGCGGACGGCCAGGAGGCGGTCGCGGTACGGGCCCGCGTCGATGGTCAGGCGGCCCGTGCGCAGGAGGTCACGGCAGGACAGCAGCAGGCGCAGCAGGTGCATGGCGTGCTTCCAGCGCGGGGCGCCGTGGACGCGGACGTCGGCGAGGAGTTTGCCGCGCTGGGAGGCCGCGTACCGGCTGAAGCTGGTGTGGGCCCGGCGGGAGAGGAAGGCCCCGCGCAGCGAGAGCAGTTCCTCGCCCATCGGGGTGAGCTCGTCCACCAGGGGCGAGTGCAGACACTCCAGGACGTTCGGGTTGGCCCGCAGCGCGAGTTCGCAGAAGCGCTCCAGCTCCCACGAGAACTCCTCGTCCCGAGGGCCCTCCACGTGCGTGGGGGGCTTCTCGAACCGCCAGAACAGCGGAGCCGGGGCGAGGTAGACACCGCGCCGGTCGGTGTCGCTCGCCTCCGTCGCCAGCCCGAACGCCCGGGACCCCATCACGCACCGGTAGACCGTGTGGTCCCGTACCAGTGTCAGATCGTCCATGGGGCGAGCGTAGGCGCCTGACCTGCCGCTATGCGAGCGAGATATTGCCGTCCGCCGCGACCTTGATCTTCTTCTCCGCCAGTCCCTTGGTGGCCGGACCCTTGGTCACCGCGCCGTCCGCGATCGCGAACCTGCTGCCGTGGCAGGGGCAGTCGATGCTGCCGTTCTCCACCTTGTTCACCAGGCAGCCCTGGTGCGGGCAGACCGCCGTGAAACAGCGGAAGGAGCCGGCCGTGGGCTGGGTGACCACGAGCTTCTGCTCCTTGAGGACCGTGCCGCCGCCCTTGGGCACGTCCGCGGCCTTGACGAGGACTTCCGCGCCCGTCGAACCGGATTCCGGGGTGGCGGTGGTGGCGGTACCGGAGGCGGCGGGCGCGGACGCCGAGACGTTCGACTCTCCCTGGGGGGTCGTCTCGCCGTCACTGCCGCAGGCGGTCAGCGCGCCGCCGGCCAGGGCGGCCGCGCCCGCCGCCAGTACCGTGCGCCGGGCGGTGTGCGTGGGGTCGCTCATGAGTCTCTCCTCGCGTTGTGGCCGGGAAGGGCGTGCAGCATCCTGGCCTGCGGCAAGCCTCAGGTGAAGCTTGCCGCGCCGTTTCATCGGCCCGGTTCCCATGGGGCCAGTGAGGCAGGGGTGCCGGGTGTGCGTACGACCTCCCACACGTGGACCACGGCCTCCCGGTTCAACGGGCCGTGAACATGCGGGTAGCGGACGCCCGATTCACCCTCGCGGCGGACCTCCGCGGTCAGGGCGTCCTCGTCGAGCTCCACCGCCAGCAACGTACCCGGCACCTCCCGGTAGTGCGCGTCGGCGATCGCGAGCACCGTCGGGCGATCGGCCGAACAGTGCACGAAACCCTCCGAGTCCAGTGAGGGCGGGGCGTACGGGAACCCGGGCGCGGCGGCCCAGTCGGCGAGCGGGACGATGTGGAAGATCATGCGGATCGTTCTACCGCAGCGGCCCGGGGCCCGCGCATCAGGTGGCGGCATGAGGGGGTACGGGTGACATTGTCCGTGTCTTGAAGCCGGGCACGGCGCTGTCCGCGCGGCCCGGTCCCTCTTCGAAAGGCAGGACCATGGCGGGTAACGACCTCGGCTCTCTTCTCGGCGGTCTCCTCGGGGGCGGCGGCGGCCAGGGCGGGAGCGGCGGCGCCGGCAACATCCTCGGCGCGCTGATCGGCGCGCTCGGCGGGGGCGCCGGCGGTGGCGGTCAGACGGCCGGCGGCAACGGCGCGAACAATCCGCTCGGCGGCCTGCTCGACATGCTGGCCAGGTCCGGCCTCGCCGACCAGGCGCAGTCCTGGATCGGCACCGGCGAGAACAAGCCCGTCAGCGCCGACCAGATCAAGGAGGCGCTGCCGGACGGAGCCCTCCAGCAGGCCGCCGAACAGGCCGGCGTCTCCCCGGAGCAGGCCGCCGACCAGATCGCGCGGGTGCTGCCGCAGGCGGTCGACAGGCTGACGCCGCAGGGACAGGTGCCGTCCGGCTCGCTGGAGGACATCATCAAGGCGCAGGCGCTCTGACCCTCGGCGACAACAGCCCGGGCCCGGCCACCGTCCCACCGGACGGACCGCCGGGCCCTCGTGCGTCCACTCTGGCTACCCTGGCCGGGCAGTCCCGTCACCTTCCGTACGCAACCCTGGAGCGCCCGTGAGAACCGCCGTCGTCATCGGAACCGGACTGATCGGCACCTCCGCGGCGCTCGCCCTGGCGGCGCGCGGGATCACCGTGCACCTCGCCGACCACGACCCGGACCGGGCCCGTACGGCCGCCGCCCTCGGGGCCGGCACCGACGAGGCGCCCGAGGGCCAGGTCGACCTCGCGATCGTCGCCGTACCGCCGGCGCACGTGGCGGCGACGCTCGCCGACCTGATCGGACGCAAGGCGGCGCGGGCGTACGTGGACGTGGCCAGCGTCAAGGGCGGGCCGCGGCGGGAGCTGGCGGCGCTCGGCGTGGACGTCACCGCCTACATCGGTACGCATCCCATGGCGGGCAAGGAGCAGTCGGGACCGCTCGCGGCCACCGCGGACCTCTTCGAGGGCCGCCCGTGGGTGCTGACCCCGTCCCGGGACACCGAACACGAGGTGCTGAACCTCGCGCTGGAGCTGGTGGCCCTGTGCCGGGCCGTTCCCGTGGTGATGGACGCGGACGCGCACGACCGGGCGGTGGCGCTCGTCTCGCACACCCCGCAGCTGGTCTCCAGCATGGTCGCGGCCCGGCTGGAGGAGGCCGACGAGACGGCCGTCCGGCTGTGCGGGCAGGGCATAAGGGACGTGACCCGGATCGCGGCCTCCGACCCGCGGATGTGGGTGGAGATCCTGTCGGCCAACCCGGGGCCGGTGGCCGACGTCCTCGCCGGGATCGCGGCCGACCTGGAGGAGACCGTGGAGGCACTGCGGGGCCTCCAGTCGGCCGACGTGGAGAAGCGGCGCGGCGGCGCGGCGGGCATCGAGGACGTGCTGCGGCGCGGGAACGCGGGCCGGGTGCGGGTGCCGGGTAAGCACGGCGCGGCGCCGACGGTCTACGAGACGGTGGCCGTGCTCATCAGCGACCAGCCGGGCGAGCTGGCGCGGATCTTCGCCGACGCCGGGCGGGCCGGGGTCAACATCGAGGACGTGCGGATCGAGCACGCGACGGGGCAGCAGGCGGGCCTCGTGCAGCTGATGGTGGAGCCGCGGGCGGTGGCCGGCCTGACGGCCGAGCTGCGGGAACGGGGCTGGGCGCTGCGCCAGCAGTAGCCGCGCCGGCCGGGCGGGGGCCCCGCCCCGGCCCCCGTCGGGGCCGGATGTGCACGGCGGGGCCGGGGGGTGTCCGGGGCCGGTAACCTTGGGGAGGGGCGTTTTGCCGCGCCCGGACACGTACGCGCAACCAGGAAGGTGCCCGCACCGTGGAAACCGCAGCTCCGTCCGCCGTGATCGTCGCCATCGACGGTCCCTCCGGCACGGGCAAGTCCAGCACCTCCAAGGCCGTGGCCGCCAAGCTCGGGCTGCGCTACCTGGACACCGGTGCCCAGTACCGGGCCATCACCTGGTGGATGATCAGCAACGGCGTCGACACCGACGACCCGCAGGCCATAGCCGTCGCCGCGGGCAAGCCCGCCATCGTCTCCGGCACCGACCCGGCCGCCCCCACCATCACGGTGGACGGCGTGGACGCCGCCGGTCCCATCCGCACCCAGGAGGTCACCTCCAAGGTCAGCGCCGTCAGCGCCGTCCCCGAGGTGCGCACCCTGATCACCGAGCTCCAGCGCTCCATCGCCGCCGCGGCGGCCCTGGAGGCCGAGGGGATCGTCGTCGAGGGCCGGGACATCGGCACCACCGTGCTGCCCGACGCCGACCTCAAGGTCTTCCTGACCGCCTCCGCCGAGGCGCGCGCCGCCCGGCGCAGCGGCGAGCTCCGCGGCAAGGAGGCCACCGACCTGGCGGCCACCAAGGAGGCGCTGATCAAGCGCGACGCGGCCGACTCCGGCCGCAAGACCTCCCCGCTGGCCAAGGCCGACGACGCCGTCGAGGTGGACACCACCGAGCTCACGCTCGACCAGGTGATCGAATGCGTCGTGACCCTGGTGGAAGAGAAGCGGGCGGGCCGCAAGTGAGCGAATCGCCCTCCCTCACGGGTGCGGCGGTCGGCAGGCGCATCGGCATCGGGCTCATGTACGGGCTGTGGAAGCCGCGCGTGCTGGGCGCCTGGAAGGTGCCCGCCTCCGGTCCCGTGATCCTCGCCGTGAACCACTCGCACAACATAGACGGCCCGATGGTCATGGGCACCGCGCCGCGCCCGCTGCACTTCCTGATCAAGAAGGAAGCGTACGTCGGCCCGCTCGGCCCCTTCCTCGACGGGATCGGGCAGGTCAAGGTCGACCGCACCGGCGCCGACCGGACGGCGATAGGCCGCGCCCTGAAGGTGCTCGACAACGGAGGGGCCCTGGGGATCTTCCCCGAGGGCACCCGCGGCGGGGGGGACTTCGCCTCGCTGCGCGCGGGTCTCGCGTACTTCGCGGTCCGCAGCGGAGCGCCCGTCGTGCCCGTGGCCGTCCTGGGCAGCGGCGAGAACCGCGGAAAGCTGATCCCGGGGCTGCCGCCCTTCAAGAGCCGGGTCGACGTCGTCTTCGGCTCCGCCTTCGACGCCGGCGACGGCACGGGCCGACGTACCCGTACCGCGCTGGACGAGGCCACCACACGCATCCAGGACCGGCTGACCGCCCACCTGGCCGACGCCAAGCGCCTCACCGGGCGCTGAGCGAGACTTGACCTAGTAGTGGAACCGCGCTGCGCGGGTGCCACCGACCACCACGAACGACGAGGAACGGACTTCATGAACGACCAGCACGACCACGGAGCACTTGGCGACGCCGAGTACGCGGAGTTCATGGAGCTCGCCGCGGAAGAGGGCTTCGACATCGAGGAGGTCGAAGGCGCCATCGAGGAGGCGGGCCACGGCCCGCTGCCCGTCCTCGCCGTCGTGGGCCGCCCGAACGTCGGCAAGTCCACCCTGGTGAACCGGATCATCGGCCGTCGCGAGGCGGTCGTCGAGGACAAGCCCGGCGTCACCCGCGACCGCGTCACGTACGAGGCCGAATGGGCCGGCCGGCGCTTCAAGGTCGTCGACACCGGCGGCTGGGAGCAGGACGTCCTCGGCATCGACGCCTCCGTCGCCGCCCAGGCCGAGTACGCCATCGAGGCCGCCGACGCGGTCGTCTTCGTCGTCGACGCCAAGGTCGGCGCCACCGACACCGACGAGGCCGTCGTCCGCCTGCTGCGCAAGGCCGGCAAGCCCGTCGTCCTGTGCGCCAACAAGGTCGACGGCCAGAGCGGCGAGTCCGACGCGGCCTCCCTGTGGTCGCTGGGCCTCGGCATGCCGCACCCGGTCTCCTCGCTGCACGGCCGCGGTACGGGCGACATGCTCGACGCCGTCCTCGAGGCCCTGCCGGAGGCGCCCGAGCAGACCTTCGGCGGCGCCGCCCCCGGCGGCCCGCGCCGGATCGCGCTGATCGGCCGCCCGAACGTCGGCAAGTCCTCGCTGCTCAACAAGGTGGCGAAGGAAGACCGTGTCGTCGTCAACGAGCTGGCCGGCACCACCCGCGACCCGGTCGACGAGCTGATCGAGCTCGGCGGCATCACCTGGAAGTTCGTCGACACCGCGGGCATCCGCAAGAAGGTCCACCTCCAGCAGGGCGCCGACTACTACGCCTCGCTGCGCACGGCCGCCGCCGTCGAGAAGGCGGAGGTCGCGGTGATCCTCATCGACACCACCGAGAGCATCAGCGTCCAGGACCAGCGCATCATCACCATGGCGGTCGAGGCCGGCCGCGCGATCGTCATCGCCTACAACAAGTGGGACGAGCTCGACGAGGAGCGCCGCTACTACCTCGAGCGCGAGATCGAGACCGAGATGCAGCAGGTCGCCTGGGCGCCCCGGGTGAACGTCTCGGCGCTCACCGGCCGTCACATGGAGAAGCTGGTCCCGGCGATCGAGACCGCCCTCGCGGGCTGGGAGACGCGCGTCCCCACCGGCCGGCTGAACGCCTTCCTCGGTGAGGTCGTCGCCGCCCACCCGCACCCGATCCGCGGCGGCAAGCAGCCCCGCATCCTGTTCGGTACCCAGGCGGGGAGCAAGCCGCCGCGGTTCGTCCTCTTCGCCTCCGGCTTCCTGGAGCACGGCTACCGGCGCTTCATCGAGCGCCGCCTGCGCGAGGAGTTCGGCTTCGAGGGCACCCCGATCCACATCTCGGTGCGGGTGCGCGAGAAGCGCGGCGCCCAGCACAAGAAGAAGAAGTAGCAGCGGAGGCCGCGGTACGCGGACGAGCTGTCCGGGGTCAGTAGCCCCGGCGCGGAGCGGGCGGCAGGGCCGCCGGGACGTGCGTCATCCCGGTCTGGTGCTGCCGCCCGCCGGCGTATCCGGGGCTGCCCGCGTACGAGTACGCCGGTTGTGGCTGCGGCTGCGGGGTGTACGAGGGCTGCCAGTCGTCGGTCCGCTGCCAGGCCGAACCATTCCAGCCGCTGCCGTACGAGCTGACCCCGCCGGTGTACCCGCCCCCGTAGGAGAAGGCCGTGAACCCGAGGTCCTCCTCGCCCGTACGGTCGCCCGGCAGTGCCCGGAAGGCACGCAGGTACTCGGAGTACAGCGTGTCGTAGATCGGGGTGTGCGAGACGGCCGGAGCGCTGTCCCGGTCGCGTGCGGGGCGCAGCGCGGGGACGGTGCTCGGATGGGACGGGGCGCGGGAGGAGTCGTATGAATGCACGTACCAGCCAACGAAATCGACGGCTTGCGGATGCGGGGTGACGGGGCAGGAAACGCAGATCGCCGGGGGTGCGCGGGACGGACCGCACACCCCCGGCGCACGCCGCCGGGCCCCCTCGCCGGGGGCTGGCGGCCGTTCCGGTGACCCCGCTGGATCAGACCCCGGGCGTACCCGCCAGGGGCATCGCGGCGGCCACGAGCTTGCCCGAGGCGGCGGCCTTGTCGAGCGCGTCGCGCAGCAGGTCCTCGCGGGGCTGCTGCCCGATGGAGCCGACCGGGGCGGCGTAGATGAGCACGCGCTGGGTCTTCTGGACGGCGGCGCGCCAGCCGTCGGTGACCGACAGCGCCTGGTGCGCCTGCCACCAGGCGACCTGGCCGCCGCCCTCGGTGCCCGGCTGCAGTACGGCGTGCAGCTGGCCGCCGGCGAGCAGGACGGACCAGCCGCCCAGGACCGTGGGGAGCTCGGTGGTGTCGGTGACCGGGATGAAGCCCTGCTCGATGAGGAGCGGCAGGAAGTCGTCGCCGGGGCCGTCGCTGCCGGGGCGGGCGATCGGCGCGGTCGGCTCGACGACCAGGGCCGGGTGCAGCTCGCCGCCGATGAGGATCAGGCCGCTGGTGATGCCGAGGACGGCCTGGCCGCCGGGCACGTTCTGCGGGGCGCTGCCGTCGGCGCCGGGCGCCGGGCTGTCGCCGGTGATGCTGCGGACGGCGCCCTGGAGCTGCTCCTCGGAGACGGAGACGACCTGCGAGGGGATGCAGGTGGCGTGGGCGAAGGCGAGGACGGCGGTCTCCTCGCCGACGAACAGCACCGTGCTGGTGCGGTCGTTCTCGGGGTCGCCCGGGGTGCGGCAGGAAGTGCAGTCGTAACTGCGCGGCGCGTCCTCGCCGACGAGCAGCCTGTCGGCTTCTTCGTCACCGATCTCGGCACGTACCTCATCACTGACGTCGAGCATGCGCGGCACGGGGTGGCTCCTCGGCATAGGGGCGGGGCCGGGGGACTCCCGGCTCGCCGGGCTCAACGGCGCAGCGGCGGCCGGGGTCACGCCATTGGAGGGAACGGAATCGAACCTGGCCCCCGGAAGAGTGAACCGTCTGACCGCAGCGTTGTATTCGTGCCAACTGTTTTCTGATTGTGGTCAGTTGGCGGCCGGGTGTGGCCGTTTGGGGCAGGGGTGGCGGTCGGCCGACCGGGTGGGGTGCGGTGACCCGCCGCGTGGCGGGCCGGAGGGGGCCGCGGGGGGCTGCCTAGCGTGACCCGATGCCCAACCTCCGGATCCGCCGGGCCGCCGCCGCCGTCGGCGTCGCCGCTGCCGCGGTGCTGGTGCTCGTACTTCCCCGCGGCCCCGCGGCCGCGGCCCCGCCACCGCCACCGCCCGCGCCCGGACCGGCGGGCGCGGCGCACCCCGGCTCGCCGGGGGTGATCGGCAGCGGGCCGGGGGACTGCGGACCGGGCGGGGAGTGGCCCTGGGACTGCGTGGCCGACTGCGAGAGCGGCGGGCGGTGGGCGGTCGACACCGGCAACGGCTTCTACGGGGGGCTGCAGTTCCGGCAGCCGACCTGGGAGGAGTACGGGGGGCTGGCGTTCGCCCGGCGGCCCGACCTCGCGACCCGCGGACAGCAGATCCGGGTCGCGGAGGAGCTCCTCGGCTCGCAGGGATGGAACGCCTGGCCGGTGTGCTCGAAGCGGTACGGGCTCGCGGGGCGGATGCACGCGGTACGGGCCGGGGACACGCTGGTGTCGATCGCGCGCAAGCACCGGGTGCGGGGCGGGTGGCGGGCGCTGTACGAGGCGAACCGGGAGCTGATCGGGCCGCGGCCGGAGGCGATCGCGGTGGGCATGCTGCTGACGGTCCCCGAGCCGCCGCCGTCGGCGAAGCCGGACCCGAGGCCGGACCCGAGGCCGGACCCGAGGCCGGACCCGAGGCCGGAGCCGGACCTGCGGCCGGACCCGAGGCCGGAGCCGGACCTGCGGCCGGACCCGACGTCTGAGCCGGTGGCTCCGGCGGTGCCCGCCGGGCCGCAGCCCTCGTCCCCCGCCGTGCCGGCGCAGCCGCCCGCCAAGGCCCCGGCTCCCGCGCCGGCGCCGCCCTGGTGAACCCCGCCGCCCGGCCCGCTCCCGCGTACTCCCGCCCGGCCCGTTCCCGCCCGGCCCGTTCCCGCGGGGCTCCGCTGGCAGACTCGGGGGATGCTCGACACCTCCGCACGACTGCTGCGCATGCTGTCCCTGTTGCAGGCCCACCGCGAATGGACCGGGGCCGATCTCGCGGAGCGCCTCGGGGTCACCGCCCGCACGGTCCGCCGCGACGTGGACCGGCTGCGGGAGCTGGGGTACCCGGTGAACGCGAGCCCGGGGACCGGCGGCGGCTACCAACTGGGGGCGGGGGCCGAGCTGCCGCCGCTGCTGCTGGACGACGACGAGGCCGTGGCCGTCGCCGTCGGGCTGCGGACCGCCGCCGGGAACGGGGTCGAGGGGATCGGTGAGGCCTCCGTACGCGCCCTCGCGAAGCTGGAGCAGGTGCTGCCCTCGCGGCTGCGGCGCCGGGTGTCCGCGCTCAACGAGTTCACGGTGCCGATGCTGCGCGGGGCCGAGCGGTCCACCGTGGACGCCTCGGTGCTGACCGAGCTGGCCTCCGTCTGCCGGGACGCCGAGCGGCTGCGCTTCGGCTACCGGGACCACGAGGGCAACGTCAGCCGCCGCACCGTCGAGCCGCACCGGCTGGTGTGCACCGAGCGGCGCTGGTACCTCGTCGCCTGGGACGTGGACCGGAACGCGTGGCGGACCTTCCGCGCCGACCGGATCGAGCCCAGACCGCCGCACGGGCCGCGGTTCACCCCGCGCCCGCCGCCCGCCGAGGACCTCGCCGCGTACGTCTCCCAGGGCGTGTCGCAGCGGGCGTACGCGGCCCGGGCGGTGGTGCGGCTGAAGGTTTCGGCGCAGGAGGCGGGCCGGGTCGTCGGGCCGAGCGACGGAGTCCTGGAAGCGGTGGACGGGCAGAGCTGTCTGCTGCGTACCGGGGCGGCGAACCTCGACGTTCTGGTGATTCACATCATGCTGCTCGGCTGTGAGTTCGAAGTGGTCGAGCCACCGGAGCTCACGGATCGGATCAGGGCCGCGCGGGATCTCCTGGGGAGGGCCGTGGACGCCGGAGAAGTGAAGGAAATGTAGCGGACCTGAGGGGGATTCAGCTGGTCTGGTCCATGAGGGCCGTGGCAATCCCCGCCGGGAATTCCGGGCCACTCGGCGTCAATTCCAAAGTCCTTGCACGTCGGGCGTGTCGCGCTTCGGATAACAATTTGCGGTTGTAGATATTCTGTGACACAAGCGTGACCCGGGACGGACGAACGTCCGGGCGTGACGCTGACGAACGACGAAGGCGGGCCCGGTCGGTGAGACCGGGCCCGCCTCGTGTCGCGGGGTGAGGTGGTGCGTACCGCCCCGCGGTGGGTCCGTCAGCCGCCGGCGATCGGACGGGCCGCGGCCCCCCGGGCGGCGGCCCGTTCGGTGTGCGCCGGGCGGCGGCTGCCGACCGGGGTGACCGGGGTCCGCTCCGAGCGGATCAGGTGCGGCCGGCCGGCGACCGGGTGCGCGGTGGGCCGGGGAGCCGGGGAGTGCGCCGTGCCGGCCGCGGCCGCGGCGGGGACGGGGACCGGCTCCGCGGCGGCTTCGTCGACGCGCCGCAGCTGCCACTTGCCGCCCGCGGAGAGCAGCGGGGTGAGCGCGGAGACGACCGGCGCGGGCATCCGTCCGGTCTCGGCGCGGCGGCGCAGCAGCTCGCGCAGGTCGAACACGTAGGCCTCGGTCCGGGCGATGAGCGGCTCGAACCACGGCAGGGCCAGCAGGATCAGCAGACCCGCGGACCAGCCGAGCAGGACGTCACTGACCCAGTGGGTGCCGAGGTACACGGTGGTGGCGCCGACGCTCAGGGAGACGACCGCGGACACCACGGACAGCACCCGCCGGGTGACCACGGTGGAGGCCAGGTAGGCCAGGATCCCCCAGGTCACGACGGCGTTGGCGGTGTGGCCGGAAGGAAATATATCGCCGCCCGCGAAGAGTTCGGCGGATCCGATCTCCGTGGCGTAGTGCGGGCCGAGCCGGCCGAGGCCGAGCTTGACGGAGCCGACGGTGACGTTGAGCAGGAGCAGTGCCACGCCGAGGGTGATCAGCGGCCGGAGCGTGTGCTGGCGCCAGCAGCGCCATCCGAGCCAGGCGGCGACCATGACCGCGGTGGGTCCGCGCTGGCCGAGCACGACGAGGTAGTCGAGGAACGCGTGCACCTGCGGCCACTGTTCGTAGGGCCGGAAGAACATGATCTGCCAGTCCAGGCGGACCAGCCACGAAGTGGTCAGTACGGCCACCACGATTGCGAGATAGAAGACGAGGGTCGATCCCAGGAGTACGACGCGGTGCCGGCTCATCTGCGGGGTTTGCAGATGAGCCGGTCGCTCTGGTTCCCGGTCCAGCCGGGCGAACACCCGCTCCAGACGGGTCAGGATTTGGTCGGTACGCACTCAATCGACGTTACCGCGCGCCGCTGGTCGGCCCGGGCGAATCGCGGGCTTTGTGATGACCATGTGATGTGGAGTTGGTCTCACGCGGAGCTTAATTCGCGGTATTTCGGCAGCGGTTGGAAGCGGATGATCCACGGTCCCGGCAATTGTTTCAGTCGCTTACCCGAACTTTATTGCCGCAGGTCATTTCTTTTGCTGAAAGATGGATGGGAATGATTCATTCCGTTATGTGTGGGCTCTATGGAGGTCCCGAGCCGTTCAGCCAGAACGCCCCGTAGACCGCCGAGGCCAGGGCCGCCGCGCCCAGCACCGTGGCCGCCCGCCGGGTCCGACACCGCGCCAGGGCCAGCGCCGGCGGCAGCAGCAGCGGGAAGGCGGGCAGCAACAGGCGCGGCTTGGAACCGAAGTAGCCGGACGCGCACAGCGCCAGCGCCACGACGATCCCGCAGTACACGAGCAGCGGCGCCGGCTGCCGCTGCCGCACGCACCTCGCGTACAGCCACAGCACCAGCACCACCCCCGCGATCAGCCCCACACCGGCGGGGAACGCGGACGAGGCCAGCTTCGCGCCGACGAACCGCGCGAAGGCCCAGCCGCCGTCGAAGCCGTTGCCCCAGCCGCCCTGTACGTCCAGGTACCCGAGCAGACCGCCCCCCGTGCGCGCGCCGACCCACAGCACGTACGCCGCCGCGCCCGCCGGAGCGAGCAGCGCCCCCGCGGCCATCCGCCACGACCGCTCCCCGCGCCGCCACGCCAGGACGGCCGCCACCCACACCGCCGCGACCACCGCCGCACCGACCGGACGGGTCAGCCCCGCACCCGCCGCGAGCAGCCCCGCCGTCAGCCACCGGCCGCGCAGGGTCCCGTACAGCGCCCAGGCGGCCAGCGCCGTGAACAGCGACTCGCTGTACGCCATCGACTGCACGATCCCGACGGGCAGCGCCGCCCAGACACCGACCGCGAACACCCCGGCCCGGCGGCCGTGCAGCAGATCGGCCACCGCGAAGATCCCCCAGGCCGCGGCGAGCCCCGCGACCGCCGACACCACCAGCCCCGCGGAGCCGTACGACAGTCCGGTCGCCGCCGACACCAGCCGCTCCAGCCACGGCAGCAGCGGGAAGAACGCCAGGTTCGAGTGGACGTCCCCGTTCGGGAGGACCACCTCGTACCCGTACCCCTCCGCGGCGATGCGGGCGTACCAGAGCGAGTCCCAGCGGGCCGACAGCAGCGTGTGCGGGCTGCTGCCGGCCGCCGCGCCCCACACCGCGAGCACGGTCAGCCCCAGCAGCCGGACCGCCGCGAAGGCGGCCAGGGCGGGCGCGGCCCGACGCAATCCAAGATCTTTCACGGGCATGATTATCGGTGGCGCCGGACCCTGCCCGGGGCCGGGGACCACGGGCCGTGAGCGGGTGCGTACGCGGGGGAGGGACGGGGCATGGGCGAGTGGCACACGCCACACCTGGGCCGTCGCGGTGATGAGAGCTTGGCCACGTGTCGGACGGACGAACTCGCGTACGCTGACCGTTCACTCGCGTGTCGATGCCGGACCCCGTTGGACGCCGCACAGCGCACCACCCCCCGTGGCTCCACAAGACGCTGGTCCGCCGAGCGCGAGGGATCACCTGGGAGGTACATGCATGTCGGGGACGAACGCGGCCGGCGCCAGGACCCCTTCCCCCTGGCAGCGGCTCAGTGCGGCCTCCGGCGGAGCCAACCGCTGGGTCGTCCTGGCGGTTCTCTGCGTCAGCCTGGTCCTCGTCGCACTCGACGCGACCATCCTGCACGTCGCCGTCCCCTCCGTCACCGAGGACCTGCGCCCCGGCCCGATCGAACTCCTCTGGATCGTCGACGCCTACCCGCTGGTATGCGCCTCGCTGCTCATCCTCTTCGGCACCCTCGGCGACCGGGTCGGCCGCCGCCGCGTCCTCCTCCTCGGCTACGGACTCTTCGGCGTAGCCTCCGCGACAGCGGCCCTCGCCGACAACGCCCAGGTCCTCATCGCGGCGCGCGCCCTGCTCGGCATCGGCGGCGCGATGATCATGCCGGCCACCCTCTCGATCCTGCGCCAGGTCTTCCCCGACCGGCGCGAGCGGGCGCTCGCCATCGGCATCTGGACCGCCGTCGCCGCGGTCGGCGCCGCGAGCGGGCCGGTGCTCGGCGGCTTCCTCGTCCAGCACTTCTGGTGGGGCTCGGTCTTCCTCATCAACATCCCGCTGATGGCGCTGATCCTGCCGCTCGGACGCCGGCTGCTGCCCGAGTCGCGCGGCTCCGCGGACGGGCCGTGGGACGTGCTCGGCGCGCTGATGGCCGCCGCCGGCGTACTCGGCTCGGTGCTCGGCATCAAGCGGCTCGGCGCCGAACGCCACCTCCTCGACGCGCAGGCCGTGGTCCCGCTGCTGCTCGGCGCGGTGCTGCTCGTCCTGTTCGTCCGGCGGCAGAAGCGGCGCCCGCACCCGCTGATCGACATGCGGATGTTCTCCCGCGCCGCCTTCTCCACCTCGGTGGCCTGCATCGTCCTCGCCATGCTGGCCCTGGTCGGCCTGGAGCTGATCGCCGTCCAGTACCTCCAGCTGGTCCTGGAGCTCAGCCCGCTGGAGACGGGCCTGCGGCTGCTGCCGCTGACCTTCGCCGCCATGGCCGCGGGCGCCACCGGGTCGTACACGCTGGGCCGGGTCGGGCCGCGCACGATGGTCTCGCTCGGCTTCCTCCTGACGGCCTCCGCCGTGCTGCTGCTGACGCTGATGGGCCAGCAGGACCGGCCGCTGCTCCTCACCGCCGGCTTCATCCTGCTCGGCTTCGGACTGCAGACCACGCTGTTCGCCGCGTACGAGTCGATGCTGAGCGAGGCCCCGGCGGCCACCGCGGGCGGCGCGGCCTCGATCGGCGAGACCTCGTACCAGCTGGGCGCGGGCATCGGCATCGCGCTGCTGGGCAGCGTGATGAACGCGGCGTACCGGCCGGGGCTGGCGGGAGTGCCGGGGGTGTCCGCGGCGGACTCGGCGGGCGCGGCGAACTCTCTCGGCGAGGCGTACCAGATCGCCGCGCACCTCGGGGGGCCGGCGGGGGCCTCGCTGTACGCGGCGGCGCGGCACTCGTTCGTGCACGGGCTGCACGTCACTCTCGTGGTGAGCGCGGGGCTGTTGCTCGCGGGGGCCGCGATGGCATTGAGGCTGCCGCGGGCCATGGAGTGCGGGGCCGTCGAGGGTGGGGGTGCGGGGGATGCCGTGCGGTTGCCCGCGCAGGCGAGCGGTGAGCCGTGCGGGGCGCCGGCGTCGGTGGAGCACGCGGGCTGATCGCCGTTGCGGGGGCGCCGCCCCCGGGCCCCGCGCCTCAAGCGCCGGCGGGGCTGGGATTGGCGGGGGTGGACGGGTGGGATCCGGGTGGCTAGCGTCGGCTGGGCGCAAAAACTTGCGTTGCCAGGCTCTGTATCCAGGCCGCCGGGAGGCCCAGTGTCCGCGTTCCTGCCCCATGATCCGCTCGGGCTCGACGAGCTCCTCGGGCCCGAGGACCTCGCCGTCCGGGACACCGTCCGCAGTTGGGCCGCGGACCGGGTGCTTCCGGACATCGCCCAGTGGTACGAGGACGGTGAGCTGCCCGGGATCCGGGAGCTGGCCCGCGAGCTCGGTGCCATCGGGGCGCTCGGGATGTCCCTCCAGGGCTACGGGTGCGCCGGGGCCAGCGCCGTGCAGTACGGCCTCGCCTGCCTGGAGCTGGAGGCCGCCGACTCCGGGATCCGCTCGCTCGTGTCGGTGCAGGGTTCGCTCGCCATGTACGCGATCTGGAAGTACGGCTCCGAGGAGCAGAAGCAGCGCTGGCTGCCCGGCATGGCCGCCGGCGAGCTGATCGGCTGCTTCGGGCTGACCGAGCCCGACGTGGGTTCGGACCCGGCCGCGATGCGGACGTACGCCAAGCGCGACGGCACGGACTGGGTGCTGAACGGCCGCAAGATGTGGATCACCAACGGGTCGGTGGCCGCCGTGGCCGTGGTGTGGGCGCAGACCGACGAGGGGATCCGCGGGTTCGCCGTCCCGACGGACGCCGCGGGGTTCTCCGCGCCGGAGATCAAGCACAAGTGGTCCTTGCGGGCGTCCGTGACGAGTGAGCTGGTCATGGACGACGTACGGCTGCCCGCGGATGCGGTGCTGCCCGGAGTGACCGGGCTCAAGGGGCCGCTCGGTTGTCTCAGCCACGCGCGGTACGGGATCATCTGGGGGTCCATGGGCGCGGCGCGCGCCAGTTTCGAGGCGGCGCTCGACTACGCGAGGACGCGGGAGCAGTTCGGCAAGCCCATCGGCGGCTTCCAGCTCACCCAGGCCAAACTGGCGGACATGGCCCTCGAACTCCACAAGGGCATCCTGCTCGCCCACCACCTGGGCCGGCGGATGGACGCGGGCACCCTTCGGCCGGAGCAGATCAGCTTCGGCAAGCTCAATAACGTCCGCGAGGCCATCGACATCTGCCGTACCGCGCGGACCATCCTCGGTGCCAACGGGATCTCGCTCGAATACCCCGTCATGCGACACGCCACGAACCTCGAATCGGTCCTCACCTACGAGGGCACCGTCGAGATGCACCAGCTGGTGCTGGGCAAGGCGCTCACCGGCCTCGACGCCTTCCGGTGAGGGCCCTGCTCAGCTCTGGTTGAAGAAGTCGCGCGAGCGGCCGCCGGGCTCGCCGCTCACGATCTGGGTGTCGGCCGGGGTCAGCAGGAAGACCCTGGTCGCCACCCGCTCGATCGAACCGCGCAGCCCGAACGTCAGGCCGGCCGCGAAGTCGACCACGCGCTTCGCGTCGCCCGGGTCCATCGACGACAGGTTCACGATCACCGGGACCCCGTCGCGGAACAGCTCTCCGATGCCGCGCGCGTCACGGAAGCCGTCCGGGGTGACCGTCGCGATCCGACGGCCGTGCTCCACGGCCGACTCGGAGGCGACCCTCACCCGCGGGTCGGTGACCCACTGCTCGCCGGGGCCGGCCACCGAACCCTGGGCGGCCTCCGCGTAGTCGTCGTCGTAGTAGCGCTCGTCGTCGCTGTCCTCCACGAGACCCAGCCAGGCACTCGCCTTGCGCACCGAACCCATGGACTGCCTCCTTTCACCGCGATCAGTCTGTCTTCTCTCCGCTGCCCCTATGCTCGTCCATGATGCTGACAACGCGCCAAGTGGATAGCCGCCGCGCAGAGGTTTCGTGACGGTACTGGTGCAGAACATCCGTTGCACGGTCAAGGATCCTGGTGGCTACCACTGCTGACTGAGTGAAAATACGACCACTGCCGCCGTGCGGGTGAGCGACGGGGACGTTCGAGTGAACGAATCGGCTCGCTACGATGCCCGGCAGGAAGGCGTACGACACACGGGGGAAGCAGCTTGTTCGGCATCGTCAGACCTTGCACGCACCGGCTGGGGGAGCGGTTCAAAGCGGAGTGGATGGCCCATCTGTGCGGGCTGTGCCTGGCACTTCGGGGAGACCACGGGCAGTTCGCCCGGATCGTCACCAACTACGACGGTTTGCTCGTCTCCGTTCTGACGGAGGCTCAGTCGGGTCCGGCGCCCGGTGCCCGGCGCACCGCGGGGCCCTGTCCCCTGCGCGGGATGCGCACCGCCTCGGTCGCCCAGGGCGAGGGTGCGCGGCTCGCGGCCGCCGTCTCGCTCGTCCTCGCCTCCGCGAAGGTGCGCGACCACGTGGCGGACCGGGACGGGCTGTTGGCCCGCGCACCCATGGCCGCGGCCGCGCGCAGGGTGGCCCGCGGCTGGGACCGGGCCGGCGCGCGCACCGGGGCCTCGCTCGGCTTCGACACGGCGGTGCTCGTCGACGCGGTGGACCGGCAGACGGGCATCGAGACGCTGGCGGGCCCCGGCACGCCCGTGCTCGTGGTGACCGAGCCGACGGAGACCGCGACGGCCGCCGCCTTCGCCCATACCGCGCAGCTGGCCGGACGGCCAGGCAACGCCCCCGCGCTGGCCGAGGCGGGCCGGTACTTCGGCCGGCTCGCACACCTGCTGGACGCCGTGGAGGACCAGGGCGCCGACGCCGCCGCGGGCGCCTGGAACCCGCTCACCGCCACCGGGACCTCGCTCGCCGAGGCCCGGCGGCTCTGTGACGACGCCCTGCACGGGATCCGGCTCGCGCTGGGCGAGGTGGAGTTCGCGGACGCGGGGCTCGCCCACCGGCTGCTCGTGCACGAGCTGCGCACCTCGGTGGACCGGGCCTTCGGGACCGGCAGCTGCGGCCACACGGCGACGGCCTCCGCCGGGCAGGGCGGCAACCCCTACGGGGGCCAGCCGTACGGCGGCCAGGGCGGGAACCCGTACGGCCAGAACCCGTACGGCCAGAACCCCTACGGCCAGAACCCGTACGGCGGGGCTCCGTACGGCGGCGGAGCGGGCGGCCCCGGGATGCCGCCCACGGGCCCGGGCGGATTCGGCGGCGCGCCGCCGCCGCCGCGGCCGCCGCGCCGCGGACTGCTCGCCGGTTGCGCGGTCGCCCTCGGGCTCTTCTGCACCTGCCAGATGTGCTGCACCGAGCATGAGGGCCCGTGGTCCCGGAAGAAGCGCGACCCGTGGTGCGACGCCTGTGACTGCTGCGACTGCTGCAACGGCACCAACGGCTCCGGTGGCGGCGGCGGTGGCGACGGCTGCTGCAGCTGTGACTGCTGCGGCTGCGACTGCTGAGACCCTCTCAGGTTTCACAGGTCCGGACGGCGTACGAGGGGATTCCCGTCCGGACCCGCGTGGAAGGGGTGAGCGGGATGAGCGACGACGCAGACGATCCGCAGGCCGCCTGGCGGAGAGGGCACGAGTGCAGGGCCGCGGCCGTGTCCGCCCCCTACGGCCCCCTCGCGCTGACGGGCACCTACCGGCTCGCCGACTACCCGGTAGGTCGAATTCCGGCCGTTGCGGGGCGCTGGCGCACGACCGACGGCGGTGTGGCGCTCACCGCCGTCGCCGAGGACGGCCTCCGCCTCGACGGCGAGCCCTTCACGGGGGACGCCGTACCGGCCGCCGACGAGGCCCCGGCCGCGCGGTCCCGGCTCTCCGCCGGGGAGGTGCGGATCGTGGTGATCCGCCGCGAAGGGGATTGGGCGGTACGCGTCTTCGACCCCGCCTCCCAGGCCCGCCGGGCCTTCACCGGCGTCGTGGCCACCCCCGTACGCCCCCGCTTTCGCGCCGCTGGGGCGCTTCAGGCCGTACACCGAGGACCGGAGCGTCCAGGTGGAGAACGCCGACGGACGGGCCCGCGGACTCGGCCTCGGCGGTGAGCTCACCTTCCCCATTCACGGTGCCGAGCACACCCTCCAGGTCGCCGTCGACGACGACGGCAGCCTCTGGGCCGTCTTCGGCGATGCCACCGGCGGGCGCTCCAGCTACCGCTTCCTTCCTCCGGCCCGGCATACCGGACGCGGGCGGGGCGATCAGCGTGGATTTAACCGACCTCTGCTGCCCCCCTGCGCCTTCGCGGACCACTTCATCTGTCCCTTCCCGCCGCCCGGGAACACGCTGCCCGTCGAGGTGGCGGCGGGCGAGCGGAGGCTGAAAGCCGCCCTTGCGACAGGTGACTGACGACAGGACACTCCCGACAGTGCTTGTCAGGGACACGGCCAAAACTCATGCGTCCGCCGTGTCCCCGGCTGCGCCTCACGGGCTCAGGCACCCCCACGTCCGCCGGGCCCCCGACCCTCTCCAGGAGGACGAGAAGTGAGGATCAAGCGCATGACCCGTACCAGGCTGCTCGCGGCGGCCACCGGCCTGGCCGCCGCCGCAGCGTTCGCCGTCCCCACGGCGGCGACCGCGGACCCCCAGGACGGCGGCGGCTTCAGCGCCGACCGGCTCGCGTCGGCCGGCGCATCCGTACTGCGCGCCAACGTCGGAGGCACCGCCTGGCACACCGACCCCGCCACCGGAACGCTCGTGGTCACCGCCGACTCCACCGTCTCCGCCGCCGCCATCGACAGAATCAAGCGCGAGGCCGGAGCGGACGCGGGGGCGCTGCGCATCGAGCGCACCCCCGGCAAGCTCACCAAGCTGGTCTCCGGCGGCGACGCGATCTACGCCAACAGCTGGCGCTGCTCCCTCGGCTTCAACGTGCGCAGTGGCAGTAACTACTACGCCCTGACCGCCGGGCACTGCACCGACGGCGCGGGCACGTGGTGGACCAACTCGGCCCACACCACCGTGCTCGGCACCACCTCCGGTTCCAGCTTCCCCACCAACGACTACGGCCTCATCAAGTACGCGAGCAACACGCCAGTGCCCCCGGGGACCGTCGGCAGCCAGGACATCACCAGCGCCGTGAACGCCACGGTCAACATGTCCGTGACCCGGCGCGGCTCCACCACCGGCATCCACAGCGGCCAGGTCACCGGCCTCAACGCCACCGTGAACTACGGCAACGGCGACATCGTCTACGGCATGATCCGCACCAACGTCTGCGCCGAGCCCGGCGACAGCGGCGGCCCGCTCTACTCGGGCACCCGCGCCGTCGGCCTCACCTCCGGCGGCAGCGGCAACTGCTCCTCGGGCGGTACGACCTTCTTCCAGCCCGTGATCGAGGCCCTCAACGCCTACGGGGTCAGCGTCTACTGACGATGCCTCACGCGCCAGTCGCACCCCTGGACGTCCTCCCGCCTTCTGGGAGGATGTCCAGGCGTGCGTGTCCGCGGGGGAGGCAGGTTTCTGCATGAAACGTATCGGCGTGACCGGGCACCGGTCCATTCCGGATGCGCTGCTCGGCCATGTGGAGAACGGGCTGCGCGCCGTACTGGGCGGCCACGAAGGGCCGTTGGAAGCGCTCTCCAGCCTCGCCGAGGGGGCGGACCAGATGTTCGCCGCCATCGCGCTCGAATGCGGCGCGGGACTGACCGTGGTGATCCCCAGCGGGGACTACGAGGACGGCTTCGAAGGCGCCGAGGCCCTGGCCCGCTACCGGCGGCTCAAGCGCCGTGCCACACAGGAGATCCGGATGGACTTCGCCCGCTCCACGGACGAGGCCTACTACGCCGCCGGCACCTACATCGCCGACTCCTGCGACCGCCTCGTCGCCGTCTGGGACGGGCAGCCCGCCCGCGGGCACGGCGGCACCGGCGAGATCGTCGCCTACGCGCGGGCGCTCGGCAAACCGGTCACCGTCATCTGGTGCGAGGGCGTGTCCAGGGACTGACCCACGCCCCCGCCGGCACGCCCCCCACCGGACTCAACTGCTGTGCCGGGCAAGCCAGTCGGTGTGCTGCGGGGAGACGTACCGCTCGGTCTCGTACACCGACGAAGGCCACTGGGACTCGGTGATGGTCGTCTGCATCACGACCATCATCGCCGCCAGGTCCTGCTCGATCAGGGTGTGCGCCTCGATCAGCGGATGATGGCGGCGCACCTCGTTCCAGGCGATGCCGGCCGCCGCCGCCGCGCTCAGCAGCGCGGTCAGCTTCGGCCCCGGCCCCGACCCGAACGACCCCAGCAGCGCGAACAGCAGGGCCAGACAGGTCAGCAGCACGATCGTCCACGACCACAGGTTCGTCGCCCGCCGGGACACCTCCGTCCGCCGCCGGTACCAGTTGCGCTGCTCGATCAGCCGGTCCCGGACGTACGTCTCCCGCCGCACCTGATAGTCCATGCCGCGCAGCCGCTGCATCGCGCCGGTGATCTCCCCGCCCTCCGGTACGGTCCCGGCGGTCCGCGGATCGTCCCAGCCCATCTTCCGCAGCTCGGCCAGGCCCGCCTCCAGCCGGGTCCGGTACGTCGCCTCGGGAGCGGCGACCTCGCTGCCGAACGGCGCCCCGTGCACGGCGTAACGCCAGGCCAGGGACTTGATGAACTCCGCCGCGCTCCGGTTGAGCTGCCACTGCGGGCGGGCCCGGCGCCGGGTCGCCCGCATGCCCACGCCCAGCACCCCCGCGTACGCGAGCACGCTCAGCAGCCCGAAGAGGTGCAGCGAGCCCAGCTTCGGCCCCGAGGGCAGGGCCGCGGCCCCCGCGGCGGCCACGAGCAGCATCAGCTGGGCGCGCGTGGCCTGGGTGGACTCCCGCTGCCGGGAGATCGCCGCCTGGTCGGTGTGGTGGAAGAGGGCCGGCAGGTCCTCGTTTCGGAAAGTCATGCTGTCGGTCACAGCGCCCCCCTGCTGTCGGGTGGCGGGAGGCGGGAGGCCCGCGGTCGCGGGGCCCCCGCCGCCCTCCGTGGAATCACACGGCGAGAGGCTCCAGATCGCGGTGGATCCGCCGCTCGTCACGGGCGTACCGGGTCAGGCTGTGGTCCTCGCCGAGGAGCCGGCTCAGCTCGGCCACCGCCTCCGCCCGCAACCGGGCCGCCTCCTCCTTGCGGCCCAGCGAGTCCAGGCTGACCGCCATGTTGGAGCCGGCCGCCAGGGTCTCGGGATGGTGCCCGCCGAGCGCCTCGCGCAGCCGCACCACCGCGAGCCGCTCCAGCTCCAGGGCGCCCTCCGGATCGCCCAGATCGGCCCGGGTGTTGGCCAGGTTGAGGTGGGCGAAGACGGTGTGCGGGTGATGGTCGCCGAGGACGTCCCGCATCAGCCGGATCGTCTGCCGCAGCATCGTCTCCGCCGTCTCCGCCGCGCCCGTGCCCCAGTGGAAGACCGCCAGGTTGTTCACGGCCGCCAGGGTGTACGGATGCCGCTCGCCCGGCACCTTCATGTACTCGTCCACCACCTCCTGCGCCAGGTCCCGCGCCCCGCCCGGGTCCCCGGTCGCGAAGAGGTCCGAGGCCAGGTTCAGCTCGCAGGACAGCAGGTCCGGGTTGACCGAGGTGTACTTGGCCCGGTAGCGGGCCCGGGTGGCCGTGGTCAGCCGGAGCGCGTCCTCCAGCCGGCCCGCCCGGCGCAGCGACACCGCCAGGTTCTTCGCGGCCGACAGGGTGCCGGGGAAGGCCCGCCCCAGCGTCCGCTTGTAGGTCTCGTAGGTCCGGCTGAGCAGCTGCACCGAGTCCTCGTACCGGCCCACCTCGCGCAGGTCGCGGGCGAGGTTCTGCGCGGAGGACAGGGTGTACGGGTGCTCCGGTCCGAGCACCTCCGTGCGCAGGTCGTGCACCTCCTGGTCGATCTCGCGGGCCCTGGTGTACTGGCCCACCAGCCGCAGGTTCAGCGCCAGGTTGTTCGCGGCGGCCAGCGTGCGCGGGTGCGCCTCGTGGAAGATCTGGCTGAAGCCCTCGTGGGCGTCGGTCGCCAGCTCCATCGCCTGCCCGTAGTCGCCGAGCGCGCCCAGGGTGTTGGCGAGACCGCTCATGGTCATGTACGTGTGCGGGTGCGAGGGGCCCAGCACCGCCCGCTGGCGCTCCAGGGTGACCTCGTCCAGCTCCTTCGCCTCCACGAACCGCCCCTGCGAACGCAGGATGTTCGACAGGTGGAAGCGCAGGTACAGGTACTGCAGGTCGTCGTTGCCCAGCATCTCCTTCCAGGCTTCCCGCAGTTCCTCGCCGAGCTGGTAGGCGGCCTTGAAGTCGCCGCGCTTCCACAGGTAGCGGACGCGGTCGATCAGCAGCCTGCGGGTCTCCGGCTCCTTGCAGTACCGGGCCTCGGACGGGGTCAGGTGCGACCAGATGGTGTTGAACCGCGGCCAGGTCTCCGGGTTGTCGATCGGCTCGTCGTCGTCCGGCCGGGCGCCGGCCAGGATCCGGTGGACGGCGTGCCGGGCCTCCCGCTGCTCCTCCTCCGTCAGCTGCGCCCGGATCACCGCCTGCACCAGCCGGTGCACCTGGATGCTGTTGCTGACCTGGTCGACCTTGGCCAGCGCGAACCGGCCGATCTCCCGGATCACCCGGCCGAGCACCAGCTTCTCCTGGAGCGAGGAGTCGTAGGGCTTGAGGGCGTCGATCATCTCCTTGCTGTAGAGCAGGTTCGCGGAGATCGGCTCGGGCGCCAGGAACGCGCACAGCTGGAGCAGCCGGACCGCCGCCGGGGAGCGGGACTGCAGCCGCTCTATGGAGATGTTCCAGGTGGCGGCCACCGGCTCCGGATAGCCGGGCGGCTGGTTCAGGGCCAGCACGCTCGCGGCCTGCTGGGCCAGCTGCTCGATGTACGCCGCCACCGGGGTCGCGGTCTCCGCGATCCAGGCCCCCGCCTGCTCGACCGCCAGCGGCAGGTCGCCCACCGCCACCGCCACCTGCTCGGCGTCGTCCTTGCTGAGCCCCGGGGCCCGGCGCTGGAGGTGCTCGATGGACTCCTCGCGCAGGAACACGTCCACCGGGAGCGCGTCGCCGTACTGCGACCAGGACTGGTTGCGGGAAGTCACCAGCACGTGGCCCGGGCCGCCCGGCGGGAAGAACCGCTTGAGCGTCTCGGGATCGTCGGCGTTGTCGAAGACGAGCAGCCAGCGCGAGGAGGGCACCCCGCGCCGCAGCAGGTCGATCGCCTCCTGGGAGGCGGCCGCCATGTCCTCGCCGGTCTGCGCACCGAGGCGTACGGCCAGCTCGGCGAGGGCCGCGACCACGTCGTCGGTCTGCTCCGAGGAGATCCACCACACCAGGTCGTAGTCGGCCATGAACCGGTGCACGTACTCCAGCGCCACCTGGGTCTTGCCGACGCCGCCGAGCCCGAACAGGGTTTGCGGCTGCGGCAGCACCACGGCCATGCCGCCGCCGAGCTGGTCGCGCATCCGCTCCAGCACGATGCTGCGCCCGGTGAAACCGGGGTTGCGGGGCGGCGCGTTCCAGATCTTCGGGACGGTCCCCGGGAAGCGGGGGCCCGGCTGGGAGGCGCTGTGGACGCTGTCGGGCAGGGCCATGGGCCGTTCCACCGCGCGCAGCAGGGCGGTGGTGGCGTGCACCTCGTCGAGCCGGAAGAGGTCCACCGGATTGCGGTCGATGTAGGGCGTGGAGAGCCGTACGTCGCCCACCCTCAGCGGGACGAGCTGGCGCCGGCCCCCGGTCGGGTCCTCGGCGGCCGCCCGCTCCCACACGTCCACGGCCCGGGCGGACTTCAGGTAGGCCGTGGAGAGCAGCACCACGGTCCGGGCGGCGGTGTCGATGCTGATGCCCGTCCCGCCGCCGAGGGTGTCCCCCGAGCCGGCGGTCACCGGGGCCCGCTCCGCGGAGACGTCCTTGGGCACGACCCGGAAGCCGGCCCGGGTGAGGACCGACTCGATCCAGTCGGCCCACATCCGGTTCTCGGCGACGTAGGAGAGGAACAGGTCGGCGGGCAGCGCCGGCCGGCGCCGGGTGAAGGCGTCCCTGATCCGCAGGCGGACCTCCTCGCCGATGACCGGCATGGAGGTGATCTCGCCCTCGGTGACCACGGTGGTGAGCCGCTCGAAGGCGGAGAGCAGGGAGTTGGTGAGCCCGGCCTCGTCGCCGAAGGTGGCCAGGGTCTCCTCGTAGGCGTAGTAGGGCCGGTACGGGATCTCCACCGCGCCCCAGTAGGAGGTGAGCTCGTCCCCGACGAGACCGCCCGGGAAGCGGTCGAACTTGATCCGGGCCAGCGCCCGGCCCGCGTCGGCCTTCTCCTTCTCGCCCTCGTCGATGCGCATCGGGACGGGGTAGATCTTGATGCCGCGGTCGTTGAACCGCTCGTCGATCTGGCGGGCCACGGACGCGGCGCCGTCGATGGACTGGTCGGAGAGGGTGAAGCAGTCGACGAGGACGTCCGGGAGGTGCACCGTGCAGATGTCCGCGATGTCGGACAGCCCGGTGCGGCTGTCGATCAGGACGTAGTCGTAGTTCTCCTTCATGTCGGCGCGTAACGCGTCGAAGAAGAGGCCGCCGCCGAGGCGGTCGTAGAAGTTGTCCCAGTCGAAGGTGGAGACGGTCGCCGAGTACTCGCGGTTCTGCCGGCCCGCGGAGACGAAGTCCAGGGTGCCGCCTTCCGGGAACTCCCAGCCGAGGGTCTCCGGGGTGAGCGAGACGGCGTGCGGCTGTATCCGCGCGTAGTCCTTGTGCCAGTCGTCGGCGCGCTGCACCGGGCTGGTCGCGGCCCAGGCGTATTCGCTGATCAGGTCGATGACCCCGGTGGTGGCCCCGAGCGTGGAGGGGTCCAGGAAGGGGTGGAAGAAGCGGTGCAGGCCCGGGGCCTCCAGGTCCCAGTCCACGGCGAGGACCCGCTTGCCGTTGGCCGCGAGGATCCAGGCGGTGTTGGCGAGCGCCATGGTGCGGCCCGTGCCGCCCTTGTACGAGTAGAAGGTGACGATGCGTCCGTCACGGGTGTCCCTGCTGTCATGACTCGCTGTCATCCGCGTCCCCCCGGTCGGTGTCGTTGCTGTCGTTGCCGTCGATGTGGGTGTCGTACGCGTCGTGGGCGACGTTCGGGAAGGGAGCCGGCGGCGGTGCGGGCGGCTCGCTCATCCCCATCGGCCCGATCAGCCGAGGGCGTTCGGTGTGGGTGTTGCCGGCCGGCAGGTAGACCTGGGCGTGTCTGAGGAACTGCTGGGCGGCGGCCTCGACCACCTGGGGCAGGATCTGTCCGAGGGTCTCCATGTTGGCCACGCCGTTGGCGGCGGCCCGGCAGGCGGCCCGGCCCTGGCTCATCTTGACGGGCAGGGTCTCCTCCAGCCGCCGGGCCAGCTCCGCCTCTTTCGCCCGGCTCTGGTGGTCGTAGCGGTTCCACGGCACGACCACGTTGATCCACGGGCGGGACTCCTGGTCGAAGGCGGCCAGGCGCCGGCGGCGGTGCTCGTCCTCCACCACCCAGCGGTCGACGATCAGGATCTCCGGCCGGGTCGGCGGCTGCTTGCTGTCGAAGTGACCGGCCTCGTCGTCGAAGGAGGACATGGTGGTCTGGTAGTTGAGGTTCTTGATCACGTCCTCGGCGACGTACGCGATCGGCCGCTGGGACACCGGATGGTACGGATTCCAGTCCAGGGCGCTCTCCCCGTAGTACTCCGGGCTCCGGCCGTCCGGCAGATCGTGCCGGGAGCCGGCCGCCACGGTCACGTGGAGGGTGCGGGCGGGGCCGCCGCCGGCGCCGCCGGTGCTGCCGGAGGGGCCGAAGGCGCTGGGCACCACGCGGTAGTCCATCGGGCGGACGGGATCGAGACGGACGGTCTCGGCGACCCGGACGATGCGCCGGGCCAGTTCGTAGACGGCCCGCTCGTACTGCTCGGCGTATCCGCGCAGTTTGATCAGCCCGTACAGCCCGTCGGTGACGTAGCGCTCGCCGAAGGTGTTGTGGTTGAACTGCAACCGCTCTGCGGGGCCGGGCAGTTGGGAGGGCGCCACCGGTACCCACAACGCGGGCACGATGGCCTCGGCGCGCTCGTTGCTCGCCGCGCCGTGCTGGATCGCGCGGTGCGCGAAGGCGAACCATTCCTTCCCGCACATCTCACTGGCGAAGTACCGCGGCGAGAACAGGGGGACGAAGACCCGGCAGGTGGCGAGCGCCGCGCCGAGCCGTTCCGACCAGCCCTCGCCGCTGCGTATCTCCCGGTCCATGAAACCGGCCTCGGCGCCGGCGGGCAGGTCCGTCAGCGCCATGACGTGGCCGCAGAGATCGCGGAAGAGGCGCTCCACCCACATGTCGGGGTCGGGCCCCCCGGCCCCGAATCTCGGTGTGTGCGCATAACTGAGAAAAAAATACGGATGCACTGATGCGGGCAACACGCCCCCCGTCCCGAAGCTGCGAGCGAAGAAACATCATTCCGGAGCTGCTTCGCCACATCCCCTCATCGTCCAGTCAATCAGCGTCTGTTTTCGGTCATCCAGTCAAGGGCGTGGTCAACGGCGTCCGGGACGGAGAAGAGCATGGTCGCCGCCCCTGCGACCCGCCCCCTGCGGACCCGGGAATCCGGGAACGTCCGGCCGATCTCCGCGAAATCCCCGTCGTCGAGCGCGACGTCCTCGTAGGCGGCCCACGCCCCCTCCTGCCCACTCCCTCGCCGCTCCGGAAGGTTCACCTTCACCACACACTCGTACATGCGCAAGGGGGGCTTCGGAATTCGGTACTCCGCGAGATGGAAAGCCGTGCAGACCGAAAACCCCACATTGATCATGAGTACCTGACCGCCCTCCCAGCACAACTTTCCCAGCGGTGACTCCTCACCCAGGTGGCTTTCGATGCGGTGCCCGGAACAGAGCCGCTCCGCGTCCGCGCCGAGGGCGGCGAAAGAGGTCTGCGGGTGGGCGCTGCGCGCTGCGCCCGGCGCGGTGCGCACGGCCTCGGCGAGCGAGCCCATCCCCTGGCTCGGGGTGCCCGCCGGATCGAAGGGGGCCATCCGCTCGCGGAAGGCCCGCACCCCGGACTCGTCCAGACCGGCGATCCGCTCCAGATGGGCACTGGAGGTCTTGGAGTTCGCCGGAGTGAACGCGGGGACCACCAGGGTGCCGCGCGGACCGAGCACCCCCGTCAGGGCGTCGCGCAGCTGCTCGGCGCGCAGCCCGGTCCCGCCGAGGCCGGCGTGCACCAAGAGCCGCATCCCGGGGCGGACCCCGAGCAGCCGCAACTGCACGGCCAGCTGGAGCGTGCCGGTGCCGGCGCTCACGCGTCGACCGCCTTCAGTTCGTAGCGGAGCTCCGCGACGAGGCGCTTGCCGGTGACGGTCAGCTCGGCCGCCTCCGAGAGGCGGTCCAGGGCCCGGTGGATGCGGTCCGAGCCACCCGGCTCGGGGGCCGCGGTGGCCCGCCGGTACGCCTCCACCGCCACCCGCTCGTGCACGTCGGCCAGCAGCCGCGACACCGGGACCGGCCGCTCCCGCCACGGCGAGGGGTGCTGCCACTCCCCGTCCAGCGCGTACAGGTCGGCCACCTCGGTCAAGGCCCGCAGCCGGGTCCGCCGCCGCCCGGTCAGCAGCGCGAGCGCGGTCTCCCGCACCCCCGCCGCGTACGGCACCCCGAGCGCCCCCGGACCGTGCCGGCCCGCCTCGCCCCAGCCGCCGGCCCGCGGACCGCCCGCCAGCGGGGTCAGGGTGGTCAGCCCGGCCGCCGCCGCCCGGGCGAACCCGGGCACCGCCTTGTGCAGCAGCGCCCACGCCCGGTCCAGCCTGCCCCGCCACTCCTCGGCCTCGCCCGTGCCGAGCCGGAGCCGGGGCGGCCGGGGGAAGCAGTTGCGGTACGGGTCGAGGTCCTCCAGCGCCACCGGGGCCGCGTCCGGCCCGGGCGACCAGGTGCGTACGGGCTGCCAGCGCGCGTCCCCCGCGGCGGGCCCGAAGCGGTGCTCGGTACGCCCGTCCCGTACGGCGTAACCCTCGTCGGTGACGTGCAGCGCGGCCCGGCCCTCCGTGCCGGGCTCCCCGAGCCGCAGCAGCCCCAGTGTCGGCAGGTACACCTCCCCGTCCCGGTAGGCCACCTCGGCCGGCAGGTCCAGCCCGCCGCGCAGGACGGCCGCGACGGCCAGCGCGGTCAGCCTGCGCGCCGCCTCCGGCCCGTCCTGCCGGCCCTCCCGGGCGGCGTCCAGGGCCGCCAGCACCCAGGTCCGGGTGAAGGGGTGGTCCAGTACGGCGTCCAACGCGTCCGCGCCCGCCTCCCCGGCCTGCTCCACGGCGGCCAGCAGCTCCCAGGCGCGCGCCCAGCCGGGCTCGGCTCCGAGGTCCGCGTGGAGCCGGGCCAGCAGGATCCGGGTCAGCTCCTCCTGGGAACGGGCGAGTTCGGCCGGATCGGAGAGCTGCGGAGCGGTCTCGCGCAGGGCCGTGCGGCCCTCGACCCCGTCCACGAGCTCGCGCAGGTCGGTGCAGTAGACGGAGGGGTTGTCGAAGCCGTTCCGGTCGCGGTAGCGGTGGGTGTACAGCCCGCCGCCGCACGAACGTACGACGGGGCACCGGCGGCACGAGTCGCTGACGCCCGCGAGGCCCAGCTGCCGGGCACGGACCCCGGGATGGGCCGCGACCTGGTCGAACGTATGGTCGAAGACGTTGAATCCGGTGGCGGCGGCCCCCTCGAAGGCGCTCTTGAGGGAGTCCACCTGCTCCAGGGTCCCGTCGGTCTCGACGACGACGAGGTCCGTGGGGGCGAGGCCGAGCGACTCGGTCAGGCTGGGGCCGCCGCGCAGGGTGGAGAGCAGGGACTCGAAGAGCCGTACGGGCACCGGGCGGCCGAGGCGCTCCCAGTGGTCGAAGACCCGCAGGAGCCAGCGGGCGTACGCGTCGGGGGCGCCGTCGGGGCGGACCGGAGGGGTCTCCCAGGTGGCGTGCGGAAGGAGGAAGTCCACGCGCGGCGGCTCGAGTTCGACGAGCGCGTCCAGGACGGCCACGGGGTCGTTGGCCACGTCCACGGTGCACAGCAGGCCCTGGTAGAGGTGGCGGTAGGGCTCCGAGCGGAGCAGCGCGACGGCCGCGAGGACCAGCGGGTGGCTCGTACGGCCGTCCGCGAAGCGGCGGTGGCGGTCGTTGGCGGCGCGGTCCCCGTCGAGGGAGATGCCCACCCGGACGCCGAACTCGTCGAAGAGGTCGAGGTATCGGGTGCCGAGCTGGAGTCCGTTGGTGTGGATCCGCAGGTCGAGGTCGGCGGTTCCGGTGAGCGCCCGGCTGAACTCCTCGCACACGAGGCGGAGCCGGGCCGTGCCCGCCAACAGGGGTTCCCCTCCATGGAGGATCACCGTGACGGAGGGGAGTGCATGGTCACGGGCATGTTCGGCGAGCCTCGACGCAGTATGCGAAATTACCTCGGGGGAGATCACTTTCGGCCGGGCTCGCCAGCTCTGATCTGCGTGTTCGTAGACATAGCAATGATCACAAGCAAGATCGCATCTGCTGTGAACTTTCAGGACGATCTCGCGAAATGCGATCAGGCCGGTCATTCCACCAGTCTAGAGCGCTTACTTCGGCGTCAGAGCGCGGAGTTGAAGATCGGTGCCTGAACCGGACGACCGGATTCAGCCGGCAGTACGCGACCGAGCGTCGCCGCCGCGGACGCGGTGTGGACGTCGATCTTGCCGAGCGGGAGCCGGCGGGCCTTGACCGTGCTGGTCGCGGGGGTTGCGGAAGTGTTCACGACACCGTCCTTGGGGAAGCCATGTGGAATGGGCATGTGAATGACAACAGCGACGCGCTGCCGTCAAGCGTGGACTTTACTCGGCCACACCCCATTGGCAACCGAGACATGACGCCTGGTCAACCGTTCTATGGCAAGCCCGGGGTATTTCTCGACGTGGCTTATTCGGCCGTTCGCCGGACGGCAAGATCCTTTTCTTCCACCGGCGGACCCGGACCGGATCCGGACCGGATCCGGTCCGGGGCCGCACCCGGGTCCGCCCGGGGTTGCGCGAGCGCCGCCACCCGGCGACGGCCTGGGCGGACCCGCCTCGGTAGGTTGGCCGTATGACCACGCCGCCCCTGATCCTCCTGCTGTCCGGAAGCCTGCGCGCCGGTTCTTCCAACGAAGCGGTGCTGCGCACCGCCCAGGCCGTCGCCGCCGAGCCCCCCGCCCGCCTGCGCACCGTCCTGTACGACGGCCTGGCGACGCTGCCGCACTTCAACCCCGATGACGACGCTGACCCGTTGCCCGGCCCGGTGGCCGGGCTGCGCGCGGCGATCGCCGGGGCGGACGCGATTCTGGTCTGCACCCCGGAGTACGCGGGCACCCTGCCGGGATCGTTCAAGAACCTCCTGGACTGGACGGTCGGCGGTACCGAGATCGGCGACAAGCCCGTGGGCTGGGTGAACGCCGCCGCCCCGGGCCGCGGCGGGGGCGCGGAGGCCACGCTGCGCACGGTCCTCGGCTACACCGGCGCGGCGGTGGTGGAGGAGGCCTGCGTACGGATCCCGGTTTCCGGGGCGATGTACGGCGGGGACGGGACGGTCGCCGACCCGGAGGTCCGGGCGCGCATCGGCGAGGTGCTCGGCGTACTGGCCGGCTGGGACGGTCCCGACGGTCCGGACCACCCCGACGGCTCCGACGGGGTCTAGGCGGGCTGCTGTTCGCTGAGCGGCGGGATGGGCAGGTCGCGCAGGAGCCAGTTGAGTACGTCGGGCAGTGCGCGCAGGGCCGCGAAGTGCGCGGCGGCCGGCTCGATGGCGGTGGTGGCCCCCGGGATGCGGCGGGCCAGCCAGCGGGAATGGCCCACGGGGGAGAACACGTCCAGCTCCCCGTGCCAGATCAGCACCGGACAGCGGATGTCGGCCGGGTCGAAGCCCCAGGGGCGGCTGAAGGCGAGGACGTCGTCGATCCAGCCGTACGCCGAATGGCGCAGCCCCTCACGGTAGTTCCGCAGCAGCATCGACCGCAGGCCCGCATCCGCGACGATCATGCGGTCGTTGTCGGTGAGCTCCCGGCGCAACTCGTCCAGCAGCCGGCCGGGGTCCTTGCGGATGCCGTCGGCGCGGGGGATCAGCCGGGCCGCCAGCTCCTCGGGGTCGGTGGTGGCGGTGGTGTACTCCTTGACGTTCGACGCGGCCATCCCGGCGAACCAGTCCAGGTCCTCCGCGTCCCGGGGGGCCAGGCCGACCATCGCCGCGGTCCGGGTGACCCGGTCCGGGAGCAGGGCGGCGCAGGCGAGGGCTCCGGCGGCGCCGCCGGAGCGGCCGGCCACCGCGAACGTGTCCAGGCCGAGGGCGTCGGCGACGGCGGCCACGTCCTGGGCCACGTCGGCGACGGTGCGGCCCACATGCCTATCGGAGCCGCCGTAGCCGGGTCTGTCGTAGGCGATGAGCTGCATGCGGCGTTGGTAGAGGACCATCCCCCGGGGGGCGGGGCCCAGGCGGCTGCCGGGCATTCCGTGGAGCAGGAAGACGGGTTTGCCGTCGGGATCGCCCCAGCGCTCCACGGTCAGAGAACGTCCGTCCGCTGTGCGCACCTGATTGCGCACGCGCTCCCTCCTTCACGATCGGTGCGAGTCGTCATCGAGATTGTGCTCGCTGGGGGAGGAGCGCGGTAGGGCGCACTTCGTGCGAAAATTATTGTGAATGTCTTCACAAGGGCGCGGCGGCCTTAGGTGCCCTGGTGTGTGCCCAGGTCGAGAAGGGGGCCTCAGGGGTGTGAACGGGCGTGAACGACCCTTCGGGGGGCTTTGTCGGCACGGATGCTTCCGATTTTGCGCGTTGAATTACGGCATCAGGCTGAAGCGCCGGGAAAAGGCCGGCTCGCGGTCCGGTCCGGTGCGAAATGAAGGAGTCGGACGGGTCGGGCCCGCTAGGGCGCAGGGATCAGCAGGCGCCGCCGTCGGCCTGTCGCAGGGCCCGGGCCCGGTCCGCGCCGCGCCGCGCTGGCCCTGCTGCACGCCCTTGGTGAGGAGCGCCTCCAGGTCCTGCTGCCAGCTCTCGTCGATCTCCTCCTGCGCCGCCTTCAGCGGCTCGTTGGAGGCGGTACGGCCCACAGCTCGATCCAGAGGGTCCAGCGCGGGTCGTGCGGGCCCTCGGGAGGTAGTGGCCAGGGCCGACATGCTCAAAGCCCGGGGCTCCGCCCCGCACCCCGCGCCTCAAACGCCGGCGGGGCTGAACTTGTGCGGCGAGGCCGGATGGTGGGCGGAGGTCGGAATAGCGCGGCGCAGCTGGAAGGTGCGGCGCCGGGGCTCCGCCCCGGACCCCGCTCCTCAAACGCCGGCGGGGCTGAATTTGTGCGGCGAGGCTGGATGGTGGGGCGGTGCTGAGGGATCGGGCCAGCCCGGCCGGTTGGGACGGGGGTGGGTGTGTGTCGGGGTGATCCCCGCAGGGCGTCGAACGCACTTCCGCCGAGCTCTCCGACCCCTCGTCACGTTCGGCGCCCGAGGAGACGCCCCGGCGCGCGCCCGCCCCCGGCACAACCGGCCCCCACCCGGCTCGGCTTCCCGGGCTGCCTGCAGGGCAACCGCGCCGCGGACCGACCCCCGCCGACAAGCCCGCCATGCCCGCCCGCAGGGCAACCCGCGGGGCGCCGCCCCACACCGCCGAGCCGCCCGCAGGGCACCCCGAGGGGCGCCGCCCCCACACCGCCGAGCCGCCCGCAGGGCAACCCGCGGGGCGCCGCCCCACCCCGCCGAGCCGCCCGCAGGGCACCCGCAAGGGGCCCGGTCAGTTCGGGAGGTCGCTGCCCGCCGCGGGGCCCGGGCGGCCCTTGCGGAGCACCGCGCAGGCCAGGGTGATCGCCGAGCCGGCCACCGCCCAGGCGGCGAGCACCAGCATCGGCCCGCCCGCGCCGTTCCCCCGGAAATACGTGATGGAGCGCGCGGCGTACGTACCGGCACCCGGCGGCAGGGCCGGCCCGATGGCGCTCCAGAACGGCGGCAGCAGCGGGTACGGGTACGCGCCGCCGGCGCTCGGGTTGCCGAGCACCACCACCAGCAGGATCGCCAGGCCGATGCCGATCACGCCCGCGAGCCCCTGGAAGGCGAGGGTGATCGCGCCGACCGCGAAGACGACCAGGGTGCCCAGCCCCCACAGGCCCATGATGTTGCCGGGCAGCGCGCCCAGGATCGGGCCCGCGATGACCGTGCCGAGCAGCCCGGCGGCGATCGCGTACAAGAGCAGCGCGCCGAGCCGGATGACGGCGCGGTGTCCGTTGGCGGGCCGGGCGCCGGCGCTGATCGCGAGGATCGCGGCGCACAGGTAGCCGCCCACGCACCAGCCGATGACCAGGTAGAAGGAGCTCAGGCCGCGGCTGTCGCCCTTGCCGGCCGGGGCCACGTCGGTGACCCGCAGGGTCCGGCCCTGGGTCTTCTCGACGAAGCCGACGACCTCTTCCACGGCCTGGGACAGCGAGGCGCCGGCGCCGGAGGCGACCAGCAGCCGGTCGGTCTTGCCGCCCGGGTCGACGATCAGCGCGGCGTCGACGTCCCGGTGCCTGACCTGGTCGAGGGCCGCGGCCTCGTCCTTGACCACGCGGGGGTCGAGCGGTTCGCCGGTCAGGGCGCCGAGCTGTTTCGCCGTCTGTTCGGCCACCGGCGCGAGGGGGGCGGTCACGGCGATCGGGATCTCGCTCGGCTTCGGATGGTGGAAGGCCCCGATGTACGAGGTGATGAAGGCGAGCTGGAGGACCAGCACCCCCAGGACCAGCAGGGCTGCCCGGGTGGTCACGGCGTCCTTGACCTCGGCGAGGAAGCCTGCGGACGGGCCTGCGTCGGTGCTCTCGGTGGGCTGGGTCATGTTCCACACGCTCGGCGTACCGGGGGCGGGGCGCAGCAGGGGAGGGCTGAATGGATGACCCCAGAGGATCGAACAAGTGTTTCGCACGGATATTCGAATTGCTCTATGGTGGGGATGGGGGAGGAGGTGTTCAACGAGCGAAGCAGGAGGCCGCGGGTGCCTGGTTTTACGCATCTGCACACCGTTTCGGGGTTCTCCATGCGCTACGGAGGCTCGCACCCCGAACGGCTGGCGGAACGTGCCGCCGAGCGGGGCATGGACGCCCTCGCCCTGACCGACCGCGACACCCTCGCGGGCGCGGTGCGGTTCGCGAAGGCGTGCGCGGAGGCGGGCATCCGGCCGTTGTTCGGGGTGGACCTGGCCGTGTCGTCCGCGGCGGGGTCGGCCGGGTCGGGGGGCTCGACCGGCTCCGTCGCGGGCGGCGCGGGCGGCGCGGGCAGTGCGCGTACGGGCCTCCGCGGTCCCGGATCCGGCGGCCGGGCGGGCTCCGTCGAGGCCTCGTACCGCCGCCGCACCCCCGTCAAGGGCGGGGCCTTCGTCGACGAGTCCGCCGCGCGGGCCGTCTTCCTGGCCCGGGACGGCGCCGCCGGATGGGCCGAGCTGTGCCGGATGGTCACCGCCGCCCACGCCGGCGCCGCCCACACCGACGCCGGTGAGCCTGGCCGGACCGGATCCGACGGCGCCGCGCCCCCGCGGGTGGCCGGCGGGCAGCCGGTGCTGCCCTGGTCGGCCCTGCGCGGGGAGGGCGTCTTCGTCCTCCTCGGGCCCGGCTCCGAAGTGGGGCGGGCGCTCGCCGCGGGCCGCCCCGACCGGGCCGCCCGGCTGCTCGCGCCCTGGCGGGAGATCTACGGTGACTCCCTGCGCCTGGAGGCCGTCCACCACGGCCGCACCGGCACCGGGCCCGGCTCGCTGCGGCTGGCGGCCCGTACCGTCGGCTTCGCCGCCGAACAGGGCGTCCCGGCCGTGCTCACGAACGCCGTCCGCTACGCCGACCCCGGCCAGGGCCCGGTCGCCGACATCCTCGACGCGGCCCGCCGCCTGGTCCCCATCGACCCCCGCGGGCCCCTCGACACCGGCGAACGCTGGCTCAAGGCCCCCGCCGCCATGGCCGAGGCCGCCGACCGCATCGCCCAGGCGGCCGGGCTGCGCCCCGCCGACGCCAGGCGCCTGCTCGCGGAGACCGCCCGTACCGCCGGGGCCTGCGCCGTGGACCCCGAGGACGACCTCGGCATGGGCTCCGTGCACTTCCCCGAGGCCCGGCTCGTCGGCGCCGCCCACCGCAGCGCCCAGCGCGTCCTCGCCTCCCGGGCCTCGGCGGGCATGGTGCTGCGCGGGTACGCGGACGACCGCGCGTACTGGGAGCGGATGCACCACGAGCTCGACATCATCGCCTACCACGGTTTCGCCTCGTACTTCCTGACGGTCGCCCAAGTGGTGGACGACGTACGGGAGATGGGGATCCGGGTGGCCGCCCGCGGCTCCGGAGCCGGCTCCCTCGTCAACCACCTGCTCGGCATCGCGCACGCCGACCCCGTCGCGCACGGCCTGCTGATGGAACGCTTCCTGTCCAAGCGCCGGCGCGTCCTGCCCGACATCGACATCGACGTGGAGTCCGCCCGCAGGCTGGAGGTCTACCGCCGCATCATCGACCGGTTCGGCACCGAGCGCGTCGCCACCGTCTCCATGCCCGAGACCTACCGGGTGCGGCACGCCGTCCGCGACGTCGGCGCCGCCCTGTCCATGGACCCGGCCGTCATCGACAGGCTCGCCAAGTCCTTCCCGCACATCCGGGCCCGCGACGCCCGCGCCGCGCTGGCGGAACTCCCCGAACTGCGTGACGTACGGGGGGAGTCGTACGGGCGGCTGTGGGAGCTCGTCGAATCGCTCGACGCGCTGCCGCGCGGGATCGCCATGCACCCGTGCGGAGTGCTGCTCTCCGACGCCTCCCTGCTCGCCCGTACGCCCGTGGTGCCCACCAGCGGCGAGGGCTTCCCCATGTCCCAGTTCGACAAGGACGACGTGGAGGAGCTCGGGCTGCTCAAGCTGGACGTGCTGGGCGTACGGATGCAGTCCGCGATGGCGCACGCCGTCGCGGAGGTCCGGCGCGGCACGGGGGAGGAGCTCGACCTGGACGACCCGGCGCAGGTGCCGCCGGGGGACCGGGCCACGTACGAGCTGATCCGCTCGGCCGAGACCCTGGGCTGCTTCCAGATCGAATCCCCGGGCCAGCGCGACCTGGTGGGGCGGCTGCAGCCGTCGACCTTCCACGACCTGGTCGTCGACATCTCCCTCTTCCGGCCGGGGCCGGTGGCCGCCGACATGGTGCGGCCCTTCATCGAGGCCCGGCACGGACGGGCGCCGGTCCGCTTCCCGCACCCGGACCTGGCGGACGCGCTGCGCGAGACGTACGGGGTGGTGGTCTTCCACGAGCAGATCATCGAGATCGTGCACGTCATGACCGGCTGCGGGCGGGACGAGGCCGACCGCGTGCGGCGCGGCCTGTCCGACCCGCAGTCGCAGGCGCGCATCAAGGTCTGGTTCGCGGCGGAGGCGGGCGGGCGCGGCTATCCGGCGGAGGTGATCGCGCGGACCTGGGAGATCGTGGAGGCCTTCGGCAGTTACGGCTTCTGCAAGGCGCACGCGGTGGCCTTCGCCGTGCCCACGTACCAGTCGGCGTGGCTGAAGGCGCACCATCCGGCGGCCTTCTACGCCGGGCTGCTGACCCACGATCCGGGGATGTACCCGAAGCGGCTGCTGCTGGCGGACGCGCGGCGGCGGGGCGTGCCGGTGCTGCCGCTGGACGTGAACCGGTCGGCGGCCGCCCATCGCATCGAACTGGTGTCCGATGTCGCGGCCCGGGCGGTGTGGGGGCTGCGCCTGGGCCTGTCCGACGTCCACGGCATCAGTGGGGCCGAGGCCGGCCGGATCGAGGACGGACAGCCGTACGCCTCCCTGCGCGACTTCTGGGACCGGGCGCACCCGGGCCGCCCGGTCGCCGAACGACTGGCACAGGTAGGGGCGTTGGACGCCTTCGGCGCCAACCGGCGCGACCTGCTCCTGCACTTGACCGAACTGCACGGTGCCCAGCGGGCGGCCGGGGTGCGCGGCCCCCAACTCCCCCTGGAGGGCGGCCGGTCCACGGCCTCCGTCGGGCTGCCCGACCTCACCGAGGCGGAACGGCTCAGCGCCGAGCTGGGCGTCCTCGGCATGGACGCCTCGCGGCACCTGATGGGGGACCACCACGCCTTCCTGGCCGAGCTGGGAGTGGTCCCGGCGCACCGGCTGCGGGACACCGCGCACGGGCAGACCGTGCTGGTCGCGGGGGCCAAGGCGGCCACCCAGACCCCGCCGATCCGGTCCGGGAAGCGGGTCATCTTCACCACCCTGGACGACGGCACGGGCCTGGTCGACCTGGCCTTCTTCGACGACAGCCACGAGCGGTGCGCGCACACCGTCTTCCACTCCTTCCTGCTGCTGGTACGGGGTGTCGTGCAGCGGCGGGGCCCGCAGAGCCTGAGCGTGGTCGGGGCGGCGGCGTGGAACCTGGCGGAGCTGGTGGAACTGCGGGCGGCGGGCGGTCTGGACGCGGTGGCGGGCCGGCTGGCGGCCGAGCCGGCCGCCTCCGGCGGTGACGGTCGTGGCGGTGACGGTGGTGACGGTCGTGGTGGCGGTGACGGCGCCGACGGTCGTGGCGGTGACGGTGCGGCGGAGGAGCAGGAACAGGTCCCCGAGCGCCGGATCCGCATGTCCACGGGGTACGAGATGAACCCGTGGGCCGACCTCCAGCCCCCGGGCACCGGCCCCGCGACCGGCCGCAAGCTGTGGCACTCCAGCCCGGGGAGCGCGGGATGAGCACCGTGATGTGCCTGCGGCTGAGCCCCGCCGGCGGCGGACCGCTCGGGGCCGAGGCGTACGCCGGGGTGCTCGCGCTGCTCGGCGGGATCACCCCGGCCGTGCAGGCCCTGGCGCCCGACACCGCCCTCGCCGATGTCCGGGGCGCGCTGCGCTACTTCGGCTGCGACGCCCGCCGGCTGGCCGCCGTGGTCCGGGTCAGGTCCCTCGCCCTGTACGGCGTGGACGCCGCCGTCGGCGTGGCCGGCAACCCCATGCTGGCCCGGGCGGCGGCCCGCGAGGCCCGGCCCGGGGACACCCTGGTGATCCCCGACGAGCCCGCCGCCGTACGGGAGTTCCTGGCGGGCAAGCCCGTCACCGTCCTCGACGGGGTCGGCCCCAGGGCCGCCCGTACCCTGTGCTCCTACGGCCTCGACTCCGTCGGCCGGGTCGCCGAGGCCCCGCCCGCCGCCCTGCGGCGGATCCTCGGCGCCCGGCTCGGCCGCGAGGTGCACGAACGCGCCCTCGGCGTCGACCGCACCCCCGTCCGTCCGGGCGCGGCCGCCCGCACCATCGCCGCCGAGCGGCTCTTCGACCGGGACGAGCTGGACCCCGTACGGCACCGGCGGGCCCTGCTCTCGCTGACGGAGGAGCTCGGCGCGAAGCTTCGTACACAAGGACCGGGCCGGGGGCAGGTCTGCCGGGCCCTCTCGCTCACCGTCCGCTGCGCCGACCGCACCACGCTCACCCGCACCCGCACCCTGGCCGAACCCACCGCGCATTCGGCCACCCTGACCGCCACGGCCTACGCCCTCTACGAGGGGCTCGGCCTGCAACGGGCCCGGGTCCGCGCGCTGTCCCTGCGGGCCGAGGGCCTGACCCCGGCCGAACGGGCCGTGCGGCAGCTCAGTTTCGATCCCGAGGACGAGAAGGCCCGTCGGCTGGAAGCCGTCACGGACCGGGTCCGCGCCCGCTTCGGGCCGCAGGCCATCGCCCGTGGCTCACTGGCCGCCTGACGGTCGATCGGACGACACGCGAGTTTTTACCGACGCGTAACTTCCCTGTGTTGCTACTCACCCGTAATTTGGCGGCAGCAGCGCCCCCTTGTGATCCGGATCACGGGATGAACCCCCACGCCCCATCCCCTTGAGTCGAACCGCAAGGAGATCACACGATGCTGCCCTGGAGACGCCTGCTCCGCCCGCTGGCCGTCCTCACCCTCACCGCCGCCGCACTCGTCGCCCCCACCGGCGCAGCGCAGGCCGCGTCCGCCCCCAGCAGCGGCTGGAACAACTGGTCGTGCAAGCCGTCCGCCGCGCACCCGCGCCCCGTCGTCCTCGTGCACGGCACCTTCGGCAACTCCGTCGACAACTGGCTCGGACTCGCGCCGTACCTCGTGCACCGCGGGTACTGCGTCTACTCCCTCGACTACGGGCAACTGCCCGGCGTGCCCTTCTTCAACGGGCTCGGCCCCCTCGACAAGTCCGCCGGCCAGCTCGACGTCTTCGTCGACAAGGTGCTCGCCGCCACCGGCTCCGCCAAGACCGACATCATCGGCCACTCGCAGGGCGGCATGATGCCGCGCTACTACCTGAAGTTCCTCGGCGGCGCCGAGAAGGTCAACGCGCTGGTCGGGCTCGCCCCCGACAACCACGGCACCACCCTGCTGGGCTTCACCAAGCTGCTCCCGTACTTTCCCGGGGCCGAGGACCTGATCAGCACCGCGACCCCGGGCCTCGCCGACCAGATCGCCGGATCCGCCTTCCAGCAGAAGCTGAACGCGGGCGGGGACACCGTGCCGGGGGTGAAGTACACGGTGATCGCCACCCAGTACGACGAGGTGGTCACGCCGTACCGGAGCGCGTTCCTGAACGGGCCCAACGTGCGGAACGTCGTACTCCAGGACCTGTGCGTGCTGGACCTCTCGGAGCACGTCGCCATCGGGCTCACCGACCGGATCGCCTGGCACGAGGCGCTCAACGCCCTCGACCCGGCCCACGCCGAACGGACCACCTGCGCCTCCGTCTTCGACTGACGGGCGGCGCGGGCGGTCCGCGGCGTTCACCGGTGTACGGGTGAGCTAGCGGCCGTGGCGGCCTGCCGTCGTCGCACGGCGACGGGCCAGCCCGAACAGCACGGCCGCGCCGACGGCCAGGGCGCCGGCCCCGGCGATCGCGATCGCCGGGGTGGCGCCGTTGCCGCCCGTCTCCGCGAGGTGGCGGCCGGCCGCGGACTGCGAGGGGACCGGGACGGCGGCGGCGGTGCTCCCGTTCGTCTTCGGGTCGTTGTCGCCGTGGCCGTTGTGCTCCACCGTGGACTTGTCCGCGCCCTCGGCGATCTGCTGGTCCGTCGGGGCCGAGGGCTGGTCGGACGGCTTGTCGGACGGCCTGGACCCGGCGCCGGTGCCGGTGCCGGTGCCGGGCTTGGCACTGGGCGACGCCCCCGTGCCGGGCTTGGTGCTCGGTGTGGTGCCGGTGCCGCCGTTGCCGCCGCCGCCCCCGTTGTCCTTGCCGAAGACCACGTCCGAGCAGGTGTAGAAAGCCTCCGGGCTGTCCGAGCGCTGCCAGATGCTGTAGATCAGGTGGCGGCCGGACTTGTTCGGGACGGTCCCCGAGAAGACGTAGTCGCCGTTCTGCATGCCGGGGTCCGTGGCCTTCGCGAACGGCGCGGGCTCCAGGTCGGACCACTTCAGCGGCTTCGTCGGGTCGTACCCGTCCTTCGTCACGTACAGCTCGAAGGAACCCTTGTGCGGGGCCGTGCCCTTGTAGCGGAAGGTGTGCGCACCGGCGGTCATCGGGCTGGCCGGCCAGTCGGCCCGGGCCAGGTCGAGCCCCTGGTACTTGTCGTTGCCGGCGGAGCACAGCTGGCCGTTCGGGATCAACGCCCGGTGGTTCGCGGCCGCGTTGGCGATGTTCACCGCGTTCCAGTCGTAGAACGCCTGCGCCCCGCCGGACGCCACGGCCGCCTTGCAGGCCGCCGACTTCGGCGCTTCCGGGCCCTCCGCGTAGCAGGCCGCCACCCGGCTGACCGGGTCCGTCATCGAGCCGTGCGCGACCGCGGGAGCGGCGGCGTAGACGGCCAGCGCCAGCGGGGCGAAACTTGCGGAGGCGATACGGGCCAGCGTCACGGTACGGCGGCGTGCGGGCATGGGTGGATCTCCTTCGGGCACAAGGCGGGGGCGCACCAGCGGAATCGGAATCGGGCCCAGTGGCGCCGCCCCCCGGCGGCGCCACGTGCGGCCCTTCCTGTCCTGGCCCGGCCAAGCTAGCCCCCCGCACCACGCCTTTCGCCTGCTCCGACCCCCTGGAGCGGATCCTTAGGGTCCTCTTAAGGAAGGAGTAAGGACGGGCTCAGGAAGCGGGCTTCGGGTGGGTTGCCACCCGGGTGTGGGGGCTACGCTCCGGGGATGAGGCGAGCAGAGGTTCTCAAACGAGTCATCGGCATCCTCACGGAGGCCCAGGAGATCCGCCGGGCGGCGGAGGCGGGCGAGGACGACGACGGCCCGGAAACGGACAGCCGCGTGGTCACCAACCTGCTGAACGAGATGCTGCCCTCGATCAGCGTGCCGGCCGACTCGTCCCCCGAACAGGTGGCCCGCCTGGTCGCGCAGGCGCTCGGACCCGCCCTGCAGACCATGGTCGCCGGGTTCAGCCTGGCCTTCACGAGCCTCGCCATCGAGCACGACAGCGGCCAGACGGACGTGTCCGCGATCGAGGTCCTGCAGCGGCTCGCCCTGGAGGTGGAGGCCGGGTTCTTCGACGAGGACGAGTAGCCGGCACGCCGACAGGCCGGGCGGGCCGGGCGGGCCCGGCGGTACGGGTACCTGCCGCGCCCGGCCGCCGCCCCTACGTGGTGAGCGCGCGCAGGCCGGCCGCGGAGCGGGCCTGGTCGTCCAGGGCGTCAAGGGCACGCACGGCCTGGGCGGCGGCCTCCGGGTCGCTCGTGACGAGCCCGCTCTCGGCGAACTCGTCCTCGTCCAGCCGCAGGACGGAGGTGACGTCCGCCGAGACCCACAGGTCGAGGTCCAGGTCCTCCACGAGGATCTCCCCGGGCCGCACCAGGGCCGGGCGGGTCACGTCGCAGTACCAGCCCTTCAGGACGCCGTCGGCGGTCCACACTTCCTTGATCGCGTACCAGCGCGTGCGCCAGAAGTGCTCGACGAACACGTCGCCCGGCTCGAAGCGGACGAAGCCGAAGTCCCGCACTCCCTCGGCCGCCCAGGGGGCGCGTACGGAGATCCGGTCACCGTCGTCGGCGACCCGCGTCGCCGGATAGCGGATCTTGGTCCGCCCGGCCTTGGTCAGGACGACGGTCAGCTGCTCGGTCACGCTGTCTCCAGTTCCTTCGTCGCGGGTCGTCGCGGGTCGTCGCGGATCGTGGATCGTGGATCGACGCGGCGGTCCTGCGGCAGACGCTACGGGCGCTTTCGCGCCGGGCGCCTCCCAATTAACCGGCGATGGGGGACAATCACCCGCGTGACCTCGACAAACCTGAAGATCACCCTTGACGGCTCGGCCGGGTCGGCCGCCCCGTACGAACAGCTGCGCGCGCAGATCGCGGACCGGGCCCGGTCGGGGAAGCTGCCGGCGGGCTTCAAACTGCCGACGGTACGGGGGCTGGCGGAGGAGCTCGGGCTGGCCGCGAACACCGTGGCGAAGGCGTACCGGGCGCTGGAGGCGGACGGGGTGATCGAGACGCGGGGCCGGAACGGGACCTTCGTCGCGGCGGCGGGCGAGGGGGCCGCCCGCGAGGCGGCGGCCGCCGCGCAGGCCTATGCGGAGCGTGCCCACCGGCTGGGCCTCACCCAGGCGGAGGCGGTCGCGGCCGCCACCGAAGCCCTCCGGGCCCGGTACGCCGCCCGCTGACTGCCGGGGCTCCGCCCCGGACCCCCTACGGCGCCCCCGCGCCCGCGCCTCGAACGCCGGCGGGGCCGAACCGCAGCGCCGGCTACAGGTACAGGCCCGCCTCCGAGCTGTGCGGCTGCGGCGGCAGGATCGCCGCCGGGCCCGAGCCGCGCCGCAGGGCGAAGAGTTCCGCCAGGCTGGCGCCCTCGCGGGAGACGCCCTCGTCCGTGCCCAGCCAGTCCACCGCCTCCCGGTGGGTCAGCCGGCCGACCTCGATGCGGGCCAGGCAGCGCCCCGGCCGGACCACCGCCGGGTGGAGCCGTTCCAGGTCCTCGTTGGTCGTCACGCCGACCAGTACGTTGCGGCCCTGTCCCAGCAGCCCGTCCGTCAGGTTCAGCAGCCGTGACAGCGCCTGCCCCGCGGTGTGCCGCGCCTCGCCGCGGATCAGCTCGTCGCAGTCCTCCAGCAGCAGCAGCCGCCAGCGGCCCTTCGACGTGCCCTCGTCCTCGCCGATCGCGATGTCCATCAGGTAGCCCACGTCGTTGAACAGCCGCTCCGGGTCCAGTACGCAGTCCACCTGGCACCAGTCCCGCCAGGACCGGGCCAGCGTGCGCAGGGCGGAGGTCTTGCCCGTGCCGGGCGGGCCGTGCAGCAGGAGGAGCCGGCCCGCGATGTCGTCCGGGGTCACCTTCATCAGCCGGTCCATCGCCCCGGCCACCGGCGCGGTGTAGTTCGGCCGCACCTCCGCCCAGGTCCCGGCCGCGATCTGGCGGGTCGTCCGGTACGGTCCGCGGCGCGGGGAGACGTACCAGAAGCCCATCGTGACGTTCTCCGGCTGCGGTTCGGGTTCGTCCTGCACCCCCTCCGTGGCCTCGCCGAGCACCTTTTCCGCGAGCTGGTCGCTGACCGCCGTCACGGTCACGTCCGCGCCGCGGCTCCAGCGGGAGACGAGCACGGTCCAGCCCTCGCCCTCGGCGAGGATGGCGCTGCGGTCGCTGTCGCGCGCCGAGCGCAACACCGAGGCCTGCGGCGGCAGGAGGGTCGCGTCCGCCTTGACCCGCTCGATCGACACGCTGTGCGAGTACGGCTGCTCACCGGAGGCGAACCGGCCGAGGAACAGCGCATCGACGACGTCCGACGGCGAGTCGCTGTCGTCGACGTTGAGCCGGATCGGCAGCGCGTCATGCGGGTTGGCTGGCATGGCGCCCATGATCCGGCACACCGTGCCCTCGTGCACCCGTGTTTCGCCGGATCGGGTGCCCGAGTTCCCTCTTCAAACGCATCCGGAGTGAAGATTCGGGCCGCAACTCTGCCCCGAACATTCTTGGCATGGACACTTCCAGCCAGGCGCGGCTGCTTGTACCACGGACTCAGGAGTAACCCCCACAAGGAGCCGCACACATGAGCATGAGACTGTCGCGCTTCGCCGCCCTCACCTCCTCCGTGTTACTCGCCGCGGGCGCCGCCCTGTTCGGCGCCCCCCAAGCCACCGCCGCCGCCGACTTCGGCTACGTCGCCCTGGGCGACTCGTACTCCTCCGGCGTCGGCGCCGGCAGTTACGACAGCGCGAGCGGCAACTGCAAGCGCACCCCCCGCGCCTACCCGGCCCTGTGGGCCGCCGCCCATTCCCCCCAGACCTTCTCCTTCACCGCCTGCTCGGGCGCTCGTACGGGCGATGTCCTCGCCGGCCAGCTCGCCCCGCTCAACTCCGGCACCGACCTGGTCAGCATCACCATCGGCGGCAACGACGCCGGATTCTCCGACGTCATGACGACCTGTGTGCTCCAGTCCGAAGCCACCTGCGTGAGCCGCGTGAACCAGGCCAAGGCCTACGTGGACTCCACCCTCCCCGGCCAGCTCGACCAGGTCTACAACGCCATCGACAGCCGGTCGCCCTCCGCCCGCGTCGTCGTCCTCGGCTATCCCCGCTTCTACAAGCTGAACGGCACCTGCACCACCGGCCTGACCGAGGGCGAACGCGCTGCCATCAACGGCGCCGCCGACCACCTCAACGCCGCCATCGCCAAACGCGCCGCCGACCACGGCTTCACCTTCGCCTCGGTCGCCGGAGCCTTCACGGGCCACGAGATCTGCTCCGGCGACGCGTGGCTGCACAGCGTCAACTGGCTCAACATCGGCGAGTCGTACCACCCGACCGCCGCCGGACAGTCCGGCGGCTACCTGCCCGTCTTCACCAACGCGGCCTGATCCGCCCCAACGGCCGCGGGGCTCGCCGCCGCGCTCGGCGTCGGCGAGGGCGGTGACGCACTCGCCGCGGGGGAGGAGGCCCCGGCCGTCGGGGTCTCCTTCCTGCACGTCACGGAGGTGGCCACCCACTGGGTGGTCACCTCCGCCGGCCCCCGCACCTCCAGCCGGACCGCGTCCTCGAAGGTCGCGTCCGGGACGTGCGCGAGCTCGAAGTGCTCCAGCTGCCGGCTGCGCGCCCCGCCCGCCTCGTACGTGACGGACTGCCAGCCGGGGCCGGAGGTCCGCCCGCTCCGCGTGGCCCAGCGGTACTCCAGCACCACCGGGACCTGCTCCACCTCGACGGTGGCCGTGAAGGCGGGCGCGTGGTCCTCGGGCGGCGGACAGCTGCCCGTGTAGGCGGAGCGCACGGCGACGACGTACACCGAGACGTGCTGACCCGCGGTGGCCGAGGCGGAAGCCGAGGCCGCCGGTGAGGCGGAGGGAGCGGCCGAGGGGCTCGTGGTGACGGTCCGGGCCGTGGTCGCCGCACCCGTCGGAGCGCCCGAGCCGCCACCGCGGCCGTCCGCGTCCCCGCGGTCCTTCAGCAGCACCCACCCCAGCGCGACCAGGGCGAGCACCAGCACCGCGATCCCGGCGGCCAGCACCAGCCCGGCCCGGCCCTCGCGTTCCGCCGGTCCGGGCACCGGTCCCGGTCCGGGCACCGGTGGCGTGGGCTGCCCGTACGGTCCCGCCGGCGCGCCGTGCGTGCCGAACGCCCCCTGGCCCGCCCGTAGCCCACCGCCCCACGGCTCGTGCCCGTGGTGCGCGACGGCCGTCGGCGAGTCCGGGCCCGACACCGGCCCGCCGGAGGCCCGTACGGCCCCGCCGGCGCCCACGACCCGCAGCATCCGGGCCGCCTCCGCCGCAGGCAGCCGCTCGGCCGGGTCCTTGCGCAGCAGGCCCTCCAGTACGGGCTCCAGCGGCCCGGCCCGGCGCGGCGGCGGCAACTCCGCGTCCACCACGGCCCGCAGGGTGTCCAGCGGGGTGGCCTCCCGGAACGGCGTGACCCCCTCGACGGCCGCGTAGAGCATGACCCCGAGCGACCACAAGTCCGAGGCGGGTCCCGGATCGCGCCCCAACGCCCGCTCGGGCGCCAGGAATTCGGGGGATCCGACCACCTCGCCCGTCATGGTGATCGCGGAGGAGCCCTCCAGGCTCGCGATCCCGAAGTCGCTGAGCACCACCCGGCCGTCATTGGCGATCAGTACGTTGCCCGGCTTCACGTCCCGGTGCAGCACCCCCGCGTCGTGCGCGGAGCGCAGCGCGGCCAGTACCTGTTCCCCGATGTGCGCGGCGCGCTGCGGGGTCATCGGCCCCTCGGCCTCCAGTACGTCGGCCAGCGAGAGCCCGCGCACCAGCTCCATCACGATCCAGGGCCGCCCGTCCTCGGACGCCACGTCGTAGACGGTGACGACCCCGCGGTGCGAGATCCGGGCCGCGGCCCAGGCCTCCCGCTCCAGTCGCCGGTACATGCGCTGCAGTTCGGCGGGGTCCAGTCCGACGGGCGCCCGTACCTCCTTGACGGCCACGTCGCGGGCCAGCACCTCGTCGCGGCCCCGCCACACGATGCCCATCCCGCCGCGGCCGATCGGTTCCAGCAGCCGGTAGCGTCCCGACACGACGCGATCGGAGTTCGTTTCCTCACTCACACGGGCCCCCCGAGTGCGTCGCCGTGCGCCCGCGTGTCATCGGGCGATCACTCCAAGTTAGCGCAGTGCGTGCCGAGTGACCCCGGTCGTGACGGGACTCGCGGCGAGACCTTCCGCAGCGTCACCTCTGTGCGGAGAGTGACGGTCGACTCCGCTGAGTAACCGTCAACTCCCCGTCCCCATAGGGGTAATTCACACCACCGGGATACCCGGGGGCGACGCGGGGGCGATAGGGTTAACCTGCCCGGGCCGGGTGCCCTCGTACGGGTGGGGAGAGAACATGGAACAGATAGCTATGCGCAGCAGGCCGCCTCGCGTGCCTGCCATCACCTGCGGCAGCGGTGCGACCAGCTCGCGCCTCGACCGCCATCTCGCCGTGCTGGGCGGACCCGCCGTCCCGCACCGGGAGACCGCGGAGGCGACGCTGCTGATGCGCGAGCTCACCTCCCGCGACCACACGCACCGTCTGCGGAGCCGGAGCGCGCGCGTCTCGCTCTTCGCGCCGCTGCGCCGTCTGCGTCGCACGCTCTTCGGCAGCCGCCGTTCGTAACCGTCCCCGCACCGCGGCCGCTCGCCCTCGGGCCCGCGGCCTCCCGGCCCTACCCGATCACACCGTCCCGGCGCAGTTCCGAGATCTGCGCGTCTGCCATCCCCAGGGCGCGCAGCAGGGCTTCGGTGTGTTCGCCCAGCGCGGGCACCGCACCCATGTGCGGTGCCGCGCCGCCCGGCAGCCCGATCGGCGGCAGCAGGGCCCGCAGCGGACCGGCCGGTGACCCCACCTCCCGCCAGCGGTCCCGGGCCGCCAGCTGCGGATGCCCGGCCAACTGGGCCACCGAGTTCAGCCGCGCGCAGGCGATGCCCGCCGCCTCCAGCCGGCCGATCGCCTCGTCGGCGCCCAGCCGGCCCAGTGCCTCCGCCACGACCGCGTCGGTCTTCTCCCGGTTCGACGTGCGTGCCGTGTTGGTCGCGTACGCCGGATCGTCCGCCAACTCCGGCCGCTCCAGCACCTGTCGGGCGAGCCGAGCCCACTCCCGGTCGTTCTGCACCGACAGCAGCACCCGGTCCCCGTCGGCCGTCGGATAGGCGTCGTACGGCGCGATCACCGCGTGCGCGAGTCCGGTGCGCACGGGCTGCTCCCCGCCGTGCATCGTGTGGTGCAGCGGATGCCCCATCCACTCGGCCAGCGCGTCCAGCATGGACACCTCCACCCTGCCCCCGCGCCCGGTGACCCCCCGGCGCAGCAGCGCGGCGAGGACTCCCGAGAAGGCGTACATGGCCGCCGCGATGTCCGCCGCCGGGATCCCCGCCTTGACGGGCTGCTCCGGGGTTCCGGTCACCGAGACCAGCCCCGCCTCGCACTGCACGAGCATGTCATAGGCGCGCTTGTGGGCGTACGGGCCGCCGGGGCCGTAGCCGGAGACGTCCACGGCGACCAGCCGCGGGTAACGCGCGCACAGCGCGGCCGAGTCGAGGCCGAGCCGGGCGGCGGCGCCCTGCGCGAGGTTCTGCACGAACACGTCGGCTCCGGCCAGCAGGCCGTGCAGGACCTCCAGGCCGCGCGGGTCCTTCAGGTCGAGCGCGATCGACTCCTTGCCCCGGTTGGCCCAGACGAAGTGCGAGGCGAGGCCGTGCGCGGCGGTGTCGTAGGCGCGCGCGAAGTCGCCGCCGTCGGGACGCTCGACCTTGATCACCCGCGCGCCGAGGTCGGCGAGCTGTCGGGTGGCGAAGGGGGCCGAGACGGCCTGTTCGACGGCGACGACGGTGATGCCCTCCAGCGGGAGCGGTTCGGGGGCCGGTTCGGAGGACGGTTCGGGAGCCGTTGCGGTAGCCATGGGCCCTGCCTACCGGCTCGGACGGGAACTGTCACCACACGCGGTGGTGACATGCGTCATCCGCGCGCCGCCTCCCCGCGGGCGAACCTGCGCGTGGCCAGGGGCACGAACAGCACGAGGAGCAGCACCGACCACAGCAGGGCCCCGGCCACGGGATGCGCCGCGGGCCAGGCCGCGCCCGCCGACGCCTCGGCCCCGGCGTTCCCGCACAGCGCGCGCACGGCGGTGGCGACGGCGCTGATCGGGTTCCACTCGGCGACCGCGCGCAGCCACCCGGGCAGTCCGGCGGTCGGCAGGTACGCGCTGGACAGCATCGGCAGGACGAAGGTGGTGCTGCCGAGCTGGCCCGCCGCCTCCTCGCTCCTGCTGAGCAGGCCGAGGTACGTGCCCACCCACGCGGTGGCGAAGCGGAACAGCAGGAGCACGCCCAGGGCGCCCAGCGCGCCGGGCAGGCCGTTCTCGATCCGCCAGCCCATCGCCAGTCCCACCAGCATCAGCGGCACCATCGACACGCCTGTAGTGAGGAGATCGGCCGCCGTCTGCCCGAGCGGGACGGCGGTGCGGCTCATCGGAAGGGTGCGGAAACGGTCCATCACGCCGCGGTGGGCATCCTGCGCCGCCGTGAACATGCCGGTCATCAGGCCGCTCGCGGCGGTGGCCGCGAGCAGCCCGGGCACCAGGAACTCCCGGTACTCGGCGCCCGGCATGGCGAGGGCGCTGCCGAAGACGTAGCCGAAGAACAACAGCATGGTGATCGGCATGGTCTGGGTGAGGATCAGCAGCGCGGGGGCGTGGCGGGCCTTCTGGAGCTGGCGGGTGAAGACGGCTCCGCCGTCGGACAGCAGGGTGCTCATGCGGCGTACTCCTGGTCGGCGGGACGGGCCTGGGTGAGGCGCAGGAACACCTCGTCGAGGGTGGGCGGGCGCAGGCCGGCGTCGATGACCGGAACACCGGCGGTGTCGAGCTCCCGGATGATCCGGGGCAGGGTGAGCCCGCTGTCGAGGACGGTCGCGCCGACGGTCAGCCGCTCCTCGTCGAGCACGGGCCGGCCCCCGGTGAGCTGGTCGAGGACGCAGGCGGCGCCGGACAGCGCCATGCGGTCGGTGACCGTGACCTCCGCGTAGGCGCCGATGCGGGCCTTGAGTGCGGCCGGGGTGCCGGTGGCGGCCACCCGGCCGCGGTCGACGACCACGATGTCGTCGGCGAGCCGGTCGGCCTCCTCCAGGTACTGGGTGGTGAGCAGCACGGTGGTGCCCTCCTGCGCGAGTTCGCGCACCGCGCTCCAGATCTGCTCGCGGGCCGCCGGATCCAGGCCGGTGGTGGGCTCGTCGAGGAACAGCACCCTGGGGCGGGTCACCAGCCCGGCGACCAGGTCCAGGCGCCGCTTCATACCGCCGGACCAGGTGCCGGCCACCCGGCCGGCGACCTCGGCGAGCCCGAACCGCTCCAGCAGTTCGTCGGCGCGGGCCCGGCCCGTGGAGCCGCGCAGTCCGGCGAGCCGGGCGAAGAGCCGGAGGTTCTCGCGGCCCGTCAGGTCCCCGTCGACGGAGGCGTACTGGCCGGTGACCCCGATCGCGCGGCGGACGGCCGCGGGCTCGCGGGAGACGTCGTGGCCGGCGACGAGGGCGCGGCCGGCGGTGGGCGCCGTGAGGGTGGTGAGGATCCGGACGGCGGTGGTCTTGCCCGCGCCGTTGGGGCCGAGGAGGCCGCAGACCGTGCCCTCGGGGACGGTGAGGTCGAGGCCGCGCAGGGCGTGGACCTCCCCGTAGCTCTTTTCCAGACCCTCACTAAGTACAGCGTACGTAGTAGTCATGTGCGACACCGTACCGCACTACGTACGACGTACGTAACTAAGATGGGGTCGAGACGACGAGGCGAGGTGATCTGAGCGATGACAGCCGGCGGGCGACCCGCTGAACCCGAAGTGATCTGGTCCCGGCCCCAGCGGGCCGGCCGCGGCCCCAGGCCCGCGCACAGCCGCGAGTCCATCGCGGCCGAGGCGGTGCGCGTCGCCGACGCGGAGGGGATCGAGGCCGTCTCGATGCGGCGCGTGGCCGCCGGGATCGGAGCGGGGACGATGTCCCTCTACAACTACGTGCCGCGCAAGGAGGACCTGTACGAGCTGATGGTCGACGCGGTCAGCGGGGAGTACGAGTTCACCCCGCCGACGGGCGATTGGCGGGCCGACCAGCTGGCACTGGCCCGGCAGACGCGCGCGCTGATGCACCGCCACCCCTGGCTGCCGCGGCTGCTGAGCCCCGTGTACGGCTTCGGCCCGAACGCCCTGCGCTACCTGGAGTACAGCCTGGACTGCCTGGTGCCGCTGGACGTGCCGGACACCGAGAAGCTGGAGCTCGTCGCCGCGGTCAACGGCACCGTCGCGACCTATGTGGCGGGCGAGCTGGCGCTGGCCGAGCGGGCCCGGACCCTGCCGTGGAGCGAGGCGGAGGAGCAGGGCGTACGGACGGCCTGGCTCGGCTCCCGGCTGGCCACCGGGGAGTATCCGCGGCTGGCGGCGGCCCTCACGGGTGGCGGCCCGGTCCCGGGCGCGGGGCTGGACATGGCCGCGGTGTTCGACCGCTCGGTGTCGCGGCTGCTGGGGGCGTGGGGTCCGTAGCGGTGCGCCTGCGGACGTCGTCGCGCGGGCGTCGTGCGTGCGGATCGGTCCGGCGCGGAGGCGCCCGGCGCGGGTGCGCACGGCGCGGGTTGGTCCATGCCGGTTCGCCCGGCGCGGGTCGGCCCGTGCGGGTTCGCCCGGCGCGGGGGCGCCTGCGGGCGTCGTCGCGCGGGCGTCGTGCGTGCGGGTCGGTCCGGTGCGGAGGTGTCCGGCGCGGGTTGGTCCGGCGCGAGTTCGCCCGGCGCGGAGGCGCACGGCGCGGGTGCGCCTGCGGGCGTCGTCGCGCGGGCATCGCGCGTGCGGGTTGGTCCGGCGCGGGTTGGTCCGCGCCGGTTCGTCCGCGCGGGTCTGCCCGTGCGGGGTTCGTCCGCGCGGACGCTCAGAGCAGCGCGAACTGCCCGCCCGGGCCCTCCTCGTGGTGATCCAGCACCGAGGCCGGCCGCCGGGCCCAGCCCGGCGGCGGCAGCACCCCGGCCGCGCGCAGCCCCTCCGCCGACAGGCCCGGCCCCGGCTCGAACGCGGCCCGCTCCGGCGCCAGATCGGCCAGCAGTGCCAAAGTGGTCACCAGGGCGAGCAGCTCCGAGGTCCAGCTCTGCGGCCACTCGGCGGGCCCCAGCGCCTCCAGCCCGTCGGCGTCCGGGCCGCGGTGCGCGGTGCGCGCGGCGAACCAGGCCTCCAGTACCCGCACGCCCTGCGCCTCGTACTCCCAGGCTCCGGCAGGTACGGGGGAGACCGTTCCGCTCCCGAGGCTCAGCGTCTGGCTCCCGGCGTCGTACGCGAGCCCGTGCGGCCACGCCCCGACCGCCGAGCGGACGTACGGGCGCCGGCCGCCCGGCAGCCGCGGCGGCTCACCTCCGCGCGCCCCGCGCAGCTGGACGGTGAGCAGCCGGTGCCCCAGCTCCAGCCCGGACCGCCAGTGCGCGGGATTGGCGGCGAGCGGGACCTCGTGGCCGCGCGGCCCCGGCCTGCCCGCGGCGAGCACCCAGCACAGGAAGTCCTCGGCGGTGATCCAGCCCCCGTAGCGCTCGCCCAGCAGGGGCAGCAGGCCGGGGGCGATGTTGGGCTCGGCGCCGCCGGGGCGCCGGTGCAGCGGGCGGATCCGGCCGAGCCGGCCGGCCGGGAGGTGCGCGGTGACCAGCGGGCCGGGGGCCTCGACGAGGAACACCTGGTGCTCGTCCCGCACCCGCCAGAGCTCCGGACGGGCCGTGTCGATCAGCCGCTGGTCGGGCAGGAGCCACTGCTCGTCGAAGGGCTCGCGCAGCACCCGTACGGGGTCGGGGCAGGGGCCGGGCGCGTCGGCGAAACGGGCCGTGGCCGCCGAGCGCTGGCCCGGCAGGGCGGCCGCCCCGGCGGCGGGCGTGCGCACCCGGCTCGGGCGGAACAGCCGCTCCCGCTCGGCCCCTTCGGAGCCGGTCAGGGTGGCCCAGCGGGCGCGCAGGGCCGCCGGATCGGGTGCGGCCACCCAGTCCCGGCCCAGGCGCAGGCCGCCCACGGCCCAGGGCATCAGATCGTCCAGCAGCGGTACGTCTTCGCTCACGCCGCCGATGGTAGCGACGGGGTCCGATGGCCGGGCTGCGTCCAGGCCGAAGCGCTACGCTCCTTATGTGCGCAATGTACGCATACGTGAAGCGTGCGTGGCGTACGTACGGGATCGACCGAGGAGACGGTCATGAGCCAGTACGACGAATACTCGACTCCGTCGCAGGCCGAGGGCGAGCGCCTCGACGAGGACATGGACGAGAAGCAGCGCAAGGAGCGGCACCCCCAGACGATGCGGACCACGCCGTCCCAGGCGGAGGGCGAGCGCAGCACGGAGACCGACGAGAAGGAGGCCGCCGACGTGACGGGCCCCGTCAGTGGGCGTCGACCGTCACGGTGAAGGAGAAGCGGTCGCCGCGGTAGCGGATCCGCGCCACGTCCACCACCCGGCCGTCCTCGTCGTACGTCACGCCCGTGTAGTGCAGGATCGGGCTGAGCAGCGGGACCTGGAGCAGCTCCGCCGTCTCCGGGTCGGCGAGCCGGGCCTCCACCGTGTCCGTGATGCGGCTGATGCGCACGCCCACCACGTCCCGCAGCACCTTGGTCATCGGCCAGCGCTCCAGATCGGCGAGGTCCACGGCCTCGGCGAACTCCGGCAGGACCGCGTTCTCCGCCCAGTTGGTCGGCTCTCCGCTCTCGCGGTCGTGGCGCAGCCGGCGGTACGTGACCACCTCCGGCGTGGCCGGGAAGTGCTCCAGCAGCTCCCCGGCCACGGGCGTGCGCCCGTGGCCGAGGATCGTCGTGCGATCACCCGACTGCTGGGCCACGATCGCGTCGACCGAGCCCAGCAGCCGGACCGGGGTGCTGCGCAGCGCGCCCGGCTCGATGAAGGTGCCGCGCCGCCGGTGCCTGCTGATCAGCCCCTCGCCCTCCAGCTCCTTGAGCGCCTGCCGCATGGTCAGCACGCTCACCCCGTAGTGCTCGGCGAGCTGCTCCTCGGTGGGCAGGCGCAGCGAGGCGTCCGGAGTGCGCCCGAGTATCGAGGCGCGCAGGGACTGCGACACCTGATACCAGAGCGGCAGCTTCCGGTTCAGTACCAGCGAGTCGGGGGCGAAGGCGGTCACGGGGGTCACGGGTGGATCTCCGAACGGGGCTGGACAGGGGTGACGTGCAGCGCATGCAGGGTATGCAGTGCAGGTCAGGCGCGGAAGTGGCGCTGCAGACCCTGCCACACGTCGTCGTAGCCGCGCTGGAGGTGATCGGCGCCGGCCGCCTGGGCGGTGGCGGTGATCGGCCAGCGGGTCTCGAACATGAAGGCCAGGCCGTCGTCGATCTTCTGCGGCTTCAGCTCGGCGGCGCTCGCCCGGTCGAAGGTCTCCCGGTCCGGGCCGTGCGCGGACATCATGTTGTGGAGCGAGCCGCCGCCGGGGACGAAGCCCTCGGCCTTGGCGTCGTAGGCGCCCTCGATGAGGCCCATGTACTCGCTCATCACGTTGCGGTGGAAGTAGGGCGGGCGGAAGGTGTCCTCGCCGACCAGCCAGCGCGGGGCGAAGACCACGAAGTCCACGCCCGCCAGGCCCGGGGTGTCGGAGGGCGAGGTCAGGACCGTGAAGATCGACGGGTCGGGGTGGTCGTAGCTGATCGAGCCCAGGACGTTGAAGCGGTGCAGGTCGTAGACGTACGGGACGTGGCTGCCGTGCCAGGCGACCACGTCGAGCGGGGAGTGGTCGTAGGTGGCCGACCAGAGGTTGCCGCAGAACTTGTTGATCACCTCGGTCGGGCGCTCCACGTCCTCGTACGCGGCCACCGGGGCCTGGAAGTCCCGTGCGGCGGCGAGGCCGTTGGCGCCGATCGGGCCCAGGTTCGGCAGTTCGAAGGGCTGGCCGTAGTTCTCGCAGACGTAGCCGCGGGCGTCGGCGTCCAGCAGCTCGACGCGGAAACGGACCCCGCGCGGGATGAGGGCCATGTCGCCCGGCCGGGCGGCGAGCAGGCCGAGTTCGGTGCGCAGGAGCAGGCCGCCGCGCTCGGGGACGATCAGCAGCTCGCCGTCGGAGTCGCTGAACACCCGGTCCGTCATGGACGCGTTGGCGGCGTAGAGGTGGATGGCCATGCCGGCGCGCTGGGCCGCGTCGCCGTTGCCGCCGAGGGTCCACAGGCCGGACAGGAAGTCGGTGCCGGGGGCCGGGTCGGGCAGAGGGTTCCAGCGCAGCCGGTTCGGGTCCGCCGGGGCCTCGGTGAAGGGGGCGGTGCGCAGGGCTCCGTTGTCGATCCGGGTGAAGGGCGGGTGTGCGGCCGAGGGGCGGATCCGGTAGAGCCACGAGCGGCGGTTGTGGGTGCGGGGCTCGGTGAAGGCGCTGCCGCTGAGCTGCTCGGCGTAGAGGCCGAGGGGTGCGCGCTGGGGCGAGTTCCGGCCGAGCGGCAGGGCGCCGGGGACGGCCTCCGAGCTGTGCTCGTTGCCGAAGCCGGTGAGGTACTCCAGTGCCTCCGCCGTCTTCCTGGCCTGTTCGCTGCCGGCCTGCTCGCTCATGTGCTGCTCCCGCTCCGTCGAAGGAATCCTATGGTTGACAGTAGGATTCCGCGGCCCGTGCGTCAACGGGGTCCCGGAGAGTCGTGTTCCGGGTGGCCCGGGGAGTCGTGTTCCGGGCGGTCCGGGGAGTCGCGTTCCGGGTGGTCCCGTGAGTCGGGCCCCGGAGGCCCGGGACGGATTCGCGCAGAGGGGGATCCCAAAAGGTGAACATTGCTCTACTCTCACGCGCATGTCGTGGACCCGCAGGTTCCCTGCCGTGCCGGCGGCGCTCCTCGCCGCCCTCTTCGCCCTCCTTACCCTCTTCGCCGCCGCGCCCGCCGCCCGCGCGCACGAGGAACGCCCGGTCACCCTCCCCGACGGCTCCGGATCCGTACCGGAGTACCGCGAGGCGGAGCCCGACCTGGTCGTCTGCAAGACCGACCGGCCCGCCTTCGAACGCCGGATATCCGCCTTCCCGGAAGAGCTCCGACGGCGCAACCTCGCCCTGTACGAGCGGTGCGAGAAGAGCGGCTACCGCCACATCCAGGAAGCCGTCGACGCCGTCGACCGGCCCGGGATGAACATCGCGATCCTCCCCGGCCTGTACGAGGAGGAGCCCTCGCTTCCGAAGCCGACGGGGGAGTGCGCCGCACTGAAGGCCCCCGAGTCCTCGCTCGGCTACCAGATCCTGTCGTACGAGCAGCAGGCGCAGTGCCGGCACAACCAGAACCTCGTCGCGATCCTCGGCAAGACGAACCTCCAGATCGAGGGCACGGGCGCGTCACGGCTGGACGTGGTCGTCGACGCGAAGTACCAGAAGCTGAACGCCATCCGCGCCGACAAGTCCAACGGCATCTACTTCCGCAACTTCACCGCCCAGCGCACCACCTTCAACTCGCTCTACGTGCTCGCGGGCGACGGCTTCGTCATCGACGACGTACTGACCCGCTGGAACGACGAGTACGGCTTCCTGACCTTCGCCAGCGACCACGGGCTCTACAAGAACTGCGAGTCGTACGGCAACGGCGACTCCGGCATCTACCCCGGCAGTGCCTCCAACATCAACGACGGCCGCGGCTACGACGTCCCGCGCCACTCCATCGAGATCACCGGCTGCCGCAGCCACCACAACATGGTCGGCTACTCGGGCACCGCGGGGGACTCGGTCTGGGTGCACGACAACGAGTTCGACCAGAACATGGGCGGCGCCTCGATGGACAGCGCCTTCCCCGGCCACCCCGGACTCCCGCAGAACCACGCCAAGTTCGAGCGGAACCTGATCCACGACAACAACCAGGACTACTACCACCACGTCGCCGACGGCACCTGCGCCAAACCGCCGATCGAGCGCGGCTACGAACGCGGGGTCGTCTGCCCGCAGATCTCCATGCCGCCCGGCACCGGCATCATCACCGCGGGCGGCAACTGGAACCTGTACGAGGACAACTGGGTGTACGGGCACCGGCGCGCGGGCTTCTTCCTCAGCGCGGTCCCCGCCTTCATCCGGGGCGAGGAGGAGTGGTCGAAGCAGACCGACACCTCCCACCACAACCGGTACGCCGGGAACGTCATGGGCAAGGACAAGTCCGGCGCCGCCCGCCCCAACGGCATGGACGTGTGGTGGGACGGGCAGGGCCGCGGCAACTGCTGGCAGGACGGACCCGACGGCTCCACCCCCGGCACGGTCCCCCAGTGCGGTGACCGCCGGGGCGCCGTCTCCGGCGCTTCGGCCCGGCTGGTCGGGGAACCGGTCAAGCTGGTCCAACTCCTCCTCTGCGCCGACTACAACGTCCAGGCGCGCAAACTCCCGGCCGGTTGCGACTGGTACGGCGCGCGCGGCCTGGAGCGGGTCGAGACCCAGCTCGCGCTCGCCGTGGCCGCGGCCCTGCTGCTGGTCGGCGGGGTCCTGTGGTGGCGCCGCCTGCGGGGCTCCCGGCTGGGCACGGCGGCCACCCTCCTGGGCCTGGCCGGCCTCGCCCTGGACGTGGCCGGCTCCACCACGGCGATGACGGCCACCTTCGTCCCGGCCCTCGCCCTCCTCCTGCTCGGCCTGTGGTGGACCGGCGTCGGCCTGGCCCTGCGCCCCAGCCGCCCCTGGTTGGCCCGCCTGACCCTGCTGCTGGCCGCGCTCACCCTGCTGGACGCCTTCGACAAAGCCGTCCTGATGATCCCCTGGACCCCCCTCAGCCCCGCCTGGGCCCGCGCACTGGTGGCCGTCATCTGGGTCCTGTGGGCAGTCGTGGCCTCGGCCCGCGCCGGCACCCCGGCCCACCCCTCCACCCCGGGCGAAGCCCCGGCAACCGACCGCACCCCGGTCCCCGCAGACGCCGCCGGTCCCGCTGGCGCCGCAGGTCCCGCAGACCCCGCTAGCCCCACAGACGCCGCTAGCCCCGCTGGCGCCGCGGGCGTCGCAGGTCCCGCCGGCGAGGCAGACGCCGCTGCCGCCGCAGGTGCCGCAGGTTCTGCTGGTCCCGCCGGCGCCGCAGCTCCCGCCGGCGCCGCTGGCCCCGCAGTTCCCGCTGGCGCCGCAGGTCCCGCTGGCCCCGCCCCGACCCGCCCCGCGGCGTCCCCCGAACCCCCGACCAGCCCGGACCCGGCCCCGTGATGGCCTCCGCACCCTTCCCGAGCGCCCAGACCACAGGAGGCCAGCCGTGACCGGCCGCCCCGACGACGAGATCCGGTGCGACGCCCGCTGTACGCCGCCCCGCGCGGCCCGCAGGACCCGCCGAGCCGCCCGCAGGGCGGCCCTGCTCGCGCTCGCCCTGCTCCTGGCGTGCGGCGCGGCGACGGGCTGCGGCGGGCGGGCCACCACCCACCACAAGCCCGGCACCAGCCACGAGCAGGCCTCCGGCAACGTGGGCACCCTGCTCCCCACGGACGACGGCGCCGGCCACCGGCTCCGCGAGGTCCCGGCCCAGGGCGCGCCGGAGGTCCAGCTGACGGTCCGCCCGGACTCCGAGGACGGCTGGAACCTCCAAGTGACGGTGAAGAACTACCGCTTCACCCCCGACAGCACCGGCGGCGCCGCCCTCCCGGGCGCCGGCCACGCCCACCTGGAGCTCGACGGACGCAAGGTCGCCCGGCTGTACGGCCCGTGGTTCCACCTGCCCGCCGCGCAGGTCCCCGAGGGCGCGCACACCCTGACCGTCCGCCTCTACGCGGACGACCACACCGCCTGGGCGGTGTCCGGCAAGCCGGTGGAGGCCGCGGCCCAGCTCACCGCCACCGCCCCGGGCGCCTCCGCGGGCCACAGCCACGGGGAGACCGAGGCCGCGACGAAGCCCTCCGACCCGCAGCAGGCCGACCGGGCCGTCACCGTCACCGTCCGGGACGGCAAGGTCAGCCCCGCCCCCGCCCGCACCGAGCTGCGGCGCGGGGAGCGCGTCGCCCTGCGCGTCACGAGTGACCGCGCGGACACCCTGCACGTCCACGGATACGACAAGGAGCTCGCCCTGCCGGCAGGCCAGGAGGCCACCCTGAACCTGACGGCAGACCGCACGGGCCTCTTCGAGGTCGAGACCCACGAGTCCCACCTTGTCCTGACCCAACTCCTCGTCCGATGACCCCACCGGGCGGCGGTGGGTCGCAGACCCCGGCGGGGCGGCGGTGAGCCCCGTCGGGTCCAGCATCGGCGCGTCCGGCCCCGTCGGCTTCGGCATCGGAGGGCCGGGCGCCGACGCGTCGGGCATAGGCGACGGTGGCGGCATCGGCGGTGGCGGCGTCGGTCAGGGCGTGGTCCTTCACCCGACCGATCCATTCGCCGTGCTCGCCCACGGGATCGGCTCCCAGCACGATCTCCCGATCTCTGCCTTCTACGCCTTCGCCGGTGCCTTCGCCGCGCTGTTCGTCTCCTTCCTCGCGCTCGGCCTCCTCTGGTCCACCTCCCGCTTCCGCGGCGAGCGCTCGGGGCTCGCCCTGCCCGCCGGCCTCCAGCGGGTGGCCGACGCGCCGGCCACCCGAATCACCCTGCGCGGACTGGGGCTCGCCGCCGCACTCGCCGTCCTGCTCCACCTCCTCCTCGGTCCCGACGACCCCGCGCACAACCCCGCTCCTGGCGCCGTCTACGTCCTCCTCTGGGTCGGACTCGTCCCCGCCTCCCTCCTCCTCGGCCCCGTCTGGCGCCTGCTCAACCCGCTCCGCACCCTGCACCGCCTGCTCTCCCGGGCCCTGCGCCGCTGCGGCCCCGACCGCCCCCTCCCCGCCCGGCTGGGCCAATGGCCCGCCGCCGCCGGGCTGTTCGGCTTCACCTGGCTCGAACTCGTCGCTCCCGATCCCGCATCCACCACCACCCTCCTGATCGCCCTCACCACCTACGCCACCGCCCAGCTGCTGCTCGCGGCCCGCTTCGGCGAGCGCTGGTTCGACGACGGAGACGCCTTCGAGGCGTACTCCGCCCTCCTCGCCCGGTTCTCGCCCCTCGGCCGTCGCGCCGACGGCCGCCTCGTTCTCCGCAACCCCTTCCACGGACTCGACGCGACGCCCGAGCGGCCCGGACTCGTCGCCACCGTCTGCGTCCTGCTCGGCTCCACCGCCTATGACGGCTTCTCCGACAACCCCTCCTGGATCAACGCCCTACAGACCTCCCCCCTCGGCCGCACCCCCGCGGCCACGCTCGGACTGCTCGCCTCCATCGCCCTCGTCGCCACCCTGTACTGCCTGTGCGCGGCCGCCACCCGCCTCGTCAGCGGTCCGCACCCCGGCCCGCTCACCGCCTTCGCGCACTCACTCGTACCGATCGCACTCGGTTATCTCATCGCCCACTACTTCTCCCTCCTGGTAGTCGAAGGACCACGCACAGTAAGCATGGCACTGGGCACTGACAACGCCCCCGAACCCGCCCCACCACTGGGTCCCGGCCCCCTCGCCGCCCTCCAGGTCGTCGCCGTCGTCACCGGTCACGTGCTCGGCGTCGTCGCCGCCCACGACCGCTCCGTACGCCTCTTCCCGCCCGCGAAGGCGGTGGCCGGCCAGCTGCCGCTGCTGGCGCTGATGATCACGTATACGGTCGGAGGTCTCAGCCTCCTGCTGAACTAGGGCCCCTGCCGACCCCGGAAGCGAGGAGCGGCATGATGGACCCCGTGCCTCCCGCCCACTCACTGCGCCGTACACCCGTCCAGCAGCGCAGCGCCGACCGGCTCGCCCGGATCCTCGACGCCTGCGCCGAGCTGCTGGACGAGACCGGGTACGAGAACCTCAGCACCCGCGCCGTCGCCCTGCGCGCCGGAGTGCCGATCGGTTCCGTCTACCGCTTCTTCGGCAACAAGCGGGCCATGGCGATCGCCCTCGCCCACCGCAACCTGGACCGCTACGCCGACGGCATCGCGGACCGGCTCGCCGGCCTCCCCGCCACCGACTGGCGGCCCGTCGTGGACGTCGTACTGGACGAGTACCTGGCGATGAAGCGCAGCGTTCCCGGCTTCGCGCTCGTCGACTTCGGCGTCCCCGCGCCGCCGGCCGAGGGCCCGGAGGCCGACCCCAACCACCAGGTCGCCGCCCGTCTGACCGAACTGCTCTCCACGCACCTCGGCCTGACTCCCGACGCCGCACTGGAGCGGGCGGTCCTCGTCGCCGTCGAGGCCACCGACGCCCTCATCCAACTGGCCTTCCGGACCGACCCGGCCGGTGATCCCGACATCGTCGCCGAGACCCGCGCGATGATGCAGGCGTACCTCGCCCGCGTACTGGACTGATCCCGCCCTCCGCTTCCCGCTTCCCGGGCCCGCTTCCCGCTTCCCGCTTCCCGCTTCCCGGGCCCCGCTTCCCGGGCCCCGCTTCCCGGGCCCCGCTTCCCGGGCCCCGCTTCCCGGGCCCCGCTTCCCGGGCCCCGCTTCCCCTCCCCTCCCTCCCTACCGGTCGGTATGCTCGGTGCTCCCCGCGTGCCCGTGCCGCAGCCTGCCGCCCATGGAGGGCCCATGCCCCGCACCGCCCTGCGCATCTGCCCCCTCTGCGAAGCCACCTGCGGCCTCACCCTGACCATCGAAGGCGCCGCCGTCACCGGCGCCCGCGGTGACCGCGACGACGTGTTCAGCAAGGGCTTCATCTGCCCCAAGGGCGCCGCCTTCGGACAGCTCGACGCCGACCCGGACCGGCTCCGCACCCCGCTCGTCCGGCGCGACGGCCGACTGCGGGAGGCCACCTGGGAGGAGGCCTACGACGCCATCGCCGCCGCCGTCCCCCCACTCGTGCGGGAGTACGGTGCCCAGTCGGTCGGCGTGGTACTCGGCAACCCGAACGTCCACACCATGGCCGGCGCCCTCTACCCGCCGCTGCTCCTCAAGGCCCTGGGCACCCGCAACCTGTTCACCGCCAGCACGCTCGACCAGATGCCCAAGCACGTCTCCAGCGGGCTGCTCTTCGGCGACCCCTTCGCCATCCCGGTCCCCGACCTCGACAGGACCGACTTCCTGCTGCTCCTGGGCGCCAATCCCATCGAGTCCAACGGCTCCCTGTGCACCGCCCCCGACTTCCCCGGCAAGCTCAAGGCGCTGCGCGCCCGCGGCGGCACCCTGGTCGTCGTCGACCCGCGCCGTACCCGGACCGCCGCGCTCGCCGACCGCCACCTCGCGCCGCGCCCCGGCAGCGACGCCCTGCTGCTCGCCGCCCTCGCGCACACCCTGCTCACCGAGAAGCTCGCCGCCCCCGGCGCGCTCGAAGAATGGACCGAGGGACTCGGGGAACTCGAGGCCGCCCTCGGGAGTTTCACTCCTGAGGCCGTGGCCCCCGCCTGCGACCTCCCGGCCGACGAGATCCGCACCCTCGCCCGCGAGCTCGCGGCCGCGCCGACCGCCGCCGTCTACGGGCGGATCGGCAGCTGCACCGTCGAGTACGGCACGCCGGCCAGCTGGCTGGTCGACGTGCTGAACATCCTCACCGGCAACCTCGACAGGCCGGGCGGAGCGCTCTTCCCGCTCCCGGCCGCCGGCCCGCGGCCCCGCCCCGCCGGGCCCGGCAAGGGGTTCGTCATCGGCCGCTGGCACAGCCGGGTCAGCGGTCACCCCGAGGTCAAGAGCGAACTGCCCACCGCCGCCCTGGCCGAGGAGATCGAGACCCCGGGGGAGGGGCGGATCCGCGCCCTGATCGCCATCGCCGCGAATCCGGTCCTGTCCGCACCCGACGGCGACCGGCTCGACCGGGCACTGGCCGGCCTCGACTTCATGGTCTCGGTCGACCCGTACCTGAACGAGACCTCACGCCACGCCCACGTCATCCTGCCCCCGCCGCCGCCCTCACAGAGCGCCCACCACGATTTCGCCTTCAACGGCTTCGCCGTCCGCAATCAGGTCCGCTACACGCGCGCCGCCGTCCCGCTCGAAGCCGGCCGCCTCGACGAGTGCGAGATCCACGCGCGCCTCGTCCTGGCCGTCTCCGGCATGCACGGATCGGCCGGACCGGAGGCCGTCGACGAACTGGCAGTCCAAGGCGCCCTGGCCAAGGAGACCGCCGACCCGGGCTCGCCCCTCCACGGGCAGGACCCGGCGCGCCTCGCCGGCCTCCTCACCGGCGAGAGCGGCCCCGAGCGCCGGCTCGACCTCATGCTCCGACTCGGGCCGTACGGGGACCGGTTCGGCGCGGCGGCCGAGGGACAGCTCAGCCTGGAGCGGCTGCTCGCGCACCCGCACGGCATCGACCTGGGCCCGCTGCGGCCCCGGCTCCCGGGCGTGCTGAGGACCCGCAGCGGCAGGATCGAGCTGCTCCCGGACCCGATCGCGGCCGAGCTCCCCAGGCTGCGCGCGGCGCTCGCCGACCGCCCCGCCGCCCTGGTGCTCGTGGGCCGCCGCCACCTGCGGTCCAACAACAGCTGGTTGCACAACGTCCCGGCCCTCACCGGAGGTTCCAACCGCTGCACCCTCCAGATCCACCCGCAGGACGCCGGCCGGCTGGGCCTCACCGACGGCGGCCGGGCCCGGATCACCGCCGAGGGAGGGAGCCTGGAGGTGCCGGTGGAGGTCACCGACGCCGTCCGCACCGGTGTGGTGAGCCTTCCGCACGGCTGGGGTCACGACCGCGCGGGCACCCGCCTCGCCGTGGCCGCCTCGGTGCCCGGCGCCAACGTCAACCAGCTGCTCAACGGCACCCGACTCGACAGGCTGTCCGGCACGGCCGTGCTCAACGGCTTCCCCGTCGAGCTCACACCCCTGCCCTGAGCTGGGGTTTTGCTCGTATTGCTCACGCGCAGACGTCTTGTTGGCCCCAGGAGGCGGCACCTACCTTCCCCCCATGCTGACCTTCCTCGGCTTCGCCATGATCGCGACCTTCCTCGTCCTGATCATGATGAAGAAAATGTCGCCCATCGCGGCCCTCGTCCTCATCCCCGCACTCTTCTGCGTGTTCGCCGGCAAGGGCGCACACCTCGGCGACTACGTCATCGACGGTGTCGGCAAGCTCGCGCCGACCGCCGCCATGCTGATGTTCGCCATCGTCTACTTCGGCGTGATGATCGACGTCGGCCTCTTCGACCCGATCGTGCGCGGCATCCTGCGCTTCTGCAAGGCGGACCCGATGCGGGTGGTGGTCGGTACGGCCGTCCTCGCCGCGATCGTCTCGCTCGACGGCGACGGATCGACCACCTTCATGATCACCGTCTCGGCCATGTACCCGCTGTACAAGCGGCTCGGCCTGAGCCTCGTGGTCATGACGGGCGTCGCGGCCACGGCCAACGGCGTCATGAACACCCTGCCCTGGGGCGGCCCCACGGCCCGCGCCGCCACCGCCCTCAAGCTCGACGCCGCCGACATCTTCGTCCCGATGATCCCGGCCCTCGCGGCGGGCCTGCTCTTCGTGTTCGTCCTGGCGTACGTCCTCGGCGTGAAGGAACGCCGCCGGGTCGGCCTCCTGGTCCTCCCCGGCGGGGCGGCGGAGTCGGAGCCGACGCCGCAGCAGGAGTCAGGGCACGGGGAGGAGCCGGAGTCCGCAGCCCTCGTCGCGGCCGGCTTGGGGCTCCGCACCACCGGCGGCGCCGCCGCCCCCGCCGGCTCAGGCCCGGAGTCCGGTGCCGGTCCCGCTTCCGGTCCCGGTTCCGCTTCCGGTGCCGAGTCCGCGGAGGCTCCCGGGTCCGCCGCCGCACCCGGTGACGGCGACGGCGACGGCTTCCAGGGCCTCGACCCGCAGCGCCCCACCCTGCGCCCGGGCCTCTACTGGTTCAACGCCGGTCTCACCGTCGCGCTCCTCACCGCGATGATCACGGAGTTGCTGCCCATCCCGGTGCTGTTCCTGCTCGGCGCCGCCCTCGCGCTCACCGTCAACTTCCCGCACATGCCCGATCAGAAGGCCCGCATCGCCGCCCACGCCGACAACGTCCTCAACGTCGCCGGCATGGTCTTCGCCGCCGCCGTCTTCACCGGGGTCCTGACCGGCACCGGCATGGTCAAGCACATGGCCGACTGGCTCGTCGGCGCCATCCCCGAGGGCATGGGCCCGCACATGGCGCTGGTCACCGGGCTGCTCAGCCTGCCGCTCACCTACTTCATGTCCAACGACGGCTTCTACTTCGGCGTCCTGCCCGTCCTCGCCGAGGCCGGCGCCGCCCACGGGGTCTCCCCGCTGGAGATCGCCCGCGCCTCCCTCGTCGGCCAGGCGCTGCACATGTCCAGCCCGCTGGTTCCGGCCGTCTACGTCCTCGTCGGCATGGCCAAGGTCGAGTTCGGCGACCACACCCGTTTCACCGTGAAATGGGCGGCTCTGACCTCTCTCGTCGTCCTCGCGGCGGGGATGCTTTTCGGCATCATCTGACCCCGGGCCACCCCTGGCCGAGCAAAACTACCGCCGCTAGTTTGTAGGGTGTCGGGGAGGTCGGATCCACGCGCAGACGCGTACGTACTCGGGAGGAATGCCATGAAGGCCCAGGACGGGATGTACATCGACGGCGCGTGGCGGCCCGCCGTCGGAGCCGACCGCATCGAGGTCGTCAATCCGGCCGACGGCCAGGTCATCGCCGAGGTCCCGGCCGGCACCGCCGAGGACGTGGACGCGGCCGTACGCGCGGCCCGTGCGGCCCTGCCCGGCTGGGCGGCCACGCCTGCGGTCGAGCGCGCCGCCCTGATCGGGGCGCTCCGCGACGCACTGCAGGCCCGCAAGGGTGAGTTGACCGAGACCGTCACCGCCGAACTCGGCGCCCCGCTCCCCTTCGCGAAGGCGGTCCACGTCGGAGGGTCGATCGCCGTCACCGCCTCCTTCGCGGAGATGGCCGCCTCGTACGCCTTCGAGGAGCGCATTGGGAACTCCACCGTCCTGCTGGAGCCGGTCGGTGTCGTCGGGGCCATCACGCCTTGGAACTATCCGCTGTACCAAGTCGTTGCAAAGGTGGCGCCCGCTCTCGCCGCCGGCTGCACCCTCGTCCTCAAGCCGGCCGAGGACACCCCGCTGACCGCACAGCTCTTCGCCCAGGCCGTGCACGACGCGGGGATCCCGGCCGGAGTCTTCAACCTGGTGACCGGTACCGGTCCGGTCGCCGGGCAGGCGCTGGCCGCGCACGAGGGGGTCGACTTCGTCTCCTTCACCGGCTCGACCGCCGTCGGCAGGAAGATCGGCGCCACGGCCGGCGCCGCCGTCAAGCGCGTCGCCCTCGAACTCGGCGGCAAATCGGCCAATGTCATCCTGCCCGGGGCCGACCTGGCCAAGGCCGTCGCGGCAGGCGTCGGCCACGTCATGAACAACACCGGCCAGAGCTGCAACGCGCTCACCCGGATGCTCGTCCACCGGGACCAGTACGAGGAGGCCGTCTCGCTCGCGGCCGCCGCCGTCGCCGACTACCCCACCGGCGATCCCCGCGAGGCCGGCACCCGCATCGGCCCGGTCGTCAACGCGAAGCAGCACGAACGCGTCCGCGGCTTCATCGCCAAGGGCGTGGAGGAAGGCGCGCGCCTCGTCGCGGGCGGGCCGGACGCGCCTCACGAGCAGGGCTACTTCGTGGCCCCCACCGTGTTCGCCGACGTCACGCCCGACATGACCATCGCCCAGGAGGAGATCTTCGGCCCCGTGCTGTCGATCCTCGCCTACGAGGACGAGGAGGAGGCCCTGCGCATCGCCAACGGCACCGTCTACGGCCTCGGCGGCGCCGTCTGGGCCGCGGACGAGGAGACAGCTGCGGCCTTCGCCCGCCGCATGGACACCGGACAGGTGGACATCAACGGCGGCCGCTACAACATCCTCGCACCCTTCGGCGGCTACAAGCAGTCGGGCGTCGGCCGCGAGCTGGGCCCCCACGGCCTGGCGGAGTACCTCCAGACCAAGTCCCTGCAGTTCTGATCCCGCGACACCGCAGAGTTCTCCGCCCCTCCACCCTCCCGTCCACCCTCCCCAGCACCGGAAAGACGAGACGACGACCATGGTCCGCGCCGCCATCCTGCCCGCCGTCGGAGCCCCGCTGGAGATACGGGAGATCGTGCTGCCCGATCCCGGTCCCGGGCAGGTCCGCGTACGGCTCGCCGCAGCCGGGGTCTGCCACTCCGACCTCTCCCTCACCAACGGCACCATGCGGGTCCCCATGCCCGCCGTCCTCGGCCACGAGGGCGCGGGCACGGTCCTCGCCGTCGGCGAGGGCGTCACGCACGTCGCGCCCGGCGACGGCGTGGTGCTCAACTGGGCCCCGTCCTGCGGGGAGTGCCACCACTGCACCATCGGTGAGGTCTGGCTCTGCGCCAAGGCGCTCAGCGGGGTCGGGGCGGTCTACGCGCACGACGCGCAGGGCACCGAGCTGCACCCCGGGCTGAACGTGGCCGCCTTCGCCGAGGAGACCGTCGTCGCGGCCAACTGCGTGCTGCCCGCGCCCGCCGGGATCCCGCTGGCCGAGGCCGCCCTGCTCGGCTGCGCCGTCCTCACCGGCTACGGGGCCGTCCACCACAGTGCCCAGGTCCGGCCCGGCGAGTCGGTGGCCGTCTTCGGTGTCGGCGGGGTCGGCCTGGCCGCCCTCCAGGCCGCCCGGATCGCGCAGGCGGGCCCGGTCATCGCCGTCGACGTGTCCCCGGCCAAGGAGGAACTGGCCCGCGCGGCCGGGGCCACCGAGTTCGTGCTCGCCTCCGACACCACCGCCCAGCAGATCCGCGCGCTCACCGGCGGGCAGGGCGCGGACGTCGCCGTCGAGTGCGTCGGCCGGGCCGAGACCATCCGCGGAGCCTGGGAGTCCACCCGCCGCGGCGGCCGGACCACGGTCGTCGGCATCGGCGGCAAGGACCAGCAGGTCACCTTCCACGCCCTGGAGATCTTCCACTTCGCCCGCACCCTCACGGGCTGCGTCTACGGCAACAGCGACCCCGCCCGCGACCTGCCGGTGATCGCCGAGCACGTCCGCGCGGGCCGCCTCGACCTCGGCGCCCTGGTCACCGACCGCATCACCCTCGACGGCATCCCGGCCGCCTTCGACGCCATGCTGGCGGGCAAGGGCGGCCGCTCCCTGGTCGTCTTCTAGCCGTACCGCCGCCGGCGCCGCCGCGCTGAGGTGTTACGCGGTCTCCTCCAACGCCTCGTACTGGAGGGCCAGGCCGTCCAGCAGTGCCGCCAGGCCCGTCTCGAAGGCGCCCTCGTCCACCTCGCGCTGCCGCTCGGCCAGCAGGTGGGCCTGGCCCAGGTGGGGGTAGTCGGCCGGGTCGTACGCGGTGCGGTCGTCCACGAAGCCCCGGGCGAAGGAGCCCACGGCGGAGCCCAGGATGAAGTACCGCATCAGCGCGCCGATCCGGGTCGCCTGCGCCGGCGGCCAGCCGGCCGCCGTCATCGCGCCGAACACCGCGTCCGCCAGCCGCAGTCCGGCCGGGCGGCGGCCCGGCCCGCGGGCCAGCACCGGCACGATGTTCGGATGGTCCGCCAGGGCGTCGCGGTACGAGTGCGCCCACGCGTGCAGGGAGGCCCGCCAGTCCCGGCCGCCGTCGAACATCGACAAGTCGACCCGTGCGCTCACCGAGTCCGCCACCGCGTCCAGGATCTCGTCCTTGGTGCGGAAGTGGTTGTAGAGCGAGGGCCCGCTGACGCCGAGCGCGGCCGCCAGCCGCCGCGTCGACACCGCCTCCAGCCCCTCCGCGTCCACCAGCGCGCCGGCCGCCTCGACGATGCGGTCGCGGCTGAGGAGGGGCTTGCGCGGTCTGGCCATGCGCCACATAGTAGGGCCTGGCCGCCATAAACTACCGGTGCTAGTTAAACGCCCCGGACGAGACGCCCGGAGGTGCCCGGTGAACCTGGAGCTGAGCGAGGAGCAGAGCGCCGTACGCCGGCTCGCCCGCGAGTTCACCGAGCGCGAGGTCATCCCGTACGCGGCGGCGTGGGACCGCGCCGAGAGCGTCGATCGGTCCATCGTCAAGAAACTCGGCGACCTCGGCTTCCTCGGCCTGACCGTTCCCGAGGAGTACGGCGGCTCCGGCGGCGACCACCTCGCCTACGTCCTCGTCACCGAGGAGCTCGGACGCGGCGACTCCGCCGTGCGCGGGATCGTCTCCGTCTCCCTCGGCCTCGTCGCCAAGACCCTCGCCGCGTGGGGGACCGAGGAGCAGAAGCACGCCTGGCTGCCCCGCCTCTGCTCCGGCGAGGCGCTCGGCTGCTTCGGCCTGACCGAGCCCGGCACCGGCTCCGACGCGGGCGCCCTCACCACCCGCGCCGTGCGCGAGGGCGACGCGTACGTCATCAGCGGCAGCAAGATGTTCATCACCAACGGCACCTGGGCCGATGTGGTGCTGCTCTTCGCCCGCACCGGCGACGAGCCCGGCCACCGCGGGATATCCGCCTTCCTCGTCCCCACCGACACGCCCGGCCTGACCCGCCGCGAGATCCACGGCAAGCTGGGCCTGCGCGGCCAGGCCACCGCCGAGCTCGCCCTCGACGGCGTCCGCGTCCCCGCCTCCGCGATGCTCGGCCCCGAGGGCAAGGGCTTCTCGGTCGCCATGTCCGCCCTCGCCAAGGGCCGGATGTCGGTCGCCGCCGGCTGCGTCGGCATCGCCCAGGCGGCCCTGGACGCGGCCGTCTCGTACGCCGCCCAGCGCGAGCAGTTCGGCAAGCCGATCGCCCACCACCAGCTGGTGCAGGAGCTGATCGCCGACATCTCCGTCGACGTGGACGCGGCCCGGCTGCTGACCTGGCGGGTCGCGGACCTCATCGACCGCGGTCAGCCCTTCGCCACCGAGTCCTCCACCGCCAAGCTCTTCGCCTCCGAGGCCGCCGTGCGCGCCGCGAGCAACGCCCTCCAGGTGCACGGAGGCTACGGCTACATCGACGAGTACCCGGCCGGCAAACTGCTGCGCGACGCGCGCGTGATGACCCTGTACGAGGGCACCAGCCAGATCCAGAAGCTGCTCATCGGCCGTGCCCGCACCGGGGTTTCCGCCTTCTGAGCCCCGGCCGGGCGGGCCGGATGAGTACCCGCATGAGTACGCGTGCGGATGTGTCCGCGCCCGCCGCGCCCGATGCTCGACCCATGAACGAGACACCGGTCAAGCAGCAGAGCACGGGGGCGTACTACGGCCAGGCCGTCGCCTCCTTCGGCATCGCCATCGGCGCGGTGTCCGTGGGGATCTACAACCTGGAGGCGAACGGCTGGGTCCGTGCCTTCCTCGGCATCGCGGTCCTCTACCTCACCACCTCGGCCTTCACCCTCGCCAAGGTGATCCGCGACCGCCAGGAGGTCACGCAGATCGTCAGCAGGGTGGATCAGGCCAGGATGGAGAAGATCATGGCCGAGTACGACCCCTTCGCGCCGAAGTAGTCGGCCTGGCCGCACTAAGCGCTTGCTCACCCTCCGGTAGGGTGTTCACTTCCACACGGCGAAGAGGTGAGCGAGCGATGGACAGCGCGGAGGAGACGGTCGGCGGATACCGGCCGTGGTCCGAGGTCACGCCCGACGCCGCACGGCGGCTGCTCGTGGCCGCCGTCGAGGCCTTCGCCGAGCGCGGGTACCACGCCACCACCACACGTGACATCGCGGGCCGGGCCGGCATGAGCCCGGCCGCGCTCTACATCCACTACAAGACCAAGGAAGAGCTGCTCCACCGGATCAGCCGGATCGGCCACGACAAGGCGCTGGAGATCCTGACCACCGCGGCCGAGGGCCCCGGCTGCGCCGCCGAGCGGCTCGACGCCGCCGTACGGTCCTTCGTGCGGTGGCACGCGGCGCACCACACCACCGCGCGCGTGGTCCAGTACGAGCTCGACGCTCTCGCTCCGGAGCACCGCTCCGAGATCGTGGCACTGCGCCGGCAGAGCGATGCCGCCGTCCGCCGGATCCTCGCCGACGGGGTCGCGGCGGGGGAGTTCGACGTCCCGGACGTGCCGGGCACCACCCTCGCGGTGCTGTCGCTGTGCATCGACGTGGCCCGCTGGTTCAACGTGGCCGGGCAGCGCACGCCCGACGAGGTCGGCGGGCTCTACGCCGACCTCGTGCTCCGCATGGTGGCCGCGCGGCCCCGCCCCCGGAAGTAGTCCGCCGGAAGCAGGCCCCCTGCAGTAGTCGGCCGGGAGCGGCCCGTCCGTCAGAAGTAGTAGCGGGACACCGACTCGGCCACGCACACCGGCTTGTCGCCGCCCTCGCGTTCGACCGTCACGGTGGCCGTGACCTGCACGCCCCCGCCCGCCTCCGTGACCTCCGTGATCGCGGCCGTGGCGCGCAGTCGCGAGCCGACCGGCACCGGCGCGGGGAAACGGACCTTGTTCGTCCCGTAGTTGAGACCCATCTTCATACCCTCGACCCGCATGATCTGCGGCACCAGGACGGGCAGCAGGGACAGCGTCAGATAGCCGTGCGCGATGGTGGAACCGAAGGGTCCGCCCGCTGCCCGCTCCGGGTCCACGTGGATCCACTGATGATCGCCCGTGGCGTCCGCGAAGAGGTCGATCCGCTTCTGGTCCACCTCCAGCCACTCGCTGGGACGGAGTGGCGCGCCGATCCCGGCGCGCAGTTCCTCGGCGGACGTGAAGACCCTCGGCTCGGACATGCCCTGTTCCTGCCTCTCACGGCGACTGACGGACGACTGACAACGACTGACGGACGAATGACGGACGAATGACGGACGACTGACCGGCAAGTGATGGACCAGCAGCGGGCGAATAAGCGCTTGCTCAGCATGCTGGGACCGCATGTGTATGTCAACGGACCTCCGACTACCCTCGGCCGGGTGCCGCAGATTCCCGAGAAAGTCCACGAGCTCACCGTCGGCCAGCTGTCCGCCCGTAGCGGCGCGGCCGTCTCCGCACTTCACTTCTACGAGGCCAAGGGCCTGATCAGCAGCCGCCGCACCTCCGGCAACCAGCGCCGCTACACCCGTGACGCGCTGCGCCGCGTCGCCTTCGTGCGCGCCGCCCAGCGCGTCGGCATCCCGCTGGCCAGCATCCGCGACGCCCTGGCCCAGCTCCCCGAGGAACGCACCCCCACCCGCGAGGACTGGGCCCGCCTCTCCGAGGCCTGGCGCGCCGAGCTCGACGAGCGGATCATGCGGCTCGGCCGGCTGCGCGACCACCTCACGGACTGCATCGGCTGCGGCTGTCTCTCGATGAAGACCTGCGCCCTGTCCAACCCCGACGACGTCTTCGGCGAACGCCTCACCGGTTCGCGGCTGTAGCCGCCGAGGCGGCCGCGCCCCGCGGTGTCAGTTCCCGGGCCGCCGCCACCAGTTCGGCGGTCGACCGCGCCGGCCGCCCGTCCGGCAGGTGCAGTACGTCGCCCACGCCGGTGCGCGCAACCGTTCCGCAGCGCGCGGCCAGCCGCAGCACCGGCCAGGCGGCCGCCTCCCGCCCGTACACCAGGACCGCCGCCGGAGGCAGCCCGCGCAGCCCCGCCACCAGCGCCGGATCGGCCGCCGCGAGCTCGACCGCGAGCCGGACCCGTCCGGGATCGCGCACCGGCCAGGCCATGAACCGTGCCATCGGCTCCGGGCCGGCCGGTCCGCCCACCGGCACCACCGCGTCCACCGAAACCCCGCGCTCCAGCAGAGCCCGCCCCAGCTCCCCGGCCCCCGGCTCCCCGAAGTGCACCACCGCCCGGTCCGGCAGCACCGTCCACGAACGCACCCGCTCCAGTCGCCCCGCCGGATCGGGCTCGGCCCCGATGCCCGCGGGCACCGACAGCGGTACGTGGACCCCCGCGCCCCGCATCGCCGCCAGCACCGGCCCCACCACCCGCGGCGAGAGGCTCTCCCGCCCGCACGGGGTCCGCGGGTGCACCAGCACCTCCCCGGCACCGGCGGCCACCGCCGCCAGCGCCGACTCCGTCAGATCCGCCGGCGACACCGGCACGGCCGGGCCGTCGGCAGCGCTCCGGGCGCCGTTCACCGACGCCAGCAGCAAGGTCCTCACGCCGCCCCCGCCGCGGGCGTCTCCGCCAGCGCCGGTCTCGGCACGACGATCCCGCAGCCCGCGCACACCGGCCCGTCCCAGGCCCAGGCGCCTTCCCACGGACCCATCGGCGTCACGGCCGGCCACCGCAGTTCGGTGTCCCCGCAGACCGGGCACGCCGTCCCGGGCTCCGACTCCAGCGCCCGGACCAGCCGCCGCAGCACCTCGCCCAGCGCCCCCTCCGGCCGCACGCCCGGATCCGCGCACCGCACCACCGCGTCCCCGCTCCCGCCCCACGCCCACTCCGGCCGGCGCAGCCCGTCGTGCTTCTCCCGCCGACGCCGCTCCGCGAACTGGCGCTCGTACTCCAGCCAGACCGCCCGCGCGTCCTCCAGCTCCTCCAGCGCGGCGACCAGCCGCAGCGGATCCGCCCCCCGGTCCTCGGGGGCGATCCCGTGCCGGTCGCACAGGTGCCACCACGTGGCCCGGTGCCCATAGGGCGCGAACCGCTCCAGGCAACGGCGCAGCGAATGGCGCCGCAAGGCCCGGTCATTGCGCGCGTCGCGCACCTGGTAGGCCAGACTCCGGAATCCCGCCATCGCACCATCACCTCCGCCGATGTGCCCAACATGCCCTGCCCGGGCCGGGCGCATGCGGGGGCGGTCGAGGCGTGCGGGTGGCACATGGCCGGAACTCAGCGCCCCATGCGCCCCGCGGCCACCACCACCCGGGCCAGTTCCTCGTGGCAGATGTCGCTGTGCGCCCCCGAGGGGGCACCGCCGCGGCGGACCACAGCGCCCGCGTCCACGCTGACGCAACCGGCCGTCGGCACCCCCTCGCGCAGGGCGGTGGCGAGGCTCAGCCGCGGCGCGCCGGGCACCGCCTGCACCCCGTCGTGCCCGATGGCGCCCCACCGTTCGTCGAAGCCGAGCACTCCGGCCGAATCCCCTGCCATCCGGGAGGCCAGCGGGTAGAAGAGGCCGAGGGCCGAGTCGTGCGGGGAGTGGCAGGCCACCACCGGCCCGTCGACCCTGCGCTGGAGGCCGCGCAGGGCGCCGCCGTTGCTCCTGTCGTGCGGCAGCCGGTCGGCGAACGCGTAGTGGGAGAAGGCCCCCTGGAGCAGGGTCACGGACTTCACGTACCGGGCGCCGTCCGGCACCGCGCGCAGCGCGAAGGACACCACCCGCGCCCCGAAGCTGTGTCCGATCAGGTGGAACCGCACGGCCGGGCGCTCGCCCGCCAGCTGTGCCAGCACCGGACCGAGACCGCGCTCGCCGACCACACCCGCCCGCTTCTTCATCCTGTAGTACGTCGCCTGCCGCAGCAGCTCCTTGGCGCCGCCCCACAGACCTCGCAGGGCGCCGCCGACCGCGAAGGCCGACCCGTCGACCGCGAAGGCCGGCCCGTCGACCGCGAAGGCCGGCCCGTCGACCCCGAGGCCCGGCCCGCCGGCCGCCGAAGCGGCCCCCTCGCCGCCGCCGGCCGCCGCGCCCGCCGCGACCAAGGCGAGGGAGAGGGCCCGGCACACCTCCAGCACGTCGTCCGTGAAGAGGGCGGGAACCGCCGGAGCCGCCGCCGTGGGCACCGCGTCCACCCCCGCCAGCTCCCGTACGAGCGCACCGAACTCGATGAACGCCGCCGTCGACTCCGGCCGCTCCTCCAGCAGTTCCGCCACCCGGTCCAGCTCCGCCTGCCGTCCCGGCCAGAACTCCGCGAGCGCCCGCCGGGTGAGGGGGTCCAGCGCCGTGCCGAAGCCGGGTTCCCCGAGTGCCCCGGGTGCGTCGAAGTCGGGGATCGGCTCGTCGGAGAACCGCATGGAGGGCCATACGACGCCCACGTACCCCAGCCGCACCCCCGACCCCACCAGCCCCGGGAAGGGGGCGAAGAACCGGTCGTAGAGCCGGGTCGCGGTGGACCGGTCGCTGTTCCAGCCGTGCGCGAAGACCAGCACGTCCGTGGCCTCCATCCGGGCCACCGTGCCCTGCGTGGCCCGGTCCACGTCCCCTTCGGAGTCGAAGGTCAGCTCCGCGTACGGCCCGACGCCGATCCCGGCCGTGACCCCGAGCCGGTTCCCCGCCGTGAGCCCGGCCGCCGTCCCGGCCGCCGTGATCCCGGCCGCCGTGATCCCGGTCCCGGTCCCGAACCCGATGCCGAACCCGCCGCCGATGTCCGTCATGACGTCCCCCTCCACGCCGTGCCTCCGGTGCTGTCAGCATCCTGCTGACGCGCCCGCCCGGCCAGCCCCCCGGCGCGGTCGGCTCACTCGTAGAGGAGGTACTCCCCGCGCGTCGCCGCGAACCGCGCCAGCCCCGCCGCCCAGTCGCCCACGACCTCCTCCACCCCGGCCCCCGCGTCCACCATCGTCCGCACCCGGTCCGAGCCGGTCAGCCGGTCGATCCAGTGGTCCGTCCGCCAGCCGAAGCCGCCCCACGCCCGCCGCGCGGTGACCAGCAGCCCGATCCCCGCCCGTACCGGGTCGAAGGCCTCCCGGTCGTGGACGATCAGCCGGACCCCGCCGCACACCTTCCCCACGTGCTTGGAGAAGGTCGGCGTGAAGTACGCCTCCCGGAACCACACCCCGGGCAGATCCAGCGCGTTCGCCGCCTCCGCCCACCGCCGGTCGATCCCCTCCGCGCCCACCACCTCGAAGGGCGTGGTCGTCCCGCGCCCCTCGGAGAGGTTCGTCCCCTCGAACAGGCAGGTGCCGGCGTACGCGAGGGCCGTGTCCGGGGTCGGCATGTTCGGGCTCGGCGGCACCCAGGGCAGCCCGGTCTCCCCGAAGAACGACTGCCGCCGCCATCCGGACATCGCCACCGTCCGCAGCCGCACCGGACGGTCGGCCAGGAACTCGCCGTTGAAGAGCAGGGCCAGTTCGGCCGCCGTCATCCCGTGCGCGAGCGCGATCGGCTCCCGGCCCACGAAGCTCGCGTACGACCGCTCCAGCACGGGCCCCGCCGCCCGGCGGCCGCCCACCGGATTCGGCCGGTCCAGCACCACCACCGCCTTGCCGGCGAGCGCGGCCGCGCGCATGCAGTCGTAGAGGGTCCAGATGTAGGTGTAGAAGCGCGCCCCGACGTCCTGGATGTCGAAGACGACGGTGTCGACCCCGGCCGCCGTGAACACGTCCGCGAGCCGTTGCCCGCTCTTGTCGTACGTGTCGTACACCGGCAGCCCGGTCGCCGGATCACGGGAGGCCCCCTCGGAGCCGCCGGCCTGCGCCGTCCCGCGGAACCCGTGCTCGGGCCCGAACACCGCGACCAGGTCCACCCGTTCGTCCGCGTGCAGTACGTCGACCAGGTGGCGGGCGTCGGCGGTGATCCCGGTGGGGTTGGTGACCACCCCGACCTTCTGCCCGGCCAGGAGGGCGTACCCGTCCGCGGCGAGCCGTTCGAAGCCGGTACGCACCCGGTCCGCCGCCCGGGGCGCGCGGACCGGGCCCGCCGGTGCCGCCCCGGCGGCGCCCGCCGTCCCCACGGCTCCCACGGCGCCCGCCGTTCCCACGGCTCCCACGGCGCCCGCCGTTCCCACGGATCCCAAGGCCCCCGCCAGTCCCAGCACCCCGCGTCGCGACAGCGTCATCCGGCCACGCTACGAGTCCGGCCCCTTCCACCCGCACATACCGACTGGTTAGTCTGTCGCCATCCGGCATTGGACATCCGGCCTCCGGCCGCACGAAAGGTGATCCCCGTGAACGCGTACCAGGACCAGCGAGTCGTCGTCACCGGCGCGGGCGGCGGCATCGGCGCCGCCCTCGCCCACCGCTTCGCGGCCGAGGGCGCCACGGTGGTGGTCAACGACCTCGACCCGGCCAAGGCCGCCGCGGTGGCGGGCGCGATCGGAGCCCGGGCGATCGCCGTGCCGGGCGACGCCTCGGCGATCGTGGCCGAGGCCCGCGAGGCCCTCGGCGGGACGGTCGACGTCTACTGCGCCAACGCCGGGCTCGCCTCGGGCGGCGACGCCTTCGCCGACGAGGCCGTCTGGGAAGCGGCCTGGGACACCAACGTCATGGCCCACGTACGCGCCGCCAGACTGCTGCTGCCGGACTGGCTGGAGCGGGGCACCGGCCGCTTCGTGTCCACCGTCTCCGCCGCGGGACTGCTGACCATGATCGGAGCGGCCCCGTACAGTGTCACCAAGCACGGCGCGCTCGCCTTCGCCGAATGGCTCTCGCTGACCTACCGCCACCGCGGTGTCCAGGTCCACGCGATCTGCCCGCAAGGGGTGCGCACCGACATGCTGACCGCCGCGGGCTCGGCGGGCGAACTCGTCCTGGCGCCGACCGCGATCGAGCCGGATGCGGTCGCGGACGCACTGTTCGACGGCATGGAGAAGGGCCGGTTCTTGATCCTCCCGCACCCCGAGGTCGCCGACTTCTACGCAGCCCGCGCCACCGAGCCGGACCGCTGGCTGAGCGGCATGAACCACGTCCAGCAGAAATGGGAGACCCGGTGACCTCCTCCTACGCCGCCCGGCCCTGGCTCGGGCTGCTCGCACCGGCCCAGCGGGAGCCCGTCGCGCCGCCGCCCACCGTGCTGCACGCCTTCCGCGAGGCCGCCGCCCGGGCCCCGGAGCGCACCGCGCTCGCCTACTTCGACGGCCGGATCGGCTACGCCGAGGCCGACGCGCTCTCCGACTCCGTCGCCGGTCACCTCGCGGCGCGCGGCGTGCGCCGCGGGGACCGGGTCGCGGTCATGCTGCAGAACACCCCGCACTTCGTGCTGGCCGTCCTCGCCGCCTGGAAGGCCGGGGCCGTCGTCGTCCCGCTCAACCCGATGTACAAGTCCGGCGAGGTCCGGCACGTCCTGCGCGACGCGGGGGCCGCCGCGCTGGTCTGCGACGGCCGCGCGTGGACCGCGTACCTGGACGAGGCCGTGCGGGACACCGCCGTACGGACCGTCCTGACCGCCTCGGACCTGGACTTCCAGACGCGCAACGACCCCCGCGTCTTCGACCCGCGCGTCTTCGCCCCGCGCATTTTCGGCCCGCGGCCCGAACCGGACGCGTCCGGCCCGCCGGCCCTGCCCGGCCTGCCGGGCCAGCGCGGACCGGCCGCACCGGACGGGCCCGCCCCCGTACCCGCGTCCCCGCCCGGAGCGCACACCGCCGACCTCCTCACCGTGGCCCGCGGCGGGCGCCCCGCACCGGACGACCCGCGGCTCACCGCTGCCGACACCGCCCTCATCAGCTACACCTCCGGCACCAGCGGCACCCCCAAGGGCGCCATGAACCCGCACGGCGCGCTCACGTACAACGCCGTACGGCAGGTGACCTCCCACCCCCTCCCCGAGGGGGCCGTCTACTTCGCCCTCGCGCCCCTCTTCCACATCACCGGCATGGTCTGCGAGCTCGCCGCCTGCTTCGCCAACGCCGGCACCCTGGTCCTCGCCCACCGCTTCGAGGCGGGAACCGTCCTCGACGCCTTCCTCGAACACCGCCCCGCCTACACCGTCGGCCCGGCCACCGCCTTCATGGCCCTCGCCGCCCACCCCGCCGTCACCCCCGACCACTTCGCCTCGTTCCAGGTGATCTCCTCCGGCGGCGCCCCGCTTCCGCCCGCCCTCGTCGAACGCCTGCGCACCGCCTTCGGCTTCTACCTCCGCAACGGCTACGGCCTGACCGAGTGCACCGCCCCCTGCGCCAGCGTGCCCGTCCACCTCGAAGCCCCCGTCGACCCGGCCTCCGGCACCCTCTCCGTGGGCCTGCCCGGCGCCGACACCGTCGTCCGCATCCTCGACGAGCAGGGCGCCGAGGTCCCCTTCGGCGAGACCGGCGAGATAGCCGTCCGCGGCCCCCAGGTCGTGCCCGGCTACTGGGGGCTGCCCGCGGAATCCGCGCAGGTCTTCCCCAGCGGTGAACTGCGCACCGGGGACGTCGGTTTCATGGACCCCGACGGCTGGCTCTACGTCGTCGACCGCAAGAAGGACATGATCAACGCCTCCGGCTTCAAGGTCTGGCCGCGGGAGGTCGAGGACGTGCTCTACACCCACCCCGCCGTCCGCGAGGCCGCCGTGGTCGGCGTCCCCGACCCGTACCGCGGGGAGAGCGTCAAGGCCTACGTGAGCCTGCGTCCCGGGACCTCGGCCGAGCCGGCGGAACTGTCCGCCTACTGCGCCGCGCGCATCGCCGCGTACAAATACCCGCGCCAGGTGGAGATCCTGCCTGTCCTTCCGAAGACGACCAGTGGCAAGATCCTGCGACGGGAACTGCGCGATCGCGGCTGAAAACAGTCGGACGGTCGTACAGCTGGTCGCAGTGACCAGGCAGGAATCAGGAAGGGAAGGTCAGCGCCATGGCGGCCAGGACCACCGAACCCGCAGGCACGCACGAAGCCCCGGTACCGCAGCGGCTGCTGGCCGTCGCCACCCGGCTCTTCGCCGAGCGCGGCTACGACCGCACCTCCGTCCAGGAGATCGTCGAGGCGGCCGGGGTCACCAAGGGCGCGCTCTACCACTACTTCGGGTCCAAGGACGACCTGCTGCACGAGGTGTACGCGCGGATGCTGCGCCTGCAGCAGCAGCGGCTCGACGCGGTGGCCGACTCCGACGCGCCCGTCGAGGAGCGGCTGCGGGCGGCCGCGGCCGACGTGGTCGTCACGACCATCGAGAACCTCGACGACGCGATGATCTTCTTCCGGTCGATGCACCAGCTCAGCCCGGAGAAGTTCAAGCAGGTGCGGGCGGAGCGCCGGCGCTACCACGAGCGCTTCCGCGCGCTGGTCGAGGAGGGCCAGCGCACGGGGGTGTTCTCCGACGCCACCCCCGCCGACCTGGTCGTCGACTACCACTTCGGCTCCGTGCACCACCTGTCCACCTGGTACCGGGCGGACGGCCCGCTCACCCCGCAGCAGGTCGCCGATCACCTCGCCGACCTGCTGCTGCGCGCGCTGCGCCCCTGACGGGTCACCGCTCCAGCGCGGGGTAGTCGGTGTAACCCTCCGCCCCCTGTACGTACATCAGGGACTCGGGGCGGAGCTCGTTGAGCGGCGCGCCCGTGCGCAGCCGCTCCACGAAGTCGGGGTTGGCGAGGAAGCCCCGGCCCAGGGCGACCAGGTCGGCGCCCGCGGCCAGCAGCAGCTCGCCGCGCAGCCGGCCGCCGTCGGCGGCGACCTCCTCGTGGGTGAGCGCGGGATTGGCGATCAGCGTGCCGGGCCAATCCCGGCGGATCCCGGTGAAGGCGGCCTGGTCCGGGGCGGCGTGGACCTGGTGCAGATAGGCCGGTCCGACGTCCGCCAGGGCCTTGACCAGCGCCGGGTAGATCTCCTCGGTGTCGCCCTCGTCGACGCCGTTGACGTTCACTCCGGGCGAGATCCGTACGCCGACCCGCTCGGGGCCGATCGCCTCGGCGACGGCCCGCACCACCTCGACGGTGAACCGGATCCGCCCCTCCACGGACCCGCCCCACTCGTCGGTGCGCAGGTTGGTGTTCCGCGCGAGGAACTGGTGGAGCAGGTGGCCGTTGGCGGAGTGCACCTCCACGCCGGCGAAGCCCGCCTCGACGGCGTTGCGGGCGGCGTCCGCGAAGTCGGCGATGGTCGACCGGATGTCCTCGGCCGTCATCTCCCGGGGCGCGACGGCCTCCCGCAGCCCGCCGGGCGTGTGCAGCGGTTCGGGGAACCGCACCGCGGACGGGGCGAGCGGGACGTGCCCGCTGGTGTCGGGGTGGCCGACCCGGCCGCCGTGCTGGAGCTGGAGGAACATCCGCCCGCCGGCCGCGCGCACGGCCTCGGTGACCCGGCGCCATCCGGCGATCTGCGCCGGTCCGTGGATGCCGGGGATGTGCGGATAGGTCTGGCCGACGGCGTTCGGGGTGGTGCCCTCGGCGATGATCAGACCGGCCGAGGCGCGCTGGGCGTAGTACGTGGCCATGAGCTCCCCGGGGACCCCGTCGGCCCCGGCGCGGTTGCGCGTCAGCGGGGCCATCACCAGGCGGCTGGGCAGCTCCAGGCCGCCGAGGCGGGCCGGTTCGAAGAGGCGGGATGCGGTGGGAGCCTGCTGCGTCTGCGTCATGCCGGTACCGTAAAACCTGACATTGATGTCAGATTCAAGACCTGGGGTGGGCCATGCGGATCGGGGAACTGTCGGCGCGCACCGGCGTCGGCGAGCGTTCGCTGCGCTACTACGAGACCCAGGGCCTGCTCGTGTCCGACCGGACGCCCGGCGGCCACCGGGACTTCTCCGAGCGGGCCGTGGACCGGGTCATCCGCATCCAGGAGCTCTACGCGGCCGGCCTGAACAGCGCGAAGATCGCGCGGATCCTGCCGTGCATGCGGGACGAGGACGGCGGCCCGTCCGTACGTGCCACCCCGCAGCTGGTGGCCGAACTGTCCGCCGAGCGGGAGCGGATCGACCGGCTGATCGGCGGCCTCCTCCGCTCCCGCGAGGTCCTGGACGAGGTCATCGAAGCGGCGGCGGGCCGCGTCACCGCCTGACCCCCGGCCCGGCCGGCCGGGGGTCAGGCGGAAGGACGGCCCGCCGGGGTCTCTACATGTACTGCTTCAGCTCCCGCCGCGCCAGCGACCGCTGGTGGACCTCGTCCGGCCCGTCGGCCAGCCGCAGCGTCCGCGCCGCAGCCCACAGTTCGGCCAGCGGAAAGTCCTGGCTCACCCCGCCCGCGCCGTGCAGCTGCACCGCGTCGTCCAGGATCCGTACGACCGCCCGCGGCGTCGCGATCTTGATCGCCTGGATCTCGGTGTGCGCGCCCCGGTTCCCGACCGTGTCCATCAGCCAGGCCGTCTTCAGCACCAGCAGCCGCAACTGCTCCACCGTGACCCGGGCGTCGGCGATCCAGTTCTGTACGACGCCCTGGGCGGCCAGCGGCTTGCCGAAGGCGGTACGGTCCACCGCGCGCCGGCACATCAGCTCGATCGCCCGCTCCGCCATGCCGATCAGCCGCATGCAGTGGTGGATGCGGCCCGGGCCGAGCCGGGCCTGGGCGATGGCGAAGCCGCTGCCCTCCTCTCCGATCAGGTTCGCCCCCGGGACCCGCGCCCCGTCGAAGACCACCTCGGCGTGGCCGCCGTGGTCGTGGTCCTCGTACCCGTATACCGTCATGGCGCGCCGCACCTCGACCCCTGGGGTGTCGCGCGGGACCAGGATCATCGACTGCTGACGGCGCGGATCGGCGCCCCCCGGGTCGGTCTTGCCCATCACGATGAAGATCTTGCAGTCCGGGTTCATGGCCCCGGAGATGAACCACTTGCGCCCGGTGACCACATACGCGTCGCCGTCGCGCTCGATCCGCGTCTCGACGTTCGTCGCGTCCGAGGAGGCCACCTCGGGCTCGGTCATCGCGAAGGCGGACCGGATCTCCCCGGCCAGCAGCGGCTCCAGCCACTGCTTCTTCTGCGCCTCGTCGCCGAACTGCGCGAGCAGCTCCATGTTCCCGGTGTCCGGGGCGGCGCAGTTCGTCGCCGTCGGCGCCAGGTGCGGACTGCGGCCGGTGATCTCGGCGAGCGGCGCGTACTGGAGGTTGGTCAGCCCGGCGCCGTGTTCCGCGTCCGGCAGGAAGAGGTTCCACAGGCCCTGGCGGCGCGCCTCGGCCTTCAGTTCACCGAAGACGGCCGGGGTGTCCCAGGGCGAGGCCAGCCGTGCGCGCTGCTCGGCGGCGACGGGCTCCGCCGGGTAGACGTACTCCTCCATGAACGCGAGCAGCCGTTCGCGGAGTTCCTCGGTCCGGGCGTCGAATGCGAAATCCATGGGTGCGTGCCTCAGCCTTCCTGGAGTTCCTGCAGGGTGGTCAGTCCGTGCTCGATGAAGACCGGCACCAGTTCGCCGATCTGGTCGAAGCCCGCACCGACGGTCTGCCCGAGCGTGTAGCGGTAGTGGATGCCCTCGAGGATCACCGCGAGCTTGAACCAGGCGAAGGCCGTGTACCAGGCGATGCCCCCGGTGTCCCGGCCGGAGCGGGCGGCGTACCGCTCGACCAGCTCGGCGGGCGCCGGATGGCCGGGCGCGCCGCTCGTCGTACTGACCGGAGAGGCGGTCAGGCCCAGGTCCGAGCTGTACATCACGAGCAGCCCGAGGTCGGTCAGCGGATCCCCGAGCGTGGACATCTCCCAGTCCAGCACCGCCCGGATCGTGTCGTCCGGGCCGCCGATCAGGACGTTGTCGAGCCGGAAGTCCCCGTGCACGACCGTCGGGGCGGGGGAGACGGGCAGGGTGCGGCCGAGCGTGCCGTGCAGCTCGTCGATCCCGGCGAGCTCGCGCCCCCGGGAGGCCGCGAGCTGCTTGCCCCAGCGGCGCAGCTGCCGGTCGAGGAACCCCTCGGGCCGGCCGAAGTCGCCCAGGCCCACCGCCTCCGGATCCACCGCGTGCAGGTCGACCAGGGTGTCCACCAGGCCCAGCACCGCCCGCCGGGTGCGCTCCGGGCCGAGCGCGGCGAGCTCGCCGGCCGTCCGGTAGGGCACCCCGTCCACGTACTCCATGACGTAGAACGGCGCCCCGAGCACGGCCTCGTCCTCGCACAGCAGCACCGGCTCGGGCACCGGCACGGCCGTGCCGTGCAGCGCCTCGATGACCCGGTGCTCGCGCCGCATGTCGTGCGCGGTGGCCAGTACGTGGCCCAGCGGCGGCCGGCGCACCACCCAGCGGGCGGTCCCGTCGGTGACCTCGTACGTGAGGTTCGACCGGCCGCCTTCGATCAGCCGGCCACGCAGGGGCCCGGCGACGAGGCCCGGCCGCACGCGGTCGAGATGACCGCGCAGCCGCTCCAGATCCAGGCCGCGCGGGTCGGCCGGGGCTGAGGTCATGAGTGCGCACCTCCGTGCGGAGTGAGAACAGCGGAATGCCATCATGCCGACCAGTCGGTATGCCGTCCAGAGCGCGGGGCGAAAGAAGACCTTTCACCCGGCGATGTCACCTCACGCGTGACACAGGATCGGCGTTCCGCCGTTCATCACCGTCATGTCCCTCAGGACCGCCAGTATGTCCAGCGGCACGCCCTCCGGCTCTCCGGCCAGTTCCGCGTACGCCCGGTGCACGTTCGCCACCAGCCGCTCGCTCTCCCGCCACGCGCCGAACTCCCCCAGATCGGCCTGCTGGGCCACCTCCAGCGGGGACAGCCCCTTCGCCCGCCCCTCCCGGGCGAGCTCGGCCACGTACCGCAGGTAGCGCTCGGTGGCCTCGTAGGCCGAGGCGTCGGTCAGCGGCCCGTGGCCCGGTACGACCGTCTCCGCGTCCAGTGAGCGCAGCAGCTCCAGCGCCCGCAGGGAGCCGGCGAGGGAGCCCATCGCCAGGAACGGGGTCCCCTCGGCGAAGACCAGGTCCCCGGTGAAGACCACCCGCTGCCGGGGCAGCCACACGACCGAGTCCCCGGTGGTGTGCGCGACGCCCGGGTGGATGACCTGCACCTCCGTGCCGCCCACGTGCACGGTCGCCCGGTCGCTGTACGTGAGATCGGGCGCGGTGATGTCGATCGCGCCGAAGTCGGTGGCGGGCCAGATCAGCTCCAGCTGGTGCCCGGCGGCGAGCTGCTCGGCGCGCGCGCTGTCGTGCCCGAGGATCAGCGCCTCGGGGGTGAAGACGCCGTTGCCGTAGGTGTGGTCTCCGTGGTGGTGGGTGTTCACCACGGTGCGGGGGAGCGGCACCCCGGCCGCCAGGACCGCGTCGCGCAGCGCCAGGGCCCGCCGCTCGGTGGCGGCGGTGTCCACGAGCAGGGTCCGGCCGCCGTCGCTCACGAAGCCGGCGTTGTTCAGGCACCAGCCGCCGTCCGGCTGGACGTAGGCGTACACCCCCGGCGCGGGCTGGACGAGGTACGGCTCTTCGACGGGCATCTGGGCTCTCCCCGGGTCGCTTTGACGGGCGGTCAGCATCCTGCCAGCCGTCGTCGCGCCGGGGGAGAGCGGGTCTGCGGCGCCGCTCGGGGCGCCGGTCAGGGGCGCCGGTCAGGGGCGCCGGTCAGGGGCGCCGGTCAGTGGTCGTCGTAGTGCCCGTCGTGCGCGGCGTGCCGGTGCCCGTCGTGCACGTAGTCGACGTGGTCGCCGTGCTGGACCGCCTCGTGCCCGCAGTCCGAGCCGTGCGCGTGGTCGTGGCCCTCGTGGGCGGTGTGCCCGGTGGGCTCGCACTCGTCCCAGTGCCCCGAGTGCTCCCGGTGCAGATGGCCGTCGTGCGCGTAGTCGACGTGGTCGCCGTGCCGAACCGCCTGGTGCCCGCAGTCCGCGCCGTGCGTGTGCTGGTGCGTGGGGTGTTCGTGGTGCAGGGTCGTCATGCGGCCGAGATTAGTGCGGATCGCCGGGTATCGCCCGTTCTGTCCGGGCGACGCGCAAAACCGCGATCATCGGACCGGAGCGGCCGGGAGGCGGGGACGTGAGCCGCGGCCGCGGCCGGGGCCGGGGTTCAGAGGATCACCGCCAGCGCGAACAGCGCCAGCGCCACCGTGCACCCCGCCGCCGCCAGCGCCGCCCGCGGCGAGAGCGCCCGGGGCCGGTCCGTCGCCAGCGCCCGGATCCGGCGGTGCGCCACCCCCAGGAACGCCAGCCAGAGCAGGGCGGTCACAGCGGCTCCCGCGGCCGTCACCGGCGTACCGGACCCGTGCAGGGCCTGCCGTATCCCCAGCACCGCGACCACCGAGCAGGCCAGCGTCGTACGCCGCCACGCCAGCCGGGTCCGTTCCGGCTGGAGCCCGGCGTCGCGCGTCTCCCCGTAAGTGGTCACCGGCCCCGCGTCCAGCCCAGCAGCACGACCATCACCATCGCCACCGCGACCAGCCCCACCCCCAGGCTCAGCACCACGGGGAACCGCGACAGCGGCAGGTCCTCGCCCCGCCGCATCGCCCGCTCGCACCGCACCCAGTGGTTCACCGCCCGCAGCGCACAGGCCGCGCCCACCGCGAGCAGCGCGACGGACATCCCGACCCGCACCCCCCAGCGCAGGTCAGGCAGGAACTGGTCGACGGCGAAACCGCCGCCCACCAGGGCCAGCGCGGTCCGGATCCAGGCCAGGAAGGTCCGCTCGTTGGCCAGCGAGAAGCGGTAGTCGGGGGTCTCGCCCTCGTCCCTCAGCCGCGCGGGTGCGAACCAGAGGCGCACGTCCTTGACGAAGTCGATCACCCGGCCAATCTACTGGCCCGCCTCCCGGAACCCGCGCAGCCGCCGGTAGGCCTCCAGCCCGTCCGGCACCCAGGCCCAGTCCCCGTCCTCGACCCGCCGGCCCAGCTCCTCCTGCGTGAGGTGGGTGTGCCAGTCGACCTCCGACACCTGGGGGGCCACCGGCAGGTCGCACCGCACCTCGTGCACGTACGACCACCAGGCACCGCCCGGGCCCTCGTACAGGAACTTGAACAGCGGCTTCGGCTGCGGCAGCCCCCGGACGCCCAGCTCCTCCCCGGCCTCCCGCAGCGCGGCCTGCGCGTAGGTCTCGCCGGCGCCCAGCACCCCGCCCACGAACATGTCGTAGTGCGAGGGGAAGACGAGCTTCGACGCCGTGCGGCGGTGGACGAAGATCCGCCCCTGCGCGTCCCTCGCCTGCACGAACACGCAGCGGTGGATCAGCCCGCGGGCGTACACCTCGCCCCGCGGGGCCTGTCCGGTGACCCGGTCCTCCCGGTCCACCACGTCCAGTACTTCATCAGCGGCACTCACATGGTTCATCCAACCACCCCTGTTGACTGGTTACCGCTCCGTAGCCAAGGATCTGCCCCACCACCGACGGAGGACGGGTAGCCGCATGACGTACGACGCAGACGTGATCGTGATCGGAGCCGGGCTCGCGGGCCTCGTGGCCACCGCCGAGCTCGTCGACGCGGGCCGCAAGGTCATCCTGCTCGACCAGGAGCCGGAGCAGTCCATCGGCGGTCAGGCGCACTGGTCCTTCGGCGGCCTGTTCTTCGTGGACTCGCCCGAGCAGCGCCGGATGCGGATCAAGGACAGTCACGCGCTCGCGCTCCAGGACTGGCTGGGCACCGCCGGCTTCGACCGCGAGGAGGACGCGTGGCCGCGCCGCTGGGCCGAGGCCTACGTCGACTTCGCGGCCGGTGAGAAGCGCTCCTGGCTGCACGCCCAGGGCGTCCGCTTCTTCCCCGTGGTCGGCTGGGCCGAGCGCGGCGGCTACGACGCCAACGGCCACGGGAACTCCGTCCCCCGCTTCCACATCACCTGGGGCACCGGTCCCGGCCTGGTGGCGCCCTTCGAGCGGCGCGTCCGGGCCGGCGTGGCCCGCGGCCTGGTCCGGTTCGCGTTCCGCCACCGGGTCACCGGGCTCTCCGCCACCGCCGGCGCGGTGGACACCGTCACGGGCGAGATCCTGGCCCCGTCCGGGGCCGAACGGGGCACCGCGAGCAGCCGCGAGGTCACCGGGGCCTTCTCCCTGCGGGCCCAGGCCGTGATCGTCACCAGCGGCGGCATCGGCGGCAACCACGACCTGGTGCGCGCGCAGTGGCCCGCCCGGCTCGGCACCCCGCCGCGGCGGATGCTCTCCGGGGTCCCGGCGCACGTGGACGGCCTGATGCTGGGCATCGCGGAGGCGGCCGGCGCCAGCCACATCAACAAGGACCGGATGTGGCACTACACCGAGGGCATCGAGAACTGGAACCCGATCTGGGCCAGGCACGGCATCCGCATCCTGCCCGGCCCGTCCCCGCTGTGGCTGGACGCCACGGGCAAGCGGCTGCCCGTGCCGCTGTTCCCCGGCTTCGACACCCTCGGCACCCTCGACCACATCATGAAGACCGGGCACGACCACACCTGGTTCGTGCTCAACCAGCGGATCATCGGCAAGGAGTTCGCGCTCTCCGGCTCCGAGCAGAACCCCGACCTCACCGGCAAGTCGATCCGCGACGTGATCACCCGCGCCCGCCAGGCCGTACCCGGACCGGTCAAGGCGTTCATGGACAACGGCGCCGACTTCGTCGTCGAGCGCGACCTGTCCGCCCTGGTCCGCGGGATGAACGCGGTGACCAAGGAGGACCTCCTCGACGAGGCCGCCGTCCGGGGCGAGATCGTGGCCCGCGACCGCGGGATCGCCAACCCCTTCACCAAGGACCTCCAGATCACGGCCATCCACGGCGCCCGCAGGTACCTCGGCGACAAGCTGATCCGCACGGCCGCCCCGCACCGGATCCTGGACCCCGCCGCCGGGCCGCTGATCGCGGTACGGCTCTCGATCCTGACCCGCAAGTCCCTGGGCGGCCTGGAGACCGACCTCTCCTCGCGCGTCCTGACCGGGGCGGGCGAGCCGCTGCCGGGCGTCTACGCGGCGGGCGAGGCGGCCGGGTTCGGCGGGGGCGGGGTCCACGGCTACCGGGCCCTGGAGGGGACGTTCCTCGGCGGGTGCATCTTCTCGGGGCGCGCGGCGGGCCGCGCCGCGGCCCTCGCGACCGGCTGACGGCCCCGTCGTCCCGCCCGCCGGGCCCGTCGTCCCGCCGGCCGCCCCCGTCGTCCCGTCGGCCGGGCACGTCGTCCCGCCGGCCGCCCCCGCGGGCCGGTCCCCTCGGCCGGGTCCGCCGGGCCGGGTCCGCCCGGCGGCTCCCGCCGCGCGGCCCGACCCGGCCGCAACGTTCCGTCAGGCCAGCCGCTCGATGACCCGGAACCGCTCCGCGATCACGAGGGTGTCGTCGTCGACCGTGAACCCGGGGTCGCCGACGGCCGCGCGCACCGGCTCGCTGTGCCAGAAGTCCTCGTGTGCCGTACGCCATTCGGCCACGGACGAGAAGCCCTTGCCCTCGTCGAGCGCGTGCGCCAGCCCGACGTCCCCGAGCCGCAGCACCTCCACGGCCGTCACCTCCACCACCGCCACCCCCTGCTCCCCGGAATCGACGAGCAGGGAACGGGCGCCCGGCTCCGGCAGCGGCTCGCCCTCGGCCTCGTACTCCGCGAGCAGGCCGGTGGTGCTGGTCTTGGCCCCGCTCAGCACGGCCGCGACCAACTGGTCGCGCAGCGGGCCGGGGAACCCCAGCAGGTAGGGAGGCAGATCGTCACGAGTGGTCATGGGGCCACCCTACGAGGCCGCCGCCGCGACCTCCCGAACCCGCACAACCAGCCCAACTCGCATCACCATCGGTGCAGTTGAAACCCGCCAGGCAGTGGACTGGACCTTGACTCGGAGGCGTGCGTACCGCTTTGCTGTGCGTGATCACCGGTGCGCTCACCGGCACGATCCCCCGAGCACCAGGCCGAACCGCTCGCGTGCGCCCTGCGCGCGTTTCCGGCCGCCGCCGACCTTCGTCCGCCCGCGTCCTGGAGGGAAACCCGCGGATGTCCCCGCCTCCGCCGCCCCTCGGCCGCGCCCGCAAGCGGGAAGCCCAGCTCTTCGACCCGGCCCTCTGCGACGCCGAACTCGTCGACGTCCGCTCCCAGTTCACCCAGGGCCGCTGGGCCAGGGCCCGCGCCCTCCTCGTCGGGACCGGCGACGACTGGGACCGCCGGGCCCACCGCGTCGTCGTCCTCGCCCAGACCCCGGCCGCCACCGCCTGGGCCCGCGAATGGCTGCTCGCCGAGCCGGAGAGCGCCGACGCCGCCACCCTCCTCGCCTGCGCCACCGTCTTCACCGCCCTGCGCCACAAGGGCACCCCCGCCGCCGCCGAGGAGGCCTGCCGCCGGGCCGCCGCTCTGCACCCCGCCGACCCCACCCCCTGGCTCGGACTGCTCCTCCTCTCCCGCGTCTTCGGCAGCGAGGAGGAGTTCAGCCGCCACTTCGACCAGGTCCGGGCCCGCCACCGCGAGCACCACCACGCCCACCACCTGATGGTCGCCCGGCTGGCCGAGCGCGCCCTCGCCTCCGGCCAGGACCCGCTCCACGAGGTCTACGACTTCGCGGCCTGGGCCGCCGAGGAGTCCCCGGCCGACTCCCCGCTCGCCGTGCTCCCCGTCGTCGCGCACGCCGAGCGCTACCGGGTCCTCGCCGCCACCCACGGCCACACCTCCGAGACGGCCGCCGCCCACTGGGCCGGCCGCCGCGCCCGCCAGGTCCTGCGCTCCGCCTTCGACTGGTGGCTGGAGTGGGAGCGCGACGACCACCCCCGCAACCGCGTCGACCTCAACTTCCTCGCCCACGCCAAACTCTGCGAGGGACGGCCCGCCGAGGCCGCCGCCCTCTTCCACCGGATCGGCAGCCACGCCACCCGCGCGCCCTGGTCCTATCCGGACCGGGACCCGCAGAAGGCCTTCCTCGCCGCGCGCAGCGTCGCGCTCGGCACCGCCTGACACCGAAACGCCGGCCCCCCGAAGAACAGCGCCCCGAGAGAACCGCACTCCCGCAGAACCGCGCCACGAAGAACCGCCCCCGAGAGAACCGCGCCCCCGAAAGGACGCCGCCATGCCGACGGGCAGATCCACCACGCTCCAGGACCCGGCAGAGATCCGTACGTACAAGGGCCAGGACCGCGCGCTGCGCGCCGACCGCCTCGGCACCGCCGGCCTGCTCCTGTCCGTACTCGCAGCCAGCGCGCCCCTGATGGTCGTCGCTGGTGTCATGCCCACGACCTTCGGGGTCATGGGCATCGTCGGCCAGCCGCTGCTCTTCGTCATCCTCGGCGCCGTCCTCGCGCTCTTCGGCATCGGCTACGCCGAGATGAGCCGGCACGTCCACAACGCCGGCGCCTTCTACGCGTACATAGCCCGCGGCCTCGGCCCCACCGCCGGCGCCGGTGCCTCCTTCGTCGCCCTCGTCGCGTACAGCGCCATGCAGTGCGGGGTCTACGGCATCCTCGGCTTCGAGATCTCCGGCCTCTTCGCCACCTACCTGGAGATCGAGGTCTCCTGGTGGATACCGGCCCTGCTGGCCGTCGCCCTCACCGGCGCGCTCGGCTGGCTCAAGATCGACCTCAACGCCAAGGTCCTCGGGGTCCTCCTCCTCATCGAGTGCGCCCTCGTCGTCGCCTTCGACCTCGCCGCTCTCGCCGAACCCGGCGCCGAAGGCCTCTCGCTGCACGCCTTCAACCCCGAGACCCTCAGCGGAGCCGGCCTCGGCACCGCGCTCTGCTTCTGCATCGCCGCCTTCGTCGGCTTCGAGCAGTCCCCGGTCTACGCCGAGGAGACCAGCGAGCCGCACATCGTCGTCTCCCGGGTGATGTTCCTCGCCGTCGGCTTCGTCGCCCTCTTCTTCGCCCTCAGCGCCTGGGCCCTCACCGTCGCCACCGGCCCCGCCGAGGTCGTGAAGACCTCCGCCGAAGCCGGCCCCGGCCTGCTCTTCCAGCTCACCGAAAGCCGCCTCGGCGCCACCTTCACCGACGTCCTGCACGTCCTCTTCGTGACCGGCATGTTCGCGGCCATGCTCAGCTTCCACAACGTGGTCGCCCGCTACGCCTTCGCCATGGGCCGAGAGGGACTGCTGCCCGCCGCCTTCGGACGGACCAACGCCGGCACCGGCGCCCCCGGCACCGGCTCCCTCCTGCAGACCGGCATCGCCGCACTCGTCGTGATCGCCTTCGCCGTCACCGACGACCTGCCCGCCGGCGACCCCACCGCCCCCGTCCTGCACCTGTTCACCTGGATGGGCAGCGTCGGCGCCCTCGGCGTGACCCTCCTCATGGCCGCCGCCTCCTTCGCCGTCATCGCCTTCTTCGTCCGCCGCGGCACCGCCGGCGCCCAGGTCTGGCGCCTCGTCGCGGCCGGCGCGGCGGGCCTCGCGCTGCTCGCCATCGCCGTCTACACCGTCAAGGACTTCGGCGTCCTCGTCGGCGCGGGGAAGGGCTCCGCGCTCAGCTGGGTCCTGCCCGCCATCATCGGCGCCGCCGCCGTGGCCGGCCTGCTCTACGGAGCGCTGCTGCGCCGCAGCCGTCCCGAGGTGCACGCCCGCATCGGCCTGGGCAACGAGGCCTTCCGCCTCGACCAGGCGGCAGGGGCCGGCACCGCCGACTGACCTCGCTTTCGAGCCCCTACGAAGCCCCCGACGCACCTTTCCAAGGTCGTCGGGGGCTTCGGCGTACGAGGGGCCGATTTTGGCGGCTGGCGGACCCTCATGGTCTCCTGGGGCGACAAATTCACCGGACCGCGACACAGGGGACACCACCCAGCTCCCCTGCGCCGTGGAACGGACCTGCCGTCCGACCCCCACGAAGGCGAAGTCATACATGAGTGACCTGAGTGACCGCACCTTGACCGAGGCTCCCGCCCCGGCGTCTTCCCGCCATGTCGACGCCGGTGACGAGGGCTACAGCAAGGACCTCAAGTCCCGCCACATCAACATGATCGCGATCGGCGGAGCGATAGGCACCGGACTGTTCCTCGGCGCCGGCGGCCGCCTCGCCGGTGCGGGACCCTCCCTCGCGATCGCCTACGCGGTCTGCGGAGTCTTCGCCTTCTTCGTCGTCCGTGCGCTCGGCGAGCTCGTCCTGTACCGCCCCTCCTCCGGTGCCTTCGTCTCCTACGCCCGCGAGTTCATGGGGGAGAAGGGCGCCTACACGGCCGGCTGGCTGTACTTCCTGAACTGGTCGACCACCACGGTGGCCGACATCACGGCCGCCGCGACCTACGCCCACTTCTGGTCGATGTTCACCGACGTCCCCCAGTGGGTGCTCGCGTTCATCGCCCTCGCCGTCGTCCTCACCGCCAACCTGATCTCGGTGAAGTACTTCGGCGAGATGGAGTTCTGGTTCTCCCTGGTCAAGGTCGCCGCCCTGGTGATCTTCCTGATCGTGGGCATCTGGCTCGTCGCCACCAGCCACGAGATCGGCGGCCACACCCCGGGCCTCTCCTCCATCACCGACAACGGCGGGATCTTCCCCTCGGGAGTGCTCCCGATGCTCCTGGTGATCCAGGGCGTGGTCTTCGCGTACGCCTCCGTCGAACTCTGCGGCGTCGCCGCCGGCGAGACCGAGAATCCCGAGAAGATCATGCCGAAGGCGATCAACTCGATCATGTGGCGCGTGGGCCTCTTCTACGTCGGCTCGGTCGTCCTCCTCGCCCTCCTGCTGCCCTACACCGAGTACAGCTCGGACCAGAGCCCCTTCGTCACCGTCTTCGACAAGCTGGGCGTCCCCGGCGCCGCCGGAGTCATGAACCTGGTCGTGCTCACCGCGGCCCTCTCCAGCCTGAACTCCGGCCTCTACTCCACGGGCCGCATCCTGCGCTCGATGGCGGTCTCCGGCTCCGCGCCGAAGTTCACCGGCCTCATGAACAAGGGCAGGGTCCCCTACGGCGGCGTCCTGTTCACCGCCGCCTTCGGCGTCGCGGGCGTCGGCCTGAACGCCTGGATGCCGGGCGAGGCCTTCGAGATCGTCCTCAACCTCGCCTCCATCGGCATCCTCGGCACCTGGGCGATGGTCATGATCTGCTCGCTGTTCTTCTGGCACCGCGCGAAGAACGGGCTGGTCGAGCGCCCGTCGTACCGCCTGCCCTGGGCCCCGTACACGCAGATCGTGACCCTGGTCTTCCTCGTCACGGTCCTGGTCCTGATGTGGAGCGACGGCGGCGTCGGCCGCACCACCGTCATGTTCCTCCCGGCCATCGCGGCCGCCCTGGTCGGCGGCTGGTTCCTGGTCCGCGGCCGCGTGGCCGAGATCGCCGCCTCCCGCGACTGACCCCCGGGCCGATACGACCAAGGACCCCGCCAACCGGCGGGGTCCTTCGTCGTACGCGCCCAAGCCGTCGATCCGGCACGGCCGGGCACCCGAAAGTCCGGGAAACGCAGAGAACCCCACACGAAGTGGGGTTCTCTCACTGGTGTCCGAGGGGGGACTTGAACCCCCACGCCCGATAAAGGGCACTAGCACCTCAAGCTAGCGCGTCTGCCATTCCGCCACCCGGACAAGGTGTCTGTCTCGCGTCCCTCGCGGGCCGTTCCGACGTGGAAAACATTACCAAACATTCCGGGGTCCTCGATCACACCCCCCGACGGCCGGGGATCGCCCTTGGGGAGAGCCGCCCGGGGCGCGAGGATGGAGGTGTTCGGTACTGATCAGTGGGAGGAAGCAGCGTGAGCGAGTCGAGCGCGGGCAGGACCGTCTCCGGCGAGGACGAGGTAGTCGACCTCTGCCGGGACCTCATCCGGATCGACACCAGCAACTACGGAGACCACTCGGGCCCCGGGGAGCGCAAGGCGGCGGAGTGGGTCGCCGAGAAGCTCGCCGAGGTCGGGCTGGAGCCGCAGATCTTCGAATCGCACAAGGGCCGCGCCTCGACCGTGGCGCGGATCGAGGGGGAGGACCCCTCGCGGCCGGCGCTGCTGATCCACGGGCACACCGACGTGGTTCCGGCCAACGCCGCCGACTGGACGTACGACCCGTTCGCGGGCGAAATCGCCGACGGCTGCCTGTGGGGCCGCGGCGCCGTCGACATGAAGGACATGGACGCGATGACGCTGGCCGTCGTCCGCGACCGGATGCGCAGCGGCCGCAAGCCCCCGCGCGACATCGTGCTGGCCTTCCTCGCCGACGAGGAGGCGGGCGGCATCTACGGGGCCCGGCACCTGGTCGACAAGCACCCCGGCCTGTTCGAGGGCGTCACCGAGGCGATCGGAGAGGTCGGCGGCTTCTCCTTCACGGTGAACGAGAACCTGCGCCTCTACCTCGTGGAGACCGCCCAGAAGGGCATGCACTGGATGCGGCTCACGGTGGAGGGCACCGCGGGCCACGGCTCGATGACCAACAACGACAACGCCATCACGGAGCTGTGCGAGGCGGTGGGGCGGCTCGGCCGCCACCAGTGGCCGGTGCGGGTGACCAAGACCGTACGGAGCTTCCTGGACGAGCTCTCGGACGCGCTCGGGACCCCGCTGGACCCGGACAACATGGACGAGACCCTCGCCAAGCTCGGCGGCATCGCCAAGATGGTCGGCGCGACGCTGCGCAACTCGGCCGCCCCGACGATGCTCGGCGCCGGCTACAAGGTCAACGTCATCCCCGGCCAGGCGACGGCCCACGTCGACGGCCGCTTCCTGCCGGGCTACGAGGACGAGTTCTTCGCCGACCTGGACCGCATCCTCGGCCCGCGCGTGAAGCGGGAGGACGTGCACGGCGACAAGGCGCTGGAGACCGACTTCGACGGCCGGCTGGTGGACGCCATGCAGGGCGCCCTGAAGGCCGAGGACCCGATCGCGCGCGCGGTCCCGTACATGCTCTCGGGCGGTACGGACGCCAAGTCCTTCGACGACCTCGGCATCCGGTGCTTCGGCTTCGCGCCGCTCCAGCTGCCGCCGGAGCTGGACTTCGCCGGGATGTTCCACGGCGTGGACGAGCGCGTGCCCGTGGACGGACTGAAGTTCGGCGTGCGGGTGCTCGACCGATTCCTCGACAACGCCTGAGAATCGGGCAGGTGTGTGCATTCCACTGAGAAGAGTGAATGCACTCATACGCTCGTAGCCCTGGTGATCCCTCCTCGTTACAGGTGGTGCGGTCCGCGGCTGGGACCGCATTGCCTACTAGGAGGAATAATGATCAAGAAGGTTGTCGCCGCTGCGGCTGCCACTGGTGGCCTGGTTCTCGCGGGTGCGGGCCTGGCTGTCGCCGACGCGGGTGCCCAGGGTGCGGCCATCGGCTCCCCCGGTGTCCTGTCCGGCAACGTCGTCCAGGTTCCGGTCCACATCCCGGTGAACGTGTGCGGGAACTCCGTTTCCGTCATCGGCCTGCTGAACCCGGCCTTCGGCAACACCTGCGTCAACGCCTGACGCGTCTGAAGTCTTGGGCCCCGGAGCGCATCCCAGCGCTCCGGGGCCACCGGGCTTTCCGGCCCGGATTCTCACCTTCGGCGTACCAGGCGGGGGAGCCTGGACGGCCGGGCCGCCGCGAGGCGGCCGAAACGCACTCACCAGGGGACGAGTACAGATGCGACGACCGGCACAGGTCACCAGGAAGACCCTGATCACCGTGGCTGCCGCAGGGGGTGTCCTCGCGATGGGCGGGGGCTACGCACACGCGGACTCCCACGCGACGGGGCACGCCGCGAACTCTCCGGGACTGCTGTCCGGGAACAACGTGCAGGCGCCCGTGGACGCGCCGGTGAACGTCTGCGGGAACACGGTCACGGTGGTGGGAGGCCTCAACCCGGCCTTCGGGAACCACTGCGCCAACGGCGGCCACGGCAAGCCGGGCAACCCCGGTCACCCGGGCAACCCCGGTCACCCGGGACACCCGGGCGGGGGCGACGAGCCGTGTGACGACCACCCGGGGAACCCCGGAAACCCCGGCACGCCGGGCGGCGAGAACCCCGGCAACCCCGGAAATCCGGGCACGCCGGGCGGCGAGACACCCGGTAACCCGGGCGGCGAGACCCCGGGGAACCCGGGCAACCCCGGCACCCCGGGTGGCGAGACGCCCGGCACCCCGGGCGGCGAGCTTCCCGGGAACCCGGGCACTCCCGGTACGCCGGGCGGTGAGATCCCGGGGAACCCGGGGAACCCCGGCCACCCTGGTACGCCGGGCACGGGCACCCCGGGTACGCCGGCCCACCCCGGCACGGGTTCCGTCACGCCCGTCACCCCGATCACGCACCCCGGTCCGGGGACCGGCACGCGGACCGGCGGCGACGCCGGGCAGTCGGCCCGTCTCGCCGCCACCGGCTCCGGTGACGTCCTCACCGCCGGCCTCCCGATCGCGGGCGGCCTGCTGCTGGCGGGCAGCGTGCTCTACCGGCGCGCCCGCAACGCCGCCTGACGGCTGCTCAGGACGCGGGCCCCGCCCCCGGGGCCCGCGTCACCAGGTCGCGCGGACCTGGCGGATGATCCGGCGGCGCAGTCGCACACGGCGACTGCCGTCCCGGTACAGGCTCAGGCGGTCGAGTTCCCAGTTCCCGTACTCGGCATGGTCGGTCAACAGGCGGGTCGCCTCGCTCCGAGGGACCCCGCGGGGCACGTACACGTCGACAAATTCGTATTCCGGCATCGCATCTATTGTGCGGGCAGAGGCCTGCTACGGATAGCGTCTGCTTTATGTCTGATGCCGCTCTTCCCACTGTTGCCGAGGTACGCGCCGCCGCCGAGGCGGTCAAGGCCGCGCTCGACCGTCACCTCGCCGCGGTCGAGCGCAGGATCGGGGACGAGGACCCCGACGTCTACGCCGCGTTCAACGAACTCGCCGCCGCGGCCGAGGTGTACGACGAACTCCTCTACGACCGCTACGACGAGGTCACCCCCTTCGAGATCCCCACGCCCGAGGACGGCGTGCCGTACACCGGCCCCGCCGAACCCGCCGCCTTCAGCGTGCTGATCCGCCGTGACTACGCCGTCGTCGAGCCGCCGCGGCTGATCGCCCAGGCCGAGCGGATCGCCGCGCACGACCGGGACGCCGAGTTCGTCCAGGACGGCGGCACCGCCGAGGCGCTGGGCGTCCTCTTCGGGGAGTACGAACCCGACGAGATCGCCTCCCGCTTCAAGGACTTCGGGCTGGAGGAGGGCGACTCCACGCTCTGGATCGCCGCCTCGGAGGAGATGGCGGAACCGGGGGAGTGGCTCAACTCGCCCTTCGGGAACATCGACCCTCAGGACGTGCTGCACCGGTTCGACGTCAGCTCCGTCTTCGACGAGGAAGAGGACGAGGACGAGGGCGAGACCGCGGAGCCGGGGCTGACCCCGGCCTGATCCCCGGCCCGTCCCCCGCCCGGCATCCGTGGCCCCCGCCCGCAGGGCGGGGGCCACGGCCGGAGGTCACTGCGCCTGCTCGCCCGCCGTCGCGAGCGCCTTCAGCAGGCCCGCCAGCCGTGTCGTACGCGGCTTCGACAGCACCTCGGCCACCGCGTGCGGCAGCGCCTGGTCGACTCCGTGCACCACCGACAGGTGCCGCTCGGCCCGACCGAACGCCGTGTACACCCAGTCCCGCGACAGCGCCTGCGCCGCGTCACCCGGCAGTACGACGACCACCGCCGGCCAGCGCGTACCGACAGCCTGATGCGCCGTCACCGCCCAGCCGTGCCGCACCTGGGACTCCACCAGCTCCTTCGGTACGACGATCCGCGCGCCAGCCCGGTCCAGGTGCAGGCCCTCGGCGTCGGCCGACACCACCCGGGCCGGCAGGGCCCGCCCGGCGGACGGCACGTGGACCACCCGGTCGCCGGGGTCGAAGCCGCCGAACCGGCCGGGACCGGGGTTCAGCCGCTCCTTGAGGGCGGCGTTCAGCGCCCGCGTCCCCGCGGAGCCGCCGTGGCCCGGGGTGATCACCTGCACGCTGTCCGCCGGGATCCCGAAGGCCCGCGGCACCGACTCGGCCACCAGCTGCACGGCCCGGTGCACGGCCTCCCCGGCGTCCTTCACGGGGACGATGACGACCTCCTTGCCGGGGGCGTCGACCTGGTTCAGCTCGCCGATCCCGACCCCGGAGACGAGCTCGCCGAGGGGACCCGGGTCCGGGGTGCGGGAGACCACCTGGGGGCACGTACGGGCCGCCAGCACATCGGCGAACACCCGCCCGGCCCCGGCGGACCCGAGGACCCCGGGGTCCCCGGAGAGCACCAGCCGGGCCCCGTCCGGCACCGACTCCACCAGTGCGGCCGCGGTCTCCACATCCAGCTGCGGCGCGTCCAGCACCACGAGGAGGTCCAGCGCGAACTGCCCGTCCGCGTCCCGCCCGGGCCCCTCCGCCCCGGACAGCAGCCCCGCCACGGTCACGGAGTCCGGGCCGGCGGGGGAGTGCGCGGCCGGCCAGGCCCGCAGCCCCAGTTCACGGGCCGCCGCGACCAGGGCGAACGCCTCGGCGCGCGCGGCTTCGCCGCCGGTGTGGGCGACCAGGCCGTGGCCCGCGACCGTGCGGATCAGTTCGGCGGCGGACGGGCCCGGCGCGGCCGCGGCGGCCTGCTCCCAGTCCGCCGTGCCGCCGAAGGTGCCGGCCAGCCGCGCCAGGCCGTCGGCCAGGCTCTCCTCGGCCATGGCGGCACCCTCCAGGCCCACGAGGAGACGTACGGGCTGCTCCTCGCCCTCCTCGACCGGCGGGCCGAGGGGCTCGTGGAAGACCAGCACCGAGCCGTCCGCGATGGCCTGTTCCAGCGCTCCGGACGGATCCGGTACGCCGTACTGGGCCAGCGCCTTCTCCAGCACCGGGGCCTCCAGCGCGGTGTGCCCCTTGAGCCCGGCCTGGGCCAGCAGCCAGCCCACCAGGACGGTGGTGCGGCGCTCGTCCCCGGGACCTGCCCCGGAGCCGAGCAGGGAGCGGGCGAAGCCGTCCGCCTGGGTCGGGCGCACGGCGGGCAGCGACAGCAGCCGCCAGGGGTTCTCGGCGAGCTGCTCGGCGGCTCCCTCCCCGAGGGCCGCCGCGGCGGGACCGGCCAGGGCCTCGGGGGCGCCACCGCGGGCCAGTACGGCCCGTACGCCCTCGACGGCGTCGGCGGAGGGCGCCGCCGCGGTCACCGGCGCCGGGGCGGCCGGGCGGGGCGCGGCGGGGGCGGGGGCCGGCCTGCGGGGCGCGGCCGGGGCCTCGTCGAAGTACACGGCGGGGGGCTTCTCCCCGCTCTCCACGGCCCGTACGGCGGCCAGCAGATCGGCGGCCTTCCCGCTGAGCTTGGCCCCGGCCTCGACGGGCGCCTCCCGCTCCGCCTTGCGCCGGGCGATCCGCTCCCGCTCGACCTTCTGCGCGGCGAGCTCGGCCTGCGCCTCGGTGAGCGCGGGCGCCTGGGCCTCGGCGGCCGGCTCGGCGGGTTCCGCTGCGTCAGCTTCGGCTTCGGCCTCAACCTCGGCTTCGGCCTCAACCTCGGCTTCGGCCTCAACCTCGGCTCCGGCCTCAACCTCGGCTCCGGCCTCGGGCCCGGCGTCGCCGTCGGCCTCCGGGGCGGGCCCTGCGGGGCCCTCCCCCTCCCCTCCCCTTCCCGAAACCGGGGGCTCCGCCCCCTGCCCGCCGTCATCGGCTTCGCCGTGCGGTGCGGCAGGCCCGACCTCGGGCCCGCCCGAGTCGGCCTGTGCCCCGGCCGGTTCCTCCGCGGCAGTGGCTTCGGTCTCGGCTTGGCGGTCCGTACTCACAGCGTGCTCCAGTCCTGATCGGGGTAGCGGTGCACCGGAGCCGAAACATCGTCCAGCGCCCGGCAGATCTCCTCGGGAAGACTAAGGGCCTCCACCGACAGTGCGGCCCCGAGCTGCGCCGACGTCCGTGCGCCCACGATCGGCGCGACCACTGCGGGCCGGTCCCGGATCCACGCGAGGGCCACCTCGAGCGGGGTCACGGCCAGCCCTCGGGCCGCCGTCACCACCGCGTCCACGATCCGGCCCGCCGCCTCGTCGAGGTACGGGTCCACGAAGGCGGCCATGGAATCCGAGGCGCCCCGGGAGTCCGCCGGCACGCCGTCCCGGTACTTGCCCGTCAGCACCCCGCGCCCCAGCGGGGACGAGGGCAGCAGGCCGATCCCGAGGTCCAGCGCGGCCGGCAGCACCTCCCGTTCCACGCCCCGCTGCAGCAGCGAGTACTCCATCTGCGTCGAGGCGATACGGGTCCGTACGCCCGGCGCCGCGAGCTGCCAGGTCGCCGCCTTCGCGAGCTGCCAGCCGCAGTAGTTGGACACCCCGGCGTACCGGGCCCGGCCGCTGCTCACGGCCAGGTCCAGTGCCTGGAGGGTCTCCTCCAGCGGGGTCGCCGGATCGAAGGCGTGTACCTGCCAGAGGTCGACGTAGTCGGTGCCGAGCCGGTCCAGCGAGGCGTCCAGCGCGTCGAGCAGGTGCCCGCGAGAGCCGTCGAACCGCCGGTCCGGGTCCGGCACGCTGCCCGCCTTGGTCGCGATCACCAGGTCCCGGCGCGGGACGAGCCCGCCCACCAGTCGGCCGAGGAGGTACTCCGCCTCCCCGCCCCCGTACACGTCGGCCGTGTCGACGAGCGTGCCGCCCGCCTCCCAGAAGGTCTTCACCTGCTCGGCGGCGGCTTCCTCACCGATGTCGCGGCCCCAGGTGAGGGTGCCGAGGCCGATCCGGGAAACGCGCAGTCCGGTGCGGCCGAGATGCCTCTGCTCCATGAGCGCTGAGACTACTGGGGCGCTGACGCGGAGCGCCCTGGCACGCTACAGTCCCCGCACACCAACGTTACTGATCGGTAAACCGGTAAGGGGACGACACATGCGGCTCGGCATCAATCTCGGTTACTGGGGCGCGGGCATGGACGCCGACAACCTCGCCGTCGCCCAGGAGGCCGACCGCCTGGGCTACGACGTCTGCTGGGCCGCCGAGGCCTACGGATCCGACGCCCCGACCGTGCTCGCCTGGGTCGCCGCCCAGACCGAGCGCATCGACGTCGGCTCGGCGATCATGCAGATCCCGGCCCGGCAGCCCGCGATGACCGCCATGACCGCGGCCACCCTCGACTCGCTCACCAAGGGCCGCTTCCGGCTCGGCCTCGGCGTCTCGGGCCCGCAGGTCTCCGAGGGCTGGTACGGCGTCACGTTCGACAAGCCGCTCGCGCGGACCCGGGAGTACGTGGAGATCGTCCGCAAGGCGATGAGCCGTGAGCGCCTCTCCTACGAGGGCGAGCACTGGACCCTGCCGCTGCCGGGCGGCCCGGGCAAGCCGATCAAGCTGACCGTGCACCCCGAGCGCGAGCACATCCCGCTCTACATCGCCGCCATCGGTCCCAAGAACCTGGAGCAGACCGGCGAGATCGCCGACGGCGCCCTGCTGATCTTCCCGGCCGCCGAGCACCTGGAGGCCACCGCGCTCACCCACATCCGGGCGGGCCGCGAGAAGGCCGGGCTGACCATGGACGGCTTCGACGTCTGCCCGACCGTGCCGCTGGCCCTCGGCGAGGACGTGAACGCGCTCGCGGACATGTTCCGCCCCTACACCGCCCTGTACGTCGGCGGCATGGGCAGCCGGAAGCAGAACTTCTACAACCAGCTGGCCCAGCGCATGGGCTACGAGAAGGAAGCCGCCGAGATCCAGGACAAGTACCTGGCGGGCGACAAGACCGGCGCGGCCGAGGCCGTCCCGCACTCGCTGATCGACTCGACCACCCTGCTCGGCCCCGTCGCCCGCATCGCGGACGGGATGCGGGCCTACGCGGAGGCCGGGGTCACCACCCTCACGCTGGCGCCGGCCGGATTCACCCTGGACGAGCGGATCGCCGCCCTGCGGGCCGGCACCGAGGCCATGGAGCTGGCCGGTCTCGCCTAGGCCAAGAGGAGTCTGCGGCCGTGGTGGGGGCTCGGGGGGTCTTCCCCGCCACGGCCGACACAGCCAACAACGCCCCGGGTGCCCGCGGGGTTACGCGCGGCGGTCCATCCCCTCGTTTCGTTCATTCGGACGAGTAGTGCGACCCGTCGGTTGCCGGTCCCCGCGCCCGGCGTTTGACTCGGTTCATGTTCTCTGCCCGCAGCCTGTTCCAGGAGATCGTCGACAACGACGACTCCTTCCAGCTGTTCTGCTCCATCGCCGCCAGCGGGGAGACCCAGGGCGGTTGGGAGAACGCCCGCATCGCGGCCCTGGTGCCCGACGCCATGCGCGACCTCGCGCCCAAGATCACCCGGCACGGCGCCGACGAGGACAAGCACGGCCGCATCTTCAACGCGCTGCTGCGCAAGCGCGGCCTCCAGCCCGTCCCCGTCCCGCCCGAGACGGACTACACGATGCTGCTGGAGCGCCGCGGCATCGGCCTCGCTCACGACAAGCTGCGCCGCCGGCAGGCGCTGAGCGAGGAGGACGTCGTCGTCTACCTCGCGCACAGCCGCGTCACGGAAGAGCGCGCCGCCGACCAGATGGACATGCTGGTCAGGTACTTCGGCGACCACCCCGAGCTCGGCAAGGCCATCCACATGATCAGCAACGACGAGGCCAACCACCTCGCCTACTGTCACGAGGAGCTGCTGCGCCTCGTCCGCGCGGGCCACGGCCGCACCATCCAGCGGGTGCTGCGCGAGAGCGCGCTCGCGGAGATCGGCGTCTACCGGGACGTCAGCCTCGCCGTCATGGACCACATGGGACGGCTGCTGAACTGGTCCGCCCCGAAAGCGGCCGCGCTCGCCGCGGGCATCCGAGCCGCGTACGCGTACGAGCGGTTCAGCGGCTGGCACCGGATGGTGGACCTGCGGATGCCCCAGCGCCGCGACGCGTTGGGCGGAGCACCGGTCACCGCCGCCGAGTTCGCCTAGCCGCCCGCCGCCAAACCAGCCCGCCGCCAAACCAGCCCGCCGCCAAAGCAGCCCGCCGCCAAAGCAGCCTGCGGTGCCGAAGCAGCCCCGCCGCTAAAGCCAGCCCCGGCGCTTGAACATGCGGTGCAGGCCCAGACAGATCCCCGCCATGACCGCCACCACCACCGGATAGCCCCAGACCTGCCTGAGCTCCGGCATGTGGTCGAAGTTCATCCCGTAGATCCCCGCCACCATCGTGGGGACGGCCGCGATCGCCGCCCAGGCCGAGATCTTGCGCATGTCGTCGTTCTGCCGCAGGCCCATCTGCGCGAGGTGCGCGGAGAGCGCGTCCGACAACAGCCGGTCCAGGCCCTCGATGTACTCGCTCGCCTTCGTCAGGTGGTCGGCGACGTCGCGGAAGAAGGGCTGGGCGTGCTCGTGGACGAAGGGCACCTCTCCGAAGGCGAGCCGCTCCATCGGCTGGAGCAGCGGGTTCGTCGCCCGCCGGAACTCCAGCACCTGCCGCTTGAACCCGTAGATCCGGGCGGCGGTGTTCTTGGTGTCCGAGGAGTTCGGGGAGAACACCTCGGCCTCCAGCTCCTCCAGGTCCACCTGGAGCTCGGCCGCCACCTCGATGTAGTGGTCCACCACCGCGTCGGAGACCGCGTACAGCACCGCCGTCGGGCCGTGCCGCAGCACGTCCGGCTCCTGCTCCAGCCGGCGGCGCACGGCGGCCAGCGGGGCCCCCTCGCCGTGCCGGACGGTCACGACGAACGAATCGCCTATGAACACCATCAGCTCGCCCGCCGTCACCGTGTCCGTGTCCTCGTCGTACAGCACCGGCTTGAGGACGACGAACAGCGAATCGTCGTACACCTCCAGCTTCGGGCGCTGGTGCGCGGTCAGCGCGTCCTCCACCGCCAGCCTGTGCAGGCCGAACTCGCGGCTGACGTGGTCGAACTCCTTCGCCGTCGGCTCGTACATGCCGATCCAGAGGAAGGCGTCACCGGTCGCCCGCGCCTCGTCGAGGGCGTCCGAGAGGTCCTCGGTTCCCTCGGTACGGCGGCCGTCCCGGTAAATCGCGCAGTCGACAATCACGCGGGGCATTCTTCCCTGCCCACGACCCGCCCGCACGCCATCGGCACCGCATACGCTGGCCCCCATGGCCACGCTGATCCTCGTACGACACGGGCGGTCCACCGCCAACACCGCAGGGCTGCTCGCCGGGTGGACCCCGGGAGTCGGTCTCGACGAGCGCGGCGCCGAGCAGGCCGCCGCCCTTCCCGGAAGGCTGGCCGGCGTGCCGCTCGCCGCCGCCGTCACCAGCCCGCTGCAACGCTGCCGGGAGACCCTCGCACCCCTGCTGGCCGCCAGGCCGGAGCTGGAAGTGCACACCGACGAGCGGATCGGCGAGTGCCACTACGGCGACTGGTCCGGCCGCAAACTCTCCGAGCTCGGCGACGAGCCGCTGATGAAGATCGTCCAGCAGCACCCCTCGGCCGCCGCCTTCCCCGGCGGCGAGTCCATGCGCGCCATGCAGGCGCGCGCCGTGGACGCCGTACGGGAGTGGAACGCGCGGGTCGAGGAGGAGCACGGGAGCGACGCCGTCTTCCTGATGTGCTCCCACGGCGACATCATCAAGTCCCTTGTCGCGGACGCCCTCGGGATGCACCTGGACCTCTTCCAGCGCATCCACGTCGACCCCTGCTCGGTGACCGCCGTCCGGTACACGCCGACCCGGCCGTTCGTGTTCCGGCTGGGCGACACGGGGGACTTCGGCCCGCTCGTGAAGCGTCCGGCCGAGCCGGAAGCCGTCGCTTCGGACAAGGATGCCGAAGACACGGGGAACGCGGTCGTGGGAGGCGGCGCGGGCGCGGCGTGATCGGACGGCGCAGTAGGGTGGACGGGCCACAAGGGCGCAGACCTGCCCCTGCCGCTGAGACTTGGAGACTGGACGTGCCCCGTCAGGTGTTCCTCTACGACCCCCCGGACCGCTTCGTGGCCGGCACGGTCGGTCTGCCGGGACGCCGTACGTTCTTCCTGCAGGCCTCCTCCGGCCCCCGCGTCACCAGCGTCTCCCTGGAGAAGACCCAGGTCGCGGCGCTGGCCGAGCGGATGGACGAGCTGCTGGACGAGGTCGTGCGGCGCACCGGCGGCAACGCCCCGGTGCCGGCCGTCGCCCCCGCCGAGGCCGCCGACACCGCCCCCCTCGACGTCCCCGTCGAGGAGGAGTTCCGCGTCGGCACCATGGCCCTGGCCTGGGACGGCGAGGAACAGCGGATGATCGTCGAGGCCCAGGCCCTGGTGGAACTCGACGCCGACTCCGACGAGGACCTCGCCGAGGCGGAGGAGCGGCTGCTCCAGGACGAGGAGAACGGCCCGCCCATGCTGCGGGTCCGCCTCACCGGCGCCCAGGCCCGGGCGTTCGCCAAGCGGGCCCTGGACGTGGTCAACGCCGGCCGCCCGCCGTGCCCGCTGTGCAGTCTGCCGCTGGACCCGGAGGGACACGTGTGCCCGCGCCAGAACGGCTACCGGCGCCAGGCGTGACCGACACGGGGGAGATCGAGGAACTGCTCGCCGAGGGCGAGCTGACCGTCATCGGCCGGATCCGCGAGGCGTCCAACGCCGTCCTGCTGTGCACCGTCACGCACGAGGGCGTCAGCGCCGACTGCGTGTACAAGCCCGTCAAAGGCGAGCGGCCGCTGTGGGACTTCCCCGACGGGAGCCTCGCCCAGCGCGAGGTCGCCGCCTACCTGGTCTCCGAGGCCACCGGATGGGGCCTCGTGCCCACCACCGTGCTGCGCGACGGACCGTACGGCGAGGGCATGGTCCAGCGGTGGATCGAATCCGCGGAACCGGAAGGGGAACCCCCGGCCGGCGGGCTCCTCGCGCTCGTCGACGGCGAGGAGGCGGGGGAGGGCTGGAAGCCCGTCGCCCTGGCCGAGGTCGGGGAGGGCCGCACCGCGCTCCTCGTCCACGCCGACGACCCGCGGCTGCGCCGGCTCTCCGTACTCGACGCCGTGATCAACAACGGCGACCGCAAGGGCGGCCACCTGCTGCCCGCGCCCGACGGCCGCCTCTACGGCATCGACCACGGCGTGACCTTCCACGCCGAGGACAAGCTGCGCACCCTGCTGTGGGGCTGGGCGGGGGAGCCGCTGACCGACGAGGCGCGCGAGGTGCTGACCGGGCTGGACGCCGAGCTGGCCGAGGGAGCGCCGCTCGCCACCCGGCTGGCCGAACTGATCACCGCCGTCGAGCTGGCCGCCGTGCGGGCCCGGGTTGCGCACCTGCTGCGCACCGGAACCCATCCGCAGCCGTCCGGACAGTGGCCGTCGATCCCCTGGCCGCCGGTCTGAACCGGCCATCCGCCGCACGCACAGATCCGGCCAGACCGCAAGAGTGCCGATCAAGACAACAGTGCAGGTCCGGTTCGTTTCCGGAACATGCGTCCGGTTAGGCTCGAGACATGCATGCCTGGCCCGCTTCTGAGGTCCCCGCCCTTCCTGGCAAGGGCCGCGACCTCCAGATCCACGACACCGCGACCCAGGGGACGATCACCCTCGCCCCCGGTCCCGTCGCCCGTATCTACGTCTGCGGCATCACCCCGTACGACGCGACCCACATCGGTCACGCGGCGACCTACAACGCGTTCGACCTCGTGCAGCGCGTGTGGCTCGACACCAAGCGGCAGGTCCACTACGTCCAGAACGTCACCGACGTGGACGACCCGCTCCTGGAGCGGGCGCTGCGCGACGGTCACGACTGGACCGAGCTGGCCGAGCGCGAGACCGCACTCTTCCGCGAGGACATGACCGCCCTGCGGATGCTGCCGCCGCAGCACTACATCGGAGCCGTCGAGGCCATACCCGGCATCGTGCCGCTGGTCGAGCGGCTGCGGGACGCGGGCGCGGCGTACGAGCTCGACGGGGACGTCTACTTCTCGGTCGAGTCCGACGCGCACTTCGGCGGGGTCTCGAACCTCGACGCCGAGGCGATGCGGCTGCTCTCGGCCGAGCGGGGCGGCGACCCCGACCGGCCCGGGAAGAAGAACCCGCTGGACCCGATGCTGTGGATGGCCGCGCGCCCGGGCGAGCCGAGCTGGGACGGCGGCTCGCTGGGCCGCGGCCGGCCGGGCTGGCACATCGAGTGCGTCGCCATCGCCCTGGACCACCTGGGCATGGGCTTCGACATCCAGGGCGGCGGCTCCGACCTGGCCTTCCCGCACCACGAGATGGGCGCCTCGCACGCCCAGGCGCTGACGGGCGAGTTCCCGATGGCCAAGGCCTACGTGCACGCGGGCATGGTCGCCCTGCACGGCGAGAAGATGTCGAAGTCGAAGGGCAACCTCGTCTTCGTCTCCGCCCTGCGGCGCGCCGGGGTGGACCCGGTGGCGATCCGCCTCGCGCTGCTGTCGCACCACTACCGGGCCGACTGGGAATGGACCGACGACGTCCTCGCCGAGGCGGTGGCCCGGCTGGAGCGCTGGCGCGCGGCCGTGTCCCGGCCGGACGGGCTGCCGGCGGACGCGCTGGTCGAGGAGGTCCGCGAGGCCCTGGCGAACGACCTCGACGCCCCTGCCGCGCTCGCCGCGGTGGACCGCTGGGTCGATGCCCAGAACGCCTCAGACGGCGACGACGAGTCGGCTCCGGGCCTCGTCTCCCGCACGGTGGACGCCCTCCTGGGCGTGGCGCTCTAGCACCCGCCCCGCAGTAACGGAGAAGCGCGCCCCCGGCCTCGTGCCGGGGGCGCGCTTCTCCGTTCCACCCCGTCACTGCATGACGGTGACCGGAGGGTGGCGGGGATCGGCGGGGCACGCGTAGAACTGCAAGGTGTAGCCGCGGCCCACGGTGACCTCCGTGGGGGTCGTGGACGCGCCGTGCGCCTCCTCGACCGGCCGCCAGCTCTCGGTCTCGGCGTCCCACTCGGCGTGGTCGAAGGTGAGCAACGGCTCGCCCACGGCCGAGCACCGCGCACAGCGCAGCTCCTCCGGGCCGCCGGAATCACGGAACGTGAAGGGGGCGGCCCACCCGCCGGCCTTCCACCCGGGCGCGACGGACAGGGCTCCCCGGTAGCCCGTGGCCCCGTCCTCCTCCCAGCTGCCGATCCGCCCGGCCAGCTCGGGGTCCAGATCGTGCGCGGCCGGGTACTCGCGGACCTGCTCCGGATGCAGCACGCACGGGACCGGCACCAGCTCGTCCGTGCCCACGTATGCGGGCTCCGGCGCGGCCGCCAGGACCTCCGCCACGTCCCCGGCCCGCCGCCACCGCAGCTGGACGGCCTCCGAGCCGCAATGGTCCTCGATGTCGACGAACGGGCACCACAGCACCTGGAGCAGGTCCGTGCCCTCGGGGAACGGCAGGTCGGGGACGTCCCGGGCGTACAGCTGCGCCACCGGTATCAGCGGATGCGGTCCCTCGGGCAGCAGGGCCGGATCGTGGCCCGCGCCGATCCGGGAGACCTCGGCATGGTCCTCGGCCGTCCACACGTCGCGGGCGCGGATCCGACGGAGCGTGCGGACCTCCTCGGGCGTGTTCAGCGGGAAGGGGGCGTCGTGCTCCTGCGAGCACGTCGCCCAGGGCTCGCCGGCCGGCCACAGCAGCGGCCCGCCCACCGAGCTCTCGTGCACGGTGGGCGCACCGGGCCGGGGGTGCAGCCGGGTGGCGGTCCTGGACATCCCCGCGAGCTCCGGGAACACCGAAGCCACGTCGAGCGGGCGGGGCGGGGTGGTACGGGTCATGCTTCCCTCTCTCGGAACGGCAACCCGTATCCAAGCAGGGCGTACTGACACCCGGACAGCCCCGTCCGGTCAGGCCCCGGGAGCGTCCCCGCCGCCCCCGCTCTCGCCCTCGCTCTCGCCCTCGCCGTCTGCGGTGCCGTCCGGCCCTGACGCGTCGCCCGGGTCCGCCGCGTCGTCCTGCTTCGGCTTCGGCTGGGCACGGCCACCGGACAGGTCACGGAAGTACGAGCCCGGGTCCGTGGCCGTCTCCGGACCCGCCGCCGGATCCCGCCGCCGCAGGTACCGCTCGAACTCCCGGGCGATCGCGTCACCCGAGGCCTCCGGCAGGTCCGCCGTGTCCCGCGCCTCCTCCAGCGTCTGGACGTACTCCGCCACCTCGCTGTCCTCGGCGGCCAGTTGGTCCACGCCCAGCTGCCACGCCCGCGCGTCCTCCGGCAGTTCGCCCAGCGGGATCCGGATGTCGATCAGGTCCTCCAGCCGGTTCAGCAGCGCCAGCGTCGCCTTCGGGTTCGGCGGCTGCGACACGTAGTGCGGCACCGCCGCCCACAGCGACACCGCCGGCACACCCGCATGCGTACAGGCCTCCTGCAGGATGCCCACGATGCCCGTCGGGCCCTCGTACTTGGTCTCCTCCAGGTCCATCGTCCGCGCCAGGTCCGCGTCCGAGGTGACCCCGCTCACCGGCACCGGCCGGGTGTGCGGCGTGTCCCCGAGCAGCGCCCCCATGATGACCACCATCTCCACGCCCAGTTCGTGGGCGAAGCCCAGGATCTCGTTGCAGAACGACCGCCACCGCATGGACGGTTCGATCCCCCGGACCAGCACCAGGTCGCGCGGCTTCGCCCCGCCGATCCGGACCACCGACAGCCGTGTCGTCGGCCACGTGATCTTCCGTACCCCGTTGTCCAGCCACACCGTCGGCCGGTTGACCTGGAAGTCGTAGTAGTCCTCGGCGTCCAGAGCCGCGAAGACCTCGCCCTTCCACTCCCGGTCCAGGTGCGCGACCGCACCGGAGGCCGCGTCACCCGCGTCGTTCCAGCCCTCGAACGCGGCCACCATGACCGGGTCGATCAGCTCGGGCACGCCCTCAAGCTCGATCACCCAGGTCTCCTTCCGAAGTTCCCTTGCGTACGTGGGTCAGCCTAAGCCTTGATAGGACGCCAGCCACAGCCCACGACAGAGGGGCGGTTCCCCTCGGAACCGCCCCTCTTCCCCACCTGCGTGAGAGCTATGCCTTGTGGCCCAGCATCTCCTCGACGCGGGCCCGAACGGCCTCGTCGTCCAGGCCGCGGATCGTCACCGTCGTACGGCGGCGCAGCACGTCGTCGACCGTCTCGGCCCACTCGTTGTCACGGGCGTAGGCGACCTGCGCCCAGATCTCCGGACCGTCCGGGTGGATGCGCTCGGCCAGCGCCGGGTCCTCGTTCGCGAGGCGCGCGATGTCGAAGGCCAGCGAGCCGTAGTGCGAGGCGAGGTGGCGGGCGGTGAGCGGGTCCATCCGGGTGCCCGGCTCACGGTCCACCAGCAGCCGGTGCGCGACCGCGTTCGGGTTGGCGACACCGGGCAGCGCGATCCGGCGCACGAGGGACTTCACCGGCTCCATGTCCTCGGTCAGCGGGCTGCCCGGGAGCTTCGACAGCTTGTCCATGACCACGCGGCCGATGTGGCGGTACGTCGTCCACTTGCCGCCGGCCACCGACAGCATGCCGCCGGCGCCCTCGGAGACGACCGTCTCGCGCTTGGCCTTCTCCACACCGCCGGGGCCGCCGGGCAGCACCCGCAGGCCGGCGAAGGCGTACGTCATCAGCGAGCGGTCGAGGTCCGCGTCCTTCACCGAGAAGGCCGCCTCGTCCAGGATCTGCGCGATGTCGGCCTCGGTGGCGCGCACGTCACCCGGGTCGCCCTCGTACACCTCGTCGGTGGTGCCGAGCAGCAGCTGGTCCTCCCACGGGAGGGCGAAGGTGATGCGGTACTTGTCGATCGGGGTGGCCATGGCGGCCTTCCACGGCGACTTGCGCTTCATGACGATGTGCGCGCCCTTGGAGAGGCGGATCGACGGCATCGAGTGCTTGTCTTCCATGCGCCGCAGGTGGTCCACCCACGGGCCGGTGGCGTTGAGCACGACGCGCGCGTCGACCCCGAACTCGGTGCCGTCGAGACGGTCCTTGAGCTCGGCGCCGGTGACCCGGCCCCGCGTCTTGCGGAGCCCGGTGACCTCGGCGTGGTTGAGGACGACCGCGCCCGACTCGACGGCCGCGCGGACCGTCATGACGGCCACGCGGGAGTCGTTCATCTGGTGGTCGTAGTAGACCGCGACGGCCTTGAGGTTGTCCGTCTTCAGGCCCGGGTTGTCGGCGGCGGCACGGGCCGGCGATATGACCTTGCCCATGCCGTCGCCGAAGGCCGAGAGGGCGGAGTAGGCGAAGACGCCCGCGCCCAGCTTGGCCGCACCGACCGGTCCGCCCTTGTAGACCGGCAGGTAGAAGGTGAGCGGGTTGACCAGGTGCGGGGCCACGTCCTTGGCCAGCACCCGCCGCTCGTGGTGGTTCTCCGCGACCAGCTTGACCGCGCCGGTCTGCAGGTAGCGCAGACCGCCGTGGACGAGCTTGGAGGAGGCCGAGGAGGTGGCGCCGGCGAAGTCGCCGGCGTCCACCATGGCAACCCGCAGGCCCGACTGCGCGGCGTGCCAGGCCACCGAGGTGCCCAGGATTCCACCGCCGATGACCAGCAGGTCGTACGTGGCCTTCGACAGCTGCTCACGGGTCTCGGCGCGGCTCGCGTTCGAACCGGCGGTCGGGTGCGTACCCAGGGCGGGAACGCTCTGCAGGCTGCTCATATCTCTTTAGCTCCTCGTCGATTGACTCAGCTGAGTGCGGTCAGCTGGCGTCTTCGTCGTCGACCCAGCCCATGGACCGCTCCACGGCCTTGAGCCAGCTCTTGTACTCGCGGTCCCGCTGCTCGGCGGGCATCCGCGGGGTCCACTCCGCCGCGCGGCGCCAGTTGGCGCGCAGGGCGTCGGTGTCGGGCCAGAAGCCGACGGCCAGGCCGGCGGCGTAGGCGGCGCCGAGGCAGGTGGTCTCGGCGACCATCGGGCGCACCACGGGGGCGTCCAGGAAGTCCGAGAGCGTCTGCATCAGCAGGTTGTTGGAGGTCATGCCGCCGTCGACCTTGAGGGCCGCGAGCTCGACGCCCGAGTCCTTGGTCATGGCGTCGGTGATCTCGCGGGTCTGCCAGGCGGTGGCCTCCAGGACGGCACGGGCGATGTGCGCCTTGGTGACGTACCGGGTCAGGCCGGCGATCACACCGCGGGCGTCGGAGCGCCAGTACGGGGCGAACAGACCGGAGAAGGCCGGCACGAAGTAGGCGCCGCCGTTGTCCTCGACCGAGGAGGCCAGGGTCTCGATCTCGGCCGCGGACTTGATCAGCCCCATCTGGTCGCGCATCCACTGGACGAGCGAGCCGGTGACGGCGATGGAGCCCTCCAGCGCGTAGACCGGCTTCTCCTCGCCGATCTGGTAGCCGACCGTGGTCAGCAGGCCGCTGTAGGAGTTGATGATCTTGTCGCCGGTGTTCATCAGCATGAACGTTCCGGTGCCGTACGTGGACTTGGCCTCGCCCTCGGAGAAACAGGTCTGGCCGAAGAGGGCGGCCTGCTGGTCACCGAGCGCCGAGGCGACCGGGACACCGGCCAGGACGCCCTCCTTGACGTGGCCGTAGACCTCGGCGGAGGACTTGATCTCCGGGAGGACGTTGAGCGGGACGCCCATCGACTCCGCGATCTTCTCGTCCCACGCCAGGGTGTGCAGGTTCATCAGCATGGTGCGCGAGGCGTTGGTGACGTCGGTGACGTGCACGCCGCCCTGGGCGCCACCCGTGAGGTTCCAGATGACCCACGAGTCCATGGTGCCGAAGAGGATGTCGCCGGCCTCGGCGCGCTCGCGCAGGCCCTCGACGTTGTCGAGCAGCCAGCGGACCTTCGGGCCGGCGAAGTAGCTCGCCAGCGGCAGGCCGGTCTCGCGGCGGAAGCGGTCCTGGCCGACGTTGCGGCCGAGCTCCTTGCACAGGGCGTCGGTGCGGGTGTCCTGCCAGACCAGCGCGTTGTGCACCGGCTCGCCGGTGTGGCGGTCCCACAGGAGGGTGGTCTCGCGCTGGTTGGTGATGCCGACCGCCTTGACGTCGGCGGCGGTGATCTCGGCCTTGGCGATGGCCCCGGCGACGACCTCCTGGACGTTGGTCCAGATCTCGGCGGCGTCGTGCTCGACCCAGCCCGGCTTCGGGAAGATCTGCTCGTGCTCCTTCTGGTCGACGGCGACGATGCGGCCGTCACGGTCGAAGACGATGCAGCGGGAGGAGGTGGTGCCCTGGTCGATCGCGGCGATGAAGGGGCCGGTGCTGCTGGTCATGTGGCTGCTCCTGGCAGGTCTGGTGAGTAGGCGGAATCAGGAGGGCGGTGCGGATCTTACGAACGCGGCCGTGCTGATCAGGCGAACGCGATGTTGTAAAGACCACCGGCGAGTGCGGCACCGACGAGCGGGCCGACCACCGGGATCCAGGAGTATCCCCAGTCGGAGCCGCCCTTGTTGGGCAGCGGGAGCAGGGCGTGCACGATGCGCGGACCGAGGTCGCGCACCGGGTTGATGGCGTAGCCGGTCGGGCCGCCGAGCGAGAGGCCGATGCCGACGACCACGAACGAGGTGATCAGGACGCCGATGACACCGAGGCCCTTGCCGTCGTCCTGGAGGCCCTGGGTCAGGATCGCCAGGACCAGGACGGCGGTGCCTATGATCTCGGTCGCGAGGTTCTGCACGACGTTACGGATCTCGGGGCCCGTGGAGAAGATGCCGAGCACGGGGCCGGCCACGTCGTGCGGGTGCGGGTCCTCGGGACCGAGCTTGGCGTCGCGGATGTGCTCCGGGTCCGCCAGGTGCACGCGGAACTGGCCGTAGTAGGTGATCCACATCAGGACCGCGCCGAGCATGGCGCCGAGCAGCTGGCCGGCGAAGTAGACGGGGGTGTCGCCCCACTCGCCGGTCTTGACCGCGAGGCCGACGGTGACCGCCGGGTTGAGGTGCGCACCCGAGAGCGGCGCGGAGACGTAGGCGGCGATCAGTACGGCGAATCCCCAGCCGAACGTGATGGCGAGCCAGCCCGCGTTGCGGGCCTTGGAGCTCTTGAGTGTCACTGCGGCGCAGACGCCACCGCCGAGCAGTGTGAGCAGGGCGGTACCGATGGTCTCGCCGATGAAGATGTCGGAGCTGGACACCCGCGACTCCTTACGTACGTCCAGGGGTGGGCGGACACCGGGTCCCTCCGGTGGTTCCGCGCACTCGGTGAGTGCTGCACCGGTCCTTGGCCTTGTCGCATCCTAACGCGTATTGCCGGTAGCTGTTCGACAATGCCGACCGATGAACGGCAGTTTTCCGCCCAGGTGAAGAATGCGTCAAGGGCTGGCCAGGCCAAAGTGTCGGATCGTTACCACTAGGTGCGATCAACCAAATCCAGCCATTCGATGGTCAGGATGTGGCGAAAAATGGGCATGATGCGGCCAGAGTCTGGCCGCATCGTGCTAGAGGGGGCTCAGAACCGGCCCGCGCCGAGATCGCGTGAAACCGCGCGCGCACAGTCCCGCACCGAGGCCACGAGGGCCGCATGGGGCTCCCCGGACTCCCCGCATACCCGCTCCACGGCGCCCGCCACCGCCACCGCGCCGACCGGCATCCGGCGCCGGTCGTGGATCGGCGCCGCCACCGAGGCGAGGCCCTCCCACGTCTCCTCGACGTCGGAAGCCCAGCCCCGCGCCCGCGTCAGGCTCAGGACCTCTTCGAAACCGACCCCGTCCGTGACCGTCCGGGGGGTGAACGCCTCGCGCTCCGCCTCCGTCACCTGGGTGTGCGCGACGGGGTCGTACGCGGACAGCACCTTGCCCAGCGCGGTCGAGTGCAGCGGCTGCATGGCCCCCACCTCCAGCACCTGGCGGCTGTCGTCGGGCCGGAAGACGTGGTGCATGATCAGCACCCCGCTCTTGTGCAGCACCCCCACGTACACGCTCTCGCCGCTCGCCCGGGCCAGGTCGTCCGTCCAGACCAGGGCACGGGCGCGCAGCTCGTGCACGTCCAGGTAGCTGTTGCCCAGGCGCAGCAGCTCCGCGCCCAGCTGGTAGCGGCCGGAGGCCGGGTCCTGCTCCACGAAGCCCTCGGCCTGCAAGGTGCGCAGGATGCCGTGGGCCGTGCCCTTGGCCAGGCCCAGCGAAGAGGCCACGTCGGAGAGCCCCAGCCGGCGCTCTCCGCCCGCCAGGAGCCGCAGCATCGCAGCGGCTCGTTCGAGCGACTGGATGTTCCGTGCCATCGCGCAGCCTCCTGCTGACCTTGCTGTCCATACTGACCGTCTTGATGCGGTTCGACAATGCTGAACACTATCGGTCGATGCCGACCTTGCGCAGCGAGGGGGAACTGTTCGCCGTACCGTCGCCGGGACACCCTTGGCAACCCCTGCCACAGAATGCAGTCCGCCACGTGGGACACCCGCACCGGGGCAGGTGCCTCGCGGTTACGCTGACGACGTGCACCCTTGACACAGAGGGGGTGCAAAGCCGACAGCCGTCGCATTCCAGGGAGCACAACCATGGCTTCGTTGCCCAACCCGCCCGCTGACACCCAGACCCGGGCCGATGCCCTGCGGGAGGCGCTCGCGACCCGTGTGGTCGTCGCCGACGGGGCCATGGGAACGATGCTCCAGGCGCAGGACCCCACGATGGAGGACTTCCAGCAGCTGGAGGGCTGTAACGAGGTCTTGAACATCACCCGCCCCGACATCGTGCGCTCCGTCCACGAGGCGTACTTCTCGGTGGGTGTGGACTGCGTCGAGACGAACACCTTCGGTACGAACTACGCGGCGCTGGCCGAGTACGACATCGCCGAGCGCAACTTCGAGCTGTCGGAGGCGGGTGCGCGGATCGCCCGCGAGGTGGCCGACGAGTTCACGGCGTCGACGGGG
>NZ_JOIR01000038.1 GCF_000720115.1 Streptomyces sp. NRRL F-2580
GACCGCAGCCATCTGGCACAACCGGGCCCACAACACACCACTGACCAGGTCACTCATCGCCTACGACCACTGACCAGGCCTTCGGACTTACTCGTCTAGGCGCGGGCCGGGGCCTCCGGGGTGGTGTCGTCGTCCTCCGGGAGCTTGAGCACGTGCTCCAGGAAGAGGGCGGCGGCGATGACGGCCACTCCCGCGAGGACCGAGGCGCCGGCGTACCAGGCCTGATCGCGGCGGGCGGGGATGTCCAGGGAGTCGGTCAGCAGGAAGACGCCCACCCCGCCGTACATGCCGGCCACCAGCGCCGCCACGAGCGCGCTGGCCTGGCCGAAGACCACCGCACGGGCCGCCATCAGCGGCTCCACGCCCTTGGCCCCCGGCCGGCGCTCGCGCTGTGCCTTCAGCCGGGACCGCATGGACAGGGCCGTGGCCAGCAGCACGGCCGCGATGACGCCCAGGACGATCGGCGCGGCCAGCGGAACGCCCGGCAGGGTGCCGTAGGCGTTCCACAGCCGGGCACCCGCCCAGGAGAGGACCCCGGCGACCACGAAGATGCCCGCCAGGACCGCCGGCCTCAGTTGCTTCACTTGCCCGTTCCCCGCTTTCCGCGCTGATCCGTCAGGCAGTCCACAGGGTAACGACTACTCCGGGAGGTGGAGTTCCAGGTCCGCGCGCGGCGTGACGCCGCTCAGGCCGGTTTCGGCCAGGAGCGCGGCGACCGGGCCGCGGCCCGGGATCTGGGCCTCCGGGTCGATGTCGTGCCAGGGGGCCAGCACGAAGGCGCGCTGGTGGGCGCGCGGGTGCGGCAGGGTGAGGACGGGGTCGTCGGAGACCCGGTCGGCGTACGCGACGATGTCCACGTCGATCGTGCGGGGGCCCCAGCGCTCCTCGCGGACGCGGTCGAAGGCCTCCTCGATGGCGTGGCCGCGCTCCAGGAGCGAGGACGGGGGCAGCGTGGTCTTCACGGCGACGACCGCGTTGAGGTACGAGGGCTGCGAGCCGGGCTCGACGCCCCACGGCTCGGTCTCGTAGACGGGGGAGACGGCCTTGACCCGCAGGCCGGGGGTGTCGCCGAGGGCGTCGATGGCGCCCTGGAGGGTCTCCAGCCGGTTGCCGAGGTTCGCGCCGAGCGCGATGACGGCCCATTTCGGGTTGGACAGGGTGACGTCCGCCGCGTCGACCGTCTCCACGACGGAGGCGGGTACCGGCTGGACGGTGGGGTCGCTCTGGGCGTTCAGTCCGTTGTTCATGCGCGGCTCCGGGTGATCGTGATGGTCACGTCGTCGAACGGGACGGTGATGGGCGCGTCCGGCTTGTGGACGACGACCTCCACCTGCGCCACCGCTTCGTGCTTGAGGCACTGCTGGGCGATCCGCTCGGCGAGGGTCTCGATCAGGTCCACGGGCTCTCCCTGGACCACGTCGACGACTTCCTCGGCTACTACCCCGTAGTGCACGGTCTTCGCCAGGTCGTCCCCGGCCGCCGCGGGGCGGGTGTCGAGGTGCAGCACCAGGTCGACGATGAAGGTCTGGCCTTCCTCGCGCTCCCGGGGGAAGACGCCGTGGTGCCCGCGAGCCTTGAGGCCGCGCAGCGCGACACGATCCACGCGAATCACTCCTGCTTTCGTAGTGCTTCCGGTCCCGGGGCTCCCCGGGGCCATGGGCCTACGCCGAGTGCGGTCGGCGTCGTCCGTCTTCGAATTTACCTGCGAAATACTCCGGGTCCCGCCGTAGGGGTCAGGAGGCGTCGTCCTCGTCCTCGTCCTCGGACTCCGTGAGGACGGGAGAACCGTGATGGGACCAGAGGCGCCAGCCCTCGGATGTGCGTCGGAACACATTCGTCGCGACGACGAGCTGGCCGACGAGCGGGCCGAGCTCCCCGCCGTCCTCGGCGGGGCCGCCGCTGAGGATGTTCTCCGTGCACGTCACCAGGGCGGTGTCGCCTATCACGGCCACCTTGGTGTCGGTGAGGAAGAACTGGATGTAGTCCGTGTGGGACATGATCAGGGCGTACGAGCGGAGCACCTCGCCGCGGCCGGAGAGCACCGGCCACCCGGGGTGCACGCAGGAGATCTCGTCCTCCAGCCAGAGCGCCGACAGAGCGTCGAAGTCCCCCCGCTCCATTGCCTCGTAGAAGGCCGTGTTGACCTCTTCGACCGCTTCGATGTCGGTTCTGCTCACAGTGCTCCTTGTCGGTCGTTGAGGATCAGAGTGCCCCTTCCACGGCGCGGGCCACCCGAACCGCGTCCGCGGTCGCCCGTACCTCGTGGACCCGTACGGCCCAGGCGCCCTGGTGGGCGGCGATGGCCGAGACGGCGGCCGTCGCCGCGTCGCGCTCGCGGGCGGGCGGCGGGGCCGCGTCCTGCGCGCCGGCCAGGACCCGGCCGAGGAAACGCTTCCTCGACGCGGCGACCAGCAGCGGGAAGCCCAGCGCGCGCAGCTCGGGCAGGTGGGCGACCAGGGCCAGGTCGTGCTCGGCGTTCTTGGCGAAGCCGAGGCCCGGGTCGACGACGAGCCGCTCGGGGGCGATCCCGCCGGCCACGACGGCGTCGATGCGGGCCCGGAGTTCGGCGGTGACCTCGGCGAGCACGTCGTCGTAGACGGCGAGGCTGTTCATGCCGGCGCTGAAGCCGCGCCAGTGCATCACCACGAAGGGCACCTCGGCGGCGGCGACGGCCGGGATCATGCCGGGGTCGGCGAGGCCGCCGCTGACGTCGTTGACGAGTGCGGCGCCGGCGGCGACGGCCTGGGCGGCGACGGCCGCGCGCATGGTGTCGACGGAGACGGTGACGCCCTCGGAGGCGAGGCCGCGCACCACGGGGACGACCCGGCGCAGCTCCTCCTCCTCGTCGACGCGGGAGGCGCCGGGCCGGGTGGACTCGCCGCCGACGTCGATGAGGTCGGCGCCCTGCTTGACGAGGTCGAGGCCGCGCTTGACGGCCGCCGTGGTGTCGAACCAGCGGCCGCCGTCGGAGAAGGAGTCGGGCGTGACGTTGACGACGCCCATGACCGCGCAGCGGTCCCACTCCGGCAGACCTGTGACCCGGCCCCTGCCGGTGGCTCCGCGCTTCGTGTTCATAGGTCCAAGGGTAGGGCTGACCTGGATACGGAAGGGCCCCGGCGGTCTGGTGGCCGCCGGGGCCCGGTGGGCGTACGGGGCGGCTAGGCCGCCTGGACCTCGCGTTCCGTCTGTTTCGGGACGGTCGTCATGTGGTTGTGCGTGCACGTGCGGACCGGCTTGGGGCGGCGGCGGCTCGCGAAGAGGCGCGGCAGGGCCAGCGTCACGAAGCCCTCGGCCTGCATCGCGGCGAAGCCGATGCGGGGCAGGTCACGGGTGGTGCGGAAGACCACGAAGCGGGGCTCCCAGCGGGGGCGGAACTTCGCGTTGAACTTGTACAGCGACTCGATCTGGAACCAGCGGGACAGGAAGACCAGCAGGCCCCGCCACATGCGCAGGACCGGGCCGGCGCCGATCTTCTCGCCGCGGGCGAGGGCCGAGCGGAACATCGCGAAGTTCAGCGAGACCTTCTCGATCTTCAGACCGGGGGCGGCCTCCAGGGAGGCGACGATCAGCAGCTCGTTCATGCCGGGGTCGGCGGCGCGGTCGCGGCGCATCAGCTCCAGCGACATGCCGTCCGTGCCCCACGGGACGAAGTGCAGGACGGCCTTGAGGTCGCCGAAGGGGCTGGTGTCGCCCTCCTCGACGCGGTGGGCGGTGGCGATGAAGCAGTCGCCGTCGCCCGGGTCGCCGACCCGGCCCAGCGCCATCGAGAAGCCGCGCTCGGTGTCGGTGCCGCGCCAGGCTTCGGCGGCGCCGCGCACCTGCTCCAGCTCCTCCTCGGTGAGCTCGCTGACCCGGCGGACCTTGGTGGTGTAGCCGTTGCGCTCGATGCGCTTCACCATCTGGCGGACATTGCGCATGGCGCGGCCCGAGAGGGAGAAGTCTTTGACATCGACAATCGCCTCGTCACCCAGCTCCAGGGCGTCCAGGCCGGTCTCGCGGGTCCAGACCTCGCCGCCGGTCTCGCTGCAGCCCATGACGGCCGGGGTCCAGGAGTGGGCCTTGGCCTCGTCCATGAACCGCTCGATGGCGCCGGGCCAGGCCTCGACGTCGCCGATGGGGTCGCCGGAGGCGAGCATCACGCCGGAGACGACGCGGTAGGTGACGGCGGCCTTGCCGCTGGGGGAGAAGACGACGGCCTTGTCGCGGCGGAGCGCGAAGTGCCCGAGGGAGTCGCGGCCGCCGTGCTTGGCGAGGAGCTCGCGCAGCTTGCCCTCGTCGTCGACGGTGAGCCGGGCGGCCGGGTGCTCGGGGCGGAAGGCCAGGTACATGGTGGTGAGCGCGGTCAGCATGCCGAGCGCGCCGAGGGAGTAGCCGACGGTCCAGGAGACCTGGCCGGCGTAGGCGACGGGGCCCTCGAAGCCGAAGAGGCCGTAGACGACGTGCTTGATCTGCTCGTACAGGCCCGGGTTGCCGACGACCTTGTTCGGGTGGACGTTGACGATGAGCAGGCCGAGCCCGATGGAGCCGGCGCTCATCAGTACGAAGTTCGCGAGCGCCTTCCAGCGGCTGCGCGGGTCGGGCAGCGCCTTGAATTCACCCTGGTGGCACAGCAGCAGCGCGAAGAGCACCGCCGCGATGACCACGCCGGGGATCGAGTGCCGGTACAGGAACTGCGCCGCCGCGCCGGCCGGCAGCAGGACGACCGCCGCCCGCCAGGCCCGGCGCTTGCGGCGCTTGAGGCCGTGCGCGAGCAGCAGGAGCAGGACGCCCGCGCTGATGGCGAGGGCGGCCGCGAACGGGCCGAAGACCGGCAGCACCTCCGCCACGGCGTGGATCCTGCTGTGCCGGAAGCGCGGGAAGACCCCCGCCGCGATGTCCAGAAGGCCGACGATCATGACGGCCGTACCTACCAGGCCGGGCACCGACTCCGGCTGTGGACCTCGGAAGATTCGGCGGACCCTGCTCGGAACCTGTCCCGACTTATCGCCATCTATCCTGCTAGACATCGCTTCCCGTTGCTCCGCGAGAGATCATGTGGCCGAAGGCCGCGACAGCCTCCGGTGTGTGGTGCGTCCCTTAGGACGACATTGACGAGGAGCGGGTTCACTCTTTCGTCGGAAAAAAAAAGTCCTGCCACCAGAAAGTCGACTGACTGCTCATGGGTCTCACGAGTACTACGGTTCTGGCGTTGGCCATCCTGGCCGGTGTGCTGCTCTTCGCGGCCACCGTCTGGCTGTGGCCGAAGCTGTCGGGCCGCACCTGGCGTGCCGTCGCCGGCCGGATCGGGCTCCTGCTGGCGACGCAGCTGGCGCTGTTCTCGGCTGTGGGTCTCGCGGCTAACAAGTCGTTCCTCTTCTACGGTTCCTGGGCCGACCTGTTCGGCCAGGAGACGTCCATGGGCAAGGTCGTCGACCACTCGATGAGCAGCGACGACATCAAGGTCGTCGACAAGCAGAAGCTGGACGTCCCCGGTGGCGCCAAGCCCCAGGTCGGCGGTCAGATCCTGAAGGTTGCCATAACCGGGCAGAAGTCGAAGATAACGAGCCCCGGCTACGTCTGGCTCCCGCCGGAGTACTTCCAGCCGCAGCACAAGGACCAGAACTTCCCCGCCTCCATCGTCCTGACGGGCTATCCGGGCACCGCCGAGAACCTGATCAAAGGGCTCGACTACCCCATGAAGGCCTTCAGCCTGTCCAAGTCGGGCAAGATGAAGCCGATGATCCTGGTCATGCTGCGCCCGACCATCGCGCCGCCGCGTGACACCGAGTGCGTCGACATACCCGGCGGCCCCCAGACCGAGACCTTCTTCGGCGAGGACCTCCCGCAGGCCATCACGAACACCTTCCGGGTCGGCAAGAAGCCGCAGAACATGGGGTTCATCGGCAACTCCACGGGCGGTTACTGCGCCCTGAAGATCGCCGCGCACTACCCGCAGACGTTCGGTGCCGCCGCCGGTCTGTCCGCGTACTACGACGCCCCGGACGACCCGACGACCGGCGACCTCTTCCACGGGGACGAGAAACTGAAGAAGCGCGCGGACGTGCTGCACAGCATCGAGAACAAGAAGCCGAGCGGTACGTCCTTCCTCGTGACGAGCAGCGAGAAGGGCGAGCCGAACCTCGGCGACACCCGGAAGTTCATCAAGAAGGTGCAGGGCCCGGACCGGGTCTCCTCGATCATCCTCGACAGCGGTGGCCACAACTTCAACACGTGGCGCCGCGAGATCCCGCCGATGCTGGTGTGGATGAGCGGGCGCATCCAGGCCTGAGGCCGTGGAGGCGCGCACGGCGGAAGGGCCCGGCTCGGGAGAGCCGGGCCCTTCCGCGTTCTGCGCTACGCCTCCTGCAACTGGGCCCGGCGCAGGGCCCGGTGCACGCCCTCCGGGGTCAGTACGCCGACCAGGGCGCCGGAGTCCGGGTCCGTGACCCCGATCCGGCCCGAGTCCTCCTGGAGCAGGGCCGCGAGCGCCTCGCGCAGCGTCGCGCCGAGCTCCACGGCCGCCGCCGGGGCCTCGCCCTCGGCCGCCGCCAGGTCGGCCGCCTCGACCGCGGTGACCGCGAGCCGCTTCAGGCCCCGGTCGGAGCCGACGAAGGAGGCCACGTACGGGGTGGCCGGCGAGCCGAGGACCGCCGCGGGGCGGGCGAACTGCTCGATGGTGCCCGTCCCGTAGACCGCGATGCGGTCACCGAGCCGGATGGCCTCCTCAAGGTCGTGGGTGACCAGCAGGATCGTCTTGCGCACCGTCTTCTGCAGGGTCAGGAACTCGTTCTGCAGCCGTTCGCGCACCACGGGGTCCACCGCGCCGAAGGGCTCGTCCATCAGCAGCACCGGCGGATCGGCGGCGAGCGCGCGGGCCACGCCGACGCGCTGGCGCTGCCCGCCGGACAGCTGCTCCGGGTACCGGCCCCCGTACACGGCCGGATCCAGCCCCACCAGTTCGAGCAGATCGGCCGCCCGGGCGCGGGCCTTGGCCTTCGGGGTGCCGATCAGCTGCGGCACGGTCGCCGTGTTCTCCAGCACCGTCTTGTGCGGGAACAGCCCGACCTGCTGGATGACGTACCCGATGCGGCGGCGCAGCTCGACCGGGTCGGCGGCCGCGATGTCCTCGCCGCCGAGCAGGATCCGGCCGGAGGTCGGGTCGATCAGCCGGTTGACCATCTTCATCGTGGTCGTCTTGCCGCAGCCGGACGGTCCCACGAGCGTGACCAGCTCACCCTCCGCCACCTCGAAGGACAGGTCCTCGACGGCTGTCGTCCCGTCGGGGTAGCGCTTGGTCACATGCTCGAATCGGATCACGGCCCCCATCCTTCCGCACGGGCGGTACGGATGTGTGAAGGGCGTGTTGCCCCGGTGCGAAGGATTCCGGCCATTGAGGGCGGTGCGGGTTATGGTCGCTCGTGGATGCGATCGGCAAGCGTGTGTTCGACGACGGGGGGTGGGGGCATGGCCGGGCGGAACTGCCTGGTGGCGAACGACTGGATCTGCTGGGACTACGTCACCTCCCGCTCCCAGGAACTCACCGACGCCACCCTCGAACACATCTGGATCACGGGCGTGTCCGTCCTGATCGGCATAGCCGTGTCCGTGCCGCTGGCCCTGCTGGCCCGCCGCAGCCGCCGCTGGGCGGCGCCCGTGCTGGCCCTCACCACGCTGCTCTACACGATCCCCTCGCTGGCCATGTTCTCCCTGCTGCTGCCGGTCTTCGGGCTCTCGGCGGCGCTCGTGGTCACCGGGCTCGTGCTGTATTCGCTGACGATCCTGGTGCGCAACGTGCTGGCCGGCCTGGAGGCCGTGCCCGAGGAGGTACGGGAGGCCGCGCGCGGCATGGGGTACGGCCCGGGCCGACTGCTGTGGCAGGTCGAACTGCCGCTGGCACTGCCCGCGCTGCTCGCCGGCGTACGGATCGCCACGGTCTCGACGGTCGCGCTGACCACGGTCGGCTCCATCGTCGGCAAGGGGGGCCTCGGCAACCTCATCGCCCCGGCGGTGAACAGCTCCTTCAAGGCCCAGGTGCTGACGGCCTCGGTGCTGTGCGTGCTGCTCGCGCTCGTGGCCGACCTGCTGCTGCTGGGCGTACAGCGGCTGCTCACGCCGTGGACCCGGGCCGGAGCCCGGCCGACGGCTCCGGGGAAGGGGGCCTGAGGCCGTGGGAGTACTGGGAGAGACCTGGGACTGGCTGGCGAACGGCGCCAACTGGTCGGGGGAGAGCGGGGTCTGGCACCGGCTCGGTGAGCACGTGTACGTGAGCGGGGTCGCCCTGGCGATCGCCTGCGCGCTGGCGCTGCCGGTCGGCCTGTACCTCGGCCACCTCGGCAAGGGCGGCGCCCTCGCGATCAACGTCTCCAACATCGGCCGGGCCGTTCCGGTCTTCGCGGTGCTGGCGCTGTTCATGGTCTCCCCGCTGCGCAACGCCGGCTACGTGCCGACCATCGCCGCGCTGGTGCTGTTCGCCCTCCCGCCGCTGCTGACGAACGCCTACGTCGGCATGCGCGAGGTGGACCGCTCGGTGGTGGAGGCCGCCCGGGGCATGGGCATGTCCGGCGGCCAGCTCTTCCTGCGCGTCGAACTCCCGCTCGCGCGCGGCCTGGTGATGACCGGGCTGCGCTCGGGAGCGGTGCAGGTCATCGCCACGGCCACGATCGCCGCCATGGTCGGCCAGGGCGGCCTCGGCCGGATCATCACGGCCGGGTTCAACACGTACAACACCCCGCAGGTCGTCGCGGGCGCCCTGCTGGTGGCGGCGCTCGCCCTGCTGGTCGAGGGCGCGCTGGTGGCGGCGGACCGGCTGCTGCCGCGGGCCGTGGGGCACCGCTGATTCCTGTCCATCGCTCGAAACGGAGTTACTCCATGACCAAGACCACGCGCGTCCTCGGCGCGTCCCTGGGCGTCCTGGCCCTGACGGTGTCGCTGGCCGCGTGCGGCGGCGACAGCCTGGAGAAGAGCAAGGACGGCGGTTCGTCCGCCCCGGCCGCGGACGGCAAGGGCAGCCTGGTGATCGGCGCCGCCGGGTTCACCGAGTCGAACGTGCTGGCGGAGCTGTACGCGCAGGTCCTCAAGGACGCGGGCTACGGCACGTCCGTCAAGACGGTCAACAACCGCGAGCTGTACGAGCCCTCGCTGGAGAAGGGCGAGATCGACGTCGTCCCGGAGTACGCGGCCACGCTCGCGGAGTTCCTCAACGCCAAGGTGAACGGTCCGAAGGCGCCCGAGGAGAAGCCGGTGGCGTCGAGCGACGTCTCGGCGACGGTGGCGGCCCTGGAGAAGCTCGCGTCCCCGCTCGGGCTGAAGGCGCTGCCCGCGGGCGAGGCGGTCGACCAGAACGCATTCGCGGTGACCAAGGAATTCGCCCAGAAGAACAACCTGAAGACCCTTTCCGATCTTGGTAAGTCCGGGCTGAAGGTGAAGATCGCGGCGGGCGACGAATGCTCCGTACGGCCCTTCTGCGCACCGGGGTTGACGAAGACATACGGAATTCAGGTTTCCGGTATCGACCCGAAGGGCGTCGGCACCCCGCAGGCCAAGCAGGCCGTCAAGGACGGCGCCGACCAGCTCGTGCTGACCACGACCACGGACGCCACCCTCGACAGCTTCGGCCTGGTCCTGCTGGAGGACGACAAGAAGCTCCAGAACGCCGACAACGTGCTCCCGGTGGTCAATGCCAAGGACGCCGGCGCCCCCGAGGTCGCGGCCGCCCTCGACAAGCTGACCAAGCTCCTCACGACGGCCGATCTGGTCGACCTGAACCGGAAGGTGGACGCGGAGCGCGCCAAGCCGGCGGACGTCGCGAAGGCCTACCTGGAGTCCAAGGGCCTTCTCAAGAAGTAGAAGTCACGGGGGTTGACGGAGGAATGTGGAGTACCTGCCCGGGAAGAGCGGCAAGAGATTGCCGGGCGGGTATCCCGCTGGACCCCCGCGCCCTGTAAATTTCGGGCCATGCCCCGTGGACGCCACCGCAATCCCGAACCCCTGCACCGGCTGCTCACGCCGACGACCATCGCAGGTGTGTCCGTCATCAGCGCCGGAGCGGCCTGGCTGCTCGCGGGCCCCGACGACGGCACCGCGCTGAGGCTGCTCGTGGCCCTCACCGCGGCCGCCGGGGTCGGCGGCGCCGTCGTGATGCGCGCCTGGGACCGTTCGGCGGGCCGCCGCGTCGCGGAGCTCGCCCGCGAGCGGGTCAAGGACGAGTGGCGGACGGACGAGCGCATAGCCGAGCTCGAATCCGATCTCGAAGAGGCCCGTGTGCTGCGCGGCCGGCTCGACGCCAAGCTGCGCGCCAAGCGGGTCGAACTGGCCGGTCTGCGGGGCGAGCACGCCGCGCTGCTGCGGCGCTACGCGACGGCCGAGACCGAGCGCGCCAGCGCCCTGGAGGGCCGCCGCCTGCTGGCCATCGAGGCCTCCGCGGCCCCGGCCGCCGCGCAGAAGGAACTTCCGGCCGTCTCCGAGGAGCGCACCTCGGCGGGCGCGCCCACCTCGGTCGGCTACGCCCGGGCCCACGCGGCCCTGGGGGCGCTGGCCCGCCGGAAGCAGACGCAGGCGGCCCTGCCCGCGGCCCCCGCCGCGGCACCCTCGGCGCCCGCACCCGCGGTTCCCGCGTCTTCGGTCCCCGCGTCTTCGGTCCCCGCGCGGCGTCCGGCCGCGGCGGTGGCCCCGTACGCGGCCCAGCGGCGTACGGCCTCACGCGTCGAGGGCGGCTTCGACTTCTTCGGCACCAAGAACGCGGCGCAGGCCCGCGCGGTGATCGAGGCGGTCCAGAACGAGGACCTGGCCGACGTGGTCGGCGCCGAGGCCCTCGCCGTCCACAAGGCGGAGTCCGTGGAGGCCGCCCCCGGGCCGGAGTTCAAGCCGGAGACCGCCGAGACCCGTGCGGTGGGCCAGGTCATCGACCTGACGGCCCACGACGAGACCGAGCCGATCGACGTGGTCCGGCTGCGCACCGCGATCTCGTAGCACCCGCCGACGTCCGGCGCCCCGGGCCCGGCTCCTGGTCGGGCAGGCCGGGGCGGGTCGGGGCGGGGCAGGGCGTCAGAACAGCGGGAGCTGTCCGGGGTGTTCGGGCAGCACGAAGCCGTCCAGCGTCGGCGCGGAGGCGCCGAGCACCACCCGGGCCCGGGAGCCGGGGCAGGACACCAGGTCGCCGCGTCCGCGCCCGGCCGGGGGGTCGTGGCGGGCGATCCGGCCGGCGGTGACGGCGCAGTCGCGACCGCAGGAGGGGCAGGCCCGACGGGGGGAGTGGGACATGGCCCCCAGTCTGCCCTGCCCCGCCGACATCAGCCCGGCCGGCCGACGAGCCAGGCCTCGTGGGCCTGCTGGACCCGGCCCCGGCGGGCGCGGCCCCCGGGAATTACCCGCAGGGCCCCCGGACGCTCACGGGCCGGTCCTGCCGAGGGCCGCGACGGCGTCGACCATCTGGTCCCAGAAGCGCCCCGTGTCGAGGGACACGGCGACCTTCGCGTTGACCGGGCGGTCCAGGTACCGGTGGAGGTCCACGACGGTGGCCCCGCGCGTGTAGCGGCCGTGCAGTTCCACCGTGACGTTCGCCTCCACGCACTCGACGACGGCCGGGTCGATCACGCGGGCCACGGCGACGGGGTCGTGCAGCGGGGGGTGGGGCATGTTCCACAGCCGGCTGTACGTCGACGCGAAGTAGGCCAGCAATCCGGCGCAGATGTCGCCGAGTTCGGTGCCGAGGGCTTCGAAGCGGGCCAGGATCTCGGGCGTGGCCAGGGCCTGGTGGGTGACGTTGAGCCCGCACATGGTCACCGGGACCCCGCTGCGGAAGACGATGTCCGCGGCCTCCGGGTCGGTGTGGATGTTGAACTCGGACGCCGGGGTGCGGTTGCCCCGCTCCGTGGAGCCCCCCATCAGCACGATCTCGCGGATGCGGGCGGCGCTGTCGGGGTAGCGGGTCAGCAGCAGGGCGATGTTGGTCAGCGGGGCCGTGGGGACCAGCGTGACCGGCTCCGGGTGGTCCACGAGGATCCGGTGGATGAGTTCCACCGCGTGCTCGGGGACCAGGTCGACCGTGGGTTCGGGGAACCGCGGTCCGTCCAGCCCGGACGCGCCGTGCACGTCGTCCGCCACGGCCAGCGGCTGGAGCAGCGGCCGGTCGCACCCGGCGGCGATGGGCACGTCCGTGATCCCGGCGACGGTGCACACCCGGCGGGCGTTGAGGGAGGTCTTCTCCAGCGTCTGGTTGCCGGCGACCGTGGTGATGGCGAGCAGGTCTACCGCCGGGTTCGCCGCCGCCAGCATGATCGCCAGGGCATCGTCGTGCCCGGGATCGCAGTCGATGATGATCGGGACGGGCACGGGCGACCTCCTCGTCGGACTGCGGACCCCACCCAGTCTGCCGCCGGAGAGCCGCTCGCGGGGTCCCTACTTGTCGATGTCCCCGACCACGAAGAACAGCGAGCCCAGGATCGCCACCATGTCCGCGACGAGCTGCCCCGGCAGCAGTACGGCCAGGGCCTGGATGTTGTTGTACGAGGCGCTGCGCAGCTTCAGCCGGTACGGGGTCTTCTCGCCCTTCGAGACGAGGTAGTAGCCGTTGATGCCGAGCGGGTTCTCGGTCCAGGCGTACGTGTGGCCCTCGGGCGCCTTCAGTACCTTGGGCAGCCGCTGGTTGACCGGCCCCGGCGGCAGCTCCGCCATCCGGTCCAGGCAGGCCACGGCCAGGTCGAGCGCGTTGTGGGTCTGGTCCAGCAGGCACTCGAAGCGGGCCAGGCAGTCGCCCTCGGTGCGGGTGACGACCTTCAGGACGTCCTGCAGCTCGCCGTAGGCCAGGTACGGCTCGTCGCGGCGCAGGTCGAAGTCGACGCCGGAGGCGCGGGCGATCGGGCCGGAGACCCCGTACGCGTGCACCGCCTCGGCGGACAGGACGCCGACGCCGCGCGTGCGGGCGCGGAAGATCTCGTTGCCGTGGACCAGCTTGTCGTAGACGTCCATGCGGGTGCGGACGTCGGCGATCGCGGCGCGGGCCCGGCCGAGCCAGCCGGCCGGGAGGTCCTCCTTGAGGCCGCCGACGCGGTTGAACATGTAGTGCATGCGGCCGCCGGAGATCTCCTCCATGACGGCCTGGAGCTCCTCGCGCTCGCGGAACGCGTGGAAGATCGGGGTGATCCCACCCAGTTCGAGGGGGTACGAGCCGAGGAACATCAGGTGGTTCAGCACCCGGTTCAGCTCGGCGAGCAGGGTCCGCATCCACACGGCCCGCTCGGGGACCTCCATGCCGAGCATCCGCTCGACGGCCATGACCACACCGAGCTCGTTGGAGAACGCGGACAGCCAGTCGTGGCGGTTCGCGAGCATCACGATCTGCCGGTAGTCGCGGGCCTCGAAGAGCTTCTCGGCGCCGCGGTGCATGTAGCCGACCACGGGCTCGGCGCTGACGATCCGCTCGCCGTCCAGGACGAGGCGCAGGCGCAGCACGCCGTGCGTGGAAGGGTGCTGGGGGCCGATGTTGAGCACCATGTCGGTGCTCTCCGCCGCTCCGCCGATGCCGACCGTGGTCTCCGTCATGCGGGCATTGTCTCAGCCGAAGGGGGTGGCTTGCCGCTCGGGCCGGATCAGGGAGCCGCCGCGAGCCCGGCCCGAGCGGCAAGCCACCCCCCTACGCTTGGTGGATGGAAACGGGGACAGAGGGTGAGACGGGTGGGCCCGTGTGGGTGGGGCTGCCGGGCGGGCTGCTCACTCTGCGGCGGCTGCTGCTGGTGATCTGGGCGACGGGGTTCGCCGTCGTGACCGCCGTCGTACTGGGGCTGACGGTCGGCCCGTGGTGGGCGGCCGTCGGGGTGGTGTGGCTCGCCGTCCTGGGCTGGGGATGGGTGCTCCTCGGCCGGAACTGGCGGTCCTGGCGGTACGCCGAGCGGGCGGACGACCTGCTGATCAGCCGCGGGGTGCTGTGGCGGGAGGAGACCGTGGTCCCGTACGGGCGGATGCAGCTGGTCGAGGTCACCTCGGGCCCGCTGGAGCGGCGCTTCGGGCTGGCCTCCCTCCAGCTGCACACGGCGGCGGCGGCCACCGACGCCAAGATCCCGGGCCTGGCGCCGGCCGAGGCGGAGCGGCTGCGCGACCGCCTCACCGCCCTCGGCGAGGCAAGGTCGGCGGGCCTGTGACCGCCGGTCCGGCGGGCGGCGACCCGCTGACCCCCGCACCCGCTGTCGCCCCCGCACCCGCTCCCGCACCCGCTCCCGCACCCGCACCCGCTCCCGCTCCCGCTCCCGCCTCCGCTGCCGCATCCGGCGTCGAGCCCGGCGCAGGCGGACGGCGGCTGCACCCCTTCACGCCGCTGCGCCGCGCCTGGGTGCCGATCGCCGCGACCGTCGGCGTGGTCGCCCAGCAGGGCGACCAGGCCCAGAAGTGGGTCGCGGACCTGTCCGTCCTGCTCCGGCTGCTGGCGCTGGCCGCCATCATCCTCGTGTTCGCCGTGTACGGCTTCCTGAGCTGGTGGTTCACCCACTACGCCGTGACCGACACCGAACTGCGCATCCGCACCGGACTGGTCTTCCGCCGCACCGCGCACATCCGCCTCGACCGCCTCCAGGCCGTGGACGTCACCCGCCCGCTGCTGGCCCGCCTGACCGGTGTCGCCAGCCTGCGCCTCGACGTCATCGGCACCGATGACAAGGACCAGCTGTCCTTCCTCGGCGAGGAGGAGGCCGTCGCCCTGCGCGCCGAACTCCTCGCCCGCGCGGCGGGCTTCGCCCCCGAGGAGGCGGTGCGCCTGGGCGAGGCCCCCGACACGGAGCTGCTGCGCGTGAGCCCGCGCGAGCTCGTCGTGTCGCTGCTGCTCAGCCTCGGCGTCCTCGGCGCGCTCGCGGCCGGGATCGTCGGGCCGGTGGCCGTGTGGTGGTTCAGCTCCAGCCCGTGGGCGGCGGTCGTCGCCCTCCTCCCGCTGCTCGGCGCGGTCTGGGCGGGCACCGCCGGCCGCTTCCTCGCGGAGTACGACTGGCGGGTCGCGGAGTCCCCGGACGGGCTGCGCCTGGACCACGGAATGCTGGACCGGGCCCACGAGACCGTGCCGCCGGGGCGCGTGCAGACCGTACGGATCGTGGAGCCGCTGCTGTGGCGGCGGCGCGACCGGGTCCGCGTGGAGCTGGCCGTGGCGGGTTCGAAGAACGAGGTCCTGGTCCCGGTGGCCTCGCGGGCCGCCGCGTACGCCGTGATCGCCCGGGTGCTGCCCGGGGTGGACCTGGCGGCCCTGGCCTTCTCCGGCTCCCCGCGGGCCGGCTCGCGCTGGGTGGTCCCGGTGTGGTGGAAGGGCTACGCGCTGGCCGTCTCCCCGGAGGTGTTCGCCGCCCGGCACGGCCGCCTGTGCCGCCGTACGGAGATCGTCCCGCACGCCAAGGTGCAGAGCGTCCGCCTCGGCCAGGGCCCGTGGGCCCGCGCGGGCGGTCTCGCCGACGTGCACGTGGACACCGGCGCGAACGGTACGGTCACGGCCCGGCTGCGGGCGGCGGACGAAGCCGCCGCCCTGCTGGCCGCCCAGGCCGTCCGCGCCCGCACCTCCCGCGCCTCGGCCCGCCCGGACCGCTGGATGACACGGCCGGGCGCGTGAGCCGCCGGACGCGTGAGCCGGACGGGGGGCCGACTGCGGCACACGAGGTAACTGTGTGATTACCAGAAGAGCTCATTGGTGACTCCGGGTAGCGAAGGGGGCGACGGATCCTCGACCTGATCCGTCGTCAGCAACCCCAAGGGACAACACTGATGAACCCGAACACCTCACGGCTCCTGCGCCTCGCGCGACTGGCCGCCCCCGCCGCGGCGGCGCTCGCGATGACGATGGCCTTCGCCGGCCCCGCGGCCGCCGATCCCTCGTTCGTGACGCGGTCGGGCGGCGAGGTCCGCTTCGCGGCCCTGCCCGGCGAGCAGAACACCGTGACCTTCAGCATCGGGAGCGGCGGCGTCGTCACCGTCACCGACTCGACGAGCACGATCACGGCCGGCCCCGGCTGTGTCCAGCAGGGACCCAACGCCGTCCGCTGCGGTGTGCTCACCGGGCTGACCCGCATCCAGGCCACCCTGGGCAACGGGAACGACGTCGCGACCAACAACACCCCGGTTCCGTCCGACATGGACGGCGGATCGGGCGAGGACCGGCTGATCGGCGGCACCGCCGCCGACCGCCTCACCGACTCCGACGGCTGGAACGCCAACACCGCCGGCACCACCACCTTCGAGGGCGGCGGCGGCAACGACACCCTCGTCAGCAAGAACGGCGGCTTCGACCGGATCACCTGCGGTACGGGCTTCGACATCCTCGTGGCCGACCAGGCGGCCCTCGACACCCTCCCGGCCGGCTCGGGCTGCGAATTCGTCATCCGCTAAGCCGGCGCGGCCACGGGTTCCCCTCGGGCCGGGCGGCCCGGGGGGAACACCCGAGGACGGCGCTAGCCCGCGCCGCCGCCCGCGCGGACCAGGCCCGTCTCGTACGCCAGGACCACCACCTGGACGCGGTCGCGCAGCCCCAGCTTCGTCAGGATGCGGCCCACGTGGGTCTTCACGGTCGCCTCCGACAGGACCAGCCGGGCCGCGATCTCCCCGTTCGACAGCCCCTGGGCCACCAGCAGCATGACCTCGCGCTCGCGCTCCGTCAGCCGCTCGATCTCCTTGTTCTGCGGCTCCTGCGTGGTCGTCGGCAGCATCGGCGCGAAGCGGTCCAGCAGCCGCCGCGTCGTGGACGGGGCGACCACCGCGTCCCCGCTGTGCACCGAGCGGATGGCCGCCAGCAGTTCGGCCGGCGGGACGTCCTTCAGCATGAAGCCGCTCGCCCCGGCCTTCAGGCCCGAGAAGGCGTACTCGTCCAGGTCGAAGGTGGTCAGGATGATGACCTTGGGGTGCTCCTCCGGCTCGCAGATCCGCCGCGTCGCCTCGACACCGTCCAGCCTCGGCATGCGGACGTCCATCAGCACCACGTCCACCTTCGTGGCCCGCAGCACCTCCAGCGCCTCCAGGCCGTCGCCCGCTTCGGCGACGACCTCCATGTCCGGCTGGGCGGCGAGCACCATCCGGAAGCCGGTGCGCAGCAGCACCTGGTCATCGACCAGCATCACTCGGATGGACATCAGTTACCTCGTCCTCGTCATCTCTTCTTCAGGGGAAGCAGTGCGCTGATCCGGAAGCCGCCGCCGGGACGCGGGCCCGCGTCCAGGGTTCCGCCGACCATCCCGATCCGCTCGCGCATGCCGATCAGTCCGTGCCCGGCGCCGTCCGTGCCGCCGTCCTCGTACAGTTCGTGGGCCGCGCCCCGGCCGTCGTCCTCGACCAGCAGGCCGAGCCCGTCGTCGAAGTAGACCAGCCGGACGCTGGCCGTCGCCTCCGGGCCGCCGTGCTTGCGGGTGTTGGTCAGCGCCTCCTGCACGATCCGGTAAGCCGTCAGCTCGACCCCGCTGGGCAGCCGCCGCGGCGCGCCCTCGACCTCAAAGTCCACCACGAGCCCGGACGCCCGTACCTGCTCGACCAGGACCTCGATCTGCTCGACGTCGGGCTGCGGCACGTAGTCCTCGGACTCCTGGGGCTCGCCGGTGCGCAGGACGCCCAGCAGTCGGCGCATCTCGGCGAGGGCCTGGCGGCCGGTGCCGGAGATGGTCTGGAGGGCCTCCTTGGCCTGCTCGGGGGCCACGTCCATGACGTACGCGGCTCCGTCCGCCTGGACCACCATCACCGAGACGTTGTGCGCGACGACGTCGTGCAGCTCGCGGGCGATCCGGGCGCGCTCGCCGGCCACGGCCACCTTGGCCTGGGCCTCGCGCTCCTTCTCCAGCCGCTGGTTCCGCTCGATCAGCTGGGCGTAGTAGGCCCGGCGGGTGCGCAGCGAGTCGCCCAGCACCCACGCCAGCACGAACGGAATGATCATGAAGATGGCGAAGAGGAGGTTGTCGACGTCGTTGCTGCCCTTGTCCACGCCGAAGCGGACGAAGTAGAGCGGCGCGGCCGCCAGCCCCCAGCCCAGCGCGGTGCGGGAGACCCAGCGCGGGACCTCGCTCGCGGCGACGGTGTAGAGGATCACGAACATGGCGAGGTCCCAGACGCCCGCGATGATCCCCAGGGAGAGCTGGAAGGCGCCCGCCCCGAGGGTGAGCCAGAACATCGCCTGCGTCCACTTGCGGCGCAGGGCCACGGCCGTGCTCAGCGCGAGCACCACGGGGACGGCGGCGAACTTCAGGGGCCGGCTGATGTCGGGCTCGCCCGCGACGTTCAGCATCGAGACCCCGAAGAGGAGGACAGCCCAGAAGCTGTCGACGCCCGTCGGGTGTCTGCGGAGGAAGTCGTAGAGGCGCTGCACGTAACCCAGAGTAGGGAACGGTGATAGGTGCTGGAGTCAACCAGAGGTTCGAACCTGGCCTCGGGGGCGTACTCCCGAAGGTGGAGTTGAGCTTAGCCTTTGTGGGGTGAGCACCCAGGGTGGACATCCGACTCCGGTCCGGTGGCGCGACGCGATGGACGCCGCCCTGTACGGGCCCGGCGGCTTCTACGTGCGCCCCGGCGGCCCCGGCCCCGCCGGGCACTTCCGTACCTCGGTGCACGCCTCCGCGCTGTACGCGGGAGCCGTGGCCCGGCTGCTGCGGTGGGTGGACGCGGAGCTCGGGCACCCGCAGGGGCTGGACCTGGTCGACATGGGGGCCGGGCGCGGCGAGCTGCTGGCCGGGGTGCTGGCCGCGCTGGAGCCGGAGACGGCCGCGCGGGTGAGGCCGTACGCCGTGGAGCGCGCGGAGCGGCCCGTGGGGCTCGACCCGCGGATCCGGTGGGTCGGGGCGCCGCCCGAAGGGGCGACGGGGCTGCTGTTCGCCAACGAGTGGCTCGACAACGTGCCGCTGGAGATCGCGGAGGACGGGCGCTACGTCCTGGTCGCCCCGGACGGTACGGAGAGCCCCGGCGGCCCGCTGGACGGCGCGGACCGGGCCTGGCTGGAGCGGTGGTGGCCCGGCGGCGGGGCGCAGACCGGCCGGGCTGAGATCGGCCGGGCGCGCGACGAGGCCTGGGCGGGGGCCGTGGCGAGCCTGGAGCGCGGGCTGGCGGTGGCGGTGGACTACGGCCACACGCGGGACGCGCGGCCCCCGTACGGCACGCTGACGGGCTTCCGCGCGGGCCGGGAGGTCCCGCCCGTCCCGGACGGCGGCTGCGACGTCACCGCGCACGTGGCGCTGGACTCCTGCGCGGGGCCGGGCGCGGTCCTGCTGACGCAGCGCGAGGCGCTGTCGGGGCTCGGGGTCTCGGGCTCCCGCCCCGCGCTGGCGCTGGCCTCGGCGGATCCGGTGGCGTACGTGCGGGCGCTGGCGTCTGCCGGAGAAGCCGCCGAGCTCACCGCGCGCGGGGGGCTCGGCGACTTCTTGTGGCTGTGCCAGCCGGTCGGGATCCGGGCGGCTTGGCCCGGGGCCGCCGCCGGCTGACGCGGGCCCCGTGGGTGGAGCCCGGCCGGCGCCGGGACCCGGGGCTCCGCCCCGGACCCCGCGCCTCAAACGCCGGCGAGGCTGGACTCGCTACTGGTTGACCTCGTCGTGGCCCTGGTGGAGGCCGCCGCCGCTGCCCGAACCGTTCGTCGGCGTCGAGGTGACCGGCTTCGACAGCGGGGCCAGGTCGTGCGCGTAGTGGCCGACCGCGTCCGCGATGACGTCGACGTTGATGTCGAGCGCCTTCTGGTCGATGTTGGTGATGTCGTCACCCTTGCCGTGGTAGTTCACGTCGTAGGCGACGCCCGCCTGGCCGCCGAACTTCGCGGCCTGGTCCGGGGTCTTGATGCCCTCGGCGCCGGTGAAGGTGCCGCCGGAGGGGATGCCGACCTCGATGAACGGGCCGTAGTCCGAGCGGCCGGAGAAGTCCGTGCCCTCGTGCGGGATCTTCTTGGAGTCGAGGAAGTCGGTGATCCCCTTCTCCAGCTGGGCGGAGCCGGCCGGGCCGGGGCCCGCGCCGGTGGCGTCCGAGTCGTCGCCGTCGTAGACGAAGTACGCGGAGTTCGGCGAGGCGATCATGTCGAAGTTCAGGTAGAGCTTGATCTGCTTCTTCTGCTCGTCCGTCAGCCCGGCGACGTACGCCTCCGAGCCGAGCAGGCCGAACTCCTCCGCCGACCACCAGGCGAACTTGACCTTGTTCTTGACCTTCTTCTGCTCGCTCGCGAGCCGCTGGGCGACCTGGAGGATGCCCGCCGAGCCGGAGCCGTTGTCGTTGATGCCGGGGCCGGCCGCGACCGAGTCGAGGTGCGCGCCGAGGAAGACGGTGTTGTTCTCGTCGCCGCCCTTGGTCTCGGCGATGACGTTGAACGTCTTGCGGTTCTCGCGCAGCTGCCGGATGTCGAGGGTGACCTCGACGGGGCCGGCCGCGGCCTCGGCGGCGAGCTTCTCGCCGTCCTCCTGGGTGATGCCGCCCGTCGGCACCTTGCCCGCGTTCGGGTCGCCGAGGGTTCCGTTGAGGGCGCCCGCGGTGTTGTTGTAGATGATCGCGCCGACCGCGCCGGCCGCCGCCGCGTTCTGCTGCTTCACCGCGAAGGTGCAGCCGCCGCGCTTGACCAGGGCGATCTTGCCGGTGAAGGTGCCGGAGGCGAAGTCGCCCGGCTCGCAGCCGTTCGTCCCGTCCGCGTCGACCGGGGCGACGGCGACCCGGGCGGTCACGCCGCCCTCCGGGCTGTTCGCCGTGTACGACATCAGGTGGATCGGTACGTCGCGCTGGTTCGCGCCGCCCACCGTCAGCTTCTCCTCGATCGTCTCGACGTAGACGAAGTCGAACTCGTTGCGGGTGACCGTGTATCCGGCAGCCTTCATCACGGCCTCGATGTACTTGGCCGACTGCTCGTGGCCCTTGGAACCGGCCACGCGGGTGCCGTTGTTGTAGTCGGCCAGGGACTGCAGGACCTTGAGGTGGTTGTAGGCGCCCTTGCCGGTCGCGTCCTTGACCAGCTTCCTGGCGAGCGCGTCACCGCGGGCGGCGTCGCTCTGCGGGCTCCCGGTGGCTCCGGCCGGTCCGGCGAGCAGCAGCGGTGAGACGAGGGCCGCTGCGGCCAGGGCGGCGGTTGCTGCGGCTATACGGCGTGAGGGCATGAAGGTCCTTCCACGACAAAGGCGAGCAGGGCGGGCGGATCTGGGCACAGCAGGGCACAGCAAGGCACAGCAGGGCACAGCGAGGCACAGCGTGGTGGCGCGTGGTGCGACGGAAACGCAGAATCGGTGTGCGTCAGGTGGGGAAACAGTGAGCGCACGTTAGACAGCAAGTGGCCACCAAGACCAGAGTTTTCGCTGTTTTCGGTTGATGAATTCCGTATATCGGTGAGTCTGCGCCGAGCAAATCCGGCCAAACGCCCGCCGGTTCCGCCTAGCGCAGGATGCCCTCGATGAAGTCGGAGCCGATGCGGGCGACCGCACCCAGGTCCAACTGGTGCTGGGCGTAGCGGCCTTGCCTCCGCGTGTGCATCAGGCCGGCCTTCTTCAGGACGGCCAGATGCCGTGACACCTCCGGCGCGGTGATCCCGTTCACGGCCGCCAGTTCGCTCGTCGTGTACGGGGCCCGCGCCAGGCTCCGGCACAGCAGCATCCGCATGGGGTGGGCCAGGGCCTCCATCCGCCGCTGGAGCAGCTCCACCGAGCCCGGCGCGGAGACCGGTTCGGGGGTGCCGAGCGGATAGTGGACCACCGGCCGCCAGCCCGGAGCGTGCACCACGAGCAGATGCGGCCAGCCGAAGTTGGTCGGCACGAAGACGAGGCCGCTGCCTATTCGGGGGTCGGTCGCCGTGGTCGTCCCGTGGAGCATCTTGTCGACGGTGATGGTGGTGAGGCCCTCGTCGACGCTGAGCGCGGCCGAGACCTCCCTCAGCGCGGCCGGCAGCCCCTTGCGGCGCAGCAGTTCGGTCTTGTGCCGGGCGTCGGCGCTCTGCCCCGGTTCCACGCGCTTCCAGGTCTCCGCGAAGAAGGCCTCGTCGCAGTCCTCCAGGAGCCGGCGCATCCACACCCGTACGCCGGCGGTGTCGTCCAGCAGGCGTACGGAGAACTCCAGCTGGTGGGGGCCGCGGGCGGCGGCCACCTCCAGCGCCTTGGCCCGGGCCGCCGGGTTCGTGAGCGGGGACGGGCCGCCGCCCTCGTTGTAGAGCGCCAGCCAGCAGTGCTCCAGGGCGGCCAGCACGAACTGCTCGTCGTCCAGCCGGTCGAGTACGTCGAGCTCCTCGGCCAGGGTCCCGGCGGGCACCCCGGTCCCGCCGGTGATCCCGGCGAAGGCCATGAAGATGTCGGAGAACGAGCTCCGCCACATGAACTCGCCCTCCAGCAGCCGGTCCGCGAGGCACGGATCGAGCGAGGCGGCGGTGGCCGTGGTCCAGGAGGTGAGCGCGGGGTGATGGGTGGGCTGGGAGAGCGCGTGCAGCGCCATGCAGAGCTCCGCGAGGGGGGAGGGCGCGAAGGTGATCCGCTCTGCGGGGAGTCCAGCGATGTCGATGGTGACGCTCATCAGGCCATTCTGTCGTCCCGCTCACCGGGGGTGTTGCCGGGTGGACCGTGCGGCGCCGCCGTACGAGTGGCCGCGGGCGGTCCGGCGCGGCGGCCGGACGAGTGATCGTTTGCCTGTGGGGCGGCCGCGGGGAGCCGTCGATTGACGGGGAACGTCAACTGTCGTGCGCGGTGCCGCCGACGGGGTGAGGGTAGAGCTATGAGCGCGATCGAGCAGTACCTCATAGACACCTGGCGGGCCTCCCAGCACGCGGAGCCGATGCCCCCGCCCCCCGGCCGCGACGACGTCGCCGTCCTGCGCGAGATCCGGTCGTACGAGCAGGTCAAGGCCGTGGTGGACGGCCGCCCGGCCGACCACCCCTGGCGCGCGGCGGTGCGCCGGATGCTGAGCCGGCCGCGCGCTTGCTGAACCGCCACCGGCCAGGGGACCCGGCTGGTGGCTCGCGCCGGGCCGGCTGCGCCGGGGCCGGGCTTCGGGTGGGGGCCGGTTGGGACGGGGCCGGGCGCCGGGTGGCTGCGCCGCTCGGGCGGGGTCGGGTGGGGGCCGGTTGGGACGGGGCCGGGCGCGCGCCGGGGCGTCTCCTCGGACGCCGAACGTGTCGGGGGGTCGGAGAGCCGAGCCCCGTTGCGTTCGGCGCCCTGCGGGGATCACCCCGACACACACCCGACCCCGCCCCAACCGGCCCGGCTGCCCCCAAATTCAGCCCCTCCGGCGTTTGAGGTGCGGGGTGCGGGGCGGAGCCCCCGGGAGGTAACGGCTCAGTCGAAGTTCGGCGCGTTGCGTTCGTAGACCAGTCGCAGTCCGACCAGCGTCAGCCACGGTTCGTGGTCGTCGATCACCGAGGACTCGCCCAGCACCATCGGCGCGAGCCCGCCCGTCGCGATGACGCGGACGTCGTCCGGGTCACCGTTCGGTCCGGCCAGCTCCTTCGCCATGCGGGCCACGACCCCGTCGACCTGGCCCGCGAAGCCGTAGACCACACCCGACTGCATCGCCTCGACCGTGGACTTGCCGATCACGTTGCGCGGGCGGGCCAGCTCGATCTTGCGGAGCTGGGCGCCGCGGACGCCGAGGGCCTCCATGGAGATCTCGATGCCGGGGGAGATGACCCCGCCCACGTACTCGCCCTTCGCGGACACCGCGTCGAAGGTGGTCGCCGTACCGAAGTCGACCACGATCGCCGGGCCCCCGTAGAGCTCGACCGCCGCGACCGCGTTGATGATGCGGTCCGCGCCGACCTCCTTCGGGTTGTCCATCAGGATCGGCACGCCCGTCTTGATGCCCGGCTCCACCAGCACCGCCGGCACGTCGCCGTAGTAGCGCCGTGTGACCTCGCGCAGCTCGTGCAGGACCGACGGCACCGTCGAGCAGATCGCGATGCCGTGGATGCCGTCGCCCAGCTCGCTGCCGAGCATCGGGTGCATGCCCATCAGGCCCTGCATGAGCACGGCCATCTCGTCGGCCGTGCGCCGCGGGTCGGTCGAGATGCGCCAGTGCTCGACGATCTCGTCACCGTCGAACAGGCCCAGGACCGTGTGGGTGTTGCCTACGTCGATGGTGAGGAGCACGGGTTACACCGCCTCGCGCAGATCGAGGCCGATGTCCAGGATCGGCGAGGAGTGGGTCAGCCCGCCGACGGCCAGGTAGTCCACGCCGGTCTCCGCGTACGCCCGGGCGGTGTCCAGGGAGAGGCGGCCCGAGGACTCCAGCACCGCGCGCCCGGCCACCAGGGCCACGGCCTCGGCGGTCTGCTCGACCGTGAAGTTGTCCAGCAGGATCAGGTCGGCGCCAGCCTCCAGGACCTCGCCGATCTGCTCCAGGGTGTCGACCTCGACCTCGATCGGGAGCTCCGGGAAGGCCTCCCGCACGGCCTTGAAGGCCTGCGCGACCCCGCCCGCCGCCACCACGTGGTTGTCCTTGACCAGCGCGGCGTCCGAGAGCGACATCCGGTGGTTGACGCCGCCGCCGCAGCGCACCGCGTACTTCTCCAGCGCGCGCAGGCCCGGCGTGGTCTTGCGGGTGTCGCGGACCTTGGCCCCGGTGCCCTCCAGCACGTCCGCCCAGCGGCGGGTGGCCGTCGCGATGCCGGACAGCCGGCACAGGATGTTCAGCGCGCTGCGCTCCGCCGTGAGCAGGTCGCGGGTGCGCGAGCGCACCGACAGCAGCAGCTGCCCGGCCTCGACGCTGTCGCCGTCCTCCGCGTGCCGCTCCACCTCGAAGGCCTCGGTGCACACCACGGAGAACACGGCCTCGGCGATCCGCAGACCGGCCACGACGCCGTTCTCGCGGGCGACGAAGTCGGCGATCGCCTCGGCCTCCTCGGGCACCGTGGCGACGGTGGTGACGTCCACGCCGCCGTCCAGGTCCTCGGAGAGCGCCATGTGCGCGATGTCCTCGACCTCGATGGGGTCCAGGCCCGCGTCGGCCAGCAGCTGGGCGAGCGCCGGGTCCAGGCCGCTCTCCTCGCCGTCACCGCAGGCGCAGTCGTCGCCGCAGCCGCCGTCGTTCTGGTCGATCAGGGGAAGTTCGGGGGTGCTCACGGTCACTGCTCCAGGCTCGGGGTGCTCAGGGGGTGCACGGACGGGAAGTCCGCGGAGTCGGTGGGTACGACGACCAGGGCCCGCTTCTCGGTCGCCGAGAGCCGGACGACGAGGTGACGCCGCCAGTCGGCATCGTCCCGGTCCGGGTGGTCCTCGCGCCAGTGGCAGCCGCGGGTCTCCTCTCGCCGCCGCGCGGCGGCGACCAGGACCCGTGCCACGCACAGCAGGTTCGTGGCCTCCCAGGTGTCCACACCCGGTTCGGCGGTCTTGCCGTGGGCCTCCAGGTCGTTCAGGGCGGTCGCGTACAGCGCTTCGAGGGCCTCGGCCGCCGTGGCCAGCGAGGCGGCGGAGCGGAGCACGCCCGCGCCCTCCGTCATGATCCGCTGGATCTCGTGCCGGGCCGAGGCGGGCTGCAGCGGGCCGGTGGCCGCGACCGGGACGACCGGGCCGTTGCCGCCGAAGCGCTGCGCGGCGATGTCGTCGGCGATCCGCTCGGCGAAGACCAGGCCCTCCAGCAGCGAGTTGGAGGCGAGCCGGTTCGCGCCGTGCACACCGGTGCAGGCGACTTCACCGCAGGCGTACAGGCCGCGGACGGTGGTCCGGCCGTGCAGGTCGGTCCGTACGCCGCCGGAGGCGTAGTGCGCGGCGGGCGCGACCGGGATCGGCTCGGTCACCGGGTCGATGCCGTGCGAGCGGCAGGCGGCGAGGATCGTCGGGAAGCGCTGCTCCCACATCTCGGCGCCGAAGTGCCGGGCGTCCAGGTACATGTGCTGCGCGCCCCGCTCCTGCATGCGGCGCATGATGCCCTTGGCGACGATGTCGCGCGGGGCCAGTTCGGCGAGCTCGTGCTGGCCGACCATGAAGCGGACTCCGTCCGCGTCGACGAGGTACGCGCCCTCCCCGCGGACCGCCTCCGACACCAGCGGCTGCTGCCCCTCGGCGTCCGGGCCGAGGAAGAGCACCGTCGGGTGGAACTGCACGAACTCCAGGTCGGAGACCTCGGCGCCGGCGCGCAGCGCGAGCGCCACGCCGTCACCGGTGGACACCGACGGGTTCGTGGTGGCCGAGAAGACCTGGCCCATGCCGCCGGTCGCGAGGATCACGGCGGGCGCGTGGACGGCGCCGACGCCGTCGTGCTGGCCCTCGCCCATCACGTGCAGCGTGACTCCGGCCGTGCGGCCCTGCGCGTCGTGCAGCAGGTCCAGTACGAGGGCGTTCTCGACCGTCTCGATGCCCGCGGCCTGGACCGCCTCGACGAGGGCCCGGGAGATCTCGGCGCCGGTGGCGTCGCCGCCCGCGTGCGCGATGCGCCGCCGGTGGTGGCCGCCCTCGCGGGTCAGTTCTATCTCGCCGGTCTCCGCGGAGGTGTCGAAGACCGCTCCGGTGGCCATCAACCGCCGTACCGCGTCCGGGCCTTCGGTGACGAGCAGTCGTACGGCCTCCTCGTCGCACAGGCCCGCGCCCGCGACCAGGGTGTCGTCGAGGTGCTGCTCGGGGGTGTCGCCGTCGCCGAGGGCCGCGGCGATGCCGCCCTGGGCCCAGCGGGTGGAGCCGTCGTCGAGCCGGGCCTTGGTGACCACGACGGTACGGCGGCCCGCGGCGGCGCAGCGCAGGGCGGCGGTCAGGCCCGCCACGCCGGAACCGACGACCACGACATCGGCGTCGAGGGACCAGCCGGGGGCGGGCGCGTGCAGGCGTATGCCGGTGCCCGCGGCCGTGTCTCCGCCGTCGCTGCCTGCGGGGCCTCTGCCTGGGGTGCTCACGAGTGTGCTCCGAATTCCAATGGGATGTTGTCGATCAGCCGGGTCGCGCCCACCTTCGCGGCGACGGCCAGCACGGCCTGCCCGGTGAAGTCGGGACCGGCCTCGGTGAAGTCCTCCGGGTCCACCAGCGCCAGGTAGTCCAGGTCGAGCGGCGGCTCGTGGCGGCCCGCCTCCTCCAGGACGTGCAGCGCGGCGGCCCGTACGGCGTCCGGCAGTCCCCCGCCCGCGGCCGAGACGGCGTGGGCGTCGGCCGAGGCCCGGATCTCGCCCAGCCGGGCCAGGGCGCTGGCCCGCTCGTCGCTGGCCGGGGAGGCCTCGGCGCGGGCGCGCAGCGCCGCCTGCGCGGCGAGCCGGTCCTGCCCGGCGAACAGGGCGCGGGACAGGGCCAGGGCCGTGTGCCGCTCGGCGGGGGAGAGGTAGCGGTTGCGGGACGACAGGGCGAGCCCGTCCTCCTCGCGGACGGTCGGTACGCCGGCCACCTCGACGGGGAAGTTCAGGTCGGTCACCATCCGCCGGATCAGCGCCAGTTGCTGGGCGTCCTTCTGGCCGAAGAGGGCCAGGTCGGGTCGGGTGAGATGGAGCAGTTTGGCGACGACGGTCAGCATCCCGTCGAAGTGGCCGGGGCGGGTGGCCCCTTCGAGGCGTTCGCCCATCGGCCCGGCGGTGATCCGCACCTGAGGGTCGCCGCCCGGGTAGACCTCGCCGACGGCCGGGGCGAACACCGCGTCGGCGCCCGCCCCTTCGGCGATCAGCAGATCGGCGTCGAGCGTGCGCGGATAACGGTCGAGGTCCTCGTTCGCCCCGAACTGCAGCGGGTTGACGAAGACGGTGACGACGACCTGGCCGTCCGGGCCGGCCTGTTCGCGGGCGGTGCGGATCAGGGTGGCGTGGCCCTCGTGCAGGGCGCCCATCGTCATCACCACGGCCCGGCGGCCGGTTCGCGCAAGACCGTGCAGCTCCTCGGCGGTGTGCAGCAGCTGGATCACTGGTGGCCCCCGTCGGTGTCCGTGTCGGCGAGCACGCCGAGCAGGTCCTCGGCGAGTTCCGGCTTGAGCAGACCGTGCGCGAGGGCACGGTCGGCGGTGGTGCGGGCCATCGCCAGGTACCCGGCGACCGCGGCCGGCGCGTGCCGGCGCAGCTCCGAGACGTGCGCCGCGACCGTACCGGCGTCACCGCGGGCCACCGGGCCGGTCAGGGCGCCGTCGCCGGAGCGCAGGGCGTTGTCGAGGGCCGCGCCGAGCAGCGGGCCGAGCATCCGGTCGGGGTGCTCGACCCCGGCCTTGCCCAGCAGCTCCATCGATTGGGCGACCAGGGTGACCAGGTGGTTCGCGCCGAGGGCGAGGGCCGCGTGGTAGAGCGGACGGTTCTCCTCCGCGATCCATTCGGGCTCCCCGCCCATCTCGATGACCAGGGCCTCGGCGGCCAGGCGCAGCTCCTCGGGGGCGGTGACGCCGAAGGAGCAGCCGGCCAGGCGCTGCACGTCGACCTCGGTGCCGGTGAAGGTCATCGCGGGGTGCAGGGCCAGCGGCAGGGCGCCCGCGCGGCGCGCCGGGTCAAGCACGGCGGCCCCGTACCGGCCCGAGGTGTGGACGAGGAGCTGGCCGGGCCGGATCGCCCCGGTCTCGGCCAGGCCCTCCACCAGGGAGGGCAGCGCGTCGTCGGGGACGGTGAGGAGCACCAGCTCGGCCCGCTCCAGCACCTGCGCGGGCGGCACGAGCGGCACGTCGGGCAGCATCCGCGCGGCCCGGCGCACGGACGCGTCGGACACTCCGGAGACGGCGACGGGCCGGTGCCCGGCCTGCTGGAGCGCGCGGGCCAGCGCCGGACCGACACGGCCGGCTCCGACGACGCCGACGGCGAGCCGGGCAGGACGTGGCTGCTGTGATGGATTCACGCGGGGAGGGCCTTCCGTTCCAGTCCGCGGGGGGTACCGGACGATACGCCGCCATGCTAGCTCCTGGGGGAATTGGCCGGACGGCGACGACGTGGGTGAGGATCGGGCTCCATGAGCGACGACAGTGACGACACGGAACGTACGAAGCGGCAGGTGGCGGCCTGGCGCGGAGCGGAGCGCAAGCTGTCGCGCAGCCTGCTCGAACCCACGGTGGGGGAGCTGCTCGCCGGGCTCGCCGAAGCCCCGTACGCCATGGACGGACCGGCCGACGTGTACGGCGACGGGATCGTCGAGACGCTGGAACGCCGGGTCGCGGAGCTGCTCGGCATGCAGGACGCGGCGTTCTTCCCCAGCGGGACGATGGCCCAGCAGATCGCGCTGCGCTGCTGGGCGGGCCGCACCGGGAACCCGGTGGTGGCACTGCACCCGATGAGCCATCCGGAGCGGTGGGAGGGCGACGCGCTGTCGAACGTCTCCGGGCTGCGGGTGGTGCACCAGACCACGGAGGCCCGCCAGCCGACGCCCGCCGAGGTCGGGGCGGTCCGGGAGCCCTTCGGCACGCTGATGCTGGAGCTGCCGCTGCGGGACGCCGGTTTCCTCCTGCCCACCTGGGAGGAGCTGGAGGCGCTGGTCGAGGCGGCCCGCCAGCGGGAGGCGGTGGTCCACTTCGACGGCGCCCGCCTGTGGGAGTCCACCGTCCACTTCGGGCGCCCGCTGCCGGAGATCGCCGGGCTCGCGGACTCGGTCTACGTCTCCTTCTACAAGTCGCTGGGCGGCCTCAGCGGGGCCTGTCTGGCCGGGCCGCGGGAGTTCGTGGAGGAGACCCGCGTCTGGCGCCACCGGTACGGCGGCCAGATCTTCCGGCAGTTCCCGCAGGCCCTGTCCGCGCTGGCCGGACTGGAACGGGAGCTTCCCCGGCTGCCGTCGTACGTGGCCCAGGCGCGGATGGTGGCCGGGGCGCTGCGCTCGGCGTTCGAGGAGTCGCAGGTCCCGTGGGCCCGGATCCACCCGGAGGAGCCGCACACCCACCAGTTCCAGGTGTGGCTGCCGTACGAGGCGGACCGCCTGACGGAGGCGGCCCTGCGGCTGGCGGAGGAGACGGGCACGGTCCTCTTCCGCCGGTGGTCCGCCGACGGGCCGCCGGGTCTCGCGGTGACGGAACTGGACATCACCGAGCCGGGGCTGTCCTGGACGGAGTCCGACGTGAAGCAGGCCGCCGCCGACTTCGTGGCGCGGCTCTAGATCTTTCTGCCGGGGGCGGCGGCCTTGTGCACGGCTTCGCCACGAATCACCGAATTCCGGGAAACTCACCGGTCGGGGCCGGTGTCGGAGTTACCGTCCCCTCGACGGCAATTACCGGCCACCGTTGCCCGGAGGAGACACCATGACCGCTCAGCCCACGTGGCGGAAGTCCTCGTTCTGCAGTGAGGGCGACGCCTGCGTGTACGTCGCCACCGCCCCCGGAGCCCTCGTCAAGGTCGCCGACCGCGTCGACCCGGCGCACCTCGTGCTCGCCACGACGCAGGCCGCCTGGGCCGATTTCATCCGGGCCGTCAAGGAAACCGCCGCGCCGTAATTGCTCACCCTCAGGGGGTTTTGTCCGATTAGCGCGTATCTTCGGCCCATGCCCACGCCTTACGGATCCCGCGGCGGCATGGCGTTCAGCGCTGCTGAGCTGCACGTGCTCAGGCGCCTCCTCGCCCACGCCCTTCAGTCCTCCCCTGCCCCCCTGGCGGCCGCGGAGGTCCAGGACTGCCTGCACCTCGCGCAGTCGGTGGACGACGCGGTCCAGGAGGCGGGCCGGCTCAGAGCGTTCCTCCTCGACGACCTCGCCCGCTACCGGGGTGCCCTGCCCGGCAGCCTCTCCGGCTACCTGGAGCTGCTGCAGGACGCCCTGGCCGCCGGCTACGAACCGGCCCCCGACGACCTCGCCGCCCTGCGCGCGCTCCGCGCCAATCCGGTCGCCGCGGCGCTGCTGGAGCGGGCCCAGGTCGTCGCGCAGCGCTCCGTGCGCCGACGGCTTTCGACGACCCCCGCGCCCCGGACCCGGCTGCTGGCGCTGGCCGGCGGGCGGGAGGAACAGCCGAAGCCGGCTCCGCAGCCCAAGGAGCCGTCGCAGCCCGACTCGCCGCGTCCCGAGCGGCCGGTTCCCACCCCCGGCGAGGTGTTCCCGCCGCGCCGCAAGCCCGCCCCGCCCCCGGCGGCCGGGCGGGCCGTCGGGTAGCTACGCTGTGGGGCATGGACTACGTCTCCGCCCTCGTGCCCCCCGTCGTGATGGCCGCGTTCTTCATCGCTCTCGTGGTGACGATCGTGAAGAGCCAGGGCGGCGCCAACAAGGCCAAGGAAGACGCCGCGGTCGACGCGGTGATCGCCCGGGCCGAGGCCGCGCGCCAGCAGAACTAGCCCCCTGGGCGACGGGAGTGCGGCCGCGTCGGCCGCACTCCCGATTTTGTCGCGCGTTGCCGGGCGAATAGTCGGGCAATTCCGCACAAGCAGCACTATCGTGCTGTTGTGCCTCGCCCCTTGGGAGAACTCGAAGACGCCGTCATGACGCGGGTGTGGCAGTGGAACCGCCCGGTCACCGTTCGTGAAGTACTGGAAGACCTCCAGCAGGAACGGTCCATCGCGTACACCACGGTCATGACCGTTATGGACAATCTTCATCAGAAGGGCTGGGTCCGCCGGGAAGCCGAAGGCCGCGCCTATCGATATACGGCGGTCTCCACCCGCGCCGCCTACTCGGCCGCACTGATGAACGAAGCCTGGTCGACGAGCGACAACCCCGCGGCCGCCCTCGTCGCCTTCTTCGGCATGATGTCCGCGGAACAGCGGGAAGCACTCAGGGACGCCGTACGGGTCGTCCAGCACGACGGCGAGTCCGGCGGCGAGGCCGCGGCCGAACCCCCCGCTGAACCTGCCGCCGAACCCCCCGCCGAACCCCCCGCTCCGCAGGAAGCCGAAGGGGACTCCGCCGAGCGCCCGCAGGAGCCGGGGCGATAGCGTCCGCAGCCATGGGAGAGTTTTCCTCTGCACACGCAGAAACAGTGACGATCCGCCGTGCCCGCACCGGTGATGTTCCCGCGCTGCGCCGCCTCCTCGACCAGTACGTGCAGCAGCGGATCCTGCTGGACAAAGCCCCGGTCGTCCTTTACGAGGACATCCAGGAGTTCTGGGTCGCGGAACGCGACTCCGACAGTCAGGTGGTCGGCTGTGGCGCTCTCCACGTGATGTGGGAAGACCTTGCCGAAGTGCGTACTCTCGCCGTGGACCGCGCCTTGAAGGGTGCCGGCGTCGGCCACAAGGTGCTGCAGCAGTTGTTGCGGACCGCCCGCACGCTCGGGGTGAGCCGGGTTTTCTGCCTGACCTTCGAAGTCGAGTTCTTCGCGAAGCACGGCTTCGTCGAGATCGGCGAGACCCCGGTCGACACCGATGTCTACATGGAGCTCCTGCGTTCCTATGACGAGGGTGTCGCCGAGTTCCTCGGTCTCGAACGAGTGAAGCCGAACACCTTGGGCAACAGTCGGATGCTTCTGCACCTCTGATCGATGGCCTACGCTTTTCCGTCGATCAGCAACCTGTGGCCTATGTCCGAATCGCGCACGTTTCCCGCCCTGTTGCGGTCCTGAACCTCTCCCCGGGGGTTTGTGTTTTCCAGGCAAAAGCGGTTTCCTTTCCACGTACTGCTTTTCGATGAAAGGAAATCCCGGTGGCACAGAAGGTTCAGGTCCTTCTTGTCGACGACCTCGACGGTGGCGAGGCGGACGAGACGGTGACGTTCGCTCTGGATGGCAAGACCTACGAGATCGACCTCACCACCGCCAACGCTGAAAAGCTCCGCGGTCTGCTCGACCCGTACACCAAGGGCGGCCGCCGCACCGGTGGCCGTGCCACCGCGGCACGTGCGAAGGGTCGCGCCTCGGCGACGACCGGCAACCCGGACACCGCGGAGATCCGCGCCTGGGCCAAGGAGAACGGTTACAACGTGAACGACCGCGGTCGCGTCCCGGCCGAGATCCGCGAGGCCTACGAAAAGGCCAAGGGCTGACGGACCCCCGTCGTACGCCGCCCGAGGCGGGCCCGATGGCATTCCGTCGCCGCCGCCGCCACCAGGCGTACGAGATCGGGCCCGCCGGTGCCCCTTCCGGGGCCGGGTCCGGCGGCCCGCCCGGGACCGGGCAGGGCCGGCAGCAGTGCCTCACACCCCTGCTCGGGGGGTCGCAGCCACACAGCGGCCCCCCGAGGGCTTTCTCCCAGGGGCTGCCCCGGGGGAGCCGGGGCGGTGATCCGGCCACCCTCACCCAGGGCGGTCAGATCCAGGGCGACCCCGCCCCACTCCAGCCAGTCGAGCAACCCCTCCAGCTCGTCTGCGCTCCCCGCGGCCACCAGGAACCGCATCCGGCGCCCCATGAGCGCCACCGGGCCCGTGGCGACCGGCCTGCGCAGCAGGGCCGCTCCCGCGTCGGACGGCAGCTCCAGCACGTCGAACCGGACCCCGGTCGAGAGCAGGCCGGGCGGACCGCCCGTGACGGCCCAGCCGAGCACCCTCTCGTACCAGGAGGCGTACGCACCCCCCTCGGGCGCGACGCGGGGCGGCGGGACGGTCGGCACAGCGGTGAGGGCCATGCCCGGAGCAACTCGGGAAACGCCCCGGGGTTACGGTCGGCGTGACACTCCGCACTCACTCATATGCGGAACGTAAACATCCGCGGCAGCGGAGTCCCACATTCGGGACGGAACTGTGTTCGCCCTTAGCTGAGGGAACCGGTGCCGGGGGCATGGAGTGTCAGTGCTGACGGGTAAGACATTCCTAGTGGATCGGGGCGACACGCTGATTTGACGGGCTTCCGTTCGCCGTCGGCGTACACGCATGACGGGTATCTGCCTGGCCTGCGGGAACATCGTCTCGCACCATCGAGTTGGAGCAGTTGTCGGCTCTTCAAGCCGGTTTTCCCCGCTGATGCAGGGGTGAGCCGGGGACGGATGTCGGCAGTTGGAATGAGCTGTCCCGCCCCGCGGGACTAGCATGCGGAAGGACAGGGCGGGGACCGACCCCGAACTGCCCGACCGCTCTGAGGAGCGATAAACGATGTTCGAGAGGTTCACCGACCGCGCGCGGCGGGTTGTCGTCCTGGCTCAGGAAGAAGCCCGGATGCTCAACCACAACTACATCGGCACCGAGCACATCCTCCTGGGCTTGATCCACGAGGGTGAGGGTGTCGCCGCTAAGGCCCTGGAGAGCCTCGGGATTTCGCTCGAGGCTGTTCGCCAGCAGGTTGAGGAGATCATCGGACAGGGGCAGCAGGCCCCTTCCGGCCACATCCCCTTCACCCCGCGGGCGAAGAAGGTCCTGGAGCTTTCGCTCCGAGAGGCCCTCCAGCTCGGCCACAACTACATCGGCACCGAGCACATCCTGCTCGGCCTGATCCGCGAGGGCGAGGGCGTCGCCGCCCAGGTCCTCGTGAAGCTGGGCGCCGATCTCAACCGAGTCCGGCAGCAGGTCATCCAGCTGCTCTCCGGCTACACCGGCGGGGGCAAGGAGTCGGCCACGGCCGGCGGCCCGGCCGAGGGCACGCCCTCGACCTCGCTCGTCCTGGACCAGTTCGGCCGCAACCTCACCCAGGCGGCCCGCGAATCCAAGCTCGACCCGGTCATCGGGCGCGAGAAGGAGATCGAGCGGGTCATGCAGGTGCTGTCCCGCCGTACGAAGAACAACCCGGTCCTCATCGGCGAGCCCGGCGTCGGCAAGACCGCCGTCGTCGAGGGCCTGGCGCAGGCGATCGTCAAGGGCGAGGTCCCCGAGACCCTCAAGGACAAGCACCTCTACACGCTTGACCTCGGCGCCCTGGTCGCCGGCTCCCGCTACCGCGGTGACTTCGAGGAGCGCCTGAAGAAGGTGCTCAAGGAGATCCGCACCCGCGGCGACATCATCCTGTTCATCGACGAGCTCCACACCCTCGTGGGTGCGGGCGCCGCCGAGGGCGCGATCGACGCCGCCAGCATCCTCAAGCCCATGCTGGCCCGTGGTGAGCTCCAGACCATCGGTGCCACGACGCTGGACGAGTACCGCAAGCACCTCGAGAAGGACGCGGCCCTCGAGCGCCGCTTCCAGCCGATCCAGGTGGCGGAGCCTTCCCTCCCCCACACGATCGAGATCCTCAAGGGCCTGCGCGACCGCTACGAGGCCCACCACCGCGTCTCCATCACGGACGAGGCCCTCGTCCAGGCGGCGACGCTGGCGGACCGGTACATCTCGGACCGCTTCCTGCCGGACAAGGCGATCGACCTGATCGACGAGGCCGGCTCCCGGATGCGCATCCGCCGGATGACCGCGCCGCCGGACCTCCGCGAGTTCGACGAGAAGATCGCGGCCGTGCGCCGCGACAAGGAGTCGGCCATCGACTCCCAGGACTTCGAGAAGGCGGCTTCTCTCCGCGACAAGGAGAAGCAGCTGCTCGCGGGGAAGACCAAGCGTGAGAAGGAATGGAAGGCCGGCGACATGGACGTCGTCGCCGAGGTCGACGGCGAGCTCATCGCCGAAGTCCTCGCGACCGCGACCGGCATTCCCGTCTTCAAGCTCACCGAGGAGGAGTCCTCGCGACTGCTCCGCATGGAAGACGAGCTCCACCGTCGGGTCATCGGCCAGAAGGACGCCATCAAGGCGCTCTCCCAGGCGATCCGCCGTACCCGTGCGGGTCTGAAGGACCCGAAGCGCCCGGGTGGCTCGTTCATCTTCGCCGGCCCGTCCGGTGTCGGTAAGACCGAGCTCTCGAAGACGCTCGCCGAATTCCTCTTCGGTGACGAGGACGCGCTGATCTCCCTCGACATGTCGGAGTTCAGCGAGAAGCACACGGTTTCCCGTCTCTTCGGTTCGCCCCCCGGCTACGTGGGCTACGAAGAGGGCGGCCAGCTCACCGAGAAGGTGCGCCGGAAGCCGTTCTCCGTCGTCCTCTTCGACGAGGTCGAGAAGGCCCACCCGGATATCTTCAATTCCCTTCTCCAGATCCTGGAGGACGGTCGGCTGACCGACTCCCAGGGCCGGGTCGTGGACTTCAAGAACACGGTCATCATCATGACGACCAACCTGGGTACCCGGGACATCTCGAAGGGCTTCAACCTGGGCTTCGCGGCGCAGGGCGACACGAAGACCGGCTACGACCGGATGAAGGCGAAGGTCAACGAAGAGCTCAAGCAGCACTTCCGGCCCGAGTTCCTCAACCGTGTCGACGACACGGTCGTCTTCCACCAGCTCACCGAGGAAGACATCATCCAGATCGTCGACCTGATGATCGCGAAGGTCGACGAGCGCCTGAAGGACCGCGACATGGGCATCGAGCTGAGCGGTGACGCGAAGCTCCTGCTCGCCAAGCGCGGCTACGACCCGATCCTGGGTGCCCGGCCGCTGCGCCGGACCATCCAGCGCGAGATCGAGGACATCCTGTCGGAGAAGATCCTCTTCGGCGAGCTGCGCCCCGGTCACATCGTGGTCGTCGGCAAGGAGGGTGAGGGCGAGGAAGCCAAGTTCACCTTCCGCGGCGAGGAGAAGTCGGCTCTGCCGGACCTCCCCCCGATCGAGGCCACGGGCTCCGGCCCGGACCTGTCGAAGGGCGCGTAAGCGCGACCGAGCACGAAGGGGCGGCCCCGGGACTGAGAAGTCCCGGGGCCGCCCCTTTTCCGTAGGCGGGCCCCCGCGCGCGCCCAGGGACCCCTGGAGGCCCCGGAAGGGCCGGTGGGCGTCCGCCAAGGCCCGCGCCCGCCCCCTCGCCGCCCCGCCCCCTCGTACGGGGGTCGGGCCCGCGTCTCCGGAGCGCGTGGGGGTTGCCCGCCGATGGTCCCGGGCGGGTGGGTCGAAGGTCCCTGGCCGGTGACAAGCCGCACAGAACAAAACGGACGTACTAGGTGGATTCGTAGATCCAAAGGGGCCTGGGAGGGGACCTTCGCCCCAGCAGGGGGCCGTCAACGGGACACATCACACCCACCCGGCTACGAGCCCCGGTAGTAATCGGGACATTTGGGGAAGTCCCCACCCGCGGGTTACCAAAGGTGAGCCAACCCGGCACACGTTCCAACGTGCCGGGTCACTTCATGCCCGAGACGGGCGTGAACCGCCCCTGTCCCCGGCCCCGGAGGTCTGCACATGTCCGCGAAGCGCGTCAGCACCCGTCGTACCCGTATCGCCGTCGGCACCACCGCTCTCGGTGCGGTGCTGGCCCTGGGGGCCGGGACGACCGCCGCGTTCGCCGACACCGCGCAGACGGCACTCGCCGGTACCCCCGAGCTGGTCGCCCAGCAGGCCTCCGCCCAGGCCGGCGCCGCCGCCGCGGCCGCCAAGGCCGAGGCGAAGCCCGCTGCGAAGACCGCCTCGAAGACCGCCTCGAAGGCCGGTCTGTGGGGCAAGCCGCTGGAGAAGTACACGCTGTCCGCGACCTTCGGCAAGGGCGGCAGCATGTGGTCGCACAAGCACTCCGGCCAGGACTTCGCCGTCCCGGTCGGCACCTCGGTCAAGTCCGCGGCCGCCGGTGTCGTCGTCAAGGCCGGCCCGAACGGCGGCGGCGACGGTCCCGCGTACGGCAACGCCATCGTGATCAAGCACGCGAACAACACGTACTCGCAGTACGCGCACCTCTCGAAGATCCAGGTCAAGATCGGCCAGAAGGTCGCCGCCTCGCAGCGCATCGCGCTGTCGGGCAACACCGGCAACTCCAGCGGCCCGCACCTGCACTTCGAGATCCGCACCACCCCGAACTACGGCTCGGCCGTCAACCCGGTGGCCTTCCTGCGCACCGTGGGCGTCAGCATCTGATCGACGTCCGACCCGTCGGTCCCCGTGACCGACCCCACGACCCGGCCCGGCCGGCTGCTCAGGTGAGCAGCCAGGCGTGGGCCGGCTTCGTTTCCGGACCGAGCTTGCCCTCCTTGTACGCGGCGGCCTGCTCCGGCGTGAAGGCCGTGTCGTAGAACTTGATGTTGTGCAGGGCGCCCTGCCAGGCGCCGGTCCAGATGTTGTGGTGCTTGGAGCGGCCCAGCTGGAGCGGGCCGGGGGCCTGCCAGATCGGCGGGACCTGGGTGGTCTCGCCGGCCTTCTTGCCCTCGACGTAGAGCGCGATGGTCTTCTTCTCGGCGTCGTAGGTCGCCATCAGCATCGTGGGGGTCTTGAGCACGGTGGGCCCCTCGGCGGTGACGGTCCTCGTCGTCGCCGCGGCGCCCTTGTCGCCGGTCTGCACGCGGAAGATCCAGGCCTGCTTGCCGCCGACCTCGTTCACGCCCAGCTCGAACGAGAACGACTCCCCGTCGCCCTGGCTGATCGCGATCCGCGAGCCCTTGGCGCCGGAGCTGTAGACGCGGGCCGTGACGGTGAAGCTCTTGCTCACGTCCACGACGGGCTCGGCGGACTGGGCGTACGAGTTCGCGTTGCCCTTCCCGACGATCTGGAACCGCTTGCCCAGCGGGCCGACCTGGAAGTCGGGGCCGAGCCGGATGCCGGTCTTGCCGTAGCTGTCGCGCAGCAGGGTCGCGTCGCCCTCGACGGTCGCGGTGTAGCCCGCAGGGGACTTCGAGTCAACGGGCTCCGGCGAGGCGGACGTAGAGGGCTGGGCATCGGCCCCGCCCGGCCCGTCGCCGTCGTCGCCGAGCAGGAAGAACGTTCCGCCGCCGGCCAGCAGCGCCAGTACGGTCACCCCGCCGCCCAGCATCCACAGCCGCTTCCTGCGCCGCTCGGCGGCGGACCGGTCGGCCATGGCCTCCCAGTCGGGCTGCGACGAGGATATGAGCGGCTGGGCGGGCTGCGCCGGCGCCCACCCCGCGCCGGCGTCCTGCTGCTGGTACGGGTTCGGCTGCTGCCCCTGCTGCGGGTAGCCGTAGCCGTACCCCTCGCCGCCGGCCGGATAGCCGTAGCCGCCCTGGTCGCCGCCCTGCCGGGGCGGGCCGGGCGGGGAGCCGTAGCCGCCGCCCTGCGCGGGCGGACCCGGCGGGAACCCGTATCCGCCGCTCCCGGGGGCGGGCTCGGGCTGCGGGTTGCTCGGGGGATTCACGGCGTCGGTCATGCCAGGGATGCTAAAACACGACCCCTCGCGCCGTACCGCCCGGTACCGGTCCGGCCGCGGCCGGACCGCCGCCGGTCCGCCGGGCCGGCACCGGTTCCGCGGTCGTCAGCCCTGCGGCAGCTTGATCACGGGGAAGCTGCCCGTCGCCGTCGGGGCGTGCTCCGGCAGCCACAGCACCGCCACCGCGCCCGCCGCCGTGCCCTCGCGGTCGAAGCCGCCCGGCGCCGCCACGTTGCGGAAGGTCAGCCGGGCGCCCAGCACCCGCGCCTGGCCCTCCGCGATGGTCAGGCCCAGGCCGTGCCCCACGCCCGCGCGGTCCGTCGACCCGGTCCGGAACCGGCTCGGCCCCTCGCGCAGCAGTGCGTCCGGGAAGCCCGGCCCGTGGTCCCGCACCCGTACGACCCGGCCCTCGACGTCGACCTGGATCGGCGGCTGCCCGTACCGTGCCGCATTGGCCAGCAGGTTCCCCAGGATCCGCTCCAGCCGTCGCGGGTCGGTGCTGACGATCTCGTCCGCGACGACGCGTACGGTCGCCTCCGGCATCAGCGCGGTCACCCGCCGGCTCACGAACTCGCCCAGCGCCACGTCCTGTAGCTCAGCCCGCTCCGAGGCGCTGTCCAGCCGGGCCACCTCCAGCACGTCCTCGACCAGTGCGCGCAGCGCCTGTGCCCGGTCCCGGACCAGCTCGGTCGGCCGTCCCGGGGGCAGCAGTTCCGCCGCCGTGAGCAGGCCCGTCACGGGCGTGCGCAGCTCGTGCGCGATGTCCGCCGTGACCCGCCGCTCGGCCTCCAGCCGCTGCTGCAGGGCGTCGGCCATGGCGTCCACGGCCCGTGCCAGGTCGTCCGTCTCGTCGCGGACGACGCCGCCGACCGCGTCCCGCACCCGTACGTCGGGATCACCGTGCGCCACCCGCTGCGCCGCGGCCGCGGCCTTGCGCAGCCTGCGCGAGATCTGCCCGCCGATGAGCACGCCGAGCGCCGATCCGCCGATCACGGCGGCGAGTCCGCCGACGACCAGGGCCCGGTCCAGGTCGGGGATCAGGTTGGCGCTCTCCCGGAACTGCGTGTGCAGCGACAGCACCTGCCCGTTGTCGAGCGGCACGGCGGCCCACACCTCGGGCAGTCCGTGCGGCCGCTCCTGGATGTAGGTCCCGCGCCGGCCCGACTGCGCCTTGTGCCGAAGCTCGGCGGGGAGTTCGGGGTCGTTGAGCTTGGCGCCCATCGGCGGCTTGCGGCCGGCGTCGGCGTTGCGGGAGATGAACTGCACGCGGTCCAGCTGCACCTCGCGCGCGCTCTCCAGCATCGACACGCGGGCAGCGCTGTGCACGACCAGGCTCAGGGCGATCGTGACGAGGGCGCCCACGGCGGCGATGGCGAGCGTGATCTTCCAGCGGATCCCCGTACGGAGGGTGAACCGTCTCATGCCTTGAGCTTGTATCCGAAGCCTCGGACCGTCTCGATCCGGTCCTGGCCGATCTTGGTGCGCAGCCGCTGTACGTGGACGTCGACGACGCGGGTGTCGCCGCCCCAGTCGTAGTCCCAGACCCGCTCCAGCAGGCGGTCGCGCGACAGTACGGTGCCGGGAGCCGAGGAGAACTCCAGCAGCAGCCGCATCTCGGTCGGCGTCAGCGCCACGGCGGCGCCCGCCCTGCGGACCTCCATGCCCTCGGTGTCCACCTCCAGGTCGCCGAAGGAGAGCACGCCGCGCTCCGGGTCCGAGGCCTCGTGGGAGGAGCCCGGTCCGCCGTTCTGCGGTCCGCCGGAGTGGTCGAAGCGGCGCAGCACGGCACGGATCCGGGCCACGAGCACCGAGCCGTCGAAGGGCTTGGTGACGTAGTCGTCGGCGCCCGCCTCCAGGCCCAGCACCACGTCGATGGAGTCGGCGCGCGCCGACAGCATGATCACGGGGACGGTGGACTCGTCGCGGATGCGGCGGCACAGGCTCACGCCGTCCATGCCGGGGACCATCACGTCGAGCAGCGCGATGTCCGGCCGGTCGGCGCGGAAGGACTCCAGGCCGGACAGGCCGTCGGGCATGGCGGTGACCAAGAACCCGTCGCGTTCCAGCGCCAGGGTCGTCGCCTCACGGATGACGTCGTCGTCCTCCACGAACAGGACATGGGTCTCGGCCATGCGGGAGCCTCGCCTCGGTTCTTCTGTGCTCAGTTCTTCTGACTCGTGGCCGGGGCGGGCTGGGCACCGCCGTCGATCACGTTGCTGTACTCCGAGTGGACTCGGTCGTGCTCGGTGAACGTCTCCCCGTTCCAGCGGTACGTGATCACGTCCTCGCCCGACGGATAGGAGAGCGGGTCGCTCTTTCCGTAGACCTGCTTCGTGACCACCAGGTCGCCCCGGTCGATCTCCGCGTAGACGGGTGGCTGTTCGTCCGAGAACACATTCTCGTACGAGCCGCCGTCCGCCCGGTACACGTACGTGCCGCGGCCCAGGGCGTCGGCGCAGGACAGGACGTTGACGACGAGGTCGGCGACGGGGCTGCCGGTGACCTTCCCGTAGCTCACGTCCACCGGGTACTCCTTGCCCGCGCAGGGCTTGAGGTCCCTCTTGATCTCGGCGCTGACCTTCGGGTCCGCCTTGAGCAGCGCGACGGGGTCGACCTTCTTGAAGGGCCGGCCGGACGGGGAGGCCGCTCCCGAGGAGGGGTCGGCGGGGGTGGACGGACTGACCGGGTGGGCCTTCGCGACCGCGTCGGAGCGGGCGGGGCCGCCGTCGCGCAGGCCGGTGCCGCCGGTCGCGCAACCGACCGCGAACACGGCAGTGCCGACGAGGACGACAGCCCCCGCCGACACCAGTACCAGCGATCTCCCGCCGGTCAGAACTTGGCCGTTCAGGCCGCGCACCGCTCACGCCCCTCGTACCGCATGGTGTGGTCACCGCGCTCCAGCGCCCGCATGTCGAGGTCCCGGCTCTCCAGCTCCTGCCGGAGGCGGGCCAGCGCGCGGTGCAGAGTGCTCTTCACGGTACCCGCAGACATTCCGAGCGCGGCGGCGGTCTCGTCGGTGCTCATCTGCTCCCAGTGTCGCAGCACGACCACGCTGCGCTGCTTGGGCGCGAGCACCTTGAGGATGTCCATCAGCAGGGCGCGGTCGGCGCGCTGGTCGGAGCCGTCCTCGACGGAGGCGTCGGGGAGCTGCTCGGTGGGGACCTCTTCGAGCTTGCGGGCGCGCCACCACTCGGTACGGGTGTTGATCATGACGCGCCGGAGGTAGGCGTCGGCCAGGGACTTGTCGGCGATGCCGTCCCAGCGGCCGTACGTGCGCACGAGCGCGGTCTGCAGGAGGTCCTGCGCGTCGGTGGGGTCCGGGACAAGGCGCCGGGCGCTGCGCAGCAGCGCGTCCTGCCGGGTGCGTACGTACTCTTCGAATTCGAGTACCTCACCGTGCGCCATCTGAGACCGCCTCCGCTGCCGTCCACCGCTCATCCGCTGCCTTACGGATTCGAAGGTACGGAGGGCTTGTCACGGGCCTGTGCGAGCCAGCCTTCGGTGGGCGCACGGACACCCATAGGTTGTGTAACAGTGCCGTGAGCTGCGGTTTCCCGGCGAGAAGCGGAATTGTCGACTCAGTTTCAAGGTCGACTACGGGTGGTCGCGAAGCCGTCGCCGAGCGCTCGCCGGCCGGCCATCCGCAGGTCACCCGGACCCGCGTCCGGACCCCGCCCGGCGACGGTCGCGCTCAGGTCTGCGGGAGCCGGTAGAAGCCCCCGTCGAGGGGTTCCACCAGTCCGTCGGAGACCAGCCCGTCCAGTGCCCGGGCCCGCTGCACCGGCTCGTCCCACACCGTGTCGAGCACGGCCTGCGGAACGGCGCCCACCGCCTCCCGGAGCACCGCGAGGAGCTTGCCGCGCACCTGCCGGTCGGTCCCGGCGTACGTCTGCCCGCGCCGCGGCGGCCCCTCGTGCGCCGGCTTCCCGGCGAGGCGCCACGCGCACAGCCCGGCCACCGGGCAGCGCGCGCAGTCGGGGCTCTTCGCGGTGCACACCAGCGCGCCGAGCTCCATCGAGGCCGCCGCCCAGCGCGCCGCCGTCGCCTCGTCCTCGGGCAGCAGGGCCCGGGCCAGGCGGCGCTCGGCGGCGGTGGTGGCGTTCGGCGGGTACTCGACCCCGGTGGCGGTGCGCGCGAAGACCCGCCGGACGTTCGTGTCGAGGACGGCGTGCCGCTGCCCGTACGCGAAGGAGGCCACAGCGGCCGCCGTGTACTCGCCGACCCCGGGCAGCGAGAGGAGCTGGGCGTGCTCCCGCGGTACGTCGCCCCCGTGCCGCTCCGTTATGGCGACGGCCGCGCCGTGCAGCCGCAGGGCGCGGCGCGGGTAGCCGAGGCGTCCCCAGGCCCGTACGGCCTCGCCGGGGGCCTCGGCGGCCAGGTCGGCCGGGCGGGGCCACCGGGCGAGCCACTGCTCGTAGACCGGGAGGACCCGGCTGACCGGGGTCTGCTGGAGCATGAACTCGCTGACCATGACCCCCCAGGGGCCGGCCTCGGGGCGGCGCCAGGGCAGATCGCGGGCGTGCTCGTCGAACCACGCGATGACGGGGGAGTGCAGCGCGTGGGAGGAGTCGGTGGACGTGGCCGTGGCGGAAGCGGGGGATGCAGTCATGACGTACGGCATCCTGACACGTTTCAGGCCCGCCCCGCCGGGCCCGGACCGGTGAACCAGACGGCCGCGCGGACCCCGCTCGCCCGCACGGCGGAGATGATCGCACTGATCGGACCGGTGAGCGCGAGCACGGCGAGCGCGACCTGCCGGGGGCCGCCGGTGGCGTGCGAGCGCCACCAGAGGGCGGCGAAGAGCACCCCGAAGCGCAGGAGCCCGTGGCTACCGAAGGTAGTCAAAGCGGCCCAATCCTCACATCGGACCTCTGGCTGGTTTCCGGCGGTTCCGCGTACTCCCGCAGGATGATCATCGGCAAATCGAGCCTGCTGCACGGCATGTGGGGCACTGATCGGGCCGCGAACTCTCGTAAAGTTCCGTCCGTGGGATCTCTGCGCAATCCGGTCGGGCCGCTCCCCTCCTCCATCTACTGGCGACGGAGGGCTGTGCTGGCGTCCGTCGTCGCGCTCCTCGCGCTCCTCGCCGTATGGACCGTCAGTTCCGGTGGGGGGAAGACGAGTACGAACGGAAAGGGCCAGGGCCGCCCCGACCCCGTCGCCTCGATCACCCCCGGCCCGTCCGGGACGGGTCCCGCGATCAGCGCGGCCCCCGGCGGGCGCACGGAGTCAGGTGGCGGAACCGGCTCCGAAGGCGGTGGAACGGGCGGCGCGGGCAAGAACGGCGAGCCGGGCAGCGGCACGGCCGCGAGCGGCGGGTCCGGCTCGGGCGGCGGCGGCGCGGCGGCCGGGCCGGCGCAGGTCCCGGCGGACTCCCCGCTCCCCACGTGCGCGCCGGGTGCGCTGCAGTGGGAGGTCAAGAGCGTGAAGAACGAGTACGAGGCGAACGAGAAGCCCAAGCTCGAACTGGTCGCCCGCAACACCTCCGGCACCACCTGCAAGGTCGACCTCGGCCCGCGGCAGGCGGTCCTGACCATCCTTCAGGCGAGCAGCAGCAAGGCGGTGTGGTCCTCGGCGGACTGCCCGGCGGGCGCGGGCAACGCCTTCTTCCGCCTGCCGGCGCAGGGGGAGACGAAGCAGTCGCTGGAATGGGACCGCAGGTTCAGCGCGGCCGACCAGTGCCAGGCGCCTCCGGCGGGGTCCGCGGCTCCCGACACGTACGTGGTCGAGGTCAAGTCCCCCGGCATGCCGGTCGCCCGGACCTCGTTCGTCCTGAAGCAGGACTAGCGTCCGCGGCGCCGCTGCGGGCGCTCAGACGTAGCGTTCGAGGATCGAGGACTCCGCCAGGCGGGAGAGGCCCTCGCGGACGCTGCGCGCACGCGCCTCGCCGACGCCGTCCACCGTCTGCAGGTCGTCGACGCTCGCGGCGAGCAGCTTCTGCAGGCCGCCGAAGTGCTCCACGAGCCGCTCGATGATCGCGCCCGGCAGCCTCGGCACCTTCGCCAGCAGCCGGTACCCGCGGGGCGACACCGCCGAGTCCAGGGTCTCGGGCGAGCCCGTGTACCCCAGCGCCTTCGCCACGATCGCCAGTTCCAGCAGCTCCGGATGGGTCAGCGCGTCCAGTTCCGCCAGCGCCTCGTCCACCGTGCGGGAACGCTTCGCCGTCGGCTCGGGCACGTAGTCCCGGATGACCAGCTCCCGCTCCTGCTCGATGCCCACCGTCAGCTCGTCCAGCTGCAGCGACAGCAGTCGCCCGTCCGTGCCCAGTTCGACCACGTACTCGGCGATCTCGGTCGCGATCCGGCGGACCATTTCCAGCCGCTGCGCGACCGCCGTCACGTCGCGGACCGTGACCAGGTCCTCGATCTCCAGCGCCGACAGCGTGCCCGCGACCTCGTCCAGGCGCAGCTTGTACCGCTCCAGCGTGGCCAGCGCCTGGTTCGCCCGCGACAGGATCGCCCCGGACTCCTCCAGGACCCGCCGCTCGCCGTCCACGTACAGCGCGATCAGCCGCATCGACTGCGAGACGGAGACCACGGGGAAGCCGCACTGCTTGGAGACGCGGTCGGCCGTGCGGTGGCGCGTACCGGTCTCCTCGGTCGGGATCGACGCGTCCGGCACCAGCTGCACACCGGCCCGCAGGATCTTGGTGATGTCCTTGTCGAGGATGAGCGCGCCGTCGAGCTTGCACAGCTCCCGCAGCCGGGTCGCGGTGAACTCCACGTCGAGGACGAATCCACCGGTGCACATGGCCTCGACGGACTTGTCCATGCCGAGGACGAGGAGCCCGCCGGTGTTGCCGCGGACGATCCGTTCCAAGCCGTCACGCAGCGGCTGACCAGGTGCGACCGCGCTCAGCGAGGCGCGCATCATGGCCTCCTGCTTGGAGCTCGCGCCCGACTTGCCGGATGCTGCTGCCCCGTCCTTGGCTGCCACTGCACTCCTCCGGTCGCGGGTTGCGCCGCCCCGCGCCGCGGGCACGAGGACGTGCGTACGGCCGGGCGGACCAGCCCAAAGTCTACCGGCGCGCGCTGCGGCCCCGCCGTGGCTTGGTCAGGTAGGGCTTGCGGGGGCCCCGCACGGACCCCCTGACCAGGGCCGCTGCCCCGTCAGTCGGTGGCCCGCTCCTTGGCCGGCGTACGGGAGCGCCCGCGCGGCAGCACCCGGAGCGCGTCGCCCATGTCGGCCACCTCGATCACCTTCATCCCGGCCGGGACCTTCCCCGGATCCGCCGGGACCAGCGCGTGCGTGAAGCCGAGCCGGTGCGCCTCGGCGAGACGCCGCTGCACGCCGGTCACCCGCCGCACCTCGCCGGCCAGACCGACCTCGCCGATCGCCACGAGGTTCTTCGGCAGCGGCACGTCACTGGCGGCGGAGGCCAGGGCGAGCGCGATGGCCAGGTCGGCGGCCGGCTCGGTCAGCTTCACCCCGCCCACGGTCGCGCTGTAGATGTCGCGCTTGCCGAGCGCCGTGATCCGGCCGCGCTGCTCCAGCACCGCCAGCATCATCGAGACGCGCGAGGTCTCCAGGCCCGAGGTGGTGCGCCGGGGGGAGGGGATCTGCGAGTCCACGGTCAGCGCCTGCACCTCGGCGACCAGCGGGCGCTTGCCCTCCAGGGTCACGGTCAGGCAGGTCCCGGGGACGGCCTCGGCGCGGCGGGTCAGGAACAGCCCGCTCGGGTCGGCGAGGCCGGTGATCCCCTCGTCGTGCAGTTCGAAGCAGCCGACCTCGTCGGTGGCGCCGTACCGGTTCTTGATGCCGCGCACCAGCCGCAGCCGCGCGTGCCGGTCGCCCTCGAAGCTCAGGACGACGTCGACGAGGTGCTCCAGCAGCCGGGGTCCGGCGATGGCTCCGTCCTTGGTCACGTGGCCGACGAGGAGGGTGGACATCCCGCGTTCCTTGGAGGCCCGGATCAGCGCTCCGGCCACCTCGCGCACCTGGGCCATGCCGCCGGGCGCGCCGTCGATCTCGGGGGAGGCGACGGTCTGTACGGAGTCCAGGATCAGCAGGGAGGGCTTCACGGCGTCGAGGTGCCCGAGCACGGCGGACAGGTCCGTCTCGGCGGCCAGGTAGAGGTGATCGCTGAGGGCGTTGATGCGGTCGGCGCGCAGCCGCACCTGGCTCGCCGACTCCTCGCCCGTCACGTACAGCGTGCGGTGCTCGTCGCTCGCCGCCTTCGCGGCGACGTCCAGGAGCAGCGTCGACTTCCCGACGCCGGGCTCGCCGGCGAGCAGGACGACGGCGCCGGGCACGAGCCCGCCGCCGAGGACGCGGTCCAGCTCGTCCACGCCGGTGCTGCGGGCGGTGGCCGTCCGGCCGTCGACCTGGCCGATCGGCAGGGCGGCGGTGGAGACCCGGCCGGCGGCGGTGGTCCGCACGGCGGGCGCGCCCATCTCCTCGACGGTGCCCCAGGCCTGGCACTCGGGACACCGCCCGAGCCATTTCGCGGTCGTCCAGCCGCAGTCGGTACAGCGGTAGGACGGCCGGTCCTTGGCGGATGAACGAGCGGTGCGGGCAGCCATGCCGCTCACGGTAGCCGCCCGCACCGACAACGCGGTGGGAGGGCTCCGCGGCCGCCGGAGTCCCCCCACGTCAGGGGCCACGTCAGCGGACCACCGATCTGTTCACCCGTAAGGGCTAAAAGTGGGGAAGGCTTCCAGGGCGCCACCGGCGTGCCGCCTACGGTTCGCCACGTGAACAGCAGCAACCAGGCACACTCCTCAGCGCGCACCGGCGCACACCGGGCGCACGGGCGCACGCACAGCGAGGGGGAGCAGCCGCCCCCCTTCCGGCACGAGCCTTACCTGGACGGTCTGTTCACGTACTGCCTGTCGGTCCTGTGCGACCACGACACCGCCACCGACGTGCTGGGCGACGTCCTCGCCGTCGCCGAGCGGCACCCCGGCCGCTGTCCCGACGAGGGGGACCGGCGGGCCTGGCTCTACGCGCTCGCCCGCTGGGGCTGTCTGCGCCGGCTGGCAGAGCAACGGCGCACCCGACCGGGAGCGCATTCCGCCCGGCGTGCGCCGGAGCACACCGAGAGCGACCATGCGCCGGGTGGTGACACGGACCCGGGGGCCGCCGCGGACGCCGGACGCGCCCCGGGCGCCCACCGGCTCGTTGACGTGAACGCCCACCGCCGTACCGAACTGGCCCGGCTCGCCTGGCCCGAGGCAGCCGGCACCACGCCCGCGCAGCGCGAGGCCCTCGAACTCGCCGTCCGCCACCGCCTCGGCGTCCCCGAGCTCGCCGCCGTCCTCGGCACGCCCCCGGCCACCGCCCGCGAGCTCCTGTCCGGCGCCGCCTGCGAGGTGGAGCGCACCCGCGCCGCCCTCGCCGTCGTGGAGACCGGGAACTGCTCCGCCGTCTCCCTGCTCACGGGCGACGACGGGGACGGTGACGGCAACGTGCTGCTGTCCAGCACCCTGCGCGCCGAACTCGTCCGCCACGTCGACGACTGCCCGAGGTGTCGCCGCGTCGCCGAACGCGTGGGCGTCGCCGCCCCCTGGCCCGGCTCCGGCGGCATCAACACCGCCGCCCTCCCGCTCGTACCCGCCCCCCGCACCGCCGTCCACGCGGCGATGCTCCGCTCCGGCCGGGGCCGCGGCCGCAGGCCGGGCCCGCGCTTCGACCGCACGGGCTTCCCGACGGACCCCAGGGACCACGCGGCCCGCCGCGACCGGCTGCGCGCCCGGGCGGTGACCACGACCGTCGTCGCCACCGTCGTCGCCGCCCCGGTGCTGGCGCTGTGGGCGGCGTACCGCGGCGCCCCCAGCACGGGCGAGCCCATCGGCGGCGACTCCACCCGCATCTCCGCCAGCGAGTCCGAACTCCCGACGGCACGGATCGACGGCCGCCCGCTGACGGCGTACGAGAACACCGGCAACGCCGCCAGCACCACCGGCGGCCCCGGCTTCGCCCGGAGCAGCGACGACTCCGACGTCTCCGTCGAGGTGATCAGCACCGGCCCGCCGGCCGGAGCCGACCACGCCGGAGCCCACGCCGGCCACCTCTCCGTCGCCGCGTCCTCCCGCGGCTCCCTCACGCTGCTCACCCTCACCGCCTCCGGCGGCGCCCCCGTGGACTGGCGGCTCTGGTCCGACGCGCCGTGGCTGCGCGCGAGCCGCACCGCGGGCACGCTGGCCCCCGGAGAATCGGTCACCCTACGGATCGCCGTGGACCACGAGGCCCAGCCCGTGGGCGCCTGGACGGCCCGCATCGGGGTCGATCCGAGCGGCGCGGTGGTCTCCATCCAGGGCCGCGGCCGCCCCGCGGCGACCCCGACGCCCACGCCGGACCCGACGCAGCCCTCGCCCCCGTCGCCGACCCCGGACCCGACGCAGCCGCCCACGCCGACCCCGACGCCCACGGAGCCGACGATCCCGCCGCAGTCCCCGACGCCCACGCCGAGCGCGACGCCGCCGGACGGCTCAGGCGGAACGGTTTCCCCGGGCCCGGGCCCGGGCCCGTCGGGGGCCCCGGGCTAGCGGCACACCGCCGGCCGGACCGGGCCGGCCGGGGGCGACCGGGCCGAACCGGCCGTTCCGGGCCGGATCGGCCCGATCGGTCCGACAGATCAGCAGGTCAGCAGGTCAGACGGGGTCCGCCGGGTGGGGGGCCATCGGCAGCAGGGAGGCCAGCCGCGCCTCGCACAGCTTCACGAGCGCCTCGTACCCCTCCTTGCCCATCAGCTCCGTCAGCTCGGCGCGGTACGACACGTACACCGGGTCCCCGGCGCCGTGCGCGGAGGTGGCCGACGTACACCACCAGTGCAGGTCGTGGCCGCCGGGACCCCAGCCCCGGCGGTCGTACTCACCGATCGACACCTGGAGCACGCGGGTGTCGTCGGGCCGCTCGATCCAGTCGTACGTCCGGCGGATCGGCAGCTGCCAGCAGACGTCGGGCTTGGTCTCCAGCGGCTCCTGGCCGCTCTTCAGCGCCAGGATGTGCAGCGAGCAGCCGGCCCCCGCGGGGAACCCCGGCCGGTTCAGGAAGATGCACGCGCCGTCCCAGCGGCGGGTCTGCTTCTCCCCGTCGTCGTCGTGCTGGGTCCAGCCGCTCTCACTGCCCACGTCGTGGAACTGCCACAGCTCGGGCGTCAGCCGGGCCACGTGCTGCGCGACGCGCTTCTCGTCGTCCTCGTCGGAGAAGTGCGCGCCGAGCGTGCAGCAGCCGTCGTCCGCCCGGCCCGCCTGGATCCCCTGGCAGCCGCTGCCGAAGATGCAGGTCCAGCGGGAGGTCAGCCACGTCAGGTCGCAGCGGAAGACCTGCTCGTCGTCGGCGGGGTCGGGGAACTCCACCCAGGCCCGGGGGAAGTCGAGGCCCTTCTCGTCGGAGACGACGGGGGGCTTGCCCTTGGCGTTCCTGCCGCCGCCGCTCTTGCCGGCGGCGTTCTTGGCGTCGGCGTTCCTGGCGTCGGCGTTCTTGCCCTTGACGGTGTCCTTGCCCGTGTCCTGCTGCGACCGGGTCTTGTTGGCCTTCTTCGTATTTGGCACATAACCAAGCCTAAGCGCCCCTTACGCAACCCCCGAGCGTTCCTCGCAGTAGCGTTTCCCCCTATGAGACTCGGTGTCCTTGATGTGGGTTCGAATACCGTCCATCTGCTGGTGGTGGACGCGCACCCCGGCGCGCGCCCGCAGCCGGCGCACTCGCACAAGGTGGAGATGCGGCTGGCGCAGCTCCTCGACAAGGGCGGCGCCGTCACCCCCGAGGGCGTGGAGCGCCTCGTCTCGGTGATCTCCGACGCCGTGCAGGCCGCCGAGGACAAGGGGTGCGAGGACGTCCTCCCCTTCGCGACCAGTGCCGTGCGCGAGGCCACGAACGCCGACGAGGTCCTGGCGCGGATCAAGGCCGAGACGGGCGTCGACCTGCCGGTGCTGAGCGGCGAGGACGAGGCCCGGCTGACGTTCCTGGCGGCCCGCCGGTGGTTCGGCTGGTCCGCCGGGAAGCTGCTGGTCCTGGACATCGGCGGCGGCTCGCTGGAGATCGCGTACGGCATCGACGAGGACCCGGACGCGGCCGTCTCGCTCCCGCTGGGCGCGGGCCGCCTCACCTCGGGCTGGCTCCCGGGCGACCCGCCGGACGCGCTGGACATCCGGGCGCTGCGGCGGCACGTGCGGGCGAAGATCGCCCGCACGGTCCGCGAGTTCAGCCGCTTCGGGGCCCCCGACCACGTGGTGGCGACGTCGAAGACCTTCAAGCAGCTGGCCCGCATCGCGGGCGCGGCCCGCTCGGCGGAGGGCCTGTACGTGCAGCGGGACCTGAGCCGCAAGTCCCTGGAGGAATGGGTCCCCCGCCTGGCGGCGATGACCACGGCCCAGCGCTCGGCCCTCCCCGGTGTCTCGGAGGGCCGGGCGAACCAGCTCCTGGCGGGCGCGCTCGTCGCGGAGGGCGCGATGGACCTCTTCGGCGTCGACGAGCTGGAGATCTGCCCCTGGGCCCTGCGCGAGGGCGTGATCCTCCGCAGGCTGGACCACATGCCGACGGGCTCCTGACGGGGATCCTGGGGACGGCCCGGGGCCCGGGGGACGTCAGCCCAGCCGGAGCGCGCTCGTGACGCCGGCGTGGTCGGACGGCCACAGGCCCGAGGGAGTGCGGTCGGCCGCGGTCTCGCCCACCAGCTCGGCCGTCAGTGCGTTGATCTTGCCGCGGAAGAGGACGTAGTCGATGCGCTGCGTGAGGCCGGAGGCGGCGTTGCGCAGCTCGGGGGTCCGGCAGCAGGTGAAGCCGGGGGTGCGGGGGCGGTGCCGGTTGGCGGTCCAGACGTCCTGGAAGCCGGCCGCCAGGAGGCGGTCGTAGCTCCGGGTGGCGGTCGCCGGCGTCGCGCCGACCCCGTCGGCCGCCGAGTTGAGGTCGCCGAGCAGCACGGTGGGGAGCTTGGTGTCCAGCGGGCCCGCGAGCAGTTCGGCGGCCTGTGCTTCCTGGACGGCGGGGGCGGCGGGTTCGAGACGGGTGGTGACCACCCGGGCGGTGCGGCCGCGGAGCGTGACGTCGGCGGAGACCCAGCCGCGCTCGCTCTTGACGGCCGGACCGGGCGGGCAGCCCAGCGCGGGCCGGCAGACGGGCACGTGGTCGCGGAACCGGGCGGCCCGTGCGTGGGCCACGGAGAAGGCGCGCGCGGGCAGGTCGGTGCGGGCCAGGAGCACGTCACGGTCAGTGAGGCGGATGTCCTGGAGGCCGCCGGGCGTGGAGCGCGTGGCCTCGAAGTCGCTGCCGACGCTCACGCCCACGGCGGCGTAGTGCTTGCCTCGGGCGGCGAGCTCGTCGAGGAGGATCCGCAGGAAGTCGTACTCGACGTGGGTGGCGCTGCCCGGACCGGCCGGGCTCTGGCTGCGCCACAGCACCGCTTCCTGGAGGCCCACGAGGTGGGGCTCGCTCTCGGCGATCTCGTCGGCCAGCGCCTCGGCGCGCTCCGTGAAGTCCGTCGCCCGGACGCTCGCCCACACCGCGGTCACCGCGGCGACGAGGCCCTGCGGGGTGGTGGCGGCGAGGACGGGGGCGAGGTCGGCGCCCAGGTGGAGGTTGCGGGTCGTGACCCGCAAGGGGGTCCGGCCCCCCTCGGCGGCCGAGGCCGTGCCGAGCGATCCGGTTGCGAGCAGCGCGAGCGCGCACAGGGCGGATGTGAGCCAACGGCGAGTCATGCGGGCAGCCCTCTCGGTGAAAAGCGGGCGAACACCCGCATCTTGCCCGAAACCTAAGACGGTTGACGGGGCGTCGCGATCCAGATGTGGGCCGGGCGGCCTAGGCGACGCGGGCCTGCCGGCCGTCACCCGGGCCCGGCCCGCGGGGCGTCCGGTTCCGCCGGGGGACGCCCGCCGCGGGCCGGGACCGGCCACCGGCCGGGCTCGGGCGGGCCCCGGGTGGCGGGCGTCACGTACCGGGCGGGCGTCGGCCCCGTACCCTGTCTCCGTGGCAGAACCAGTCCGCGTCCCGACCGCGAAAGTCGCCCTCTCCACCGCCTCCGTCTATCCGGAGTCGACGGCGACCGCCTTCGAGATCGCCTCGCGCCTCGGGTACGACGGCGTGGAGGTCATGGTCTGGACGGACCCGGTCAGTCAGGACGTCGACGCCCTGCGCCGGCTGTCGGACCACCACCGGGTGCCGATCCTCGCCGTGCACGCGCCGTGTCTGCTGATCACCCAGCGTGTGTGGTCCACCGACCCGTGGACCAAGCTGCAGCGTGCGCAGGCGGCGGCCGAGCGGCTCGGCGCGTCCACCGTCGTCGTGCACCCGCCGTTCCGGTGGCAGCGCCAGTACGCGCGGGACTTCGTCACCGGCATCTGGCGGATGGCCGACGAGACGGACGTCCGGTTCGCCGTGGAGAACATGTATCCCTGGCGCTACCGCGACCGCGAGATGCTCGCGTACGCACCCGAGTGGGACGTGACGAAGGACGACTACCGGCACTTCACCGTCGACCTCTCGCACACCGCCACCGCCCGTACGGACGCCACCGCGATGATCGACAGGATGGGCGGGCGGCTCGCGCACGTCCACCTCGCCGACGGAAACGGTTCGGCGAAGGACGAGCACCTGGTCCCCGGGCGGGGTACGCAGCCCTGCGCCGAGCTGCTGGAGCGGCTCGCCCGGACCTCCTTCGACGGGCACGTGGTGATCGAGGTGAACACGCGGCGGGCGATGTCCTCCGCCGAGCGCGAGGCCGACCTCGCCGAGGCGCTGGCCTTCACGCGGCTGCACCTCGCCACCGCCACCCGGGACGGGGCGCGGCGGGCATGACGGCGGGAGCGGAGAAGCCGCGCCGCCGCGGGCCCGGCCGGCCCCGGCAGGACGAGGCCGACGACGGGCCCGGCACCCAGGAGCGGATCCGGCTGGCCGCCCGCGAGGTGTTCGCGGAGCGCGGGTACGACAAGACGTCCGTACGCGGCATCGCGAAGGTGGCGGGGGTGGACCCGGCGCTGGTCCACCACTACTTCGGCAGCAAGGACGACCTCTTCGCCGCCGCCATCGAGATGAGCCTGGAGCCGGCCCTCGTGGTCCCCGCGATCGTCGGCAGCGGACCCGACGGCATCGGCGAGCGGCTGGCCCGGTACTTCCTGGGCGTCTGGGAGAACCCCGTCACCCGGACCCCGCTGCTCGCCGTGATCCGGTCCGCCCTCACCCACGAGGCCGCCGCGAAGGTGCTGCGCGGGCTGGTGCTGCGGCGGGTCCTGGAGCGGGTCGCCGCCGACCTTGACGTCCCCGATCCGACGTTCCGCGCCGAGCTCGCCGCCTCCCACATGGTCGGCATCGCGATCCTGCGCTACGTCGTCCGGGTCGAGCCCCTCGCCTCCGCGGACGCCGAGGACATCGTGGCGCTCGTGGCCCCCACACTGCAGCGGTACCTGACCGAAGAGTGAGCCTGTCGTCCCGTCATGCGGACGCGGCGTCCGGATCGCGGGCGGTGGGCGTAGCCTCGTACCTGAGCCATATCCGCAGTCGCGGCTGACCCGTACAGCCGCACTCATGGGGAGTGAAACCGCATGCCCGAGCTGAGGTCCCGCACCGTCACCCACGGCCGCAACATGGCAGGCGCTCGTGCGCTGATGCGCGCGTCGGGCGTAGCGAGCGAGGACATCGGCAAGCCGATCATCGCGGTCGCCAACTCCTTCACCGAGTTCGTCCCGGGCCACACGCACCTCGCCCCCGTCGGCCGGATCGTCTCCGACGCCATCCGCGCCGCCGGTGCCATCCCGCGCGAGTTCAACACCATCGCGGTCGACGACGGCATCGCCATGGGCCACGGCGGCATGCTGTACTCCCTGCCCTCCCGCGACCTGATCGCGGACTCGGTCGAGTACATGGTCGAGGCGCACTGCGCCGACGCCCTGATCTGCATCTCCAACTGCGACAAGATCACCCCGGGCATGCTGATGGCCGCCATGCGCCTCAACATCCCCGTCGTCTTCGTCTCCGGCGGCCCGATGGAGGCCGGCCAGGCCATCCTCGTCGACGGCACCGTCCGCAAGCTCGACCTGATCGACGCCATGGTCGACGCCTCCAACGAGAACGTCTCCGACGAGGACGTGCTGCGCATCGAGGAGAACGCCTGTCCCACCTGCGGCTCCTGTAGCGGCATGTTCACCGCCAACTCGATGAACTGCCTCGCCGAGGCCATCGGCCTCGCCCTCCCCGGCAACGGCTCGGTCCTCGCCACGCACACCGCCCGCCGCGCCCTGTACGAGGACGCCGGCCGCACGGTCGTCGAGATCACCAAGCGGTACTACGAGGACGGCGACGAGTCCGTCCTGCCGCGCAACATCGCCACCCGCGAGGCCTTCGAGAACGCCATGGCCCTCGACATCGCGATGGGCGGCTCCACGAACACGATCCTCCACCTCCTCGCCGCCGCCCAGGAGGCGGGCCTGGACTACGACCTCACCGACATCGACGCCGTCTCCCGCCGCGTCCCGTGCCTGGCCAAGGTCGCCCCGAACGTGGCGCCCGGCGGCACGTACTACATGGAGGACATCCACCGCGCCGGCGGCATCCCCGCCATCCTGGGCGAACTGCACCGCGGCGGCCTCCTCAACAAGGACGTCACCACGGTCCACTCGGAGGGCCTGGAGGACTGGCTCGCGAAGTGGGACGCCCGCTCCGGCACGGCCTCCGGCACGGCCATGGAGCTGTGGCACGCGGCCCCCGGCTGCAAGCGCTCCGCCACCGCCTTCTCCCAGTCCGAGCGCTGGGACACCCTCGACCTCGACGCCGAGGGCGGCTGCATCCGCTCCGTGCAGCACGCGTACTCCAAGGACGGCGGCCTCGCCGTCCTGCGCGGCAACATCGCCGTCGACGGCTGCGTCGTCAAGACGGCCGGCGTCGACGAGTCGATCTGGACCTTCGAGGGCCCGGCAGTCGTCTGCGAGTCCCAGGACGAGGCCGTCGACAAGATCCTGCGCAAGGAGATCAAGGCCGGCGACGTCGTCGTCATCCGCTACGAGGGCCCGCGCGGCGGCCCCGGCATGCAGGAGATGCTCTACCCGACCTCGTTCCTCAAGGGCCGCGGCCTCGGCAAGGTCTGCGCCCTCGTGACCGACGGCCGCTTCTCCGGCGGCACCTCGGGCCTGTCCATCGGCCACGCCTCCCCGGAGGCGGCCTCGGGCGGCGACATCGCGGTCGTCGAGGACGGTGACCGCATCCGCATCGACATCCCGAACCGCTCCATCGAGCTCCTCGTCCCCGAAGCGGAGCTGGCGGCCCGCCACCAGGCCCTCGGCGGCATCTACGCGCCGAAGAACCGCGAGCGCAAGGTCTCCGCGGCCCTGCGCGCCTACGCCGCCATGGCCACCAGCGCCGACAAGGGCGCGGTCCGCGACGTCGCCCGCCTGGGCTGACACCGACCCCGACGGCGCCCCCGCACCCTCCGGTGGGGGGGCGCCGCCGTCTCACCACCCGCCCGGATCCCCCGCCGCCACCGCGAACACCGACCCGTCGGGCGCCCCCGCGAACACCTGCCCACCCCCGACGACGGGCGCGGGCAGGGTGGACGCGTAGCTCTGCTCACCGCCCAGCCTGGGCTTCGTCTGCCCCAGGAGGCGGCTCGCGCCGTCGACGGCCAGCAGCCGCCCGTCCGAGGCCGTCAGATGGATCCGCCCGTCGTGGACCACCGGCCGCGAGCCCACGGCCACGCCCGTCTCCAGCCGCCATTCCTCGCGCTCCGCCCCTACCGCGGCCAGGGCGCCCGAGGTGCCGAAGACGTACACCCGGCCCTCGGGGCCGACCGTGGCCTGGGCCTCCAGCAACGGCGACGAGAGGGGGATCCGGCGTACGGCTCGCGTCGTGAGGTCCACCCGCACGACGGCCCTGGTCACAGCGCCGGACGCGGACCGCGTGTCACCCTCCAGCAGGTAGAGCCCGCCGGCCGCCGCGCCAACCGGTTCCAGCAGCGCCGGACTACGGACCTGCCAGCGCACCGCGCCGTTCGCGGCATCGACAGCGGAGACCTGGGTCGACTTCCCGTCGGCTCCCGGCGCGCAGAGGTACAGGCCGGCGCCCCCCGACGGGTCCGGTTCGGCGAGCCATGCGGAGCCGGCTCCGCCGATGTGCTGCTCCCAGCGTGTCCCGCCCGTGGCCGCGTCGAGCATGGTGGCCTTTCCGTCCGCGCTCGTGACGAGCAGCAGACTTCCCACGGGCACCACCCGCCCGCCCTCCGGCAGGGCCCGCTTCCACCGCTGCGTACCGGCTGCCGCATCCAGGGCCCGCAGGACCCTTCCGCCGTCGTCCACTGCGAACACCAGTCCCGCGGCGTGCAGCGGAGTCGCATTCGGTGTCATCCGCGATGCGGGTGCCGCTCCTCGCACGGACCACACCACCGAGCCGTTGGCGGGGTCGAGTCGGGCGGCCGCCAGCCCCGGCCCCGAGCAGTAGAGGGCTCCGGCCGACCACGAGCAGGCCGGAACGGGATTGCCCCCGCTCCCTTCGCCCACGCGTACCGCCCACGGCGGCCCGGCCTTCGCCCCGGGACCGGGCTCCGCGGGCCCCGCGTGCACGGTGGAGTGCGCCGTCGGTTCCGCGTCCGTCCCGTACGAGAGGTATCCGCCGAGCGCCCCACCGGACAGCAGCAACGCGCCGCAGACCGACAGGACCAGCCGTGACCGCCGCCGCGGCGGCGGGGTGGGTACGGGCTGCTCGGCGACGATCCGGTCCCGCCGGTGGGTGACCTCCAGCGGGTTCGGTCCGCGCGGCCCGGGGATGAAGGCCCGGGTGTCCTCCGACGTCGGATAGGCCAGCGCACGTAGTTCACCGATCAGTGCGTCAGGGGTCGGGCGTTCGGCGGGGTTCTTCGCGAGGCAGGACTCGACGAGGGGTATCAGGGCCGTCGGAAGACCGGTCAGATCGGGGTCGTGGTGGACGACCTGGTACGCCACCAGATAGGGACTGTCGGAGTCGAAGGGGCCGCGTCCGGTCGCTGCGTGCACGAGTACGGCGCCCATCGCGAACACGTCCGCCGCAGGCCCCACTTCCCTGGGCCGCTGGAACTGCTCGGGCGCCATGAAGGGCGGTGTCCCGATCAGCTTTCCGGTCTCCGTCCGCAGGTCGCTGTCGGTCGGCCGCGAGATCCCGAAGTCGATGACCCGTACTCCGTCGGGCGCCATCAGAACGTTGCTCGGCTTCAGATCCCGGTGCACCACACCGGCCCGGTGGATGTCCCGCAGCGCCTCTGCGAGTCCGGCGCCGAGCCGGGCCAGTTCGGTCGGATCGAGCACCCGCTCCCGCACCCGCTCGGCGAGTGTCGGTGCGTCGATGAACAGGGTGGCCATCCAGGGCCGTTCGGCGTCCGGATCGGCGTCCACGACGGGTGCGGTGAACGCCCCGCTCACACGACGCGCCGCGGCGACTTCCTGCCGGAACCGGGCCCGGAACTCCGGATCCACCGCGTGTTCGGGATGCACGATCTTGACGGCGAGTTTCAGTCCCGACGCGGAGGTGGCGAGGTGGACGACGCCCATACCGCCCGAACCCAGGACGGATTCCAGCCGGTACTGCCCGGCGTACTCCGGAAAGCCCGCCCGATCCCTGTGCAGCGACTGCACCGCTGACCACCCCCGCCGGAGCCTAGTCGATGGCACCTGGCTATCTCCAAGGTCCTGCTACCCTGCGCGAGTTGCGCAGCGCAACGCTCAGGGGGGGGAGTTTTCGCATGTCCGAAAAGAGTGAGCCCGGTCAGGTCCAGAGCCTCGCCGCGGAGTCCGGTTTCCAGACCTTTCCGGTTGCTCCCGGCTACCAGGTGAACGTCCGCAGCGGCCCGGGCACCAGCTACTCCATCGTCAAGGTCCTGCCGTACGACTCGTACGTCTCGATCCGCTGCCAGGGTCCCGGTACGACGGTCTCCGGTCCGTACGGCACGACGGACATCTGGGACTGCATCGGCAACGGCCAGTTCGTCTCCGACGCCTATGTCAAGACGGGCAGCGACGGCTACGTCGCCACCCGCTGCTGACTTGCTCACGCCGGCCGCCGCGACCGAGGCGTCGGCCGGTTCCGGTGACCCGATGTTCCCGGTCGCGCCCGGCTACCGACTGAACGTCCGCAGGGGCCCCGGCACCAACGACTCGGTCGTCGAGGTCCTGCCGCCCGGCGCGACCGTCTCGCTCCGCTGCCAGTGCGAGGGCACCACCGTCTCGGGCCCGTACGGCACGAGGACATCCGGGACCGCATGGGCAACTGCCGGTTCGTCTCCGACGCGTACGTGAAGACGGCCAGCGACGGCTACGTCACCCACCAGTGCGGCTGACGCAGACCCCGTCTGACACGTGAGACACACCCGGTCCGGCCGGCCCGGCGGGAGATAATCGCTGCTGTGAGCGACGACCAGCGAGACCAGACCCTCCCCCAGCTACCGCTGGGGGGACCCCCCACCGAGCCGGCCGCGCAGGCCCCGGGCCCCACCGGCCCCGAGCCCGAGCCGATCCCGTTCTTCGGCACCACCTGGGTGAACCACGACGGCGGCTACGCCCTGCGCCGCGCCGGCGTCGCGATCGGCTCACTGGTCACCGCCGTCGCCGCCGCCGTACTGCTGCGCCTGTCCTACGAGGGCCTGGAGATCGGCAACGTCGGCCCGTTCCTCAGCATCTCGGTCGTCGTCCTCTTCGCGATCGCCAGCGCCATCGCCTTCGTCAAGACCTGGGACTCCTTCAGCCGCCGCCCCGCCCCGTCCTCCGACGAGGCCGCCCTCAAGGGCCTCAAGGCGATCGGTTTCATCGGCTCCCTCATCGCGTACTTCCTGCGCTGCCTCGCCGAGGCCCCGGGCGAGAAGCTCCGCCGCGCCGAGTACGAGCGCGCCCGGGCCGACTTCGCCCGCCGCCGCAGCTCCCGTACGGGGAACCCGGCCGGCCGCCGCCCCAAGCGCAAGAAGTAGACCCCGAGCGGCCCGCCCCCACCTCGCTCTGCCCGGGCGATTGACGGCGGGCACAGCCGGGAGCATTATTCATCACATGATGAATAACCAGTCCGAGGGAGCCCCGGCAGCCCTGCACGCCCACGGCCTGAGCGTCCGGCGCGGAACCGGCCGCACCCCCCGCACCGTCATCGACTCCATCGCCTTCGACGTCCCCCGCGGCCGCATCACCGGCCTCCTCGGCCCCTCCGGCTGCGGAAAATCCACCCTCATGCGCTCCATCGTCGGCACCCAGGCCCACGTCACCGGCACCCTCGACGTCCTCGGCCGCCCCGCCGGCCACCCCGAGCTCCGCTCCCGCATCGGCTACGTCACCCAGGCGCCCAGCGTCTACGACGACCTCACCGTCCGGCAGAACCTCGACTACTTCGCCGCCGTCCTGGACCCTTCCCCTCGCTTCGCCGGGAAGACCCCTCGCCGCGCCGCCGCCGACCGTCGCGCCGAAGCCGTCCGCCAGGCCGTCGCCGACGTCGACCTCACCACCCACGCCGACGCCCTCGCCGGCAACCTCTCCGGCGGCCAGCGCAGCCGCGTGTCCCTCGCCGTCGCCCTGCTCGGTACCCCCGAGCTCCTCGTCCTCGACGAACCCACCGTCGGCCTCGACCCCGTCCTGCGCCGCGACCTGTGGAACCTCTTCCACGACATCGCCGCCACCCGCGGCGCGACGCTCCTCGTCTCCTCCCACGTGATGGACGAGGCCGAGCGCTGCCACGACCTCCTCCTCATGCGCGGAGGCCGCATCCTCGCCCAGGGCACCCCCGACGCCCTGCGCACCCGTACCCACTCCGTCACCGTCGAAGAAGGCTTCCTGCGCCTCGTCGACGAAGCCAACGCACTCGCCGCCCAGGAGACGACGCCGTGAACAGTGCCCGCACCACCGCCACCGCCGCCCGCGTCCTGCGCCAGCTCCGCCACGACCCGCGCTCCATCGCGCTGATGCTCCTGGTCCCCGTACTGATGCTCACGCTGCTGCGCTTCGTCTTCGACGGCACCCCCCGCACCTTCGACAGCATCGGCGCGTCCCTCCTCGGGATCTTCCCCCTCATCACCATGTTCCTGGTGACCTCGATCGCCACCCTGCGCGAGCGCACCTCCGGCACCCTCGAACGCCTCCTCGCCATGCCGCTCGGCAAGGGCGACCTCATCGCCGGCTACGCCCTCGCCTTCGGCGCCGTAGCCGTCCTCCAGTCCCTCCTCGCCACCGGCCTCGCCCTCTGGCTCCTCGGCCTCGACGTCGTCGGATCCCCCTGGCTGCTCCTGCTCGTCGCCCTCCTCGACGCCCTCCTCGGCACGGCCCTCGGCCTCTTCGTCTCCGCCTTCGCCGCGTCCGAGTTCCAGGCCGTCCAGTTCATGCCGGCGGTGATCTTCCCCCAGCTGCTCCTCTGCGGCCTGTTCGCCGCCCGCGCCACCATGCACCCGGTCCTCGAAGGCCTCTCGGACGTCCTGCCCATGTCGTACGCCGTCGACGGCATGACCCAGGTCCTCACCCACACCGACATGACCGCCGACTTCGTCCGCGACGCCGTGATCGTCGCCGCCTGCGCCCTGCTCGTACTCGCCCTCGGCGCGGCCACCCTCCGCCGCCGCACCCCCTGACCGCACTCCGGACGGCCCCGCCCCCCTGGCCGCCCGGGTGCAAGGATGAAGACGTATAGGCAGCTCACGCGCAACAACATCCCCCAGCTACCGCTGGGAGGTCCCCAGGCGAGGTGGATCGGGCATGACCCAGACAGTCGCAGTCCTCGGTACCGGCAAGATCGGTGAGGCCCTGCTCAGCGGAATGATCCGCGGCGGCTGGCCCGCCTCGAAGCTCCTCGTCACGGCTCGCCGCGCCGACCGGGCCGAGGAGCTCCGCACCCGCTACGGCGTCGAGGCCGTCTCCAACGCCGAAGCCGCCAAGCGCGCCGACACCCTCATCCTCACGGTCAAGCCCCAGGACATGGCCAAGCTCCTCGACGAGCTCGCCCCGCACGTCCCCGCCGACCGCCTCGTCATCAGCGGCGCCGCCGGCATCCCCACCTCCTTCTTCGAGGAACGGCTCAGCCCCGGCACCCCCGTCGTCCGCGTCATGACGAACACCCCCGCCCTCGTCGACGAGGCCATGTCCGTCATCTCCGCCGGCAGCCACGCCACCGCCGAGCACCTCGCCCACACCGAGGAGATCTTCGGCGGCGTCGGCAAGACCCTGCGCGTCCCCGAATCCCAGCAGGACGCCGCCACCGCCCTCTCCGGCTCCGGCCCCGCGTACTTCTACTTCCTCGTCGAGGCCATGACCGACGCCGGCATCCTCCTCGGCCTGCCCCGCGCCCAGGCCCACGACCTGATCGTCCAGGCCGCCATCGGCGCCGCCGTGATGCTCCGCGACAGCGGCGAGCACCCGGTCAAGCTCCGCGAGGCCGTCACCTCCCCGGCCGGTACGACGATCAACGCCATCGTCGAGCTGGAACGGCACGGCGTCCGCGCCGCCCTCATCGCCGCCCTCGAAGCGGCCCGCGACCGCAGCCGCGAGCTCGCCTCCGGCAACAGCTGAGACACCCGTACCGGTGGGGGCCCGCAGCACGCGGGACCCCCACCCGTCACGGCTCCAGCAACCCGATGGCCCGGTACGCCCGGTCCACCACGGGCCGCGCCAGCTCCCGGGCCCGCCCGGCGCCCTGCCGCAGTACCTTCTCCACCTGCGCCGGATCGCCGGCCAGCTCCGCGTGCCGCTCCTGCACCGGCCGCAGCAGCTCGACCACGGCGTCGGCGACATCCCGCTTGAGCGCCCCGTACCCGCCGTACCCGTCCGCGAGCACGGCCGGATCACCCCCGGTACAGGCCGCCAGGATGTCCAGCAGATTCGCGACACCGGGCCGCGCCTCCCGGTCGTAGACCACGCCGCCGTCCCCGCTGTCGGTGACCGCCCGCATCACCTTCTTGCGCACGACCCCCGGCTCGTCGAGCAGATAGACGATCCCCGCCCCGTTCTCATGGGACTTCCCCATCTTCGAGGTCGGCTCCTGCAGGTCCATGACCCGCGCGGCCACCGCCGGGAGCGTCGCCTTCGGCACGGTGAAGGTGTGCCCGTACCGCTGGTTGAAGCGCACCGCCAGATCGCGCGTCAGCTCCACGTGCTGCCGCTGGTCCTCCCCGACCGGCACCTCCTGGGCGCCGTACGCCAGGATGTCGGCGGCCATCAGCACGGGATAGGTGAGCAGCGACAGCCGTACGCCCTCCCCGGAGACCTGTGCCTTCGCCGCCTTCTCCTTGTACTGGATCATCCGCCGCAGCTCCCCGTCGGTGGCGGTGCACTCCAGCAGGTACGCCAGCCGCGTGTGCTCGTCGACATGGCTCTGCACGAAGAGCGTGCACCGCTGCGGATCCAGCCCGGCGGCGAGCAGCAGCGTCGCCGCCTGCCGGCTCAGCCTCCGTACGCGCGCCGGCTCGTGCTCGACGGTCAGCGCGTGGAGATCGACGACGCAGAACAGCGCCTCGTCCGCGCCCTGGTCGGCGGCGACCCACTGCCGTACGGCCCCCAGGTAGTTCCCCAGCGTCAGATGACCCGTCGGCTTGACCCCGCTGAAGATCCTCGTCATGTCCTGCTCTCCCTGTGTGTGAGTGGTGTCGGAGCCACCGCGTCGGGCGACCGAGCCACTCCCGGGAGGGAGAAACAAAAACGGCCGCCGTAGCGGCGGCCGTGAGCGCATGCGTGCTCGCGTGGAAGGTCGGCCGCCGTCAGGCGGCCCACCAGCGAAGGCTGAGCGTGAGCGCATGCGTAGTCATGGGCCCAGCGTAGAGGGCCGGCGATGAAGACGGGGTGAGTTTCGGGAGCCCGCGCGTCGTCGGTCAGCGGGGGTTGACACACGTGTGCCCGGTCCGTAAGGTTCTTCGAGTTGTCCGAAGTGAGCGCCGACCCCGGTCGGTCCCCGGACAGCCATCCCGCACTACACATTCGAACGAACGACGCACTCCGTCGTCTTGTTTTCATGCGTATTTGCGAATGAGGAATCCGCGTCCGAGGACGCCGTCGCCGATTAGGTTCGGGGGCAAGGAATCCGCTACTGTCTCACTCGCCGAAGGGGCCAAACAGCCCCGAGGCAAAGCCCGCTGACCGGGAGTCAGGCCCGAAAGGATCTGATAGAGTCGGAATCGCTGGAAAGGGAAAGCGCGAAAGCGCAGGAACTGGAAAGCGCCGAGGAAGTCGGACACGAAAGAGTCTGATAGAGTCGGAAACGCAAGAACACAGAACGAAAGCCCGGAGGAAAGCC
>NZ_JOIR01000039.1 GCF_000720115.1 Streptomyces sp. NRRL F-2580
CCCCCGCACCCACCCCCCCCACGCCCTCCCCCGGCGGCCCCGGCGGGCGGACCGGTACGGCGAGTCCGGCGGCGCCGCGGCCGGTTCCCCCCGCGTCCGACGACAAGGCCGCCCCCGCCGGCTACCACATGGTCGAGGACCCGGAGGGCTTCTCGCTCGCCGTCCCCCTCGGCTTCACGCGCAAGGTCGAGGGGCCGCGGATCTTCTACATGTCCCCCGGCGAGACCTTCCGCATCGGCATCAAGGTGGCTGATCCGGAATCGGGCGGTCCGCTCGCCGTGCACCAACGGGCCCACGCCAAGGGGCCGTCGAACAACCCCGGCTACCGGGACGCCGAGGTCGTGGCCAGCACGCACGACGGCCACGAGGCCGCCCTCTGGCTGTTCACCTGGAACGGCTTCTCGGCGGCCGAAGGCCCCCGGCACACCCGCGACCTGTGCTGGGAGGAGGGCGGGCGGCTGTACGACGTGTGGGTCTCCTCGCCGGTCGGGCGTTCCGGTGAGGCCCGCGGCTACTTCGACACGGCGGTGCGGACCTTCGTACGGACCGGCTGAGCGGCGCACCGGGACGGTTCCGTCCGGTTCCGGGCGACCGGGAGCAGAAGGCGACGGGAACCGATCAGGAGGAGCCGGAACTGACCCGCCTGCACAAGACGGTGCTGGTCCTGGTCGTCCTGGTCTCCTCCTTCATGATCTTCCGGCCGGCCCCCCTAGACTGGGGACACATGTCCGACTCCCTTCCTCCCGGCGACGCGACCGCCGGACCTGCCGCCGGGCCACCGGCCGCCGTCCGGGCCGCGATGCGAAGGCCGCTGCGGTTCCTGGGCTCGTGGTGGCCCTGGCGGTGCTGGGCGTACGCGGGCAGCGGGTTCCTCATCGGCTATCCGGTACTGGTCGTGCTGGGGCTGCTCGTCGGGCTCGGGGTGGTGCTCGCGGTGGCCGGGATCGGGCTGCTGCTCCTGCTCTGCGCGGTCGTCGCCGGGGTGCCGCTGGGCGCGCTGGAGCGGTGGCGGCTGCGGTGCGTGGAGCCCGTGCCGGTGGCGGATCCGCACGCCTCGCTCGCCGGGGCCGGGCCGGCGGCCTGGCTGCGGACGAGGCTGCGCGAGCGGGCCACCTGGCGGGAGTTCGGGTACGCCGCTCTGCTCGGGCCGGTCTTCGGGGCGGCCGGGTTCATCGTGATCACTCTGGTGGCGTTCTCCCTGATCCTCGTCGCGACCCCGGTCACCGTCCGGGCCATCGCTCCCGACCAGGTGATGCTGATACCCGGCCGGGCCGTCTCCGGGCCGCTGGAGGCCCTGGGCGGCACGGCGGCCGGACTGGTCGGGCTGCTGGTGGCGGCGTACGCGGGAGGCCTGCTCGCGGGGGCCCAGGTCGCGACCGTGCGCCGGCTGCTCGGGCCGCGCGAGGAAGCCGACCGGGTCCTGGAGCTCACCCGCTCGCGGGTCCGGCTCGTCGAGGCCTTCGAAGCCGAACGGCGCCGCATCGAGCGGGACCTGCACGACGGCGCCCAGCAGCAGCTGGTCGCGCTCAGCATGACCCTGGGCCTCGCCGAACTGGAGCTGCGGGGGCTGCCGGAGGCCGCCGGAGCCGCCGCGCTGGTGGCCCGGGGCCGCGGCGAGGCGAAGGTGGCCCTGGAGCAACTGCGCGACCTCGTACGGGGCATCCACCCGCAGGTGCTCACCGACCACGGGCTCGGGGCGGCCGTGGCCGAGGTGGCCCTGCGTCATCCCGTGCCCGTCACGGTGGACCTGGACCTGCCCCGGCTGCCCGAACCGGTCGAGATCACCGCGTACTTCACGGTCACCGAGGCCCTCGCGAACGCCGCCAAGCACAGCGGTGCCTCGCGGATCGTGGTCGCGGGTAGGGTCGAGGGCGACCGGCTCACCCTCTCCGTCACCGACGACGGCCGCGGCGGCGCCGATCCCGGCGCGGGGGCGGGACTGGCGGGACTCGCGGACAGGGTGGCGATGTTGAAGGGCAGGCTGGTGGTGTCCAGTCCGGTGGGCGGGCCGACCGAACTGCGCGTGGAGGTCCCGTGCTCAGGCTGATCCTCGCCGAGGACTCCGTACTGCTGCGCGCCGGGCTGACGGAGCTCCTCACCCGCGGCGGCCACCGGGTCCTCGCCGCCGTCGGCAACGCCGACGAGCTCGTACGGGCGGTGGAGGCGGAGCGGCCGGACGCCGTCGTCACGGATGTGCGGATGCCGCCCGGCTTGCGCGACGAAGGCCTGCGCGCCGCGCTCGAACTCCGCTCCCGGGACGCGTCGTTGCCCGTGCTCGTGCTCTCCCAGTACGTGGCCACGGCCTACGCCACCCAGCTGTTCACCGGAGCCTCGGCGGCCGGACTGGGCTATCTCCTCAAGGACCGCGTCGGCGAGGTCGCCGAGTTCCTCGACGCCCTTCAGCGGGTCGCCGACGGCCAGACGGTCATCGACCCGGAGGTGGTACGGGTCCTGCTCGGCCGGCAGTCCGAGGAGCGGCCGCTGGCCCGGCTGACGCCGCGCGAGCGCGAGGTGCTGACCCTGATGGCCTCGGGCCTCAACAACCAGGCCTTGGCCGCACGGCTGTTCATCACCGAGGCCGCCGTGGTCAAGCACGCGTCCAGCATCTTCACGAAGCTCGACCTGGACGCCACCGAGGGCAACCGCCGCGTCCTCGCGGTCCTGGCCCACCTGGCGGGCCAGGAGGCCTAGGGGGTGTCCCCTCGCGGGGTTCCGGTCCTGATCAGCAGGGCGGCCGGCAGGGCCGCGAGGAGGAGGCCGCCGACCACGCACCACAGGGCGGTGGTGTAGGAGTCCAGCAGCCGGGCGAACAGGTCGGTGTCGTCCGAGACCGCGTTGAGGTGGCTCATCAGGACGGTGCCGAGCACGGCCCCGCCGATCGACTGCCCTACGTGGTGGGCCGCGCCGAGGGCCGCCGAGGCCCCGCCGGCGTGCCGCGGGGTCACCCCGGCGGTCGCGAGGGAGTAGAGCGGGACGAGGGTCAGGCCCAGGCCGACGCCCGTGAGCAGCATGCCGGGCAGCATCCCGGTCGCGTAGGTGGCCGCACCCCCCACACCCGCCAGCAGGGCCAGCCCGAGGGCCGTGAGCAGCAGGCCGGGCAGGATCAGGGCACGCGGTGCGAAGCGGGGCAGCAGACGGGCGGAGACCTGGGTGGCCGTCACCAGGGCGGCGGCGACCAGGGGCAGGTGGGCCGTCCCGGACGCGGCCGGTCCCTCGCCGCGGATCTGCTGGGCGAAGAAGCCCAGCGCGGGGAGGAGGGCGACCGTGGCGGCGCCCGTGAACAGGACGACCAGGAGGGAGGCGAGGCGGCTCCGGTCGGCGAGGACGTACGGCGGGAGCAGCGGGCCGGACGTCCTGGTCTCCCACCCCAGGAAGGCGGCGAGCAGCACGATGCCGCCCACGAGCAGCAACAGGCTCAGGGGGACGGCCCAGCCGACCGTCCCGACCTCGACGAGGCCGTAGGTCAGGGCCGCGAGTCCCGCCGATCCGAGGAGCACCCCGGGTCCGTCGAACCGGGCGCCGGTACGGCCCGGGCGGTCGGGCAGCAGGGTGAGCGCGCCGATCAGGGCGAGCACGGCGAGCGGGACGACCGACCACAGGGCCCAGCGCCACGCCAGGACCTCGGCGAGCCACCCGCCCGTGAACACGCCGAGCGCGCTGCCGCCCGCAGCGACCGCCGCGTAGATCCCGAAGGCCCGGCCGCGTTCCCGGGGGTCGGTGAAACCGGTGGCCACCAGGGACAGGGCCGCCGGGACGAGCAGGGCGGCGGAGGCGCCCTGCAGGGCGCGGGAGGTGATCAGCAGCCCGGCGCCGTCGGCCGCGCCGCCGAGCACCGCGGCCACCGCGAACCCGATCAGGCCGGCCACCAGCAGCCGCCGGGCCCCGAGCAGGTCGGCGAGGTGCCCGCCGAGCAGCAGCAGCCCGCCGAGGGCGACCAGGTAGGCGCTGAAGGCCGGGCCGATGCCGTCGCCGCTGATGCCGAAATCGGCGTGCATCTGTGGCCCCAGCAGGTTGAACTGCGCCGCTTCGACCAGCACCAGCAGCTGCGTCAGGGCGAGGACCGCGAGGCCCCACCACCGTCTGGGGTGTGGGGGCGCGGGGGCGGACGGGTCGCCGGGGACGGGGCCCGGGGGCGGGCCGAAGCCGTCCGAGGGGCCGAAGTGGCCGGGGGCCGTGGGGGCGTACGCGGGCGGTGTCCCGTACGGGGAGGCGTCCTGCCGGGACTGCGCCGGCACGAGGCGGGGGTCCGGCGCCCCGGCGGGCGGTCCCCCGGCCGGAGCCTCGCCGCCGGCTCCGGCTCCGACTCCGGCTCCGAGTCCCACTCCGGCTCCGGCTCCGGCTCCGGGAGGAGACGCCGGGGCGTAGTCCAGCAGCCGCGCGGCGTGTCGCCCGAGTTGGGCCAGTACCGCACCCGGGAGCCATTCCCCGGGTGCGTCCGCCGCCGTACGCGCCGCCACCTCGTCGGGGGTGGGCCGCCGGGCCGGGTCCTTGTGCAGGCACGCGCCGACGAGGTCGACCATCGACTCCGGTACGCCGGTCAGGTCGGCCTCCTCCTCGGCGATCCGGAAGAGATGGGCGTTCAGCCCGGTGTCCGTGGCGCCGAAGAGCATGCGCCCCGTGGCGGCGTACACGAGGACCGCGCCGAGGCAGAAGACGTCGCTGGCGGGGGTCAGTTCGAGTCCGCGTACCTGTTCCGGGGACATGAACCCCGGCGAGCCGATCAGCATGCCGGTACGGGTGTGCAGGCTGTCGCCGGTCAGGCTGTCCATCGCCCGCGCGATGCCGAAGTCGATGACGCGGGGCCCGTCGACGGTGACGAGCACGTTGGACGGCTTGAGGTCGCGGTGGATCAGGCCCGCGTCGTGCACGGCCCGCAGCGCGAGCGCGAGCCGGTTGGCGAGGGTCCGCACCGAGTCCTCGGGCAGCGGACCGAACTGCCGGGCGACCACGGTCTGGAGGTCGGGCCCCGGGATGTACTGGGTCGCCACCCAGGGAACGGCGGCCTCGGTGTCGGCGTCGAGCACCGCCGCCGTCCAGCTGCCGCCCACCCGGCGCGCGGCGGCCACCTCGCGTGCGAACCTCCTGCGGAATTCGGGGTTCCCGGCGAACTCCGCCTGCACCACCTTCACGGCGACGGTACGGCCGCCCTCGGAGCGGCCCAGGTAGACCAGGCCCATGCCGCCCGCCCCCAGCCGGGCGATCAAGCGGTACGGTCCCATACGGGTCGGGTCTTCGGCGATCAGCTGATCCACGGACGGAAGGATAGTGCAACTATCCAATGTACGGGGACCGTCAGGCGAAATGCCCTCCCGACCGCTCGTTCCGCGCTGTCGGCCGCCCGTCCGACGGCCGGAGCCGGAAGGAGCCAGTCACGACGCGGGAGACGCCCGGGACCGTCACCGTACGGGACCAGAGCGCCAGCAGCACCGGGAGCGCCAGGTAGCCGAAGCGGCCGGCGGGGGCCAGCAGGAAGGCCGTGGTGAGGCCGATCGCGAGGCGGTCGGCCGCCGCGACCAGTGTGCGCGGGGGCCGGACCAGCAGCGAGAGGGCCACGGCCAGGCCGCCCAGCACCAGCAGGGCCACCGTCAGGTACCAGCCCCAGGAGCCGAGTTCGGCGAGGAGGTGTCCGGGGAGCGGGCTGCCGGCCGGGGTCGGGACCTCCGCGCGCCCGGTGGGGAAGGCGAACACCTGTCGCCACACCTCGCGCGGCTGGAGCAGTGCACCCGGCAGCACCAGCAGGGCCGTGCCGCCGGCCGCCACCAGCGCGCAGCGCACCGCCGGCCGCCCGCCCCGGCAGATGGCGAGCAGGCTCACCGCCACCGCCACCGCGGGCAGCGCCGTCCACTTCAGCGCGCAGGCCCCGGCGAGGGCCGCGCCCGCCACCGCGGGCCGGCCCGCCGCCGCGGCGGCGAGCGCCAGGCAGCACAGCCCGGCCAGCGGCAGGTCCACCCCGCTGACGGCCAGGGGCAGCGCCACCACGGGCGAGGCCACGAGCGCGGGGAGCAGCGGCGACCGGGCCGCGCCGAGCAGTCGCCGCCCGGCCCACAGGCTGCCGAACAGGGCCGCCGCGCACCAGATCCGGGCGTCGCCCAGCAGCCGGAGGGCCCAGCCGTCCCCGCCGCCGAGCAGCGCCCGCGGGAGGCCGAGCAGGGCCATGCCCGGCAGGTACGGCGTGTACTCGTCCACGGCCGCGGGCCCCTCCACGTAGAGCCGGCCGGACTCCAGCAGGAGCCGCCCGGACCGTTCGATGACCCTCACCTCCGACTGTCCCTGGCCGGTCAGGACCAGCCACAGCAGCGGCACGGCGACGGCCCCGAGCAGCGCGGCGCCGAGTGCGGCGCGGCGGCGGCCCAGGGCGGTGGCCGCGGCGGCGGCGAGGTAGCCGCTCGCCGCGCACCAGCCCCACAGCCGGTGGGGTCCCAGCGGGGACAGCAGCGGAAAGGACAGCGCCCAGGCGGCCGCGAGCAGCCAGCCCGCAGTCCAACGGGCGGTACGGGAAAGGGTCATGGCCCCATTCCAGCCGCGCGGCCCCCACCGGGTCTGCACGCCCAGGTGGACACTTCACGGTGGGGTTTTCCCTACCGTCCCGCCCGGCGGGCACGCGAAAGGGGCGCGACCCCGGAAGGTCGCGCCCCTCACGTGGTGGTCGCTCGAAGGCTCAGGCCTCCGGGGAACCGCCGAAGCGCTCGCGGTAGGACTCCAGGTCCTCCTCGGTGACCCGCGCGAAGAGCACCGGCGGCACGGTGAACGGCGTACCGGCCGGGACCGCGTCCAGTGCCTTGGCCTGCTCGGGGGCGATCCAGGCGGCCGTGTCGTCAGCGAGGTCGAAGGAGGAGCGCATGGCGCGCGCCGAGGCCGGGATGAACGGCTCGGAGACCACCGAGTAGAGGTGGATGAGGTTCATCGCGGTGCGCAGGGTGAGCGCCGCGCCGTCGAGGTCGGTCTTGACCTCCAGCCAGGGGGCCTTCTCGTCGAGGTACGCGTTGCCGGCCGACCACAGGGCGCGCAGCGCGGCCGCGGCCTTGCGGTACTGGAGGGAGTCCATGTGGCCCTCGTACTCGGCCAGCAGCTCGGCGATCTGCTCGCCCAGCTTGGCCTCGACCTCGCCTGCGGGGCTGCCGGCGGGGACCTCGTCGCCGAACTTCTTCCGGGAGAAGGTCAGTACGCGGTTCACGAAGTTGCCGAGGGTGCCGCCGAGGTCCTTGTTGACCGTGGCGGCGAAGTGCTCCCACGTGAACGACGAGTCGTCGGACTCGGGCGCGTTGGCGATGAGGAAGTAGCGCCAGAAGTCGGCCGGGAGGATCTCCAGCGCCTGGTCGGTGAAGACGCCGCGCTTCTGCGAGGTGGAGAACTTGCCGCCGTAGTACGTCAGCCAGTTGAAGGCCTTGACGTAGTCGACCTTCTTCCACGGCTCGCGGGTGGCCAGTTCGGTGGCGGGGAACATCACCGTGTGGAACGGGACGTTGTCCTTGGCCATGAACTGCGTGTAGCGGACGTCCTCGGCCTCGTACCACCACGACTTGTAGTCGCGGTTCGCCGGGTCCAGGTCCGACCACTCCTTGGTGGACCCGATGTACTCGATCGGGGCGTCGAACCAGACGTAGAAGACCTTGCCCTCGGCGGCCAGCTCGGGCCAGGTGTCGGCCGGGACCGGGACGCCCCAGTCGAGGTCACGGGTGATGGCGCGGTCGTGCAGGCCCTCGGTCAGCCACTTGCGGGCGATGGAGGAGGCGAGCTGCGGCCACTCCTCCTCGTGCTCGGAGACCCAGGCCTCGACCTCGTGCTGGAGCTTGGACTGCAGGAGGAAGAGGTGCTTGGTCTCGCGGACCTCCAGCTCGGTGGAGCCGGAGATGGCCGAGCGGGGCTCGATCAGGTCCGTGGGGTCCAGGACGCGGGTGCAGTTCTCGCACTGGTCGCCACGTGCCTTGTCGTAGCCGCAGTGCGGGCAGGTGCCCTCGACGTAGCGGTCCGGCAGGAAGCGGCCGTCGACCGGCGAGTAGACCTGCCGGATCGCGCGCTCCTCGATGAAGCCGTTCTCCTGGAGCCTGCGCGCGAAGTGCTGGGTGATCTCGCGGTTCTGCGCGGAGGAGCTGCGGCCGAAGTAGTCGAAGGACAGCTCGAAGCCGTCGTAGACCGCCTTCTGGGCGTCGTGGGCCTGCGCGCAGAACTCGGCGACCGAGATGCCGGCCTCCTTGGCGGCGAGCTCGGCGGGGGTGCCGTGCTCGTCGGTGGCGCAGATGTAGAGGACGTCGTGGCCGCGCTGGCGGAGGTACCGGGAGTACACATCCGCCGGAAGCATCGACCCGACCATGTTGCCCAGGTGCTTGATCCCGTTGATGTACGGAAGCGCGCTGGTGATCAGGTGTCGAGCCATCCTCGGATGCTCCATTTCCTATGTGCGGTACCACGTGACGTGACGGACTGTGAATGCGGTTCATCGTATCGAACCGCCGAAAGGCCACGCGCCGCATTTGTTCATGGGTGGACGTAACGCAAAAGCGAGGGCAGTGACCTCTCCGTCACGGCCCTCGCGATCGGGCCCATGTTACAGGCGGACCGCCGGCCGCCGGACCGGTGGTCCGGCGGCACCGGCAGCGGGCATATGCATACGTGCCGGCTGGAGCCTCCTGCGATCGACATCGATCACAAGTCGATCATCACCGACGCAATGCTTCCAGGTTTCTTCTCTGCGCCCTCCGAGTGCGCCCGCGCTGCTTTCCTGTTCTGCGCACAGGGGATGAGGTGGAGCGGTGAACGATGGCGGACCGGAGGAGTCCGGTGGGGCCGTGGGACTACCGAGCCGGCGTCGGCGGCCGACTCCCATGAGCCAGTGGCACCCGACGGCGCGCCTGTCGTACTGGGCCTTCCACGCCAACCGGCGGCCCGCGTACATGCGCTTCGCGTACCTGCACCTGGGTTCCGACGCGGCGGCGGAGGAGGCCGTGGACGCCGCCTTCGACTCGATCATGGGCGAATGGCTCCGGATGCTCCACATGGACCGCCTCGACGCCTACGCGTGGACGGTGCTCAAGCACTGCCTGGTCGACCGGCAGGGCCGGCGCCACCCCTGGCAGCAGCAGCCCGAGCCGATGGACATCAGCGCCTTCGAGGCCGCCCTCAAGGAGGCCCACGCCGACCAGTACGAGGTACTGACCGACACCATCCGCTTCTACTCCGCCGTCTCCCGGCTCGCCGAGCGCCAGCGCGACGCCGTACTCCTGCGGTACGGGCTCCAGTGCACCCCCGGTGAGGCCGCCGCCGTGATGGGCGTCGACGAGGCCACGGTCCGCTCCTACCTCGGCCAGGCCCACCGGCGGCTCGCGCGCCTCCTCGACACGTCCGCCGAATCAGCCGAATCCGCCGGCTCATGAAGCGGTACGAACCCCAGGAGCGGCGGGACGGCGACGGAACCCCGCGCTCGCTCGCCGAGTTCCTCGCCCGGGCCGGCGTGCGCGACCGCTACCGGTACTACGACCTCGGCGCGGCCGAGGCCCGGCTGCTGCGCGCCACGCCGCACGGCCCGGTCCCCGGACACCGGGCCCGGCGCCGGTCCGCCTACGGCTGGAGCGACCCGGCCGGGGACTGCCCGCTCGACGCCGAGCGGGCCCGGCGCGACCTCAAGGCCGTCTGCCTGGCCTCGGTGTGCGCGCCGAAGGCCGGGGCGCACCTCGACAACTTCGGCACCGGCGGGCGCACCGACCTGGCCGGCGCGGTCGTCTTCGGCTGCCTGCTGCACCTGGCCGGGCTGCGCGAAGGCTCCCGCTTCTGGTGGCAGTTCGCGGCAGGTTCCGGGAGCCCGCCGACCGCCGCCGCCGCGTACTGCCTCTTCCTCGACCACTCCCGGCGCGGTGAACACCACGACGCCCGGCTCTGGGCGCGCGAGCTGGGCCGCCGCGGCTTCCGGCCGGGCGGCCGGCGGGACCTGCGGGAGGTCCGGCTGTGCGCGCAGGCGGCCGTGCTGCGCTACGTCGACCAGTTCGAGGACCCCGATCTGGGCCCGGTGCCGCTGCCGCGGCCCGGGCTGTCCGGGGTGCTGGCCGCGTTCCTGGCGCCGCCCGTCTCCGTGGCGGCGACGGCAACGGAGACGGCGACGGCGACCGTCCCGGCACCGGTGGCCTCGGCACCGGTGGCCACGGTCCGGCCGGCCGCCGGGCCGCTGCGCCACCCGGCACTGACGGCGGCGGCCCGCGGGACCGTCGTCCAGGGCGGGACGAGCGAGGCCCTGGCGGAGGCCCGCCGCGCGCTGGCCGTCGTACGCGTCCTGGAACAGCACCCGCTCGGGGTGCGGGCCGCCCAGCTGGCCCGCGAGGCGAGCCTCGCCGAGGGGGAGCTGCGCCCGCTCCTGTCGATGCTGTGCGAGGAGGAGTACGCGTACCGCCCGGGCGCGGGGGTGTACGCGCGCGGGCCCGCCCTGGACCGGCTCGCCGCCCCCGGCGGCCACGGCCTGACCGGCCAGCTCCAGCGCACCCTGGCCCTGGCCCGGGACAGCGCGGGCGCCGCGGTGTACCTCAGCCGGTACGCCGAGGGCGAGGTCCGGATCACGCAGACGGCGGACGGGCCCGCGGCCCCGCCGGTGCGGGAGTGGGTGGACTTCCGGGCGGCCGCGCACGCCAGCGCGGTCGGCAAGTGCCTGCTGACCCAGCTCGACCACGACCGCCGCGCCGACCACGTGGCCCGGCACCGGACCGCCCGGCTCACCCCGCGGACGATCACCGACAGCAGGGTGCTGTTCAGCGCGCTGGACGCGGTCGCTCCGGGCGCGCCCGTCTTCGACCTGCTCGAGTACTCCCCCGGGGTCGTCTGCTCGGCGGTCCCGATCGCCACCGGCGACGCGGCCGGGAGCCTCGCGCTCTCGCTGCCCGCGACCCATGCCCACCGGCTGCCCGAGGCCACCGCGGCCCTGCGCCGCAAGGCCGTCCCGGTCCTCCTGGCCCTGCTCCTGACCGGCGCGATCCCCCCGGACGCCACGGCCGCCGCCGCGGCCCCCGCGGACGCCCCCGCCGCGGAGCCCCCGGCTCGGCCCGTGCCGATGAGGGCGCCGGTCACCCCGGAGACCCTCCGCCACCTGCGCCGCCTCTTCCGCACCCCGCTCACCGGAGCCACGGCCACCCCGGGCGGCCCCCACCTGGTCAGCGACACCACGGCCGCGGCGGCCTACCTCTTCGACGCCGCCCCGGCCGGCGACCAGCCCCGCCTGTCCCTGCCCCACACCTTCACGTCGGTCGCCCCGGGCAGCCTGACCACCCCGACGGGCCTGGTGGTCCTTAGCACGTGAACGGCAAAAAAGAAGAACCCCACACGATGTGTGGGGTTCTTTCTTGTGTCCGAGGGGGGACTTGAACCCCCACGCCCGATAAAGGGCACTAGCACCTCAAGCTAGCGCGTCTGCCATTCCGCCACCCGGACCAGGTGGTCGGCCCCGGTTTCCCGCGGCGACATGGACAACAATAGCAAAGGATCGGCGGGCTTCCGACCACATATCCGAGCGGTGGGCGTCCGCCACGCCGGGCTGACCTGCGGGCATGCACCGACGGGCGTAGCGAGACGGCATGTCTCGCCGGGGGCGGGCGGGGTCGCCGTCTACCTCGCCGGGGACCTGGACTTCCGGGCCGTGCTCGGGAGCGGCCCGGCCCGGTTCCGGGCGGCGGCGCTGGTGCTCGTCCTGGCGACGGTCCCGGTCGGCACGGGTGCCTCCGGGCTCCGGCAGCCGGTGGCGCTCGTCGTCGTGCTGCCGGGGACGCCGGGAGCCGAGGTGCGCCGTGCCCCGGGCCGCACGGCGACGCCTACGGGCAGCTGATGACCTGGCCCGCGTAGGAGAGGTTGCCGCCGAAGCCGAACAGGAGGACCGGGGCGCCGCTGGGGATCTCGCCGCGCTGGACCAGCTTGGACAGGGCCATCGGGATGCTGGCGGCCGAGGTGTTGCCGGAGTCGACGACGTCGCGGGCGACGACGGCGTTGACGGCGCCGATCTTGGCGGCGAGCGGCTCGATGATCCGCAGGTTCGCCTGGTGCAGGACGACCGCGGCCAGGTCCTCCGGGGTGATCCCGGCCTTCTCGCACACCTTGCGGGCGAGCGGCGGGAGCTGGCTGGTGGTCCAGCGGTAGACGGACTGGCCCTCCTGGGCGAAGACCGGCGGCGAGCCCTCGATCCGGACCGCGTTGCCCATCTCCGGGACCGAACCCCACAGCACCGGGCCGATGCCCGGCTCCTCGCAGGCCTCGACGACGGCCGCGCCGGCGCCGTCGCCGGTGAGCACGCAGGTGGTGCGGTCGTTCCAGTCGGTGATCTCGGTCATCTTGTCGGCGCCGATGACCAGGGCGCGGGTGGCGGAGCCGGCGCGGATGGCGTGGTCGGCGGTGGCCAGGGCGTGGGTGAAGCCCGAGCAGACGACGTTGATGTCCATCACGGCGGGGCCGCCGCCCATGCCCAGCTTGGCGGCGACGCGCGCGGCCATGTTGGGCGAACGGTCGATCGCGGTGGAGGTGGCGACCAGGACGAGGTCGATGTCGTCCGGGGTCAGGCCGGCGCCGGCCAGCGCCTTGCCCGCCGCCTGGTAGGCCAGCTCGTCCACCGGCTCGTCCGGGCCCGCCATGTGGCGGGTGCGGATGCCGACGCGGGACCGGATCCACTCGTCGGTGGTGTCGACCATGGCCGCGAGGTCCTCGTTGGTGAGCACTTTCGCGGGCTGGTAGTGCCCTAGCGCCACCACGCGTGAACCGGTCATGGGCGGGGTCCCCCCTTGTACGGAAGTCAGGATCACCCAGCTTTGCCTGCTACTGGTGGGTACGGGTGCGTGTGACCCGACAGGATTCCGGCCCCGGATTTTGGAGCTTCCCGAGGATCCACCTGCCGGGAGCGTCGCGGGAAGCGGAACCGGGACAATGAGCTCGTCGGATACCGGCGAGAAAGCAGAAGGGGAGGGCTGATCACCATGGGACGGGTCACCGAACGTCGTCGCGTCGTCCGGATCCGGAACGGCGGGGCGGGCGTCCGCCCGGACACGCTGGTGGCCGAGGAGCCGCTGGAGATACGTCTGAACGGCAAGCCCCTGGCCATCACGATGCGTACGCCGGGCGACGACTTCGCGCTGGCGGTGGGCTTCCTCGTCAGCGAGGGAGTGCTCGCGGCGGCCTCGGACGTGCAGGCCGTCACGTACTGCGAGGGGGCCACCGAGGACGGTTCGAACACCTACAACGTGGTCAACGTGCAGCTGGCCGCCGGGGTTCCGGTGCCGGACATCACGCTGGAGCGGAACGTCTACACCACCTCCTCCTGCGGCCTGTGCGGCAAGGCCAGCCTGGACGCAGTCCGTACGGCGACCCGTTTCCCGGGGATCGCCGCCGATCCGGTACGGGTACCCGCGGAGGTCCTCTGCGAGCTCCCGGACCGGCTGCGCGCGGCCCAGAAGGTCTTCGACCGTACGGGCGGACTGCACGCGGCGGGGCTGTTCACGGCACGGGGCGAGCTGCTGGACCTGCGGGAGGACGTGGGCCGGCACAACGCGGTCGACAAGATCGTCGGCCGTGCGTTCCAGGCCGGCCGCCTCCCGCTGACGGGCGCGGTCCTGCTGGTGTCGGGCCGGGCCTCCTTCGAGCTCGTGCAGAAGGCCGTGATGGCGGGCGTCCCGGTGCTGGCGGCCGTCTCCGCGCCGTCCTCGCTGGCGGTGGACCTGGCGCTGGAGTCGGGGATGACGCTGGTCGGCTTCCTGCGGGGGCCGGACATGAACATCTACGCGGGCGAGGAGCGGATCACCCTCTAGCCTTCCGGCGGCCGCGGCGGGCGGTGTCGGCGGCCGGCTTCGGGGCCGGGGGGTCGATGCGGTGGAGGTCCAGGGTGGCCGGGAGCGGGGTGGTGCCCGGGCCGCCGGATTCGGCCCAGGCGATGATCTCGTCGGTCGCGGTGTCGTCCAGGGCCCAGCCGAACCAGGTCGCGCGGGCGCCGCGGCGGCGGGCTTCGGTGGTGGGCTGCACCACGATGACGTTGGCCTGGGCGCAGGGGCCGAGGCACTCGCTCGTACGGACGGCCAGGCGGCCCCCGGAGGCGGCCGCGGCCTCGCGCAGCCGGGCGAGTTGGCCGGCGTGGTCGGAGCCGGGGTTCTTGCGGGGGTCGCCGCAGCAGCAGCCGCGGCAGACCACGAGGGTGCAGGGGCGTTCGGCGTGGGCGGCGAGCGGGCGTATCCAGGTCACCACCGCACGTTATCGGGCCTGGCCGGTGGGCTGTTGGGCCGCGGGCGAGACCTCCGCCACACGGTCGGGGGCGGGTTCGCGGTCCGGGTCCTGGGCGCGGCGGCGGGCGATGACCGCGCAGACCATCAGCTGCATCTGGTGGAAGAGCATCAGCGGGAGCACGGCGAGGCCGGCCTGGGCTCCGAACAGCACGCTGGCCATGGGGAGTCCGGCGGCCAGGCTCTTCTTCGACCCGGCGAACTGGATGGCGATGCGGTCCGCGCGGCCGAAGCCGAGGCGGGCCGAGCCGTACCAGGTGACGAGCAGCATGACGGCGAGGATCACCGCCTCGACCAGCAGCAGGGCGCCGATGCGCGGCGGGCTGACCTGGTGCCAGATGCCCGCGGTCACGCCCGCGCTGAAGGCGGCGTAGACGACGAGCAGGATCGAGCCGCGGTCGACGTAGCCGAGGACCTGCTTGTGGCGGACGAGGAAGCCGCCGACCCAGCGGCGCAGGGACTGCCCGAGGAGGAAGGGCAGCAGCAGCTGGAGGGTGATCTTGAGGAGCGAGTCGAGGGAGAAGCCGCCCGCGTGGCCGCCGAGCAGGCCGGCGGCGAGGAGGGGGGTGAGGGCGATGCCGGCCAGGCTGGAGAAGGAGCCGGCGCAGATCGCGGCGGGCACGTTGCCGCGGGCGATCGAGGTGAAGGCGATGGAGGACTGGACGGTCGAGGGGACCAGGCAGAGGAAGAGCAGGCCGGCGTAGAGCGGCTGGGTCAGGACGGCGGGAACGAGACCGCGGGCGGCCAGGCCGAGGAGCGGGAAGAGCAGGAAGGTGCAGGCGAGCACGGTGAGGTGCAGCCGCCAGTGGCGCAGTCCTTCGAGGGCCTCGCGGGTGGAGAGCCGGGCGCCGTAGAGGAAGAAGAGCAGGGCCACGGCCGCGGTGGAGGCGCCGTCGGCGATCGGGGCGGCCGCACCGCGGGCGGGGAGCAGGGCGGCGAGGCCGACGGCGGCGAGCAGGGCCAGGACGTACGGGTCCAGGGGCAGCCGGGCGGGGAGGTGCGGGCGGCGCATGTGCGGGGTGCTCACTTGCTGTCGGGGGGAGTGGCGCCCGGGTGGACGGACCCGGGCGCTGTGCTCCCTCCATGGTCGACGGTGGGCGGTGATCGGGAAACCCGTACACCGCACTCACTGTCATCACGACCCGCGATGGCAGGCGGGTGTCATCTCTCGCCGGTCTCCGCGGCGGACGCCGGGGCCGGGGCGGGTGCGTCAGTGGTGGTGGCGGTGGCACTGGCACTGGCGGCGGCGGTGGCGATCAGGGCCTCGGCGAGGTTCTCCTTGCGCATCCGCAGGTCGACGTAGAGCAGGGCGTTCACCAGCGAGGGGAAACCGTACTGGAAGAGCGCGCTGAGTACGCCGCCGACCAGCACGGCGATCGCGTACACGATGATCCCGACGATGATCTCTTCCGGATCGGCGTGGCCCTCGCTCCCCGCCGACAAGGCGGGGACGAGCGAGACCATGCCGACCAAGCCGAAGGGCATCTGGATGGCGTAGCCGACGGCGCCGGCCACGATGGACCCGACCAGCGAGATGCCGAACACGCGCCACCAGCCGCCGCTGACCAGCTGGGAGGAGCGCCGCAGGGAGGCGACCGGCCCGAGACCCTCGCACACGGCGACGGCGGGCGCGAGGCTGAACCGTGTCATCAGCCAGGCCGCGACGGGCAGGTAGAGCAGGACGCCCGGGATCAGCACGGCGAGGGCGGCCGGCGGACCGGAGCCGTCGGCGGACATGACGATCAGCGGGATGCAGACCGCGTAGAGGACGAGGATCGGCCCGCCCACGATCAACCCCGTCAGCAGCAGGGTTCCGAGCACCGACGGCAGCCGGGACCAGCAGCGGCTCCACATCGCGACGAAGGTCGTGGGCCGGCCGACCACGGCCTCCTGCACCACCGCGGGGCACAGGGCGGCGATCATCGCCGCGCACAGCGTCACCACGACCAGCAGGAGCACACCGGCCGGCACGAAGGACAGGAACAGGGCCGCCACGTCCGCGCCGTCGGGGTCTTCGCCCGGCGCGAGGTCGAAGACGGCGGCGAAGCGGTCCTGCGTGACGGCGACGGTGACGCCGATCGCCGCGACCATGATCATGACTCCGACGGCCTGTACCGCGAGCATCACGCCGATCAGGGGCTTGGCGTACCGGCGGAAGGTCGTGAAGGCACCGTTGAGTATCTCGCTCACGGCGAGCGGGTGCAGGGGTATGACGCCGGGCTTGGGCGGCGGCGGGAACGGCGGCGGCCAGCTCCCTCCCCACGACGGATTCGGCTGTCCCGGGTACGGTCCCGGCCCCGTGTTGTACGACATCAGTTGTCCCCCTCGAAATGAAGGGACACGGTAACCCGCCCCGGTGCGGTCCGGAGCAGCCGCCCCCGGCCCCCGTGGACCGCTCGTGCGCAGGTCAACGGCCACGACGCTGACCGGCGGCGGTGGGAACGGCCTAGCATCAGCGGTGTGTACGACCCCGTCCAGCTGCGTACGTTCCTCACGGTGGCCCAGACGCTCAGCTTCACCCAGGCCGCGGGGCGGCTCGGCGTGCGGCAGTCCACGGTCAGTCAGCACGTACGGCGGCTGGAAGAGGCGACGGGACGGCCGCTGTTCGTCCGGGACACGCACAGCGTGGAGTTGACGGAGGACGGCGAGGCGCTGCTCGGCTTCGCGCGGACGATCCTGGAGGCGCACGAGCGGGCGGCGGCCTTCTTCGCGGGGACGCGGCTGCGCGGGCGGCTGCGGTTCGGGGCCTCGGAGGACTTCGTGCTGACGCGGCTTCCGGAGATCCTGGAGGGCTTCCGGCACGAGCACCCCGAGGTGGATCTGGAGCTGTCGGTGGAGCTCTCGGGAACGCTGCACGAGCGGCTGGACGCGGGGCGGCTGGACCTGGTGCTGGCGAAGCGGCGCGGCCCGGGCGACGAGCGGGGCCGCCTGGTATGGCGGGACCGGATGGTGTGGATCGGCGCGGAGGGGTTGCGGGTTGACCCGGAGCGTCCCGTTCCGCTGATTGTCTTCCCGCCACCGGGCATCACCCGGGCCCGTGCGCTGGAGGTGCTGGAACGCGAGGGCCGGGCCTGGCGGATCGCGTGCACGAGCGGCAGCCTGAGCGGTCTGATCGCGGCGGCCCGGGCCGGGCTGGGCGTGATGGCGCACACCCGCGGGCTGATCCCGCCGGGCCTGGTGCGGGTCGGCGGGCTGCCCGAGCTGGGGCCGGTGGAGTTCGCGCTGCTCCGCGGGCCGCGCGCCTCCGCCGCGGCCGAGGCGCTGGCGGCGGCGGTGCTCTCCGGCGCGGACCGGCTCAGCCGCACCGGCTGACCCGCCCGCGCCGCCCGGGAGTCCCGGAACGTCGCACGTCAGAGGCATGGGACGGCGCGTCACTGGGGAGGTCTTGTGGAGGAATCCGATTGCTGATCAACGCCCCCTGACCGTGAGGTACGTTCACCCGCGGCGCGCGGAGAGGAGCGGGGCCTTGCGCGAGATCACCGTCCCACCGGTCGTCACGGGCGCGCCCGTCGGCGGACTGGCCGACGTCGTCTTCCGGCACGCCCACGAGGATCCGGACCGGGTGGTGCTCGGCCGCAAGACCGACGGTGTCTGGCGGGACGTCACCTCCGGGGAGCTGGCCGCCGAGGTGCTGGCGCTCGCCAAGGGGCTGCTGGCCCAGGGCGTGCGCTTCGGGGACCGGGTCGCCGTCATGTCCCGCACCCGGTACGAGTGGACCCTCTTCGACTTCGCCCTGTGGGCGATCGGTGCCCAGCCCGTCCCCGTCTATCCGACGTCCTCCGCCGATCAGGTGCACTGGATCCTGTACGACACCGACTGCACGGCCTGCGTGGTCGAGGACGAGGACCAGGCCATGACCGTGGGCTCGGTCATCGACCGGCTCCCCCACCTGCAACGGCTGTGGCAGCTCGACGCCGGGGCCGTGGAGGACCTCGTCGCGGACGGCCGCGGGGTCGCCGAGGACGTCGTGCACCGCCATCGCCGCGCCGTGACGCCGGACGCGACGGCCACCGTCATCTACACCTCCGGCACCACCGGCCGCCCCAAGGGGTGCGTGCTGACGCACGCCAACTTCATGTACGAGGCGGACACCCTGGTGACCCGCTGGGAGTCCGTGTTCCAGGGCAGACAGGGAGAGCAGCCGTCGACCCTGCTCTTCCTGCCGCTGGCCCACGTCTTCGGGCGGATGGTGGAGGTGGCCGCCGTCCGGGCACGGGTCAAGCTCGGGCACCAGCCCGTGCTGGCGGCGGCCGAGCTGCTGCCCGACCTGGCCGCCTTCCGGCCGACCTTCGTGCTCGGGGTCCCGTACGTCTTCGAGAAGGTCTTCGCGGCCGCCCGCCGCAAGGCGGAGGCGGAGGGGCGTTCGGGCCCCTTCGACCGGGCGGTGGAGACGGCCGTGCGGTACGCGGAGGCGCGCGAGCGGAAGGCGTTCGGCATCGGGCCGGGGCCCTCGGCCGGGCTGCGGATGGAGCACCAGCTCTTCGAGAAGCTGGTCTACGGGAAGGTCCGCGAGGCGATGGGCGGCCGGGTGCGGCACGCCATGTCGGGCGGGTCGGCGATGTCGCGCCGCCTGGGGCTGTTCTTCGACGGCGCCGGTATCACGGTGTTCGAGGGGTACGGGCTGACCGAGTCGTGCGCGGCGGCCACCGCGAACCCGCCGGGCGCGACGAAGTACGGCACGGTGGGCCGGCCGATCCCGGGCAGCGCGGTGCACATCGCGGACGACGGGGAGGTGTGGCTCCAGGGCAGCCACATATTCGCCGGGTACCTCAACGACCCGCGCGCCACGGAGGCGGTGCTGCGCGGCGGCTGGCTGGCGACCGGGGACCTGGGGCGGCTGGACGAGGGCGGCTACCTCACGATCACCGGCCGCAAGAAGGACATCCTGGTGACCTCCAACGGCAAGAGCGTCGCGCCGGCCGCGCTGGAGGAGCGGGTCCGTTCGCATCCGCTGGTGTCGCAGTGCGTGCTGGTGGGCAACGACCGGCCGTACATCGCGGCCCTGCTCACGCTGGACATGGACGGGATCGCGCACTGGCTGTCGATGCGCGGCCGGCCGCAGCTGCCGGCCCCGGACCTGGTGAACGACCCCGAGCTGACGGCGGAGGTCCGCCGGGCGGTGGTGGCCGCCAACACGCTGGTGTCGCAGGCGGAGGCGATCCGCACGTTCCGGGTGCTGGGCGAGCAGTTCACGGAGGAGCGGGGGCTGCTGACGCCCTCGCTGAAGCTGAAGCGCCGGGCGATCGAGAAGGCGTACGCCAAGGAGGTCTCGGCGCTCTACTCGTCGTGAGTGGGGTGCCCGGCGTTCACCCCGGACGGGGCGTCGGCTTGGGCGTGGTCCGGCGGGTGGCCGAGCGCAGCGCGAAGGCCATCACCACTTCGAACACGCCGAGCAGGACGAGCCACAGGCCCAGCAGCCGCGTCAGGGCGACCGCGGAGTCCACCGGGAAGCAGAGCACGACGATTCCGGCCACGACGCCGAGGGCGCCGAGGCCGAAGGTCAGGCCCCGGTGCACGAGCGCGCGGTCGGCGATGGCGACGTATGCCGTGAGCACTCCGGTCATCAGCCAGAACACCCCGACGACTAGGGACAGCGCACCGATCGTCTGCATCGGATGCCGCAGCACCAGGACGCCGGCCAGGAACGCCAGCAGGGCGATCAGGACGCCGGCCAGCCTGCTGCTGCCCCCGTCACTGCTGTGGGAGAAGGCCGAGACGAAGCGGAAGCCGCCGGCCACCAGCAGCTGCAGGCCGATGATCACGGCCAGGATGTGCAGCGTCTCGTCGGGCCAGACGAGCACCAGGATGCCCGGAATCAGGGTCGCGAGGGCGAAGCCGAGTGCCCAGTGCCACGAGTTGCCGAGCTGCCCGAGGACGTCCTCGGGGTCGCTCTGCGCGTGCCGCGGCGCCGCATCGGAGGGTACGGTCATCACGCCTCCAGGGACAGCCGGACGGCACGCGGGGGTACCACGAGCCGCCGGACATGCTTTTTACCTTTCCGATCCACTTTAGCCGGATATGACGGGCTTTGCCGCGCCGAAGGCGGGCCCGCCCCCACGGCCCCCTCGGGGCGGAGCACCTCGTCGGCACCCCTTGGCCGCGATCGTCCCATCACCCCGGTCACCGCAGGTCCGGCCCCCTCCCCGGCCCCCCTTCACCGGAACTGACGGTCCGTCATTTCTCTTTGCCGTAAACATTGACGGTGCGTCAGCTCACGCACAGAATGCGGGGATTCCGACCGGAGGGGATCCCCCGACATGTTGCGACCGATCCGCACCCTGGCCGCCGCGGCGGCGGCCCTCGCGCTCGTCTCCGCCTGCAACTCCGCCTCCACGAACGGCACCAGCCCGGGCGCGCCCGGCGACGGCCCCGGGAACTCCCGCGGGGTCACCGCCGACTCGATCAAGGTCGGCGGCATCGTGTCGATGACCAGCGCCAGCGGCTACAGCAAGAAGGACACCGACCTCGGCGCCAAGGCCCGCTATATGAGGGCCAACGCCGAGGGGGGCGTCAACGGCCGCAAGATCGACTACCTGGGCGCGGAGGACGACGGCCAGGACCCCGCGAAGAACCTGGCGGCCGCCCGCAAGCTCGTCCAGCAGGACAAGGTCTTCGCCGTCTCCCCCATGAGCTCGGTGACCTTCTCCGGAGCCGACTTCCTGGAACAGGAGAAGGTCCCCACCTTCGGCTGGGGCACCCTGCCCTCCTTCTGCGGGCCCCAGTACATCTACGGGTTCAACGGCTGCCTGGTCCCCACCCCCGGCGGCACCCTGAACCAGACCTGGCCCGAGGGCATCGCCACGGTCCTCGGCGGGGCACAGGGCAAGTCGGTCGCGGTCATCGCCAACGACAGCGACGCCGGGAAGTTCGGCATCCGGACCTTCCAGCAGGGCTTCACCAGCGCCGGGTTCACCGTCTCCTACGCCAAGGCCTCCGTGCCGGCCGCCGCCGTCCCGAGCGACTGGTCCGCGTACGTGAAGGAGATCCTGGAGAGCAACGGCGGCAAGGCCCCGGACGCCGTGGTCTCCGTGATGCAGACCCCCAACAACATCGGGCTGTTCACCGCGCTCAAGCGCAGCGGGTACAAGGGGCTGCTCTCCGACCCGACCGACTACGACCCGGGCCTGCTCGCCAAGGACGCCACGAAGCAGGCGCTCGACGGGGTGCACGTCCTGCTGCAGTTCCAGCCGTTCGAGTCGACGGACCCGAAGATGGCGCAGTTCAAGGCGGACATCAAGGCGGCCGCGGACGGCCGGGAAGCCCCGCTGAACATGCACATGCTCACCGGGTACATGTCGGCCGACCTGTTCGTGTCCATCGCGCGGAAGGCGGGCAAGGACCTGACCGTCGAGTCCTTCCAGAGCGCAGCGCGGGGCTTCTCCGACACCGGCACCCTCGTCGGAGACCGGGCGGAGCCCAAGGGACAGAAGGACAGCTTCGGCTGTGGGGCGCTCGTACAGCTGAAGAACGGCGCGTACGAGGTCTCCGTCCCGTTCAAGTGCTACGAGCCCATCCCCTTCAAGTAGGGCTGCGCCATGGGAGATCTGCTCGTCTTCGTACTGAGCGGTCTGGTCTCCGGCGCCCTGTACGCACTGCTCGCCACCGGGCTGGTGCTGTCGTACTCGGCGTCCGGACTCTTCAACTTCGCGCACGGGGCCACCGCCTACCTGTGCGCGCTCACCTTCTACGAGCTGCACTCGGGGCTGGGCTGGCCGGCGGTCCCGGCGGCGCTGCTGGTGGTGTTCGTCCTGGCCCCCGGCCTCGGCCGGGGGCTGGACCGGCTGATGTTCCGGCGGCTCGCGCGGGTCGGTGAGACCGCGCAGATCGTGGCGACCATCGGTCTGCTGGTGGCGCTGCCGGCCGCCGGGCTGTGGGCGGTGGACCTGCTGGCGGACGCGGGCGCGCCGGTGAAGCCGGCGGAGAACCAGTTCGGGCTGCCGGGGGTGGGGCCGAGTCCCGCCCGGTCCTGGCAGCTCGCCGAGGGCGTCGGCATCGACTCCGACCAGCTGATCACCTGGGTGGTGACGGCGCTGGTGGCGGTGGCCCTGTGGGTGCTGATGCGGCACACGCGCCTCGGGCTGCGGCTGCGGGCCGCCGTCGACAACCGCTCGCTGACCGAACTGCGCGGGATCAGCGCCGACCGGCTGTCGTCGGCGGCGTGGATGATCGCGTCGGGGCTGGCCGGGCTGGCGGGGGTGCTGGCGACGCCGCTGCTGGGGCTGTCGGCGCACGACTTCACGCTGTTCCTGTTCGTGTCGGCGACGGCCGCGGTCATCGGGCGGTTCGCGTCCGTGCCGCTCGCCTTCGCGGGCGGGCTCGGGCTGGGGGTCCTGCAGAACCTGGTGGCCGGGTACGCGTCCTTCGCCGAGGGCATCACGGGCTTCCGTACGGCGGTGCCCTTCCTGATCCTGTTCGGCGGGCTGCTGGTGCTGACCCGCAGGGCCCGGACGGCGGGGGTCGCGGCCGTGGACGCGCCGCCCGTCGACCATCTGGCGGGGGCCTCGTGGGGGCGGCGGTGGGGGGTGTGGGCGGCGGGCGGCGCACTGTTGTGCGTGGCGTTCTACACCGTGACCACACCCTTCTGGAGCGGGCTGCTCGCGCAGGGGCTGGCCATCGCGCTGGTGTTCATGTCCTTCACGGTGGTGACCGGGCTCGGGGCGATGGTGTCCCTGGCGCAGGGCACCTTCGTGACCGGGGCCGCGCTCGTCGCCGGGCTGCTCATGAGCCGGGGCTGGCCGTTCGTGGCCGCGCTGGCGGTGGGCACGTGCGCGGCGGCCCTGCTGGGGGCGCTGGTCGCGCTGCCGGCGCTACGGCTCGGGGGCAGGTCCCTGGCGCTGGCCACGCTGGCGCTGGCGTTCCTCGCCGACCAGGTCCTCTTCCAGCTGAGGTGGCTGCGGAACGGTGATTCCGGGTGGTCGGTCCCGCGGCCGGTGTTCGGGCCGGTGGACCTGTCCGACGACCGGGCGCTGGGGGTGGCCCTGGTGGTGCTGGTCGCGGTGGTCGCCGCGGGGCTGAGCGCGCTGCGGAACTCCCCGTCGGGGCGGGCGATGCTGGCCGTACGGTCGGCCCCGGCGGCGGCCGTGGCCTCGGGGGTGTCCGTGCTGCGGACGAAGCTGCTGCTGTTCACCCTGTCGGCGGGGCTGGCCGGGTTCGGGGGCGTGCTGTACGCCTCGTACAACACCCGCATCACGGCGACGGACTTCACGGCCCTTACGGGGCTGGTGTGGCTGGCGGTCGTGGTGGCGGCGGGCGTACGCCGGCCGCAGTACGCGGTGGTGGCCGGGCTGGTCTTCGCCGTTGCTCCGCGGGTGCTGGCGGACCATGTGACGGCGTCGGCCCATCTGCCGGTGATCCTGTTCGGCCTGGCGGGGTTGGCCCTGGCCAATGACCCCGACGGGTACTGCGCGGCAGTGCCGGTGCGGCTGGCGAAGCGGCGGGCCGCCGCTTCCCGGGGCTCCGCCCCGGACCCCTCGGGGGCTCCGCCCCCGCACCCCCGCGCCTCGAACGCCGGCGGGGCCGGTTCTTCGGCCGCCCTGGAGCTGCGCGGCGTCCGCGCCGGGTACGACGGGGGGCTCGTGCTGCACGGGGTTGATCTCACCGTCCGCAAGGGGGAGATCCTCGCCGTGCTCGGGCCCAACGGGGCCGGGAAGAGCACCGCGTGCCGGGTGGCCGCCGGGCTGTTGCCGGTCACGGGCGGCGCGGTGTTCGTACGTGGGCGGGACGCCACCCGTGACGGCCCCGTGCGGCGGTCGCGGGCCGGGGTGCTGCTCGCCCCCGAGGGCCGGGGGATCTTCCCCGCGCTCACCATCGAGGAGAACCTCGCCCTGTACCTCACGGAGGCCGGGGCCCGGGCCGCCGTGTACGCGCGCTTCCCCCGGCTCGCGGAGCGCCGCGCCGTGCCCGCCGGGGCACTGTCCGGCGGGGAGCAGCAGCTGCTGGCCCTGGCACCCCTGCTCCAACGGCCGCCCGAGGTGCTGATCGCCGACGAGCCCTCGCTGGGGCTCGCCCCGCGCGTGGTGGAGGAGGTGTACGCGCTGCTCACCGAGTTGCGCGACGCCGGGACCGCGCTGCTCCTGGTGGAGGAGAAGGCCGCCGGGATCCTCGGGATCGCCGACACCGTCGCCTACCTCTCCCAGGGCCGGGTCTCCTGGTGCGGCCCCCGGGCCGAGGTGGAGGCGGACCGGCTCACCGAGGCCTACCTGGGAATGGGGACGAGCGGGATCGGGACGAGCGGGGTGGGGACATGAGCGGCTACGTGCTGGAGGCCAGTGGTGTCAGCGTCCGCTTCGGCGGGGTCAAGGCGCTGACCGGGGTGGACCTCGGGATCCGGGCGGGCGAGGTGTGCGGGCTGATCGGGCCCAACGGGGCCGGTAAGACCACGCTCTTCGACGTCCTGTCCGGGATCCGCCGGCCCGACCAGGGGCGGATGCTGCTGGACGGAGTGGACATCACCCGGCGCTCCCCCGTCTGGCGGGCCCGGCACGGGATGCGCCGGACCTTCCAGCGCCAGCAGTTGTTCGGGCAGCTCAGCGTGGCCGACAACGTGCTGGTGGCGCAGGAGTGGCGGGGCGGCGGGGGCGGGCTGGCCGCCGATCTCCTCGCCCTCCCGGCCCGGCGGGCCCGGGAGCGGGTCCGCCGGCTCCGCGGCGAGCGGGTGCTGGCCGACTGCGGGATCGGCGCGCTGGGGGCCTCGTACGCCGGGGGGCTGCCCGTCGGGCAGGCCCGGATGGTCGAACTGGCCCGTGCGGTGGCCGATCCGCCGCGGGTGCTGCTGCTGGACGAGCCCGCCTCGGGGATGTCGGCGCCCGAGCGCGAGCAGCTGGCCGGGGTCGTGCGGCGGCTGGCGGCCGAGGAGGGCTGTGCGGTGCTGCTGGTCGAGCACAACGTGGCCTTCGTGATGGACCTCTGCGCGCGGGTGGTCGTACTGGACCTCGGGACGGTTCTGGCCGAGGGGACGGCGGCCGAGGTGCGGGCGGACCCGCGGGTGCGGGAGGCGTATCTGGGCGCCGCGTGAGGGCCGTCCGGGGGGCCTCGTGAGCGCTCCCCGGATGGCGGGAATAGGTCGTACGAGGGGCCGGTTGTCGCCCCTCGTACGACGCTGTACCGCCGCCGACGCGAGGAACGACCAGACGTGAACCAGCAGGTCCCCACCCTTCAGCTCAACAACGGCTCCCTCATGCCCCAGCTGGGCTTCGGCGTCTGGCAGGTGCCCGACGCGGACGCGGAGCACGCCGTCGGGACCGCGCTGGAGGCCGGTTACCGCAGCATCGACACGGCCGCCGTCTACGGCAACGAGAAGGGCACCGGCAAGGCCGTCGCCGCCTCCGGGCTGCCGCGCGAGGAGCTGTTCGTCACCACCAAGCTGTGGAACAGCCGTAAGCAGCGGTGGGGCCGGGACGAGGTGCTGCGCGCCTTCGACGACTCCCTCGGCAAGCTGGGACTGGACCACGTCGACCTGTACCTGATCCACTGGCCGCGCCCGATGCGCGACGACTTCGTCTCCATCTGGAAGACCTTCGAGGAGATCGCGGCGAGCGGCCGCGCCAAGGCGGTCGGCGTGTCGAACTTCCGCCCCGAGGACCTGGAGCGGCTCGCCGCCGAGAGCGCGCTGGTGCCGGCCGTGAACCAGGTCGAGCTGCACCCCCTCTTCCCGCAGGCCGAGCTGCGCGCCGTGCACGCCGCGCGCGGGATCGTGACCGAGGCCTGGTCCCCGCTCGGCCAGGGCAAGGAGCTGCTCACCCTCCCGGCGGTCACCGCGCTCGCCGACAAGTACGGGCGCAGCGCCGCCCAGGTGGTGCTGCGCTGGCACCTCCAGCACGGGAACATCGTGATCCCGAAGTCCGTGACCCCCGCGCGCATCCGGGAGAACCTGGACGTCTTCGGTTTCGAGCTGGAAGCCGCCGACGTGGCCGCGCTGGACGCCCTGGGCGCGGGCGCGGCGGGCCGCCGCATCGGGCCGGACCCGGCCGAGTTCGACGTCTGAGGGCGACGGCCGGGTGAACCTTCCCGAAGGGCTCTACCGGATCCGCAACGTGGACAGCGGGCTGGTGCTCCAGCTGGAGGGCGCCTCCCGGGTGCGGGTCGGCCCGGACGGGCCGCCCGCGCCGGAGGCCGCCCGCCGGTGGCGGATCGCTCCGGTGCACGACGGCGGCGGGATCTTCCACGTGGTGAGCGAGGACAACGAACGGCGCCTGGACGTCGCGAACGCGTCGACGGACAGCGGCGCCCGGGTGCAGGTGTGGCGGGCCAACGCGTTCGGCGCGCAGGAGTGGATCGTCGAGGAGCACCTCGACGATCCCGGAGTGGTGTCCCTGATCGCCTGCATCAGCGGCCTGCCGCTGGAGACGGACGGGGCGGGCCGGGTCCGGCAGGGCGAGGACACCGACTCGCCGGCCCAGTGGTGGCGCCTGGAGCGGGTGTAGCCGCGCCGCGCCCGGAGCCCGGGTGGCCCGCGGGCGCGGAGCCGCGCGGCTCCGCGCCGCGCGCGCCCGTCAGACGCGTACGAAGCCGCGTACGCGGTACGTCGGCTCCGCGCGCGGCACGTCCTGGTCGGGCAGCAGCTCCAGCCGGGCCGCCAGCTCCTGCGCGGTGATGCCGCGCGGGGCGATGCGGGAGGCGTACCGGCCCGCGAGCAGGGCCTCGGCGGAGGCGCGCGGGCTGCGGCCCTGACCGTGGCCGGTGAAGAGGGCCTCGCCGGCCGGGAGCAGGCCCGCCCGGGCCGCGTAGGCCTCGACGTCCCCGGAGGCGTCGGCGGGGGTCGGGGCCAGGTGCGCGGCGAACACGGCGTCGATGTCGCTGCCCACATCGTGCGCGGAGTCCTTGTCCACGGTGGTGACGAAGACCCCGCCGGGCCGCAGGACCCGGCCGGCCTCGGCGATCACCGCGGGCACCAGTCCCGGCTGCCGCAGCAGGTGCAGGAGCCACACCGCGCTCACCGCGTCCACCGAGCCCGACCGCACCGGCAGCCGGGCCGCGTCGGCGAGGGCCACGGGGACCCCCCGCCGCAGTGCCGTGGAAGCCATGCCGTGGGAGGCGTCCGCGCCCAGGACGCGCAGTCCGGGGCGGGTCAGCCGGCGGGTGACGATGCCCGTACCGCAGCCGAGGTCGAGGAGGGTTTCCGCGTCGGCCGGGAGCAGCCGCAGGACCGCGGCGGCCGCGGCCTCGGCCCGTGGGGCGCCGCCGCGGCTCGTGTCGTAGGCCGCGGCCTCGGCGTCGTAGTCCAGCAGGGGTCTTGCGGTCTGTATGTGCGTGGTCATCAGCTCGCGCCGTGGGCGGGGGCGAGGGCCTCGACGCGTTCGGCGAGCGCGAAGTCGGTCTCGGTGACGACCCCGCCCGCGTCGTGGCTGTTCACGGCGAGCCGGACGGTGTTGTAGCCGAGGGTGAGGTCCGAGTGGTGGTTCAACTCCTCCTGGACCGATGCGATGTGGGCGACGAGGGCGCTCGCGGCGAAGTGCCCGCCCAGCCGGTAGGTGCGGATGATCCGGTCGTCCTCGAAGGCCCAGCCGGGGAGTTCCCGCAACCGGTCCTCGATCTCCTTCTGTGACAGCGGCTCACTCGGCATGCACCGGCTCCTTTTCCCCGTGACGTGTAGTCAAGGTTCCCACAGTGCACGCCGGGGCAACCCTTTCGCGCCATAGTGCGCTCGGGTACTTCTGCGCCTTCCGCGCCCATCGCGCCCCCTCTATGCTCCTGCGCCGGACACGACTGTTACCAGCGGTAACCAGGGGGCATTCACATGACCGGCACAGGGAGTTCCAGGCGTACGTTCATCGCGGGGGCGGGTGCGGGCGCCGTCGCCACCGCCGGTGCGCTGTCGGCCGGCATCGCGGCCGCCCCGGCCGCGGCCGCCGCGCCCTCGGGTGCCCCGGCGGCGCCGGACGGCCGCCGCGTCGCCGTCCTGGGCGGCGGGGTGGCCGGCCTGACGGCGGCGCACGAACTCGCCGAGCGCGGCTACGCCGTCACGGTGTACGAGCGCCGGGCGCTCGGCGGCAAGGCGCGCAGCATGGACGTGCCCGGCAGCGCCCGCGGCGGCCGCCGGCCGCTGCCGGCCGAGCACGGCTTCCGCTTCATCCCCGGCATCTACCACAACCTGCCCGACACCATGCGGCGCATCCCCTTCCCCGGGAACGCGAACGGCGTGTGGGACAACCTCGTCGCACCGCGCGAGATGATGTTCGCCCGGGCGGCCGGCCGCGAGGACCTGCGCGGGCCGATCCCCTGGCCGGAGCACTCCCCCGCCGAGCTGACGCCCGACGAGGTCCGCAGGGCCCTCACCGGCATCCTGCAGACGCTGGTCCGGCTCCCGCTCCACGAGACGGCGTACTTCGTCAACCGCGTGCTCGTCTTCCTCACCAGCTGCGACGAACGGCGGAGCGAGGTCTGGGAGCGGACCCCGTGGTGGGACTTCGTGCGCGCGGCGCAGATGTCGTCCGAGTACCAGCGCATCCTCGCCGTCGGCATCACCCGCAACATCGTCGCGACCAAGGCCGAGGAGGCCTCCACCCGTACGGTCGGCACCCTCGGCGAGGCCTTCGTCTTCAACCTGCTGGGGCGCGGGGCGGACGGGCCGCCGGACCGGATCCTCAACCTGCCCACCAACGAGGCCTGGATCGACCCGTGGGAGGCCCATCTGCGCTCGCTCGGCGTGGAGTTCAGGATCGGGTGGACCGTACGGGAGGTGCAGTACGGGAACGGCCGGGTCAGCGGGGTCTCCGTCGACGGCCCGGACGGCGCCCGGCAGACGGTCACGGCCGACCACTACGTGAGCGCGCTGCCCGTGGAGCACGCCCGCCGCACCTGGAGCGCCGGGCTGCGGGCGGCCGATCCGATGCTGGGGCGCTGCGACGAGCTGGAGACCGACTGGATGACCGGCATCCAGTTCTACCTGACCGAGCGTGCGCCGCTCGTGCACGGGCACCTCAACTGCATCGACTCGCCGTGGTCGTTGACGGCGATCCAGCAGGCCGAGCACTGGCCCGCGCGGAACTTCCCGGCCGACTACGGGGACGGTACGGCGGTCGACTGTCTCTCGGTGGACATCTCCGAGTGGGACAAGCCGGGGATCCTGTACGGGAAGACGGCCAAGCAGTGCACCCGCGAGGAGGTGGCCCGCGAGGTGTGGGCGCAGCTGAAGGCCTCCCTCAACGACACCGGGAAGACGCTGCTGAGCGACTCCCGGCTGCACTCGTGGTTCCTGGACCCGGGGGTGGACGGACTCGGCACCCCGCACCCCACCAACCAGGACGAGCTGCTGATCCACCCGGTGGGCACCTTCCACAACCGGCCGAGCGCGGGCACCCGCATCCCGAACTTCTTCCTCAGCGGGGACTACGTCGCGGTGGACATCGACCTGGCGACGATGGAGGGCGCGAACGCCTCGGCCCGCGCGGCCGTCAACTGCTTCCTGGACCGGGACGGTTCGAAGGCCGGGCGGTGCACGGTCCGGCCGCTGTACCGGGCGCCGGAGATGGAGTCCGCCAGGCGCCATGACCTGTGGCGCCACCGCCTCGGCCTGCGCAACGTCTTCGACCTGGGGTGACACGTCCGCCCCCTGGGGGCTCGGCTCGGCTACCGTCGTCGGCATGACCACCACGACGCCCGCGGCCGCTTCGACGGTCGGCGCCCTGCTCCGCGCGTGGCGGGAGCGGCGCGGTATCAGCCAGCTGGAGCTGGCGGGCCGCGCCGACTCCTCGTCGCGGCACATCAGCTTCATCGAGACCGGCCGGTCCCGGCCGAGCGAGGAGATGGTGCTCAGGCTCGCCGACCGCCTCGACGTGCCGGTCCGCGAGCGCAACGCCCTTCTGCTGGCGGCGGGTTACGCCCCGCGCTACGCGCAGACCGCGCTGGACGACCCGTCGATGGAGACGCTGCGCGAGGGCATCCAGCAGCTGCTGACCGGGTACGAGCCCTACCCGGCGCTGGTCGTCGACGCCACGTACCACGTCGTCGCCGCCAACCGGGGCATCCTGATGCTGCTGGACGGGCTGCCCGAGCACCTGCTGGCCCCGCCGCTCAACGCCATGCGGATCACCCTGCACCCCGAGGGCCTGGCCCCGCGGATCCACAACCTCAGGGAGTGGCGCGGGCACCTACTGGCCCAGATGGAACGCCAGATCGCGCTGGCCCGCTCCGAGCCGCTGCGCGAGCTGTACGAGGAGGTGTCCGCGTACCCGCTGGCGCCGGCCGCGGTGCGCCCGGGCGACGGGGAACCGGCCGAGCCCGTCCCGTACATCGCGCTGCCGCTCGTCATCGAGCACGACGGCCACCTGCTGTCCTTCGTGTCGTCGATCGCGACCTTCAACACGCCGATGGACGTGACCGTCGCCGAGCTGGCCATCGAGACCATGCTCCCGGCCGACCCGGCGACGGCCAAGTACCTGCGCTCACTCGTCGACTGAACGCAGGGCGAGCTGCTGGAGCAGGGCGAAGCCGGCGACGGCGAGGCCCTGCACCGCAATCCACACCGTCCCGGTGAGGGTGGGCGTGAACCAGACGGCCAGGGAGACCAGACTCAGGGCCGCCCAGGCGTAGTTGGTCTCGATGACGGCCTTCACGGCGAGTGCCGGGGGCCGGCCGCGCGAGGCGAGCAGCCCGACGGCGGCCCCGTACGCCACGAGCAGCAGCCCGAGCCCGAGCAACAGCCCCTGCCCGACGCCGAGCAGGCGTCCGAGCGGGGTGGAGAAGGCGACGTACGCGAGCCCGTTGCCGGTGGTGACGACGGAGTCGAGGGCGAGGAAGCGTCGCAGCACGACCTGCGGGACGCTGGTACGAGCGATGCTGCCGAGCAGGGTCGCGGACATGGGGAATCACCCTCCATCGAGGTGGAACGGCCAAGTGGGGACACGGTTTCCGGGGCCGAGTGCGCGGCCCCGGAACCCGATGACCCCACTGTGCCGGGCGGCCCGGAGGGGGTCGATTACCTCTGAGGTCATGCCAACCCTTTTTGAGCCGTACGGCAGGAAACGTTGGGGTTCCCCTGGTTCGGGCCGGGGTGGGGGGCTAGGCTTCCCGGAGCCCGATCCACTCGAACGCCTTGTCGACATATGGAGAATCCGCCGGTGCGAGCCGCCGTCCGTCCCGATCTCACCGCGATCCGGCGGCGTGTCGAGGCACTGTCGGAGCGGCGCGGGCACGATCCGGCCGACGTGGTGGGCGTGGAGCGGCTGAGTCACCTGTCGGGGGTCGAACCCGGGCGCATACCGCGGGTGGTGGCGGGCACCGCCGCGGAGGTGCCGCTGGAGCGGCGCGTGCACCAGCGGTTCCTGCGGCTGCGCGCCACCCGACGGGACAAGCACGGCCGGGAGTGGCCGCTCGCCGCCATCGCCGACGACTTCGACGCCCCCGGGGCATCCCTCGGGCCGCTCAACGCGGGCACCGGGCTGCCGCGGATGGGCCACGCGGCGGGCGTGCAGCGGTTCTTCGGGGTTTACGCCGGCTTCCTCCTGGCCGACAGCAAGAGCGCCGTGGAGCGGGCCCTCGCCCTCTCGGCCACCGCCCCGGACGGCCGGGACGACCTCGCGCACCTCTCGTACCTGACCGGCATGACCCCGCAGGCCATCCGGCTCACCCTCGACGGCGAGCCGCCCCGGCTCCCCCTCAAGGAGCAGGTGCACCAGCGGTTCGAGCACCTGCGCCGGACCCGCGTGCGGGAGGACGGCCAGGCCCATTCGCTGGCGGCCATCGCCGGGTCCTTCGACGCGTCGGGCCAGTCGCTGACCCGTGTCGCCCAGGGCGAGGGCCTGCCCAACCTCGCCGCGGCCGCCGGGATCCAGCGGTTCTACGGGGTCGAGGGCGGTTTCCTGCTGGCCGACGACACCGAGGCGCTCGCCACCGCACTCGCCCTGATCGAGGCCGAACTGGAGTCCGCGGAGCGGGAGCGGGAGAACCCGATGCTGGCCGTGATGCGGGCGCACGACGTACGGAACATCGTCACGCGGGCCGGCCGGCTCTCCCCGCGGGGCTGGAAGTCGCTCGCCGACCACCTGGACGACCTGCTCGCGCGGGAGGGACGGCTCGGCCGCCCGGCGCAGCCCGACGAGGGGGGAGCTCCATGAGGACCACGCGGGCGATGCGCAGGCTGGGCGGCGATCTGCTCGCCGGCGCGCGGCTCACGCCGCCGGCCTGCGCCGCCGAGATCATCGGCGCGCTGTGCACCGCGTACGGCCGACGGCGCGGCGGTCGGAAGGTCGACTTCCGCTTCGCCTCCTTCCCGCCCGACACGGCCAGCGGGCTGTGGCTGGAGATGGACGCGCGCGATCTCCTGGTCATCGAGGAGCACACCCGCCCCGAGCACCAGCTCGTCATCGCCTGCCACGAGTTGTGGCACGTGGACGAGGGCACCTGCGACAGCCACGGCCCGGGCATGGCGGTGGCCGCCCGGCTGACGGGAGACGCGGGCACCGCGGACGGCGGGCCCGGCGGCCTCGCGGAGCTGCTCCGGTCGGACAGCGGTCTGGGGACGGTGGTCCGGCAGGCCGCCGCCCGCGCCGACCGGGAGGATCCCGCGGAGATCAGGGCCGAGATCTTCGGCCTGTACCTCGGCAAACTCCTCAAGCCCTACCTGCCGCCTCCCCGGGAGGAACAGGTCCCCGAGGCCATCGAGCGCATCAAGACCTCGCTCGGCTGGGGGCGTTGAGTGTCACGCCGGTGACCCGCAACCCGCCCCCGCCGCACCCCTCGCGCCGATGCCCTCAGCACGGCCCCGACAGAGAGCACGACACGATGACCCAGTCTTCCCCGCCCCGCCACGCCGTCGTCATCGGCGGCAGCATGGCCGGCCTGCTCGCGGCCGCCGTCCTGGCCGAGCACGCCACGGTCACGATCATCGACGCGGACACCCTCCCGGACAGCCCGGCGCCGCGCCGCGGACTGCCGCAGGCCCGGCACGTCCACGTGATGTGGTCCGGCGGGGCGCGCGCGATCGAGGGCATCCTGCCCGGCATCACCGAGGACTGGACGGCGGCGGGCGCGATCCGCCGCAGCCTGCCCACCGACCTGGTCACCAAGACCGCCGAGGGCTGGATCCCGCGCTACGCGGAGATGCAGTTCAACATCTCCTGCAGCCGCGACCTCCTCGACTCGGTCGTCCGGGCCCGGGTGACCGCCCTGGACGGGGTCTCCACCCTCCAGCGGAGCCGCGTCCGCGGCCTGGAGGGCACCGCGGCCCGCGTCACCGGCGTCCGCGTCGACACACCGGAGGAAGAGGGCAGACTCGTGCCCGCCGACCTCGTGGTCGACGCGAGCGGGCGCGGCTCCCGCGCCCGCACCTGGCTGCAGGAGCTCGGCGTGGGCGGTATCCGGCAGGCCGAGGTCGACTCCGGCCTGGTCTACGCGACCCGCATCTTCGAGGCGCCCGCCGGAGCCCACGAGTCGGGCTTCCCCATAGTGAACGTCCAGTCCGACCCCCGCGTGGCCGTACCGGGCCAGACGGCCACCATCGTGCCCATCGAGAACGGCCAGTGGCAGGCCACCCTCTCCGGCACCCGCGGCGGCCAGCCCACCGGCGATCCCGACGCGTTCATCCCGTTCGCCAAGGGCATCCGGGACCCGATCGTCGGCGAGCTCCTGGAAGGCCGCAAGCCCCTCACGGACGTGGCCGTCACCAAGGGCACCGCCAACCGCCGGATCTTCTTCGAGAAGGTCGAGCTGCCCGACGGGTTCTTCGCCGTCGGCGACTCGGTCGCCACCTTCAACCCGCTCTACGGGCAGGGCATGACCGTGGCCGCCCAGGGGCTGCTCGCCGTACGGTCCCTGCTGCGGGCCAAGGGGCTCGCCCACCCCGCCTTCGGGCGCGAGGCGCAGCGCGCGATCGCCCCGCAGGTGGCCACGGCCTGGGACCTCGCCACCTCGCAGGACATCCTCTACCCCGGCGCCACCGGCATGAAGCCGCGGACCGGGGCCGGGCTGCTCAACGGGTACGTCAGCCGGCTGATGACGGGGGCCACCACCCGGGAGGCGCTCACCGCCGCCTTCCTCCAGGTCATCACCATGAGCACCGCGCCCACGCACTGGCTCCGGCCTTCGGTGGTCTGGAACGTCCTGCGCGCCTCCGACCGCGGCGCGCTGAAGGCGCCGCCGCTCACCGCCGCCGAACGGACCGTCGCCGGGCTCGACCAGCGGGCCGATCCGGCCGATCCCGTCGGCCGGGCCCGGTGAAGAGCGGCCTGATCCTCTACGTGCCGGGGGCGCTCCTGATCCTGATCCTGCTGGTCAAGGCGCCCACCCTGCACAGGAGGTGGGACCAGCCCCCGATGCGGGCCGTGTGCGCACTGCTGGTCATGGGCTGCCTGGTGCTGTTCCTGGCGGCGCCGCCGACGATCGCGGCGGTCAACCGCTTCACCGGCGTGGCCAACTTCTCGGCCCCGCTGGTCTTCGGCCTGATCACCGCGTTCTCCGGGTCGTGCGTGGTGCTGGTCCTGCAGTGGGGCGGCGGCCCGCCGGCCGTGGTGCGCCGGGCCACCCGGCTGACGGTCGCCGTGTACGGCGGGGTCGCGGTGGCGATCATCGTCCTCTTCGCGATCGGCGAGGCGCCGGTGGAACGCCTGCGGGACCTGGACACGTACTACGCCGACACCCCGTGGATCCGGGAGATGATCGTCTGCTACCTGCTGGCGCACACGGTCGGCAGCTCGGCGCTGACCGTGCTCACGGGGCGGTGGCTGCGCCGCACCCACCCGTCCCTGCGGTCGCTGCGCACCGGGCTGGCCCTGATCATGACCGGCGGGCTGCTGGACCTCGGCTACCTCGTCGCCAAGTGGACCGCGCTGGGTGCCCGCTGGAGCGGCCGCGACTGGGACGGCCTGTCCACGGACGCGGCGCCACCGCTGGCGGCGGGGGCGGCCCTGATGGTCGCGACGGGCTTCATCGTGCCGCTGGTCGGCGGGTCGGCGACCTGGCGGGACTTCAGCGAGTACCGCGGCCTGCACCCGCTGTGGAAGGCCCTGCGGAGCTTCGCCGCGTCCAGCGTGCGGACGGTTCCGCTCACCTGGTGGTCACCGGTCGGGATCCGGCTGATCCACCGCGAGTCGGTCATCGACGACGGGATCCTGGCCCTCGCCCGCTGGTTCGACCCGTGCGTGCGCCGGGCGGCGTACGAGGCCGCGCGCGAGCAGGGCATGAGCGAGGCCCGGGCCGAGGTCGTCGCGGACGCCGCCATGCTCGCGGCCGCGTGCGGCCGCAGGACCGCCGCCACCACCGACGCGGACACCGGCCCCCACACCGCCGCTCCCGCCGCCACCTCAGGCTCAGGCGCAGCCTCGGCCGAGACCGCCACCGGCGCCTGCTCCGTACCCCTGCGGGACCGCGAGCCGCCACGGCTGTCCGGACGGCCCCTGACCGCCCTGGCCCGCGAGTTCCGCGGCTCCCCCATCGCCGCCGCCCGGGCCGCCGCCGTACGCGCCTAGAACCCGGCGAGCCCCCCCGTCCCGGGGAAGCGGAACGCCCCGGGCCCGAAGGCCCGGGGCGTCCGGCGTACGCGCGGCGGGGTCAGAGCTCCGCGAGGTCCAGCCCGGCCTGCGCGGCGGCCGCCTGGACGGTCTGCTCCAGCAGGACGGCGATGGTCATCGGGCCGACACCGCCGGGCACCGGGGTGATCAGCGAGGCGCGCGCGGCGGCGGACTCGAAGTGGACGTCGCCGACGTTGCCCTCGTTGTACCCGGCGTCCAGGACCACAGCGCCCGCCTTGATGTCCTCGCCCCGGATGAACTCGGCCTTGCCGACGGCGGCGACCAGGACGTCCGCCTGGCGCACGATCGAGGGCAGGTCCACGGTGCGGGAGTGGCAGTAGGTGACGGTGGCGTTCTGCTCCAGCAGCAGCATCCCGGCCGGCTTGCCCAGGATGGCGCTGCGGCCGACGACGACGGCGTGCTTGCCGGTCAGGTCCACGTCGTAGGCGGCGAGCAGGCGCATGATGCCGCCGGGGGTGCAGGAGACGAAGCCCGGCAGCCCGAAGCCCATGGCGGCGAAGGAGTGCATGGTGACCCCGTCGACGTCCTTGCCCGGGGCGATGGCCTCGAAGGCGGCGCGCTCGTCGATGTGGTGCGGGACGGGGTGCTGGAGCAGGATGCCGCTGATCTCGGGGTCCTCGGAGAGCGCGGTGAGGGTGGCCACCAGCTCCTCGGTGGTGGTCGCGGCCGGCAGCTCGACGTGGCGGGAGGTGATCCCGGCCTTGGCGCAGCGGTTCTGCTTCATGCGTACGTAGGTGACGGACGCGGGGTCCTCGCCGACCAGCACGGTCGCGAGGCAGGGGGCGGTGCCGGTGCGCTCGGTGATCTTCGCCGCGTACGCGGCGGTCTGCTCCGAGATGCGGCGGGCGAGGGCGGTGCCGTCCATCAGCCGGGCGGTGCCGGTGGCGGCCTGGGCGGGCTGGGCAGTCTGGGCAGTCGTCACGGGGTCTCCTGAACGTCGCTGCGGATCGCGGTTCGCCCAGGCGCGCGGCAGTCGACGTACCGGAGGTCCCGGGGAGGTCCCCAGGGCGGATGTCCGGAGGTCCGGAGACCCGCGGGTACGCCGGGCCGCTCCCCGGTGGTGATCCACCCGAACGCCAGTCACGGCCCGCCGCCCACTGTAGTCGACATATGCGGTGGATGACCGGCGCCCGACCTGGGACGATCGATACATGACGCGTACTTTCGACCATCTTGTCGCCGAGGCCGAGTCCGTCTCCGTGGACGGCTGGGACTTCTCGTGGCTCGACGGCCGGGCGACCGAGCAGCGCCCCTCCTGGGGCTACCAGCGGCTGCTGGCCGAGCGCCTGTCCCGGGTCCGGTCGGCACTGGACGTCCAGACCGGCGGCGGCGAGGTCCTCGCCGGCTCCGGGCCCCTGCCCCCGCTGATGGCCGCCACCGAGTCCTGGCCGCCCAACGTCGAGAAGGCGACCCGGCTGCTGCACCCGCTGGGCGCGGTGGTGATCGCCGACTCCGACGAGCCCCCGCTGCCCTTCGGCGACGAGGCCTTCGAGCTGGTGGCCAGCCGGCACCCGGTGACCATCTGGTGGGAGGAGGTCGCGCGGGTGCTGACGCCGGGCGGCACCTACCTCTCGCAGCAGGTCGGCCCGGCGAGCGTCTTCGAGCTCGTCGAGTACTTCCTCGGCCCTCAGCCGGAGGAGGTCCGGCGCGGCCGGCACCCCGATGACGCGGTCGCCGAGGCCACGGGGGCCGGCCTCGAAGTCGTCGATCTGCGGTCCGAACGTCTGCGCACGGAGTTCCACGACATCGGAGCCGTGATCTACTTTCTGAGGAAGGTGATCTGGATGGTGCCCGGCTTCACGGTCGGGCAGTACCGGGACCGGTTGCGCGAGCTGCACGAACAGATCGAACGCGAAGGTCCGTTCGTCGCGCACACCGCCCGCTTCCTCATCGAGGCCCGCAAAAAGGGCTGAAGGGAGGGTGGACGGATCCACGCCGAATTGGTTGCGTGGCCACAGCGTGGCGCAGGTCACTCAATTCAGCGCGTAACGAATCGACTCGGGCATGCGATGAACCGACAGGTGTCCTCGCGCGGCCCGGAATACAGACCCCCCTCGGGTCTGTTTCCCGAGTTCGCGCGATGATGTCCCGCTTACCCCTTATCTGTTCGCAACGAGAGGCTCCTTGTGTCGCTCAGCCCGTCCCGTACGTTCCCTCCGGAGATCGCCGAATCGGAGGCCCTCGTCGCGCTCGTCGAGCGCGGCCGCGAGCAGGGTCACATCAACGGTGACGACGTGCGCCAGGCCTTCGAGGCCGGCCGCATCCCGGTGGACCAGTGGAAGCGGGTCCTGCGCAGCCTGAACCAGGTCCTGGACGAGGAGGGTGTCGCCCTCCACGTCAGCGCGGCCCCCGCCACCAAGGCTGCCGCGAAGAAGCCCCGCAAGGCTGCCGCCGCCCCGGCCCGTACCGTGGCCAAGAAGGCCGCCGCCGCGCCGCGCCCCATCGGCGCGCGCAAGACCTCGGCCGCCAGCACCGCCACGGCCACGGCCTCGGCGATATCCGCATCGCCGGCCGCCGCCGCCCCGGACGAGGCGTCGGCCGAGGCCGCCGCCGAGCCGAAGAAGCGCGCGGTCAAGAAGACCGCCGTCAAGAAGACCGCCGTGAAGAAGACCGCCGCGGCGAAGAAGACCAGCGCCAAGGACGCCGACGAGGGCGAGACCCCCGTGGTGGAGGGCGAGGACTGGGCCGCCGAGGACCTGGCCGACGAGGCCGAGGAAGGGGCCCCCAAGCCCGGCGGCACCCAGGGCTTCGTCCTGTCCGACGACGACGAGGACGACGCCCCGGCGCAGACGGTCATGGTGGCCGGCGCCACCGCCGACCCCGTCAAGGACTACCTCAAGCTGATCGGCAAGGTGCCGCTCCTCAACGCCGAGCAGGAGGTGGAGCTCGCCAAGCGCATCGAGGCGGGTCTCTTCTCCGAGTACAAGCTCGAAGAGGAGGAGGACCACAAGCCCGCCTTCAAGCGCGAGCTGGAGATCCTCGTCGAGGACGGCCGCCGGGCGAAGAACCACCTGCTGGAGGCCAACCTCCGCCTCGTGGTCTCCCTCGCCAAGCGCTACACCGGCCGCGGCATGCTCTTCCTGGACCTGATCCAGGAGGGCAACGTCGGCCTGATCCGCGCCGTGGAGAAGTTCGACTACACCAAGGGCTTCAAGTTCTCCACGTACGCGACCTGGTGGATCCGCCAGGCGATCACGCGTGCCATGGCCGACCAGTCGCGCACGATCCGCATCCCCGTGCACATGGTCGAGATCATCAACAAGCTCGCCCGCGTGCAGCGCCAGATGCTCCAGGACCTCGGCCGGGAGCCCACTCCGGAGGAGCTGGGCAAGGAACTCGACATGACCCCCGAGAAGGTCATCGAGGTCCAGAAGTACGGCCGCGAGCCGATCTCCCTGCACACCCCCCTGGGTGAGGAGGGCGACAGCGAGTTCGGCGACCTCATCGAGGACTCCGAGGCGGTCGTGCCCGCGGACGCGGTGTCCTTCACCTTCCTCCAGGAGCAGCTCCAGTCGATCCTGGGCACGCTCTCGGAGCGTGAGGCGGGCGTCGTCTCGATGCGTTACGGCCTCAACGACGGCCAGCCGAAGACCCTGGACGAGATCGGCCGCGTGTACGGGGTCACCCGTGAGCGCATCCGCCAGATCGAGTCCAAGACCATGTCGAAGCTGCGCCACCCGTCGCGTTCCCAGGTGCTGCGCGACTACCTCGACTAGGCGGCAGGGTGGTGCTCCCCCGGCCATGCGCGGCATAGCGGGGGAGCACCACCTGCCCGGTCAGCTCGCGGAGTGCTCCAGCAGGTGCTTCAGTTTCTCCTCGCCGCGGGGCATCTCCTTGCGGACCACGGGCTTGACCACAAGGGGGACGAGGGCCCGGCCCATGCCGTGGCCCTCGAAGTCGACGGAGAGGGTGACGCGCGAGCGGGTCCCGCCGTCGAGGGGTTCGATCCTGCCCCGTACGTCCGGCCGGACCGGCCCGTCGACGCCGTGGAGGTGCCAGCTCCGCGGCGGGTCCATGGCCGTGTACTCCATGGTCGTGGGGATCCTCCGCCTGCCGATGCGCCGGGTGACGAGGATCCGGGAACCGACGTGGACCGGGAGGTCCCCCATGGGAACGGCGGACAGGGCACTGTCCTGCCACTCCGGCAGGTGCGTGGGGTCCGTGACGTACGAGTAGACGTCCTCGGGCGTGCGGTCGATGTCGATGCTCTTGCTGATCGCGGACATGGCGACCCCCTGGAGCCCCCCTGGGTGGCTTCTCCCTCCAAATTACCCCGCGGGCGAAACGGTGGTCCGCTGCTTGCGGGCGGCCATCACGGCGTACACGAGGACGCCCGCGAAGAGGAACAGCACGCCCTGGTAGACGGCCGCGTAGCCGGAACCGGCGACCAGCCACATCGAGAAGGCGAACGCCAGGCAGGCGAGGACGGCGTCGCGGACCAGGCGGCCGGGCCGGACCCGCTCCGGGCGGCCCGAGGCCAGGAAGTAGATCTGCGCGGCGGTGGAGAGCAGGTACGGGACCGTCGCGGTGAAGGTCGTGACGAGGACCAGGACCTCGAAGACGCGCTGGGACCCGGCCGTGTAGTTGTAGACGGTGAGCGCCGAGGCGAGGGCGACCGTGACGAGGACGCCCGCCACGGGTACGCCGCGCTTCTTCGTCTCGAAGACCTTCGGGAAGAGCCCGTCCTTCGCGGCGGCGTACGGGGTCTGTGCGCTGAGCAGGGTCCAGCCGTTGAGCGCGCCGGCCATCGAGATCACGGCGGCGCAGGCGACGAGCGTGCCGCCCCAGGTACCACCGGCCCCTCCGTCCACGGAGAACATGGCGTTGACGGCGTCGCTGAAGGGGGCCTGGGAGGAGGCCAGCTTCTCGTGGGGGACCAGACCGAAGACGGCGAGGGTGCCGAGCAGGTAGACGGTGGCGGCGCCCAAGGTGCCGAGGATCGTGGCCCGGCCGACGTTGCGCTCCGGGTCGCGGACCTCGCCCGCGCTGACGGCGGCGGACTCGACGCCCAGGTAGCTGAAGAGCAGGATCGCGGCGGAGGCGGAGACCGCGCCGACCGCGCCCTGGCCGGTGGCCTGGAAGGGGCCGAGGTTGGCGGGGTCGAAGAAGAACAGTCCGCCCACGGCGACGAGCAGCAGCGGGGCGAACTTCAGCACAGTGGAGACCAGTTGGACGGCGCCGACGTACCGGGTGCCGGCCAGGTTGGCGAGTGCCGGGAGCCACTGCACGCAGAGGGCGGCCAGGCACATGGACCACTTGTGCGCGCCGACGGCGGGGAAGAGGACGCCGAGGTAGCCGACGGCGGCCACCGCGAGCGCCGCGTTGGAGACCCAGGTGGTGATCCAGTAGCTCCAGGCGGCGAGGAAGCCGGCGAAGTCGCCGAAGGCGGCGCGGGCGTAGACGTACGGTCCGCCGGTCTGCGGGTGCCGGTTCGCGAGGCGGCCGAAGACGAGGGCGAGGGCGATCGCGCCGAGGGTGAGCACGGCGAAGGCGACGAGGCTGATGGTGCCGAAGGGGGCCACCGAGGCGGGGAGGAGGAAGATCCCGCCGCCGATGATGTTGCCCATGACCAGGCAGGTGGCAACGGGGAGGCCGAAGCGGCGCTCGCCCTGCGGGCGGTTCTCGGCGGTCCCGGGAGCGGAATCCGGGGCCGGGGCCGGGGCCGCGGTGGTTATGGTGCTGGTCATCGGTGGTGCGCCTCTGGGTGTCTCACATGCTGGGCAGGTCGACACATGCTCGGCCACCGCACGGGCCGTACCAAATCAGCGCGTTTCGTCCCGCGCGAGCACCCCGGCGGAAGGAAGGATTCCGTCGCCGGCCCCCTCCGGCCGGGGATCTTGCACCGGTCCCGGCCGCAGGCCGAGCGGGACCTGCGGGCCGTCCGCCTCCCGCAGCCAGCGGCGCAGTACGCCGTGCACCGCCTCCGCGCCCACCGGTTCCGCTCCCGGTTCCGCTCCCGATTCCGGTTCCGCTTCCGCTCCCGATTCCGGTTCCGGGTCCGCTCCCGGGTCCGACAGCACCGTGGGCCACATCAGGAACGGGCGCCCCTGCTCCCCGCCCAGGCCGCCGTGCGAGCCGATCTGTTCCTCGAAGGCGTGCACCGCGCCCGTGTCCGGGTCGTACGCCGAGTTCACCATGATGTCGGCCACGTGCGGGAAGGCATCGGTCCGGCGCACGGCCTCCGCCGCGCCGGGGCCGAAAGGGGACAGCAGCTCCTCCGCCTCGCCGGGCACGTCGAGCCGGGCCACCGCCCCGCCCGGGCCCAGCACCACCCCGTCCACCAGCACGAAGCCCACGCCCGGATGGTTGGCCAGGGTCGCCAGCAGGGCGGGGTGCGCGCGCTCGACGCGCTCGCGCGAGGCCCGGCCGGGGACATCGGGGAAGGAGATCAGCGCGAGGTTGCCCGAGGCGAGCACCACCGGGTCGGACCCCGGCCCCGGGCGGGCCTCCTCCCCCTCCTCCACCGGCCGGTGCAGGGCCGCGAGGACGGCGGCCCGGGCCTCGGCGCCACTGCGGGTGCGGCCGGCCCGGCGGGAGACCGGCATCCCGCAGCCCGCCCGGACGAGGTCCTTCAGGGTCAGTCCGTAGCGGCCCAGGAAGGTCTCGCCCGGGCTCTGGCCGTGGTCCGAGAGCAGCACGATCCGGTACTCCCGCGGGGCGTGCTCGGCGACCCGGGCGATCAGCGCGAGGCTGCGGTCCAGGCGCGCCAGCACCTGGTCGGTGTCCCGGCCGCGCGGGCCGGAGTGGTGCGCGACCTCGTCGTAGGCGACCAGGTCTGCGTAGACCGCGGCGCGGCCGGCGAGCATGTCGCCGATCACCGCAGCGACCACCACGTCCCGTTCGACCACGGTCGCGAAGGCCCGGATCAGCGGGTACAGCCCGCCGCGCGACACCCGGGGCCGGTCCCCGCGGATCCGCGCCCGCAGCGACTGGCCGATCTCCCGCACCACCTCGGCGACGAAGGACACGGCCGTGCGGACGGCGTTGGCCGGATCGGAGAAGTACGCGAAGTAGCCCGCGCGGGACCGGTTCGCCCGGCCCCGCCGGGCCGAGACCGAGAGCACCAGCGCCAGTTGGTCGGCGCCCCCGCTGAACAGGTTGCCCCGGCTGGCCCCGCCGAGCATGAGCAGCCCGCCGTCCCCGGTGCGCGCGACGGCCCGCCGCTGCAGCTCGGCGGCGCTGGTGGGCCGGTTGCAGACCATCACCTCGCCGGTGTCCTTCTCGTACCAGCGGAAGGCGGGCACGTCGAAGTTGGAGCCGTGCAGGATGCCGAGCTGGCTGGCCCCGGTCTGGCTCGACCAGTCCGTGCGCCAGGGCGTGATCCGGTGGCTGCGGTCCAGCCAGCCGGCCACGGTGGGCATCAGTCCGCTGCCGCACGCGCCGCGCAGCACCTCGTACCCCACCCCGTCCAGCTGGAGGAAGACCAGGCCGGGCGCGGCCTCGCCGCCGGCCCCCGGCGCGCCCGCCCCGCGCTGCCTGCGGCGGCGCCGGTCGGCGAGCCGGTAGAGGCGGCGCCGGTACGCCTCGTCGTCGCGCACCGCGAGTGCGGTGGAGGTCGCGGACGCCACCGCGGACATCACGGCGGCCACCACCACCGCGGTCTCGGGGGCCGCCTCGCCCCGCCAGGCGGGGATCAGGTCGAGCGCTATGAGCAGGAGCGAACCGTTCAGGAAGAAGACGAGCAGCCCGAGGACGAGGGCGGGCACCAGCAGCAGGGCCCGGACGAGCACGGGCCAGACCACCGCGCTCAGCAGACCGAAGGCTCCCGCGCCCCAGGCCGCGGTCAGCCCGATCTGCGTGATGCTGTCACCGTCGTTGGACTGGAGCCGGAAGTCCGGCAGGAGCCCGGCCAGGGCGAGCATGGTGAGGGTGGACGCCGCCCAGACGAGGATCACCCGCAGCAGGGCGCTGCCCGCGGTCCGCCACCGTCCCCGCCACACACCGCCACCTCCCGCGAGCCCCGTCCCGCCTTCCAGGCTCGCACAGCCGGGCCCGGCCGGCCGGGCGGAACGGAGGGCGCACCGGAGTGCGGAGGGGGCCGGTCAACGCAGGGGACGGCGCGCGGGGGAGGCCGCGTACGGCGGTACGGCGGGACGGCGGTGCGGCAGGACGGCTCGCGGCAGGACGGCGCGCGGCGGGGTGTCAGGTGCCGTCGTAGCCGGCCGTCGGCATGGAGAGCCTGCGGTGCACCTCGGCCTTCATCGCGGAGGTGTACTGCGGCTCGGCGCCCCCGGCGGTCTCCAGCCGTACGCCGCGCCGCTCGCACTCGGCGGTGAACTCCTCGACCGAGCGGAGCGCGCGGGCCAGCACCCGGTGGTTGGCGGCGACGAAGAGGTCGACCTGTCCGGCGTCGACGTCGGACCAGAGCCCGCAGTGGTCGGCGCGCAGCCCGTAGACGAGCAGCTGCTTCGTGACGACGTAGCCCCGGTCGGCGGCCCAGCGCGCGCACATGGCGTGCTGGCCGCGGGTGTCCACGGCGAAGGGGTCGGCGTCCAGGTCTTCGAGCGGGGCCAGGCTGGTGATCGCGGCCACGCGCAACTCTTCCATGCCGCCGGACCCTACTCCGATCCGCCGCCGGAGAGGAGGGGCCCGGCACTTCCGGTTCCGGGCGGATCCTCGGGGCAGCATCTAGGCTCGTGGACGAGGGCGAGGCGGGGGGCCGAGGGAGGGAGGGCCGGGTGCCGGTGGAGATCACCTGGTGGGGTCATGCCACATGCACCGTCGAGGACTCCGGGGTCCGGCTGCTGACGGACCCGTTGTTCGCCCGGCGGCTCGCGCACCTGCGGCGGCGGCGCGGGGCGGTGCCACCGGCCGAGGCCGCGGTGGCGGACGTGGTGCTCGTGTCGCACCTGCACGCCGATCATCTGCACCTGCCGTCGCTGGAGCGGCTCGCGCCCGGCACCCGGCTGCTCGTGCCGCGCGGGGCGCGCCGGGCCGTGCCGGGGCTGGCGCGGGCCGCGGGGCTGCGCGGGCTGCGGGTGACCGAGGTGGCGGCGGGCGAGGAGGTCACCGTACGGGAGGGCGTAGGGGGCGGCGTACGGGTCCGGGCGGTCAGCGCGCGGCACGACGGGCGGCGGCTGCCGTTCGGGCCGCACCTCGCGCCCGCGCTCGGGTACGTGGTCCAGGGCTCGGCGCGGACCTACTTCGCCGGGGACACCGGGCTGTTCGACACGATGGCCGAGGAGGTCGGGCCGCTGGACGTGGCCCTGCTGCCGGTGGGCGGCTGGGGCCCGTACCTGGGCCCGGGGCACCTGGACGCGGGGCGGGCGGCGCAGGCACTGGCCCGGCTCGCGCCCGCGGCGGCGGTGCCGGTGCACTACGGGACGTACTGGCCCGTCGGGATGGACGCGGTGCGGCCGCACGAATTCCACGCGCCGGGCGAGGAGTTCGAGCGCCGGGCCCGGCAGCTGGCACCGAAGGTGACCGTACGGGTCCCCGGGCACGGTGAGCGGGTGCGCCTGCCGTGACGTGGCGCGAGCTCGCGGCGGCGGCTGGCCAGGTGCCGCCGGAGACCACCCAGCAGGCGGTCGGGTACCCGGCGTTGTTCGTGCTGGTGGCTCTGGGCGCGCTGGTGCCGGTGATCCCGACGGGCGCGCTGGTGAGTTCGGCGGCGGTGGTGGCGTTCCATCACCAGTCGCTGCCGTTCGGGGTGTTGCCGGTGGTCGGGGTGTCGGCACTGGCCGCGTTCACCGGGGACATGGCGCTGTACTGGCTCGGGCGGCGCGGGGTCCGCTCGCGCAACGGCTCGCGCCGGCTGGCGGAACTGCGCGGCCGAGCCACCCCCGAACGGCTGGAGCAGGCGCAGACCAAGCTGGAAGGGCACGGGGTCATGGTGTTGGTGCTCTCCCGGCTGGTCCCGGCGGGCCGGATCCCGGTGATGCTGGCCTGCCTGCTGGCGCAGATGCCGCCCCGCCGCTTCGCCCGCGGTGACGCCCCCGCGTGCCTGGCCTGGGCGGTGACGTACGGCCTGATCGGCATCCTGGGCGGCTCGCTGTTCTCGGAGCCGTGGAAGGGCGTGGCGCTGGCGGTGGGCCTGACCCTGCTGATCAGCGCGGGCCCGGCGCTCTGGCGGCGGCTGCGGGGCCGGGGCCCGGGCCGGAGCCGGCGAACGGAGGATTAGACCTCAAGTGCCCTTCGGGTCCTAGGGTCTTGTCCGTCGGGGCAACGAACAGCAGCGAACGGAGCGGATCCACCATGGAGTACTCGCACAGCGACGCGGAACTGGTCCGGCAGCCCATCGGCTACTGGAGCTGGGCCGCCTACGACGCGGTCGTCACCCGCACCCGGGGCGCGCTCGCCGGGATCGGCACCACCCAGCCGCAGTGGTGGGTCCTGGCCCAGGTGGCCCTGGCCGAGGAGGTGAAGACCCGCGCGGAGGTGACCGAGGTGCTGCGCGGCTACCTCGCCGTGGGCGAGGAGGCCCTGGGCGAGGAGATCGACACGACCATCGCCCGCGGCTGGATCACCCAGGACGCCGGGGAGCGCCTCGGGATCACCCCGGAGGGCCGGAAGTTCTACGACGAGGCGGCGGCCCTCCAGGGGCGGTTGTGGGACGAGCGGCACGCGGGCATCTCGGACGAGGAGTACCTGATCACCCTCAAGGTGCTGCAGCGCTTCATCCACAACACGGGCGGGCGGGCCCGGCACCACTAGGACGCGGCCGGCCCCCGGTCCGGGCCGGGGTCGGGGTCTGGGCAGGGACCGGGGCCGAGCAGCGTGCGGGAGGCGCCGATCGGGAGGTCCCAGAGGTGCTCGCGGGGCAGCCCGGCACGGGACCAGGCGGCCCGGGTGCGGTGCAGGGGTTCCATGACCGGTTCGGCGGAGAGCACGAAGGTGGCCCAGTGCATGGGGGCCATCCGGAGCGCCCCGAGGTCGAGGCAGGCCCGGACCGCCTCCTCCGGGTCGGCGTGGACGTCGCCGAGCCACCAGCGCGGTGCGTAGGCGCCGACCGGCAGGAGGGCGAGGTCGATGCCGGGGTGGCGGCGGCCGATCTCGCCGAACCAGTGGCCGTAGCCGGTGTCGCCGGCGAAGTAGACCTTCCGCGGCGTCGGGCTCCGGGTGTCGGTGAGGATCCAGCCGCCCCACAGCGACCGGCAGGTGTCGATCAGCGACCGCTTCGACCAGTGGTGCGCGGGGACGAAATCGAAGCGTACGCCGTCCAGTTCGGCCGATTCCCACCAGTCGAGATCGGTGACCCGGGTGAACCCGCGGCGGCGGAACCAGCCGGCGAGCCCGGCCGGGACGAACAGCGCCGTGTGCCGGGGCAGCCGCTTGAGCGTGGGGGCGTCGAGGTGGTCGTAGTGGTTGTGGCTGATCACCACCGCGTCCACCGGCGGCAGGTCCTCCCAGCGCACTCCGACGGGAGTCACCCGGGCCGGGGTGCCGAGGATCCGCCGGGACCAGACGGGGTCCGTCAGTACGGTCAGCCCGCCGGTCCGCAGCACCCAGCTGGCGTGTCCGGCCCAGGTGACCGAGACCGTCCCGGGGGGCGCGGCGGGCAGCGGGCCCGGCTCGTACGGCAGGTCGGGGATGCCGCGCAGCCCTTCGGGACCGGGCCGGAAGGCGCCTTCGCGGGCGAGCCGGGCGAAGGCGCGGACGCCGGGGAGCGGGGCGGTCAGCCGGTCCGCGAAGGAGCGGGGCCAGCGGCGGTGTTCGCCGAGCGGACGCGGTTGCGGATGCGGCTGCAGAGGCGGCTCCGACTCCGGCGGTGCCGGTGCCGGTGCCTGCGTCGGCCGGGGCGCGGGCGCCGTGGACACGGGGGCGGCGGGGGCGGCGTCCGTCCGGTCCCTCATCGAGCGGTCTCCGTTCACCGGGTCGGGGCAGGCGGGTCGGGTCATCGGCGCGTGTCGGGAGGTCAGGCCAGCCCGGCCAGGACCGATCCGAGCCGGTCGAGGGAGCTCCGTACGTGCGGGAGTGCGAGCGGATCGGGGGCGGTGAGCGCGGCCAGCCGCTCCTGCGGGGTGGCGCCCAGCAGCGGCCCGGTGGACAACCTGACCCGCAGCGCGCCCAGTTCGTCCGCGAAGCGCTGCCCGCCGGGCGTCGGCGCGCCGAGCCGGCCGCCGAGCCAGTCCTCCAGTTCCATGGCGTCGCCGACCCCGTGCCGGGCGAGTCCGGCCCGCAGCGGGGTGAGGTCGGCGTAGAGGTGCCGGCCCGCCTGCGGGGGCCGGGCCAGCGCCCCGGCCGCGAGGAGCTCGCGGTGCGCGGCGGCGGCCACCACGCCGTGCAGGGCGGCGGCCGCGTGGGCGCGTCCGGCGACGGCGTCGGATTCGTCGAGGGCGTGTGCGGCGGCGCCCGCCACGGGTCCGGCGACCATCGCTCCGGTGGCGGTGAGGACGTCGAGGGTGCGGGCGCGCAGCCAGGTCCGGCGGGCGGTGCCGGGGAAGCGGATCACGGCGGCGGGCCAGCCGGCGGGCAGCAGCGCGCCGGACAGGTCGACGAGGACGGCCGCCTGTTCGGGGAGCATCTCGGCGGGGCTCAGGACCAGGGTGTCGTGGGGCCGGTGGACGGTGTCGCGCCAGCTCTCGTCGCTGACGACGAACAGCCCGGCGGACTCGGCGGCCTCGCAGGCCTCGCGCAGCATCTCGGGCGGCGGGACGGTCGCGGTCGGGTCGTCGGCGACGGACAGCAGCAGCACCCGCGGGTCGCCGCCCTCGACGCGCACCCGCCGTACGGTCTCCAGCAGCGCGTAGGGGTCCGGTACGCCGCCGCACTCGGCCGGGGTCGGCACGTGGTAGGCCCGTCGTCCCAGCAGCCGGACCTGCGGGGTCCACCAGGCGGGACAGGGCCGGGGCAGCATCACGTCGCCCCCGTACGCCCCGAGCACGGCGAGGAGCAGCGCGGGGGCGCCGGGTCCGGCGGCGACGTGCTCCGGGGAGGTGGCGAGCCCGCGGCGCCCCCAGTGCCGGCAGGCGGCCTCGCGTACGGCTTCCCCGCCGCCCGGGGGCTCAGGGGCGGCGCGGCCGGCGGCCGCGGCGAGGACGGAAAGCAGTTCGGGGAGCACGGGCAGGCCCGGCTGGGGTGCGGGCGGCCCGTACCGGACCGGGCCGCGGCCCTCCGTCGCCGTGCGCTGCGTCCCCGCCACCGTGTGCCGCCTTCCGCGCTCGTCCGGCCACGCGCCGGTGGCCCAGGCCTCGACCTGATCTGACCTGCTCCTGAACCCCGATCCTGACCTTTATACGATTATTTGTGGCTCTGTGCCCGTTACCTGGACGTAGGGAGCCGACCGCGGGCGCCGGGCTCAGCCCTTCCGCCCCACCAAGCCGAGCAGCCTGGTCTGCGCGTTCGCACCGGCCGGCACCTCCAGCGGCGCCGCGAACATCCCGCTCGCCGCGAGCGCGTCGGCGTACGGCATGACCTCCTTGATGGAGAACTCGACGAGGCCGTCCGGCAGCCTGTCGTCGGCGCCGATGCCCCGCGCGAGGTCCCACGTGTGCACGACGCAGTCGGCGGTCAGCTCCGAGCAGTACGCCGAACCGAGCGCGGGCCCGTACGAGAGCCGCACGGTCCGGTCCAGCGCGCCGGACGCGGCGAAGGCGGCGTGCGCGGCGGCCGAGGCCTCTTCCCATGCGGCCACCGGGTCCTCGCCCAGCACGTCGCCGGAGAACGCGTCGCCGAGCTCCTCGACGGTGCGGCCCTCGGTGACCAGCGGCGGGATCCAGAGCTGCTCGCCGGTGACGTGGTTGACCAGCTCCCGCACGTTCCATTCCGTGCACGGGGTCGGCGCGTCCCACTGGTCGTCCCTGACGGCGCGCACCCGTTCGCCGAAGAGCCGCAGCGCCTCGGCGTGCTGTTCGAGCAGCGTCTCCGGCATGGCCCTCACCGTCCTCTGCCATGTCAACGCCCCCTGGGGCCACTCTCCTCGCACCCGCATCGCCCTGCCACCGACCGGCCGTGGATGCGGCCAACCCCCTTGGTGCACAAGGATGGTGTCCACATGTCAAAACGCATATCTCAGATGACGAACTGATCGTCTACGGTGGTCGCAACGCTTTCGACGAGGAGGGCCGGCCATGCACGCCGCCAAGGAAACCGCCGTCTACACGCACGGCCACCACGAGTCGGTCCTGCGCTCGCACCGCTGGCGCACCGCCGAGAACTCCGCCGCGTACCTGATCGGCGAGCTGCGCCCGGGGATGTCCGTACTGGACGTCGGCTGCGGCCCGGGCACGATCACCGCGGACCTGGCGGAGCTGGTCGCGCCGGGCGGGCGGGTCACCGCGGTCGACGCGGCGCGGGATGTGGTCGAGCAGGCCCGGGCGCACGCGGCGGAGCGCGGGGTGAGCGGCATCGAGTTCGGCACGGCGGACGTCCACGCGCTGGACTTCCCGGACGACTCCTTCGACGTGGTCCACGCCCACCAGGTGCTCCAGCACGTGGGCGACCCGGTGCAGGCGCTGCGCGAGATGCGGCGGGTGTGCCGGCCGGGCGGGATCGTGGCCGCGCGCGACGCCGACTACGCGGCGATGACCTGGTACCCGGCGACGCCGGGCCTGGACGAATGGCTGGACCTGTACCGGCGCGTCGCCCGCGCCAACGGGGGCGAGCCGGACGCGGGGCGCCGGCTGCGGGCGTGGGCCCGGCAGGCCGGCTTCACGGACGTGACCTCGTCGGCGACGGCCTGGTGCTTCGCCACCCCGGAGGAGGCCGCGTGGTGGTCGTCGCTGTGGGCGGACCGTACGACGGCCTCCGCGTACGCGGCCAGGGCCACCGGCGGGGGGCACGCGGCGGCCTCTGACCTGGCCGCCGCCGCGGAGGCCTGGCGCACGTGGGGTGCGGACCCCGACGCCTGGTTCTCGGTCCTGAACGGCGAGATCCTCTGCCGGGCCTGACCCCGCGGCCCGGCGCGGTGCCACCTCCCGGGGCTCCGCCCCAGCGGCGGCCGGGCGGCCGGGCGCCTACAGAGGGGGCCGCATGCGGAAGTCGTAGCGGGGTGGGAGCGGGCGGTCGGTGAGGGCGGACCAGGCCTCTGACAGGGTCTCCTCGCCCTCGCGGAGGTCCGGGATCTCGAAGCCGTCCTCGAAGACCCGGCCCGCCGCGGCGACATGGCCCTCCGCCGCCAGCAGCCGCGCGGCGAGCAGCCGGAAGCGGCCATGTTCCCGCAGGGCCGGCCGGAGCCGGTCCCAGACGCGGCGGGCTTCCGGGAGGCGGCCGGCGGCCAGCAGGGCCGCCATCGCCTCACGGCCCAGCGCGGCCTCCGCCGGGGCCCACGTCTCACCGCCGCGGCTCTCCCCCGCCAGGTCCTCGAAGGCCGCCGCGTACCCGTCGGCCGCCCGCGCCGGATCCCCGGCCAGCGCGTCCGCCACCGCCAGGCACCTCAGCAGCGGCCACCGCGACGGCGCCAGCGCCAGCCCGCGCTCCCAGCTCCGTACGGCCTGCGCCACGTCCCCGGCGTGCCACTGGGCCACGCCGAGGTGGTACTCGGTCAGCGGATCCGCCGGGGCCGTCTCCAGCATGTCCCGCCAGTGCGCGGCGACCAGGCTCGGGCCCGGCGGAACCACCCGCCGCGGGGTGGGGAGGACGCCCGTGCGCCACAGCTCCAGCCAGGGGGCCTGCTCCTCGCCGAGGGTGGACTCGTCGAAGGGGGTGCCCGGCAGTGGGAAGCCACCGCACATCACTTCCAGCGCGCCCCAGCCGGAGCCCGCCGCGAGCCGCTCCCCCGGTTCGGTGTCGGCGCACTCGCGCCACGCCTTGTACGCCGTCTCCACCCGCTCCGCCGGCAGCGCCCGCGCCAGCGCGTGCTCGGCCGCGCCGCGCGCCGCCGCCCAGTCGGCCCCGTGCACGGCGGCGGGTTCCGCGGCCAGCGGCCCGTACGCCTCCAGCCAGCTGAACTCCCCGCCGCCCTCCAGCCGTACGTGCTCCAGCTGGGTGCGGGCCAGCCCGGCCTGGATCTCCGCGTAGCCGCCCGTGCCCGGCTCGGTCAGCCACTCCTGCCAGCGCCGGCCGCCGCCGCCCGCGCCCCACACGAACAGCTTGCGCCCGCGCAGCCGCCCGGTGGAGGTCTGCACGAGCCCCTGCCCGGCCGCGTCCAGCGAGGCGATCCAGGGTCTGGCCCCGGGCTCGACCTCGTAGAAGAAGTCGGCCGGGTACTCGCTGCGCAGCGGGTACGTGCGGTCCGTGCCCTCCCACTCCGGTACGGGGACGCGGCGCAGCGCGCGCTCGTAGCCGAAGTGCCAGGCCTCGTCGGCGGGGGCGAGCACCCGGGTGCCCGCGTCCTCGGGTACGGCGATGTTGGACCACCAGTACACGGGCGCCGGCCGTTCGTGCGGGTTGCGCACGCGGACGCCGACGTAGAGGAACTCCGCGTCGGCGGGCAGCCACAGGTCCACCTGGAAGGGCAGGTCGCGCAGCCGCTCCCACTCCCACAGCCGGACCATCACGCCCCCGTCCGGGGCGGGGACGAGCGCGGCGTGCAGCGGGGCGCAGGAGAGCGTGGTGTGGCCGGTCGCGCCGATGTTCCACTCGATGCCGCCGGAGAACCAGGCCCCGTTCAGCGCGAAGTTCGCGGGCTGGAACACCGGGTTGCGGTACAGCAGTTCGCGGCCCGTCGGCAGGTGCAGGAGCGAGTGGACGCGCCCGCCCAGCTCCGGGAGCACGGTGACCCGCAGGTGGTCGTTCTCGATGACGATCGTCTCGAACTCCCGCTCCGGCCGCTCCCGTCGGTACCCGTCCCGGATCCGGACGGGCAGCAGGGAGCGCAGGGGCTCGTACCCGATCTGCCGTGCCATCTCGCGCGGCAGCCCGTCGCGCGACCGGTCGTCCAGCGCGTGCACGCCGTCGGGCGCGCGCAGGGCGGGCAGGGGGTTCTCGGCGCCCAGCGGGGCTGCGGGAAGGGTCAGTACGGCGCGGCGGACGATGGTGGCCATGGGGAAATGGAACACGCCGGGGCGGCCGGTGCACAGGGGTTCCGCGGATCACCACCGGTCAGGATTACGCAAAGCCCCTCGTGCGGTCCTACCGGAAGGCGCCCGCGACCAGATCGGCCAGCAATGCGCCGGCGCGCCCGTCCGGGTCCAAATCCGGGTCGTAGATGGTGACGTTGATCCCGACGCAGCGCGGTGAGCGCGCCAGTACGCCGAGCAGCTCGGCGAGTTCGTCGGGGATCAACCCGCCCGGGTCGGGGCTGTCCACGGCCGGCATGACGGCCGGGTCCAGCACGTCGGCGTCCAAGTGCACCCAGAATCCGGCGGTCTCCGGCGGGTGCAGCCCTTCCAGCGCCGCCCGCGCGACCGGTCCGGCCCCGCGCTCGCGGATCTCCCCGACGGTGGCCACGGAGATCCCGGCCGCGTGCAGTTCCGCGAGGTCCGGGTCCCCGTCCCGCAGGCCGAAGAGCCGTACGTCCTCGTCCCGCAGGTAGGGGGCCCGCCCCTCCAGGTCGGCGAGATCGGCCTGGCCGCGGCCGGTGGAGAGGGCGAGCTCCTCTCCGCCGGCCGCGCCGACGGGCCCGTTCACGGCCTCGTTGCCGGGGTGGCGGAAGTCCGCGGAGCCGTCGATCGCGGCCAGTCCGTACCGTCCGATCCGGCGCATGGCGAGGGCGGCGCCCAGCTGGATCGAACAGTCGCCGCCGAGGACGACGGGGAACTCCCCGGCCCGCAGGTGGCGTTCGATCCGGTCGGCGAGCGTGACGGTGTAGGCGGCGAGGGCCTCGGCGTGGAAGACGCCGTCGCCCTCCTGCCAGTCGCCGCGGTCGTAGCGCGGCGGGACGACCACCCCGCCCTCGCGCGCGCCGAGCCGGGCGAGGAGGCCCTGTTCGCGCAGGGCACCGGCGAGCTTGTAGACGCCGGGTACGGCGCCGGGCGCGGGCGGGCGCAGACCGAGGTTGGACGGGGCGTCGAGGAGCACCAGGGTTCGCATGCCCTCATCCTGTGCGATGAGCCCCCTCGGGAACCTGCATTTCGGCGGTGATCGCCCAGCGCTCGTGGTCGCGCCAGGCTCCGTCGACGTACAGGAAGTCGGGGGAGAGTCCTTCGAGGCGGAAGCCCGCTCCCCGCACGAGGGCGAGGGAGGCGGTGTTGCCGGGCTGGACGTTGGCCTCCAGGCGGTGCAGCCCGAGGCCGTGGTCGGCTTCGGGGGCGAAGGCGTGGGTGAGGACCAGCCCGAGGGCTTCGCGGAACAGGCCCCGCCCGGCGGCGTGCGCGAAGGCCCCGTAGCCGAGGGCCCCGCACTGGAAGGCCCCGCGCACGATGTTGTTGACGTTGACGAAGCCGGCGATGGCTCCGGTCTCCCGCTCGCAGACCAGGAACCCGGCGCGGCCCTCGCCTTCGGTCAGCCGGGCCGCGTACGGCTCGTACTCCTCGATGGTGGCGGGCGGCGCCAGCCACGGACGGTGGAGCTCGCGGCTCTCGTGCACGCGTGCGGTGAACTCGGGGCCGTCAGCGAGCCGGAAGGGGCGCAGGCCCACGCGCTCGCCCTCCCGGAGGTAGGTCGAAAGGGTCATCACCCCAGGAGGATGCCAGGCGTGCGGGCGCGGCTGCTCAACGAGCGTCAGTACCACCCTTCGCGGTCGCCCGAAGTGAGCTCTGCGACAGCCGCGTCCTGGACGTTCTCGATGTCGCGGATGTAGGGCACGGCATTCGGGGTGTGCGTGCAGAAGGTGACGGTGGCGGTCAGGAGATCATCGCCCTCTCCGCCCATGGAAAGGGTGACGTACGACCGTACTTCCTGGTCTCCGAATTTCCGCTCCGCTTCGACGAGACAGGCGAAGGCATAGGCAAGACACCTCCTGAGGAGGGGGCCGGTCCGCTCGGACGCCGCCGCCGGGAGGTCATAGTCGATCATGCCTCGTCCGTTGATCGACGTCTCCTCCTGGAGCACGTCGAAATACGAGCTGGTGAGCTCGGGGACAAGTCCGGTCAGTACACGGGCGCCGTTGGGGGTGTACGACCAGCCTTCGGCCGCCACCTCGTGGAACATGGGCGGGATGTCGCGGTCCGTGAGTTCCGCGACGGGGTACTCCGCCAGCATCCGGGTCATCTTCTCATTGATTTTCATGACTATCCCTCACCGAGAGCGGAGAGGCCCTTTCTGATTGCGGCGATGAATCCCGGGCTGTTCCCTACGGACTTTTCAATGGAGCGCGGCAGCCCATCGAACTTCCCCGTCTCGAAATCATACTGATACTTCGCACTCTTGTTGGCCTGGTCCTGGAAATGCAGCTGCCCCGGGCGTCCGCCGGGATCCGGGTTCTCCACATCGATGCGGTACTGCCCGTGGTTCCACAGCGTCTTGCTCGTGATCTGCGTGCCGTTGGCCCCGATCATTCCCTTGGCATCGGGGTCCTTGATGCCGTAGAGATCACGCATCTCCTCGACGCGCTTGCGCACGACCTCAGGGTGGTACGGGTCCTTCTCGAATCCCGGCTGGGAGGTGTAACCCTCCCGGAGCGGCGTGTACTTGGGTGCGAGGCCGAGAGGGTCGAACCAGGTCAGGGGGTTGTGTACGTAGGCGGACGGATTGGGTGCCGCCGCCAGCCCGAGGGGGTCAAGGGTGAGGTATCGCGCCGCTTCCGGGTCGTAGTGGCGGAAGTAGTTGTAGTGGAGTCCGGATTCGGGGTCGAAGTACTGCCCGGGGAAGCGGAGCGGTGTGTACGCCGTACTCGAGCTGCTCCAGGTCGTGGTGCCCCACAGCGTGCTGCGGGATCGCCACACCACATGGCCGGATTCGTCGATGAGTTCACCGGGGGTGCCGACGAGGTCCGTGACGAGGGCGAAGAAGCGCTCGTCGACCACGTCCTGCGCGTCGTCCGCCGTGAGGAGGCGCTCGGTCTGCGCCAGCGGACGCAGGCCGTTGTGGTCCCAGGTGGTGGCCACCGGATGGGGCAGCTCGGGTGCGGTGGCGACCTGTTCGCACAAGGTGGTTCCGTCCCAGGTGAAGGTCACCTGCTCCGTCACCGTGGCCCCGTCCTCCCCGAGTCGCTGTTTGGCGATGCGGCGGCCGAGCGGGTCGTAGAGGTACTTCCACACCGTGCCGTCCGGTGTCGTCACCTTCGACAGGCGGTCCTCCGCATCCCACACGTAGTGCCAGGTGTCCGCCTTGCGTGAGATCCGCTTCTTCCGCCGGACCGTGACCCGGCCGAGGTCGTCGTGCTCGTAGCGGACGCTTCCGGCCTCGACCAGCGCGGTACCCGCGTACGAACGGCGACCGGTTGCCTCTTGCGCGGCATGTGAGCGGGCCCAGTGGGCCTCGGTCTGGTTACCGGCCTCGTCGTACGCGTACTGCTCGGTCCAGTTCGCGGCCCGTACAGCGGTCACGCGGCCGCCTGAGTCCAGGTCGAACCTCTTCGTCCCCGACTGATCGTCCGCGAGGGCGACGAGATGACCGTCGGCGCGGTAGGTGTAATCACGCCGCTGGATGCCGCGGCCGCGGCTGCTGACCTGCTGGCTGGTGAGCCGGCCCATGGCATCGACCTGCGACACCAGCGAGAGCGACTCCCCGATGTGGCGGGCGGTCTCGTGTCCCGCGGCGTCGTGTTCGAAGGTGACCGCGCGCTCCGACGTCGTGAGCGAGACGCGGCGGCCCGCGGCATCGTAGCTCCAGCGGCTGACGACACCGCTGGGGGTGGTGCGGCTCACCCGGCGGCCGAGCAGGTCGTACGTGTACCGGACCGTCCGACCGTTCACCGTCTCGTGGTTGAGACGCCCGTGGCGGTCGCGGATGACAGCGAGCGTCGCATCCGGTCCCACGGCGTGCGTGACTTGGTCGAACAGGTCGTATTCAAAAGTGGTCGTCCGGCCGTCGGCTTCCTTGGAGACCGCGTTGTCGAGCACATCACGCGCGTAGCGCACCACTCGGCCCGCCGCATCGGTCCGTGCCGTGAGTCGGCCGGCGACATCGCGTGCGTACGAAATGGTCCGACCGTCGAAATCGCTCTCGGACACGAGGCGGCCCACGGCGTCGTACTCGTAGTCCCAGGTCAGGCCATTGGGGTTGCGTACCTGCGTCAGGCGGAGCTCATGGTCGTGCAGGAATTCGTATCGCGCCCCGTCGGCGCCGGTACGGGCCGTCATGAGGTCGAAGTGCGTGTACTCGAACCGGGACACGGCGCCCATGGCATCCGTGTGGGTGAGGCAGTTGCCCTCGCCGTCGTAGGTCCACCACTGCTCGGAGGCGTCACCGTCGACACGGTGGGCGAGTCGGCCCTCCGGCGTCCACTCGAAGCGGGTGGTGCTGCCGACCGGGTCGACCAGGACGATCGGGCGTCCGAATCCGTCGCGCTCGATCCGGGTCGTGTGGCCGAGGGGGTCGGTGATCTCGACGGGCAGCCCCGCGTCGTTGTTGCGGATGTGCGTGGTGTTGCCGAGCGCGTCGGTGACAGCGGTGGTACGGCCGCCCTCGTCGTACGTGTAGCGGGTGACAGCACCGGCCGAGTCCTCGACCAGGAACCCGTTGCCGCGCTCGTCATAGTGTCGGCGAACGGTCGTCCGATCGGGATGGGTGATACGTGTCGGTCGCCCCATCGGGCCGTAGTCCGCCGACAGTTCCCGGCCGTCCGGCCGTATCACGGAGGTGGGGCGGCCCGCCCCGTCGTACGTGAAGCGTGTCGTGCGACCGAGGGGATCCGTATGGGTCAGCAGCCGGTTGTACCGGTCGCGCTCGAAGCGCGTGACCTCGCCGTGCGGATCGATCTCCGCGCAGATCTGATGGGCTTCGTTGACGAGGTAGCGGTGAACGGCCCCACTGCTGGTGGTCGCCGTCGTGACACGCCGACCCGTGCCGGGGTCGTGTCCGTACTCCAGGCGGAGGGCGACGTGGCCTTCCGCACCGCCCTCGGCGACGCAGCGGTCGTGCTCGTCGTAGGCGTACTCGTAGCGGCTGTCGTTGGTGTCGGTCCATGACGTCACCCGGCCACGGTCGTCGTAGGTGAACCGCAGTGGCAGCCCGGAGGAGTTGATGACGTCGGTCAGATGGCCGTCGGTGTAGCCGTAACGGAGTATCTCCTGGTCACGGCCGTCAGATGTGGCACCGACCAGGTGAAGCGCGGTGATCCGTCCCTCGTCGGCGGTCAGTTTCAGTCGGTAGCCGCCGTGGTGGACGATCGAGCTGGGCGCGTCAGAGGCGGCGTCGTATTCGAACGTGATCCAGTTTCCGTTGCGGTCGTCGATCTGGACGAGCCGGGCCTCATCCGGATCGCGCGTCTCGAAGCGCCGCACTCGGCCGGTGTCCGGATCTGTGATCGTGTAGTCCCCGTTCGGGTCGCGGTCGAGTGACCACCGCGGCCCATGGGTCGGCAGGACGGGAACACCGGGCGCGGGGTGGGGGTAGCTGAGGAGCAGGCCGTCCTCGGAGACGAAGACGAGCCCTTCCGAGTCGATCTCCAGGCGCTGGTCGGCGGTGGACGACCAAGAGGGACCGAACCAGCGGCCGGCGCGGTAGTCGGACGCGACCCTGCGACGGAACACGAGGGGAAGTGTGCCGGGGAGGACGACATCGGTCTGGGGCAGGTACATGGCGCCGGTGGCCAGGTCGATCGGGTCCGACGGGTCCGTCTCCGCCGCCCTTTCCGTACGGGAGGGGTTGGCGGGGTCGTCCACGCCCCGGCGCGCGGGGCCCTTGATGTCGTCGAGGTGTTTGGCGGCGGAGGCGACCTTCTTGGCGGTGCCCAGGCCCTTGGAGCCGACGAGTTCGGGTATGAGCTTGCCGATGCCTTCCGAGGGGTCCTTCATGAACTCGTCGAGCATCTGCTTGCCCGCGCCCATCGGGTCGTTGGCCATGGTGACCAGGCCGGCCGCGGTCGAGTTCAGGTTGGTCAGGAACTCGGCGGGATGGGTCAGGTTGTACGGGTCCAGCGGGTTCAGGCCGCGGGCGAAGTTGACCACGCCGGCCGTGCCCTTGATGACGCCGCCGACCAGGTGGGTGGAGGCGAGGTCGAGGTAGTCCATGCCGTCGCCGAGCTGCTCGGTGTACGAGGGCTTGGGCGGGGCGGCGTCGCGGGCCGCGCGGACGGCCGCGGCGACGGTGCCGGCCTGCTCGTTGCGCTGGGTGCGGGCGTCCGCGAGCTTCTCCTGTGCGGCCTTGGCCATGGCCTCGCCGGGGTCGGGGTAGTCCTGCGACGGGCGGGGCGGCAGGTGTTCCGACTTCGCCTTCACGGCGTCGTTGTACGTCTTGACGAGCTTCTTGTGCGCCTCGTAGGCGTCCTCGGAGGCCTTCTTCGCCTTGTTGTAGTCGTCGAGGGCCTCCTTCGCCTTGCCCTGCGCCCACTCGACGGTTTCGGCGAACCGGCCCATCGCGTCGGCGGCCTTCCCGAAGGCATCGGCCGCGTTGAACCAGCGCGGCGGCTCCTTCGCGACGGACTCGCGGAACGCGCTCGCGGCCGCGCCCTTGAGCCCGTCGGGCTCGGTCAGATTCTTCAGACCGTTGCCGACGGACTCGAAGGCATTCTTGAAGTCGTTGAGGTGGGCGACCTGCTCGCGGATCTTCGAAGGGCTGCCGTAGACCAGCCGCTTCGGGTCCTCGGTCTGGCCGAGTTCGAGCTCGGCGACATCCGCGCCGAGCTGGTTCGCGGCGGAGCGGCTCTTGTCGCGGACCCAGTCGCTCGCATCGTGCAGGCCGACATCGTCGGCGACGTCGGCGACCTTGTCACCGCCCCACTCGACGAGGTCACCGACGTCCTCGGCACGGTCCTCGACCCAGTCCTCCGCCGAGTCCGGTACGAAATCCCGCCAGCCCATCTAGCCCTTCCCCCCGTTGCCCCCGCCGGACTGGTCCAGCAGGTCCTTCAACGAACCGATCTTCCCGGACGAGGTCACCGTGTCCTTGGTGTCCGACCAGGTCTGCTTGATCTCCTGCTGACCCTTCTCGAACGACTCGGCGCTGTAGTCCGGCTTGTAGACGTCGGCGCGGAAGATGTCGCCCCACGCCTTCTGCTCGATCTCGTCCTCACTGGCGTACGGATTGCCGTACGCGGCGTTCGCGACGACCTTGAAGGAGCCCTGGATGTACTGCTCCTCCTCCCACATCGTCCCCGCCGCGATCCCCAGGTTCCCCGCGAGCGTCGACGCGTCCTGGATCAGGGCACGGACCCCCCACTCCCAGCGCTCGCAGAAGTCCTCGAAGTCGGCCGCCAGCCCGGCGTGCCCGGTCTCCATCCCCGTCATCGACAGGTTCTCGAACCCGGCGCCCTGCGACGCGCCCGCTGCGTCCCCGGATTCGCGCAGCTCCGATATCGCCGCCCGCAGACCGCTCTGGATCGCCGCTACCGCCTGCGGGGAGACCTCGAGGTCACCGTCGCCCGCCATCAGGCCACCGCCCCACGGCCACCGTCGGCGTCCGGATCGACGTCCACGGCGAACGAGTCCGGGACGATCCCGGCCACCGGCGGGAACAACATCGACCCGTCGCAGTCCGCCACGTTGACCGCGACTCCCGTCGGACGGTCCGACATCGGTACCACCGCGTCCACGAGCCGCGCACCGAGCATCGTCAGGTACGGCCACTCCCGGTCGCCCTCGCCACGCGCCCGGGCGAACCGGAACAACGCCTCCTCGTCCGTGAACGCGTACAGCCAGCGGATCCCGCCCGACACGGCCGACATCACACCACCAGCGGCATTCGCATCGGCACCGACATCGGCAAGCGGAACGAGCAGGGCAGCGCGGCGGAATTCGCCCACCAAACGCCCCGGATCCCCTAGACGAGTAAGTCCGATGTCTTCGGGTGCATAAAGCGAGGGTCTCGTTGGTTCGTTTGTGACGACAAACCTGGAGACCCTCGCGACTGCACTGTAC
>NZ_JOIR01000040.1 GCF_000720115.1 Streptomyces sp. NRRL F-2580
GCTCCCGGCCAGCACGGTCGTCAAGGTCGACCCGGACGACGAGAAGATCTTCGTCGACCGCACCAAGGAACAGATCAAGAACGCCCCCGAGTTCCACCGGGACAAGCACCTCGGCGACACCGGCTACCGCGAAGAGCTCGGCACCTACTACGGCACCGGCGCCCCCTTCGGCGGCCGCCCCGCCTGATCGCACCCCCGTACGACGACGCCGGTCCCGGCACCCCCTGGGTGCCGGGACCGGCGTCATGGTGGGGTCAGCCACCCTCGAATTCGAGGACCTCGGCCAAGGCGGTCTCCTGCTCCTCAACGTCCCCAGCACTCCTGGCAATCACCGCGTACCGCCAGGAGCGGCCGTCGGGCGGTGCGTCCGCGTAGAGGACCACGCCCTCGCCGCGATCCGGGTCGAAGGCGAGGCGGGAAGCGCGCAGCCGGGCGAGCACCTCGTCGAAGTCCATGGGAGTCCGTGTCCAGCCCTTCGACACCGACCATGCCGGGTGTGGGTTGGCAGAACCCTCAGTCAGCCGGGTGACCATGGCGTGGGGTGTGGTGGTGGCCGTACGGCGGATGTTGCTCTCACTCGCGTACGCGACGCCGTCCGTGTCCACCAGCGCGTCGAGCCCGAAGGGCCCGGCGTAGCCGTGGTCGGCCAGGTAGCGGCCCAGGGCCGTCCCCCACTCCTCCAGCTCGCCGGCCACGTGCACGCAGGACGGCGGCAGCGGAGAGGCGTATCCCGTGAAAGAGCCCTGAACCGTGCGCATCGCTCCGCTGAAGATCGCACGTGTCCCGGAGGCGGCCACCTCCACCTGCACACTGACCGACCCGGCCACGTCGAGGTGTTCCTCCACCACCCACAGGCCCTCGGGCCCACCGACCGTATCGAGCGGCACGCCCGCCCCACTCCTCAGGTCATCGCGGGACACGAAGCGCATCCCGTGTCCTCCGGCCGAACGGTCGGGCTTCACCACAACCCGCTCGTGGTCCCGCAGGAGATCGCGCACCACGCCTTCCACCTCCGGGCGCCGGCACATCCGCCCCGCAGGCAGCCGCATGCCCAGTTGCTCAGCCGTCTCGCGGAAGCCGGTCTTCGTGTTGAGCAGCATGGTCGTCGTCAGGGCGGCCTCTGCGGCTTCGACCGTGGGGTACGGGTGGACGTCGATGCCGATGTCCCGGGCGAATGCGATCGCCGACGCGTCCAGCGCCGTCGGCAACAGCGCCGCACCCCGGTCACCGGCGAGCGCCCGGACGTATTCGACGAGGCCGGCCTCGCGCACGGCCCGGGCCAGCGGAACGGCTCCGGCGGGCGGCACCTCGATCACCGCCACCGATTCCGGGGGCACCCCCGTCAGGTCGTACACGTACCGCAGGAACTCCCGGCTCAGCGGCACGGGAGTGACGAACACGTCCCCCGGCCGAAGCAGCCACGCCTTCCGCGGCGCCTGCTGGGCCCACGTCGTCAGGATCTGACCCTCGTCGAGATCCACCGCCAAGTCCGAGAGGAAGTTCGCGAACACAACGATCGGGCCCGTCTCAGTCACCGCTCTGCTCCTCCTGTCGCCGCACGGCCGTCCACGGTCAGGCTGCCTGGGATGACCCGCTCAACCCATTCCGGGCGCGGCCGGGCGCACAACGGGGAGCCGCAGGGCCCGGCGCGTCCGAGCAGACCAGGGAGGCAGGTCAGGGAAACCGTTCCCCCGCCTCGGGGCCGGCCCCCCGCCACTCCACAAAGTCAGGGTCGCGGCGAGAAAGGCTCGGACATCGGCTGAGCGGTGTGCCATGCCGATGGCAACGCCGTCATAGCGGACACGTCGCCGGCCCTGCTGGTCGGGCGGGTAGATGATCAGCTTGGCGGACATGGGCCCAGCCTCTGCCGCACCAAGCTCATTGGCACCCCTTCACGTCCAAACGGGTGACCTTCACCGGGCTGCTGTCGCCCTGGGCGCCGTGCACGGTCGGGGTCCACGCCAAACCGCCCGCTCGACGTCCTCGATCTCACCGCGCACGGGCGATTCGCCTTCCGCGGCGTCGAGTACGGACAGCGCCCAGTAGCGGTCGACGAGGCCGGGAAGACCTGTTCCACTTCCAGGCCGGTCATCTCGGTCTCGGCGATATCGACGGGGTGGCCGTTCAGCGGTCGCAGCCTGCCCGAGGCCGGGGTGGAACGGTGTCCCGCGTCCCGGTCGGGGTTCGTGGCGGCAGTCAGGTGGTCTCCGGCGCTCTGAGAGGGGCTCCGGCCGCATGGAGGCTGGCGAGGGTCTGCCGGTAGGAGTTGACCAGGCTGGTCTCCGAGTAGCTGACCCCGAGCTCCTGGCAGTACCCGCGGACGATGGTCTGGGCCCTGCGCAGGTGGGGGCTGGGCATGCTCGGGAAGAGGTGGTGCTCGATCTGGTAGTTGAGACCGCCGAGGACGATGTCGGTGAACCGGCCGCCTCGTACGTCTCGGGAGGTCAGGACCTGGCGTCTCAGGAAGTCGGGCCGCTCGTCACCCCGCAGGACCGGCATGCCTTTGTGGTTCGGGGCGAAGATCGAGCCGAGGTAGACGCCGAAGAGGCACTGGTGGACGAGGAGGAACACGACCGCTTTGCCGGGTGGCAGCACCAGGAACAGCGCGCCGAGGTAGGCGACGATGTGCACCGCGAGCAGAGCGCCCTCCCACATGCGGTGCTTGAGCGAGCGGTCGAACAGCGACCGCACCCCGGACACGTGCAGGTTGAACCCCTCCAGGGTGAGCAGCGGGAAGAAGAGGAACGCCTGCGAGCGGCCGAGCAGCCGCGGCAGTCCCCTGGCCGCGCGGGCTTGGTCCTGCGTCCAGACAAGGATGTCCGGGTCAAGGTCGGGATCGAGGTCCTCGTGGTTGGGGTTGGCGTGGTGCCGTGTGTGCTTGTCCTGCCACCAGCCGTATCCCATGCCGATGCCGAAGTTGCCGGCGATGCGCCCGGACACCTCGCTGGCCTTGCGCAGTCGGAACACCTGCCGGTGGGCCAGGTCGTGCGCGAGCAGGGCCACCTGCCCGAACACGAAGGCAAGGAACGCAGCCGCCGGCAGCGTCCACCAGCTGTCGCCGATCAGGAAGAAGGCCGTCCACCCGGCCGCGTACAGGGCCGTCACGGCCGCGACGCGCAGTGCGTAGTACCCGGGGCGCCGGGCCATGAGACCCGCCTCCTGGATCTTCCGGGAGAGTCGGGCGAAGTCGCTCCCCGAATCCGCCCGTACGGGAGGGGGGCGCACCGACTGGGAGGAATTCATGATCAAGAGTCGCTTTCCCTAGTCCGTCTCGGAGGAGCGGCCCCGGCACGCGCGGAACGCCCTGGGCCGGGGCCCACCCGGCTCGCGGGTGACGCTCCCCGTCGTACTGCGCATACCCGGGATATCGACATTGACGTACTCCCCGCCCCGCGCCTTCGTCCCGGCCTCGGGCGAGCGGACGCCGGCCCGGGACGCCGACCGGGCCGGCACGGTGACGCTACCGAGGCGGAGCCCCTGTCGGCAGTCCTCTGCCCGCTACTCGCACTCGTCCCGCGGGCTGCGCGGTACCGGTGCGGGCCCCGGTGTGATCCAGGGGCCTCAGAGACGGCGCAGCCCGGGCGCCGCGCCTACACGGAGGGGGCGTCCACCCGGCCTCGCATGGCAGAAGCGGCGGCTTCGGGGTTACCGCGTGCCGGAGGGTCGAGGGCGCAGTGCCTGAGTGATTGCCGCGGTGCGCAGCTCCTCCAACAGCACGAGTTGCTTCTCGGCGCGGTCCGCCAGGGCGTCCAGGTGCTTGGTGGAAATGCGTTCGTCGGTGTCGGCGAGGTTCCTCAGGGTCCGCCAGCAGGCCTTCTTGCCCTGGACGCCGAGGAGCATGGACTCTGCTTCCAGGACGTCGCTGAGGGGCGAGCGGGTAAGAAGGTGGCCATTGGTCTTGAGGCGGCCCGCCTTCTCCGCGAGCCAGCCCATGGCCGCCTTGGAGTGGCTGATCGGGACCTCCAGATCGGTCATGATCTGTGCCAGCGAGTCACGGTCCTCATCGGCCTGACGGGTCAGTTCGGTCAGTACCGTGTCCGCCTCTGCGCTCGTCTGCGCCTTTGCGGCGCGCCGGAAGAGTTCCAGGCCCCCGGTAGCGGCGGAGTAATGGTCGTTGAGGTAGATCGCGAGCAGCTGGGCGCTTTCGGACCCTCCATGCCGGCTCCCGTTGTCGTCGCAGGTGTCTACGGCTTCGGGGTTCATCTCTCGCTCCACCGAGGCGCCGAGCTCCTGCCAGCTGTCCTCGAACTTGGTGAGTCCTTCGCGTTCCAGGGTGTCGGTGACGTCGGTGATGTCGACGCCCGCCTGTCGCAGCGCCTTGAGGTGGGCGGCGGCGGCCGCGTAGTCGTTCGCCGTCGGCGGGTGGGCGGGGAGCGTGCCGTGGTCTGCGAACGCGGCCAGGGTGGCGCTCGGCATGGTGTTCACGGTGCCCGGGATGACGAGTTGGCTGACATACATCGTGTCGGGGTAGGACGGGTCCTTCACCCCGGTGGATGCCCACAAGGGTCGCTGGACTCGGGCCCCCGCCGCAGCGAGGCGCTGCCAACGCGGCTCCGCGGTCATCTGTTCGTACGCCTGATATGCCAGGCGGGCGTTGGCGACCGCAGCCTTGCCCTTGAGTGCCAGGGCCTCTGGGGTGCCGAGGGCGTTGAGGCGGCGGTCGACCTCGCTGTCGACGCGGGAGACGAAGAATGAGGCGACCGAGTGGATGTCCGACGGATCGCGTCCCGCTGCCTGAGCCTGTTCCAGACCGGCCTGGTAGGCGTCCATCACGTCGCGGTAGCGGTCCAGGGAGAAGATCAGCGTGACGTTGACGCTGATGCCCTCGGCGATGACGGCGGTGATCGCCTTGAGCCCCTTGCGCGTGGCCGGGATCTTGACGAGCAGATTCGGCCGGTCGACTGTTTGCCACAGCTTTCGGGCCTGGACGGTGGTGGCGTCGGCGTCCTGCGCCAGGCGCGGGTCGACCTCGATGGAGACCCGTCCGTCGATGCCGCCGGTGCGCTGATGGACGGGGGCGAGGACCTCGCAGCCGCTTCGTACGTCGTCGGTGGTCAGGGCGAAGACCGCGTCGTCGACGCTGGTTCCCGCGTCGCCGAGGCGGCGTAGCTGCTCGGTGTAGCGGTCGCCCTTGGACAGGGCGGAGGCGAAGATCGTGGGGTTGGTCGTGACCCCCACCACGTGCTTTTCCGCGATCAGCTCGATGAGCCCTCCACCGGCCAGGAGCTCGCGGGACAGGTCGTCGAGCCAGACCGCCACTCCGGCCGCGGACAGCGCTGCAAGGGGGGCGGTGCCGGCGGGAACAGACATGTGAGACCTCCAGATGGTGCGGCGCCGCTCGCGCTGAGTTGCTTCTCGCCCGACGGGCGGGCTTGCCGGCGGCACTCGACACCGTGGTTCCCTTCGCGCATGCCCGCCCTGCCCGGCTGCAAGCGCGAACGTCAGGGGGTGAGGCAGGGGCGCAGGGTGAAGAGGCTGCGGGTGCCGGTGAGGTCGAGGACGCGCAGTGCCTGGCACGGGACGCCGCACAAGTGCAGCACGCCGTGCTCGGCGCGGGCGCGGTTGCGCAGGGTGAGGAGCATGTTGAGGCCGCTGGAGTCCATGTGGGTCACGGCCGACAGGTCGAGGGCAAGGGTCTGACCCTTCAGGGCCAGGGCGTCGGTGGCTCGGGTGACGTAGGGGCAGGTGGTCATGTCGAGTTCGCCTGCCAGCGTCACGACCGTCACGTCGGGTTGCACACTGACATCGAGGTCAAGCCTGATGGGGAGCATCACTGGCCCGCCGTTCGGGGATCGAAGCCCATTACGGTCGGCTCCCGGCGTGCGCGGAGGAGGCCGTCAAGCGTGCGGCCGTCGGAAGGCCACTCACAGCCGAGCGAGACCACCCGTACCGCCGGTCACCTTCAGGCGTGCGGGGTCTCCCACCAGACCAGGCTGGTTCCCCCGAGCGTGTCATGCCGACGCCGGGAACACCAGACCGCCCCATCCGCCCGGCCGCGGATGCGCCCGGGACCGTGCCGCAGCCATCCTCTGTCGCATCTGTCTGCACTCGGCAGACTGTGTCGCGGTTTCCGTTCGCGTACCGGGGCATCCGCCAGACAGGCACACCGGGCGAAGGAGGAACAGGTGACCACAGCCGTCCTGGACCAGTCCCTGTCTCGTACTGGCTTGCCTGGAGCAGCAGCTCGTGAGGCCACCCGTGCCTTCCTTGCGCGCGCGGCCCGTCTACGGGCGCCCGTCAAGGACGGGAGCATGGACGACGTGCTCCTGGTGGTGGCCGAGCTCGTTGCCAATGCGATCCGGCACACCGACGGCCCCTCTTCCCTGCACCTGGAACTGCTCGATGACGCCGTCGATGTCTGCGTCTCCGACCCCAGCCCCCGGCCGCCCGAGCCCAGGACCCCTCGCACGGACGGGACCGGCGGGTGGGGATGGTTCATGATTCAGCGCCTCGCAACCCACGTCCGGATCAGACCAGCAGTCGGTGGCGGCAAGATCATCTGCGCGAAACTCCCCTGGTAGCGGTGTCGGAGCGGCCTGTAGCCGACCCTGGCCGAGCCGACTCCTGGACTTGTTGCCGCGCAGGCTGCGGGATCTCCGGTCTCCCGGGGGTCTCGTGGTGCAATGTGACGGGTCGACGCCGCCTTGGCGCGGGTCTTTCCCGATCCGGGACGAGTCCCGGCCGCCATCACGCGATAAGGGGTCGTTGTGACCGCAAGAGAGCCGGACGACGGGCAGGCCTCTCGTCACCCCGTGAGCGGGAGCCGACGGGGCCTGGCGATGACGTTGGCGGAGACGTTGGAGGCTGCGGAGGCCGCGGCGCCCGTGGAGTCGCTCGATGTGGTCGCGCGCATGCTCAAGGAGCACCTTGGGGCCGCTTCGGTATCCTTCTTGATCACTGACTTCACTGGCGGTTCGGTCGTACGGCTGGGGGCTGCGGGCAGCGTCGAGACAGATGAGCCGGCCCAGCGCATCCGGCTGCGGGGCACCCTGTACGACGATGTGATCCGCAGCCAGCGACCGCAGGTGGAGGACAGGGGCGACGGCGAGCTGGTGCGGGTCGTCGCCCCGGTGACCAACCGCGGGGATGCCATCGGGCTCCTGGAGCTGTTCCTGCCCGGCGCTCCGGGCGCGGAAGTGATGCGGGAGATCGGTGAGACCGCGCACGCGCTGGCGTACATCGTCATCGCGAACCGGTCCCATACCGATGTGTACCAATGGGGCCGGCGCACCAAGGCGCTGAGTCTGGCCGCGGAGATCCAGCACCGGCTGCTCCCGGCGTCGCTGGCGTGTGAGGCGGCCCAGTTCGCGGTCGCAGGTGCCCTGGAACCGGCCGACCACGTCGGGGGCGACACCTTCGACTACGTGATCGACCGGGATACGGTCCAGCTCTCCGTCACCGACGCCATGGGCCACGACGTCGACGCCGCGCTGCTGGCCACCCTCGTCGTGGGCGCCCTGCGGCGGGCGCGGCGGGCGGGCGTCGACCTCGGGGAGCAGGCCCGCCAGGCTGACCAGGCCATGCGCGATCACGGCCGCAGCGGTTACGTCACCGGTCAGCTCCTGCGCATCAGCCTGCTCGACGGCCGGACCGAGTTCGTCAACGCCAGGCATCCCTGGCCGCTTCGGATGCGCGACGGGCAGGTACAAGAGATCGTTCCCGAAATCGATCGACCGTTCGGCCTCAATGTCCATGGATCGTTGGCCGGCACCTACCGGGTGCAGACGCTGGACCTGCGGCCGGGTGACCGACTGGTGATGCTGACGGACGGCATGCTGGAGCGCAACGCCGCGAATCTCGACCTGCCGGACCTGATCCTGCGCACCCGCGCCCTGCATCCCCGCGAAGCCGCCCGAACCCTCATCGGGGCGATCGTGGACGCTGGTAACGGCCATCTGGACGACGATGCGACCGTCATGTGCCTGGACTGGCGCGGCGTCGGCAACTCCCAGCGTGACGCGGCTACCGGCGCCGACCTCGCCGATGCCTCACGACCGTCGACCGGACAGCTCTACCCGGGCGCGTAGGGGGCGGCAGGCTCATCGGGCGTTGGCTATCCCCGAATCTGTCTTGCGGCCACCGAGTACGCCCCTCGTTCGCCGTCAAATGCGGTGAACGGGCCTAAGACCGTGCGACGGGCAAGTCATTGCGTCCAGGCAGTCACGGCTGTCCTCGGGTGCCGGGATGCTCTGAGGGGCCACAGTGGAACGCCCCCGTGCCATCTACACGGGGGCGCCCTGTCTTGTCGGATGGCCTAGATCGGGGGCCGCTGACCGGCGGAGTTGCCGCGTGCCTCACCGGCTGCTTCCTGCCCGACGTGGCGGAGTTCGTCGGCGGTTTCCCGGCCGGCGTGCTGCGCGTGCTCGGTCGTGGTGGAGACCGCTTCCTGAGCGGTGCCCTTCACCGATTCGACGGCTTCGGCGACCGGCTCCTTCAGCTCGTCGCGGACCTCCTCGGCGGCGTGCATGGCGGTCTGCTTGACCGGTTCCAGCAGCTCATCGGAGTGCTCGCGCAGTTGCTGCCCCGCGCGCTCCTCGACCTCGGTGGTCGGCAGGAGGGCGGCTGCGAGCATGCCGGCGCCGAAGGCCATCAGCCCTGCGGCGAGCGGGCTGCCCTGCGTCTGGCGCTTGATCTGCGCCGGGGCCTGCTGAGCGCCCTCCTGCACGCTTCCTGCGATCTGCTGGGCCGTCTCCGTCACGCTGTCCGCCGCTTGGTGGATGCCTCCGGAGGTTCCGTGCGCAGCATCCTGTGCTGTGCCCATGACTCGCTCCTTCACTCCGCTCGCCCGATGGCGCATCGAGTCGACTTTGCGCTGGGCTACCTTGCTCGGGGTCATCCTGTCCGCCAGGAGGTCGACGTTGCGCGCGAGGTGCGCGCGCCGGTATTCCACATCGGTCCTCAGCTCGTCGGGTGTCGTGCCCATCGCGCGTCCTCCTTCAAGGTCTCCACGGTCTGTTCGGGCTTGAGGTTCACGGTGCGCAGGCGCTTGCGGCCCATCACGTAGAGCACCCCGCCCACGATGGCCCACAGCGCGGTGACGATCAGGGCCGCCCAGGCCGGGTCCATCAGATTGGCGAGGGCGAAGACGACGGTCAGGCTGGCGAAGAGGAGCACGACGTGTCCGGCGTAGCCCGCTCCGCCCAGCATGCCGACCGCCTTGCCCGCCTTGGCGGACTCCTGCTTGATCTCGGCCTTCGCCAGTTCGATCTCGGTGCGGACCAGTTGGGACACGTCCTGACCGATCTCGCCGATCAGATCACCGATCGAGGCATCGGACGGCATTGACGGCGGGGGCGGGGGCGGGGGTGGAGCCGGGGCCGTCGGTCGCTCGTGGGAGGAGAGGGCCATGCTCAGATCCCTCCCCCGGGCCGCTGCCCGCCGCCGGTGGGCGGCTCGCTCGCCGGCGGATAGGCCGGCGGGGCAGGGGTGACCTGTGGCCGCTGAGACTGCCCGTCGGGGTCGGGAGGATCCCCGATGCCGGCGGGTACACCGCTGCGGCCGGGGTGGGATCCCGCCACCGGTCCTGTGTCACCCGAAGAGGCGGGCAGCCGGGTGGTGGAAGAGGCGTTGGTACGGTCGGCGCGGGCTGCCGAGGGGGTGCCGGCAGACCCGGCCGCGCTGACGCTCTTCCCGGCCCGTGCAACGACGAAGCCCGCGAGGGCCGCGCCCGCCAGGAAGACTCCCGGGCGGCGGCGGGCGAAACTCTGCAAGTCGCCAACCAGCCCCTCGGGGCCTCGCTTCTCGACATGGGCGGCGATCTGCTGCCCGCCGTCGGCTATCTGCCGGGCGACGTCCGCCATGGTGGAGTCGGGCTTGCCATTCTCGCCGAGTTCCCGTAGCTCCTGGGACAGCCGGCGTACGTTCTCCGCCAGCCTTTGCGTCTGGGTCTGCGCCTGGTCCGTCAGTTGGGTGCGCAGTTCCCCCACGAGGTCCCGAGCCTGCGCGGTGGCCTCGCCGACGACATTGGCCGCCTGGTCCTTGGCCGTGCCGCCCACCTCGGCGGCCTTGTTGCCGACCAGCGAAGCGCTCTCGCTGGCCTTTTCCTGCACCGTGTGCGCTACGGCCGTCGTGTTGCTCTCGTCCTGACGGCGCGCATTCTGGAAGTCACTCAAGGCTCCTCCTCATGAATGGCGATCGTGCGTTCAGGAGGCGCCTGCCCGCCTTTCGAGGTCTCACCCCGATCGGCGCAGAGGATGCCATTTCGCTCAGCTGCTGGTCGGCGCGTGCGATACGAGCTGTGCGGTGGCCTGTCCCTGCCGGCCCGCATTGGCGTGGTACTCCTCGCGGGCTTCCACGGACGTGTGAAAGATCAGCCGTGCTCTTTCGTGCGCCGGCCGCAGTCCGTACGCCGAACGGTGTCGCGCAGGTCGAGGAAGCAGGAGGGGTCAGACGGAGTTTTCAGGGCGCGACCAGGGCTGAGCGCCTCGCACAGGGCACGGCACGGGCCAGGTAGGCGGCTGCTGCGTCGTCGGTGCAAGGTCCAGGAGAGCCGGGTCCCTCAGCACGGGCATGCCGGCGGTCAGCGGGCCGGTCTGGTCGGACGCCGGTCAGCGGGTCTCGCCGTCTTGGGCGTCGGTCACAGGTCCGGACAGGCTAGTCCCCGTTTCCGAACGCATGGTCTCGGGTCACAGGTGTAGGGCCTGTCCCCTGTGTCTGGAGATGTGATGTCCGAGAAGAATCCGGTCAAGGCAGTTACCGACAAGATCGCCGGCGCCTTGCACGGCGACGCCGCGCCGGCCGACGGACCGGAGGACGGCGTCCCCGGTAAGCCCGCTCCGGTCTCCCCGCAGCTGGTGGAGCCGACCGAGCCGGTGCATCCGCTGCCGCCGAAAGCGGATCAGAGCGGCCCGGAGACGGTCAGTCCGACCGGGCAGCCCACCGGCGCGGATCAGGCCCGGGCCGCGCAGAGCGGGGCATACCTGACGACCGCGCAGGGCGTACGTCTGCCCGACACGGACCACTCGCTGAAGGCCGGCCCCCGGGGGCCGGTGCTGCTGCAGGACCACCACCTGCGTGAAAAGATCATGCACTTCGACCACGAGCGGATCCCCGAGCGTGTGGTCCACGCCCGCGGCTCGGCCGCGCACGGCGTCTTCCAGTCCTACGGCACCGCGCAAGCGGTCACCAAGGCCGCGTTCCTCGCGCGGGACACCGAAACGCCGGTGTTCGTTCGGTTCTCCACGGTGCTCGGCTCGCGCGGCTCCGCCGACACCGTGCGCGACACCCGCGGCTTCGCCACGAAGTTCTACACCGAGGAAGGCGTCTTCGACCTGGTCGGAAACAACATTCCGGTCTTCTTCATCCAGGACGCGATCAAGTTCCCCGACATCATCCACGCCGGCAAGCCGCATCCGGACCGCGAGATCCCGCAGGCCCAGAGCGCGCACGACACGTTCTGGGACTTCGTCTCCCAGCTGGGCGTGCACTCCCTCGTCTGGGAGGAGGCGCAGATCCTCGCCGGGGTGGATCCCGACTTCCACCGCCGGGACCTCTTCGACGCCATCGAGTCCGGTGCGTTCCCGCAGTGGGAGCTGGGCATCCAGACCTTCCCCGACACCGCCGAGCAGATGTTCGAGGGCATCGATCTCCTCGACCCGACGAAGATCGTCCCGGAGGAGCTCGCGCCGGTGAAGCCGGTCGGGCTGCTGACGCTGAACGCGAATCCGTCGAACTTCTTCGCCGAGGTCGAGCAGGTCGCCTTCCACACCGGACACCTCGTCCCGGGCATCGACGCGACCGACGACCCGCTGCTGGCCGGACGGATGTTCTCCTACCTGGACACCCAGCTCACCCGGCTCGGCGGCCCCAACTTCCCGCAGATCCCGATCAACCGCACCCACGCACCGGTCAACGACATGCTCCGTGACGGCTTCCACCAGACCGCCGTGCACCGGGGCGTGGCCCCCTACAAGCCCAACAGCCTCGACGGCGGCTGCCCCTTCTACGCGGGCACCGACACGGGCACGTTCACCGGCGCGTTCATCGAGGTACCCGTCGAGGTACCGGCCGGACGCAAGGTCCGCGAAGCGCCCGCCTCGTTCGCCGACCACTTCTCCCAGGCGCGCCTGTTCTGGCTCAGCATGAGCCCGGTCGAGCGCGAGCACATCATCGCCGCCTATACGTTCGAACTGGCCAAGTGCTACGAGCAGGCCATCAAGGAACGCGCCCTCGGCGTACTCGCCAACATCGACCCCGAGCTGTGCGCCCAGGTCGCGGCCGGACTGGGCCTGCCCGCGCCGGCCGCCACCGAGCCGCTCGCCGACGCCCGCCCCAGCCCCGCCCTGTCCCAGGTTGGCCGCACCTGGCCGCTGGACGGACGCGTCATCGGCATCGTCACCGGGCAGGCCATGGACATGGTCGGCGTGAACGGGGTGCGCCAGGCCATTCTCGACGCCGGGATGGTGCCGCTGGTCGTGGCGGCGGCCGGCGGAGTGCTGGGCACCGGCGACGACACGGTGACGGTCCAGCGCACCTTCGCCACCGCCCGCTCGGTCGAATTCGACGCGCTGGTCTTCGCGGGCGTGCCCGGAGCGGGCGCCGACGCCTACGGGGCCCGCGACGCCAAGGCCGGAGCCCCCAGGCCGCCCGTCAGCGACCCCCGAGTCCTGGCTCTGCTCACCGAGGCCTACCAGCACGGCAAGGCCCTCATCGGCTTGGGCGGGGCCGAAGCCCTCTTCGAGGCCGCCGGGATCTCGGTCGGCGAGGCCGGCGTCGTCGTCAGCGACGGCGCCCAGGGAATGCGCCAGCTCATGGAACTGCTCGCAGCGCACCGTGTCTGGGAACGCTTCCCCGCCGCCGTGTGAGACCCCGTCCCCGCCGCGGACGCACCCTCTCGGGAGCGACCGCGGCGGGGAGATGCCTGAGTCGGAGGTACGGCCTGGAGCAGCTCGGCGTGGTTGCTCAGCGGTCGAGCACGTGCGCACCGTCCCGCCCGGAGGCGGGGGGTGCTGCCGACAGGGGCGGGAGGCGGCGCGTGTGACGGCTGCCGCTCTGCCCACAGTCGGCAGCGCTACGGGGCCAGGAGCAGCGAAACCCCAGCGCTCCTCCAAGCTCTGTCTTGCATACGCCTGGGCTCGCGACCCTGGGGATTGGGTTGTCAGCGCGTTCCGGGCATGGGACGACGCGTTCCGGGGTCGCGGCGGTTGGTGCCGTCGTCACGGGCCGCGGAGGCCGCGGCGAGGGCGAGGAGGGTGGCGATGACGCCGGTGATGAGGTTGCTGGTGATCGACCGGGTGTGGGCGACGTCGCCGGCGACGACCCAGGGGGCGACGCAGGTCCAGATGCCGATGGCGGCCGCGGCCCAGGCCATCGAGTGGGTTCGCTCGTAGGAGTTGCCGAGACCGCCGAGCAGGAGCATGTAGGCGATACCGGCGATGAGGTTGGTGACGGCCAGAGTGGTGAAGCCGTTGAAGCCGACTATCCAGGGGGATGCGGCGAGGTAGAGGCCCGTGAGCAGGGCAAGGGCTTCGACCATCTGGGCGCGGGGCGTGGCGGCCGCGCGGTCGTGCCGGGCACGCAGCTCCACCAGGTCGGGGTGCTCTTCGATGGGTGCGCGATGGGTTGACGCCATGATGACCTCCAGAGAAGGAGTGGTGACCCGCATCTACCCATAAATAGGACATAAACCCTGCGCTCAGCGGAACGGCTCCGCCCTCGGGGGGGGAGCCGTTCCGTCTGGGACAGAGCCGGGCCGCTCAGGCGCGACGGTGGTTTCGCTTGTTGCCCGTGACCAGTCGGTAGACGACGAGGAGAATCACGGAGCCGATGATGGCGGCGATCCAAGTGGAGAGATCGAAGAAGCCGTCGATGGAGTCGACGCCGAAGATGACCTTGCCCAGCCAGCCGCCGAGCAGGCCGCCCGCGATGCCGATCAGCATGGTGATGATGATCCCGCCCGGGTCCTTGCCGGGCATCAGCGCCTTGGCGATGAGGCCCGCGAGCAATCCGATCAAGATCCAAGCGATGATGCCCATGCGCTCCTCCTACCTCGATGAATAAAGTCGGTGTTAACGCTCGTCTTCACCGCTCCGAGACTTCCAAACGCCGGGACCTCTTGATCATTCGCCAGCGGCCAGGACGGCTCGTCGACTCGTCGACTGGTTGCCACGCACCTCGATCCCGGCATCGTTCCCGTTGGTCCGCGCTGAAGCGGACACCGCCGCCGTTGCCCGCGGTCGCCTGTTCCACGTCTCCTACACGGTCGAGGACACCTGGCAGCTGCTGAAGCGGCACGGCTGGTCGTGGCAGCAGCCCACCCGGCGGGCTATCGAGCGTGACGACGAGGCAGTTGAGGTCTGGAGGAAGGAGGCCTGGCCGCGGGTAAGAGCACCGCGGCGGAGGGCGGAGCCCGGATCGTCTTCGAGGACGAGGCCGGGCAGTCGATGACTCCGCCGCGTGCCAGAACCTGGGGCCGGATCGGCCAAACCCCCGTCGTTCGAGTGCGGGGCCGGGGCTCCGGACGGGTGTCGATGGCGGGCATGACCTGATACAAACCCGGCCAGCGGTCCCGGCTGATCTATTCGAGCCGCGAGTACCGGGGCCGCAAGGACGAACCGAAGGGCTTCGGATGGCGGGACTTCCGTGACCTGATCGTCCGCGCCCGTATCCAGCTCGGTGGCCCGATCGTGCGGGTCTGGGACAACGTCCGGCTCCACCTGACGGCGGGCATGCGGGAGTTCATCGACGCGAACGCCGAGTGGCTCACCGCGTTCCAGCTGCCCACCTATGCTCCCGATCTGAACCCGCAGAAGGGCATCTGGTCGCTGGTCAAGCGCGACCTCGGCAACCTCGCCGCGGCGGACCTGGGCCAGATCGCCTGGACCGTGAAGCACCGGCTCAAACGGATTCAGTACCGCCCGGACCTGGTCGACGGCTGCCTCACCGGAACCGGCCTCACCCTCGTGTGAAAGCCGAGACCGCATCGGATCAGCGCGACCGGAGCCGGTCGTCATCCCGGAGTAGCCGTTGCCGCTGACTCGGGCGGATAGAGGTCGAGCACGATGTCAAGCCCCAGCGCGCCGACCTCCGCCAACAGGCCGGCCGGCAGGACACAGCATCCCTGGCCGCTCTCGCTGCCAAAGCCAAGAAGCAGCTCCAGGTCACAGTCGGCGGACAGGTGCACCAGCTCCTCGCGACACCTGTCGACGAGTCCGACCAGCGCTCGGACGTGATCCGCAAGCTCGCTGTCGTTGCACAGTCCGCTCCGTCGGATCCAGACACTGCTCTGCCGTCGAGCACTGGACGGATTGCGAGGACTCATCAGGCTGCCCCGCTCGAACTGCTCGTCGGCTGTGATCCCCAGGCGAACCGAGATCCCGCTGGCGCTGACCGCGCGGCTCGTGATCCGGATCGATCCGGCCGACCACTTCGTGACCGGCGCAACCGGCTGCATCGTCAAGTCCTCTGGCACGTACTCACGATCGCAGGCCGGCCCGCAGCACGCGAACGTATTCCTCGGGCTCCCACATGCGCGGTCCACAAGAGCGACATCACGAGTTCGAGTTCAGTAGCCGGACTGCGAGGTTTTCGACCTGCCACGCCGTCCAGGTCGTCTCTTTCGGATCTTGTCGGCCGAGCCCGCGGTGTCTGGTGCCGTGCATGGCAAGGCGAAGGGGCGTGCCGCGTACTGGACACCTAGGGCTGTGTCGAGCGGGGCTGGGTCGTCGGGATGCGGTGGGTGAAGAACATCGCGAGCAGGGCAGCGAGGGCGAGGATGGCGAGCGCGGCCTGGAGGCCGTCGAGTCGTGCCGCGGCGTTCGCGTCCAGCGCGCCCTGGGCCACCTCGCTGCTGGTGCCGGCTTCGTCGAGGGCCGTCTTGAGCTGCGCGTCCGACAGGAACTGTGCGCCGCTTTGGATCTTGACGGTCGCCTGGCTCTTGACGCTGTCCGGGATCCCCGGATTCTGCTCGACGGTGGTCAGGAAGGAGGAGGCGAGCGCGGCGATCATGACCGATCCGGCGAGTGCCGTACCGATCGAGGCACCCAGGTTGGTGACGGCGTTCTGGACGCCGCCGACCTCCGCGCTCTTCTCTTCCGGCACCGCGGACACGGTGACCGACCCCAGCTGGGACGCCAGCGCGCCCATCCCGAGCCCGATCAGCAGGAGCGGGACGGTGACGACCTCCGCACCGGCGCCGGCATCGAGCGCGGCCATCAGTACGACCGCGCCCGCGAGCAGCGCGAGGACCCCCAGCCGTACCACCCGCCGCGGAGAGACGTCCGGGAGGAAGCGGGGGATCAGGACCGCGGCCGCCAGCAGTGTCACCGACAGCGGCAGCAGACGGGCACCGGTCTGCAGTGCGGACAGGCCGAGGGCGACCGACAGGTAGAGCGGTACGACGAAGAACACGCCCATCTGCACCAGGTACTGGAAGAAGAACATGGTCAGCCCGCCGGTGAGCTGCTTGTTCTGCAGCAGCGCCGGGTCGATGAGCGGGTCCCTGCCCCGTTCCGCGAGACGGGCCTCCCAGCGCAGGAAGACCCAGATCAGCAGCAGACCTGCCAGCATCAGCCACACGACCAGGGAGATCCCGAGCCACGAGGGCGCGTCGGGCTTCGGCTGGAACCACCCCCATTCGTCGGAGCGGAGCACCCCGTAGACGAAGAGTCCGAGCCCGAGCGCGGACAGCACGGCGCCGACGAGATCGATGCGCTTGCGTTCGCCGACCGGGGCGTCGGCGATGCGGCGGGCCAGCACGAGGATGCCGAGCACCACCAGCACCTCACCGGCGAAGACCCACCGCCAGGAGAAGTACGTCGTCGCCACACCGCCGATGAGCGGCCCGACCGCGATCGCCACCGCTCCTGCCGCCGCGACGAGTCCGTAGGCGGCGGGGCGGCGTTCAGGGACGAAGTTGCCGGCCACCAGCGCCACGATCGCGGGCAGGATGAGCGCCGCCCCGAGGCCTTCAAGGAGCGCCCAGCCGAGCAGGAGTACCGGCAGGTTCGGTGCGAGGGCCGTGGTGAGGGAGCCGGCCCCGTAGATGCAGCAGCCGATCAGGAACGCGCGTTTGCGGCCGATCAGCGCCCCGACCTTGCCGCCGGGAATCATGAACATCGCCATCACGAGGGTGTAGGCGGTGATCGCGCCCTGGATGCCCGACACCGTCGTGCCCACGTCCTCGGCCACCGTCGCGATCGAGACGTTCATGACCGAGCTGTCGAGAGCCATCAGGAACTGGCCGGCCGAGAGCGTCAGCAAGACGACCCGCGCTTTCGCCGAACTCTCGACAGAGCCTGTCCTTGATGCCATGGGCGCGATCGTCCCAGCAAACCCGGCGGACAAACCCGCGACCCGCCACAGACCAACCGATTGGCGGACTGTCATGGTTCATGCAGAACAACCCCGACGTTCTCCTCCCGAGCACGTGCGGGAACCGTCGTGTCGGTACTGGGGCGAACCATCCAAACTGTCAGCGTCGGCATCCGAGGAGTCCCAGGCGCATGGCGTCCAAGACGCTCGCCCGAGGATGGGCACCTTCTCCAAGGACTGCGAGCACCCCGCGTCCCGGTGGGCGAAGTGCCCGCACTTCTACACGGTCCGGAACAGAGGCCCCGGCGGGAATCAGGTCGAAGACTCGGGCTTCCTGGACCAGGACAAGGCCGTCGCGCGACTGACCAGTGCCTACGACGCGAAGGCGGCCCCGGCGAGCCAGGCGAAGAGCAAGCGCATCGAGAAGTACGGTCAGTTGCGGTTCCGGGAGTACACCGCCGAGTGGGGCGCGGTGCCGGGGACGACGTGTTCCGACTCGTAGTGGAATTGATGAGCGGCTGCGGCCTACCGATGAATGTCCGGGCGCCGGTGGGGGAAGTCGAGCGCGGCCGGACCATACCGACCGTCTGAGGCCTCCCTCCCCCGCTGGCGCTGCGGGCGCCCGGTGGCCTGCCGCAGGGCACGGCCGCTGGAGCGCCTGGCCGTCTGCGGCGACCTGCGGCATTCCTCCTCGCCGACCCCATCAAGCAAGTGAGCCGCGTCGCCGGATGCGCAAGAGATCCCGCTGTCTTCCGAGCCGCGACAGTCGGACGGTCTGGCCGGATCATGCGCCGCCGAGGCGGTGCGCGGCCTCAGTTGCCCGGGGCGGGAGGGGTGTTGCCGTAGTAGGCGTCCGGTCCGTGCTTACGGGTGAAGTGCCGCTCCAGCAGATGCCTCGGTGGTTCGGAGGCGTCCCCGAGGCGGGACCCCAGCGCCAGCGTGTGCAGCGCCATCTCCGCCACGGCCTCGCAGACGATGGCGTTCTCCAGCGCGGCCTTCGCGGTGGGGCCCCAGGTGAAGGGGCCGTGCCGTGAGACGAGTGCTCCGGGGACCTCTTCGGCCCGGCGGGGATCGCCGTCGAGCCGGGCGACGATCACCTGTCCGGTGTTGTACTCGTAGTCCTTCGCGCACTGCTCGGCGGTGAGGTCCGCCGTCACGGGAACGGGCCCGTTGAAGGTGTCGGCGTGCGTCGTCCCGAGCACGGGGATCGGGCAGCGTGCCTGGGCGAAGGCGACGGCGTGCGTCGAGTGTGTGTGGGTCACGCCGCCGATGGAGGGGAAGGCCCGGTACAGGCACCGATGGGTTTCGGTGTCGGTGGACGGCCTGAGGTGTCCGTCGACGACCCGCCCGTCCTCCAGCGCCACCGCCACCAGATCCTCCTCGGTGAGGTCGGCGTAGGAGACCCCGGACGGCTTGATGACGAATATTCCGGCGTCTCGGTCCACTCCGCTGACGTTTCCCCAGGTGAGGGTGGCCAGGCCGGCCTGCGGGATGCGCAGGTTGGCCGCGAGGACCTCGCGCCGGAGGTCCTTGAGGAGGGTCACGCTCACTACGCTCTCACCGTCTCTCCGACATGCGCGGCGGTTTCTCCGGAGCCGGCGTCCGGCAGGCCCCGCGGTCGCGCATGGGTGGGCTGGACTGATCGGGGGCCGCACCAGGCATCGCGGCCGCGCCACTGCGACTACTCCGACAAATTGTGAGCGCTAACAAGCAACATTCTCAAGAGGTTACGAGAAGATTTCTCCCCACAACATGCCTTCAGCGCTGCATAATGTGAACGCCAACATCGATGGCTAGGCAACAATCTCCCGATCGGTCCGAGATGTGTGCGGGCCGCGGCCGGTTCGGTACCTTGAGGGAAGGCCGCTCGATGAGGAAAGGAAGAGAGTTGACCCAGCTCCCAGACGTCTCGCGGGCGCCCACGATGACGGACGTCGCACGCGTCGCCGGCGTGTCCCACCAGACCGTTTCACGGGTGCTCAGCGACCACCCGAACGTCAGCGCCAAGACCCGGGCCGCGGTGACGCAGGTCATCGAGCAGCTGGGGTACCGCCGTAACTCGGCAGCCCGGGCCCTGGCCACTCGCCGGACCCACACGCTGGGCGTCATCGCGGTGAACACCACGCTGCACGGGCCCGCCAGCACCGTGGCGGGAGTGCAGGAGGCGGCTCGGGACCGCGGGTATCTGACGTCCGCCGTCACATTGCGGACCGCCACGCAGACAGCCCTCGCCGAAGCCATGCAGCACCTCGCGGGCTGGGGCGTGGAGGGGATCGTCGCCGTCACTCCCCAGCGCGACGCGGTGAGGGCCCTGGCGGCCTTGGAGGCACCGTGCCCGGTGGTCACCGTGGAAGGCGGCCACACGCTGGACCTGCCAGGGGTGTCGCTGGACCAGAACCTCGGCGCTCGCATGATCACGGAACACCTTCTCGCGTCGGGCCACGCCACCGTGTGGCATGTCGCGGGCCCTCCCGACTGGCTCGAGAGCGAGGCCCGCACGCAGGGGTGGGAGGACGCGCTCCGAGAGGCCGGCGCGGAGGTGCCGCCCCCGCTGCGCGGCGACTGGAGTCCACTGTCGGGATACCAGGCCGGCCAGCAGCTCGCGGGCCGGGTCCGGGCGTCGCGGGGGCGGGGAGCGGGCCTCACCGCGGTGTTCGTCGCCAACGACCAGATGGCCCTCGGTGTCCTGCGGGCCCTGCGGGAAGCGGGTCTGCGCACGCCGGAGGACGTGGCGGTCGCCGGCTTCGACGACATCCCCGAGGCGGAGTTCTTCCCACCCCCGCTGACGACGATCCGTCAGGACTTCGCCTCGATCGGCCGCGACAGCATCGGGCTGCTCCTGGACCACATCGAAGGCCGCACTGCTGAATCGACGCACCTGGTGGTGGCGCCCGAGCTCATCGTGCGCGCCAGTACGGCCCGCAGGATCGCTCCCCCCGGCGCATGACCCCCACCGCCCGGGGATTTCGCCCTCCCCGGGGGTAGCGTTGCCCGGACGGTGGATACGGCCGCCGCCCCTCTCAGGCGGTGGCCGTGGTGAAGCTGTGGATCGTGGTGGACCGGTACAGCTCACCCGGGCGCAGGAGGACCGTCGGGTAGTCGGGGCGGTTCGGGGAGTCCGGGAAGTGCTGGGTTTCCAGCGCGACCCCCGCGTAGGCACGGTACGGCTCACCTCCCTTGCCCGTGATGTCACCGGTCAGGCCTTGGGCGGTATAGACCTGGATGCCCGGCTCCGTGGTGCGCACCTCCATACGGCGCCCGGATGCGGGGGCGTACAGCACGGCGGCCTTCCGAGGACTGGCTCGCCGGGCGCCGTCGAGGACCCAGTTGTGATCGAAGCCGCCGCCGGCGAGAGCCAGTTGCGCATCCGTATGGGTCAGGACGTCGGAGAGCCGCCGGGGCCGGCGGAGGTCGAACGGCGTGCCGCTGACCGAGCGGTGATGGCCGTCGGGGATCAGCTCGGCGTCTACGGGGGTGTAGAGGGGGGCCGCTACCTGGAGGTGGTGGGACAGGACGTCTCCGCGCCCCTCCCCTTCGAGGTTCCAGTAGGCGTGGTTGGTGAGGTTGACGATCGTCGGCGCGTCGGCGAGCGCCTGGTACGACAGGGTCAGGTTGTCGTCCCGGTCCAGCGTGTAGGTGACGCGGACGTTGAGGGCACCGGGGAATCCCTGGTCGCCGTCGGGGCTGTGCAGGAAGAGGCGGACACCGGTGCGGTGCGTGGAGTGGAAGGGTTCGCACCGCCACACGCGCTGGTCGAACCCGTCGGGACCGCCGTGCAGCGTGTGCCCGGTCTCCTGGGTGGCGAGCCGGTGGGTGACGCCGTCGACGACGAGCCGGCCGCCCGCGATGCGGTTGGCGTAACGGCCCACCGTGGCACCGAAGTAGCGTGCGGAGCCCTCGACGGCGGCGGGGTCGCGGGCGGCGAGCACCACATCGGCCGTGTGGCCCCAGCGGTCCGGCAGGATCAGAGAACGGAGGCGGGCGCCGCGCGTGTGGACCTCCGCGCGGGCCCGGCCGGGGAAGCCGAAACGCCACCTCTCCCCCGTCCCTTCATCGGCCAGGCGCAGGGGACGGCCCGCCTGCGGACAGGCGGCGGTCTGCCCGGGCTCAGCGGCCTGGTGGGTGGATTCACGTGCGTGTTCCATGGCGGTGTTCCTGGAAGTCGGTCCGTCGGAGGGCGTGCCGGGAAGCACGAGGTGATCGCGGCACGCGAACGCGGTGGCACGGGCTGATGGGCAGCGGAGCCGGGAGTCAGTCGGCGGCGGGGCGGCGTCCGCTCATCAGGCGTTGCAGCACGATGAACACGAGCAGCAGGGCGCCGATGACGATGCGGGTCCACCAGGAGCTGAGGGTGCCCTGGAAGTTGACGACCGTCTGGATCATGCCGAGGACGAGCACGCCGAGGGCGGTGCCCAGGACGAAGCCGGAGCCGCCCGTCAGCAGCGTGCCGCCGATCACGGTGGCGGCGATCGCGTCGAGTTCCATGCCCATGGCGTGGAGGGCGTAGCCGGAGAGCATGTAGAAGGTGAGCAGCAGGCCGCCGAGTGCGGAGCACAGACCACTGACGGCGTACACGGCGATCTTGGTCGAGCCGACCGGGAGACCCATCAGGCGTGCGGAGGACTCGTTGCCGCCGAGCGCGTACACGTTGCGGCCGAAGCGCGTGTGGTGCAGTACGACGAAGGCGATCACCAGCACGGCCAGGGCGATGACCACCGGGACCGAGACGAACAGTCCTCCGGGGCCGTACAGCCGGGTCTGCGCGATGCCAGCCGTGGTGGGGTCGCTGATCGTGATGGATTCGGTGCTGATCGTGTAGCAGAGCCCGCGGGCGAGGAACATGCCGGCCAGGGTGACGATGAACGGCTGGATCTCGAAGGTGTGGATGATCCAGCCCATGAGCGTCCCGCTCGCGGCGCCGACCAGCAGCACCAGGGGAATGACGGTGGCCAGGGGCCAGCCGTGCGACTCGACCAGCCAGGCGGTGAGCATGGTCGACAGGGCCACCATGGAGCCGACGGACAGATCGATGCCGCCGGTGAGGATGACGAAGGTCGCCCCGACCGCGACGACCAGGAGGAATCCGTTGTCGATCAGCAGGTTGAGCACGACCTGCGCGGAGAGGAAGCCCTCGTAGCGCACCGATCCGACGCTGAACATGACGGCCAGCAGGACGGCCGTGACGATCAGTGGGATACGGGTGCGGGTGCGCGGGGACACGGTCGCGAAGGGGCGGGTGAGGGCCGCGGCGGCGCCCGCGATGCCGGTACTCATGCGGGTACCTCCTGCTGCGGGGCGGCGCCCGCCGTGGTGTGGGATCGGTCGGTGGTCGCCGCGCGGCGGCGCAGCACCTTGGCCCGGAAGACCGGGGACTGCACGAGGCAGACGACGATGACGACGACGGCCTTGAAGACGAGGGTGGTCTCGGGTGGGACGCCGAGGGTGTAGACGGTGGTGGACAGGGTCTGGATGATCAGGGCCCCCAGGACGGTGCCGCCGAAGGAGAAGCGACCTCCGGTCAGGGCGGTGCCGCCGACGACGACGGCGAGGATCGCGTCGAGCTCGATCCACAGGCCGGCGTTGTTGCCGTCGGCGCTGGAGACGTTGGAGCTGATCATCAGCCCGGCGACGGCGGCGAACAGCGCGCTGAAGACGTAGACCAGGACGAGCAGACCGCCGGCGCGGATGCCGACCAGGCGGCTGGCGGCGGGGTTGCCGCCCACGGACTCGATGAGCATGCCCAGTGCGCTGCGACGCGTGACGAAGGCGGTGAGCGCGACGAGGGCGGTCGCCAGGAGGACGGCGAACGGGAAGGTCAGCCAGTAGCCGCCGCCGATCATCTTGTAGGGGGCGCTGGTCACGGTGATGATCTGGCCGTCGGTGATCAGCTGGGCGACGCCGCGGCCCGCGACCATCAGGATCAGGGTGGCCACGATGGGCTGCACTCCCAGCCCGGACACCAGGAAGCCGTTGGCGAGGCCCAGCATGAGGGCGACGCCGAGCGCGAGGGCGACGGCGGTGAGCATGGTGGCGACGCTGCCGGGATGTGCGGCGGTGGAGATGTGCCCGCAGGCGAGGGCTCCGGCGATGGCGACGGTGGAACCCACCGAGAGGTCGATGCCGCGGGTGGCGATGACGAGGGTCATGCCGAGCGCCACCAGGGTGAGGGGCGCGCCGAACTGGAGGATGTCGATGAGGCTGCCGTAGAGGTGGCCGTCGCGTACGCGGACGGAGAAGAAGTCGTGGTGGAACGCGAGGTTGCCGAGGAGCAGGGCCAGCAGGATGAGCGTGGGCCACAGGAGGCGGTGGCCGGCCAGTCGTCTCCCGATTCCGCCGGCCGCCCCGGAGCTGGACGTAGAGCGGTGCTTGGAGGTGGACGTGGGCGTGGACGTGTCAGGTTGGGGAGTCATGAGTCCGCTCCGGTGGCGATGGCCGTGAGGATGCGTTCGGGCGTGACGCTGTCGTTGTTCGTGAGGGTGGCCACCACTCGGTGGTCGCGGAGCACGGCGATGTGGTGGCTCAGGCGCAGCACCTCTTCGAGTTCCGCCGAGATGAACAGCACGGCGGTGCCTTCGCTCGCCAGGCGGGCCACGAGTTTCTGGACCTCCGCCTTGGCCCCGATGTCGATGCCCCGGGTGGGTTCGTCGAGGATCAGGAGCCGGGGTGCGGTCAGCAGCCAACGCGCGAGGAGGACCTTCTGCTGATTGCCTCCGCTGAGGTGGCGTACCTGCGCTTCGGGGTCGGCGGGGCGGATGTCCAGGGCTTCGATCCAGTGCCGTGCCAGTTCGTCCTGCTTCGCACGGGCCAGCGGCCTGGTCCAGCCGCGGGCGGCCTGCAGAGCCAGGACGATGTTCTCGCGGACAGTAAGCTCGCCCACCAGCCCCTCCGACTTGCGGTTCTCGGAGCAGAACGCGATGCCGCGGGCGATGGCGTGCCGGGGGGTGCGCAGGAGTACCTTCTCGCCCTCGATGCTCACTTCTCCGCCGTCCGCGCTGTCCGCGCCGAACAGGAGGCGCGCCGCCTCGGTGCGGCCCGATCCCAGGAGGCCTGCCAGTCCGATGACCTCGCCGGCATGGACGTCGAGGTCGTACGGCTCGATCGAGCCCGTGCGGGTCAGTTGTCGGGCCCGGAGGAACGGCTCGCTGGTCGCCCGCCCGGCCGCTTCCTCGCGGGCACGGCCGGACAGCTGGTCCAGGGTGGCCAGTTCTCCGCCGATCATGCGCTGGACCAGGGTGATCGGAGTGAGTTCCCCGATGGGGTACTCACCTTCCAGACGGCCGTTGCGCAGGATGGTGACGCGGTCGCAGAGGTCGAACACCTGGTCGAGGAAGTGCGTGACGAACAGGATGGCCACACCGCGGTCCCGCAGACGCCGCACCAGGGCGAAGAGCTGGGCGACTTCCTCGCGGTCCAGGCTGGAGGTGGGTTCGTCCAGCACGAGCACCTTCGCCGAGACGTCCACCGCCCGGACGATGGCGACCAGCTGCTGCACCGCCAGGGAGTGCGATCCGAGCAGACTGGCGACGTCCAGGTGGAGGTCCAGTTCCGTCAGCAGCTCCGCCGCCCGCTGCCGCATCGCGGACCAGTGGATGAGGCCGAGCCGGCGCGGTTCGCGCCCGATGAGGATGTTCTCGGCGACCGAGATGTTCGGGCAGAGGTTGACCTCCTGGTAGACGGTGCTGATTCCGGCCCGCTGGGCCTGGAGGGGGCCTGCGAACGCATGGGGCCGGCCGTCGACGAGGATGGCGCCGCCGTCGGCGGGGTGGACACCGGTGAGCACCTTGATCAAGGTGGACTTCCCGGCGCCGTTCTCGCCCATCAGGGCGTGCACCTCGCCGGGGAAGAGCCGCAGGGCGACTCCGTCGAGGGCGAGCACGCCCGGGAACTGCTTGCGGATGTCCTGGGCTTCCAGGACCGGCCGCGGGCCTCCGGCGTCCGTGGGCCGCGGGGTGGAAGGGGATGCCATCCGCCCTCCTCTCATGGGTGGGGTGGTGGAACGGGCTCCGGACGGGGTGAAGGAGGCACCTGGCGCTGCGGCCGGACGGTTAGGGGGCATCTGGTGGATCAGGCCGGGCTCGCGGGGACACCTCCCGGCAGTGGCCGGGAGAGCGGGAGCGGGAAGGGACGGCCTGCTCCGGGCCTCCTCCGGGTTATCGGGGTCTCCTCCCCGCCCCGGAACGCGCCTCGTCAGTAGTTCCGGGACGGCAGCGCGGCCGCGGCCTTGTCCTGCGGGAAGACGCCCTCCTCGGTCTCGACGCGCGTCGGGACCTCCTGCCCTGCCGCGACCTTCTTGGTCAGCTCCATCAGCTGGTCACCGAGCAGCGGGTTGCACTCCACCACGACGTTGATCTTTCCCTCGGTCATCGCGACGAAAGCGTCCTTGATTCCGTCCACCGAGATCACCTTGATGTCCGTCCCGGGCTTCTTGCCGGACTCCTCGATGGCCTGGATGGCGCCGAGGGCCATGTCGTCGTTGTGGGCGTAGAGGACGTCGATGTCCTTCTGGGACTTCAGGAACGCCTGCATGACCTCCTTGCCCTTGGCGCGGGTGAAGTCGCCCGACTGCGAGGCAACGATCTTGAACTTGCCGTCGGCGCGGATGACGTCGGCGAAGCCGGACTTGCGGTCGTTGGCGGGTGCGGATCCCGTGGTGCCCTGGAGCTCGACGATGTTGATCGGGCCCTGCTCGTTCGCGTAGGCGCCGGTCAGCCACTCGCCCGCGGACTTGCCCTCCTTGACGAAGTCCGAGCCCAGGAAGGTCTTGTAGAGGGAGGTGTCCTTGGTGTCCACGGCGCGGTCGGTGAGGATCACCGGGATGCCCGCGTCCTTGGCCTCCTTCAGCACCGTGTCCCAGCCGGACTCCACGACCGGCGAGAAGGCGATCACGTCGACCTTCTGCTGGATGAAGGTGCGGATCGCCTTGATCTGGTTCTCCTGCTTCTGCTGCGCGTCGGAGAACTTGAGGGTGATGCCGGCCTTCTTTGCCGCCTCCTGGACGGACTTGGTGTTGGCGGTACGCCAACCGCTCTCGGCGCCGACCTGGGCGAAGCCGAGGGTGATCGTGCCGCCGGAGCCCGCCTTCGCTCCCGAGGAGGAGTCGGAGGCGGGCTTCTCGGTCGAGCAGGCGGTCAACGCCGAGGAGGCGAGGAGGGCGGCGGTGAGGACGATAGCTGCTCTGCGAGCCATGTCGTGTGTCCTTTCACGGTGTACGGAAGAGGCGCCGCACGGCCGGGGGGGCCGGCCTCGACGTCGACGCGGCAAGGGGGAATCGGAGTCGAAGTCGAAGTCGGAACGGCAGGAGGGGGATTTCCTGAGGGCGGCGGCGCTGTCGCATTGTGAGCGCTAACAAGCCACGTTCTCAACCCCCTTGCGTGCGTTACCTGTCCGTTACCGCGCCGGGTGCGGCACCGAGGCGGACCCATCCTTCGCGACCCCGTCGGCCCGGCCGACCACCCGCGGGAAGCGCGGACCCCCCGCATCTGGACGGCGGATCGACTCGGGCACCCGACCCATCCGGGCGGCCACCGCGAGGCTGGAGCTCACATGCCACCCACGCCAACCTCTTGCCTATCGACATTGTTAGCGCTCACACTTCGGGGGAACCACCGTCCGACCGCCAGGTCCGCAGGGCGGCACCTGCGCCTGCCGGCTGCCCGGCCGACCCCACGGCTCCTTCGAAAGGCACTCTGTTGACGTCACCCCACCCCCTCGCCCCCGCCCCGCACTCCGAGGAATCGGAGCAGTACACGGTCGGCGTCGACTTCGGCACGCTGTCGGGCCGCGCCGTCGTGGTGCGGGTGCGCGACGGTCAGGAGCTGGCCGCGGCGGTCCACCCCTACCGGCACGGCGTCGTCGACCGCCACCTGCCGAACGGCGGTGCCGGGCTGCCCCCGGACTGGGCCCTGCAACACCCCCAGGACTGGCGGGACGTACTGCGTCGCGCCGTCCCGGAGGCCGTGGCGGCGGCCGGGGTCGATCCCGCTGCGGTGATCGGCATCGCCACCGACTTCACCGCGTGCACCGTCCTGCCCACGCTGGCCGACGGGACTCCCCTCGCCGAGACGGATCTCGCCGGACGGCCGCACGCGTGGCCCAAGCTCTGGAAACACCACGCGGCCCAGTCGCACGCCGACCGCATCAACGAACTCGCCCACGCCCGTGGCGAGAAGTGGATCGCCCGCTACGGCGGCCGGATCTCCGCCGAGTGGCAGTTCGCGAAGGCCCTCCAGGTCCTGGAGGAGGATCCGCTGGTCTACGAAACGTGCGCGCGGTGGATCGAGGCCGCCGACTGGATCGTGTGGCAGCTCACCGGAAGCGAGTCCCGCAACGCCTGCACGGCCGGATACAAGGGCATCCACCAGGACGGCGCCTACCCGAGCGAGGAGTACCTGGCCGCGCTGAACCCCCGGTTCGCCGACTTCGCACACACCCGCCTCGCATTCCCCCTCTCCGCGCTGGGCTCACGAGTGGGCTCGCTCAGTACCGAGGCAGCGGCCTGGACGGGTCTGCGCCCCGGCATCGCCGTGGCCGCGGGCAACGTCGACGCCCATGTCACCGCGGCGGCGGCCCAGGCCGTCGAGGACGGTCAACTGCTCGCCATCATGGGCACCTCCACCTGCCACGTCGTGAACGCTCCCGTCCTCGCCGATGTCCCCGGCATCTGCGGTGTCGTCCACGGTGGGATCGTCGAGGGAACCTACGGTTACGAGGCCGGCCAGAGCGCGGTCGGCGACATCTTCGCCTGGGTACTGGACCAAGGAGTCCCGTCGGACTACCTCGCCGAGGCCGCCGACCGCGGCGAGGACCTGCACACCCTGCTGACCCGCAAAGCCGCCGGCCAGCCGGTCGGCGGCCACGGACTGGTCGCCCTCGACTGGCTGAACGGCAACCGTTCGGTCCTCGTCGACCACCACCTCTCCGGAGTCGTCGTGGGCCTCACCCTCGCGACCCGCCCCGAGGACGTCTACCGCGCGCTGCTCGAAGCCACCGCGTTCGGCACCCGCGTCATCGTGGAAGCCCTGGAGACGGGCGGCGTACCGGTGCACGAGTTCATCGTCGCCGGCGGGCTGGCCAAGAACGAATTGCTGATGCAGATCTACGCCGACGTGCTGCGCCGCCCCGTGTCCCTCGTCGCGTCCGACCAGGGCCCCGCCCTGGGGTCGGCCATCCACGCCGCCGTAGCCGCCGGTGCGCACGCCGACGTACGGACGGCCACCGCCGCCATGGGCCGCCGACGGCCCGCCGTGTACACGCCCGACGCCTGTCGGGCCGACGCCTACGACGCCCTGTTCGCCGAGTACCGGCTCCTGCACGACCACTTCGCCGTCGGCGGCCTGCTGCACCGCCTGAGAAGGATCCGCGACACGGCCCGGACCGCGGGCTGACCCGGCCCACTGTTCGTTTCCGCCACCCCATCCGCCCGCCACCCCATCCGCCCGCCGCCCCCACCACCGTTGCGGGACGTCACTTTCAGGAGTCCATGTGCCCAGCCGAACATCCCCCGCCCAGGAAATCTGGTTCCTCACCGGCAGCCAAGGCCTGTACGGGGAGGAGACGCTGCGGCAGGTCGCCGACCAGTCGCAGCAGATCGCCACCGCGTTGGCCGACGCCTCCGGCATTCCCGCGCACGTGGTGTGGAAGCCGGTGCTGACGGACGCCGGGGCCATCCGCCGGGTGTGCCTCGACGCGAACACCGACGACCGGTGCATCGGGCTCATCGCATGGATGCACACCTTCTCGCCGGCCAAGATGTGGATCGCCGGACTGGACGCGCTGCGCAAGCCGTTGCTGCACCTCCACACCCAGTCGAACGTGGCCCTGCCCTGGGACACCATCGACATGGACTTCATGAACCTCAACCAAGCAGCCCACGGGGACCGCGAGTTCGGGCACATCCAGGCCCGGCTGGGCGTACCCCGCAAAACGGTGGCCGGCCACGTCACCGATCCGGTGACGACCGCACGCGTCGCGATCTGGGCGCGGGCGGCCGCCGCACGTTCGGAACTGGCCACCCTCAAGGTCGCCCGATTCGGCGACAACATGCGCGACGTGGCCGTCACCGAGGGCGACAAGGTCGAGGCCCAGCTGCGCTTCGGCGTCTCCGTCAACACCTATGGCGTCAACGACCTGGTGGAGGTCGTCGACAGCGCGGACGAGACCGAGGTGACCTCCCTCGTCAAGGAGTACGAGGACCTGTACCACCTGACGCCGGAACTGCGACCGGGAGGCGAACGGCACGACGCGCTGCGCTACGCGGCCCGCATCGAGGCCGGCCTGCGCACCTTCCTCGAAACGGGCGGCTTCGGGGCCTTCACCACCAACTTCGAGGACCTGGGCGGACTGCGCCAGCTGCCCGGCCTCGCGGTGCAGCGGCTCATGGCCCGGGGGTACGGCTTCGGAGGAGAGGGCGACTGGAAGACCGCCGTCCTGCTGCGGGCCCTCAAGGTGGCCGCCACCGGCCTCCCGGGCGGCACCTCCTTCATGGAGGACTACACCTACGACATGACCCCCGGCAACGAGCTCATCCTCGGCGCACACATGCTGGAGGTCTGCCCCACCATCGCGACCGCCAGGCCCAGTTGCGAGATCCACCCCCTCGGCATCGGCGGGCGGGAGGACCCGGTCCGCCTGGTGTTCGACGCCGCACCCGGCCCGGCCGTGGTGGTCGGCCTCGCCGACCTCGGCGACCGCTTCCGCCTGATCGCCAACGACATCGACGTGGTGGCACCCCCTCACCCACTGCCCGCCCTGCCTGTCGCCCGCGCGGTCTGGCAGCCCCACCCCGACCTGCGGACCTCCACCGAATCCTGGCTGACGGCCGGAGGGCCGCACCACACCGTCCTCAGCACCGCCCTCACCTCCGACCACCTCGACGACCTGGCGGAAATGCTCCGCCTGGAGCTCGTCCTCATCGACGAGACCACCACCGCGAAGCAGTTCCGGCGCGATCTCCGCTGGAACGACGCCTACTACCGGCTGGCCCGGGGACTGTGAACCGGTGGTGACCGGAGCGGCCCGCGCACCGTCGACGTGTCGAAGCGCTTGGATGCCGGGGGCGCGGCCGACGGCGTGTGTGCCGTCGGGCATCGGCGCGATGTTCAGCAGCACGTTGCCGTTCTTGCTGACCCGGTCGATGAAGGAGTGCAGCACCTGCTGGATGCTGTAGTAGCCGACGCCCTGCGGCGGCGGCGCGGACCGCGAGGTCCGTGAAAGGGTTGACGGGCTCGCCGCAGGGCCCCCTGCGCTCGCCACGAAGCGCGCGGGGCCCGGCTCGTGGCGTACTCGGGCCCCGTGTCGGTGTGGCCGGGGCGGGGGCCGGGGCGGGGTGCCCGCCGGACCGGGCGTACGCCACCGGTCAGTCGAGCGGGAAGTTCCGGGGAGGGGCCTGAACCACGTCGGCCTCGTGGGTGACCAGCCGAAAGCCGTCGCCAATGGCGAGTGGGTCTGCACCACTCCCCCGGTCCGCGTGCGCGACGGCCGCGAGCTCCTGTCCCGCCACGCACGCGTACCACCCCGGCACGACCGGAGAGGGTGCCGAAGTCGATGCGACGACGCACCTGCCCGAGCCCCGAACGGCAGGGATCTGACGGTCACTTCCTCATCCTTCGCAGGGGAACCGGCATGCGATCCTGCGGAGTTGAGGGGGGCACCTTTTTCGACGGGTCGACGGACCATAGTGTTAGCGCTCACAACTCCCACCAGGAACCCGTGGAGCCCTCGACACACGCGACCGGCGCGGCGCAGAGGCCGGGCCGACGCGGCGGCCAGCCCCGGGTCCGATGACGCCGGCCCAAGGGCGGCCGACCGGGCTGGCCGGGACGGCCAGGTGGGGCACGGTGCGGTGGCCAAATCGATCAGGTACCTGGCCGCCGCCTCGACACCGGACCCTTGCCACGCTGACGAAATGTCCCGCACTGCGCGCCGCCCGCTCCATACCCTCCACATCGAGGCGGGACCGTACAGGGCCGGACGAGCCCGATCTGGAGGCACGCCCCGCCGAGGCTGTTGAGCGCCCGCACCGTTCTTGGTCAACGGCGATCCGAACAGACTCTTGACGACACTCTTGTGAGCGTTAACACTCAGGTATCGCCAGGCCGGAGCCACTGCAACCCCGACTTCGTCCAGCGCGAGGAAACGACTCCCGGCCGGCCCCGCTCGACCGCTTCCGGTCACCCACCGGGTCGCACCGTGCCGGTCGCGGAACATCACTGGAGGAACTGTGCGGAAGCTTTCAGCGGGTCTTGTCACCGTGGGTCTGACGCTGTCGCTGGCAGCCTGTGGCCAGAGCGCCAACGGGGCGGGCGACAGCGGGGCCGGCGGGGACGCCAAGGGGGGACTCATCGGCATCGCGATGCCGACCAAGTCGTCGGAGCGCTGGATCAACGACGGCAACAACATGGTCAAGGAGTTCCAGGCCAAGGGGTACAAGACCGATCTCCAGTACGGCAACAACGTCGTGGAGAACCAGGTCTCCCAGGTGGAGAACATGATCACCAAGGGGGCCAAGCTTCTGGTGATCGCCGCCATCGACGGTTCCTCGCTCACCAACGTGCTGCAGAAGGCCGCCGACGCCCACGTCCCCGTCATCTCCTACGACCGGCTGATCCGCGGCACCGGGAACGTCGACTACTACGCGACCTTCGACAACTACAAGGTCGGCGTCCTCCAAGGCAGCTACATCGTCGACAAGCTCGGTCTCAAGGACGGCAAGGGCCCGTTCAACATCGAGCTGTTCGCCGGCTCCCCGGACGACAACAACGCCACGTTCTTCTTCAACGGTGCGATGAGCGTCCTCAAGCCGTACGTCGACGAGAAGAAGCTGGTCGTGCAGAGCGGCCAGACCTCCTTCAACCAGAGCGCCACACTGCGCTGGGACGGTGGTCTCGCCCAGTCCCGGATGGACAACCTGCTGAGCAAGTCGTACACCGCCGCCCGCGTCGACGCCGTGCTCTCCCCGTACGACGGCATCTCGATCGGCATCATCTCGTCGCTCAAGGGCGTCGGCTACGGCGCCGGCCAGCCACTGCCCGTCGTCACCGGCCAGGACGCCGAGCTGGCCTCGGTGAAGTCGATCATCGCGGGCGAGCAGACCCAGACCGTGTACAAGGACACCCGCCAGCTGGCCAAGGCCGCGGTCCAGATGGGCGACGCACTGCTGACCGGCGGCAAGCCCGAGGTCAACGACACCGGTCAGTACGACAACGGTGTCAAGACCGTCCCGGCGCAGCTGCTCCAGCCGGTCAGCGTCGACAAGGAGAACTACCAGAAGATCCTGGTGGACAGCGGCCAGTACACCGCGGACCAGCTCAAGTAGCCCACGAGGCCGAACCGACGGGTCCGGCGACGCCGAACCGGCGGTGCGGTGCCCGGGAGACCGCCCGGCACCGCACCGCCCCGAAGATACGGATGCACAACCATGGCCCGACCCGTTCTCGAGATGCGGTCGATCAGCAAGACGTTCCCCGGTGTCAAGGCCCTCTCCGAGGTCAACCTGACCGTCGCCGCAGGTGAGGTACACGCCGTCTGCGGTGAGAACGGCGCCGGCAAGTCCACCCTGATGAAGGTGCTCAGCGGGGTCCACCCCCATGGCAGCTACCAGGGCGACATCTACTTCGAGGCCGATCTCTGCCGGTTCCGGGACATCCGGGCCAGCGAGCAGCGCGGCATCGTGATCATCCACCAGGAACTCGCGCTGGTGCCCTACCTGTCCATCGCCGAGAACATCTTCCTCGGCAACGAACACGCCTCGCGCGGCGTCATCAGCTGGCACCGGACGCTGACCCACGCCGCCGCACTGATCCGGCAGGTCGGACTCGACGAGAGCCCGCACACGAGGATCGCGGATCTCGGCGTGGGAAAACAGCAGTTGGTCGAGATCGCCAAGGCACTCGCCAAGAAGGTCAAGCTGCTCATCCTGGACGAGCCGACGGCCGCCCTGAACGACGAGGACAGCCGCAATCTGCTCGACCTGATCCTCGAACTCAAGGCGCAGGGCATCTCCTGCATCCTCATCTCGCACAAGCTGAACGAGATCGCCCGCGTCGCCGACGCCGTCACCATCCTGCGCGACGGGCGGACCATCGAGACCATCGCGATCGGTTCCGGGGGCATCTCCGAGGAGCGGATCATCCGTGGCATGGTCGGCCGCGACCTGGAACACCGCTACCCCGAGCGTGCCCCGAAGATCGGCGAGGTCGCCTTCGAGATCGAGGACTGGAGCGTCCGGCACCCGATCGACCACCGGCGCAAGGTGGTCGACGGCGCTTCGCTGAACGCGCGTCGAGGCGAGATCGTCGGCATCGCCGGCCTCATGGGCGCCGGTCGTACCGAACTGGCCATGAGCGTCTTCGGCCGTTCGTACGGACGGTGGACCGGCGGCCGCGTGCGGCTACACGGCCGGGAGATCCGCACCCGGACAGTACCTGAGGCGATCGGGCACGGCATCGCGTACGTGACCGAGGACCGCAAGCAGCTCGGCCTCGACCTCAACGACGACATCAGCCGGAACATCTCGCTGAGCTCCATCGGCAAGGTCGCCCGGCGAGGCTGGGTCAACCGGCACGAGGAGGCGCGGATCGCCGAATCGTTTCGGCGGACCATGAACATCAAGGCCCCCTCGGTGTTCGCACAGACCGGCAAGCTCAGCGGCGGCAACCAGCAGAAGGTCGTCCTCAGCAAGTGGATCTTCGCCGAGCCGGAGGTGCTGATCCTCGACGAACCCACGCGGGGCATCGACATCGGCGCCAAGGCGGAGATCTACACCGTCATCGCCGATCTCGCCGCCCAGGGCAAGACGGTCCTCGTCATCTCTTCCGAACTCCCCGAACTCCTGGGCCTGTGCGACCGGATCTACACCATGGCCGAAGGCCGGATCACCGGTGAGGTGCACCGTGCCGACGCCACCCAGGAATCCCTCATGCGGCTCATGACCATGAGCCCCGCATACCCCGACAAGCAGGTGTGAGGCATGGCCCAGACCCAGACCACCCCAGAGACCACGCCCGGCACACGGCCCACCGGTCCGCGACCGTCGGCCGGTGCCGTACTCGCCGGAGCGCTGCGCGGCAATCTGCGCCAGTACGGGATGCTGGTCGCGCTGGCGCTGATCGTGCTGCTGTTCCAGTTCTGGACGGACGGCATCCTGCTTCAGCCGCTCAACATCACCAATCTGATCCAGCAGAACGGCTACATCCTCATCCTGGCCATCGGCATGATGATCGTCATCATTGCCGGGCACATCGACCTGTCGGTGGGGTCGCTCGCCGCGTTCGTCGGGGCGGCCGCGGCGGTGATGATGGTCAAGCACCATGTGCCGTGGCCCGTGGCGCTGGTGGCCGCGCTGCTGATCGGCGCTGTCGCCGGAGCCTGGCAGGGGTTCTGGATCGCCTACCTCGGGATCCCCTCGTTCATCGTCACGCTGGCCGGCATGCTGCTGTTCCGCGGCGGGACCCAGATCCTCCTCCAGGGCCAGTCGGTGGCGCCGTTCCCCAAGTCCTTCCAGAACATCAGCAGCGGCTTCCTGCCCGCGGTCGGTCCCCACACCGACTACCACAACCTCACCCTGCTGCTGGGCCTCGTGGTGTGGGCCGTCGCGATCCTGCAGGAGGTGCGCGGACGGCGCCGGGCCGTCTCGTACGGGCTGGAACCGCTCCCGGCCGGACTGTTCCTGATGAAGCTCGGCGCGATCACGGCGGCCGTGGTGGCCTTCACGCTGCTGCTGGCCAGCTACCACGGCGTACCGGTCGTGCTGCTGATCCTCGGCGTCCTGCTGGTCGGCTTCGGCTACGTGATGCGCAACTCGATCCTCGGCCGGCACACCTACGCCATCGGCGGCAATGAACCTGCGGCGAGGCTGTCCGGGGTGAAGAGCAAGCGGGTCGTCTTCCTGGCCTTCGTGAACATGGGCGTCCTCGCGGCCCTCGCCGGGCTGGTCTTCGCGGCGCGCCTCAACGCCGGTACGCCGCAGGCCGGCATCAACTTCGAGCTGGAGGCGATCGCCGCCGCCTTCATCGGCGGCGCCTCCGCGAGCGGCGGTGTGGGAACCGTCATCGGTGCACTCATCGGCGGTCTGGTGCTCGGCGTGCTGAACAACGGCATGTCGCTGGTCGGCGTGGGTACCGACTACCAGCAGGTGATCAAGGGCCTGGTCCTGCTGGCGGCCGTCGGCTTCGACGTCTACAACAAGCGCAAGGCCGGAGGCTGACCTCGCCCCCTCCTCGGCTGGGCGGCACGGCCCGCACGAGGAGGGTGCCTCGCCTACCGGTGGCCCGCCTCGTGCGGCTCCGCTCGCGCGTCCACGATCCGCTCGAAGAAGAACTCGTGCTTGAGGAAGGAGACGTCGTACTCGTGACCCGGGTACGGCGGGATCAGCTGAGCGGCCTGGATCAGCCGCCAGCCCGCCCGGAGCGCCGCCACCCCCGACTCCTACGGCGGCTCGTCGCTGTCGCCCGTGGTGGGCGAGGTGCGGCCCGTGCCGTCGTACAGCGACCAGCCGACGACATGGGAGTCCGGCGCCGAAGTGGCCAAGTACAGGACCAGCACCTGCTGCCGCAGCACCGGCGCGGCGTTCCGCCCGCTCGGGGAGGATCGCTCCGGTCGTCATGCCTGTGCCTCCTTGGGGCGATTGGAGACCCTGGTCACCCAGTGGTCGAGGTCGAAGTCGTCATCCCCGGTCAGCACCCGCCACAGCAGGATGCGGTTGTACCGCTCCAGCTGGCGGGTCGCCATCTCGTACCACGGGAACAGCGCGTCCAGCTCCGCGGCCACCTGCGGGTCGTCAAGATCCGAGGTGTCCCACAGGCGCCGTTGACGCACCCTGGGATTGAAGCGGATCTTGAACATGTGGCGCATCGCGTCGCTGTCGTTGCGCCGGCCCCCGTGCCAGAGGCGTGGTGCAGGAACACCACCGTCCCGGCCGGGCAGACCAGCCGGTCCTGGCCGAGCGTTCTGGTAGCGGCCGGTGTCGGACTCGTTGATCCGCCGGAGGTGGCTGCCCGGCACGCTGAGCGTGCCGCCCAGGCGTCCGCGTGCAGCGGCTGCGCGTGGCCGCTGTGGGGCTCGCGGGTGTGCACGAAGTGGTGGTCCACCCACGGCTCCGTGCCCACGAGGCTGTGCAAGGCACCTGCAACCTGCGGAATCTCCAGCAGCCGACGGAAGAAGGAGCCCGCCGCATAGGCCCGGACAGCGGCGTCCCGTACCGCACCGGCGGTACCCCGTCAGCCAGTACCGCCAAGCCCTCGGTGTTCATTTCCGCCGGGACCACCGCGTCCAGTCGTAGCGATCCTCGCGCCACGAACCGCGCCATCCGCACCGAATCGAGTAGCTCTTGCCTGTTCTCCATGGCGGCCACGCTAGGCTCGGCGGCCGCGTGCCGCGTGGGCCACGTTCACCCTCGACTGGTCGATTCTCACCACGGCGCCCGCCACGCAGGGTTGAGGGGCGCGGCCCTGGAGCGGGCTTGCGGGCACCGGGCTACACGTGACCATGCACACGGTCCTCGCCCACCTTGACGAGCCTCCGGCCGTCGCCGTCGCCGCCGTCGGCGTCGGCGTGCACGGGCCTGCCGGCCGAGTGGACGTGTTTTCGCTGCCGGATCTTGGCAGTTCCATCTGTACGGCTACGAGGCCGACTTGACGGTGAACGGCACGGAGTACATCATCCGCCCCGGCCGGGTCAGCCTCGTGCCGCCCGGCGCCGAGGTCCGATATCGCTACCGAGGCCGCTCCTCACACCTCTACGTCCATCTCCGCCTGGGCTCAGGTGGAACCCCCCGCAGCATTCCCGGGGTCCAGCACGCCGGGCCCGATCTCGCCTTGCTCACCACGCCGTTGCAGCAGGCGCTGGCCGCCTGGCCGAACGCCCCGGTACGGGCCGCCGCCGAGGTGTGGGCCGCCCTGTGGCGGGTCTCCCGGCTCGCCCCTCCGAGGGAGCGGAACGCGCAGGCCGCTCATCCGGCGGTCGCAGCCGCTGTGGCCCTCATCGAGGCGCCGCTGGGTCAACCTCTGACGGTACCGGACATCGCGGCGGCGGCCGGTGTCTCCCACAACCACCTGACGCGGCTCTTCCGCGCCGCGACGGGGGAGACGGTCGTCGGCTACATCCGCGCCCGGCGAATGGAACGGGCCCGCCACTTCCTGCAAGCCACCACGCTCTCCGTCCCCGCCGTCGCCGCATCGGTCGGCATCCCGGACCTACAGGCGTTCAACAAGGCCTGTCGCCGCGTACTCGGAGCGTCTCCGCGCGGCATCCGTGCCGCCCAGCCCATGTCGCCCCCGTCCCCAGCCCAGTGAGCGGGCCGCCACGGGACCGACGCGGCTGCCCGCAGGGCCACCACTTTCCAGTTACCGCAGGTCAGCGCAGTCGGCCGCGTGGTTTGAGGTGGGCCGGGGGCAGGTCAGGAGCCGGAAGCGGAGGGCCGTCATACCCCTTCACTTCGCCGAATCTGGTCCCATTCATCCAGTCCTCGCGGGCCTGTGCGATGTCCTCATGCGAGCGGCCGATCCAGTTCCAGAACATGACGATCTCCTCCTCGAACGGTTCGCCGCCCAGGAGCATCAGGCTGGCGTCCGAGGATGCGCGCAGGGGGAGGTCCGTGCGGCCGCAGCCCAGGTAGAGCATCGAGCCCGGGAGGACCGGGACGTCGTCGACGTGGGCTTCGCCCGACATCGACAGGACCGCGTACTCGAAGTCCGGGTCGAGCGGGAGGCGGGTCTCGGTGCCTGCCGCGAGGGTCAGGTCCGCGCCGACGATCGGGGTGTACGCCGTGCCGGGCGAGGTCGCCGTGTCCAGGGTGCCCAGGATGACCGTCGCCGTCAGGCCCGGGGCCGTGACGTGCGGGAGTTCCGCGTGGTGCTGGAAGTGCGGGTCCACGTTGCGATGGGCGTCCGGCAGGGCCACCCACAGTTGGGCGCCGTGCAGGAAGCGGGCGTGCGGGCGCGGGCTCTCCTCGGAGTGGCTGATGCCGCGGCCCGAGGTCATCAGGCCCAGCTCGCGCGGGCGGATCGTGGCGAGGCTGCCCTCGCTGTCGCGGTGGAGCACCTCCCCCTCGTGGAGCCAGCTCACGGTCTGCAGACCCGAGTGGGGATGGGGCGCAACCTGCATGCCGGGCTCGTCGGCGATGTCGTCCGGGCCGTAATGGTCCACGAAGCACCAGGCGCCCACCATGCGGCGCCCCAGGTTCGGCAGGAGTCGGCGGACCTCGGTGGACTCTCCGAGCTTGACCGTGCGCGGGCTGAGGAGCTCGCGCACCGGCTCGGCCACGACGAAGCCGCGGCCGCCGCAGGCGGAAAGAGCGGGCTGGCGATCGAGATTGCTCATGCGGACAACCTAGCCCCGCGATGGCGGCTCCGGCGGGTGGAATGTTCCACCGCCCAGGCGTGTTGGTGGCACCGGACGGACCACCCGAACGGCGGAAGGGACCCGATGAACGCGCCGGGGACGTACTTCGAGCACGGCACGGCGGCCGAGCGCTGGGCGCGCGCCCAGCTCTTCTTCGACGCGAAGGAGTACGCGACGGCCGCACGCATCCTGGACGGGCTGGCGGCCGAGGTGCCCGAGCAGCTGGCGCCCCGGCTGCTGCTGGCCCGCGCCTACTACCACTCCGCCCAGCTGTCCCGCGCCGAGCAGGAGCTGCGCGCCATCCTGGAGCGCTGGCCGGTGGAGGACTACGCGCAGCTGATGCTCGGCCGCACCCTGGAGCGCCAGGGCCGCGCCGCCGAGGCCCGCCCGTACCTGCGGGTGGCCGCGGCGATGGCCGGCGACTTCCCCGAGTAGCGGACAAGCCCGTCGCTGCGCAGGCGCCGCCGCCCGGCACCGGCGTACGTGAGCGGCCGCCCGCGCGCACGAGGCGGGCCGGGCCGCGCCGCGCGTGCGGCTGCCTGCCTCGCGCCGGGGGCGGGCCGGGCCCGGTCCTACGGACGGTCGGATCCGCGCGCAGCCGCACAAGGTGGTCCGCGCCCACGCGCATGAGGCCGCCCGGACCGCGTCGGCGGGCGCCCCCGCCCGTACAGGCGAGCCGCCAGCCTCTACGTGGCTCCACGTGTGCGCGCGCCCGACCTCGCTCACGACGTCGCCGAACCCGCGCAGACCGGAGTTCGGACTCGTCGTGTTCGAAGCTTCGCCCCCGCGCATGGGCCCCATCGCACATGAGGCTGCCCGGGACCCGCAGGGCCCGCCCGCCGTAGGCAGGCCGCCCGACCCGGCGCGTACGGGCCCGCCACGCTCCGCGTATGCGAAGGTGCGCCCCCGGCTGAGGCGGCTCGACTCCGCGCAGGCAGACGCCATGACCGCGCCTGCGGGCGGCTCGCCCCGGGCAGCGGGCGCCGCCGAGCTCTGCGCGTAGTGGGCCGCCGGGCTCCGCCTCCGGCCGCCGCCAGACTCGGCATGTGCGGCCCTGCCGCGCTCCGCGTGCGGCGGCCGCCGGGCTGGGCAAGTGCGGAGCCGCCGGGCACGGCGAGTGCGGAGCCCGCCAGACTCGGCGAGTACGGAGCCCGCCAGGCCCGGCAAGTACCGAGCCCGCCAGGCCCGGCGAGTGCGGAGCCCGCCAGGCCCGGCGAGTGCGGACCCGCCAGGCTCAGCAAGTACCGAGCCCGCCAGGCCCGGCGAGTGCGGAGCCGCCGGGCTTCCGCGGGTGCGCGCCCGGCCCCGCCGGTAGCGGCCAGCCGGCTCCGGCTGTCGAATGCCCTGCCTCACGGGCAGGCGAGCAGGGCCCGCTGATGCCGAGGCACGAGCTCGCCCCCGTACTGCGCAGGCCCCGTACGCCCCCGCGGCCCGTCGGACCGGCGCGCCGTGGCAGGTCGGGGGCGGTGCGTTCGGGTGTTCGGCCCCGGTGCGTGTGGGGTCCGGTGGTCGGCTCGGATAGCCTGGGGCTCATATGAACCGCCTGACCACACCCTTCGGCTCCTACGAGCTCACCCGCTTCCCCGAGGACCCGCGCGACCGGCTCCGTGCGTGGGACGCCGCCGACGAGTACCTGCTGCGCCACCTCGACTCCGGCACCGGGGAGCGCGGGCCGGTGGACCTGGCCTCCGCCGGCCAGATCACGGTGCTCGGGGACCGCTGGGGGACGCTGACGACGGCGCTCGCCGCGTACCACCCGACGCAGATCACCGACTCCGCCCTCACCCGCTCCGCCACCGCGGCCAACCTGGACCGCAACGGGATCGGGACGGCCAAGGCCACGGTGACCCTGCTGACCACGCAGGATCCGCCGCCCGGGAAGATCGACGTCCTGCTGGTGCGCGTGCCCAAGAGCCTGGCCCTGCTGGAGGACCAGCTGTACCGGCTGGCCCCGCACGTGCACGCGGGCACCGTCGTGGTCGGCGCCGGCATGGTCAAGGAGATCCACACCTCGACGCTGCGGCTCTTCGAGAAGATCCTCGGCCCCACGAAGACCTCGCTCGCGGAGAAGAAGGCCCGGCTGATCTTCTGTACGCCGGGCACCCCCGGGGCGACCCGCCCCACGACCCCCGGCCCGTGGCCGCTGACGTACACGGTGGACGAGGACGCGGGCTCGGGCTCCGGCCTGACCGTCGTCAACCACGCCGGGATCTTCTGCGCCGACCGGCTCGACGTCGGCACCCGCTTCTTCCTGCAGAACCTGCCGACCAACACCGACGGGGCCCGGGTCGTCGACCTGGGCTGCGGCAACGGCGTCGTCGGCACGGCGGTCCAGGTCCACGACCCGGACGCCGAGGTCGTCTTCACCGACGAGTCGTACCAGGCGGTCGCCTCCGCGCAGGCCACGTACCGGGCGAACGTCCGCGAGGGCCGGCGTACGGCGGAGTTCTTCGTCGGCGACGGAGTGGCGATGCTGCCGCCCGCGTCCGTGGACCTGGTGCTGAGCAATCCGCCCTTCCACTCCCACCAGGCCACCACGGACGCGACGGCGCTGCGGATGTTCGCGCAGTCGCGCAAGGTGCTGCGGCCCGGCGGCGAGCTGTGGATCGTCGCGAACCGGCACATGGGCTACCACACCCATCTGCGGCGGCTCTTCGGCAACAGCGAAGTCGTCGCGAGCGAGCCGAAGTTCGTGGTCCTGCGGGCGGTCAAGCAGGATCGTCCGCGGCCCGCGTGACCTGCCCGTGTGACCCGCCGATGTGACCTGTCGGTAGCTCCTACACTCTGGCCCGTGAGCAGCCAGGTGGAGGACGGGAGCGGTGGCGGGCGCTACCGCCGGGAGGACGTGGCCCGGGCGGCCGGCGTCAAGGTGCGCAACCTGCGCTACTACCAGGAGCGCGGGCTGCTGCCGCCGCCGCGCCGGGAGGGCCGGATCGCCTGGTACTCCGACGACCACCTGACCCGGCTGCGCCTGATCAGCGATCTGCTGGGGCGCGGCTACACGGTCAACGGGATCGCGGAGCTGCTCCAGGCCTGGGAGGAGGGCGGCGGCCTGTCCCGACTGCTGGGCCTGGAACGGGAGATGACCCGGGACTGGGTGCAGGAGGAGCCGGTGACGATGACCCGGGCCGAGCTGCGGGAGGTGTTCGGCCCGACGGCGACCGCGGCGGACACCCGGCGGGCGGCGGAGCTGGGTTACGTGACGGTGGACGGGGACCGGGTCACGCACCCGAGCCGGCGGCTGCTGGACGCGACGCTGACGCTGGTGCGGCTGGGGGTGCCGCTGGCGGAGATCCTGGACGTCGGGGAGTTCGTGCAGACGCAGGCGGCGACGGTCGCGGACCGGTTCGTCGGGCTGTTCCGGCGGCACGTGATCGGTGCGGAGGGGGCGGAGGGTCTGGAGCGACTTTCGGCCACGCAGCTCCAGCACATCACGGCGGCGGTGGCGGCGTTGCGGCCGGTGGCCGGGGAGGTCGTGGCCACGGAGTTCGCCCGGGCGATGGCGCGGCGGGTGGACGCGGAGGTCGCCGAACTGCTGCGTACGGAGCAGTAGGAGTCGGCTCAAAGGGTGCGCTCGCACAACCTTGCCAACCTCCATTGGCACTCTTACATTCAACTCGTCGGTAACAACGGTGCACAGCCGAAATAAGGGACGATCTCATGACCGGTTCCCCCCATTTATCCGACCCTTCGTCCGACGAGCGCAGTGGGTCCGGCCGCGTTCGCTGGCGGCGGTTCGCCGCCCTGACCGTCCCCGCCGTCGCCGTGACCGCCGGCCTCGGCATCGCCCTCGCGCAGGGCGCGCTGGCCGCTTCGTTCGCCGTCTCGGGCCAGCAGTTCAAGGTCTCGGCGAGCAGCCTGGAGGGCGAGGGCTTCGCCCAGTACGGCAGCGTCGACGTCAACGCCCGCGAGGAGCTCATCCCGGTGGCCGTCACCGCCATCCGGGAGGCCAAGCTCCACGACCTCTGCCAGTCCGTGGTCACCACGCTCCCGGTGGTCGGTGACATCTCGCTCAATCTCACCGCCGGCCGCAAGACCCCGGTGGAGGCGAGCAACCTGTTCGTCGACGCGACCCAGCTCGCCGGCGACGCCGTCTTCAGCAACATCGAGATCGGGCGGGACGCCTCGACCCTCGACAAGGGGCCGGCCGAAGCGCAGGGCATGCAGGACCTCTTCGCCCAGCAGGCCGACACGGTCCGCATCAGCGATCTCCAGCAGACGGCGTGGGCGACCAACGCCGGCACCTTCAAGCTCTCCGGGCTCAGCATGAACATCAGCAAGGGCAAGAAGGAATGCTTCTGAGCCGTCGGCGGCGGTGGCAACGGTGGCGGCGCAGCAGGCCCTTCTGGGGCGGGCTGCTCGCGATCCTCGCCGGGGCGTGGATCTGCGTCCTGCCGCTGGCGCCGCTGAAGATCATGCTCCAGCAGGGGGTGGCGGGGATCCCGTCCGTCCTGATGGGCATCGTGATGATCGTGCTCGGCCTCACCACCTGGTTCGCTCCCGCCCAGCGCATGCTCGCGGGCGTCCTCACCACCCTGATCGCCACGGCCGCGCTGGTCCTGTCGAACCTGGGCGGTTTCCTGATCGGCACCCTGCTCGGCATCCTCGGCGGCGGCCTGATGTTCGCGTGGCAGCCGTACGCCGCCCCGCGCGCGGCCCCGCGCGCCGGGGATCCGGAGTCCGCAGCGAAGTCCACTTCTGGCACCGGGAACGCGGAGTCCGCCGTGGGCGCCTCGGCGGCCGCCGCGCCCCCTCCCCCCACCTCGCACCACGATCCCCAAGGAGCACAGCCATGAGCCGTTCGCGCACCGCGCTCACCCTCGGGGCGGCCGCCGCCGGAGCCCTCGCGCTCGGCGCGGTCACCGCCCCCGTCACCGCCGCGCCGTTACCCGCGGCCGGGTCGACCACCGTCACCCCGGCCGGGCACGCCTTCCAGGCCACCCTCACCGGCAAGGCCACCCTCAAAGCCGGTTCGGTCACGGTGACTTGTACGGTCTCCGTCGCCACCGGCACGGTGCCGGCCGCCCCCGGCAACAGCAACCCGGCCGGGCCGGTGTCCTCGCCGATCTCCGCGCCGACGTACAGCTCCTGCACCTCCAGCCTTCCGGGCGTGACCCCCACGGTCACGACCTCCGGCGCCTGGACCGTGTCGATGCAGGACGGTTCCCCGATCACCGCCACCATGGGCCTGCCGGTGGGCGGCCTCGTGGTCAAGACGACCGGGCTCGCCTCCTGTACGGTCACCGCCGCCCCCACGGCCCCGGCGAACGTCGGCGGCACCTGGGCCAACGGCGCCCCGTCCACGCTGGCCTTCACCAACGCCTCCGTACCGGTCAAGGTCACCGGCGGGTTCGGCTGCCCCACCAGCGCGACCTCGTCCACCTTCACCGCGGTCTACCGGGTCGCCGACGCCACCGATCCGGCGCAGCAGATCACTGTCGGCCCCTGACCCCGACCGCCCCCGCCCTCCGCTCGCGCACGCTCAGGCCCCGGCCCGTCCGTCCCGGTGAACTCCGGTGCCGGTCGGGCCGGTTGCGTTCAGGCTGCCGAGCAGGGAGAGCGCGTGGGAGCTGGGGCTGCCCGGTTCGGCGTGGTAGATGACCACCTGCTGGCCGGGGGCTCCCCGCACGTCGAAGGACTGGTAGGTGAGGGACAGGGCCCCCACGTCCGGGTGGACCAGCGCCTTGGCGTCGAGGGTCTTCCCGTAGACGGTGTGCGCGGACCAGAGCGCGGCGAACTCCTCGCTCGTCCCGGTGAGCAGGCGCACCAGTTCGCGCAGGCGCGGGTAGTGCGGCACGAGGCCGGTGGACTGGCGCAGGGCGGCGACGACCGCCTCGGCCGCCCGGCGCCACTGGGCGTAGAAGACCCGGCCCGCGGGGTCGAGGAAGGTCATGCGGGCGAGGTTGTCCGCCTTCTCGAACGGTGAGAAGAGCGCGTCCGCCAGGCTGTTGGCCGCGAGCAGGTCCAGCGCCGGGTTGAGGACGAACGCCGGGGTGTTCGCGTACCCGTCCAGCAACTGGCGCAGCACCGGGCTGACCGTCTCCCTCGGCCGGGTGTGCTGCCCGTCCGGCAGGGTGCCCGCCAGCCGGAACAGGTGGTCGCGCGCCTCGTGGTCCATGCGCAGGGCAGTGCTGATCGCTTCGAGGATCTGTGGCGAGGGGCTCTGCTCGCGGCCTTGTTCCAGGCGGGCGTAGTAGTCGGAGTTCATGCCGGCGAGGACGGCGACCTCCTCCCGCCGCAGTCCGGCCACCCGGCGCGGGCCGTAGGAGGCCAGTCCGACGTCGTCGGGCTGCAGCCGTGCACGGTGCGCGCGAAGGAAGCCCCCGAGGGCGTTGCCGGTCATCACGCCAGGCTAGACCGGTCCGCCGGCGCGTGCCCGGGTGCGCCGTACCCAGGCACAGCCCGTCCTGGTCCCTCCTTCCGCCGCCGCCCAGACTCCGGAGGACGAGGCGGCCGAAAGCCGTCCCCGAGAAGGCCGTCCGCGAGAAGGCCGTCCGCGAGAAGGCCGTCCACAAGAAGGCCGTCCACAAGAAGGAACAGACATGAAGCAGACCGCCATGACCAGGACGAGGACCGTCGCCGTCACCGGTGCGAGCAGCGGCATCGGGGAGGCCACGGCACGCCGTCTGGCGGCGGACGGGCACCGGGTCCTGCTCGGCGCGCGCCGCACCGACAGGCTGGAGCGACTGGTCGAGGAGATCACCGCGGCGGGCGGCACCGCCGCCTTCCGGACGCTGGACGTCACCGACGCCGCGGACACGCGCGCGTTCGTCGACGCGACGGTCCACGAGTACGGCCGGATCGACGCCCTCGTGAACAACGCGGGCGTGATGCCCCTGTCGCCGCTGGCCGCGCTCAGGACCGACGAGTGGGACCGCATGATCGACGTGAACGTGCGCGGCGTCCTGCACGGGATCGCCGCCGCCCTGCCCGTGATGCGCGCACAGGGCGGCGGGCACTTCGTCAACGTCGCCTCCATCGGCGCCTACGAGGTCTCCCCCACCGCCGCCGTCTACTGCGCCACCAAGTACGCCGTCCGCGCGATCTCCGAAGGCCTGCGGCAGGAGTCCGCCGGTGACGTCCGGGTGACCCTCGTCTCCCCCGGCGTGACCGAGTCCGAGCTCGCGGACGGCATTTCCGATCCGCAGGCGAGGGAGGCGATGAAGGCCTACCGCGCCGTGGCGCTGCCGGCCTCGGCCATCGCGGACGCGATCGCCTACGCCGTTGCCCAGCCGCCGCAGGTCGACGTGAACGAGATCGTCGTCCGCCCGGTCGCGAGCGCCCGGTGACCGCCGCCGGGAGGGAGGGCGCCGAGGTGAAGCCCACCGGGAGGGAAGGCGCCGAGGCGGCGCCCACGGCCTCCGCGTACGACGGCCTGGTCCGGAGACTGCGGAACCTGGAGGACAAGGAGGCTCTGCGCACCCTTCTGGTCCGCGGCTGGCGGGCACTGGACCGCAAGGACTGGCAGACCTGGATCGACTGCTGGGCCGAGGAGGCGGTGCTGGAGTTCGGGCCGTGGGGCGAGACGCACGGGAAGGAGGCGATCCGGGCGAAGGTGGAGAAGGCGGAAGCGCCCTACCCGGGCATGCAACACCACATCCTGAACGCGCAGTTCGAGGTGGAGGGGGACCGGGCGAGCGGCATCGGCTACATGTGGTTCGTCGCCGTCACCGCACCCGGGACGACCTCAGCGACCTACTCCATGGGCGGCGCGTACGCATGGGACTTCCGGCGCGGCCCGGACGGCTGGCTCCTGGTCCGCCAACAGCTCGACGTCCGGTGGACGGGCGGCGAGGACTCCCTGAAGGCCTTCGAACCCGAAATTCCGTTGCCCGCCGGGGAGCCGGGCGGTCAAGCTCGCCCTCATGTCTGAGAGCACCGAACACCAGCACCAGACCGCCCCGCGCAAGGAGCGACGGGACGTCGGGGACCTCTTCTCGGGCGGACGGCTCCTCGCGATCCCGCGCAGGGCCGCCCGGCGCGAGCAGTTGCTCGTCCACCTCGCGGAGACCCTCTTCACGGTGGACCGTGAGTACACGGAGCCCGAGGTGAACGACGCGCTGCGCACCGTGCATGAGGACTGCTCGGCGCTGCGGCGCTATCTGATCACCTCGGGCCTGCTGACGCGGACCCGTGACGGGAGCAGCTACCGGCGGTCCGCGACCACCCGGTAGTGGGTCGTCAGCCGCCCGTCGTCGCCGATCAAGTGGAAGGCGACGGCGGGTGGTTCGTCGAGGTGCACGTGCTCGGAGGCGGCCGAGGGGTGCTCCCACGGGAGCCGCAGGGTGGAGACCACGCCCGGCGCCACCAGCACGGGCCGCCCCGCGAAGGTGGTGGCGGCCGCGGTGTGCGCGTGCCCGCACAGGAACGCGGTGAGGTGCGGGTGCCGTTCGGCCAGGACGGCGAGCCGCTCCTCCCCGAACTGGCGGATCTCATCGACGTACGGGGTGTGCAGCGGGACGGGCGGGTGGTGGAAGGCGACGAGGACCGGGGTCTCCCGCGGAGTGTCGGTCAGTACGCCGTTCAGCCAGGCCAAGGTGGACTCCTCCAGGAGACCGTGGTCGGCGCCGGGAACGGAGGAGTCGCACACGGCGAGCACGAAGCCGGGGCCGCGCAGCACCTGGTCGACCGGCGCCGAGGACGACGGGGCCGGCTCACCCAACAGGCCCTGCCGGAAGGCGGTCCGGTCGTCGTGGTTGCCGGGGCAGACCACCAGCGGGTGCCGCGAGCGCAGCAGCTTGGCGGCCTCCTCGTACTCGGCCGGGGCGGCGTGGTCGGCTATGTCCCCGCTCACCAGCACCGCGTCCAAGTCGTACGGCAGACCGTCGAGGTAGTCCATGACGGCGCGGGTGCGGTCGGCCGCCCGCGGGCCGCCGTCGAGATGGATGTCGCTGAGGTGGGCGATCACGATCACGAGCGGTGTCTCCTTCGTCTCTGGTCGAGAGATGCGTTCGACACCCATTCAACAGGGGGCCCACGGCGGTGCTCAGGCGTTCCTCCGCGGACGCGTGCGGTGCGCCAGCACCCGGCCGCCCGCCGTGAGGACGATCGCAACCGCGGCGAGGGAGGCCACCGTGGATCCGGTGGAGGCGAGCGCACCGCCGATGGGGGCTGCGCCCGTACCGCCCACCGAGGCGCCCGAGGCGCCCGCGCCGCCTGAGCCACTGGCCGAGCCGCCGGCGCTGTCGGCCGCGCCTCCGCCCGAGCCGCCGCCCGAGCCGCCTGCCGTGCCCCCCGCCGCGCTCCCGGACGTGCCTGAGCCGTCGCCCGTCCCTCCAGTGGACGGGCCGCCACCGGTCGTGGTGTCCGCGGCCGTGACGGTGAGCGTGGCCGCCTCGGTGCGGGCGGCTCCGGCGTCGATCGTGAACTCCTCTGGTACCGGCTGCCGTTGCGGGAGGCCGCCGCCGTGAAGGTGTGGGTCGGCGAGGTCGCGCCGGGCACGGCCCGCCAGGTTCCGGCCCGCGTCCGTACTGACCTGCCAGGCGACGGTGGGCCGCGGGGCCCCCTCGGCCTGCGCGGTCAGCGAGACCTCCGCGCCGCGGTGACGGACCGGTCCGCCGGACTGCGGGTGACCTTCGGGGAGGTGGACCGTTCCAGCCGGGTGACCTTCGCCCCGGCCGGGTCCGATACGAAGACGACCGCGCCGCCGGGCTCGACGGCCATGGCCGCGCTGGCCAACTGCCTGTGGTTTCCGGGCAGTACGACGGAAGGTGTCCAGCCCGACCCACACCGCGCCGGTCTCGGGGTCCACCCGTGAACCCGCCGAATCCCTTTCCCGCCGGGAGGTCGACGGTCTAACCGACCTGGAAGGTGGCCGTGTCGACGCGGTACATGCGGCGGTTGCCGATGTCGGTGAACCAGACCGCGCCGCGAGCGCCGCGTCGACCGCGAACTCCTCGCCTCCCGCCAGCGTCACCGAACGCTTCACGGTCGCGCTGGCTATGCGACCTCCGAGCGTACGGAGCCCTGCGCGACCAGCACCTTCGAGGGGGTGAGCCCGGGGGCGGCGTCGGACGGCCGCCCCCGGCAGCCACGCGCCCGCGGCCGCGGCGTCGCCGTCCTTGGCGGTTCCGATGCCGCGGCGGATAGACGAAGACCGCGCCGTCGCCGGGCAGCGGGGCGATGAGCCGGTGCACGGCCCGCCGGCCGAGCGTGCCGGTGGGACCAGGGGCCTGGCCGACGCTGCTGCGCGGTCTGCCGTCGGCGGGGCCCGGGACGTGCAGGCCGCCCTCGTTGACCTCGGCGGTCTCGGGCAGGTCGTCCGAACCGACGTACAGCTTCTTCAAGTCGGGGTGCAGCAGCAGGTCGCGCGGCTTGCCGCCCGTGGTGAACAGCGCCACCGGCCGGTACGCGACGGCGCCCTGCGGTACGTCGGCCCCCTCACCCCCCGGCGGCCGAGGCGAGCACGAGCGCGAGCACAGCGGAGGCGGTGCCCGTGCGGCGGCCGGGGGTGAGGGGGTGTCGGGGTGCCATGACTTCCTCGTCGACGGGTCGGTCGGGTGACCGGCCGCAAGCAAGTTCCGCTAGAGACCGCCCATTTGAAGGTCACCGGGCCGTGGACGTCGTACGTGCGGTTGGCGGAGTTGGAGTGGTTGGCGCGCGTGATGATGGCGCACTGGACCGTCTCGCCGGAGATCTGACCGCCGCCCAGGTCGGCCTTGACGTGGATGGTGACGCTGAAGGTGCCGCCCGGACCGTACGGGGAGGTGTTGGTCAGGGCCCCGCCGAAGGTGTCGGTGGTGCCGGACTGGTCGGAGCCGCCCAGACAGGGGGTGGGGTTGTTCGCACCATGCGCCGTTGACCGCGCAGTGGCCGACGTATGTGCCCTTGGCGGTGTTGAAGCCACTGCCGGTGACCGCCACGTTCTGACGGGCCGGGAGGCCGTGACGCCGAGGTTGAAGGTGGCCGCGCCGTCGGTGACCGTACGCGTCGAGGTGGCGGCCGAGGCGGAGCCGGCCGGGCGCCGTCGGCGCGCGGATGTCGAGTGCACCTCCGGGGTGGTACGCCGACCACGCCTCCCTCCGGTTCCGGACCGGGTCAGTACCTGTTCCTGATCCGCGCATGACGGATGTGCCCGCGTGTAGCTTGGGGCCAGGGTCTGTCCAGCGGATCATGTGACTAGGCTGCGACGATGGAACACTTAACCGACGTGCCCGAGAGTTTCGACCAGCCGGCAGACCTGGCCCAGGCGAATGACTATGACAGCTTCGCCGAGGCGTACTCGTCGGAGAACGAGAACAGCCTGGTGAACGCGTACTACGAGCGGCCCGCGATGTTGGCCCTCGCTGGCGACGTGGCTGGTCGTCAGATCTTGGACGCCGGTTGCGGCTCGGGCCCTCTGACCGCTGCATTACGCGATCGCGGTGCAGTCGTCAGCGGCATCGACGCCAGCGCGGAGATGGTGGCGTTGGCCAGGCGGCGGCTCGGTGACGACGCGGACCTGCACGTGGTCGACCTGAGGGACCGCCTGCCGTTCGCCGACGGTGCGTTCGACGATGTGGTCGCGTCGCTGGTGCTGCACTACCTGGAGGACTGGGGGCCGACGCTGGCCGAGTTGCGGCGAGTGTTGAAGCCTGGCGGCCGGCTGATCGCGTCGGTGGATCACCCTTTCGTGGCCTACACGATCCAGGATCCTCGGCCCGACTATTTTGCGACCACCAGCTATGCCTTCGACTGGACGTTCGGCGGGCAGTCCATCCCGATGAGATTCTGGCGCAGGTCATTACAGGCGATGACCGATGCCTTCACCACCGCCGGCTTCCGCCTTTCCGTCATCAGCGAGCCGCAGCCCGACCCGGCCGCCCGTGAACTGTTCCCCGACGACTTCCATAACCTTTCGACCAAAACCTGCTTCCTGTTCTTCGTCGTCGAGGTACCGCCGTCGGCTACCGGCTCGGATGAGATGCTGACGGGCCGTTCAGGTCCATGCGGGGATGCATGAGTCGGAAGGTGGGGCTGGCGGTCGCGGCGGTGACTGTGGTCAGTCCCGCTGGGCTTGGCGGGAGGCGGGCTGGCCGTTCCGGCGGGAGGTGCGGCGGGTGATTCGCCTGGTCATCAGCGTAATCGCGGCCCAGGTGATGAGCGACTCGGAGTGCTGGATCAGCCGTTCGTAGACCCGGGCGTGCCTACGGGCGTGCATGACCAGGCGATCGACCGTTCGACAACCCAGCGGCGGGGCAGGACAACGAATCCCTTTGCGTCTTTCGGCCGGCTCACCGTCTTGACCGTGAGGTTCAGGTACTTCTTCGCCCAGGTCACGAGCTGTCCGGCGTAGGCGGAATCGGCCCAGACGATTGTGATCTCCGGGTGCATCAGCCGCAGCCTGAACAGGACTTATTTCGCCGCGTCGCGGTCGGTGATGTCGGCCGGGTTGACCATCACGAACAGCGGCAGGCCCTCGGTGTACGCCCCGTTCAACTCCGCCATCACCCGGCGCCGTAACCGACGATGCCGCCGCCATGACCTGGCACGACACGCCGTCGAGCAGAACACCCCGCGTCCGGCCGCGCGGCCGGCCTCAACCGGTCACCGCAGCCCCCACACACCCGCACTCCGGGCCGCCCGGAACCCTCGGACACCACTACAGGCTACGGCCCCGAACACCTCGAAATCAGGGATATAGATCAGGCACTCAGGCGGACCGGGTCGAGCGGCCTCGTGATGCGCACGGCCCCCTGCGTGGGAACACTGGGGCCATGACGAACAAGGCAGCCTTGGAGGGCGGCCCGGACGATCTCCCGGTCCGGATCGTCCCGATCGCCTCGCCCGGAGAAGACCTGAAGGTCCCGCACCGCGGCGGATACGAGCACTTCAAGCCCACCTCACGGCAGCAGGACGGCCCGCAGGAGCGGCTCACCGTCTACGAGTGGTGGGAACGCACCGAGATCGCCGAATGAACGCCGGATGACCGGCCGAGGGGCGCGCCGCGCCCCCGGCCTCACCCCCGGTAGGTCTCCAGCAGCCGCAGCCAGATCTCGCTGATGGTCGGGAAGGCCGGAACCGCGTGCCACAGCCGCTCGATCGGCACCTCCCCCGCGACCGCGATGGTGGCCGCGTGGACCAGCTCGGCCGCGCCCGGGCCGACGAAGGTGGCACCGAGGAGGACCTCGCGGTCGAGGTCGACGACCATCCGGGCGCGGCCGCGGTAGCCGTCGGCGTACAGCCCGGCGCCGGAGACCTTGGACAGGTCGTAGTCGACGGCGCGCGCCCGGTGGCCGGCCCGTTCGGCCTCGGCCAGGGTCAGGCCGACCGCGGCAGCCTCCGGGTCGGTGAAGACGGCCTGCGGGAGGGCGCGGGTGTCGGCGGTGGCCGTGTGCGCGCCCCAGGGGCCGGTGTCCAGCGGGGCGCCGGCCGCGCGGGCGGCGATCGCGGCGCCCGCGATCCGCGCTTGGTACTTGCCCTGGTGGGTGAGGAGCGCCCGGTGGTTGACGTCCCCGACGGCGTACAGCCAGTCGTGGCCGGGCACCCGGCAGCTGTCGTCCACGTCGATCCACGTCCCGACGGGCAGGCCCACGGTCTCCAGCCCGATGTCGTCGGTCCGCGGCGCCCGGCCCGTCGCCATCAGCAGTTCGTCGCCCTCCAGGCTCTCGCCGCCCTCCAGCACCACCCGGACGGGCCCGGTCGAGCCGTCCCGTACGACCGCCTCGACGACCACGTCCGTACGGATCACCGCCCCGGCCTCGCGCAGCGCGTCCGCGACCAGCTCCCCCGCGAAGTCCTCCATGCGCGGCAGCAGCCCGGAGCCGCGCACCAGCATGGTGACCTGCGCTCCGAGGCCCTGCCAGGCGGTGGCCATCTCGGCGGCCACCACCGAGCCGCCGACGATCAGCAGCCGGCCGGGGACCGCCTGCGCCGAGGTCGCCTCGCGGCTGGTCCACGGGCGGGCGCCGGCGATGCCGGGCAGGTCCGGGACGACGGCCCGGGTGCCGGTGGCGACGACCACGGCGTGCCGGGCCGACAGCACGTGGTGCTCGCCCTCGGGGCTGGTGACGGCGACCTTGCGGACCCCGTAGAGGCGGCCGTGGCCCCGGTAGACGTGGGCGCCGATGGAGTCGAGCCAGTCGATCTGGCCCTGGTCCTTCCAGTCACCGGTCCAGTAGTCGCGGTGCGCGAGCACCGCCGCCGTGTCCAGAGGGCCCTCGGCGGCCGCCGCCAGCCCCGGCACCCGGCGCGCGTCGGCGCGGGCCAGGACCGGGCGCAGCAGCGCCTTGCTGGGCACGCAGGCCCAGTACGAGCACTCGCCGCCGACCAGTTCGCTCTCGACGAGAGCCGTGCTAAGCCCGGCGGCGCAGGTCCGGTCGACGATGTTCTCGCCGGCCGGTCCCCCGCCGAGCACCACGACGTCGTACTCCACGGCTTCCGACATAGACACCTTCCAAGGGTTCCAGAGGGTCCGCCAGGACCCACAGGAATCCCGGTCAGGGGCTCATAGCCCGCCACTGTACGTGTGCTCCGCGGGACATGCCCGAGATGCCGCGCAGCCACGGCGTGGTGCGGCAACGGCCCGTCGAGACCCGGTTCGAGGACCCCGCGGCGGCTCGGGCGGCGGCGTCAGGCCTGCGCGGTGGGCCGGACGACGATCTCGCTGACGTCGACGCCGTCGGGCGGCTCGATCGCGTAGCCGATGGCGGACGCGACGGCGGAGGGCGGCATGGCGATCTCGTCGCGCTGCCGGGTCATCGCGGCCGCGACCTCGGGACTGGCCCCCTTGCCCACGCCCTCGGTATGGGTGAATCCGGGCTCACCGCTGTGCGCGTGTTCACGACGCAGGGGCTGGACGCGCAGATGGAGCGCATCGCCAAGGAGGCGGGCGCGGGCCGTGCGATGCTGCGCGCCATCGCCTCACTCATGGACGCGTGCGTGGCCGCCGGGGCGATCCGTGCCGACATCAGGCCCACCGACGTCGCCGCCGTCCTCGAGGGCATCGCCCCCACCTCGGCGGGCGCCGAACACCGACAGCAGGCCGAGCACCTGCTCGACCTGACCCTGGACGGACCCACGGTCCGCCGGTGAGGACACCCCGCCCGAGCGCGCCGCCGCAAGGCCTCACCCGCACCACCGGGGTCGGAGGCGATGCCTCCGACCCCGGTGTGCGACGTGTGGGATGTGCGGGCCGTCCGCCGTCCGCCGCCCGGCGGCGCCGCGGACAGCTCCTGCTCCCCCGGGCCTCAGGCCTCCGACGTGCCGGGGCCCTCGGTGCCGGGGGCCTGCGCGCTGCCCTGCTCCGCGGCGATCTTGGCGCGCACCTCGTCCATGTCCAGCGCTCGGGCCTGCCCGATGAGGTCGGTCAGCGCCGCCTCCGGCAGGGCGCCGGGCTGGGCGAAGATGGCCACCTGGTCCCTGACGATCATCAGGGTCGGGATCGAGGTGATCTGGAAGGCACCCGCCAGCTCCTGCTGCGCCTCGGTGTCCACCTTGGCGAAGAGCAGATCGGGATGGGCCTCCGAAGCCCGCTCGTAGACCGGCGCGAACTGCAGGCACGGCCGGCACCAGCCCGCCCAGAAGTCGATCAGCACGAACGGGTTCTCGCTGACCGTCTGGTCGAAGTTTTCCTTGGTGAGCTCGACTGTAGCCACGGTGTCCAGACCTCCTGATTGAGCCGACTGCTCCTTGAACGAACGATCCGCCCCGAGCATTCCGCCCCGCCCCCGGACAGGGTCTAGAAGGGGTGGGCGGCCGGGGTGCTGCGGGCCGTGGTCCAGCGCAGTTCCGTGAAGGCGTCCAGGTTCGCCTCGCCGCCGAAGCGGGCCCCGGTACCGGAGGCACCGACCCCACCGAACGGCGCGACGGCCTCGTCGTTGACCGTCTGGTCGTTGACGTGCGCGATCCCGGTGGGGATCCGTTCGGCCAGGTCGAGCCCGCGCGCCGCGTCCCGGGTCACGATCCCGAGGGAGAGGCCGTACGGGCCCGCCGACGCCAGGGCCACCGCCTCGTCCTCCGTCGCGAAGGAGCGTACGGGCGCCACCGGGCCGAAAACCTCCTCGGTGTAGGCGGGGGTGTCCTCGCCGACGCCCGCCAGTACGGTCGGCCGGTAGAAGAGGTCCCGGTGGGTACCGCCGGCGACGAGTTTGGCCCCGGCCTCGGTGCTTGCCTCCACGAGGGCGTGTACGCGTTCCACCTGGGCGCGGTCGATCAGCGGCCCCAGGTGGACCTGCTCGCGGTACGGGTCCCCCACGGCCAGTTCCTCGGCGCGCGCGGCGAGCCGCTCGACGTACTCGTCGTAGAGCGAGGCGTGTACGAGGTGGCGCCCGGCGGTCATGCAGATCTGGCCCTGGTGGAAGAAGGAGCCCCAGGTGGCCTGGGCGACGGCGGCCTCGACGTCGGCGTCGCGGAGCACGACCAGGGCCGAGTTGCCGCCCAACTCCAGGTGCGCGCGCTTGAGGTGACGGCCCGCCAGCTCACCGACGGCGCGGCCGGCCGTCGTCGATCCGGTGAAGGACACCACCCGCACCCGCGGGTCGGCGACCACCGCGGCGCCCGTCTCGGCGCCCCCGGGCAGGACGTGCAGCAGCCCGGCCGGCAGCCCGGCGGCGGCGAACACGGCGGCGAGGGCGAGGCCACCGCAGACGGCGGTCCGCCGGTCCGGCTTGAGCAGCACCGCGTTGCCGAGCGCCAGGGCCGGCGCGACCGAGCGGATCGCCAGGATCAGCGGTGCGTTGAACGGGGCCACCACCCCGACCACCCCGGCCGGGACCCGCCGGGTGAAGGACAGCCGCGGTGCCTCGCTCGGCAGCACCTGCCCGACCGGCCGCGAGGCCAGCGCGGCGGCCTCGTAGCACTCCTGCGCGGCGACGTGCAGCTCGAAGCCGGCCTTGCCGGGTATCGAGCCCGATTCGCGGACCAGCCACTCCCGCAGCTCGTCCGCGTGGGCGGCGAACAGGTCTCCGGCGCGGCGCAGCACGGCGGCCCGCTCCGGGTGGGTGGTGCGCGCCCAGTCCTGCTGCGCGGCGCGGGCCCGTACGGCGGCCTCCGCCACGTCGGCGGGCGCGGCGAGGTCGAGGGTGGCGAGGGTGCGGCCGGTGGCGGGTTCGACGACCGGGGCGGCGCCGCCGGTGAGGGTGGGTCCGTCCTGCCAGAGCGTCGGGTCGAGGAGCGGCATGGCGCGGGGCCTCCGGGTGGGGATGGGCGGGGTGCCGGGCGAGGGGGGGCGGCAGCACGCGTCATCGTGCCAGACGGGAGGCTCCACTTCTGTTCAGTTATTGGGCAGTTGACGGCGGGCGCTGACCGGAAATGGTCGACGCCCTGGTGGGGCGGGTGCCCCACCAGAGCGGTGCCGGAGCGGGCTCAGCGCTCCAGGACGAGCGCGATGCCCTGCCCGACGCCGATGCACAGCGCCGCCATGCCGGTGCCGGAGCCCGCCGCCGCCAGCTGGTGGGCGACCGAACCGGCCAGGCGGGCGCCCGAGGCGCCGAGCGGGTGGCCGATCGCGATGGCGCCGCCGCGCGGGTTGACCACGGCCGGGTCCAGCTCCGGCCAGGCCGCCAGGCAGCCCAACGCCTGCGCCGCGAAAGCCTCGTTGAGTTCGAGGACGCCGAGGTCGGACAGCCCGCGTCCGGCCTTGCCCAGGGCCCGCTGCACCGCGTCCACCGGGCCCAGCCCGAAGAGCTGGGGCTCGATCCCCGTTACGGCGGAGGCGCTGATCCGGGCGAGCGGCTCCCGGCCGGTGGCGGCCAGGCCCGCCTCGTCGGTCAACAGCAGGGCCGCGGCGCCGTCGTTGAGCGGGGAGGCGTTGCCGGCCGTGACCGTACCCCGGCCGTCCGTCCGGAAGGCCGGCTTCAGCCGGGCCAGCGCCTCGGGGGTGGAACCCTCGCGGATGCACTCGTCGCGTACGAGGTCCACGCCCTCGTACGGCACGACCTCGCCGTCGTAGAGCCCGGCGGCCCAGGCGGCCGCTGCCTTGCGGTGGCTCTCCAGGGCGAAGGCGTCCTGCGCCTCGCGGGTAACGGCGTACTTGTCGGCGACGAGTTCGGCGCCCTCGCCGAGCGAGCCGGTCCACTCCGCGGGCATCCGCGGGTTGGTCATCCGCCAGCCGAGGGTGGTGGACCACATCTGCTGGTGCCCGGCGGGGAAGGCCCGTTCGGGCTTCTGGACCACCCAGGGGGCGCGGCTCATCGACTCGACGCCGCCCGCGATGGCCACGGAGGCGTCGCCCAGCGCGATGGCGCGGGCGGCCTGGATCACGGCTTCGAGTCCGGATCCGCACAGCCGGTTGACGGTGACTCCGGGGACGCTCACCGGGAGACCGGCCAGCAGGACTGCCATCCGGGCCACGTCGCGGTTGTCCTCGCCCGCGCCGTTGGCGTCGCCGAAGACGACGTCGTCGATACGGGCCGGATCGAGGTCGGGCGTACGGTCCACCAGCGCGCGCACCACGTGCGCGGCCAGGTCGTCCGGGCGGACCCCGGCGAGGGCCCCGCCGAACTTTCCGATCGGGGTGCGGACGGCGTCGACGACGTAGACGTCGCGGACGGTGCGGATGCTCATGGGGTCTCTCCTGGGCGGATCCGTACGGCGGTGGCGCACCGGCGCCGTGTGGGCACCGATGCCGGTGTGGGCACGAAACCGGTGTGGGCATCGCGACACGCCGCCGGGCACGCCCGGTGGGGCGCGCCCGCAGTCTCCGTCCGCACGTCACCGCCTGTCAACGGCCCCCGGCGACCCGTCGGCCCCGCCGGGACGGAACGGGCCCCTGCCGCGGGAGCGGGGCGCCGGATCGGGGCCATGGACGGGGGCGAGGACGGGGGCGCCGACGGGGCGGCGGACGGGGGCCGCGGACCGAGCGCCCGAGCGAGACCGCGGACGGGGCGCCCGAGCGGGGCGCCGTCAGGTCGACTCGCGCTGCACGGCCTCGGCCGCCATCAGGTCGTGCCGCTCCGTGACCTCCGACGGCTCGCGCACCGCGTGGTCCACCAGCGAGGCCAGGTGGTCACCGGTCGGCATCTCCAGGCGCACCGTGCTCAGCCGGGGCCGCAGCAGCCGCCCGATGAGCAGGTCGTCGGCGCCGATGACGGCGACGTCCTCGGGGATGCGCAGCCCCTCGTCCTGGAGGGCGCGCATCAGCAGCATCGCGTACTCGTCGTTGTACGCGAAGACCGAGTCCAGCCCGAGCGCGCGCCAGCGGGCCGCGAGCGCCGCCGCCGACTCCTCGGAGTACGCCATCGGGACGGGCTCGACCCGTACGCCCTCCTCGCCGGACACTTCGGCGCCCGCCGCGGAGCGGGCGCCCGCCAGCCGGGGCGCGGAGAACAGCTCGAGCCCCTCCTCCTCCGGGACGACCACGCCGATCCGCCGCCGGCCGCGCTCGACGAGATGGGCCGCGGCGCGGGCGCCGACCTCCTGCTGGTCCATGACCAGTGCGTGCGCCCCGGGTACGCCGACCGGGCCCATGGTGATCACCGCGCGGGCCCCGGCCCGCTTGAGGGTGGCGACGTTGTGCGCGGAGAGGGTGATCTCGCCGAGGGATATCACCGCCACCGGACGCAGCTCCGCCCACGCCCGCACGGCCTCGTCCCCGCTGAGGCCGAGGCTGCCGTACTGGACCACGGTGTAGTCGAGCCGGCGCAGCGCCCACTGGAGTTCGTTGAGGAAGGCGCTGTACAGGGGGCCGATCGGCGCGTTCGGGGTGGGCAGCAGCACGATCCGGGTGTGCCCGGCGCGCAGACTGCGCGCGGCCGCGTGCGGGACGTATCCGAGTTCCTCGGCGGCCTCGCGGACCTTGCGGCGGGTCGGCTCGCTGATGCGTACGGCTTCCGCGTTGTTCAGCACGTACGAGACCGTCGCGCGCGAGACCCCGGCGAGGCGGGCCACATCGGCGCTGGTGGGAACGGGGGGTGGCGGCGTGGACGATCCGGAGGCCGCGTTCGGCGGCTTCGGCGATTTCGGTGACTGAGACATTGCCGTGGCATCCTTCCAGACCGATTGCGCCCAGGGGCTAGCGGATGGCCTGAAACGAATGCTACACAGTGGTTACACGAGTCATTGATACGTGTAACTACGGCGTCATACCCCCGTCGACGGACGTGACGACGGATGTGTCACCGCACGTGCGCACGCACGTGACCCGCCGTGCCGCCGCCCCCTGTCGCGCTCCGTCGCACCCCCGCCGTCGCGACGGGGCGGCGCGCACCCCGCACGCGCCCGCCGGCCCCGGCCCCGCACGCCGCGGCCTGCTCCCCTGCTGCTCGTCGAAAATCCGCCATGTACGCGCTCTACGTCGGCGTGGCCGGCGTCCTGCTCGCGCTCCAGGTCGAGGACATCGACCCGGCGGACAAGGTGGCGAACTTCGGCCTGATAGCAGGGGTCCCGGCGAGCTTCGCCACGGTCTTCAACCCCGTCGCCGGCGCCCTGTCCGACCGCAGCGGACGGCGCCACCCCTCTGGATCCTCGGCGGCGGACTCGCCGCCGTCCCGGCGATGTTCCTGCTCGGCCTCGCCGACACGATCCTGCTGATCACGATCGCCTGGTGCCTCGGCCAGGCCGTCATGATCGTCTACCAGGCGGGCATCACCTCGCTACCAGCTCTACATCCTCCAGGACCACACCGTGCTGCCCGACGGCATGGAACCGGAGGCCGCGGTGGCGGTGTTGATGCCGCTGACCAGTGTGGCGATGGTCGTCTCCACCCGGTCCTCGGCGGATACCTACCGACAGGTTCGACCGCCGCAAGCTCTTCGTCGGCGCCTCCGCGCTGCTGTTGGCCGTCGCGCTCACCATCCCGGCCGTGTCGGCCAGCTGGACCGCGATGCTGGCCTTCTCCGTGGTCAACGGGCTGGCGTTCGGCTGCTACATGGCGGTGGACACCGCGCTCGTGACGATGGTGCTCCCCAAGGCCGAGGACGCGGCCCGAGACATGGGCGTGCTCAACATCGCCACCGCCGGCCCGCAGATCGTCGCGCCGTTCATCGCCTCGGTGATCGTCTCGCTCAGCGGCGGGTACACCGCGCTGTTCGTCGTCGCGGCCGTGCTGGCGGTGGCGGGGGCGCCGGCCGTGAAGCCGATCCGCAGCGTGCGCTGACCGAAGACGCCGCACCCGTGGTCCGTACCTTCGACCGAAACTCGCGGCTCCCCGAGCACAGTTCACACCCTCGAGACTCGAGAAAGGCACCACCGTGCAGCTGCACACCCAGACCTGGGGCGAGGGCGACCGCATCGCCCTCCTGATCCACGGCATCATGGCCGACCACCGGACCTGGCGCCGGGTCGGCCCCGCCCTCGCCGACCGCGGCTACCGCGTCATCGCCGTGGACCTGCGGGGCCACGGGGCCAGCGGCCGTGGCGCGTACAGCCCGGAGCTCTACGCCGACGACGTGGTCGAGACGCTGCCGGCCGGCGCCGAACTCGCCATCGGCCACTCCCTCGGCGGCCTCACCCTGTCGCTCGCGGTGGACCGGCTGAAGCCGCGGCGGGCGGTGTACTCCGACCCCGGCTGGCACTTGGCCGCCCCCGCGGAGGGTTTCGGCCCGGAGCTGCTGGCCCGGTTCAAGCCGGCGACCAGGGAAGAGATCCAGGCGATGAGTCCGCGCTGGGAGGACGTGGACGTCGACATCGAGCTGGCGACCCTGGCGCTGTGGGACGAGCAGACGGCCCTGAGCCTCGCCCCGCTGCTCGGCGCCGACCTGATGCCGGCGGCTCCGGTGGTGCCGTCGCTGGTCCAGCTCGCCGATCCGAGCCAGTTGATCTCGCCGGAGCGGGCAGAGCTGCTCAAGAGCCGCGGCTTCCACGTGCGTTCGGGCGCCGGGGCCGGACACACCATCCACCGCGACGACTTCGACGGGTTCATGGCCTCCCTGGAGGGCTGGATCTAGCACTGCCGAGACCGTGCGGTCCGCGCCCACGGCGGGTTCTCCCGGTGTCAGTGGCGGCTGCCAGACTGGCGCCATGAACAACGAGGTTGAGCACGACGGCCGGGTGGACCCGGTATCCCTGCTGCTGCGCACGGACTGGAACGCCGTGGAGCACTGCTGCCCGGACGTGGCACCGCAGACGCCCGTGATCCTGCGGGAACTGCTGGACGACGACCCGCGCGTCCAGGGATACGCCTTGCGCTGCCTGGCCGAAGCCCTCACCAGTGGGAACGTCTTCTACACCGCCACGGCTCCCGCGGCCCGGTACGTGGCCGCGGTCCTGGGGGACCCACGGACCCTGGCGCAGGTCACCGACCGCAGCGAGCACGAGGTGTACGACCTGGGTCCGCAGGCCCCGTTCCCGCTGCGCGCCGGCCTGATGACCTGGCTGGGGGACTCGATCGTCGACGCGATCGCCCAGCAGGGGCGGCCCTACGGCGACGAGGAGGACCTCGACGCGTTCCTCGACCTCGCGCCGGAGTTCTACGCGGCCGTGCACCCCTTCCTCGCCTCCGGCTCCCCCGGCATACGCGAGGCGGCCCTGGGCGCGCTCCTGCCACTGCTGCGCCTGCCCGCCCTGGCCGACCGGGGCCCCGCCCACCGTGACCAGGTCCTCGCCGCAGCCCTCGGTGACGGCCCCCACCGCTGGCGGGCCGTCGACACGCTCTCCTCCTGGGGCGAGGACGTCTCGCCCCTGCTCTGACCGCCGCCCATCCCCAACGTCGGGGCCTACACGGGTAGTCGTGCCCGGTGGGTCCCCCGTACCGTCTACCTACCGAACGGTAATAGGGGGAGTGGTTCGCGATGTCGGATGCTTCAGCCGGCCTGGTCGAGATGGCCGCAGCGCTCGCCGAAGGCAGCGTGTCTGCACGGCAGTTGACCGAGCGGGCGCTGCGCCGGATCGCGGCGGCGCAGCCGGAGCTCAACGCCTTCCGGACCGTACGCGCCGACGCCGCGCTCGCCGAGGCGGACGCGGCGGACCGGCGGCTGGCCGCGGGCGAGCGGCTGCCCCTGCTGGGCGTACCGCTCGCGGTCAAGGACGACATGGACCTGGCCGGGGAGCCGACCGCCTTCGGCTGCGCCGGGCCCTTCTCCCCGAAGGCGGCCGACTGCGAGGCGGTACGGAGGCTGCGCGCGGCCGGTGCGGTCATCGTCGGCAAGACGCAGACGCCGGAGCTCGGGCAGTGGCCCTTCACCGAGGGCGACGCCTTCGGCGCGACCCGCAATCCGTGGAACCCGGCCTACTCGCCCGGCGGTTCCTCGGGCGGCTCGGCGGCGGCCGTGGCGGCGGGCCTGGTCCCGGCGGCGCTGGGCTCGGACGGTGCCGGTTCGGTCCGGATCCCCGCGGCCTGGACCCACCTGATCGGAGTGAAACCGCAGCGCGGGCGCATCTCCACCTGGCCGGAGCCGGAGTCCTTCCACGGGCTCACGGTCAACGGCGTACTGGCCCGTACCGTCGCCGACGCGGCGCTCCTGCTGGACGCCGCGAGCGGCCCGCACCCCGAGGACCTGCACCGCCCGGCCCGCATCTCCGCGGTCGAGGCGGTCCGGCGCACCCCGCGCCGGCTGCGGATCGCCCTCTCCTTCGGGATGCCCTTCACCGCCACGCCCAAGTCACTGGATCCGCAGGTGCGTTCCGCGGTGGAGCGGCTGGCCGGGCGGCTGGAGGCGCTGGGGCACGAGGTGGTCCCGGAGGACCCGCGGTACGGCCCGATCGGCCTGACCTTCGTACCCCGCGCGACCAGCGGCGTACGGGACTGGGCGGCCCGGGTACCGGATCCGGCGCTGCTGGACCCGCGTACGCACGAGGCGGTACGGACCGGCCGGATCCTGGGCGGGCTGGCCCTGCGGGTCTCCCGCCGGACGGAGGCGGCGCTGGGGCGGCGGGTCGGTGAGATCTTCGGCCGTTACGACGTGGTGCTGACCCCGACGACGGCCACTCCGCCGCTGCGGATCGGGGCGCTGGCCGGTCTCGGTGCCATGGCCACGGACCGGGCGATGATCGCCGCCTGCCCGTACGCGTGGGCATGGAACGTCCTGGGGTGGCCGGGGGTGAACGTCCCGGCGGGGTTCACGGTCGAGGGGCTGCCGGTGGGAGCCCAGTTGCTGGGTCCGGCGGACTCGGAGCCGCTGCTGCTGGCGCTGGCCGCGCAGGTCGAGGCGGCGCAGGACTGGGCGGCGCGGCGGCCGGATCCGGTAAGGGCCGGCGTGTGAGGTGCGGTGGCGGGGGCCCGGACCGCGGGTCCGGTGAGGGTCGGGGTACGGGGCCACGGAGCCGGAGTGCCGACAGTAGGCCTCCGTGACAGGCTGAATGGGGGGATCTCGCCGGTCCGGCCGCCGCGCCGGCCCTGCACCCTAGGAGACCGAAATGGCCAGTGACGCCAGCAGGCCCCAGGCAGGCCAAGGGCAACCGCGCCCCTGGCACGCGCCCACGTCCGGTACTACCCTCCTGGCGGGAGTGCTGATGGTCTTCGGAGGGGCGATGGCGTTCCTCGAAGGGATCGCTGCCGTCGCCAGCGACGACCTGTTCGTCGTGACGCGCCACTACGTGTTCGAGTTCAGCCTGACCGGCTGGGGCTGGATCCACCTCATCCTGGGCATCGCCCTCGTCGTCGCCGGATGCGCCGTACTCGGCGGAGCCCTGTGGGGGCGCTACTTCGGCATCGTGGTCGCCGGACTCGGCGCGATCGCCAACTTCCTCTGGATCCCGTACTACCCCTGGTGGGCACTGACCCTGGTCGTCGTCAACCTCTTCATCGTCTGGGCCCTGTGCACGGGCTCGCACCGGGAAGCGGACATGACCTGACCGCCCGACCCGGCCGCACGGGGGCGCGGGGGCGGACCCAGTAACCTCGGCGGGATGACGGCACTTTCGCATTACGGCAACGGCCACACCGACCAGCCCGGCCGCGACGGGGACACGGCGACCACCGAGGCCGACGCCCGCGCCATCGGCTCCGTGCGCACCGAGTACGCGCCCGACCCCGACGGCGACCCCGACCCCGGCGAGATCGTGTGGACCTGGGTCCCGTACGAGGAGAACGACGGCCGCGGGAAGGACCGGCCGGTGCTGGTCGTCGCGCGGGAGGCGGGCGGGCGGACCCTGCTCGCCGTACAGCTGTCCAGCAAGCGGCACGACCACGACCGCGAGTGGGTGCCGATCGGGACCGGACCCTGGGACAGCGCGGGCCGCGAGTCTGGGCGGACGTCGACCGGGTGCTGCGGGTGCACGAGTCCGGGATGCGGCGCGAGGCCTGCGCGCTGGACCGGGGACGCTTCCGGCTGGTCGTCGACCGGCTGCGCGAGCGCTACGGCTGGACGTAAGGCACGGGCACGGGGCGGGACGGCGGCGGCCGAGCCCTCGCCGTCCCGTCCCGCCCCGTCCCGCCTTCAGGCCCCGAAACCCGCGAAGGCGCGCTCGAAGGCCTCCCGCGTCTCGGGCTTGCGGTCCAGCACCCCGAACACCACCCGTTCGAACACCCCGGAGAACGGGCCCGCCAGCAGCCCCCGGAAGGCCTCGGCCACCTCCGCCGGGTCGTTCTGGAACACCCCGCAGCCCCACGCCCCCAGCACCAGCCGCCGGTAGCCGTGCAGCGCGGCCACTTCCAGCACGAGCTCCGCCCGCCGGACCAGAGCCCCCGGGATCTCCGCCACCCGCTGCGGCTCCTGCCGCCGGATCGTGCCCGCGTTCGGGGCGGGAGAGGTCAGGAAACCGACCCGGAACGGGGTCTCCAGCAGTTCGCCCCGGTCATCGCGGAAAACGGGCACCCCGGGCGAGTGAATCACCCGGTCGGTGTAGAAGGTGCTGCGCTCCGCTCGGTGGACCTCGTAGTACTCCGGGGCCTCCAGCAGGGTCTCGTAGAGGGCCGAGGCGCGGCACAGCGCCTCCTCCTGGGCCTTGGCCCCGCGGACGTAACCGCCCCCGGGATTGCGGGCCGAGGCGAAGTTCAGGGCCGCCACCGGGGCCGCGTCCGGGCCGGCCGCGGCGCCCTGGCCGCCCGTCGCGAGCCTGCGGGCCGCGACCGTGGTGCTCTCGTCCGTGACCTCGACGGCCGTCGGTTCGCCCCCACGAAAGACCTCTCCGTCTGGAACGACCCGGTTTGGTCCATATATCCTGGTTCCTGCCTTGGCCTCCGCCAGGGCGGCGGCCAGGGAGACCTGCCGTCCCGACCGCGTCCGGTAGCCGCCGGCCGCCAGGATCTCCGCGTTCTCCCGCGCGATCTCGCGCAATCTACTGCTCACGCCGCCATCCTCTGCACCCCGGCCACCGGCGGCAAAGGATTTTGTGCCCCAGGGAGGGGTAGGCACGGGTGGTGTCACGGCCGACCACAGGAGACGAGGACCCGGTATGCCCCAGGACTCACCCACTCCCCCACGCGCGACCGCCCCACCTCCCACCGCCTCCCTCAGCGAGACCCAGGCGGAGGAACTGATCCACGGCATCTGTTTCAAGACCGGCCCGCCCCGCCTCGTCGGCGCGGAGCTCGAATGGCTGGTCCTGGATGCCGAACGGCCCGAACAGCCCCTGCCCCCCGAGCGGCTGCGGGCCGCGCACGCCGCCGCCCGCGCGCTGCCCCTGAACTCGCGCCTGACCGTCGAACCCGGCGGCCAGCTCGAACTCAGCTCGGCCCCCGCCGCCTCCCTCAGCGGATGCGTGGACGGCCTGCAGGCCGACCTCACCGCCGTGCGCGCCGCCCTGCTGGCCCGCGGACTGGTCCTGCGCGGCCTCGGCCGCGATCCCCGGCGCCCGTACCGGCGGCTGCTGAACAGCCCGCGCTACGACGCGATGGAGGCCTACTTCGACCGCACCGGCCCGGCCGGGCGCGTCATGATGTGCGCCTCCGCCTCCGTGCAGGTCTGCGTGGACGCCGGGTACGAGGAGCCGGGCGTGCTCGGTCACGGCCGGCGCTGGCGCCTCGCGCACCTGCTGGGCGCGGTCCTGGTGGCCGCCTTCGCCAACTCCCCCGCGGACGAGGGCCCGTACGCCGGCTGGCGCTGCGCCCGTCAGGGCGTCTGGAGCGACATCGACAGCCGGCGCGCCCTCGCGCCGCCGCTGGAGGCGGAGCCGCGGGCCGCGTGGACGCGGCAGTCGCTGGACACCGAGGTGATGTGCGTCCGCTCGTACGAGGGCGAACCGCCGTGGGAGATCCCGCGCGGCACGACCTTCCGCGACTGGCTGCGTACGGCCGGCGACACCGAGCGGCCGGAGCGCTCCGGTCCCGCGGGCCGCCCCGCGCTGCGGGCGCCCACCGTCGAGGACCTGGAGTACCACCTGACCACGCTGTTCCCGCCGGTGCGGCCGCGCGGCCACCTGGAGCTGCGGATGATCGACGCGCAGCCCGGCGACGACGGCTGGCTGGTCCCGCTGGCGGTCGTGCACGCGCTGTTCGACGATCCGGAGGCGGCCGAGACCGCGTACCGCGCGACGAAGGCGCTGTCCGACGCGCACGGCCCGCGGCCCTCGCCCCGCAATCCGCTGTGGCGCTCCGCCGCCCGGTACGGTCTGGCCGATCCGGAGCTGCGGACGGCCGCGACGGCCTGCTTCCTGGCCGCCGCCGAGGCACTGCCCCGGCTGGGCGCGAGCGAGCACGTCCAGGAGACGGTCGGGGCGTTCACCGAGCGCTTCGTGCTGCGCGGCCGCTGTCCGGCCGACGATCCGTCCCCCCTGCTCACCGGGAAGGAGGCCCGCCGGTGACCACGTCATACCCGTCCCGGGAAGCCCTGCGGGAGCGGGCGGCCGCCGCCCTGACCGTCGCGCGCGTGCGGACTGCCGGGCTCACCGACGCCGTGAGCGACGCGGACCTGACCGCCCAGCACTCGCCGCTGATGTCCCCGCTCGTCTGGGACCTCGCGCACATCGGGAACCAGGAGGAGCTCTGGCTGCTGCGCAACGTCGCCGGCCGCGAGTCCATGCGCCCCGAGATCAACCCGCTCTACGACGCCTTCGAGCATCCCCGCGCCGAGCGGCCCAAGCTGCCGCTGCTCGGGCCGGAGGAGGCCCGCCGGTACGCGGCCGAGGTGCGCGGCCGGGTCTTCGACCTGCTGGAGCGCACGCCACTGGAGGGCAGTGCGCTCCTCGACGACGGCTTCGCCTTCGGGATGATCGCCCAGCACGAACAGCAGCACGACGAAACGATGCTGATCACTCATCAGCTGCGACAGGGCGCGCCCGTGCTGACCGCGCCGGATCCGGACGCCCCGTACGATCCGCCGCTCTCCGCCGAAGTCCTCGTCCCCGGAGGCCCGTTCAGCATGGGCACCTCCGCCGAACCGTGGTCGCTGGACAACGAGCGGCCCGCGCACGTCCGGGACGTCGCGTCCTTCTGGATCGACACGGTACCGGTGACCAACGCCGCCTACCTGGCCTTCATCGCGGACGGCGGCTACCACGAGCCCCGCTGGTGGGCGGCGCCGGGCTGGCAGCAGATCCGCGAACACTCCATAGAGGCGCCGCTGTTCTGGCACCGGGAGGCGGGCCAGTGGCTGCGCCGTCGCTTCGGGGTGACCGAGCCGGTGCCCGAGGACGAGCCGGTGCTGCACGTGAGCTGGTACGAGGCGGACGCCTACGCCCGCTGGGCGGGGCGGCGGCTGCCGACGGAGGCGGAGTGGGAGAAGGCGGCCCGCTTCGATCCGGTGACCGGCCGCTCGGCCCGCTACCCGTGGGGCGACGCGGACCCGACCCCGGCCCTGGCCAATCTGGGGCAGCGCCACCTGCGCCCGGCCCGCGCGGGCAGCTACCCGGCCGGCGCCTCCCCGCTCGGGGTGCGCCAGCTGATCGGCGACGTGTGGGAGTGGACCGCGTCCGACTTCCTGCCCTACCCCGGGTTCCGGGCGTTCCCCTACCGGGAGTACTCGGAGGTGTTCTTCGGCCCGGAGCACAAGGTGCTCCGGGGCGGTTCCTTCGCGGTGGACCCGGTGGCCTGCCGGGGCACCTTCCGCAACTGGGACCTTCCGGTCCGGCGGCAGATCTTCTCCGGCTTCCGGACCGCGAGGGACGTCTGATGTGCCGTCATCTCGCCTATCTGGGCCCGGTGGTGGAGCTGCGGCGACTGCTGAGCGAGCCGGAGCACTCATTGGTGCGCCAGTCCTGGGAGCCGCGCCGGCAGCGCTCCGGCACGGTCAACGCCGACGGCTTCGGCATCGGCTGGTACGCGGAGGACGACCCGGTGCCCGCCCGCTACCGGCGCTCCGGGCCCGTCTGGTCCGACCTGACCTTCGCCGATCTCACCCGGGTGGTGCGCAGCGGGGCCGTGCTGGCCGCCGTACGGGACTCCACGCTGCCCGGGGCCGACGGGGAGGCGGCGGCCGCGCCGTTCTCGGACGGGCCCTGGCTGTTCAGCCACAACGGCGCGATACGGGGGTGGCCGGACGCGGCGGCCCCGCTCGCGGCCGGGCTGCCGCCCGAGGAGCTGCTCCGGCTGGCCGCGCGCACGGATTCGGCGCTGGTCTGGGCGCTGGTCCTGCACCGGCTGCGGGCCGGGGACGACCTGGGCACGGCGCTCGCCGAGCCGGTCCGGGAGCTGGCCACGGCGGCTCCCGGCTCACGGCTGAACCTGCTGGTGACGGACGGCGTCGCGATCGCCGCCACGGCATGGGGGGATTCGCTCTGGTACCTGGCCGACGCGGGCGCCCGGCGCACCGTGGTGGCCTCCGAGCCGTACGACGACGACCCCCGGTGGCGCGAAGTGCCCGACCGGACCCTGCTGACCGCCACCCGCACGCGGGTCGAACTGACCCCGCTCAAGGAGAACTCCCCGTGACCAACTTCCAGTTGACCCGGACCCTCGACGAGCACGCGGCGGAGACCGCGCTGCGCACGGACGTGCTGCACGGGCTCACGCACCTTCCGAAGGTGCTGCCGCCCAAGTGGTTCTACGACGCGCGGGGCAGTGAGCTGTTCGAGGAGATCACCCGGCTGCCCGAGTACTACCCGACCCGCGCGGAGCGGGAGATCCTGCTGGAGCGGGCCCGGGAGATCGCCTCCGAGAGCGGCGCCCGCACCCTGGTGGAGCTGGGCTCGGGCTCCTCGGAGAAGACCCGGCACCTGATCGAGGCGATGCCCGCGCTGGACACCTACGTACCGGTGGACGTGAGCGAGAGCGCCTTGCGGGGGGCGGCCGAGACGCTGCTCGCGGCGCATCCGGGGCTGCGGGTGCACGCGCTGCTGGCCGACTTCACACGCGCACTGCAGCTGCCGGACTCCCCCGGACCCCGGCTGGTCGTGTTCCTGGGTGGCACGATCGGGAACCTGCTGCCGCCGGAGCGTGCGGTGTTCCTGGCGTCCGTACGGGCGATGCTGTCGCCCGGGGACGCGCTGCTGATGGGCACGGACCTGGTCAAGGACGAGGCCGTGCTGGTGTCGGCGTACGACGACTCGCGGGGGGTGACGGCCGAGTTCAACAAGAACGTGCTGGCGGTCATCAACCGGGAGCTGGACGCGGACTTCCACACCGCCGACTTCGCGCACGTGGCGGTGTGGAACAGGGAGCAGGAGTGGATCGAGATGAGGCTGCGCGCCCGGGCGGAGCTCGTGGTGAAGATCCGGGCGCTGGATCTCGTGGTGCCGTTCGCGGCGGGCGAGGAGATCCTGACGGAGGTCTCGGCGAAGTTCCGTCAGGAGGGCGTGCGGAAGGAGTTGGCGGCGGCGGGACTGGAGCTGACCCAGTGGTGGACGGATGCGGCGGGCCGGTTCGCACTGTCCTTGTCGGTCGCCGACGGTGCGGCCGGCTGAGTCGGTATGCCGGGAAGGAGGGCCGGCGCTGAGGCTCCGAGCACGGCCTGCTGAGCGGCTGCCGCGAGGTCCCGCCGGTGCGCGTACCGGCCCGGCGGAATCCGCGGCAGCAGCCTGACCTCGGCCCGTACGCCGCGGGCCCGGGCGATCCGCCACAGCGAGGCGGTCAGCGGGTCGTCCCCGACGAAGGCGGGCGCCCCGGCCGGGGTCCCGTCGCGGCGCAGGTAGGCGAGCCGTACGGGCTGTACGGGGACCCGTGCGTCCAGCGCCGACTGGAAGGCGGCCCGGCGGAAGGTCCCCTGGGCGCGGCCGCACCACGTGGAGCCCTCGGGGAAGACGGTGACGCGGTCGCCGGCCAGCAGCGCGCCGGTGATGGTCTCGACGGTGGCGGGCAGGGCGCGGATCTCGTCGCGCTGGATGAACAGGGTCCCGGCGCGCCCGGCGAGGCGGCCGAGGACCGGCCAGTCGCGGATGTCGCTCTTGGCCAGCATCCGGCAGGGCACGGCGGCGGCGACGAGCGGGATGTCCAGCCAGGAGATGTGGTTGAGGACGAGGAGGCGGCCGCCGCCCGGGCCGGGGCTGCCGTGCACGGTGATCCGGATGCCGAAGGCCCGTACCAGGGCGGCCGACCAGGCCCGGACGACCGTGTGCCGGGGGCCGGCCGGCAGCAGCCGGACCGGCGGGGCGCCCAGGATCCCCAGCAGGATCAGGGCGACGGCGGCCGTGAGCCGGAGCACCGCCCGCGGGACGCTCGCGGTGCCCCCCTCGTGGGCCGCGCAGGCCTCGGGGGTGCAGGGCGAGGTGGGGAGCCAGACGCTCATGCGCCCGGGACGAGCGAGCGGAAGTGCTTCAGGTAGCGCGGGTTGGTCCGGCGCAGCGAGAGCAGCACGTACAGGTCGGCGCAGCCGAACTCGGCGTCGAGGGCGGGTTCGCCGCAGACCCAGGCGCCCAGGCGCAGGTAGCCGCGCAGCAGCGGGGGCAGCTCCATGCGGTCGGGGAAGGTGATGCCCTCGGGGTTCCAGGGGAGGTGCGGGGTGACCCGGTACTCCTCGGGGGCGAGGCTGCGGGTCAGCGCGGCCTCGCGGGTGGCGGCGGCCAGGAGCCCGCCGTCGGCGAGCGGTATCGAGCAGCAGCCGGCGAGCCAGTTGTGCCCGGAGCGGTCCATGTAGTGGGCGAGGCCGGCCCAGATGAGGGCGATGACGGCGCCGTTGCGGTGGTCGGGGTGGACGCAGGAGCGGCCGACCTCGACCAGGTCCGGACGGATGGGGGCGAGGGCGGAGAGGTCGAATTCACCCTCGGAGTAAAGGCGGCCGGCGACGGCGGCGCGCTCCGGGGGCAGCAGCCGGTAGGTGCCGACGACCTGCTCGGTCTCCTCCTCGATGACGAGGAGGTGGTCGCAGTACGCATCGAAGGCGTCGGAGTCGAGACCGGGCTCGGGCCCGTCCAGACGGGCGCCGAGCTCGCCGGCGAAGACCTGGTGGCGCAGGCGCTGGGCGGCGCGCACCTCGGACTCGTCGCGGGCGAGGCGTACGGCGTAGTGGGGGCCCACGGCCGGCGCGGCGGCCCGGGGCGCGGGGGGCGTGAGGGG
>NZ_JOIR01000041.1 GCF_000720115.1 Streptomyces sp. NRRL F-2580
GTGGGGGGGCGGGCGGGTGTCACCGCGAGGGGTGTCGGCCCGGCCGGTGTGGGGCCGCGCCGGTCACCGCAGGGGGAACATCGCGTGGCTCTCCTCGTGGCGGCCGGTGACCGTCGAGGTGAAGACGGTGCGGCCGTCCTGGTGGCCGGTGATCTCGACGCGGCCGGGTGCGACGACGGTGGCGTCCACCCAGCAGGGGGTGTCCAGTTCCGCGTACTGGTGGAACTCGGTGGACAGGCCGGTGGGGGTGAACGTACCGGGGAGGTGGAGTCCGCAGGCGGCTTGGCGGGCGGCTTCGACCAGGACCATGCCGGGGTGGTGGTCGTTGGCGTGCTCGAAGAGGATCGGGTGGTCGAGGTCGGGGTTCAGCAGCCAGCGGCCGGGCCGGTCTGCGGGGGCGAGGACCACGTCGAAGGGGACGAGCCGGCCCGCGGCGGCGGCGGGTACGGGGGTGCGGCGGGCGAGGGGGCGCGTTAAGCCGGCGTGCCCGCGCTCGCCGCGCAGCCGGCGGTAGGTGGTGGGGGCGACGCAGGTGAAGCGGGCGGTGCCGGAGGCGGCGAGTTCGCCGCCTCGGTGGATGTCGACCTGCAGGAAGCCGGAGAAGCGGCTGCCCTTCCAGGTGAAGTCCGTGCACCGGGCGGTCATGTCGAGGTCGCTCGGGCCGCGGCCTATGCGCAGTTGCTCGGGGCGGGAGGTGAAGTCCAGGCTCCAGAGGAGGACGTTGTGGCCGAGGGGGACTCCGTAGACGGCGTGGCAGAGGTAGAGGCCGGCCTGTCTGATGGTCTCGCCGGCCTGTACGGGGTCGTGGCCGCGGCCGTCGGCGCTGGTGAAGAAGGTGTGGGCGCGGGGCCACTGTCCGGTGAGGGAGAAGGTGTCGTCGCAGATGCGGTCGCAGCCGGTGAGGAAGACCTCGGCGAGTGAGCTGCGGTGGACGTACTCCCTGGGCACCGTGGTGGTCAGCACGGGGGCCTCGTTGCAGCGCGTCCAGGGTTCTCCCACTCCCCTGAGCGGGAGGGCGGGCGCGTGGTTCCGGGTCGTCAGCATGGTCATGGGACCTCTCCCGCAGAGCCGTTTGACGGATGGGACGGGTTGCGTACGCGAGACGCAAGATACGTACTCTCCGGTTTGGTTTGCAAGGTGCGGAGGGAGAGTGGATGTCGCTCGTGCGCCATCGTCGGGGGTGGCCGATCAAGACAGTGCGGGGCCGCCGCGACGTCGACCAGCGAATATCAGGATGGCGGCCGCTGCGCGCGATGCGAGGGATCACGGCCCAAGTGGGAGAAGGCCTTCCGGTCATATGCGCCGGTCCGGCAGGCCATCGTCACATGTTGTTCAACGGGCGACTTTCAGGCCGCACTTGAATGATCGTCACGTGGTGGAACCCGTTCGGCAAACCATTGGCAGGCGGGGTGGGGCAATGTCAGAATCAGGGCCGCCGCCGGTCACTAAAGAACCGGATGGATGGTTTCTGAACGCAGGGTGTCGGCAGTCCGCTGCCCCCTGTGACCAATGTTCGCCGCCATCCTGGAGAGTCGTCAGATGAACCGTCAGTGCCCCATAGCGATCGACCTCTCCGGAGCGGACGTGCACGCCGAGGCGGCGCGCATCCGGGAGCAGGCGCCGGCGGCGCAGGTGCTGCTGCCCGGCGGGGTGAGGGGCTGGGCCGTCAACCGGCATGCCGACATCCGCAGGCTGCTGGTGGATCCGCGGGTGTCGAAGGACGCCTACCGGCACTGGCCGGCGTGGATCAGCGGAGAGGTCGGCGCCGAGTGGCCGCTGTCGATCTGGGTCTCCGTGCAGAACATGATCACCGCCTACGGGGAGGAGCACACGCGCCTGCGCAAGCCGGTCGCCGCCGCGTTCACCTCGCGGCGCGTCGCCGCCCTGCGGCCGAGGATCGAGGAGGTCGTGGACGGGCTGCTGGACGGCCTGGCCGCGCTGCCGCCGGGCCGGACGGTCGATCTGCGGGCGGGGTTCGCGCACGAGCTGCCGACCCGGATGGTCTTCGAGCTGTTCGGGATCCCGGAGCGGTCCTGGGCGCCCCTGCACAAGATCATCAAGGGTTTCTTCGACACGACGATCACGGTCGAGGACGCACAGCGCAACGCCGTGGACATGGACGTGACCATGGCCGACGTGGTCGCGTACCGGCGGGCGCACCCGGGAGACGACATCACCAGCGTGCTGATCGCCGCCCGGGACTCGGGCGGCGAGGAGGAGGGGGTACGGCTCAGCGAGAAGGAGCTGGTCGACAACCTGATCCTGCTCTTCACGGCCGGGTACGAGACGACCGTCAACCTCATCTGCACCGCCCTGCACGAACTGCTGCGCCACCCGGAGCAGCTGAAGGCCGTACGCGAGGGGCTCGGATCCTGGGAGGACGTGGTCGAGGAGGCGCTGCGCATCGAACCGCCGGCCTCGTACGGGCTGTTGCGGTTCGCGGTGGAGGACATCGACATGGGCGAGGGGGTGGTGATCCCGCAGGGGGACCCGATCCTGGTGTCCTTCGGCTCGGTCGGGCGGGATCCGCAGCTGCACGGGGCGGGGGCGGAGCGCTTCGACGTCACCCGCGAGACCCGCGGTCAGCACCTGTCCTTCGGTTTCGGGACGCACTACTGCCTGGGGGCGACCCTGGCGCGGGCCGAGTGCGCGATCGCCGTGGAGCGCTTCTTCGAGAGGTTCCCGGAGGCGGAGCCGGCGGTTGCGCGGGGCGGGGAGCTGCCGCGGGTGGCGTCGTTCATCTCCAACGGGCTGCGGGAGCTGCCGGTGGTGCTGGGGGCCGAGAACAGGGGTGTGTGAGGCGCAAGGGAGGGAAGTGATGGAAGGGGGTGTGGGGTTTTGGTGGAGAGGTGACGGATTGTGATGCCCGGCTGGGGAGAGGCGCTTGACTAAAATACGGACCTTCTGGTTGGTTTTGATGAGGTGACGGATGATGGGGTGACGGATCCTGTCAGGGGATCCGTCAGGCACGACCCTTGGACAACGGAGGCACCGTGGCACGGCAAGAGCGTGCGGTACGTACGCGTCGCGCGATCTTGGAAGCGGCGGCGGCGGTCTTCGACGAGCGCGGCTACGACGCGGCCACCATCGCGGACATCCTCGCGCGGGCGGGGGTCACCAAGGGCGCCCTCTACTTCCACTTCTCCTCCAAGCAGGAGCTGGCCCAGGGCGTGCTCGAGGAGCAGTTCGCCGAAGGCGGGGTGCCCCACCGGGAGAGCAAGCTCCAGGAACTCGCCGACGTGGCGATGGTGTTGGCGTACCGGATGAAGCACGAGCCGATGCTCAGCGCGGGGGCCCGGCTCTCGCTGGGCCCGGGCATGCGCGACATCTTCGGCGGAGGGTCCGTGCCGGGCTGGATCGAGTTCACGCGCGCCCTGCTCAGCGAGGCGAAGGAGCAGGGCGAACTCCTCCCCCACGTCGATCCCGCCGAGACGGCCTGGATCCTCTCCGCCTGCTGGACGGGCGCCCAGATCTTCTCCCAGACCCTCAACGACCGGACGGACCTCGAACAGCGGGTGGCCGCCGTCTACCAGCACATCTACCCGAGCATCTCCACGCCCGCGGTGCTCGCGAGGCTGGACCTGGGCCCCGACCGGGGGCGGCGGGTGACCGCGGAGATGGGGATCGGGACCGACCCGGCACCGGAACCCGAGCCGGCGCTGTCCTGAGAGCGCGCCCGCGGTGAGGACCGCGGGATGAGGACCGCGGGGTGAGGACGCGCACGGCGCAGACGCGCGGGGTGAAGGCGCGCAGGGTCAAGGCGCGTGGGGCCGGGGTATACGACGTGGGGAGTGCGGCCGCAGGGCGGGTTGGCGTACGCCTCTTACGCACATCGGCTCCAGCGGGAAACGAGCCGCGCTCCGGTGCGACCGCAGACTGTGGCCGACAAGATCTTGTACCCCCTTGGGCAAACCGCATTGACGGTTTGTGGAGACTCCATGGTCAAGCAGGAGCGTGCGGCCCGCACGCGAGAGACCCTGATCCGCGCCGCCGCGGAGGTGTTCGCCGAGCAGGGTTTCGTCACCGCGTCGATCGCGGCGATCAGCCGACGGGCCGGCGTGAGCGCCGGCGGTCTGCACTTCCACTTCGAGAACAAGACCGTGCTCGCCCGGGCCGTCGAGGACCGGGCGGCGCAGGCGCTGCGGCGGGTCACCACCGAGCGGTGGGGCGGCGTCGCGGCCTCGTCCGCGGCGGTGGACGGCAACGCCCTGCAGGTGCTGGTGGATTCCTCCCACGCCCTGTTGGCGCTGCTCGCGGCGGACGTGGTGGTGCGGGCCGCCTTCCTGCTGTGCGCGGACGTCTCCCGCAGGAGCGCGATCGACCTGCGCCGTCAGTGGCGCCTGTGGGTCGAGGCGGTGACGCGGGCCGCGGCGCGGCAGGGCGTGCTGGCCGACGGGCTCTCCCCGCAGGACGCGGCGGGCGTGGTGGTGGCCGCCACCGTGGGACTGGAGGCCCTGGGTGCCCGTGACGGGGACTGGCTCGCGCCCCACGCCCTCACCCGCTTCTGGACGTTGACGCTCCCCCGGCTCGCGGCCGACGGGGCCCTGGGCGGGCTCGTGGCCGAGGGGTCGGCCGGCGAAGCCGGCGCCGGCCGCGGTTCCCTCACGTAACGGGGCGCCGTAGCAGACTGGTTGGTCTGTTTAGAGAAGCGCGAGAGTCGATCCCGGCAGCCGCGGTGGGGGCGATCGAGGGACGCGGAGGCCGCTCCGGGGTTGCGGGGGTTGGATGAAATCCCAGCTGGGGGCGGGTTTTTGAGAGTGAGTCAGGTCGTGTTGGTCTGCAAAACAGCGCAACCGGTTTGATATTGACAAACCGTCGGTCCTGTTTTCTACTTGCTGTGCGACTCATCCAAGGACAGGGGAGTACGGCGTGGACATCGATGTACTGGGCGCGTTGGCTGTGCGGGAGAACGGGATCTCCATCACGCCGACCGCCCCCAAGCCCCGGCAGGTCCTGGCGCTCCTGGCCCTCCATGCCGACCAGGTGGTGCCCGTATCGGCGCTGATCGAGGAGCTGTGGGCGGGCGAACCGCCGCGCAGCGCGCGCACGACGCTCCAGACGTACGTCCTGCAGTTACGTGCCCTCATCGCGAACGCTCTGGAGCGGGGCGCGGCCCACGGCGCGCAGGCCGGTGCGGATCCCGGGGACCCCCGGGATCCCGGGGGTCCCCGGGATCCCGGCGATCCCGTGCGGACCGCGAAGGACATACTCGTCACCCTGCCGGGTGGCTATCTGCTGAGCAGCGGCGGCGGCGTCCTGGACGTGCGGGAGTTCGACCGACTCGCCGGGACCGGCTACCGCGCCATGGACGCGGGCGACTTCCCCGCCGCCGCGCGGCTGCTGCGCGAGGCACTGGCCCTGTGGAGCGGGCCCGCCTTCGCCGACGTGCAGGGCGGGGTCCAGCTGGACATGGAGGCCAGACGGTTGGAGGAGACGCGGCTGTGCGCCCTCGACCAGCGGATCGAGGCGGACCTGCGGCTGGGCCGGCACCGGGAGTTGCTGGCCGAACTGACCGTGCTGGCGAGCCGGTACCGCACGCACGAGAACCTGCACGGCCAGTTCATGCTCGCCCTGCACCGCTCGGGCCGGCGCGGCGAGGCGCTGGACGTCTACCAGCGGCTGCGCGGGACGCTGGTGCGCGAGCTGGGGCTGGAGCCGTCGGTGGCGCTGCGGCGGCTGCAGCGCTCGATCCTGATGGCGGGGCCCGAGAGCCTCGCCGAGCCGGGCGTGGAGCCCGGGGGCGAGCGGCTCGTACGGGTCTGAGGTGCGCGGGACCCTGCCGGTCGGCGGCGGGGCGAGAGGGGACGGCTCGGTGCAGGAGAGGTCGGAGCGAACCCGTAGGCGGCTGGTCCACGCCGCGGCCGAGATGTTCCACCGCAACGGCTACGCCAGCGCGACGCTGGGCGAGATCGCGGGCGCGGCCGGGGTGACGAAGGGGGCGCTGTACTTTCACTTCGCCTCCAAGGACGAGCTGGCGGAGGCCGTGCAGCAGCGGGGCTACACCCTGCTGCACGAGGAGGTACGGGCCCTGCGCGAGTCGGGGTCCTCGCCGTTGCAGGCACTGATCGACATCACGCACTGGCTGGCCGGGGCGCTGTACGAGGATCCGGCGGTCCCGGCGAGCTTCCGGATCACCAAGGAGTGCGGGGCCGGGCCCCGGGGGCCCGTCGGGGCGCAGTCGGTGGTGGTGGACTTCCACGCCGCGTGGATCTCGGTGGTCTCCACGTTGCTCCGGCTGGCGCGGGACGCGGGTGAACTGCCGGCGGCGGACCGCGAGTGGGAGGGCGCCGAGGCGCTGGTGGCGGCCGTGGCGTGCGGGATCGAGGTCATGTCCGGTACCGGGATGCCGTACCGGGAGCTGCAGCGGAAGGTGGCGGCCCTGTGGGCCCGGCTGCTGCCGGGCCTCGTGGAGGCCGAGGGCCTACGCAAGTACCGCGCCCGGGCGCCGCGTGGCGCGGCGGACGGGCCGGGATCCGGCGGGGCCGCGGAGTTCCTCGGGGCGGGGCGGGAGGAAGCGGGCGGTGGAGCGGTCCGTGAGCGGTGAGACGGTGGTACCGCTGTGGGCGGCGCCGCTGGGAGGGACGGCCCGTACCGGTGGTGGTGCGGCTGCCGTCGAGAGGAACGGGGACGGGGTGACGCCGCCGCCGGGTGCCGTGCGGGCGGGCGTGGTGCTGCCGGGCGACGCGGACCGGGCCGAGGCGGCGGGCGCGTAACTCCCGCAGGCGGTCGCGGTGATCGCGGCGGTCGCGGTGGTCGCGGACGGACCGGACCGGTGGGCGGGTGGGACGGGCGTCGGAGGGTGTACCCGGCACGGCAGCGCGTACGGAGGCCGGACGGGTACCTGACGTCCGGCGTTCGCGTTGGTGTTCCGGTGTGGCCGGCGCCCCGGGTGAAGCGGTCCTCCCCCGGGCGGGGTCCGTGCCGTGTTCCGCCTGGGTGCGGGGCTGTTCCACGGCTGCGGGACGGGGGCGTGGAGAGGGGCTCGAAGAGGGCTCGAGAATCCGGTGACATCGCTCAAGTACCGCTACCGTGCCCCGAGTCGAAGGCCGAAAAACGAGGGAGTCGACGACTTGCGGAGGAGACCGTGAAGATTAAGGTGCTGGGTCCGTTGAGTGCCGAGGTCAACGGGGGTTCGATCGTTCCGACCGCACGCAAGCCGCGGCAGATCCTGACGCTCCTCGCCCTCTACCCGGGCCGGATGGTGCCGGTGCCCACGCTCATGGAGGAGCTCTGGGGCACCAACCTGCCGCAGAGCGCTCTCACCACCTTGCAGACGTACATACTCCAGCTGCGCCGGCAGCTGGGTACCGCCATGGGGCCGGGCGGCGGCGGCCCGGGCAGCGCCGGTGGCGCAAAAGAGGTCCTTGTCACGCGGCACGGCGGGTACCTGCTGCAGATCCCGCCGGACGCGGTGGACGTGCACGAGTACGAGAGCCTCGTGACCCGGGGCCACAGCGACTTCGAGCGGGGCGACGACGAGAGCGCGGCGGCCATGCTGCGCGCGGCGCTCACGCTGTGGCAGGGACCCGCGCTGGTCGACGTACGGGTGGGTCCGATCCTGGAGATCGAGGTGATGCGGCTGGAGGAGAGCCGGCTGGTCACCGTGGAGCGGCGGATCGACGTGGACCTGCGGCTGGGCCGGCACACGGAGCTGCTGGCCGAGCTCACCGAGCTGATCGCCCGGCATCCGCAGCACGAGGGGCTGCACTCGCAGGCGATGGTGGCGCTGTACCGCTCGGGGCGGCAGGCGACGGCCCTGGACGTGTACCGGCGGCTGCGCGGCCGCCTGATCGAGGACCTGGGAGTGGAGCCGTCGCCGCAGCTCCAGCGGCTGCACCAGGCGATGCTGACGGTCGATCCGGCGCTGGACGTGCAGGCGGGGCCGAAGCGGGGGTCGACCTTCGACCTGTACGCGGTCTGAGCGCGGGGCCCGGCCGCCGCACGGCACGGCACCGCACGGCACCGCACGGCACGGCACGGCACCGCATGGCATGGCATCGGCGGACAGGAACGGTGTCGGTCGTCTGTCGGGGGGTGTCGGTGGCTGTCGGTCCGCTGTCGGCGGCTTGTTGGCGGGCCTTGACACCTTTCCGGAGACGGCCGGCCGGATCCACCGGCGGCCCGGTCCCGAGGAGCCACCATGCGCACACCCGTCACGATCATCGGCGCGGGACTCGGCGGGCTCGCCCTGGCCCGCGTCCTGCACGTCCACGCAATCCCGGTCACGGTCTACGAGGCGGAGTCCTCCCCGCAGGCGCGCACGCAGGGCGGGATGCTCGACATCCACGACTACAACGGGCAGCTCGCCCTGGAGGCGGCCGGGCTGATGGACGAGTTCCGCGCCATCGTCCTGGAGGGCCGGCAGGCGATGCGGGTCCTCGACCGGGACGGGAGCGTCCTGTTCGACAAGGCCGACGACGGCACGGGTGGGCGCCCCGAGGTGCAGCGCAGTGAACTGCGCCGGATCCTGCTCGACTCGCTCCCGGCCGGCACCGTCCGGTGGGGGCGCAAGGCCGCCGGCACCCGGGCCCTCGGCCAGGGCCGTCACGAGGTGACGTTCGCCGACGGCGGCACCGTCGTCACCGGTCTGCTGGTCGGGGCGGACGGCGCGTGGTCACGGGTGCGGCCGCTGCTCTCCGCCGCCACGCCCGAGTACGCGGGCACCTCGTTCGTCGAGACGTACCTGTTCGACGCCGACACCCGCCATCCCGCGACCGCGAAGGCGGTCGGCGGCGGGATGCTGATCGTGCCCGCGCCGGGCAGGGAGATCTTCGCCCACCGGGAGAGCGGCGACACCCTGCACACCTACGTGGCGCTGGCCAGGCCGCTGGACTGGTTCGCCGCCATCGACTTCACCGATGCCGCCGCGGCCACCGCGCGGATCGCGCGGGAGTTCGACGGCTGGGCGCCGGAGGTCACCGCGCTGATCACCGACGGCGACACCGCGCCGGTCCTGCGTCCGCACTACGTTCTGCCGGAGGGGCACCGCTGGGACCGGGTGCCGGGGGTGACCCTGCTCGGCGACGCCGCGCACCTCGGGGTCCCGAACGGCGAAGGCGCCAACCTGGCCCTGCTCGACGGCGCCGAACTCGGCAGGGCCCTCGCCGCGCACCCCGACGACACGGAGGCCGCGCTCACCGAGTACGAGCAGGCCATGTTCGTGCGCAACGCCGAGGTCCCGACGTTCGAAGGCGTCGAGCTCTCCGAGCTCTTCTCGGCCGACAACACGCCCCACGGACTGCTCACCATGATCACCGAAAAGGGCAGCTGAGCCGCCGGCGCGGCGAGGCGCCCGAAGGACGGTCGGCGGGTTCGGGCTGGGTGGTCACAGGCCGAGGACGAGTCCCGCTGCGGCGGCGGAGCCGAGGTGGGTGGTGGCCAGCAGGAGCCATTCGATGATTCCCATGCGCCAACGGTTGCGTGCCAGTACCCGCCACTCGAGGACGATGCCGGCGACGGCGGCGGCGAGCAGGGGGGCTCACAGCAGGGCCCACCAGGACCAGACGCCGCCGAAGCGGAGCACGGCGCACGCTGCGCCGGTGAGCGGCACCGTCAGCGACCAGGACGGCGTCGGGCGTGTGTCGTCGGGGCGCTCGGCGGCTGAGGGGTCGTTCACGGCTGACGGCCTTTCGTGCCGGAGCTGTCGGGGCGTGGCGGAGGGCGCGCCGCACGCACCGGCGCGGGGGCGCCCTCGGTCGCGTCTCGACAGCTCGGTGGAACAACTCCCGGAGCGTTCAGTGGTGTCCGTGGCTGTGCCCGGAACGTAGCCCAGGTCGATGGTGTCCCTCAAACGGTCGGCGCCGCGGGCGTGATCACGAGCGGATCGTTTCCGCCGTGCCGGGGGCTGTCGGCGCCTCCTGGAATCGGTTCATAGGTTCCGCAATCGCCCGTGGCTCACCTGGTTCCGGCCAAAGCGACGGGCCGGCTTCCGGCGTGTCGCGCCGTTCGCGGACGGCCGCGGTGGGCTCGGGTGGGCGGGGTGCGGTGGTTGGGCCAGCCGATGTCGTCGTCCGGGTGGGTCTTGTCGGTCGGGTCGGCGGGCCGGGGGGCGGGGGACGCGCGCCCGGTGTGTGCTGCGGGCGTCCAGGACGCGCGGGGTGCGCACACCGATGGCCTCATGATCGACTCCAAGGCGCTGAATGCGAGAAGAGCGGGGTTCCGGCCGGTGCCGGGGCCCGGGTTCTGGAGAGTCTGCCTCGGTCGGTTCGAGGACCGCTTGAGGAACGCATGACGTGCGCATGAGAGCCGTCGCGAACCCCTGGCAAAGGTTTGCCCGCGTGTTGCCGGGCGTCCTACGCTCGATGGCGGTTCCCGACAGATTTCTTGCCCGCGACCTCAGGGATGCTCATGCTGCGACAGCCCGCGTTCGGACACCGCCTGAGAAAGCTCCGGATGGCCCAGGGCCTGTCCCAGACGGCGCTGGCCGGCGAGGGCATGTCCACCGGCTACCTCTCCCGTCTGGAGTCGGGCGCCCGGCAGCCGACCGAGCGGGCCGTGGGGTACCTGGCCGGCCGACTGGGCCTGGAGCCGGCCGACTTCGAGGAGCCGGCGACCGGCTCGCTGGCCCATGCGCTCACCCTTGCGGCGTCCACCGGCTCCCCCGACGCCATCGAGGCCCTCCGTCAGGCCCTGGCCGCCGAGGGGCACGAGCCGCCGGTGCTGCGCTGGCAGGCGCTGTGGCTCCTCGCCCGGGCCGCCCGCGTCCAGGGCGACCACGCGGTGGAGCTGGACCGGCTCACCCGGCTGGTCGCGCTCGGCGAGGAGGTGGGTGTGTGCGAGCTGCGTGTGCGGGGCCTGACCCGGCTCGCCCGTTGCCTGCGGTCCATCGGTGAGATCAACCCGGCGCTGGACGCCGCCGTCGAGGCCCACCGGATCGCGCTGGGCGAGGAGTTGGGGGTGGAGGACCGGGCCACCGCCCTGCTGGCGCTGGTGTCCGTACAGGCCGAGGCCGGCCGGATCAGCGACGCCCGCGTGCACGCCGACGAGCTGACCGTCCTCGTCGAGGGGCGCTGCGACGCGCTGTGGGCGGAGGCCATGTGGACGGCCGCGGCCGTGCGGATGCGCCAGGGCGACTACCCGGGCGCGCAGGCCTGCCTGGACGATGCCCTCGAGCGGTTCGGCAGTCAGGAGGACCTGGTCCTGTGGATCCGGCTGCGGCTGGCCACGGCCCGGCTGCACCTGCAGAAGCTGCCGGCCGATCCGGAGCAGGCGCGTCGGCGGGCCGGCGAGGCCGAGGCCGCCCTCGCCTTCGTGGGCACGCCGGCGCTGCGGCAGGACCTGACCGCCCTCAAGGCGGACCTCGCGTTCGCCACCGGCCGGTACGACGACGCGCGCGCCCTGCTCGGCCAACTGGCCGCCGACCAGCCGAGGATGACCTACCGCGGCCGGGTACGGCTGGAGATCCTGCGCCATCAGCTGCTGATCCTCGGCGGCGACCCCTCCGGGATCCGGGGCCTGCGCGATCTGGCGCAGCAGGCGCAGCAGGACGCCAACATCGACCTCGCCGCCGAGATCTGGCGGGTGCTGGCCGACGCACTGACCCAGGCCGGTCAGGGCGGCGCCGTCGGGCAGGCCGGGCGGCTCAGCGGGGCCTCGGCCGTCGGCGGTTGAGGAAGGCTCAAGTCCCCTGGTGCAGCCTGTGGTGCAGCCTGGAACGCATCGCAGGAACGATCAGGGGGTGGGGTCTCGTGCCGTCGCAGCGCGTGCACGCGAGCGAGCGGACGGCGTGGGTGGCCGCCCCGGCCGGCGTGGTTTACGGACTGCTGGCCGACGCCGTCCGCTGGCCGCTCCTGCTGCCCTCGTACGTCCACGTCGAGCGGATGGACTTCGACGGGGTCCGGGAGCGGCTGCGGGTCTGGGACGTGCGCGAGGAGAGGGTCCGCTCCTTCCACGTACGGCGGGTGCTGGACCCGCACGCCAGGACCGTCGCCTTCGAGCAGGAGGACACGGCCCGCCCGGGCGTGCCCACCGCCGGCGTGTGGACGGTCGAGGAGCTCGGCGAGACCGAATCGCTGTTGACGTTGCGTCAGGAACGTACGCTGGAGGGGCTGGCCGCCGCCGAGAGCGAGCGCAGCCGACGGGAGTGGCAGGCGGAGCCGGCCGAGCGGCTCGCCCACGTCAAGGGGGTCGCCGAGCGCTGGGAGCGGCTGGACCAGCTGCTGTTCTCCTTCGAGGACAGCGTGCGCGTCGACGGCCCCGCCGAGCTGATCTACGACTTCCTCTACCGGATCGGGGACTGGCCCGAGCGCGTCCCGCACGTGGAATCGGTCGGCGTGATCGAGGACGTGCCCGGTGTGCAGCTGGCGACGGTGGACTCCTGCGCCGCCCCCGGCGGGCGTACGGTCACCACCCGGTCGGTGCGGCTGTGCTTCCCCTCGGCCGCGCGGATCGTCGACAAGGAGCTGACGACGTCCCCGCTGATCGCCGCGCACAGCGGCGAGTGGTCCCTGGTCCCGGACGGGGGCGGCGTACGGGTCGTCTGCGCCCGGCGGGTGATGCTGCGGGAGGAGGCGGTCGAGGAGGTGCTGGGGGCGGGGACCGACCTCGTGGAGGCCCGCCGGTACGTACGGACGTGGCTGGGGCGGGCCGGTACGGAGACGCTGCGCCTGGCCGGGTGGCACGCCCAGAGCGCCGTACGCCGTCTGCGATGAGCCGGCAGCCCGTGCGCCCACGCGTTCGCGATGAGCCCGAGAAGGAGGTCGTGGCCATGGTTGCCGACCGGTCCCGCCCGGAGCCGCTCGACGCGCCGCTCGACGCGCCGCTGCACCTTGCCGGTCCCGAAGGGCCGTGGGAGGAGGTGGGTGACCGGCTCGACGACACCGGCCGGGCGGTCATCTGCACGACGTGGGGCCAGTGGCTGGCCGCCGTGCTGCTCGACCCCGCGCTGCGGCCCCTGCTCGGGCGCGACTGGCCGCGCTACCGGCAGACGGCGGCCGCGGCCGGCCGGATGCGCTTCGCCGTCTCGCGGTTCGTGGTGAAGCACTCCGCCGCGGCCGCGCTGGACGTTCCCGTGGACACCCTGGAACTGGGCTACGAGCCGGACGGGCAGCCCCTGGTGCGGGGTGGGGGCGAGGACCTGGAGGTGAGTCTGGCGCACACCGGTGAGCTGATCGTGGTCGGTGTCAGCCGTACCGGTGCGATCGGTGTGGACGTGCAGCCCGCGGACCGTGACGTCGCCGCCGAGGTGCCGGCCGGGCGGTGGTGCACCGCGGCGGAACGCGCGGCACTGGCCGCGCTGCCCGAGAGTGAGCGCCGGGCCCGGCTGCTGTGGCTGTGGACCCTGAAGGAGGCCCGTGCCAGAGCGCTCGGGGGTGGGCCGCGCCGCGGCTTTGCCACCTTCGGGTTCGACCGCGACGAGCGGGGCCGTGCCGTCCTGGTGGGCGGCCGGGGCGAGGAGGGGGACGCGGCCGGGGCGTGGGCGTTCGCCACCCATCCCGTCCTGGAGCGCTATCTGGTCGGCGCCGCGCACCGGCGCCGGCCCGCCTTGCCGGCGGCCGGGAAGGCGCAGGTCGACACCGGTTCGCGAAGCGCTGCAGCACCACTTGAGGAAAGGGGAACCGGGCTCGGGGACCACTTACCCTTTGTGCGACCGGTGACCTCCGGGTGGGGCGAGGGAAGGCGGACGCCGTGAACACAGGGGAACTTTCCGCGGTGTCCCTTCGCGTCGGTCCTGCCGTCTCGTGTCCGTGTCGGTGACCGACGAGAGCGCGGCGGGCGTGCGGGCCGACGGCATCCGCCCCGGCCGTGTGCGGGCCGGCCGGTGAGCGGGGGCGACGCCGCGGACGGGCCGGGTCCGGTCCTCGCGGTGGTGCACGAGGCGGGCCACGGTGCGCCCGGCTCCGCGCTCGTCCTCGGCCTGCGCGGGCTCCGCCACGACGCGGACGCCGAGATGTTCGCCGCCCGCATCGCCGAGCGCCACCGCCGCTTCCGGGTCACCCTGGAGGGCCACGGTCCGGGCCGGCACACCCTGCGCCTGCTCCCGGACGCCGGCACGCCCAGACCTGCCTCGCCCGGCCCCGCCTCGCCGAGCCCCGCCTCGCCGAGCCCGGCCCCTCCGAGCGCCGCGCCTCCGAGCGCCGCGCCGCTGAGCGCCGCGCCGCTGAGCGGCGAGCTGCTGGCCGACCTGCTGGGCCCGTACCCGGGCGCCGGTGAGCCCCTGGCCCTGGCCGGGGACCGGCGCGAACTGCTCGTGGAGGCGGTCACCCGTGCCGACGGGCCGGACCGGTACCTGGAGCAGGTCCACTGGAACTGGTCGGGCCCGCTGGACCGGGCCCGCTTCGACGCGGCCTGGCAGTCCGTCTGCGGGCGGGAGTCGATCCTGCGGGCCGCCTTCGACTGGACGGCGGTGCCACGGCTGCTGCTGCATCCGTACGCCGAAGTCGAGATCGTCCACCGCGCCCGCACCGACACCACCTGGCGGGAACTCCTCGACGCGGACCGGGCGCGGGGGTTCGCCCTCAACCGTCCGCCGCTGCTGCGCCTGACCCTGCTGGAGGGGGAACCGGGGGCGCCCACCCGGGTGCTGCTGACCTGCCACCGCGCCCTGCTCGACGAGCGCGGCGTCCACCTCCTGCTGCGCGCGTTCTACCGCGCCTACCTGGCCGCGGGCGCCCTGCCCGGTGGTGAGCGCCGCCCCGATCTGCGCGACCACGCGCGCTGGCTGGCCCGGCAGAGCGCCGAGGGCGCCCGGGAACTGTGGACGCGCGCGGCGCCCCCGCGCGGCGCCGCGACCGCGCCGGGGCGCCCCGGCCCGGACACCGGCCAGAGCGGTGAGGGACGCCTGCGCCGGCGGCTGGAGGACCCGTACGGGCCGCGGCTGCGTTCCTGGGCCGCGGCGCGGGGGGTCGGCGAGAGCGGCGCCCTGCACACGGTGTGGGCGCTGCTGCTGTACCGGGCGGCCGCGGCCGAGGGTCCCCTGCCGGTGAGTTTCGGCGTCCGGGTCTGCGGCGGCGACATCGCGCTGCCCGGAGGGGGCGGCATCCCCGGGCTGCTCGGCAGTGCGCTGCCGATGACGGTGCGGGTGGATCCGGCGGCCCCGCTGGCCGGCCTGTTGCGGCAGGTGCGCGACGCCCGGCTGGACATGGGCGCCTACCCGTGGGTGTCGGCCGACCTCATCCGCGAGTGGAGCGGACGGGGGCCGGGCGAACAACTCACCGACACCGTCCTCGTCTTCGACGGCCCGGCCGATCCGGGGGCCGACGTGGGGCGTGAACTGGAGGCACAGGGCATCGGCGTGGACGCGCCGCGGGCCGTCGGCGCCGGCGGCGGCGTGCCCGTCACGGTGGTCGCCCGGCACGAGAGCGGCGGGGCGCTGGTGCTCGACGCCGTCTACGACCGGGCGCGTCTGGCCGACGCGGACGCCGCCGCTCTCCTCCAGCAGTGCGTCGGCCTGCTGCGGGCCCTGACCGATCTGCCGGATGCCGATCCCACGGTCGGCGGGGTGCTGGGCCTGCTGGCGGACACCGAAGCCCCTTCCATGGCCGCCCGGCCGCCCGCGGTGCGGCGTGGCGCGCTGCGCACGCTGCGCGGCGGGGCGGCTTCGGCGGAGGTGATCTGCCTGCTGGCGGTCCCGGGGGTGGTGGAAGGCTGCTACGAGCTGTTCGCCCGCGACCACCAGGGCCCGCAGACGATCGTGGTGCTGGAACTGGACGGTCCGCCCGGCGCGGTGGTGCCCGCCGCCCTGGCCGGGCTGCCGGCGCGCGGCAGCCGGCTGGTGCTGGGCGGGTGCGGCCCGGGCGCGGGGGCGGCGTACGCGCTGGCGCGGGTTCTCTCGGACGGGCTCGGATCGCCGGTGAGTGTCGTCATGACGGGCCTCGGCGGTCCCCGGAGCAGCGCGCAGGCGCTCGCCCGGGGGCTCGCGGGTGTGGCCGTGCGGCGCGACTGAGCGGCCGGCCTAGGCGGCGTAGAGGTCGAAGGTCGAGGTGCGGCGCGGTCCGGCGAGGACGTCGAGCTGCGGGTCGACGGCGAGCATGGCCTGGTGCAGTCGCTGGAGTTGCGGCGACGGTTCCACTCCCAGGTCCTCGATCAGGCGGCCGCGCAGCCGGCGGTACACGTCCAGGGCGGTGGCCTGCCGGCCCGAGCGGTACAGGGCCACCATGACCTGTGAGTGGAGTCCCTCGTGCTGGGGGTGACGTGCGGTCAGCTCGGTCAGCTCGGCGATGAGTTCCGCGTGCCGGCCCAGCCTCAGGTCGGCGTCGATCCGCCGCTCCACGGTGACCAGGCGGCTCTCCTGGAGGCGCATCACCTCGATGTCGAGGATCGGTCCGACGCGTACGTCGACCAAGGCGGGGCCCCGCCACAGGTCCAGGGCGGCCCGGTAGCGGGCGGCGCAGACGTGGCTGTCGTCGGACTCGAAGGCCGACTGGCCCTCGCGGACGAGGCGTTCGTAGTCGTGCACGTCGACGCCGTCCTCGGGTATCTGCAGGAGGTAGCCGCCGTGGCGGGTGACGAGTACTTCCTTGGCGCCGCCGGGGGCGTCGGGGCCCATGGCGGTGCCCAGCCGTCTGCGCAGCTGGAGGATGTACGTCTGCAGGGTGGTCAGTGCGCTCTGTGGCGGCGCGGTTCCCCAGATCTCCTCCATGAGGGTGGGAACCGGTATGACGCGCCCTGGATAGAGCGCGAGGAGCGACAGGAGCTGTCTTGGTTTGCCCGCGGTCGGAACGATGGATCCCCCGTTGACCTCTGCGCTCAGCGGACCCAGAACCTGAATTCTCACGGTCTCCTCCGTACTTCCTTGGCTCTTTTCCTCCGGTGGCCAAGGAGCTGCCCCCGTTCGAGGCACGCTAGCCGGGGTGGATGTGCTCCATCTCTTTCCTGTAGTGGCTTTCGAGCCGCCGCCGAGCGGTTACGGCCAGTCGATCAGGGCGGTGGCGGGGCCGGTGGCGGCCGCCGTGCCGGCGGAGGTCGGGGGGACCGGCCAGTCGATGGCGCCGCCGTCGGCGTGGGCGGCCGCGCCCGCGGTGAGGACGGCGGTGGCGACGAGGGCGGCGGTGGCGACGACGCGGGCGATGTTCTTCATGGTGGCTCCTTTGTGGCAACGTTTCGAATCTTCTTGGCAAGTCCTCTGCCAAGAAGATTGGCAACGCCTGCTCGGGATTTGCTCGTCAATCGCTTGAGAAAGGCTGGAGGGAAGGGCTGATATCGCCCGTCGGCCGCTCTTTGCGTGCATGCGGTGGCGCCGTGAATTGCTGTGACCTGCGCGGAAGTTGATGTGGCACGAGCGGTGCGGAAATTTGCCAGGAGTTGCCAGGGCGCCGGAACTCGAGCATCGCCGGAGCGGGCATTGCCAAGACCGCCGGGCAATAGGCAATGTATTGCCAAGCGTTCTGGCAATACATGGAACACAGGGTCGTGGACGTGCCACGGCCCCGACAGCGGGGGGAGGCCCCTGAATGAATGCGCCGACGTACGACACCCAACGAACGGCCCATCTGGACACGGCGGGTACGGGCCGGATGCCGGACGGCGTGCGCGCCGTGCTCGCCGCCTGCACGGCCCGCGACGACCGCTTCGGGAGCCGGGCGCTGAGGGAGCACCTCGGTGCCGTCCTGGACACCGAGGTGCACGACCGTCTCGGCGGTCTGCTGGGCGTCCCGGCCGGCGACACGGTCCTCACCACCGGCGCGGCCGCGGCCTTCGACGCCTTCGTGCGCGCCGCGCAGCTCGGTCCCGGCGACCGGATCTGGACCACCCCGCACGAGGGCGTGGACCACCTGGCCACCCTCTACGCCCTGCGCGACCGCACCCGTTGCCGGCTGGAGGTGGTCCCGCTGCGCGCGGACGGCGATCTCGACCTGGACTGGATGCGGGCCCACATCGACGAGGACGTCGCCCTCGTCTCGGTGGTCCACGTCTCCTCGGCCTGCGGAACGGTCAATCCGGTCGAGCGGGTGGGCCGGCTCCTGGCCCCCCACCGGGCCCGGTACGCCGTCGACGCCTCCCACTCCGTCGGCCAGCTCCCCGTCGACGCCGCGCGCATGAAGGCGCACCTGGTCACGGCGGACGGCTGGAGGTTCCTGCGCGGACCGGACGCGGCGGGCTTCGCCTACGCCGCGCCGGGGGTGTGGAGCGGCCGCCCGCCGGCGCCCGCCCCGGCCGCCGTGGCGGCGCTGAACGCCGCCCTCGCCCACCACGCCGCCGCCTCGCGCCTCCCGCGTGAGGACCTGCTGGCGCGGCTGCGCGCCGTCGTCGAGCGGACGCCCGGGGTCGAAGTGCTCGCGGCGGGCCGGGAGCAGGCCGGGATGCTGGCGTTCCGTCACGGCGAGGTCCCGGCCGCGCTCATCCGCCGTGGCCTGGCCCGGCGGGGGGTCGTGCTGCGCAAGAGCGTCGCGCAGGAGAACCCGCTGCATCCGGCCGCGCGGGACGGGGCGACCGCCGTCCGGGCGTCCGTCCACCACGACAACGACGCGCAGGACGTCGACCGTTTCGAGCAGGCCCTGCGGGAGGTCCTGCGGGAGGAGCGGGAGAAGCGGGAGCACACCGGCGCGGCCTTCGCCGCGGCGCCGGCCGCGGTCAGCGCGGGCGGCCTGGGCGGGCCGTCGCCGTACCGGGCGGAGCCGGCCGGCCGCCGCCACCTCACCCTGCACCGGGCGACCTGAGCCCCGCCGCCCCGGGCGGGCCCCCACCCCGCCCTTCCAGGCCACCCCGCCGCTCCGCCGACGGGCCGCCGAGCCCGCACGCCGCAACGGCGCCAGGACCACGTCTCGTACGGGGTTCGAGCGGACTTCCACGGCGTCTTGAGCCCCGCGCGCGACGGTGGCCGCAATCCGGTCTTCAGATCTGGAGGATCCACATGACCATCAGTGACGTGTCCACCCTGCCGGGCAGAGACCCTGCCGCGGAACTGGCCGGCATCAAGGCCCTGGCCCTGGCCGGCCCCGACGAGCGGGCCACCGAGGCGCAGCACGCCAAGGGCAAACTCACCGCCCGCGAACGCATCGCCCTGCTGCTGGACGAGGGCTCGTTCCACGAGATCGAGGCGCTGCGCCGGCACCGCGCGAGCGGTTTCGGGCTGGAGCAGAAGCGGCCCTACACCGACGGTGTGGTCACCGGCTGGGGCACGGTGGGCGGCCGCACCGTGTTCGTGTACGCGCACGATTTCCGCATCTTCGGCGGGGCGCTCGGCGAGGCCCACGCGGAGAAGATCCACAAGGTGATGGACCTGGCCGAGGCGGCCGGCGCCCCGCTGGTCTCGCTCAACGACGGTGCCGGCGCCCGGATCCAGGAGGGTGTGTCCGCGCTGGCCGGCTACGGCGGCATCTTTCAGCGCAACACCCGCTCCTCCGGGGTCATTCCGCAGATCAGCGTGATGTTGGGCCCGTGCGCGGGCGGGGCCGCCTACTCACCCGCGCTCACCGATTTCGTGTTCATGGTCCGCGGCACCTCGCAGATGTTCATCACCGGCCCCGACGTGGTCCGTGCCGTCACCGGTGAGGAGATCACCCAGAACGGTCTCGGCGGCGCCGACGTGCACGCCGCGGTCTCGGGGGTGGCCGCCTTCGCCTACGACGACGAGCAGAGCTGCCTGGAGGACGTGCGGCACCTGCTGTCGCTGCTGCCGTCCAACAACCGCGAGACGCCGCCGCGCGAGTACGGCGACGATCCCGCGGAGCGGCGTACCGAGGCGCTCGCCGGCATCGTCCCGGCCAATCCGCAGCAGGCGTACGACATCCGCCGTGTCATCGAGGAAGTCGTCGACGACGGCGACCACTTCGAGGTCCAGCCCGGCTGGGCGGCCAACGTGGTGTGCACGCTGGCCCGGATGGACGGGCACGTCACCGCTTTCGTCGCCAACCAGCCCGCCCACCTCGCCGGGGTCCTCGACATCCACGCGAGCGAGAAGGCGGCCCGCTTCGTGCAGTTCTGCGACGCGTTCAACATCCCGCTGGTCACCCTGGTCGACGTCCCCGGTTTCCTGCCCGGTGTCGGCCAGGAGCACGGCGGCATCATCCGGCACGGCGCCAAGCTGCTGTACGCGTACTGCAACGCCACCGTCCCGCGGATCTCCCTGGTCCTGCGCAAGGCGTACGGCGGCGCCTACATCGTCATGGACTCCCGTTCCATCGGGGCGGACCTGGCGCTGGCCTGGCCCACCAACGAGATCGCCGTCATGGGTGCCGAGGGCGCGGCGAACGTCATCTTCCGCCGGGAGATCGCCGCTTCCGCCGACCCCGACGTGACGCGCGCACAGAAGATCAAGGAGTACACGACCGAGCTCATGCACCCCTACTACGCGGCCGAGCGCGGTCTGGTCGACGACGTCATCGATCCGGCCGAGACCCGCTCGGTGCTCGCCTCGGCCTTGGCCATGTTGCGTCCCAAGTACGCCGACCTGCCGTCGCGCAAGCACGGCAACCCGCCGGTATGACGGCCGGGGAGATGCCGGCCGCCCCGGGGGCGGGGGCGCAGCCGTGGAGGATCGTGCGCGGGAGCCCCGACGCGGCGGAGACGGCCGCCGTGCTGGCGGTCCTGAGCGCCCTGCTGGGCCGGCGGACGGCCGAGCCCGGTCCCCCGCGTACGCGGGCCGCCGGATGGGACCGGACGGGCGGGTTGCGGCGGGCGGGAACCTGGCGCGAGCGCTGATCCGTCGCGCCCCGAGTGCCCTGCGGCACGCTCTGGGGGTCTGGTGAGCGACGGAGGGAACAAGGATGAGCGTGAAGACGAGAGAGAAGTCTCCCGACCGGCCCGTGGCGCTGGTCACCGGGGCGACCAGCGGCATCGGGCTGGCCGTCGCCCGGGACCTTGGCGCGCGTGGCCACCGGGTGTTCGTCTGCGCGCGTACCGAGTCGGCGGTCAAGCAGACCGTCGCCGATCTGCAGGGCGAGGGGCTGAGCGTGGAGGGCGCGGCCGCCGACGTGCGCGACCGCTCGGCCGTTCGGTCGCTGGTCGCCTCCGCGGTGGCGGCGTACGGGGCACCGGTCAGCGTCCTGGTCAACAACGCCGGCCGCAGCGGCGGCGGCGTCACCGCGGAGATCACCGACGAGCTGTGGCACGACGTCATCGACACCAACCTCAACAGCGTGTTCCTGCTGACGCGCGAGGTCCTCAACAGCGGCGGCCTCAGCGCGCAGCCCTGGGGCCGCATCGTCAACATCGCCTCCACCGCGGGCAAGCAGGGGGTGCTGCTGGGCGCCCCCTACTCCGCCTCCAAGCACGCCGTGGTCGGTTTCACCAAGGCGCTCGGCAAGGAACTCGCGCCGAGCGGCACCACCGTCAACGCGGTCTGCCCCGGATACGTGGAGACGCCCCTGGCGGCGCGCGTGCGCAGCGGGTACGCGCAGGCGTGGGAGACCACCGAGGAGTACGTCCAGGAGCAGCTGGAATCCAAGATCCCGCTCGGCCGGTATTCCACCCCCGAGGAGGTGGCCGCCCTGGTGGGCTACCTGACCACCGATCTGGCCGCCTCCATCACGGCCCAGGCGCTCAACGTGTGCGGGGGGATGGGGAACTACTGACATCGGCTGATGCCGGCTGATGTCGGCTGATGCCGGGGGCGCGCCAAAGGGGGGAGGGCCGCGGACGGTCGATCGTCGGCGGCCCTCCCTCGTCGTGGCCGGTCCCCCGGCCGCTCACAGGACGGTCGGCGGCCCCGAGACGTCCCAGACGACGGCCTGCGGGGCGGTCCGGGCGTCCCGCCAGCCGGCCAGGGCGGCGGTGTCCACCGGCTCGTCGGAGAGCAGGACGTGCCGCAGGGCCGGCAGGCGGCTGCGGCTTGCGCGGGCCGCCGCGGCCAGCCGGGCGAACGCGGACGGCAGTTGTGTCACCACGGTCACCTGGTGCTCGGCCAGCAGCCGGGCGAACGCGCGGGCGTCGGAGGCGGTGTCGCGGTCCACGACGACGGCGCGGGCGCCGCAGAGCAGGGGTGCCCAGATCTCCCGCATGCCCAGGTCCAGGCTGAGGGAGTGGAAGTACGTCCACACGTCGTCCGGCCCCGGCTCCAGCATCGGGACCACGGCGTCCACCCACGCCAGGACGTCCCCGTGGGGGACGGGCCGCACGGTCAGGGCGCGGCCCGGGTCGCCGCCGGCGGGCAGTGCCAGGAAGGCCGTGTCCGGCGGGATCGTGCGGCCCGTCGCCGTCTCGGGGCGCGCCGCGATGACGAACCCGCCCGCCTTGGCCAGCGGGATCTCATCGCGCAGCAGTCCGCTGTCCGAGAGGACCATCTCGACGCCGGCGTCGCGCATCAGGCGTTCCTGGAGGCCCGCGTTGTGCCCGGGCTCCAGCGGCAGCACGGCGGCTCCGGTGCGCAGCGCGCCCACCACGGCGGCGGGGGCGGTGCAGGAGCGCCGGGCGCGGACGGCGACGGCCGATCCGGGTCCCGTGCGGCCCGACAGGCGCCGTGCGATGTCGTCGGCCAGCCAGTCCAGTTCGAGGTAGGTGCTCTGCTCCGCGGTGTCCCGGGTGCAGACCCAGGTGGGATGGCGGGCGGCGGCGGCCGCGAAGCGGATGTCGATGCGGTCTGGGCGCGCGGGCCGCCCGGCGGCCGGGTCGAGCCCGATCCGTCCGTGCAGAGCGGCCAGGTCGGCGGTCAACTGGTCGAGCTCCGGATGATCCGGAGTGGCGTTCATGCGGCCTCCCAGCGGGCGGGTCGTTGCTCCGGGGGCCGATGCTGTCGCAGGAGACCGGAAAACGGCTCAAGTCCCGCCGTAGAGGAAGGCTCGGCGGTCGGTCAGAATCCGCCGGACCGGCGGTGGAAGGCCGCTTGACGAGCGGTCGAGGGCCGCTCGGGACGCCTGGCCCGGCCGCTCGGGGCATGCCTACGATTCTGGGGCTCACGCCGAAGCCACACTCTCTCCGTCGCGCTCCGAGGTGACCACTCGTAGACGCAGGCATATGGAACTGAGCTTTGTGGCTATGGCCCGTCTCGCGAGACTGGACTTGACTGTACTCATGACTCAGAACACGCAGATCACCCTCGTCATCGGCGGTCACGGCAAGACCGGCCGGCGCGTCGCCGAGAAGCTTTCCGCCCAGGGCCGCCAGGTCCGGATCGGTTCCCGCAGCGGCCGGCCCGCCTTCGACTGGCACGAGCCCGCCACCTGGGGTCCGGCGCTGGAGGGCGTCGACCGGGTATACGTGACCTACTACCCCGACCTCGCCTTCCCGGGCGCCGCCGAACAGGTCCGCGAATTCTCCAAGGTGGCCGTGGCGAACGGTGCGCGCCGTCTGGTGCTGCTGTCCGGGCGCGGCGAGGAGGCCGCGGAGGTGTCGGAGGAGAACCTGAAGGCCTCCGGCGCCGACTGGACCATCGTCCGCTCCAGCTGGTTCAACCAGAACTTCAACGAGAGCTTCTTCCTGGAGCCCGTACTGGCCGGCGAGATCGCCCTGCCGACCGGTGACGCGGTGGAGGCCTTCGTCGACGCCGACGACATCGCCGACGTCGTGGTGGCCGCGCTGACCGATGACAAGCACATCGGCAAGACGTACGAGCTGTCGGGCCCGCGCCTGCTCAGCTACAGCGATGTGGCCGCCGAACTGTCCAAGGCCACCGGCCGCGAGATCAAGTACATCTCGGTCACCAATGAGGAGTACCGCGCGGTGCTGCGCGAGAACAACCTCCCCGAGGAGTTCGCGGACCTGTTCACCATGATCCTCGACGGGCGCAACGCGCACCTGGTGCACGGTGTCGAGGAGGCCCTGGGCCGCAAGCCCAAGGACTTCTCCGACTTCGCCCGCGAGGCCGCGGCGTCGGGGGTCTGGAACGTCTGACGGCGCGAGCCCCTCACCGCCGTTTGCTCCCTGTATCGCTCCTTGACCGGGCGGCGACTCTGGTACGGCCGCCGCCCGGTACTCGGGGTCGGGGGGACGCACTGCGGCTCCACCGCACACCGCTCCACCGCGCTCCGGCGCCACCGCGCACGACAGACCGGCAGGAGGCTCCCGTGCCAGCTCCCCCGTCGTATTCCAGCGAACACGGACTGGAACACCTTCCCCCGCACTTCCACGGCTTCGCCCTGATGCACATCGCGATGCGGCGTGACGCGGCCCGGCTGCGCGCCGCGGCCCCCGCGTGGAACGGTGCGGGCACCGAGTGGTGGCAGCGGCTGCGCCAGGTCATCGAATGGCACCACACCAGCGAGGACGACGTGCTGTGGCCGGGACTGCGCCGCCGGGACGCCGACTTCGATGCGCAGGCACGCGAACTGCACGAGGACCACGTGGAGTTGGACGCCGCGATGGCGGCCGTCTCGACGGCGATCGCCCACCGCGGCGACGGTCTGGTCCGGGCGGCGCAGACCTTCGAGGGCGTGCTGCGCGACCACCTGCGCGACGAGGAGCGCATCGTCTTCCCCGTCTTCGACCGGCTCGGCGAGCGGGCCTACCTGGCCGAGGAGCGCAAGGTCGTCTCCAGCGCCCCGATGCGGGTGATGACCCACCTCCAGCCGTGGATGTTCGACGGCGCTTCCCGGCAGTCGGTCGCGCACGTGGCGGCCACCATCCCGCCGCCCGTCCGGCTGATCGGCGCCACGCTGCTGAACCGGCGCTACGAGCGCACGTTGAAGGGAATCCTGAAGTGAGCAGCACGACCACGCAATCGGTGACGCTGGTGGCGGCGACGGTGGGGACCGGGCTGATGGCCGGGCTCTACTTCGCCTTCGACATCTCGGTGATGCCGGGGCTGGGCCGCGGCGACGACCAGACGTACGTGACGGCGATGCGGAACATCAACGAGGCGATCGACAACGGCCTGTTCGGGCTGCTGTTCCTGGGCGCCTTCCTGGCGACCGGGGTGGCGGCCGCGCAGCAGCAGCGTGGCGGCCGCCCGGACGCGGCGCGCTGGGGCTGGCTGGCGTTCGCGTTGTACGGGCTGTCGCTGGTGGTCACCGCGATCGTGAACATCCCCCTCAACAACCAGCTGGCCCGGGCCGGCGCCGACGTGGCGGCGGCCCGCTCCCGTTTCGGCGGCCGGTGGGCCTCGGGCAACATCGTGCGTACGGTGGCCTGTACGGCGGCCCTGGCCGCGCTGGGACGGGCCCTGACGCTGCACGGCCGCGCGTCGGTGTAGGCCCCCCGGCCGCGGCGAGAGCGGCGGCGGCAGGCGCCGTGGCGCTGCGCCGCTCCTCCCCCGCGAACGGCGCCCGCTCTCTTCTCCGTCCCCCGCGGGAGAGCGGGCGCTTCGCCGTGCGCGGACCCGCGTCCGGGGATACGGGATGCGGGATGCGGGATGCGTGCGGGGGCTGGACGTACGACGCGAGAGGATGGACGCATGGACACGCTGACCGGACTGCTGGAAGGCCCCAAGGCCCGGGGGGCCTTCCTGCTGAAGTCCGTCTTCAACCCGCCCTGGTCGCTGCGCGTGGAGGACCGTGCGCCGCTCTCCGTCGTCACGATGGTGCACGGTGACGCCTGGCTGGTTCCCGAGCACGGCACCCCGGTGGTGATCCGGCCGGGCGACGTGGCCGTCGTACGCGGCCCCGAGCCGTACACGGTCGCGGACTCCCGGGACACGCCGGTGCAGATCACGGTCGGCCCGGAGCAGCGGTGCAGCACGGAGGAGGGCGAGGACGTCACCGAGACGATGGCGCTCGGCGTGCGGACCTGGGGCGACGATTTCCAGGACGCCGGTTCGGCGGTGATGCTGAGCGGTACCTACCAGGCGCCGAGTGAGATCGGCCGGCGGCTGCTGAGCGCGCTGCCGACGATCCTGGTGCGGCCGGCCGAGGCCGCCGACACCACTCTGGTCGCCCTGCTCGCGTCGGAGATCTCCAAGGACGAGCCGGGTCAGGAGATCGTCTTGGACCGGCTCCTGGACCTGCTGCTGATCGGGGTGTTGCGGACCTGGCTGGCGGCGCCGGGCAGTGGTGCGCCCTCCTGGTACCGGGCCCAGAGCGACCCGGTGGTCGGGCCCGCCCTGCGGCTGCTGCACGAGAATCCCGCGCACGGCTGGACGGTCGAGGAACTCGCCCTGAAGGTGGGGGTGTCGCGGGCTTCCATGGCGCGCCGGTTCACCGAGGTGGTGGGCGAGCCGCCGGTGGCCTATCTGACCGGGTGGCGTCTGGCCCTGGCGGCGGACCTGCTGCGGGAGCCGGAGGCCACCATCGCGACGGTGGCGCGGCGGGTGGGCTACAGCTCGGCCTTCGCGCTTTCGACGGCGTTCAAGCGGGTGCGGGGGATGAGTCCGCAGGAGTTCCGTTCGGGCGCCCACCCGGTGGCCGCGCCGCAGGCCCCGCAGCGGGCATGCACGGTGGTGCTGCCCGGGCCCTGACGGCCGGCGGTGACGCGGGCCTGGGCGCCGGTGGTGTGGTGGCGGGGCCCGGGCCGGTGTCCGTTGTCCGTGTTCTACGGGGGGACGGCCGAGGAGGCCGGTACGGGCGCGGCGGCGCGCTCGGTCGGCTGCCGGGGGCCTTCGCGGGTCACGGCGGTCAGGACCAGGTCCGGGCCGGCCAGCCAGCGGCCCCGGTAGTGCGGGTTCACGGGCGGGGGCGGCGAGGGGTGCATGGTCGCCGTGAAGCCGCCGTCGGGGGAAAGGGTGAGGGTGGCGTCGCGGAAGCCGAGCCAGATGCCGGTGGCCGGGTACCACGCCTTGTAGGCCGCCTCCTTCGCGGAGAAGAAGACGCGGTCCCACGGGACGGTGGGGTCGGCCGAGGCGAGGGCGGCGAGGTGGGCGCGTTCGTCCTCGGAGGCGATCAGGGCGAGGACGCCCCGGGGCAGCGGGCCGGCCGGCTCCGCGTCGATGCCCACGGCGGCCATCACGGCGGCGGGGGCCGCCACGGCCGCGCGGTAGCCCTCGCAGTGGGTGATGCTGCCGACCACGCCGGAGGGCCACTGGGGGGCGCCGCCCGGTCCCGGGAGCAGGGCGCCTGGGGGGCGGCCGAGGTCGGACAGGCAGCGGCGGGCGCAGGCCCGGGCGGTGGCGAACTGGGTGCGCCGGTGGGCCCGGCGGCCCTCCATGAGGGCCGCCTCGGCCGGGAAGAGAGGGGCGGGCGCCGCGTCGTCGAAGGCTTCCGATGACGTGACGCCCGGGGGAAGGAGTTCCTCGATCATCGCGCGGCGAGCTCGGTGACGGCGGCGACCGCGAGGAGCGGGCGTTCCAGTGCGAGCATGTGGCCCGCGCCGGGTACCGGTTCGAAGCGGGCGCCCGGCAGGACCTCGGCGAGGGTTTCGGCCAGCGCGATGTCGATCACCTTGTCGCCGTCGCCGTGCAGGACGACGGCGGGGGTGGTGACCGTTTTCAGGGCTTCGCGGACGTCCCAGCCGCGGGTGCAGCGGAAGAAGTCCGCGCGCACGCGGGGCGTGGTGGCGGCGAACATCTGCCGGTTGACGTCGCGTACGACGGGGTCCACGTCCTTGCCCATGGTGGAGCCGAGCAGTTTGCCTCCCAGCCAGGGCCGGCGCAGGGCCCGGGAGAAGAGCTGGCTGCCCATCATCTTCACCTCGCTGTCCGGGGTGTCCTGGCCGTGTGCGGCGGTGCCCAGGAGGACCAGGCCGCGCAGCCGGCCCGCGGAGGGTGAGGTGGCGGCGTAGGTGAGGGCGGTGAAGCCGCCGCCCGAGTGGCCGACGAGGACCGCCTCGCGGGCGTCGGTCTCGCCCAGGACGGCGGCCAGGTCCGCGCTGAGGCGTTCCACCGAGACCGGTGTGCGGCCCAGGGTGGACGCGCCGTGGCCGCGCTGGTCGTAGAGCACCACCCGGTGTCCGGCGCGGATCAGGCGGTCGGTGACGGTGCCCCAGGCGCGGCGGGTGTGTGCCCAGCCGTGCAGCAGGACGACGTCGGCGGCGCGGGGTGTCGCGTCCAGGGGGGCGAGGACGGTGACGGCCAGTTCCGCGCCGTCGTCGGTGCGGACCGTCAGTTCGCCGGCGGTGTCGGGGGCGGCGGTCACCGGGGTACCGCCGACAGCTGCCGGTCCAGTGACGCGAAGGCGGCGAGGGTGGCCTTGGAGTGTTCCGCGCCGAGGTCGGCGACCTTGGCCAGGGCCTTGAGCCAGCCGTGCGGGCTGCCGGTGAAGTGCATCGAGAGGCGGGTGCGGCCGGCGGGCAGCGGTTCGAGCAGGAAGGTGCTCGGGCCGCGGAAGACGCCGTCCACGTACTCGATGTCGAGTCGGCGGCCGGGCTCCACGGCCACCGTGCGGGAGGTGAAGCGCAGCTTCAGCCCGCCCTTGTCGACGCCCTTGGTGTGCACGACCACGCCCACCGTGCCGCCGACCTCGTCGGGGGCGCCGGAGACGGCGGTGAACGTGTTGTGCGGGACCCACCATTTCCTGGCGCCGCGGAATTCGGCGACGAGGGCGTCCCAGACGGCATCCGCCGGGGCGTCGATCACCGCCTCGTCGATCAGGTCGTACGTCGTCATCTCGCAGCCTCCACTCGCTATGGGAAAGGCGGTGGGGGCGGGGTCCCTCTCCCCTGCCCCCACCGCCGGGTCTTCACGGCCGGCCGGCTTGCCGTCAGGCGAAGAAGCCCTGGCCGGGCGTGAAGATGTTGTTGGGGTCGAACTTCCGCTTGGCGTTGACGAAGCCGCTCCAGCGGGTGCCGAAGTGCTTCTGCCAGTCGGCGCCCGTCATCGGGATCGAGCCGACCAGGTAGCGCTTGGCGCCGCTGGCGACCGCGATGTCGTACAGGCGGCGGTTCTGGTCGATCATGCCCTGGATGTTGGGTTCACCCGGGTTGGGGAAGCGCAGCAGGTCGAAGAGGTAGGCCACGGACTCGTTGGGCATCATCGCCAGCGGCCGCTTGATCTTCGACGTGTGGAACGGGTAGAAGAGCAGGAACCCGCCGCCGAGGGAGCTGTCGTCCAGCTCCTGCTCGACGCGCTTCATGAACGCCTTGGTCTTCGAGGCGGGCAGGAACATGCTCAGCCAGGGCTTGGGCGTGTACCAGTGGCCGCCTTCCTTCAGGACGGCCTCGTAGGCGTCGAGGCGGAACATGTAGTCCCGGAAGGAGACGTCCTCGATGACCGCGTCCGCGCGGACGTCCTTGAGGTCGCACAGCAGCTTGGTGCGGTTGGGCGGCGTCGTGTTGTAGGTGGCGCCGACCTCCAGCTTGTAGCGCCAGCCGGAGTTGTCCGGGGTGCGCAGCATCTCGCCGGCGTGGACCTGGAAGCGGCCGTCGGCCAGGACCTTCTCCGAGTCGGCGAGGTACTGCTCGACGGTGCTGTAGAACAGGCTGAAGATGACGGCCCGCTTGGGGGCCGGGATCAGCTTGACGGTGGCGCGGACGATGATGCCGACCTGGCCGCCGCCGGACAGGGCCGCGTTGAACAGTTCGGTGCGCTGGGTGGCGCTGGCGGTGACGAGCTTGCCGTCGCCGGTGACGATGTCGATCGACTGCACGGTGTCGCAGAGCAGGCCGTACCTCTGGACGGTGCCGCCGATGCCGCCGATGCTGATGGTGCCGCCGACGGAGATGTACAGGTAGTCGGGGAGCGCCGGCGGGGTCTTGCCCACCTTGAGGGTGGCGTCGGTCAGCTGGCCCCAGGTCACTCCGGCTTCGACGACCGCGGTGTCGTTGCCGATCGAGATGATGTTCGACATGCCCTTGGCGTCGATGGAGATGCCGCCGGGCACGCGTGCCTGGCCGTAGACCGAGTGGGACTCGATGTCGTTGCCGGTGCCGCCCTGGCCGTTGACGGCGACCTTGATGTTGTTGGCGCGGGCGTACTCGACGATCTTGACGATGTCGCTGGTGCCGCCGGGGCGCAGCACCGCCCACGGCTTGCTCGCGGCGCCGTCGAAGAGGTGCCCGAAGTCGTTGGCGAAGGCGTCGACGACGCCGGGGGTCGTCTCCAGGGTTCCGAGGAGTCCCGGCACGGGGACGACGTCGGAGTTGCCGGCGGCCTCGGCGGCCGTCGCCCAGGTCTGGGACACGGTGTTCCAGCCGACGACCGCGACGGCGGTGGTCGCGATCCCGCCCAGGACCCGGCGGCGGGACGGCTCGGCCGGGGTGCCCGCGGCCGTTCTGTGGGTGCTGCTCATCTCGTGCGTCTCCTACTGGTGAGGTACCGGCTTGGTGCTGCGCACCCGGGAAGCGAGCTGGTACTCGCTCAGGTCGAGGCGCTTGGTCCCGCGACGGAAGCGCCAGGTGTAGGTGGGGAAGACCGTCGTGTTGCGGCCGTTCGCGTCGAGGTACCAGCTCTTGCAGCCGCCCGACATCCAGACGGTGCCCTCGAGGTGCTTGTCGAGTTTCCGGTTGTAGGCGTCCTGCGCTTCCTGGCGGACCTCGATGCTGGCCAGGCCGCGCTTGTCCGCCTGCTTCAGGGAGTCGACGACGTACTGGACCTGTGCCTCGATCATCACGGTCTGCGAGGAGTGGCCCAGGGCGGTGTTCGGGCCCAGGAGCATGAAGAGGTTGGGGAAGCCGGCGATGGTGGTGCCCCGGTGGGCGGCCATGCCGTCCTTCCAGGCCTCGCGCAGCTGGACGCCGCCCCTGCCCCAGATCCGGCGGGCGACCGGGCGGTCGGTGGCCTGGAATCCGGTGCCCAGGATGATGGTGTCGACCTCGCGCTCCACACCGTCGCTGCCGACGATCGACTTGGGGCGGACCTCGGCGATCCCGTCGGTGACGATCTCGACGTTGGGCTGCTGGATCGCCGGGTACCAGGTGTTGGAGAACAGCAGGCGCTTGCACGCCACCAGGTAGTCGGGGGTGAGTTTGGCGCGCAGCGCCTCGTCCGGGACCGACTTCTGCAGGTGGTCGCTCGCCATCTTCTGGACCTTCTCGGCGAGCTTGGGGCGCTTCCAGAAGAAGGCGAGGATCTCACGGCCCCACATGTTGAAGCCGCGCCGGAACTGCTGGTATCCGGGCAGCGAGCGGAGCATCTTGGTGTGGAGCTCGCTGTTGGCCTTGTCGGGCTTGGGGCCGATCCACGGGGGCGTGCGCTGGTAGAGGTCCAGCTGTGCGACCTCGGGCTGGATCTCGGGTACGAACTGGATGGCGGAGGCGCCCGTGCCGATGACGGCGACGCGGCGGCCGGCCAGGTCGTGGTCGTGGTCCCAGTTCGAGGAGTGGAAGATCTTGCCCTCGAAGTCCGTCAGTCCCTGGATGTCGGGGACGGCGGCCTCGCTGAGGTAGCCGGTGCCGGTGACCAGGAACTGGGCGGTGTACTGGCCCTGTGAGGTCTCGATCTTCCAGTGCCGCTCGTCCTCGTCCCAGCGGGCGGCCTCCAGTTCGTGCCCGAACCGGATGTGCGGGCGGACGCCGAAGCGGTCGGCGGTGTCGCGCAGGTACGCGTACAGCTCGTCGCGGGAGGCGAACGTCGACTTCCAGTTCGGGTTGCGGGCGAAGGAGAACGAGTAGAGGTGGGACATGACGTCGCACGCACAACCCGGATAGCTGTTGTCGCGCCAGGTGCCGCCGACCTCGTCGGCCCGCTCGAACACCAGGAAGTCGTCGATGCCCGACTGCAGCAGTCGGATGGCGGTGCCCAGGCCCGAGAAGCCGGTGCCGATGACCGCGACCCGCAGGTGCCGGGTGGGGCCGCGGCCGCCGGGGGCCTTCTCGGTGCCCGTGCGTGCTCCGCCGTCCTTGGCCGGCTCAAGAATGCTCGTCACGTCGACCTCCTCAGCGGCGCGTGATGGTGACGCGGAAGTTGTTGAAGAACTTGTCCTCGAGCGTGTAGGCGAAGATGTCGAGGTAGCGCTCGAAGCGGGAGACGACCTCTTCGCCCTCCAGGGCCACGGCCTCGTCGCGGCGCTCGGCCAGCAGGACCAGCCAGGCGCGGCAGGCCATGGCGAAGGACTCGCGCTCGTTGACGATCTCGTCGATCTCGAAGAGGCCCTCGGCGGCGGCGGACAGCTCGCTCAGGTGGGGGATGTGGCAGCCCTCGAACTCGGAGCGCTGGAGGAACTTCAGGTCGTCGAGGAGCGCGCGGTTCATCGGCAGCGCCTCGGCGGTCATGGTGTGCAGTACGAACTTCGCGCCCGGGTTGAGGGCGTTCGCGACCTGCTGGAAGAAGTACCGGTAGCGCTTGGTGCGCTCCTTCGGCGGCAGGTTGGAGGAGACGAAGTGCTCCAGGGCGTTGATGCAGAACGCTGCGTCGTACTTCTCGCTGTCGTCGGCGACCTTGTAGTCGGCCCAGCTCTGGACCAGCGTGGTGATCCGCGGGTTGCCGAGGCCGTCGATGAAGGCTTCCTGGGTGCGGGAGAGGGTCAGGCCGACGGCCTGCTCCGCGCCGTGCACGGTGGTGAGGCGGTTGAGCATGGTGCCCCAGCCGCAGCCGATGTCCAGGACGCGCTTGGTGGTGCCGGCGCTGACGTTCGCGAGTTCGGCGAACTTGTCGAGCTTGCGCTCCTGCGCCTCGTCCAGGGTGGCGACCAGGTCCTCGCCGTCCTCCCAGTAGCCGCCCGAGTACATCATCGTGGGGCCCAGCAGGAGTCGGTAGAAATCGTTGCTGACCTCGTAGTGGTGCCTGATCGCATCGACCTCGGGGTCCACCGACTTGGGGGCGACCGTTGTCATCCTGATCCTCTTTCCTGCGTGTCCGGCGGGCCTTGTTTCCGAATTCGCGACCGAGAAAACCCGATGCCCCGCAAGGCGTGCGCAAGAGGGCCCGGATTCGGGATCCGGTGCGGTGTTGCGCGTTCCTTGCGGGGGCGGGGCTTTTATCGCTCTCGAAAACAAGACACGCACTGCCGAGTTGCATTGCCGAGAGAGGACCGACCCCATGTCGCTGCCCACCATCGAAGAACTGGCGAGCCAGCTCGAGGCCGTCTCGGGTGCCGCGGAGGTCAGCCCCGACGCCCCGCTCCAGCACATCGCGGACGTCGACTCGCTGGACCTGATGGAGTGGCTGTACGGATTCCAGAACCAGTACCCGCACATCCCGGCCGACGAGTCCCTCTTCGCGGACCTCGACGACACGACCACGCTGCGTGACGTCTACGCGAAGATCGTCGACCTCGTCCCGGCTCAGGCGTAGCGAGGGGTGACGTGACCGGCTTCGACATCACCGGGTGGGGCATGTCCGTACCCGAACGCATCGTCACCAGTGCGGAGCTCGCCGAGCGGTTCGGCGTGGACGAGCACTGGGTGGTCAGCCGCTGCGGCATCCGTGAGCGGCGGGCGGTCGACCCGGGGCAGACCACCGCCTCCCTGGCCGTCGAGGCCGGCCGGCGTGCGCTGGAGAAGGCGGGGCTGACCGGCGCCGACATCGCCCACCTCATCGTCGCGACCGCCACGCCCGAGCAGCCCTCCCCGGCGACGTCCGCGTTCGTCCACCACGAACTGGGCATCTCGGGGAGCGCGCACGACGTCAACTCCGAGTGCGCGGGCTTCGTCTACGGGCTGGTGTCCGCGATGGCGCTGATCGCCATCGACCCCCGTCCGATCCTGCTGATCGGGTCCGACACCCACACGCTGACGGCCAACCCGGCCGACCGCGACCTGTCGATCCTCGTCGGTGACGGCGCGGGCGCGGTCGTCCTGCAGCCGGGCGCGGAGAACCGGGTCAAGGCGTGGAACCTGGGCGCCGACGGCGCCTGCACCGGCTCGCTGAAGGTCCTGGCCGGCGGCAGCCGGATGCCGACCACCCAGGAGACGCTGGACGCGGGCCTGCACTACGCGCAGATCAACGGCAACGAGATCTACCTCAACGCCGTCCGCTACACCGTCCGTACGGTGCGCGAGACGCTGGAGAACGCCAAGGTGGAGGCGGCCGACGTGGACCACGTCGTGCCGCACCAGGCCAACATCAGGATCATCAACTCGATCCTGTCGCACACCGGCCTGCGCCAGGAGGCGCTGATCACCAACCTCCAGAAGTACGGCAACACGGCTTCGGCGTCGATCCCGATCGCGCTGACCGAGGCTTTGGAGGAGGGCCGTATCAAGGCCGGTGACAAGGTCCTGCTGGCCGGCTTCGGAGCGGGCATGACCTGGGGTTCGATCCTGATGGAGTGGGGCGGTGTCGCGGCATGAGCAAGAACGGTGCGGGGCAGCGGCCCGAGTCCCCGGTCGCGCTGGTGACCGGTGCCTCGGGCGGTCTCGGCCAGGCGCTGGCGCTCGAACTCGACGCGCTGGGCTGCCGGGTCGCGGTCCACTACAACAGCGCCCGTGAGGCCGCCGAGGCGGTCCGGGAGAAGCTGGTGAACCCGTCGGTGCTGGTCACCGGGGACGTCGGTTCGTGGGAGGCCACCCAGGCCCTCCACGAGCGGATCTCCGCCGAGCTCGGCCCGGTGGACGTCCTCGTCAACAACGGGGCGATCCGCAAGGACAGCCTGATGGCGATGCAGAACCCGCAGGACTGGGCGCAGGTCATCCAGACCAACCTGATCGGGTCGTTCCACACCGCCCGGGTCTCGGTGCCGCACATGCTGCGGCAGCGGTGGGGCCGGGTGATCAACATCGTGTCCCCGTCGGGCATCATCGCGACGGCCGGGCAGACGGCGTACTCGGCGTCCAAGGCGGGTCTGATCGGCTTCACCCGTACGCTCGCGGCGGAGTGCGGCCGGCGCGGGGTGACGGTGAACGCGCTGTCTCCCGGGTTCATGATCACGGGTATGACGGACACCCTCCCGGACCGGGTCATCGAGGGCATGGAGGGCAAGGCTCCCATCCCCCGTTTCGTCACGGTCGAGGAGGTCGCCCGCAGCGCCCGTCTCTTCCTGGAGCAGGACTGCATGACGGGCCAGGTCATCAGCATCGACAGCGGTGTGTCCATCACCTGACCCCCAGGCCTCCCCTCCCCCGGCCCCGGCCTCCCACCCCCAGGGGAGGCCGGGGCCACTCGTCGTGCCCCGGCCGCCCCGGCCGCCCCGGCCGCCGCGAGGGTAGGGGCGGTACGTGGTACGGGGCCGGCCGGGGGCGCCGGGCATGGCGAAGGCCGCCGCGGGGGTCCGCGGCGGCCTTCGGCGTGCGACAGGGGTCAGGCTGCGGGGAACGAGGTGACGGGATGGGTGACGGGATGGGTGACGGGATGGGTGACGCAGCCGTGGTCGGCCAGGGAGCAGGGGCGGGGGGCCGAGGCGCGGTGGTCCATCTCGAAGACCCCCATGAGCACCGGGTCCAGGCCGGCCGCGGAGCGCGGGGCGAACGAGCGGGGTTCGGGGGTGCGCAGCAGCTCCAGGTAGGCCGCTTCCGTCTCCGGCGCCGGATCGATCCCCAGTTCCTCCGCCAGTACCTCGCGCAGCTGCTGGTAGCTGCGTAGTGCCTCGGCCCGATTGCCGGCCCGGGTGTGGGCGGCCATCCGGCAGCGGTAGGCACTTTCCCGGAAGGGGGCCCGGCGCACGGCCTCCTCCGCGTAGCGCAGGGCGTGGTGTTCGTCGCCCAGGGCGGAGGAGGACAGGCTCGCGGTCTCCAGCGCCTTCAGACGGACCTCTTCGAGCTGCTCGCGCATGGCGTTGACCCATTCGCCCTCGTGGGAGGGCAGGAACGAGCCGCGCAGGTTCGACACCGCGCCGGCCGCGAGCTGTTGCGCCACCGCGTAGGCGCCCTCCGCGTACGCCTCCGCGGCCTCGGTGACCGCGGTCTCCGCGCATTCCACGTCGACGGCCGCGTCCTGCGGTATCCGCAGGAGGTACCGGCCGCCCTGTGCGACCAGCGGGGTCACTCCCGGCTGGTCCTGCGGCGTGGTGACGAAGGTGCGGACGCGGCTCACGAGGCTGCGCAGCGCGGAGGCCCAGGTGTCCGGCAGGCCCTCGGGCCATATGGTCTCGGCCAGTTGGTCACGGTCCGTGCCGCCGGACCGTTCGAGGATCAAGCGGGCGAAGGCCACTTGCGCCTGGGCGCTCGACAGGTGTTGCGGCGCTGCTCCGTCCGGCTCGATCGTGACAAGACCTATGAGTCTGATCAGCACTATGCACTCTCCGAAACGGTCGGCTTCCGGCCGTGTCCCCCCTCGTGCGATTCAGAGGATACCGGCGGGCCGTCTTGGCATGTCAACAGCGACCGGCAAAACATTCCTTCGCGAATGAAAGCCGAGGTCCGGGGATTGTCCTTCGCTTTTCGAGTACGGCCATGCCCTTCCTCTTGCGCCGCTATTGCGCCCCCCGAGTCTTAATGGAATTCCACTAGAGCCCCGCCGGAACTACGGCGGAGCACCGATGGAGTTCCGGGTCCGCCGGACGATCGCGACGAGGGAGAAGCACGTGAACGCATCCGCCGCCTGGAGCCGACTCGAGCCGAAGCTGGCCTACTTCCGCGACCGTGTCCGGTCTCTGGAGTACGAGCCCAACCGCAAGAACAGCTTCGTCGCCTACACCGTCGAGCGGGATTCGGCGTACGCGGACCAGGACGGCCGGCGCCTGTTGATGATGTCGGGGTACAGCTACCTGGGCCTGGCCGGTGACGAGCGGGTGGTGTCGGCCGCCAAGGCCGCCGTGGACCGTTACGGCACGGGCAACCACGGGGTGCGGGCGCTGGCGGGTTCCACGCCGCTGCACGAGGAACTGGAGGCCGAGGTCGCCAAGTTCGCGGGCCGTGAGCAGGCGCTGGTGTTCGGTTCGGGCTATGCGGCGAACGTGGGCACCGTCGGGGCCATCGTCGGTCCCGGCGACACCGTCTTCATCGACAAGTACGACCACGCGAGCATCGTCGACGGCTGCAAGCTCTCCGGTGCGACCGTGACCCGTTTCCGGCACAACGACGTCGCCCACCTGGAGCGCCGGCTCGCCGCCGCCCCCGACAGCGGTGTCCGTCTGGTCATCGTCGACAGCGTCTACTCGATGGACGGTGACATCGCGCCCCTCGTCGAGCTGCGCAAGGTGTGCGACGCCCACAACGCGCTGCTGATGGTCGACGAGGCGCACGCGCTCGGTGTCATCGGCGCGACCGGCAAGGGCATCGAGGAGCACTTCGACTACGAGGTGAAGGTCGACGTCAAGCTCGGCACCCTCTCCAAGGCCATCCCGTCCATGGGTGGTTGGGTCGCCGGCTCGGCCGAGCTGATCCACCACCTCAAGTACGCGGCCCGCCCGTTCCTGTTCTCGGCCGCGCTCGGCCCGGCGCAGAGCGCCGCGGCGCTGGAGTCCCTGCGGATCCTGCAGCGCGAGCCGGAGCGGGTGGAGTTCATCCAGCACGAGTCCGAGCGGTTCCGCACCACCTTGCACGAGGCCGGCATCAGCACCGTCGACAGTGAGACCGCCGTCGTCCCGGTCATCGCCGGATCGGACACCGCCGCCTACGACTACGCCACCGTGTGCCGCAAGAACGGCGTGATCGGCCTGCCCGTGGTCACCCCGGCCGTCCCCAACGACCTGGCCCGGCTGCGCATCGCGATCACCGCGGCGCACACCAAGGCCGACCTCGACTTCGCGGCCGAGGCCTTCATCAAGTCGGCGCGCGAGTGCCGCATCATCTGACCCCCCTCACGACGACCCCCCTCACGACGACCCCTCTCACGACGACCGCCCTCACGCCTTAGGGAGCAGACATGCCTGGACCGTCCAGGGGCAGTTCGGCGCTTGTGCCTGTCGCCGTCACCGGCATGGGCGTGGTCACCCCCGGCGGGTGCACCCCGGACGAGCTGTGGGACACGCTGCGGGCCGGCCGGTCCACCGCCGCCGAGCTCACCCACTTCGACCTCGGACGCCACCGGGTGCGGATCGGCTGCCGGGTCCGCGGCCTCGACGGCCTCGCCGGGCTGGTCCCGGCCAAGGAGGCCCGCCGGATGGACCCCTTCGCCCACTACGGCACGGCCGCCGCCCTCGCCGCGCACCGTGACGCGGGATCCCCCACGGCCGAGGCCGGACGCACCGCCATCGTGGTGGGCAACGCGGTCGGCGGCCGGGCCACCAGCGACCTGGAGTCCGCCCACTACACCGAGGGCGGCCCGGCCCGGGTCAATCCGCTGATGCCGCTGATGACCATGCCCAACGCGGCCGCCGCCCACATCGCCATCCGGCTCGGCTGGACCGGTCCCGCGCTGACCGTCGCCAACACCTGTGCCAGCGGCGCCGACGCGATCGGGCACGCGCTGATGCTGCTGCAGAGCGGCCGCGTCGATCTCGTCATCGCCGGCGGCGCGGAGCACACCCTCACCCCGGTCACCCTGGCCGGCTTCGGCAACCTCAACGCGGTCTCCCTGCGCAACGACGATCCGGAGCACGCCTCGCGCCCCTTCGACAAGGACCGCGACGGCTTCGTGATGGGCGAGGGCGCGGGATTCGTCGTCATGGAACGGCTGGAGGACGCGCGGGCGCGCGGGGCCCGGACGTACGGCCTGGTCGCCGGGTACGCCGCCACCGCCGACGCCCACCACCTGGCGATGCCGTTGCCCGACGGCGCGGGAGCCGCGGCCGCCATGGCCTCGGCCATCGCCGACGCCGGCCTCGACCCGTCCGACATCGTCCACGTCAACGCCCACGGCACCTCGACCCCGCACAACGACCGGTCCGAGGCCGCCGCCCTGACCAAGGTGTTCGGCAGCGCCCAGCCGCCGGTCACCGCACCCAAGTCGGTCATCGGCCACCTGATCGGCGCCGCCGGAGCCGTGGAACTCATCGCCACCGTGCAGGCCATGCGGCACTGCGAGGTACCGCCCACCGCCAACCACGAACAGCTGGAGCCAGGAATGGACATCGACGTCGTCCACGGCACGCCCCGCGCCGTGCGTCCGGGACCCGCCATCACGAACTCCTTCGGGTTCGGCGGGCACAACTCCTGCGTGGTGGTGACGCCGGTATGACGCTGCTGACCCTGCCCTCCCCCGTGCGTACGCTCACCGTCACCGAGCCCGAGATCACCGACTACCGCGGCGCGGCCCGGCGGGGGCTGCCCGCCGCCCGGCCCGGTCAGGCCTCCCCCGTCCACACCTTCGTCCTCGCCCACACGGTGGCCGAGCAGACCGTCGCCGCGCTGACCGCCGCCGAGCCCGGACCGGTCTCGGTGGTCCACCTCGGCCAGGACATCCGCACGGTGCGGCCGGTCCGGCCGGGTGAGACGGTGAGCGTGGCCCTTCAGGTGGCGGGCGTCCGCAAGGAGCCGCGCGGCGCCCGGATCGCCCTGCGGGTCCACCTGGTCGGCGAGGACGGCCCCGAGCCGTTCGCGGAACTGACCATCTCCGCCCTGCTGGTCGGTGCGACCCGGCTGGAGCCGTTCGGTGACATCGGCGTCGGCCCGGCCGCCCCCGCCCCGGCCGGCGCGGGCGAGCCGCAGACCGCGGTGCACGCGCTGACCACCGACTGGATCACCGCCTACGCCCACGCGTCCGGCGACCTCAACCCCATCCACCTCGACGCGGACGCGGCCCGCGGGGCCGGTTTCGACACCGTCATCGCGCACGGCATGAGCGTGGTGGCCCTCGCGGTGGAGGAGGCCGTGGACCGCTTCGCGGCCGGCGACTGCGCCCGGGTGCGCGGCCTCGGCTGCCGCTTCTCGGCGCCGGTGCCGCCCGGCATCCCGCTGGAGATCCTCCTGCAGCCCGACGCCGAGGCCCGCCTCGTCCGCTTCACCTGCAAGACGCCGAAGGGCGCGGCCGTGAAGTCGGGCTGGATCGAGCTCGCGCAGCCGGCGCCGCAGGAAGGAGAGGACCGGCCATGACGACGAGCATCCCGGCCGTCCCGGCCGTCGAACTCGGTCTCCTGGGAGGGTTCCTGACCCAGGTCCGCGACCGCCCCCACGCCACCGCGCTCCTCTTCAACGGGGAGGAGACCAGCTACCGCGAGCTGTACGAGCTCGCCGGCCGCGAACGCGACCGCCTCGCGCGCCTGGAGCTCGCCCCGGCGGTGCCGGTCGGTATCCTCGCCGACAAGTCCCCCGCCGCCGTGGCCCTCGTACTGGGCTGCCTGCTGGCCCGCCGGCCGCTGCTGCTGCCGTCGCCGGCCCTGGCCGACACGCTCCTCGCCGATCTCTTCGCCCAGGCCGGCTGCGCCCGGGTGCTGGCTCCCGGCGGTCAGCCGGCCAGGGTCTCGCCCAACCCGGCCGTGCGGGCCCAGCCGCTGCCGGCCGACGAGGCCGCGGACGTGGCCTTCATGCTCACCACCTCCGGCTCCACCAGCCTGCCGAAGATCGTCCCGCTGAGCCTGGACGCCGTGGACCGCTTCACCCGCTGGGCCGGGAACGCGTTCGGGATCGGGCCCGAGCGCACCGTCCTGAACTACGCCCCCCTCAACTTCGACCTCTGTCTCCTGGACGTGTGGACCACCCTGGCCCGCGGCGGGCGCGTCGTCCTGGTCGACCCGGCGCTGGCCGCCCACGGACGCCACCTGCGCGACCTGGTCCTGCGCCACGACGTCCACGTCGTGCAGGCCGTCCCGATGGCCTTCGGACTGCTCCAGGACGCGGCCGACAAGACCGGCGACACCTTCCCCGGCGTCGAGCACGTCATGTTCACCGGCGACGCCATCGCCGACCGCACCCTGGGCGCGCTGCCCGCCCTCTTCCCCAAGGCCCGCATCCACAACATCTACGGCTGCACGGAGACCAACGACAGCTTCGTCCACGAGATCGAGCCCGCCGACGCCACGGCCACCGCCTTCCCGCCGGTGCCCATCGGCCGCCCGCTGCCGGGCGTAGCGGCTCTGATCCTGGACCCCGGCACCGGGGCGCTGGTGGAGGGGCCCGGCAGCGGGGAGCTGTACGTCTCCACGCCCTTCCAGACCCGCGGCTACCTCGACCGGACCCGGCACGCCGACAAGTTCACCGCCCACCCGCTGGGTTTGGACGAGCGGCGCTGGTTCCGCACCGGCGACCTCGTACGGCGTGACGCGGCCGGCACCCTGCACCTGACCGGCCGCACCGATTTCCAGGTCAAGGTCCGCGGGGTCGCCGTCAACACGGCCGAGATCGAACGGGTCCTGCAGGAACACCCCGACGTGCTGGAGGCGGGCGTCGCGGCCCTGCCCGATCCGATCGCCGGCAAGCGGCTCATCGCCGCCGTCCGGCGCGCCCCCGGCGCCACCCTGACCGGCCTGCAGCTGCGCACGCACTGCGCCCGGCACCTGCCAAGGGCAGCGGTCCCCCACCAGCTCACGCTGACCGACACCCCGCTGCCGAAGACCGCCACCGGAAAGGTCGACCGCAAGGCGCTCGACCAGCTCGACCAGCCGAACTCCCCCACGCCCGCAACCGCACCGACACCCGCCACGGCATCTGCCACGGCATCCGTCGTCACACCTCTCGCCGAAGGAATCCCGTCATGAGCAACATCGACACCATCAAGAACTTCGTCATCACCGAGTTCCTCCCGGGCACCCCGGCCGCCGAACTCGCGGTCGACCACGACCTGCTCAACGACGGGGTCATCGACAGCCTGGGCGTCCTGAAGCTGATCGCCTGGGTCGAGGACCGCTTCGAGCTCGCCGTCGGCGACGCCGACCTGGACCCCAACAACTTCCGCAGCGTCGAGGCGATCGACACCTTCATCGCGGAGGCCCGCCGCACGGCGGCCGCCTAGAACCACCCAACCACCACCCCGACCCAGACGAGACGGAGACCGACCGTGCACGACGCACTCACCGGCCTGCTGGAGCAGCGGGCCCCGGTCGGCCGGGAGACCTGGCGGTCCTGGTGGGACCAGCTCGGCGACGGCCAGCTCGACAAGAGCGAGGTCCTCGCCCTGCTGGCCTCCCTGGCCAGCCGGCTCCCGGACCACCAGACACTGCGCCACCTGCTGGACTCGCTCGCCGAGCGCCGGCCGGCGGCGGCGGTGACCACCTCCTGGGAGGGCACCGTGAACGTCGTCGGCACCGGCGGCGGCCCCAGGACCTTCAACATCTCCACCGCTTCGGCGTTCGTCGCCGCGGCCGCGGGGGTCAAGGTCGTCAAGACCGGGTCGCGGGCCTACACCAGTTCGCTGGGCTCCGTCGACCTGCTGGAACGGCTCGGTGTCCGTCTCACCTCCTCCTACGCCCAGACCGAGGACACCCTCGCCGCCCACGGGATCGCCTTCGCCGGGCCCTTCGTCTACCCGGCGCAGCTGACCCGGCTGGCGCGGACGGTGGCCCCCTGCTCCCTGAAGCCCTTCGGCCGCTTCCTGAACGCACTCGGCCCCTTCCTCGCCGACCTGCCGGTGACCGCCCAGGTCACCGGGGTCTCGGCGGCCGCCCCCCTGGACACCCTGCGCCGGCTCGCCGCGACCACGACGGGCCGCCGGATCTGGCTGACCACGAACGACACCGGCGCGGACGAGCTGCTGCCCTTCGCCACCAACACCGTCCACGGGGAACACTGCCTGACCCGGATCATCCGGCCGGGCGAACTCACCCCGGGCGACGGCTCCTTCGGGGACCTGCGGCCGGCCGCCCGGCCCGCCGCGGCCGTCGACCACTTCCTGGCCGTCCTGGCCGGCACGGCGGGCCGGGTGGCCACCCACACGGTCTGCCTGGGCGCGGCCGCCCTGGTGGTGGCCTCCGGCGTCCGCCGGGACTGGCCCTCCGCGGTCGCCCTCGCCGAGGGCGCGGTCCGCTCCGGCGAGGCCCACGACCTCGCCCGGCGCCTGGCGGCGTCCGCGGCCCGCACACCGGCGGTGGCCCATGCCTAGCCCTGCGGCGCCGGCCCGGCACACCCCGGACACGGCCCGGCCCAAGACGGCACCGGCGGCGGCCGCCAAGGGGGCGGGGAGCGTGGCGGCCCCGACGCCGGCGGCCCGCCCCGCCCAGGCGCCGCCGGCAGAGGGCCCCGCACCCTTCTTCCCGACCCGGCGGCCCGGCGCTGCACCCGGCCTGGCGCTGTTCCTCAACGCCGGCGACCCGCCGCTGCCGGTCCTGCGGGACCTGGTCCTGATGCTCGACGAGGAGGGCGTGGACTGCCTGGAGTTGGCCGTCCCGTTCCCCGACTCGGTCACCGACGGCCCCGTCGTACGGCGCTCCGCCCGCCGGGCACTGGAGGCTGGGGACGGCGCCGACCTGGACGACGTACTCGCCTTCATCGCCGACGTACGGCCGCACCTGGCACACCTGCGGATCGCCCTGCTCGCCGACTGGAGCCACTCCCTCAAGCACCGCGATCTCGCGGCCACCACCGGTGAGATCGCCGCGGCGGGCGCGGACGGACTGCTCCTGCACGCGCTGCCCCCGCGGCTGCGCGAGGCGCACCTGGAATCGGCCCGGGCGGCCGGGCTGCCGGTGGTCACCACCTGCTACGCCAGCAGCCCGGCGAAGGTCCGGGCCCAGGCCGCCGCGCAGGCCGCCGCTTACCTCTATCTCGTCGCCCACTACGGACGCAGCGGGACCGCACCGGCCGCCGGCCATGCCGCGCTGGCGCAGACCGTCACGGACCTGCGGGCGCACACGACGTCCCCGATAGCCGTCGGCTTCGGGGTCAGCACACGGCAGGACGTGGAAGCCGTCGGCGCATCCGGCGCCGACGCCGCGATCATCGGCTCCGCCGCGGTGGCCGCCGTGGAGCGGGCGCAGGAGGACGGCCTCGATGTGACCGGCGCCTTGCGCACCTTCGTCCGCTCGGTCCTGCCCGACGGACCGCACCGACCGCACCGACCGCACTGACCGCACTGACCGCACTGACCTTCCCTACCAGCGGAAGCGAGCTCCACCCCTCACCAGCACCATCCGTGCACCACCTCACACCGGGAGATTGCCATGATCGTTCGCGACATCGAGTCCGTGAAGACCGTCGAGTGGGGCAACGGCCTCAGCCGCCGCTTCCTCCTCGCCGAGGACGGCCTGGGCTACTCGCTCACCGACACCACGGTGCTCGCCGGCACCAAGTCGCGGCTGGAGTACGTCAACCACCTGGAGGCCTGCTACTGCATCGAGGGCTCCGGCGAGGTCATCGAGCTCGACGGCACCTCGCACGAGATCGTCCCGGGCCGGATGTACGCCCTCGACCAGCACGACGCCCACTTCCTCGTCGCCAGCCCGCACGAGGACCTGCGCCTGGTCTGCGTGTTCTCGCCGGCCCTGCGCGGCGACGAGGTCCACAGCCTCGACGCGCACAGCTCCTCCGCCTACTGAGGCGCGCCCGGCGCGCCCCCGCCCGTCCGAACCGTCAGCCGAATCAAAGGGGTCCCTCGTGATCCGTTGGAACGCCGACCAGGCAGATCTGCGCGAAGGCCTGGAGCGGTGGGGAGACGCACTGAGCGCAGACCACATCGAACTCGACGAGCAGTCCGCCTTCTCGCAGGACAAGTGGAAGCTCGTGCAGAAGACCGGGATCCTGTCACTGCCCTTCGACGAGGACCACGGAGGCCTCGGACAGTCCCTCCTGACCACCATGTACGTGCTGGAAGGCCTCGGCGAGTACAACCGGGACTCGGGCCTGAGCTTCTCGGTCACCACGTCCATCTGCTCCACCGGGATCCCGATCCAGCAGTTCGGCACGGTGGATCAAAAGGAGCGTTACCTGCCCGGGATCTGCTCGGGCGAGACGATCGGCGCGCACGCCATCACGGAGGCCGAGGGCGGCTCCGACGCCATGGCGATGGGCACCAGGGCCGTGCGTGACGGGGACGACTTCGTCATCAACGGCAGCAAGGTCTTCGTCAGCAACGGGCCGATCGCGGACGTGATCGTGGTCTACGCCCGGACCCATCCGGACGGCGGCCCGCTGGGAACGACGGCGTTCCTGGTGGACCGGAACACCCCCGGGGTGAGCGCCGGCAAGCCCATCAAGAAGATGGGGCTGCGGACCTCTCCGCTGAGCGAACTGTTCTTCGACGACGTACGGGTGCCCAGGACCGCGGTCCTGGGCAGGGTCGGAGGCGGGTTCCTCGTCCTGGACCACGTGATGAAACGGGAGATCCTCTTCTCCTTCATCGTCAACGTGGGCGAGATGCAGCACCGGCTGCAGCGGTGTGTCGACTACGCGAAGACGCGCAAGTCCTTCGGAAAGGCGATCGGTTCGTACCAGACGATCGCCAACAAGATCGTCGACACGAAGATCCAGCTGGAGACCGCCCGCAAGTGGCTCTACGACACCGGGGAGAAACTGGAGGCGGGCGAGAACGTCACCGTGGACCTGGCCATCGCCAAGCTCGTCACGAGCGAGAGCAACCTGGCCACCAGCATCACCGCCGTGCAGATCTTCGGCGGCCACGGCTACATGTCGGAGTTCGGCCTGGAGCAGGACGTGCGCAACGCCCTGGGCGGCACGATCTACTCGGGGACGAACGAGATCCAGTACAACCGCATCGCCTCGATGCTGGGACTGGGCAAGTGAGCACCACCCGCCCGCTGTCCCGGACGCTGCTGAAGGTCTGCGGGGCCACCGGGCCCCGCGACATCGAGGCGGCGGCGGCCGCCGGGGCGGACTGCGTCGGCCTCTGGCACGGCGTACCCGGCGGCCCGTCGGAACTCGATGCGGACGGGCTCGCCGCCCTTGTGGCGGCGGCCCGTCCGGCCGGGCTCCTGCCGGTCCTGGTGACGTTCCTGGCCGACCCGGGCGTGCTGGCCGAGATCGTGCGGCGCACCGGCGTCGCCTGGGTCCAGCTCCACGCCTACCAGCCGCCGGCCGTCGTACGGGCGCTGCGCGAGGCGCTGCCGGCGGAGGTCGGTCTCGTCAAGGTGCTGCACGTCGACGAGGCGGGCGGCTGTGTGGAGCGCCCGCTGATCGGTGCGTACGAACGGGCCGGCACCGACCTGTTCCTCCTCGACACCGCCACCGGGGACGGCCGGATCGGCAGTACCGGCGCCGCGCTCGACCCGGCCCGTCTCACTTCCCTGCTGCCCCGGCTGGGGCGGCCCTTCCTCCTGGCCGGCGGTCTGACCCCGGCCAGCCGCCGCGCCTACGAGGACGTCGTACGCCACAGCGGTTTCCGCGGCATCGACGTGGACACGGCGGCGCGTGACCTGGCGTCCGGCCGCTTCGGCGTCCCGGAGATCGCCGCCCTGGCCCGTGCCTGGCGCACGGGCTCCCCCGTCCCCGACCCTCCCCGGCTGGAGCTTTCGCGATGACGCAGCAGAACCGGAACGGCTTCCCTTTTCTCGAGGCCCTCCTGGCCTCGCCGACCCCCGTGGTGATGGAGGTGAAACGGCGCGATGCCCACGGCTACGACATGCTCGGCGGCCGCACGCCCGCCGCGATCGTGGAGGCGTACGAAACGGCGGGCGCCCCGTGCATCTCGGTGGTGACGGGCCGCTGGTTCGGCGGCTCGCCGGCGCTGCTGCGGGACGTGGCCGCGCTGACCGGCCTTCCGCTCCTGCAAAAGGACTTCATCACCAGGAAGGACCAGATCCGCACGGCGCGGGAGCTGGGGGCGTCGGCGGTGCTGCTGACGGCGGCGCTGCTGACGGCGTCGAGCATGCGGACCCTGGTGACGGAGTGCCTGCTGGCCGGGCTCACGCCTTTCGTCGAGATCACGACGGAGGCCGAACTCGACACGGTCCACCATCCCCAGGAGTGTGTGATCGCGGTCAACAACAAGGACATCAGGACCCGCGAGCGGGGCGCCGGCGACCTGGGCCGCTCCCTGGACCTGCTGCCGGCCCTCCGTGCGGCCGGGGCCGCCTGCCCGGTGAGCGCGAGCGGCATCGACGGCCCGGCGAGTGCCGCCCAGCTCCTGGACGCCGGGTTCGGCGGGCTGCTGGTGGGCACCTCGCTGCTGCGCACCGGGGCACCCGTCGAGTGGGTGGACGCGATGGCGGGCGCACGGAAGGGGCTGGCCCTGCGATGAGTTCCCTTTCGGGCGGCGCACGCCCCTACAGCCTGAACGCCGCGGGCATCCCCCTGTCGGGGCTGCTGGCCCTCCCCGGGGGCCGGGAGGTCCGCTCCACGATCCTGGCCGTCCACGGCCGCGGCATGCGGGCGGCGTACTGGAACGCGCTCATCCCGCTCGCCACCGCTCTGGGCCACGCGGTCCTGGCGCTGGACCGGCCGGGCTACGGCGACTCGGCGGACCTGCTGCCCGAGGGCCAGAGCCTGGCCGGGCAGGCGGAAACCCTCCACGCGGCCCTCAAGGAGCACGCGGCCGGGCACGCCATCGGCGCCGGCGTGTTCCTGCTGGGCCACTCCGACGGCGCCAAGGTGGCCCTGCACACGGCGGCCACCGACGGCGCGGTCCCCCTGCTGGGCCTGGACGCCTCCGGGGTCGGCCACCACTACAACCCGCAGGCCCTGCACTTCCCCTCCACCCTCGGCGGCGGTGCCTCCAAGCTCAACTGGGGCCCGCTGAACCTGTACCCGCGCGGCACCTTCCAGGCCAGCCGCGCCCTGCTGGCCCCGACCCCGGCGCGCGAGTCCGCGGAGACCGTCCGGTGGCCGGGCCAGTACGAGGAACTGGCCCCCCGCGTCCGTGTCCCGGTCCGTCTCACCTTCGCCGAGCACGAGGCGTGGTGGCAGCTGGACGGTCCGGCGCCGGCGTCGATGGCGGCCCTGCTGACCGCGGCCCCGCACGTCACCGTGGAGCACCTCCCGGCGGCGGGCCACAACATCAGCCTCGGCCACGCGGCCACCGCCTACCACCTGCGTGTCCTGGCCTTCCTGGAGGACTGTCTGCGGCTCTAGCCCGGGCGGGCAGCCCCTCCCCGCAACGACGATCGGCCGCGCCCCCCACCGGGGGCGCGGCCGATCGTCGGTTCACCGGGGCGGCGCGGCGTCGCTCAGGCGGCCACCACCCGGCTCACCAGCTGGTCGCGGATCCGGGCCGGGAGCGCCGGCGCGAACCGCTGGAGGTAGTGGTCCATGTGGGAGTCGTCGCTCACCAGGAAGGGGAGGTCGAAGACCAGGAGCTTGCGGACCGCCAGCAGCGGCAGCGGGGCGCGCAGCGGGCGGAAGGACTCGTTGTACAGGCCCGGTTCCTCGCAGACGGGGTGGAACTGCCCGATCATCAGTCCCTCGGCGACGAACTCGTCCTTGGCCTTGCGCTGGAGTTCGTCGAGCTCCACCGAGTCCGTGGGGTCGAAGCCCGGCAGGACCAGCAGGATGGTGAGGAGTTCGCGGTCCTCGGGCGAGAGCGGCTCGGACAGGACCGCGTGGCGGGTGCGCAGCGAGTCGACGGCCATGGCCAGGTCCTCGCATCCGGCGGACGGCAGGGCCAGGTGGAAGAGGTCCTTGCGCAGTGAGGGCTGGGTGTAGGGGCACACGGGTCCGGTGCGGCCCAGTTCGGGGTGGCTGGAGACGAGGAAGTCCCGGCTCCACATGAGGACTTGCAGCAGCGGTCCGATGGCTTCGGGCGGTACCTCGCCGCGGGCGACCTGGCTGCTGGTCCACGACTGGATCAGGTCGTCTCCCCTCATCGGGGGTTCCTCCACATCGGTCGCAGTGCGGGTCCGCCGTCGGGCCAGGTGATGTCCGGGCCCAGGCGGTCGAAGCCGGCGCGCCGGGTGGCGGCTTCGCCGCCCGGTGAGCTGGCCTCCGTGTAGGCGCCGAGCTGTTCGGCGTCGGCGCGGGCGGTGATCTCGGCGAGGAGGCCGGACATGAGGCCGCTCTGCTGGTGGCCGGGGCGGACGGCGCCGAAGGCGACGTAGTAGTGCGGGGTGTGCGGGTGGTGCTCGGCCTGGAGGCGGGCGATGGTGCGCAGCCGGTCGGTGTGCTCGCCCAGGGCGTGGGTGAAGGCGGCGTCCAGGGCCGCTTCGTCGGGTTCGGCGCCGGGGGGCAGGAACAGCAGCACCGCGTCACCGTCGGGGGTGGTGAGGATCCCGTCGTGGGCGGCGCAGAGTTCGACGAAGACCCGGAAGAAGCCGGGGAGCAGTTCGGCTCGCAGCCGCTCGTCGGGGATCATCCAGCGGGTCAGGGCGTCGTCGTGGAAGGCGGCGGACAGCAGGGCGGACAGGTGCTCGGCGGACGGCCGGTGGGGCCGGGGTAAGGCGGTCGGGCTGGACGCGTTCGGGGACAAGGCGGGAACCTCCGGTCGGAAGGACGAGAAGAGACGTGAAGGGCGGGAAGGGGCGGGGAGGGGGGCTCCGAGGGCGGTGGGGGCTGCGGCCGTCGGCGGTCGGGGCGGTGGCCGTCAGGGCGCCGTGCGGCCGCGCGCGGCCAGTTGCTCCACGCGGGCGTGCAGGGTCGGCAGGTAGTGCTCGGACTCCGGCTTGATCAGGACGCTGCGGATCACCCGGGCCGCGTCCGCGTCGCGTGGCACGCGCGGGTGGCGGCGTACGAAGGCGTCCGCGTCCGCGCGCAGCACGCTCAGGAACACGGGGTCCGCCTCCGCCGTCATGCCGTCGCGCAGCAGGCGGTCGGAGGCCGCGTCGATCGAGGACAGGGTCATGCTGGCGGAGGTGGGGAAGTAGGTGACGATGTCGAGGTCCGGGCGCTGGTAGAGCTCCAGTGCGTCGGAGGCGGTCAGCAGGTCGGCCCAGCGCAGTGCGGCCCGCCGGTTCGCGGCGAGGATCCCTCCGAAGCCGTCCGGGGTGAGCGGCAGCAGTTGCAGGGTCAGCCACAGGGCCGCGGCGGCCGCGCCGGCGCGTGAGCATTCCAGGCTGATCTCGCCCAGGTGCAGGTCCGCGTCGGTGAAGTAGGTGTAGGGCGAGTCGTGGGCGAAGTGGCGGCCGGCCCGCGGGTCGGGGAAGAGGACGGCGCCGCAGCCATAGGGCTGCAGGCCCTGCTTGTGGGGGTCGACCACCACCGAGTCGCAGGCGGCGATCGCCCGCCAGGGGGCGGGGTCGATGCCGCCCGTGCCGGCCCGGCCCAGGATGGCGTAGAAGCCGCCGTAGGCGGCGTCGACGTGCACCCGTGCCCCGTACCGGCGTGCCAGCGGCAGGACTTCGTGCACCGGGTCGACCGCTCCGAGGCCGGTGGTTCCGGTGGTGACGACGACGGTGCCGATGCGGCCGCCGCGCAGGGCTGCCTCCAGTGCTTCGAGGTCGATGCGGCCGCCGGCGTCGGTGGGGATGCGGTGGCCCTCCATGCCCAGGACGTGGCACATCCGCTCGTGGGTGTAGTGGCAGTCGCCGCTGTAGGCGACGCCGCGGTCGGGGTGGAGCTGGCGGGCGACGTAGAGGGCTTCCAGGTTGGCCATGGTGCCGCTGGTGGTGAGGTGCCCGACGTGCGCGTCGAGCCCGAACATGGCGGCGAGGTCGGCGACGGCCTCGCGTTCCATCTCGGTGGTGGCCGGTCCGCCCTCGGCGGCGTGGTTGTTGGGGTTGAAGAGCATGGCGGTGAGGTAGCCGGTGACGGCCGCCGGGTGCGGCGGCTTGACCATCTGTCCGGCGTAGCGCGGGTGGAAGAACGGATAGTTGTGGTCCATGCGCTTGGCGAGGCGGTCGAAGGCCTCGCCGAAGGCCTCGGGCCGCACGCGGTGCGCGTCGTGGGTCTGGTACGGGCCGAACTGCCCTCCCCACCGCTGCGCCACCGTGAGCGCGCGCGGCAGCCAGTCGCGTAGGTCGTGCAGGTCGTGCAGGTCCACGGGAGCCTCCCCCAGCGGCCGCCCGGTTCGGCGGCACGAGTCGGGCGTACGCGGTCGTACGTACGCATGAGGAGGGTTACGAAGGCCCCGCAAGGCCCGCGCAACGCCTGACGCCCACACACCATCTGGGCTCGAGTGATGCGCTAGGCGCGTCTGGTCCACTCGCCGCGCGACAGCCACGCGAGGCACTGCCCCGCCGGCTGCCCGCAGGCACCGGCACACCGGCCGCCGCACACCGGGTGCCGGCCGTCCTCGGCGCGCCCGGTGCCGCTCTCGGGCGTCGGCCCGAACCCACCCTTCCCAGGAGGAGATCCCATGGTCACCAGACGCAGCTTGCTCGGCGGTGCCGTCGCCGCGACCGGCGCCGGACTGCTCACCACCGGAGGCCTGACTCCGCTGCTCAGTGCCCGCACCGCCGAGGCCTCCGGCGCCGGCGCCGGCAAGCCGGTCACCGTCCCGCCGCCGTTCACCGTGCGGATGCCGACCCTGCCGGTGCTCCAGCCGATATCCACGGCGGGCGGCCAGGACACCTATGCCGTGACCATCAAGGAGGTGGCGCGGGAGATCCTCCCCGGTGCGCAGACGAAGGTGCTGACCTACGACGGCCACTTCCCGGGACCGGTGCTGCGGGCCCGCAGCGGGCGGAAGGTGGTGATCCGGCACCGCAACACCCTCACCATGCCGGTCTCGGTCCACCTGCACGGCGGCAGCGTCTCGCCGGAGAACGACGGCGGCCCGATGGACACCTTCGCGCCGAACACCTCGCGCACCTACACCTACCCGAACCAGCAGCCGGGCGCCGGCCTGTGGTTCCACGACCACGCGCACCACATGGAGTCGGAGCACGTCTTCAGGGGGCTGTCGGCCACCTATCTCCTCTCGGACGACACGGAGCGGTCGCTGCCGCTGCCGTCCGGCCAGTACGAGGTCCCCATCGCGCTGCGCGACGCCCGCTTCGACGAGGCCGGACAGCTGGTCTACGTGATGGACGACGTGTTCGGGCGGACCACCGTTCTCGCCAACGGCCGCCCGAGCCCGTACTTCGAGGTGGCGGCCCGCAAGTACCGCTTCCGGCTGCTCAACTCCTCCAACATGCGTTTCTTCCAGCTGCGCCTGTCGGACGGCGGCCAGATGATCCAGATCGGTACGGACGGCGGCCTGCTGGAGCACCCGTTCACGACGGACACCATCGGGCTGTCCCCGGCGGAGCGGGCCGACGTGGTCATCGACTTCTCCCGCTACCGGGTCGGTACGAAGATCGTCCTGGAGAACGTCATGGGGCCCGGCACGCCCGACCAGGTGGGCAAGGTGCTGCGCTTCGACGTCGTACGGACGGCGCCGGACGCCAGCCGCGTGCCCGAGACGCTGCGCACCCTGCCGGCCATGGCGAACGCCATAGTCCAGCGCACCATCGTCCTCACCATGGACGAGGACGGCCGCGAGGAGCCGCGGGGGCTCATCGACGACCAGGTCTGGGACTACCAGCGTATCGACCAGACCATCGCCCACGGCAGCTCGGAGATCTGGACGGTCACCAACGCGAACAAGATCATCCCGCACAACTTCCACATGCACCTGGTCCAGTTCCGGGTGCTGGAGCGCAACGGGACCCCGGTGGCGCCGGGCGAGGCCGGGCTGAAGGACACGGTCCGCCTGTTCCCCGGCGAGACGGTGAAGCTCCACGCCACCTTCGACACCTACAAGGGGACGTACGTCTACCACTGCCACCTGCTGGACCACTCGGCGATGGGCATGATGGCCAACTTCCGTATCCGGTAGCAGGGGCCCGCCGGGAGGGGCCGCGTCGAGCGGAGGTGGGGGAACCGGCCAGCTCCGCTCGACGCGCTCTCAAGGACGGGCCGAGGACCGGGCGGCAGGATCCTCGGCAACAGACCATGTCCGGCCGTGTCCCCCACGTCCGACCTGTCCGATCCGACCACCCGTCCCCACACCACCTGGAGTGAGATGTCCCGCCGTCTGTTCACCTCGGAGTCCGTGACCGAGGGCCACCCCGACAAGATCGCCGACCAGATCAGCGACACGATCCTCGACGCGCTCCTCTCCGAGGACCCCGCCTCCCGGGTGGCGGTGGAGACCCTCATCACCACCGGTCTCGTGCACATAGCGGGCGAGGTGACGACGAAGGCCTACGCGCCGATCGCGCAGCTCGTCCGGGACAAGATCCTCGAAATCGGCTACGACTCCTCACAGAAGGGCTTCGACGGCGCCTCCTGCGGCGTGTCGGTGTCCATCGGAGCCCAGTCCCCCGACATCGCCCAGGGTGTCGACACCGCCTACGAGAGCCGTGTGGAGGGCGAGGAGGACGAGCTCGACAAGCAGGGCGCCGGCGACCAGGGCCTGATGTTCGGCTACGCCTGCGACGAGACCCCCGAGCTGATGCCGCTCCCGATCCACCTCGCGCACCGGCTCTCCCGCCGGCTGTCCGAGGTCCGCAAGAACGGCACCGTCCCCTACCTGCGCCCCGACGGCAAGACCCAGGTCACCATCGAGTACGACGGCGACCAGGCCGTCCGGCTGGACACCGTCGTCGTCTCGACGCAGCACGCCTGCGACATCGACCTGGAGGCCCTGCTGGCCCCGGACATCCGGGAGAACGTGGTCGAGTACGTGCTGGCCCGGCTCGCCGAGGACGGCATCAAGCTGGAGACCAACGGCTACCGGCTGCTGGTCAACCCGACCGGCCGTTTCGAGATCGGCGGCCCGATGGGAGACGCCGGCCTGACCGGCCGCAAGATCATCATCGACACCTACGGCGGCATGGCCCGCCACGGCGGCGGCGCGTTCTCCGGCAAGGACCCCTCCAAGGTCGACCGCTCCGCCGCCTACGCCATGCGCTGGGTCGCCAAGAACGTCGTGGCCGCCGGCCTCGCCTCGCGCTGCGAGGTCCAGGTCGCCTACGCCATCGGCAAGGCCGAGCCGGTCGGTCTGTTCGTGGAGACCTTCGGCACCCACACCGTGCCCACCGACCGCATCGAGCGGGCCATCACCGAGGTCTTCGACCTGCGTCCGGCCGCGATCATCCGCGACCTCGACCTGCTGCGGCCCATCTACGCGCAGACCGCCGCCTACGGCCACTTCGGCCGTGAACTGCCCGACTTCACCTGGGAGCGCACCGACCGTGCCGAGCGGCTGAAGGCCGCCGCCGCCTGAGCACCCGGCACGCACCACCCGCACCACCCGCACCACCCGCACCACCCGCACCACCCGCACCACCCGCACCAGCGGGCATCCCCACCCCCCACACCCCGCCCCGCCCCGTCTCGCCCTGCCCTGCCCCGCTCTGCCCTGCCCTGCCCCGCTCTGCCCTGTTCTGCCCTGCCCTGCCCTGCCCCGCCACCTTCCGCCCCGCCGACATCAGACCAGTTCACAGGAGTCCACGTGCGTATCGCGGTGACCGGATCCATCGCCACAGATCACCTCATGGCCTTCCCGGGCCGGTTCGTCGACCAGCTCCTGCCCGACCAGCTGGAACACGTCTCGTTGTCCTTCCTCGTCGACACCCTCCAGGTGCGGCGGGGCGGAGTGGCGGCCAACATCGCCTTCGGCCTCGGCTGCCTCTTCCTCGAACCCCTCCTCGTGGGCGCCGTGGGCCCGGACTTCGCCGAGTACGAGGTCTGGCTCAAGGAACACGGCGTCGACACCGGCTCGGTCTACGTCTCCTCCGAGCACCAGACCGCCCGCTTCATGTGCATGACCGACCAGGATTCCAACCAGATCGCCGCGTTCTACGCCGGCGCCATGGCCGAAGCCGGGCGCATCGACCTGCGCGGCGCCCATGACCGCACCCCCCTCGACCTGGTGCTCGTCTCACCCAACGACCCCGGCGCGATGGTGAGGCACACCGAACAGGCCCGGGAGCTGGACATCCCCTTCGCCGCCGACCCCTCCCAGCAGCTCGCCCGCCTCACCGGCGCCGAGGTGCACAGCCTGGTCACCGGCGCCCGCTGGCTGTTCACCAACGAGTACGAGTCCGCGCTGCTGCGCGAACGGGCCGGGTGGAGCCACGCGGAGGTCCTCGACCGCGTCGGCACCTGGGTCACCACCCTGGGCGCACAGGGCGTCCGTATCGACCGCAAGGGCGAGCCGGCCCTCACCGTCCCCGCCGTCCCCGACGTCCACGCCGAGGACCCCACCGGCGTGGGTGACGCCTTCCGCTCCGGTTTCCTGGCCGCCGTCAGCTGGGGGCTGCCGCTGGAGACCGCCGCGCAGCTCGGCTGCGCGATGTCCGCGCTGGTCCTGGCGACCGTGGGCTCCCAGGCGTACGAGATCCGGCCCGAGCGCCTGCTCGCCACCGTCCGTGCGGTGTACGGGGAGCATGCGGCCGGGCTGCTGGCACCGAAGCTGGAGCGGCCGGTATGACGACGAACTCACAGACCCGGGCCGATGCCCTGCGAGAGGCGCTCGCGACCCGCGTGGTCGTCGCCGACGGAGCCATGGGAACGATGCTCCAGGCGCAGGACCCCACGATGGAGGACTTCCAGCAGCTGGAGGGCTGCAACGAGGTCCTGAACATCACCCGCCCCGACATCGTGCGCTCCGTCCACGAGGCGTACTTCTCGGCGGGTGTGGACTGCGTCGAGACGAACACCTTCGGTACGAACTACGCGGCTCTGGCCGAGTACGACATCGCCGAGCGCAACTTCGAGCTGTCGGAGGCGGGTGCGCGGATCGCCCGCGAGGTGGCCGACGAGTTCACGGCGTCGACGGGGCCAACGCCGGCCTGCCCGTCCTGACCAAGCAGGGCGCCCACTACCCGCTGTCCGCGGCCGAGCTGGCCGACGCCCAGGAAACCTTCGTCCGCGAGTACGGCCTCTCCCTCGTCGGCGGCTGCTGCGGCACCACCCCGGAGCACCTGCGCCAGGTC
>NZ_JOIR01000042.1 GCF_000720115.1 Streptomyces sp. NRRL F-2580
GGTGTTCACCCCGAGATCACCAGCGACCGACCTGATCGTTGCTCCTGGCCTCGACCGGTACAACGCGACCGCGTCCGCCTTGAACTCGGCGGGGTAATGCTTCATCCCCACAGGGACTCCGTTCTCCTGGACCATCAAGATCCAAGTGTCTCCGGTGTCCAAAATCCGGGGTCAAGGCCCGGTCGTCAGCAGGTCGCCGACGTGAATGGGCTTCGACGACGCGTCGGCGCGGCACCAGACTTTTCCGATGACGGCAACTGCTCGACGGAAAGCGCCCTCTCCCTCTCGGCCCGACCCGGGCTTCCGGCGGTCCAGGACGAGTGCCGGCACTCGGTCACCCCACCTGACACCACGCCTGCCACACACGTGTCATACGCCTGCTTGCAGGGTGTCAGCGCGCCCTAATCATCGAGGATGGCGACTGTGCCCGGACCGATCTCATCAGTATCGTCCTCTCGTACAGCCACGTCGAACTGCTCGGCCACATCCCCCCTGTCAGCACGAGGTCACCAGTGACCTCGACACTTCCCTCAAAGAGCCCGGCGAGGCGGCCTCCCCGGGCGTGCACGCCGACACCTTGGGCGCTGAAGCCGATCGTCCCGGTACCGGCGCCCTTGTGCTCGCCCCAGACGCCGCTGCCGCCGGTGGTGCTCTCTGACTCCCCGTGGACCCCTACCCAGTTCTTGGACTTGCCTGCCACGCCGGCACCGTTTGCAGCGTCGCCGAGTACGCCTTGGCCCTCTGTATCGCTGTGCTTGCCGAACACAGCGGGGTTGAAGCGGCCCGAGGTCTCGCCGACCACACCGGCGCTGCCGGCGGAGTTGGCTCCGTAGACTCCGGCCCCTCCGATCGTGCTGTTACTCAGGCTCTCGACGCCATGCCAGCGGGCACCCTTGCCCTGGACGCCTACGGCGTCCCCCCGCCCCCCGACGCCGACCGTTCGCTCGCCCGGGGTGGCGGTCCCGGTGACCGCCACGCTGTCATCGCCCGTCACTGTTTCGTTGATGGCCATTCCGGTTCTCCCTCTCCGCGGGCCCGGTCAAGCGTGATCGGACCCGACTTCAAATGGGTCCTTGCATGGCACAGGGATGTGGGTGGATGTGCAGGGAACGCGTTGCACTTCTTCCTTCAACTCTCATTCGCCAGCCGGGCAGGCGGCAGGCGCAAACCGGCGGCGAAGGCACCACGCGGCGGTCAGGTATGCGGACGCCCCCCTTCACCCGTGCCCGTGCCTGAGCTTGACTCTGCCGGGGATCTTGTAGCTGTCGAGGTCAGCCGCTGACGCCTGGGCCGGTGAACAAACTGACGGTGGGCGGTTGGTGGTGGTCAAGATCCGTGAGCGCTGACGCCGCTCACAAGGCCGCATGCGTCCTGGCCGGCTCGCGGCGAGATGTTGTTCAGCGCGGGCTCGGGGCGGTGGCGAGGCGGTAGACACCTCACGAAGCCAAACCGTCAAGCCGCTCAGTAGCGAGCTGCTGGGCCTGTCCGCCAGGCCCGCTCACATGGCCGTCCGATCGACACCCGGTTCGGGGAAGGGGAGGATGGATGGAGCGGCGCCTTTCCGATCAGTCCGGCGCCACAGCGGCGCCACAGCCCTATATCCGTTGTCGCGCTGTGGCTGGAGGGACCACTCCCGGAGCGCTGGCGCGGCGACTTGCCCCCTGTTTCCGCGGCCCTCCATTCATCGCGAGGGAGGACACCCATCATGACCCGGCGCATCCGACGCAATGCCGTCATCTCGCTCGTCGCCTCATCGTTCCTTCTGGGGGCCACGGTCGTCCTAACGCCTGCCGCCACCGCGACACCCGCTCTGGGGGCGTCCACAGTCAAGACCGAGAGCAACGGGACGCGGGCACTGTCCCTCAACGACGGTGAATTCCCTTACGGCAGGATCAGGCCGCGGACGGGCGACGGCCCGCTCGAGGCCACCATGGAGGGGCAGAGCATCGTCACGCGCATACCGCTCGAAGGCGGCGGTCGGCTCGTAGTCGAACTGACCCCGGACGAGGCCGATGCCCTCGCTGACGCACTCAAGACCGTCGCCAACGAAGGTGAATCCACTCAGCCGCTGAACGTCAGGGCCATCATGCTGCCGCGGACGGGCGACGGCCCGCTCGAGGTCAACGAGGAGGGGCAGGGCATCGTCACGCGGATACCGCTCGAAGGCGGCGGTCGGCTCGTAATGGAACTGACCCCGGACGGGGCCGGTGCCCTCGCCGACGCACTCAAGAACGTTTCGTCGGCTGATGTCGTTGGTCAGTGAGACTGAGCTTGACTCTGTCGGGGATCTCCGGGCTGGTGGTGTCAACCGCTGGAACTTCTCCAGGACTTCGGCCGGTGGATGCCGTGCTGGTCCAGGAAACTCTGGAAGGCAGTCGGGCGTCGGGGCGGAGGTGTTCCTCCGGTTGGTGGCAGGCCGGTCCCCACAGAGCTACGCGCCCACCACCTCACCCGTCACCGCGCCGCCCGCCTCACCGACGCACCATCACAAACCCCCGCCACCTGATCGACACCCTCGGACGGATCACCCCCAACCAGCCCGTCTACGACCGGCGCGAGTACCCAAACCGAGTGGTCTGCGGCGCCGTGGCCGCCAGCACCCGCACGACCGGCACCCTCGCACTCTCCCTGCCCCTGGCCAGCGCCCACCGCCTCAAAGCAGCCACCCAACAACTCGCCCACAAGCCGTCCCCATCCTCCTCGCCCTGCTCATCTCCAAAACCCTCCCGGCCGGCCCAGACAACCCTCACCCCCAGCCGAACCGACCAGCAGCGCCATCACCCCCGCAGGGCTCCAACGCCTGTGCGCTGAGCCGTTGCGGGCGTCGAAGAGGCGCTGGGCGTAGGTGGCGGGGAGGTGGACGGTGAGGCGGCGGACGCGGCCGTCGTAGGAGGTGCCGACGGCCGCGAAGGCTCACGCGCATGAAGGCAGGGCCGGATCTCGGCCCACTCCACGCGGCTGCGCGGGAAGGTCCGTGAACGCGAAGGCCGTGAGGCCGAGCCCACTGCGGGGATCATCGACGCGCAGGCGGTGCGGGCCGCCGCGACGGTGCCGGCCGCCTCGCGCGGCATCCCTTCCCTGCCCATGACAAGCAAGCCGGAGCCAGGCGGCGCGCTGAGCCCGATCGCCACGCTGACCAGGATCACGAAGAGCGTCATGACGTAAGGCACCTCCTTGAGGGGCCGGTCAGCGGCGGGCCAGCTGGCGCTCACCGTTCGCGCCGGGCTGGTAGAGCAGGCGGTAGTACGCGAAGACCGCAGCCTCGTCCTCGGCGGGCAGGACGTCGTCCGTGCCGATCGGCGGGAAGTTCTTCACCAGCGGCCGGTCATAGTCGACCTTGACGTAGCCGGGCCCGACAATCGCGCCGTTCAGCGGGACGAAGACCAGGTGGCGGCGGGTGGGCAGCCCGACCTGGACGGTGGCCATGGCGGCTCTTCGGTGCTGGTGTCGACGTAGACGGTTTCCCGCCGCCGATCGTGTGGCCGCCTGCATCGCCGACGTCGTGGGTGCGCCACTCACGGATGTCCGCGCTCTGGATCAACCTCACGCCCGACTCCCACAGGGTGACCGCCGACGGACGAGTAGAACTGCGACGGCTCTCCCGACTGCGCAGCGCACCCGCCGCCCGGCACCGCTACGCCACCGACACCTTCCTGCTCTGGCTCTACGCCACCGGACACGACCAGCGCCCTACGGACCCGACCGCCTTCCTGGACGCCGCCGAGTCGCACTTTGCAGGCGATGCCCTATCGGAAACTGAACTCGACTACGCCCTGGCGCGCCTGACGAACTCCGGACTCGTCGAAGACGCCGGCACCGAACCCAGAACCGTCGCCATCACCCTCGACGGCATCGACTGCGTACTTTCTGGAGCGACTGTGAGCGACTACCTCAACCGAACCCGCCCTGGCGACTACTACAGCATCACCGGTACCAACGTCGTCGCCGGATCCCAGGGCAAGGTCGAGCAGCACAACCACAACAACGCCTTCGACCCCGGAGTCATGCGCGAGTTCGCAGCCCTGGTCCAGCAGCTCGCCCCGACCTACGGCCTCGATCCTGTGCAGCAGGCTGAGCTCATCCGCGACGCCGAAGTCCTCGATGAGGAAGCCAGCAGCGAGACCGCCCAGCCCGGACGTGTCCGCGCGGCGTACGACACCGTTATGGGCCGACTGACCCAGATCGGCGCCGCATCGGCCGCCCTGACCACGACCCTCCAGCAAGGCCAGCAGGCATATAACGCAGTCTTCGGCGGGTAGACCCCGCGCGTGTCGGCGCCGGGCACCGCCAGGGCGGCCCACGCAACGCGTGTACGGGCTTTCGGGGCGCGCAGCAACTCCCCGTCTACCATACGCGAAGCGGTAGCCGCCCTTGGCCGGACGGCAGACGCGCGCCCGCGGCCCGAACCGCGCCGGTCCTTCAGCCGCTCGGGTAGCTCGAGCCGCACGGGGGCCTCGCGGGCGAGGACGCTCAGCGGGTCGGCGTCCTTGCCGTGCCGGCAGCCGGGCCGCGCCGAACCGCGTTGTCGATGATCAGGCAGCCGTGGGTACGGGTGCCAGACGTCGCATGAAAACCGCCTGGACGCCACCGTCGAGGAGGTCGTCCGAGCGGGCGAGGAACTCCTGGAGGTGCGGCTTGTCCAGGTTGGCTGCGTGGTCCTGCCGGCTGCGCCACATCTCATGGAAGTGGAACGAGGCCGGGTCGTTCACGTCGACGTGCAGGTCGTAGCTGATGCAGCCGGGTTGGCTCAACGTGTACGGCACGAGCGCAGTCAATGCTTCCCGAAGTTCCTCTTCCCGTCCGGCTCTCGCCCGCAGCCGGGCGACGACGGTGAGGCTCTCGTGATTCACGGATGACATCAGTTGGTGCTCCTGGTTCCTGGCCTGGCATGAACGCCGGGCTTGCGAACACTGACGCTAGAAAGAACCGGTCCGGGTGTACAGTCCACTCGCATGCCTGCTGACCGGACCAATCGCGCCACCGGCCTGCTCGTCGAGCTCCCCGACGACGGTCGCCCGATGCACGAGCGCCTCACCGGCGCGATCAGGATCGCCATCGGGCAGGGCCGGCTCGGGCCCGGGCATCTGCTTCCGTCCAGTCGTACGCTCGCCGCGGAGCTCGGTTGTTCCCGGTGGGTCGTCAACGAGGCGTACGTCCAACTCACGGCCGAGGGACACCTGCAGACCCGGCGGGGTTCGGGCACCCGGGTCGCCGCCGCCCGGAGCGAGCCGGCACCGAAGCGGAGCGCGGCTCCGGAAGCGCCGCCGTGTGTGGCAGATCTTCGGCCCGGCGCCCCGGACATCAACGGATTCCCCGCCGCTGCCTGGATGCGGTCCCTTCAGCACGTGCTCACCGTCGCCGACTGGTCGCCGCCGGTCTTCCCGCCCGCAGAGGGAGTACCCCTCCTCCGCGAGGTGGTCGCCGCCTACCTGAGGCGGGCTCGGGGCATCCTGGTGGAGAGCGAGGAGGTATTGATCACCTGCGGCACCTCGCACGGCATGGCCGCCGTCGCGCGCGTGCTGAGCACCAGGGCGGATTCCGGGGTGGCGGTTGAGGATCCCGGCTGGTTCCGCCTGCGGGAGGTGGCCGCCGCCACGGGCTTGCGCATCGAGCCGGTCACCGTGGACTCGTCGGGTGTCGACGTCGAGGCGGTGCGCCGGGCGGATGTCGGCGCGCTGGTCTGCGCACCGGCCCACCAGTTCCCTACCGGCGCGGTGCTCTCGCCGGACCGTCGTCGGGCCCTGCTGGCCTGGGCTGCGCAGAGTTCTGGTCTGATCGTGGAGGACGACTACGACGCCGAGTTCCGTTACGACGGCAGGCCGGTCGGCGCGTTGGCCGGTCTCGGGCGCGAACATGTCGCCTATCTGGGTTCGGTCAGCAAGACGTTGCACCCCGGCCTGCGGCTCGGCTGGCTCGTGCCGCCCGCCGGCCTGCGCAGGCCGCTGCTCTCGGCCCTGGAGGCGACCGGCGCCGGCCCCAGCACGCTCGAACAACTCACCTTCGCGCATTTCGTCGAGACCGGCGGCTACGACAGGCATCTACGGCGGGCCCGTAAAGCGTACCGCGCCCGCCGGGACGCTCTGGTCGCCGCCCTGACCAGGCACGTCGCGATAGGTGCCAACGGCATCGCCGCCGGTCTGCATCTGACGGTGCCGTTGCCGCAGGGCACCGACGAGCATGCCGTCGTCGCACGGCTGAGCGAGCTGGGCGTCGCGGTGGTGCCGCTCGCCCGGTACACGATCAGCCGTCAGGCGCCTGCCCTCGTCGTCGGGTACGGCCGGCTCGCCCCGTCCCGGGCGGTGTGGGCGGCCGACCGGATCGCCGAGGCCGTTCGTGAGTGCTGGCAGCCGAGGCCGAGCGCGTGAGTGCGCAGTTCGGCGATGCTGATCGGCACCGTCTCGCGGTCGCCGGCGACGTCCGCCACGCGGCCGAACCAAGGTCAGGTTAACCAGCGCGTGCTGTGCTTTCTCGGGCCACCTCGGTCGATGCCGCTCCGCGTCCAGTTCGCCACCCTGCGGGCGATCTCGTCCTCCAGGCGCGCCAGTCCGACCTGCGAGGCATACCCGCCGCCGCCCGATTTCCGCCTGGTCCGAGGGGACGGAAGAATCTGGCGAGTACATGACGCACGCTGGAAGGACGTCAATTGACATCGGACATAAGCACATTTGCCAACCCTTCCACCGGGCGCCCGCCCTCCTCTGTGCCCATCGACTGGGCGGCCGTCGAGGACTGGCTCGGACTGCGGCTGCCAGCTGACTACAAGCGGCTTGCCGACCGGTACGGGCCGCTGGACTTCGGTGAGTACGTGTGGATCCACGTGCCGTGCGTCCAGCGGGACAGCTTCGACTATGGCGAGTGGCTGTGCGCGACGCACCGGGAGGCGCGGATCGAGGCGCGGGGGCTGCCCGAGGCCGAGCGGCCTGTGCTCCACCCCGAGCCGGGGGGCCTGTTGGCCTGGGGCTGCACGCGGGGCAGCGACGTATTGTTCTGGGACACCTCGGCCTCCGTCGACCCCGACAAGTGGACCGTGGTGGTGCGGCACTCGGGGGCGGTGCCGGGCAGTGGCCTGCTGCGGTGGCACCGGTACGACCTGACGCTCACTGACTATCTGCGGCACACCGTCCGTGACACCTGGGAGCTCCCTTCTCCTCCCGGCCCGCTGCTGGGCCCGCTGCCGGGTACCGTCGCGCGGACCGCCTTCCTTCCCGACGCCGAGGCGTGGATCCCGCCCGCGCCGGTCCCGCCCCGACTCACCGGGGCCGAGCGCCGAATCGCGCTGGAGACCGGCACCGGGCTGGACGCGCTGCAGCTGCTGTCGCCGCCACCCGAGCGCCCGTACCTCGGCAACGGCTCCTGGGAAGGGCTGTTCGCCGAGCTGGGGACACGGCTGCCCGGGGAGTACGTGCGGCTGATGGACGGGTACGGCGCCGGCGCCTGGAGCGGGTGGCTGCGGTTCCACACCCCGCTCCGGACCGGCGAGCGGCGCTTCCTTACGCACCTCGAGGACACCGCGGACGCCTACCGGCAGCTCAAGGACGGCCACCCGGGCTGGTACCCGCTGGCTGTTTGGCCCGAGCCCGGCGGCTTCCTCCCCTTCGCCAACTCCATCGACGGCGACTACCTCGGCTGGCTCACCGAGGGCGGGGATCCCGACACATGGCCGCTGATCGTCTGGCCGCGCCACGCCGACCAGGGACCGCCACTCGAACGCGGCCTGATCGACACCCTCCTCGGCTGGCAACGCGGCACGCTGATCACGCATGGGTTCGCCGCCCTGGACGAGGACGACGACCCTGTTGAGTTCGCGGACTTCGAGCCCTGGGACGACAGCGCCTACTGGTGAGCTCTCGGCTGACGATCGCCCGGTTGCCCGTCCGGCCGGGCACTCTGCGACCGTTCCGTCGAAGGTCGCCGGGTTGCACGACCCGGACGGCGCCGTCGCTCATCTGTGGCAGCATGCCCGGATCGCCGAGCGGGGGCCGTCTGAGGCAGCTGCGCCGCCCTGGTGCGCCCGAGCTCTTCACCACGCTCGGTGCCCTGAGCGTGGCGCTGGAGTACTTCTATGAGCGGGCCGGAGTTCTGCCGCTGCGACGACTCCAGAAGCAGATGGGCGCCGCCCATCTGCTGCCGGTCAGCGAGGCCGCGAGGATCGTCACCCGGGAGGCGCTGCCGGCCAGCCGTCAGCAGTGCGTCGCCTTCCTGACGGCCTGCGGGCTCACTGACCGCTTGGCGGGCTACGGCCTCCGCAACACCAACCTCTCGGGCGCACCCGCCGCAAAGATCGAGTTCAGCGTCGACGAGCGGTGCCTCAAGGAGGGCTTCTGCGCCCCGGACAAGTTCGAGTCGAAGAACTACGGAGAGAAGCAGTACTGGTGGGACACTCCGTCCACTCTCCACTGCAAGGCCGGAAGCGACTGCTATGTCAGCTCGCCGACGTTCTGGACCCGCAAGCGCCTGACCGCCGTCACCACCAAGGCCCAGCGCACCGAGGGCTCCACCGACCTCTCCTTCGTTGACAGGTGGAGCCTGTCCCACTACTTCCCGGAGCAGCGCACAGACACCTCCCCGCCGCTGTGGCTGGAATCCATCCTGCGCACGGGGTACAGCACCCAGAAGGACAGCGCCGACGCGCAGCTAAGCGAGTCGCTTCCCCTGGTTACCTTCCGCCCCAACGGGAAGGACATGCCGAACCGAGTCAAGGACGGCGAACGACCCCAGGCCCGACTTCGACCGCCTGCGGATCGAGAACATCGCCACCGAAACCGGCGGCGACATCCACGTCACCTACTCCGAACCCTGCGCGGTCGATGCACCACGCCCGCAGCCTGAAGCGAACACCAGCCGTTGCTACCCCGTCCACTGGTCACCGGACAGCAGCCTGGAGAACCCGCCGCTGGCGTGGTTCAACAAGTACGTCGTCACCGAGGTCACGGAGAAGGACCGCGTCGCCCTCCAGCCCGACGTCACCACCAAGTACAGCTACGAAGGTGACGCCGCCTGGGCCAAGGACACCGACGAGTTCTCCAAGCCCAAGATGCGCACCTACAGCCAATGGCGCGGCTACGCCTCCGTCGTCACCACGCGAGGCACCACCACCCCCACCACGGGCGAGTACGACGCGACCGAGCAGTCGGAGACCCGGACCCGGTACTTCCGCGGCATGTCGGGCGACGCCGGCCGCGTCAAGATCACGGTCAAGGACTCCAACGGCGCCGACATCGCCGAGGACCTCCCCCAGTACCAGGGCATCGCGACAGAGACCACCACGTACACGAAGGTGGGCGGCACCCCACTCTCGCGCACCCTGACCTGGCCGTGGCACGAGAAGACCGGTGAACGGGCCAGGCCCGAGAACACCACGCTGTACGCCTACCGCTCCGGCACCTCACGCACGGACGAGATCCAGTGGATCAGCAACGGCTCCACCCGCACCGTCCGCAAGCGCAACACCTTCGACAACAAGTACGACCCACAGTTCGATGCGTCCTACGGGCTCATCCAGGCCATCCAGTCCGAAGTGGTGACACCCAACGGCACGGGCGGCGAGCAGCTCAGCGACCAGACCTGCGCCAGCACCACCTACGTCCACAACACCACCGCACACCTGATCGGCCTGGCCGCCGGCATCCGCACCACCGCGGGTGACTGCTCCCAGAAGGCCACCGGGGCACTGCTCTCGGAGACCCGTACCTCCTACGACGCGCTCAACGCGTTCGGAGCCGCCCCCAGCAAGGGACTGGCCTACCAGGCCGACACCAACGACGGGGCCGGCACCGGCTGGATCACCACCGCGCGCACCGAGTACGACGCGCTCGGACGGCCCACCAAGGCCCTCGACGCGGCGAGCAATCCCGTCACGACGGTATACAGCCCGCCCACTGGTCCCGCGTTCACGGTGACCAGCACCAACGCGCTGGGGCACACAACCAGCACCAAGAACGACCCCGGCCGCGGCGTGCCGGTGGAGGAAGCCGACGCCAACGGGCGGAAGGTCACCACCGCCTACGACGCCCTCGGCCGGGCCACGGCCGTCTGGACACCGTCACAGAAGCCCGGCACCGACAAGGCAGCCCACACCTTCGCCTACGAGATCAAGGAACACACACCGCCGACCGTCACCAGCGCCACCCTGCAGGACGACGGCACCTACAAGCAGTCGATCGCGATCTACGACGGCCTGCTGCGCCAGCGGCAGGGACAGACCGACGCATTGGGCGGCGGCCGCCTGATCACAGACACCCTGTACAACGCCAACGGCGCTGTCCGCCGGACCAACAACAACTACCTCGCCGAAGGCAAGCCCGAGAAGAAGATCTTCGTCCCCGAGTCCGATGGCGTCGTCCCCAATTCCACTCGGGTGGCCTACGACGGTGTCGGACGGGTGGTGCACACCACCACCTTCCACCGAACGGCCCCGCAGGACTCGAGCACCGTCGAGTACGGCGGCGACTGGACGAGGTCCCGGACCGGCATGTCGGCCGATGGCAAGACCCCGCTCAAGGGCAGCCGCGCGGTCAATACGACGGTTGACGCTCTCGGCCGTACCTCGCAGGTCGAGCACTACACCACCACCAAGTCCGACCTGACCAACTCCGCCTCGAACAAGACCAGCTACACCTACGACCTGCGCAACAAGCTGACCAAGGTGACCGACACCAAGGCCAACACCTGGTCCTACGCCTACGACGCACGTGGCCGGATGACCACGTCGGACGACCCGGACACGGGCAAGTCGACCTTCACCTACAACAACCTCGACCAGCAGGTCTCTGTCACGAACTCCGCCGGCCAGGCACAGTTCACGACCTACGACGTACTTGGCCGCAAAACCGAACTACGGGACAATTCCCCCACCGGACCCAAGGTCGCCACCTGGACTTACGACACCCTGCCCAACGCAAAGGGCCAGCCGGTCGCATCCATCCGCTGGGCGGGCGACACCGCGTTCACGAGCGAGGTCACCGGCTACGACAGCGAGTACCGGCCCACCGGTTCGAAGATCACGATTCCGGAGATCACAGGCACCCCTGAGTTCCCCGCAACCAAGGGACTCGCCGGCACCTACGCCTACAGCACCACCTACACCCCTACGGGCAAGGTCCAGTCGACGACCCTTCCGGCAACACCCGGCGGGCTCGCCGCCGAGAAGCTGATCACCCGGTACAACGCTGACGGCATGCCCCAGACCATGTCAGGCCTGACCTGGTACACCGCCGAGACGGTCTACAGCCCCTTCGGCGAGGTCCTGCGCACGGCATCGGGCAGCGCCCCGAACCGTGTGTGGACGACCAACTCCTTCAACCCGAACACCGGCCGGCTCAGCAGTACCGAGAACCACCGCGAGACCGCACCGAACCTCCTGTCCGCCACTGCCTACACCTACGACGCCGCCGGCAACCCCACGTCCATCACCGATACCCGGCCTGGCGCGACAGCCCAGCTGCCGCCAAACGCCGACCGCCAGTGCTTCACCTACGACGCTCTGGGTCAGCTGGTCAAGGCCTGGACCGGCAACACGGACACCTGCACGGAGCCCACCGATCTGGATCCGACGCACGCGACCGCAGGCCCGGACGGAGACGGCTACTGGCAGGAATACCAGTTCGACGCGATCGGCAACCGAACCCAGCTCCTCGACAAGGACCCCTCCAACGGCTCCACCCGCGAGAAGACGACCTACGCCTACGGCATTGAAATCGGGGGCGGCAACAAGAAGCAGCCTCATGCGCTCGCCCAGGCCGCGAAGACCACCACCAAGCCAGGTCTGACGGTCAACTCGCTCACCACCTACGCCTACGACACTCTCGGAAACACCACGACCCGCCGTATCGACGGCGACACCCAGACCCTGAATTGGGACCCCCGCAACAAGCTCACCCAAGCCAGCAGCCCGGGCATCGGCGCCGTTGCCGTCACCGGCCTCGCCGGCAAGTGCCTCGACGTCGACAGCAGCGCCACCCCCAACGCTGGAGGCGCCCTTCCCGTCCAGCTGCTGACCTGCAACGAGTCCAAGGCCCAGCAGTGGCGCCTGACCGGCGGCACCGTCCAGGCCCTCGGAAAGTGCCTCACCGCCGAAGGCGGCGAAGCCGTCCTGAAGCCCTGCGACAGCACCAACGAAGCCCAGAAGTTCACCTACCGCGCCGACAAGACCCTCTACAGCACAAAGGCCCAGGCCTGCGTCACTGTCCCCAACGACAATCCCGCTGAGGGCAACGACCTCGACATCTACACCTGCGTCGCCGGTGCCGCAGCCCAGCAGTGGACCTTCAGCAACAACGCCACCCAGTACCTCTACGACGCCTCCGGCAACCGTCTCGTCGAGGAAACCGGCAGCTCCCGCACCCTCCACCTCGGCGAAGCCGAGATCACCGTCAACAAAGCCGGCCAGGCCATGGACGCCGTCCGCTACTACAGCAACCCCGGCGCCCCCACCACCGTCCGCCGCACCAACGGCAAGACGACAGGCCACAGCCTCTCCGTCCAACTCAGCGACCACCACAACACCGCCACCACCAGCGTCGAACAGGCAACCGGGCAGACGGTCACCCGCCGCAAGTCCGACCCCTACGGCAACCCCCGCGGCACCCAGCCCGGCAACTGGCCCGGCAGCCGCACCTTCCTCGGAACCGGGAACGACGACAACACCACGGGCCTGACCCACATCGGCGCCCGCGAGTACGAGCCCACCACGGGCCGCTTCATCTCCGTCGACCCCGTCATCGACATCACCGACCCGCTCCAGATGAACGGGTACACCTACTCCAACGGCAACCCCATCTCCAACGCCGACCCGAGCGGCCTCAAGTACTTCGCAGGAGACAACGACGGCGGCTTCCAGTCCGCCCCGGAGAACGTCGTTGAAGCCGCCGAAAGGTACGTCCGCGGATACGGCGACGGCAGGCCCAAGGGCAACGGGGGAGGCCCCAAGAACAAAGGCAAAGACTGCGGCATCTTCTCGAAGTGCAACTGGAACAAGACGGTAAAGAGCACTAAGAAGTTCTGGAACGAAAACAAGGTATTTATCGTCTCGTTCACCACCGAAGTCGTCGTCGGAACCGCCTGCATAGCCACAGCAACCGCGACAGGCGTCGCAACCGGCGGAGCAGGATTCGCCCTGGCCGTCGGCTGCGGAGCACTCGCCGGAGCCGCAGGCGCCGCAGCAGCAAACTGGATGAACGAAGACGCGGACCACAGCACTATGGGCGTCCTCACAGACATGACCGAAGGGGCGATCTGGGGTGCTGCGGGAGCCGTGGTTGGTGGTGCAGTCGGTGGCCTAGCGGCACACGCGGCGGCAAGGGTTGCAGAAGAGGGCGCAATACCCGCCGCGAAAGCCCTTGCCTCCCGCATCAAGTGCCTCGTCAACAGCTTCGCTACCGGAACACTCGTCCTGATGGCCGACGGTACAACCAAGGCGATCGAGGACCTGCAACCCGGGGACATGGTCCTGGCAACCAATCCCGAGACCGGGGAAACCGCAGCCAAGGAAGCGACGGCCATCATCCTCGGGGAGGGAGCCAAGAACCTCGTCGAGGTCAGCGTTGACTCTGACGGGAACCCCGAAACACCCGCCGAGAACATAACTGCCACCGACAAGCACCCGTTCTGGGTTATCGGCGCCGCCAAGTGGAAAGACGCCACCGACCTCCAGCCTGGCGAGTGGCTCCGCACCAGCACCGGAGCGCACGTTCAGGTCAAGGCTGTCAAGCGTTGGACGACCCCACGCTCGACCGTCCACAACCTCACCATCGCCGACCTTCACACGTACTATGTGCTGGCGGGGGCCACTCCGGTCCTGGTTCACAATTGCGGTGGCGGGGTAGCACCCAACGGCACGCCTTGCGCATGCAACGGTTCTACCAATCCGTCCAACCTGGACCTCATTCAGTCCATCGCAACGCGAGCTGAGGCCAAGGTTGGTGGCAGTGGCGCAGTCGCGGGCACCAAGAAGCATAAATATGCCGAGACGTTGCTGAATCGCTACCAGGGAATCTACGGCTCTCGTGGACTGGTTGCAGAGCAGAGCTACCTGAATGGGGTTGTAGTGCCACATGGGACTGCGGGAAGTGCCCGCCCAGACGTATATGATCCAGCAGCTGGCATCATCTACGACTACAAGTTCCTTGTGCATCCTGGTAGAGGTATCGGTCAGCGGCAGGCAAATCTAAACGCCAATCAAGTTCCAGGGGCGTGGCTCACAATCGAGGTGAATCCGTGACCAAGTCAGACGTGGCTACGCCGCGCCGTGTGACATCGGACTGGGTTGCAGAGTTCCCGGGCTTCGATGCCTGGCGTCCGATGCATCTCCTGCGCCGAATCGGTCCGGTTGTCCAGGGAATCTGCCTCGACCGGTCAACGTCTGGGGACGGATACACCCCAACTGTGCACGTTCATGCGCTGACCAGGGAGTTTCCGGTGATCTCTCTGATGTTGGGGCAGCGCCTTGAGCGAACCTCAGGTCAGCCGGAACGCATTCTCTTCTCGCGGCATGGGGTCGAGTTCCAGGATGCGGCGCGCACATTGGCTGAGCAGAGCAGGCTCCCTGTCGGGAGCCCTCCGTCGCTGGAACAGATCGTCAAGGAATACCATTCCGCCTCTATCGCTCGGCAAGAATCGGGACTCCCACCAGCCGTCATGGAAATAGAGGACAGCGTCCTTATTTCTGCCGCGGCTGAGAGATCTGATCTGGTTGCAGAAGGGCTGAACCTAGCCAGCGAGCTCGCGAATGTCTGGCCGAAGGCGAGACTGCCGCTCGACTGGGTGAGCTCGGAGGCGTGGCTTGATGGTCTCGCTTCCAAGGTGCGTGATAGCGGCTCGCTATCTGCGATCGTCAATCGTCAGGTCATCAAACACAAACTGAGCAAGATTCGAGAAGCAGCAGTCGGTAACGAAGGTGCGCCCTGAATAAATTCGCCTGATCGGCGATTCGTGAAGTCTGAATATTGCAGCTTTGCGATTCTGGGCAAAGTTTGAAACCGAAGATGCCCCCTCTTCAGCCCATTCGAAGAGGGGGCATCTTCGGTTTTGACGGCAACGGTGACGGCAACGTCAGCGGACGGCTGCTGTGGCCGGTGGGTCGTCAGGGTGGTCGTCGGGCCGACCGAGGGCGTCGTTGAGGGTGTCGATGGCCTGACGTTGGAGGCGGAGCCTTACGTGGGCGTAGACGCCGGCGGTGACGCCGATGTGGGCGTGGCCGAGGAGTTCTTTGATAACGACGAGGTCGACGCCCTGCTCCAGCAGCAAGGTCGCCGTCGAGTGCCGTAGATCGTGGAAGCGGATGCGGCGCAGCCCTGCACGGCTGAGGAATGCCGCGAAGCGGCGGGTCATGTTGGCCGGGTCCAAGGGGCCACCTTCCGGAGTGGTGAATACCAGACCGCTGCCCCTCCAAGACACCCCGGCCGTGTTGCGCTCTTCGTCCTGTCGAGCCTGGTGGCTACGCAGTGAGTGGACGCACTCGGTCGGCAGGGCGATGCGGCGTTCGGATGCTCGGGTCTTGGTGGGAAGGACGGTCAGGCCGCCGGTTCGGGTGCGCTGGAGCGAGCGGCGGATACTGGCGGTGCCTGAGCCAAGGTCGAGGTCTTCCCAGTGGAGGCCGAGGAGTTCGCCTTTGCGGAGGCCGGTGCGCAGGGCGAGTTCGTACAGCGCGTGGAGCCGGTCGGCGTGGGCCGCTTGCAGCCCGTGGGAGAGGCCAGCGGAACCGAACACTCACCCCTGCCCGGGTCCGCCGCGGGTTCAGGAACCTGCGCGCGAAGACCGGCACGCCAGCCGGTGCACCAAAACCCACCCGCCCCGGCCCCGGCAGGCCGCCCGGCTCAAAGAATTGGCGGCCCGCTACCCGCTACGACGTCGGACGCGTCCTCGCCACCGGCGAGGCGTATGCCCGGCCCGCCCACCACAGCGTCGGCACCAAACCCCGCAGAACAGGCTGACAAGCGGCATTGAGGATCAGCACACTGAGCGCATGCGATACGAGGAGAAGGCGAAGCTCACCGCGGCGAGAGCCCTGGTCCCGGCAGCCATCCTTCTCACCTCACCAGTGCTGCTGATAGCCGGAGCACCCATCCGCCGCCGATACCTCCGCTACGTCTACCGGGATGAGGCCCCAGCGATCCTGGACAAGGAGCAGGGCCGAATCAGCGTCCACTGGTTCGTGGTCATGAGCCCACTTCTTGGATGGCTCTGCCGGCCCACAGAGGCGCTCGCCCGACTCATCTCGTGCCGAGGTTAAACGGCAAGGTGAGTACCTGTTCCTGAACCTCGACCGCGCGCCTGGTGTAAGGAGCGCTGTAGTTGGCCTTGGTGTGGCTGTTGGTGGCCCGCAGGGTAGTTGGCGCGTCGACCGGACGGGCGACGCGATAGCTGGCCGTCGGATGCACTCCACCCCGACCGCCCCTGCCGACTCCCTTCCCAGGAACCGGCAGGGGCGGTTCGCGGCTGCCTAGTCCTGGCCGGCGCCCTGGATGATCCGGCCGACGATGGCTGCGGCCTGCTCTGGGTGCCTTTCCAGCCATGTGCCAAGGTGTTCCCGTACGGCCTCGGCGACGCTGTTGCGCACTGCGGATCCGCCCAGCACGCCGCGCGTGGAGCCCGAGAACTCGGGCCGGTCCAGCTTCACCGACACGACCGCCGTCAGACCGTCGCCGATCTGGTCGACGCTGAGATCGGGGGCTGCCTCCGCCAGGAGCCGCCGCTCCCTCACGTGCGCGTTGACCGCGGCCGCCACCCCGTCGCGGAACCCTGCCATGTGCGTGCCGCCGTAGGGTGTGAGCTCGCTGTTGGCGTAGCTCTGGAGCCGCTCCCCGTGGGAGACACGCCACCTCAGGGCCACCTCGACCGTCCCGGCAATCCGCGGGTGCTCCCGCTCGAAGCCGATGACGTCCGGGTGAACCGATGCTCCCGCCTGCGCGTCGAGGAAGACGACGAAGTCCCGAGCCCCGCCCGGGAACCGGCACCGCACTGATCGGGACCCGCCCGGGGGGCGTTCGTCGGTCAGCGAGATGTCCAGGCCCCGGTTGAGGAAGGCCAGTTCCCTGAAGTGCTCCGCCAGCACGGCGAACGAGCACTCCGCCGTCTCGAAGATGTCGGTGTCGGGCCAGAAGGCGATGGTGGTCCCGCCTCTGGTCGTCGGTCCTGCACTTGTGGGTGGGGTGAGCGCGACGCCGCGCGCGTACTCCTGGACCCAGTGGACCCCCTTGCGCCGCACCTCGGCTGTCAGGCGGCTCGACAGGGCGTTGGTGACGCAGGGCCCGACGCCGAAGAGGCTCATGGCCACAGCCTGGCGACCGCCTGGCTCCGCCCCCGGGTGCATTTGGGTCAGTAGGGCTTCAAGGCCGGGACCGCCTGCGTCTCCTGCGGCCTCAACGGGGACACCCGGCCCGTCGTCGGCGACACGTACGCCACCGTCGGACGTGAGGGTGACGTCGACAGCGCTGGCACGGCCGGCCAGGACTTCGTTCACCGCCCGGCCGACGACATCGAACACCATCTGGTGCAAGCCGCGCTGGCTGGTCGAGCCAACGTACATCCCGGGCCGCTTCCGAACGGCTTCCAACCCCTCCAGTACCTGGATGTGGCTGGCGTCGTACGGGTTGTCGGCGTCACTCATTCAGTCCCCCCAATGGTGTCTCCAGCAGAGCCTCCAGCCTAGGCGGATCTAGGGAAAATGCCAGGTCAGGCCGTATTCGTCGAGGGCGTGGACGGGCGGGTGGGCGCCTGCTTGGAGGACGTCGGCCCAGGGGATCGCGCGCCGCTGTAGGGGGCAGCCGGGGGCCTGCGGAGACCGCGACGGACCCATTTCCAGCGACCCCGAGGCCCTCGATTCCGATGCGTCACACGCCTGCCCGGAACACAGTGTCCGGTCGCTTCATCGCTGGACTCCTCTCAGAGCACGTACATGGCTGGGCGTGCCATCTGGGGGCTCGCAGCCGGGCAGTTCGTGGAGACTGGGATGGGTCGCTTGGGAGGCCGGTGCTCATCCGTTTCGGTGGTGATGGTCTGCGGGGAAGTGTCAGTTGACCATCGTCATCTGAGTGTCAGTGGCGCAGGCTCAACGACCTGGGGGTTGCCACTGACAGTGACTGCTCACCTGTTGCTGACGTGGATGACGAAACGCCGTGTCATTCTCATGCCGACCACCAGAATCACCCGCCGACAGTCCCGCCGGGCCAGCCAGCCGCCCTCCCGCGAACACACACGCGACTGACCGCGGTCACACCCGTGGCACCTTCGCAGCCGTCCAGTAGCTTGGCCTGTCACTGGGCAGCGGCAGACTACGCGCATGAGTAACAGCGACAACGCTATCCGCCACAGGCTTGGTCTGGCCTGGGTGCCGTCCATGGGTGGGCCGCTGATCGTCGTCCCGGTGTCTGCCCTGCACCAGTGGGGCGGCTGCACCGAGGGCGGTGTGATCGTCGGCGGCACCGACCAGCCGGACGACTACGACCGGGCCTGCGCGGTTGAGGAGTACGCCGAAGTGATCGGCCTGGGCGACACCCGCACTGCGTCCGTGCTGGTGCTGGGCGACGAGCCCGCCACCACCTGCTACCTGCCCGAGCAGAGGATCTTCCTGCGGTGGCTCGCCGCCGACTCCGACGCGGAGTTGCTCGCCGCCGCCGAGGCCGTCCTGAGCGACCCGGCGACGCCGTGGGAGAAGTGCGGAGTCTGGGATACCGACGGCCCAGCTGTTCTCATGGACTCGGCCGAGGCAGGCGAGGATCTCGGCGTGCCCTACCCCGACGGCAGAGGCAAACCGGCCGAAGCCCCAGTTCCGGTGCCCGCAGGGCGATTCGAAGTCCGTGCGTTCCACAAGACCGGTGATTTCCCTTGGGTTGGCATAGTCCAACTCCTCCCGGCCGATGCTCAGCCGACAACTACTCCTTGACTCCCACCGTCAGAACACGAGGAGTCGAACATCGCGCTGCCAGCACCGGCCCCTGACCGAGACTGCGGTTCGTTCTCGTCGAAGTTCATTTGATCCCCTGGCCTAACGCTACGTGGACCCGGACCACGTCGGCAGAGGAGCGCCACGGGGGATATGGATCAGGTACTCACGAGTTACCCCGTGAGTGGACTGGCACGACCGGCTACAACCACTCCGCCCCGAGACCCGCGAGGAGGTCGAGCTGCGCCTGGTCGAGTCGGCCGCGGCGGGCCTTCTGATGCAAAGTGATGGCTTGGTTCAGTTCTGCTGGCCGGGCGAGCGTACGTAACTCACGTCGGATGGGTCTTGGGGGAGGAACCCTTTTGCGCCGTCCTCCAGCGAGAAGACCACGAGGTAGAGCTTGCACGGCTTGGCGGTAGCGGGCCCCTGATAGTCGAACCTGATCCCCGGCCTCTCGTCGGGGTAGGTATCGAAGACCCATGTCGCCGGCCCAGTGTAGGAACGACCTGCCGCGTCGGTGGATTGCCCGCAGTCCGGTCCGGGCCGCGTGATCCGTTCCAGGTCCGCAGAACCGTCCGCCCGAACCGTCAAGCGCCCGCCGTCCGAGCCTTGCCAGACCCCCGCCACATCAGCGATCGCGAGCCGGTCCTCCCGGTCGTTGCCCAGATAGATGAGGAGGGCGACCATCAACGCCAGGAACAGCGTTGTCACGCCCATGAACCAACAGAGGATCCGCCGCCGGTCGGTACGCACTAGGTGCTCCTTCTCGTAACAGCCACCGCGGGACTGTGCCCCCGCAAAGCTGTTGAAGTCCGGGGTGCTGCACAGGGAGAGGAGGTTCCGCCCGCCAAGGTTGCTTGTCTGATGATCTTTCTGGCCCCGGACACCGGGCCAGGGTCGGGGCCAGCCCGCGCCGATAGGGCGTGCGTGGGTGAGGCCCGGTGCCCAGAGCGCTCTGGGGGCAGCAGTACCACCGGGCCGCCCCCGACCTCCTACTGCGCCCAGTCGACGCCCAACGCCGCGAGGGCTGCCACAGCCCGGGGGCGTTTGGGTCTGCCTGGCCTTGCTTCTGCGTGATTGTGGGGACGCCCGGGTGGGTGATCTCGGAGCCGGCCGTGAGGGCTAGGCTGCGTAGATCGGCTCTTCGGCGGGCTGATCGTCGAGGGATTGCAGAAGGTTCAGGGGAGTCGGCACGGTGAGAGGCCACGTTGCCCACTTCATGGCCTAGCTGGCGTCGAAGGAGACCAGGGTGGTGCCGTCATCGGCGTGGCGTGCCGTCAGCGCGATGTCCGTGGCGCCCTCGTTGGAGCGGTCCAGACGGTCTCGCATCACGCCCACGCAGAGGTCGGCTTTGCAGGGGCCGAGGAGGAATGGATTCTCGTCCGGCGGCTTGCGGTCGGGGAAGGACTCGGCCACCCAGGCGTCGAGGTCGGCCTGTGGCATGCGGAAGGTGACCTGGAACGTTTCGTCCACTCCGTGCGACCGGCACCGCAGGTTCGTCGCTCCATCGGGGATTAGGGCCGGCAGGTAGGCGAAGGCGTCCTTGCAGGGCACTCCGTAGTCATCCTGGAACACCGCCAGGAGGACCCCTCCGACGGTCCAGACGATGGACAGGGCCAGCCACGCGACCCACAGGACGAGTCCTCCCGCGAAGGCCAGGATTGCGTTCTCCGCCACCCTGAAGGCTCGGATGCGCAAAGGCATCAACGGCCGCTTCTCCGAAGTACTCACGTGCCCCCGGCCGCTATTTCTTGAACGTGTTCAGGATGCAGCCTACCGGATGCTGGCCCGGTGCGCGTTAGCTGGAGGGCGGGGTTAGCCGCGGCCAGACGGACTCGCGCGAGGTTCGCGCGCACGGGCTGCGGAAGGCCGAGGCCGGGACCGGCAGCCGGAGTAGTCCGCCCGACACCGGGCCCGCAGATGAACCCCCGGCGACGTGTCCGTCTCGTCACAGCGCACCCGGACGGCCCTCAACCCCGGACACGGGGCTAGGGCCGGGGCCCAGCCCGCGCCGATAGGGCGTGCGTGGGTGAGGCCCGGTGCCCAGAGCGCTCTGGGGGCAGCAGTACCACCGGGCCGCTCCCAACCCTCCTCGCCCAGTCGACGCCCAGCTCGGCGAGTGCTGCGAGCTGGGTGGCGTCGAGCCTGTCGCGGCGGGCTTTCTGATTGCCGATCCAGATCCCGGTGCGGTGTTCGGTGCCGTCGGGCAGCCGCTCGACGACGGCGCGGCCCGGCAGGGCGCCTTCCCGCGCGATGTACTGCGCGAGGGCTTGGAGGCCCTTCTGGAAGGCTTCGCCGCCTGCGCGCGGCCCGGTGGCCGTGGCCGTCTTCGCCGCCGCTCTGCGGGCGCGTGGGGCCTTCTTCACGCCGAGTGTGGCGAGTCGGCGTTGCTGTTCTTCGTTGAGCTGGTCCCAGTTCCGGCGTTGCGAAGCGAGCCAGCGTCCGATGTCGTCGCCGTGCCGGGTCACTCCCGGCACGACCGCGGTCAGCCGCGCACCGCTCTCCAGGAGCTGGGTGAGGTAGGCGTAGTGGCGTTGCCAGTCGACTGTCCATCCCAGTGTCCCCGGGTTCCAGTTGGGGTCGATGGCGGCGAGCGCGGCGGCCCGCCGGCGGGCCCGGTCGGGGTCTTTGCCGAGTCCGGCGGGGCGGCGGATGTTCGTGAGCCACTGCCCGATCGCGATGTCGAGGATGGTGGCGCCCCGTGGAGCCGCGAGGGTTCCATGGAGGGCGTAGTAGGCCCGCGCTGCGCCGAGGTTGGTCTCGAAGCTGGCGTCGGCGGTGTCCCAGACGATCCCGAGCTTCTCCAGCTCGGCTGTGAGTTCTCACTGATGGTGAGGCGGTCTTGTGTCTCTGGCCTGGGGCGCTGCAGATGCACTGAGCGGTGTGGCAGATGTCTTCCTCTGCGAGGAACCTATCTGGCCTGCCATCTTGCATGTTGGTTGAGAATGCCGCAGATGTCATGAGAGTCCCCGGAGTGTGCAAGCCGGACTTGGGGTGAAGAGCTAACGTCCGTGCGCGGACACGGCGAGAACTGACGCGGTGTCCTGCCCTTCAGGGTCGCTCGCTGGCACGCCAGCGACGCCGTAATTGCGTTCGCCGAGATCGAGGAGTGGAGAGTGCCGCACCCGGCGATCCTGTCGAGCGGGGTGTCCTCCTTCTGAGCAGGCCCTCCGCAGTGGGCTGAACGCCCGAGACGCCCAGCGCTGTCAGTCACCGGGCCTACGCTGAGCCCATGACGTCACCAACGGCTGCTCACGCCGTAACGAATCCACCGAAGAGCGTCCCGTCCGAGCGGGAATGGACCGACATCGTGGATCGGCTTCACGAACTGCTGCGACCCCTGGAATGGGCGGGCTTCGAGCTTCCAGAAGCGTGGGACAACGAGTTCGACCTCGAGGTGGGCGCGCTGCTGTACGCCGATCTCTGGCGCGGTGACGGATGCGTTTCGGCCGAGTACCGGCCGCACGAGGGAGTGCTGGCCTTGCGGCCGTTCGACGACGTCACAGGGGATTACCCCGACTCCTACTCTTTGCTGGAAGACCAGTTGGAGATCGATGTCGCGGCCTCAGACCCTGCGGCGGTGAGAGCCGTGAAGCAAGCCGCCGGTCAGGCGGGTCTGCTCGACGCCACCCACGTCCGCGTCGCTGACTCCACCCCGCAGCATGCCCAGGAGGACTTCGCGCTGCGGCGGATTCAGCGCATCTTCACGCCGGCATCCGAGTACCGCCAAATTCCGCTGCCCGACGTCTTGCGGGAAGTCAGCGAGAACCGCTGGCTGAGCACCTTCCTGGAGATGGTGGTGGGCATGGTCGGCCGGGATGTCGCACCCGACGTCGTCCCGGACGCCGCCGCGCTGGGTATCGCCGCCTGGTGCTGGCGCAACAACACCGCCGTAGAGGACCACCACCTGGACACAGACGTGCTGATGGCGCGTACCAACATCGCCGTCACCCGCATCGTCCGGCAGCATGTGGACCCCGAAGAGGGCATCGACTGGGACGGTGTCGAGGGTGCCCTCATGAACCCGCAATGGGCCCTGCCGGACGGCACCACCATCCGCTCCCTTTTCGGTAGCGGCTGGGCAGAGATCGCAGACACCGTCACAGCTGAACTCCACCGCTGGCGGGACACGGATCACGAACTCCTGGGCCCCTACACCACCCTCATCCTGATGACGATCGCAGGCTCCACCAGCTACACAGACTCCTGGTGGGGCCAGGGACGCTGGCACAGCATCTGCCGCCACATCGTCGTCGATGCCGTTGCCGCCGGTCTTCCCCTCCCCGCTCCCTACGATCAGCGCGGCGTCGAGCCTTTCCTCGCTGACCTCGATGACCCGGACTTCCTGACAGACGACGCCCTGGACTGGATCATCGACCTCCCCCAAGCCGGCATCGACGGCCCCCGCGGGCTACGATTCACCACCTTCACCAGACCACTGCACCGCCAGTGGGATCCCTTCTGGCTCTCAGCCGAGCAGGCTTGAAACCAACCCGCACGGGGCCGGGGACCGCGCTTGCGACCGCAGCGCGGCACCATGGCGACTGGAGCAGGGTCCGCCGATCAGAGACGACCGAACTCCGTTGCCAACGCCGGACGACCTGTCAGACGATTTCGCAGTGAACGATTCCTCCCGCCAGCCGAACCACGGCACCGGTCTGCTAGGACCGAACTTCGCTCGCCGCAACCGAGCGGATCCGACCACCAAGACCGAGGACCCCGGACGGTGGGTGGCCTTGGACGAATCAGGCTGGGACGGTGACCAGCTCTACGGCCGGCCCCGCAGCCGGTACCTGTCCATCGGAACGGTCGCCATCAGCGACGACGAGGCGGCACCGATCGTCGAGGAGATACGCACGGCGACGCGCCTGCAGGCAGCCGAGGTGAAGTTCTCCAAGGCATTCACAGGGCCACGCAACGGCCCGCGCCGATCCGTGCTGGCTGAGATGCTCGCACCCGGCGGCGTGCTGAACGACCGGTCATCGGTGTACCTGATCGACAAGCACTACTTCATCGTGGGCAAGCTGATCGACCTCTTCGTCGAAGAAAAGGAAACCAAGCAGGGGCGCGACATCCGCAACACCGACCGGGCCCGTCAGATGGCACGCGGCCTCTTTGCGGAAGGCCCTCGCGCTCTGGGACCGGAATTGTTCGGGCGCCTACTGTCCACCACCGTCGCCTTCGCGGCGGCGAAGAACCACGACCGGAACGTCACGGTCGACGACTTCCACAACGTCGTCGAGGAAGCGTGGACGCGCTCCACCCGGCGCAAGGTCACCAACGCCCTGGCCGCCCTGCGAACGACGAAGAAAGAGGCAGAGGAGTACCTGCACGACGCCCACGGACCTGACGCGGTCCTTGGACTAGCGCTCGAACCGCTGATCCCTGCGACCGCTGCGATCATCGGAAACTGGTCCAGGAAGCTGGGGCGGGTCAACTTCCTCCTCGACGACCAACGCTCCATGACCGACACCAACCTGGACCTCATCGAGGACGAAGCACGCGGCCGCTCGCATCCCGAGTTCCGCTACCTCTCTCATGGAATCCATCTGGGTGAACTTTTGCGGGGGAGCTCCAAGGAGCACCCCTCGCTTCAGCTTGCGGACCTGGTCTCAGGAGCCGGATACGCCGTGGCCGAGCGCCACGATGGCCAGGCGAACCCGGCCGGCGACGACCTCTTCGAGGCAGTGGTGCCCCTGATCGACCCGGCGGGGCTGCTGTCACACGACGATCCGGGCCGGGTCGCCTATCCCGAGGCACGGGACGTCGGCTGAGGCGGCCAGCGGTCACCCGACTGCAGCCGGTCCGAGCCGCGCAGCAGCCCGGGGCGTCCTGCGGCCGCGCTGTCTGCGCTACTGGCTGCAGTAGACAGTGAAGTCGCCGGCGGTGGTGTCCCGAACGTACTTGTCCACACCGGCAAGGAGGAGCAGCTGGTCATCGGTGGCCCGGCCCGCTTGGAGGCCGGGTTGGGCGATGACCGTGTGGAAGCGGGGGTTCAGCATGTGGGCCTGCTCGCGGATCGCGAACAGCTTCGTGGCATCTCCCACGTCGTATGGGGAGACTCCGTTGTTGCGCCGGGTGTACTTCCCGGCGCGGTCGTGCAGATGCGCCAAGAGCTGCTGCACTGCTCCTCGCCGCCACTTGGCGCCCCGCATGGCCTGGCCGCATACCTCGTACAGGTCTTTCACCCGCTTGCCTGCGTTCTGTTTCGAGTACTTGCAGTGTACGAGCGTCACGTCTAGGTACGTTCCGTCGACCGTGAGACCGACGAGATCCGCTGCCTCTCCCGAGCCGTCGTCGTCTATGAGAACGTCGAACGTATCGGTGGCCTGCAGGTGGGCCGAAACATAGTACTGGATTGAGTCGACGAGTCGCTCAGCGCGCTGGGACTCTTTGGTGAAGTCCACTCCGGCCCAGTCCAGTGCTGTCAGCAGATTTGGGTCGAAAGGGCGGCGCTCGTAGCTGGGGTTGATGAGCTTGCCGTTGTCGTCGATGAGACGGTCACCCTCGAGAAACAGGTCGGGCTTGTTTGCGTTCAGCCATTCCTCCAGCGGCTTCGGCTTCGCGTTCGGGCCTCTCGAGGCGACAACGGCGTCCTGCTCGCGCGGACGGTAGACGAGCCCCTTGTCCTCGTAGGAGGCCTGGTAGGGCACACGCCAGTCCTTAGTCGTCAAAGAGAAGAGGAACGGGCCCGCAGGGGCGTAGTCGTCCACCTCGAAGTCGATGTCCGTGATCGGGTAGCTTCGCTGGTCGTAGGTGACCATAAGCCTGTCCCGTGCACCCGTGTAGACCTGCCAAGGCCACTGCACCCCCAGCAGGACATGGGGCGGCCGCTCGGTCAGGTCCTGGGGGATGATGAACCCGTCGAAGACCCTCTCCAGATTGATCGTGCTGTCGAGGAGCTTCGTGCCCTGTCGGTTGCACCAGTCCGTCCACGCCTTCAGGCTCGGCGCGGTGGTGGGGGACCAGAACCGACCCGAGGCCGCAGCACTGATCGAAACACTCTCACCGTTGTCGAAGCCGGACGCGGCGATATGGGTCTGGCTCTTGTGCTCCTGGGCAGTGTCGAACCCTTTCGAAACGTCGCTTCCCACGTGCATCGAGAAACGAGTGAAATAGGTCCGGGAGTCCTTCAGCCCGACGTTCGTGGGGACAAGACGGTCCACGCCGGCGAGAACCCGGTACGTACGGGCTCCGTTGATGAGTTCATAGCCCTCGCCGAGGACCGCCTCAGCGAGATCCTTGTACACGCTCGACTTCTCCGAGCCGTGGATATACAGCACCCGTCGCGTGGTATCGAAGTACAGCACGACCAACTCGTAGACGACCTGCTCCAGTTCCTGAGGGGCACCCCAGCGCACCGGCGTACGACGCTCAACGACAAACCATGCGACGGGGAGGTTCTCGCCGCCCAGGGCGATGGCGTCGTCAAGGACACGTTCGCTGCCACGGAACAGGGTGAGTGCTGCCTCTGGAGTCCACTCAGAGGTGGCCGCACGGTATGCGATGGCACTCATCTTCGGTTCCAGCACGCTGACGGCGACCTCTTCCGGAGCGCCGTCGAACGTGGCGTCGAAGGCTTCGTTCTCCTCAGCGGTGACGGTCGCGTGGTCGGTCAAATCGCGTAGCAGCAGGTTCCAGTCGGCGTCCTCCCGAAGCAGCTGGCGCAGTGGCGATGTGCCGTTGTGGGGCTCCTGGGCGACGAACACGGTGGCCTCGCCCAGCCCGTCTGCGGTGCGGGTGAACCGGCCGATGAACTGAATCATCGGACCGAGGCTCTTGCGTGCCGTGTGCATGGCTGCGATCTTCAGCGCGGGCTCGTCGAAGCCCTCGCCGAGCATGTCGACGCAGACGATGATGCGGCAGGTGCGGTCCTTGAGCGCAGCCACGGCCGCCTTGCGACGGGCCACACCAATGTCCTGGTGCACCACAGTGGGAGCGAACTCGGGGGCGAGCCGCCGGTAGATCTTCACGATCTCCTCGGCAGAGGGAATGTTCCCAGCGCGGGCCATAAGCAGATGATCGAAACCCGCGTCCCGGTCGCCCCGCAGCTGCTCGACTGCGTGTGCGGCCAGCTCTTCGTCGACATCCTGCAGTCCGAGAACGGCCCGGTAGGTGATCCGCCGGAAGTAGCCGTCCCGCTGGGCCTCGCGCAACGGGAACCGGAAGATGATCCGTCCGGGAAGCCTGCGCCCGTCTTCCCGGAAGGGCGTGGCAGTGAACAGCAGCACCTGCCGGTCGGAGAACTCGTCGATGACGCTTGCCCAGGTGACAGCAGGAGCGTGATGGGCCTCGTCCACGATCAGATGCGAGAACGAACCCAGCAGCGCGGCCCTCACCTGCGGCGTGGACCGGTTCAGGATGTTGGGGGTGGTCACGACGACATTGCATGCCCGAGCGAACCGCTCCGCCTCGGCCGGGTCCTTGAAACCACGCTCGAGCCGGCCCACGCTCGGCCGCAGCGCGCTGGCGGCCACGATCCGCTCCTGCTGCAGGATCCCGAGCGTCTCGAACTTCCCCGCGATCTGATCCCTCAGGGCCGCACTAGGCACCAGCACCAGCAGCCGTTCAGGCCGGGCGGCGACAAGCAGAGCGAGCATCGTCTCCGTCTTGCCTGTTCCGGTAGGCATCACCACGATGCCCGGTTCCCCCAGCCCCGACGCCCAGTGCCCCATGACCGCATGCAGCGCACCGACCTGCGGGCGACGCAAACTGTACGGCTCGTCTTGGTGGCGGAAACCGATGGCACCCCTGTAGGACTCGACGACCGTCCCCGGGGCATGCGCCTGCAGGCTCCCGCGCCAGACAACGTCACCATCTCCCGCTGGCAATACCGCTGTCAGCGTGTCCGTCTCCTGCCCGACATGACAGGCTGGCCAGGAGCCAAAAACGCTCGACACCTGCAGCGTTCCGTCCTGCTCGAGAGCCTCAAGATCACCAGCAGGAACCAGTAGTTGACGGACCTTGTTCGACTCGAATCTGCGATCACGGGCCCACACAGGGGGAGTTTTCATGTTCATGGGCAGCCTTCTGCTACAGGAACGAAGGTCCCCGGCTGACCGACCAGCCTGGGCACGGGAGCCGCTGCCCGCCGCTCACCGGGATACCAGGGAGCGGCGGGGCAGGGTCAGCGGCGGTATCCGCGATCGGCGGCACGCGGAGGTACGTTGAGGAAGTCCTCGAACCAGGTGCCAGGCTGCAAGGCGCCGGGAACAAGTGACTCGCCGCCGTTCGCCCCGTCGTGGCTTTCGTTGTAGCGGCTGTTGTACAGCCACAGGACATCGTGGTCTTGGAAGAAGAACTCCGAGCAGGCGCTGAAGTCGTGGTCGTCGCGGTGTGTCGGCAATGCCACGTGCGTCGGGTCTTCGTCGCTTGTCCCCAGGAGATCGGGCGCATCGTCGATGGCGAGGTGGAGGATCATCTCTTCGGCTGCGCAGGTGGGCTGAGGCCACTTGCCACGCTTGAGGTCGCCGGCCAGGTCGTCACACGCACGGGCCAGGGCGCGACGCCACTGCATGTCTTGGTTCCATGTCACCTGCGGCAGGCGGGAGAAGACGCCCCAAGTGCCGTCATCATCCTGTGTCACGGGGCGGTCCTTCAGCTCGGCGGCATCGTCATAGGCTGATTCCGCCATCCACATCAGCGCGCTGCACAGCAGGTCGGCAGTGCGTGGCGTGAGGCACCAGTCGCACTTCGTGCAGTCCTCTTCCTCGCATTCGCAGGCAGCGGGAAGAGGGAAGAGCGCTGCGAAGTCCGGATGCGGCGGCTCGGGCTGAGGCGGAGCGCTGTACGTGCTCGCGGTTTGACTGAGACGCCAGCCGGTGCCGAAATTGACGCGGATGGACTCGGTGGACCAGTCAGCGACCTCGTCACCTCGTGAGGGCAGCAGCAGCTTGCCTTCCTGGGCGTCGGTGAGCCAGTCCATGCCGGGCAGCGCGCCCGTCGTCTCCGCGGCGAACATCGCCGCACCCACGAGATCTTTGGGGTCGTCGACCTCCAGCTCATCGTCCGCCATGGGCTCCCAGCCGCCGGCTTGTGCTGCTGCCAGCATTCGGTCCTGGTCGTAGATGTGGAACTCTCGCAGCTGGACGACCCGCACGACCGGACCGGGTAGGTCCGCGAGGCGGGCATCCTTCGGCGAGCGGATCGCGGACACAGGGAGCGCTGCCTCGGGCGCGCCTTCCGAGCCGCGGTCGACTGAGATGCCACTTGCGGACCACGTGGAAAGGGCGTGAGAACTGCTCGGCCATGCTCCTGAATGGGATCGCTCGAGGGCCTGCTGGAATGAGGCGGCCGGGGCATGAGGAAGCTCTTCGCCGACCCGGTGCGCCGTGGCCGATTCGCGGGCAGTGAGTGCCCCGTTGGCGGCAGCGGCGGTCAGAAGTCGCGCTGCCTGCTGCGCCAGCCCTGCGTCGCGGCACGTCAGTACAGCCTGCAGAGACGGGGGCCCGTCCTGATGCGCGAGTAGAACAAGTACTCGACTCTTGTTGAGGGTGTGCTCGCAGAAGAAGTCGCGGGGGATGGAGTCCACAGATGAAGCCGTCATCGGAGTTCTCCGGGGGTGCGCAGCCGACCACGGGCCGACCGCAGACGAAGGAAGGCTGCTGGTAGGCGCGGTGCAGCCGCATCCCCGGACAGCGCGAAAGAAGGCCAAGTGGCTGGTGTCGTCGATGCGATCGACAACCCGGATCCAAAAGCAACGCTAGCTGACTTGTGTCCTTCGCATCACCTGTTCACCAACAATGCTGGTTTCGCCCGTGTAGCCCCAGCACCCGTACAGGGGGAGCGGAACCCGCGCACTGGCCGACGCAGCTAGCGGACACAGGCTCAGAACCTCAGCCTGCTTCGTCGCGAGCGCGCCCCAGCAGTTGTGGCAACAGCGACTGATGGCTGTGCAGCAGGACACCTAGCTCGGGCCCCGGCAAGGCCTCTTGCCGCAGGACCTCGTCACGCAGCAGGAGGTGGGCGGCCTGAGCGGCGAGAGGCTCAGGAAGCCAGGAGGCTGCGGCCCAGACGCGTGCTGCGCAGGTGCAGGGAACAGCACGCGGTCGTCGTGTCAGAAGCCTGTCGTAGAGGCCGACGGCGGGCACGAGCGGTGGCAGGCCTACCTCGCGGGCGCGCTCGGCCGTCAGCTGTGCGCATTCGAGGCCATCGAGGTCGAGGTCGGTGTACAGCAGCAGATCCTCGATGTAGTGGTCGCGTTCTTCGAAGGCATCCAGGCAGGTGGTGAGGGAGGCGACGAGGTGATCGCCTCCGCCGTAGGCGAGCCAGCCCACCTCGTCGCGTCTGGGCCAGCGGTTGAGGACGCGGCGCAGGCTGGTGAAGGCCGCGCTGTTTTCGACGATCAGCATCCAGGGCGCGGGTCCGAGTTCGTACGTCGCCAGCGGTGCGGGGGAGGGGAATGCCCGCAGGTGGCCGCTGATGCTCAGTAGGCCTGCGGTGACGAGGCGGTGGGAGGTGATGCGGGCGAGTCGTTTCTCGTCGCCGTACAGCTCGTAGGAGCGCTCGGGGATCGGGACGGGTTTGGCGTCGGGGTGGTCGCGGAGGTGGTCGTTGATGGGGGAGAGGAGTTCGAGGTCTGCCTGGCTCAGTGGGAGATGTGTGGCGAAGGAGAGGGGCTCGACCCAGGCCCGGGGGCCCGGCCGTTGGGTACGGGCCCGGAGTGGGGTGAGCCGGTCTACCCACAAGGGGAGTGGGGGCTCGGCGCTGTGGTCCCAGCCCCGCCCGCCGGCGGCGGGCAGCCGGACGGTGCCCAAGCCGGCGAGCTGCGCTGCGGCGCCGGCGAGGATCCGGCGCCGTAGCGGAGAGGTGGGCAGGCTGGAGTCGCCTGCGTCGGCGGCCTGGGCCAGCAGATCGAACCCGACCCGCTTCACTGCCTGGTGGGCGAGGAAGGCGGTCATGTGCTCGGCCGGTGTCACTGGTCGCCCTCCGTGTCGCCGGTTTCGGTCTCACCGCTCTGGTGCGGGATGACCGGGCCGGTGTCTTCCTGTTCGGTGTCCTGGGCGCTGTGGCGGTGCAGGCGCGCGGAGGTGATGCCGTCGTGGTAGGCCTGCTGCATGCCGCGGCTGACGGCGTCCCCGTAGCGGTCGGCGATCTGCACGTACTGCGAGCGGGTACGGGCATCGATGCCGTTGCGCAGACGGATGATGAGAGGGAACCGTTCCAGGGCGGGCAGGTCGTTGGACCCCGTGGTGTAGACGAGCTGAATGCCATGAGCTGCGGCGACCTTGCGCTGCAGACCGATGAACGGCGCGTAGTTCGCCTTCCCGAACGGGTTGTCCAGCACTAGGGTGCCCACGCCCCCCGACGCCTTGCGGCCCTGCTTGGCCGCGCGCAGCCGGGCCAGGGTGCAGTACAGCAGGACCGACACCGTGAGCAGTTCGCCGCCGCTGAACTTCTGGATCTGCGTGACCGAGTTACGCTGCACGACGTCGAGGGACTGCGTCGGCTTGATGATCTTCGCGACGACGTTGCCGCGTCCGCCGAGAGCGGCCAGGACCAGTTCCTTGGTCAGCGTCATGGCGTCCGGCAAGGCTGTGGCCTTGGCCGCAGTGCTTGTGGTGACGGCAGCGGTCATGCGGTCGATCTCAGTCGACAGTCTGCGGGAAAGGACCTCGTCGTCGGGCAGGTGGCGGATCTCCAGGCTGAGGAACTGCTGTCCCGACCAGCTTCCCAGCCCCTGCGGCAGTCTGGAATGGCGGGCCACCTGCTGCACGTCGTCCAGCACCGTTTTCACCAGCGCCAGACAGGTCCGCACGACCATCAGCTGGTCGTCAGCGAGCTCGGCCAGCTCACCGAGAACGACCTTCTCCCGCAGATCGATCTCCTCGATCAGCTCCGCCAGCCGCGCGGGATGGCTCAGATCGCTCAGCAGCCGCTCCAGCAGCTGGCCTTCGACCACATCCCGGTACCTCTGGTCCTGCACCAGACTCTGCACCCTGCGCACCGACTTCTCCAGCTTCCTGCGCGCGCCGTCGTAGGCTTCCGCCGCCGCGTCGACCGCACCGATAACCGCCTCCTCCAGCGTCTCGGCCTGTTCGGGCGAAAGCATCGGCGCACCGATCTGCAACTCCTGCACCAGACCGAACAGCAGGGCGTCGAGCCGCGCAGCACCAGCATTGTCCGGCGCCGCATCCTGCACCGTGCCACGGTGACGTCCGGCCGCGTCCTTCACCCCTTGCGCACACCGGGCCACCCGGTGAGCTGCGCTCTTCGCCTTCTCGGCGGCGATATGCAGGTCTCGCACCTTCAGCTGGTGTTCCTGCGCCGCCGCGTGCGCTCTGTCGACAGACCTCTGGACCTCCGCCTGGGCCTTGAAGGCGCTGGCAGCCTCCTGGAACGGGCCCGCCTGGTCGGAACACGGGTCGAAGGGCGGGTCGAGTGCCTCCACCACGGCCGATGCCGCATGCCGGGCCGCGTCGGCCTTGCGCTTCTCCTCTCTGGCAACGCCCCGATGCTCGATCGCTGCCTCCTTGGCCGTCTCGGCTTCGATCTGCTTCCTTGAGCGTTCTTCCACATCGCCCGCGTGGGTGGAACGCGCGAGCTGCTCAGCCTTGGCGCAGATTTCCCCGGACTTGCCGCCCAGAGTGCGGGTGAGTTCTGCGATCCGCTTGGCGCAGCCCTCGGCCCGCGCCCGCAGCGTGGCGTCCCCGATCTCACCTTCCCAGTCCCGCCGCGCCTGCTCGAAACGGCTGCGCAGCGTCTCCAGCGCGGCCGCGGCCAACTCGTCCGCACTCAGCGCATGACCACAGCCGGCGGGCAGGTCGGCATCGAGCCGCTTGATCTCTGAGGTGTGGCGCCGCTGACGCTCTTCAAGCCGCCGCAGCAGGTCACGAGCCATGCCCTGCCGGGCTTCGGCCTCCTCGCGGGCCTCCGCGTACCGGCGCATATCCCCTTCGTGTACGGGCAGCGCCCGACCCGCCTGTTCCATCTCCGCCCGGCAGGCAGGCATCACATGCTCATGCGCCTTTGCCAGCTCCCGCACCCGGGGAAGAAGGTCCGTCAGCGTCACCAGCCGCGCGGTGAGCGCTTCAATCTCCGGCCCGAGCGTGTCCGCTTCCTCACGCGCACATCGAGCCTGGTCCTTCAGCCGGCGGTGCTGCTCATAAAGCGTGTCAGCCTCGTGTTCCAGACGGGCAACGGCCGCCTCGAGAGCCTCCCGCGGACCGGCGCCGAAATCGTCCATGTGAGCCTGGAGCCGGCGTGCGAGCGCAGCGTCCGTCTCTCGCCGACGGACCAGTTCCCGCACACGTCCCTCCAGCCCCTCCAGCCGGTGTTCCAGCCGCATCTGCTCCCGCTCAGCGGCGTCCGGCTTCAGCAGCCCTGGATGAACGGGCAGCACCACCGTGCCCGCGGTGCCAGCCGCGATCGCCTGCCGGGCTTGGTGGTCCTCACCCACCGCGATCACAGACGTGGCGACACCAGCGCGCTGTGCGAGCGAGGCCACGTCCTCTCCGTCAGGAAGCGGCCCGCACACCACCACACCGCCGATCAGATGAGGCGCGGCGGCCACCACTGCTGTGTGCTCGTCGGCACGGAACGCCTCCCGCAGGAACTGCAGCCCCGAGACGGCAGGAGCGCCCAGCGCCCGCAGACGCTCCACCGCCCGCTCGACCTCTGCCGGAGCAGGCAGGAAGCCAACATCCTGAAGGGCTTTCACCGCACGCCGGTCGTCGACGGCATCCACCTGCTCCTGCAGCATCAAGGCATCGCTCTGCTGCCCGGACGCTGCCAGCAGATTCAGAAGGTCCCCAGCCACCTGGTCCAGCTCCAGCACCGTCCTGGCCTCGGCGCAGGCCAGCTCCAGCAGGCGCCGGTCGGACGCGAGGTCCCGCCTGTCGGCCTGCAGAGAACTCAACCGGTCCCACTGCGTGCTGTGACGCTCCTGGGCCGCCGTGAGCTGCACGGCGCACGCCGCCTGCTGTTCTGCCAGATCAGAGATGAGCGACATCGAATCGGCTTGCCGTGCGCGGTAGTCCTGCAGCCGTTGGCCAATGGCAGCATGCTCGTTCGTGTAGCGGGTCAGTGCATCGCCCGGATTCTCCTGGGACCCGATGAGCCCGTCGTGGCGGGCGGTCCCGGCAGCCTCTTCCGCTGCTGCCAGACGTTCAGAGGCACGCCGCAACTGATCCTTCGCCTGCCACTGATCCTTCGCCGCCTGCGCATGGCCGTCCTCCGCAGCCTGACGTTCGGCAACTGCTTCCTCGCTCATCCGCCGAGCCTGGATCACCTCAGCGGTCAGCTCCCCGACCGCACCCGACAGCCGGTCCCGCAGCGCCGCTCCTGCGGCCTCCATCGACGCGCGCAACGGAGCCTGCCGTACGTCCTGGACCTCCAGGGTCCTGCTGAGATGCTGGAGCTCCTGCCGCTGGGCATCGAGTTCGAGCACCGTGTCCACCAGCGCCCACGCCTGATGGTCCAGCTGGGCGTCGGCCGCCCTCTCCTCGCTCCGTTCCAGTTCAGTGCCGGCTTCGTCGGCGGCCCACTGCGCGGCAAGCTCAGTCAGCACCGTCAGGCGCCGTTCCTCCTGCGCGGCACGCTTCCTGGCCTCGTCTTCCGCCGCCTGCTCCGTGGCGGCCTGCGCAGCGGCCGCCGTCGCCGTGCTTCCCAGAGCCTGCGCCCGGCCTGACAAGCGTTCCGCCGCGCGCAGGGCCACCGACACCTGCTGGGTGAGCATCTCCTGCTGCACGGCCATCAGGGCGCTGTGCTCGGTGACAGGCTTCAGCGCCAGTAGGGCCGCGGCAAGGAAACTCTGCTCCCTCTCCCGGCCAGGACGCCGTGCCAGCTTGGCCGCCGTCTCTTCCAAAGATGCGCGCACCACAGCGGGATCTCGCGGGTCGCAGACCAGGTCGATGAGGAAGTCGACGAAGTCCTCACAGGTGGAGAACTGGAACAGCTCCGTGATCCCGCCCTCCTCCCGGTTCATGTCCCGCTGGATGCGCAGGACAGCCGGGTCGAGCCTGAGATCGGACAGCAGCGCGCGCCACTCGGTCTGGTCCTTGGCGATACGCAGATGCAGCCCGCGCTGCGCCTTGCCCGCATCGGCCAGCTTCTTGAGGAACACGCTCTGCGTCAGCTGCCCACCCTCGGCGCGCACCGGGAGGCAGTCCAGGTCGAAGACCCCGGGCAGCGGCCGGAAGGCATACCAGCGGCGCACCAGCAGCTCCCAGCTGGTCTCCACGTCAGCCGGCCGGTGCCCGTCCTGCCACTGGTACACCCCTCCGGTGACCAGAGCAGGGCCCCCGCGGGGCAGGGAGGTGTCCTCCCACTCGGCGATCACATGGGAAACCTTCTGGTCGGGCACGTAGTCGGCCAGGGACTTGCCCTTCTTATGACCGATGAAGTCGCCCTTCGCTGGCAGAAAGAGGCTGAAGATCAACGACAGCAGGCTCGACTTGCCGCCACCGTTGCGCAACCACAAGATCACGTCGACGGCCGGCATCACCCTGCCATCCACATGGCTCATACCGCCCGTCAGATCCAGGACCAGCGACTTGAACCCCGCAGCCGCATGCCCGACGTTCACCAGCCGCAGACGTCGCAGACGGTGCATGTCAAATCTCCTCGGTGTCGGTGTCGGTGTCGGTGTTGGGAGCGGCGGCTGCGTCCTGGGCGCGCCGGATGTCGCGCAGGGTCTCGAACGCCGGCATCGCCGCCGCTTCACCGACCTGCAGCCGGAACCTGTGCAGCAGCCGGTAGTGCCCGGCGCCGAACTCCGGCGCCGGCATCGCCATGCCCTGGTGCACCAGCCAGTCCAGCGCTTCGCGGATCACGCTCTGCGTGCTCGTCTGGGTGACCCCGCGTCCTCCCGCGGTCGGTCTGGCCAGCGGCCGCCTGTCATACATCCGCCACACGGCATCGACAGCTGGCTCAGGCACCGGCAGCCCGTCCTCCCCTTTCGACGCCTCCCTCAGCTGCTCCACCAGGTGCCTCAGGAAGGCGTCCACCTCGCCGACACTGATGCGCTTGACCGTCTCATCCTCCAGGTCGTGCTCGGTCGGATACACACGAGCCGCGATCGCGACGTGCACCAGCCCGAGAACCAGGCGCTGCTCCGCCGACCGCTTCAGATCGTCCTTGAGCCGGTAGGTGAACAGTCCGCCGTCCTGGGTATGCAGGACCAGACCTTCCTGAGGGTGGGCGGCGATCACCTGCACACCCAGCCCCTGGCTGATCGCCTCGACCCGGTCCCGGAAGGCCCTGTCCATCCGGTAGCGCTGCAGCAGATCCCGGTAGCGTGCGTCGGCCAGCGGACGCAGCTTGGGCCGGCACCCGTACCGCACCAGTTCCGCCGCGTCCTGAAGATCCTCCAGAGCTGTAACCGTGCTCATGCCGCAGCCTCCTCGAGCAGACCCTCATCGATCAGGGCATGAGCCGGGACGACGAGAAGGTCGCTGCCGCCGTAGAGGCCGTCGTCGAAGCACGCTCCGTCGTCCAGGACCACCAGCTGCTCGCCCAGCAGGTCCGACAGGTCGTGCACGCCGGTCCCCTCGTCGTCGCCCTCGGGATCCGGAGCGAACGCCTCCAGCACCGCGAGCGCGAGAACGTCGGCCACCGCAGGGCCGAACTGCAGAGCATCGGTCAGCAGCTGTGACAACCGCACCGGCCCGGCCAACGCCTGTACCAGCACCCTGCGTGCCAGGGCATAGTCAAGATCACTGTGACCCGCCGCGTCAGCCATCAGATCGTCGTCCGTCAGCTCCACGAGCTCGCCGTCCTCGAACGTCCCGCCGCTCTCCCGTACCGGCGCCAGCAGCAGGCTCCACCAGTCCCGCAGTCGCGGCAGGCGTGCCACGACCGGCCCGCTCAGCGCATCGGTGAACACCTCCGTCACCTCAGCGGCCTCATCCGCGTCCAGCTCCAGCAACGGGAGCAGCACATCGCCCTGCAGAGCGACCCTCGACAGCTGGGGGATCGGCCGGAATCGCTGCTGAGCCTGGGACTGCAGGAACGTCGACCGCGCCCCCAGCACCTCCTTGAGCAGCTGCGAATGCCGGTGATGTGCTCGTTGGAGCAGCTGCAGGATGCGCATGCAGGTCAGCAGCACATCGCTCTCCTTGATCCCGTCGCGTGCCGTGCGCAACAGCTCGATCAGCCCCTGCTCAGCACGCTGCCGCTCCAGCAGGTGGCCGCGCGAGGAATCCAGCAGCTCCGGCACATGACGCCCCCAGTCCACGGCCCGCACATCACGCTCGGTCTCCCGCAGCACCACCCGGATCCGCTCCGCGTACGCCAGTGACAGCTTCAGGCTCTCCCCGGCGCTCTCCTCCGCCCGTCCCCACCTCCCTGTGCGCACCTGGCGGCGCAGGATTTCGTCCTTCGCCGCCTGGTGGTCCTCCACATCGACGTCCATCCCGGCCAGCAGGAGGTTGATCGCCGACACACTCGCCCGCAGCACCGCCCGCCCGTCCCGACCGATCTCCTCGCTCAGCAGTCGCACCGCCAGCTCCTGCCGGCAGTGCCCCTGCCGGTAGTCGCTGTAGGCGACGGCGAAATCCATCCCGCCGTGCTGATCGTTGAGCAGCTCCCGCAGCACAAAACGGGCCACCGCCTCGTGCTCGCAACGGTCCCGGCCGGGTGCTGCTTCACAGGCCAGCTCCATCAGGAACTCCACCACGGCCTCCGTGGTCGCCTCCTGCTCCAGGCCCTGCTGGTGCATCACAGCCTCCAGCGCCGCCAGCGCAAGAGTCCGCGGGTCGTACACACCGGCAGGGAACTGTTGCCACGCCTGTCTCAGGTCCAGACGATGCAGAGGGCTCGATCGGGCCAGGACCGTACTGCGCCTCACGAAGCCGACGTCGGACACCAGCGCCTTCCAGCCGCCCGTGTCGCTGTGCCCGGGAGTAGCAGCCAGCAGCTGCCGCTCCTCACTGTCCAGGAGCCGATTCGCACTACCAAGATCGTCATTCAACACAAGAACCGCCCTTACTCGGCTACATGCACGCTTTTCGGTCGTGGCGAAGAGTGCAGCATCCGACTATGACAATCAGGGCGAAAAAGGTGTAACGCTCTCATCACGGTGGCCGACACCCACACAGGTGATCTTCCGGCCGTCACCTGCCTCCTGAGCAGGCATGATGCGTGCGGCAGTCAGGCGCCGCTCAAGACGCCAGCCGCGAGCCCCGGCCGCTGGCATTCCTGAGACGGCGATGGCCTTCAGGGCTTTATGCAAGGGCGCTTCCGGGCTCTGCGTTCAGCGCGGGGGCGGGTCAGGACCAGGCGATCGGATCGTCCGTGAAGCGCCCGACGAGCTGGTTATCGAGGAGGTCTTCGGTGATGGCTTCGGCGCCCGTCTCGATGGCTTCCTGCGCGGCCATGCAGACAAGGTGAGAGAGGGGCTTCATGTAGCCACCGGTGCGTTTGTGCAGTGGTGTGGCGAGGTTGAGGAGGTCTCCGGGCGCGTGCTGGTGGAGGCGGAGGTTCTGGTCGAAGGCTTTGACGACTTCGTGGAACACCTCGTAGTCGTCGGGGCTGTAGGGGAGGGGAAGGACGGCCAGGGTGGGGATACCGCCGGAGCCGCCGTCGGATGGGCCGGGGCGTTTGCCGCGGCGGGCTTCGTTGGCGATGTCGCGGGAGCCGGGGCCGCAGTAGACGAAGGAGACGTTGCACTCGTCGGAGAGGTAGCCAAAGTAGTCGAAGGCCGTCTTCACTTCGGTGTTGTCCAGGCGGTCGATTCCGTCGACCAGGACCAGGCGTGTTCCGAGCGTCTTCATGACATGGCAGACGGGGCCGGTCATGTCGGTGCTGCGCGGGTTGGTCTCGGGCTCCTTGGTGTGCCTGTGGCCGAGGAACTCGGCGAAGGGAATGGACATGTCGAGTTTACTGCCGGGCGCGAGCGGTGTGTTGATGTGGATGACGGGGACGCGCCGGGGGCTGGGCGCCAGCTGCCTGCTCAAGATGGCCTCGTAGCTGCGGCCGATCTGGCGCAGGACGGTGGTCATTCCCGTCTCGCCCGGACCGTCGATCGCCAGATGGAGGGGGCCCTCACTGTGCGGGCTGCTGGCCAGCAACAGCCGGCGCGCAACAGCGGCGGCTTTCTTCATGGCGGGAGTCGGAACGGTACGCATCGTGGCGTGGTACCGCAGCCGTGGGTCATCTTCTGCAGGAGGAGCCGTCGCTGGCGGGTAGTCGGCGAGATCGAGTGGCTCCACTTCGTGGAGCATCCGGGCACGCCAGCCGTCCCGGGTGGTGGGCGGCAGGAAGGCGCCAGGCACGGCATCAGGTGGGCGAGGTTCCATCGACAGTCCCGAACGAAGCGAGGTAGGGCCGGCGGGCCGCGAAAGCAAGCTCCGCTGGCAAAGGCACGAGGCGTCACTGAGGTGTGGGCGGGCCCTGGCCGGCTACGGGCCGCGGGGGCCAGGACAGGGGCAGGGAGAGCCGCTCGGGTCCGGTGGGCAGGCTGGCGATGCTGTCGTAGTCCGGAGCCGGGATACCTGCGTAGGGATCCTGGGCGGCAGTGGGACCTACGGGCATCCCGCGGTCGGTCCCGGTCGGCGGGGCGGTGGTGGCGCGGGCCGGGCCGCGACCGGCGCGTTCGAGCAGGGAGCGCACGACGCGGGCGATCGACTTCTGGTCTCGGCTGGTGCCCCCTTGCCCGATGTGGGTGGCCGTGGCCTGGTCCCATACGTGCTCGCTCCACGGGTCGCCGATGAGCCGCTGGTAGACAAAGCCAGCCTCCGCCCACGTGCCGTTGCGGAAGTCTTCCAGCCACACCTTCTCCGGCTGGTGCGGGTGGAAGCGCACGGGCCAGCGCTGTCCCTTGCCAGGCCATCCGGAACGGGCGTGCCGGTAGGGGCCCAGGGCTCGGCTGTCGTAGGTGCGGTTGTTCAGCCGCACGCCCTTCTCCGTGACCCTCACCCAAACGGTGGGAAGCAGCCGCAGCCGGTCCTCGTCGCTGAGACAGACGGGAACGTAGCCGCTTGAGGCGACATGAGCGGCGAACATCTGGTTCGGCGTGCGGGGCGGCATCGACGGCAGGAACGGATTGCGGAGCTCGTCGTGCGGCCGCTGCTGCCAGCCGATGGCGATCCACTGCTGCAGGAAGTCGTTGATCTGGTCGATCCGCCACAGCCGCTCAGCAGCGACCTTCTTACCGCGGTGGTGGAGGTCTTTGCCGGTGTAGCCGGGCAGGAACTGACTGAAGAGCGATTTGATCGACCCGAAGGTCCGTTCGATGATCGCTTTGTGGGTGGGGGAGTTATAGCAGGCGGGACGGACCGAGATGCCCAGCTGGGCGCAGGCGTCCGTGAACGCCTGCCCGGCGAACACTTTGCCGTTGTCCATGACGATCATTTCCGGGATGATCACCGGCCTGGCGGCCGCGCCCTGCATCCGCTGATCGGCCTCGACCAACGTCGCATAGGGCAGGCCGGAATTCTCCGCTCGGGCCTTGAGAGACCAGTGCGGGCGCATCGGCTGCGGGGTGCACATCTCGGCCAGCAACAGCAGGGCGTCCACCGCCTTGGTGGCTCGGCCGCCGTGACGGCGTGAGGAGCGGCCAGTCTTGACACCACTGGACTTGGGCCGGATGACTGCGGCAAGAACGCTCCGGCTGGCCACCTCGATCGCCGCAGTCAGCTCCAGGGGGACAGCCCGACCGGTCTCATCCACACCCAACAGGTCCAGTGAGGTGGTGTCGATCTGCACCTGCTCGCCCAGCGTTGTGGGCATGGACAGCGTGAACGGAGGCTCGGCACGAAGCTCATCGCCCCCTCGGCGGCCGGTCTCCCTGCCGCAGAGGATGCCGAGCCGATCCAGCATTCGGTAGAACGTCGCCCTGGACGGCATCAGCTTTTCCGCCTTCCCCTTGAACTTTCGCACGCAAGCTCTCCTCAGCAGCTCGAACAGCCGCGACCTCGTGCCGACGGACCGGTCCTTGTGCCGCTCGTGCACCCGCCACAGCAGCCGCACCACCCGTTCGTCGACCCGGCCCTGCCGGCTCGGGCCACGCACCCGGCGCTTGTCGACCAGCCCCCACACGCCCTGCTCCAACCAGGCCAGCCGCTTGCGCTCCACCGTCGCCGCCGACACCCGGTGATGAGCCGCACGCAGCTCAGCGGCCTTGACCATGTACCGCTCCCGCAGAGTGGTGTGCTGCGGGTCGTAGCAGCTGCGCGGCGTGGTGCCGGGAGCGGCGAACCCGGGCAGCCCCGTGTGGACCTCCAGCACATGGTCCAGCCAGAACTCGACATCCTCACGGGCCTTGTCCGACAGCCCGTCCACCAGCCCCGCCCCGCCCAGGCCGCGGCCCACAGCCGACGCCTGTCCGGCCGTGACGGTGCAGTCGGGGACCGTACCCGGTGACAGCACACGGAAGCCGGCTGAGTTCTGGAGTGCCTCCACCAAAACGACAGCGTCCTCGCCGTCGGCGTCCTGACTGATCAGGTGAGCACTGGTGCCCTGCAGAGCTGCCACCAGATAGGGCTTGCCCTGCCAGGAGAGGACCTGGCCCACGGCCACCTTGTCCGGCCGCGCCGGCGCACGCACCGCCATCAGGGCGCCCCCATCGGAGACCACACCAGGGAACGGGCGGGAACGAAGGGCCTGGTCCAGTCGATGAGTAGTTCCCGGGACCAGATCAGGTGAAGTGCACGGGCCACAGTGGGCAGTTCGGGCAGGTAGCTGGCGCGGACCCCCTCGGTGACGGGCTGCGGCCGGGCAAAGACCTGGTGCAGAATCCGCGCGGTGTCCGCATCCCGCAGACGCGCATGCCGCCACTGTGACAGCCGCTGCCGGTTGCGGGCCACCACCGCATCCTCCGCACCGCCGAAGACACGAACCCGCCAGTCGGCCTGACGCCCCGCGGCTTCCAGCAACTCCAGCCTCTGTGCCCAGCGGGAACCCGTGCCGTCACCAGGCCGGCACACCAGCAGCATGGCCTGCCCGTCAGCCAGCCGAACAAAGAAGTCCGGTACATACCCCGGGTCTCTGCCGGCCCAGGTCAGTCGCACCGGCCAGGACGCGAACGTCACCACCTGCGGATCGAACTCCAGTGACAGCGCCGCCTCCCGGGCCCGGAGCGTGCCGCAGCCGACGTGCCGAGCCTGATCGGCAAGCCGCCACCAGGTCGCGATCGCCCGCCTGCCCCGATACCGCTCGGGCTGCCACACCGGATCATGCTGCTCCAGCCGTACCTGGCGCAGCTCACCCACCGGCCGCTCCACCAGTCGACCGGCACCGGAGCGCACTTGCGCCCACACGACATCACCCACACCACACTCCACGAGAACACGGGGACCATCGCCCCGGATCGCCGGGGCAATGGGGACACCTTGACGGGCGGCACGCGACCAGAGAAGCAAATTCGATCGAACGCGCTAGAACGAGCGATGCGATCAACAGCCCGCGTTCCTCGAACGGGTGTATTCGTCACTGTGTTCATGCAGGTCACTGGCGCAGAACCGTTCACCTGCAGGTGCGAGGGCTTGTTCGAGGTGGGCAGCCTGCGCTGCGAAGTCGCGGACCAGGCGGATGCCCGGTCTGCGTTCCTGGGAGGGGGACAACCATGCATTCCGCACGGCCAGCACCACAGTCGGCCACCGCACGTGGTGCCAGTCGGCACTGGCGACACCTGCCGGGTGATGAAGGCCGCGCACCAGCGCGGCAGTCCGAGCGAAGCCGCCGGGTGTCTGCTTCGGCGCCTTCCCGGTCCTGATGCCTGGTGCCAGACACGCCTCAGTACGGGCCAGCCTGCCTGGCCAGAGGATGCGCAGTCCGTCGACCATCAAGAGACCGGCTGCATCTCAGCTGCCGGCCCCTCCCCAGCCATCATGAGGAGAGCAGACGTGACCACCCTGCCCTTTGCCGCAAGCCCAGAGCATGACCCCGCCGAGCCACCGCACCTGGCCGAGCACCTGTACCGGCTCGCCGGCCTGATGCGCAGTATCAACCGGCCCTCTGAGGCAACGGAGCTGGAGGAAGCGGCGGCAACACTGCCCGTGTTGGAGATGGCTTACGCCAGGCTGGCTCACTTCCAGAAGCTGCGCCTGAACCCGCCGCAAGGCATGACCCGCAGGCAGTGGTGTGAGGCGAGGCACCGCACGCAAGAGGCACGGGCCGGCGTTGACTGGCTCCACGAGCACCGGTTGCTTCCCAACCCCGACACTCTGCTCGTCAACGGCGCAGTCGCGGTGCTGCGAACCGCCGCCCAAGGTCAACAACCTGATCGGTTGGTCCGGGAAGCCGGGATGATCCTGGACGGCCTCGGCTCCCACTGCACCTCCATCGTGCTTGCCGAACAGGACCCGATCGAGGAAGGCAGGTGGGAGGACGCGCCGGCCTTGACCGGTGCCCGTCTCGCCCGTGCCGTGGTGAACATCCTCGTCCGAGCCAGCCGCATCAGGGGATACAACGACGCGGAAGAACAGGCCCGCATCGGTCTTATCGAGCAGGCCTGCGACCTGACACAGCAGGTGGCGGCATGACGAGCATCCCCCCAAGGTGAAGACCAGCATCGACCACCGAAACCCGCACCACCGAGATACTCGCCAGCGCCAGCAGTCCGCGACTCAGCCGGCGCGTACGCCGCCACCCCCGCTGTGCTGAAAGCCCCACACCCATGAGCGATGCCCTGCAAGCCGCCGAAGCTCTCATCAACCGTGGCCCCCGACCGCCTGGCCTTCCTACCCCGGATGAACGACGCCGTCTGCGAGAAGTATGGGGAGCCACGCTGGAAGAGTTCGCCAGCGCCCTCGACAGGGACGTGCCGGACATGGAGGCATGGGAAGCCGGTCAGGCCGCAACCGACCCAGCCGACGACATCGCCTACGCCCGCCTGCTCCAGCGCATCCGTGAACACCTGCCCGCCACCTACGAGCCGGACTGGGCGGCCCTGCGCCGCACCGTGCACGACACACCGAGTGCAAAGCCGGACGTGCTGTGCGACGGCTGCGGACAGGAAATCGGCGCGTGCGAGCGCTGCGGACTGCCCACCACCAGCAGACCCGGCGGCCGGTGGCTGCACCGCGGCACGACCTGCACCCCCAGCGGCCCCCTCACCCCAGGCCAGTCCGACCCCTTGATGTGCCCGCCCCTGCAACTGCCGCCCCGACGACTGGACTTCCCGGCAGGTCCCGTGGCCGTGATCGACTACCGCGACGGCGCGCTATTTGCCCACCTCAGCAAGGACCGCACCAGCGACTGCCCCCAAACCCTGGCCGAACTGTTGGTCTGGACCCACACCGAGGGCCTGGGCGCCGTACGGCTGCACAACAGAGGACACCACCAGTACCCTCTGCTCGTCCTCACCGGCGCGGCCACCCCAGTTGTCGGTCTTCCGCTGACGCTCAACGACCCGATCGGCCGCCTGCTGCCAGCCAGCCATCCGGCCCTTCACGCCCTTAACACCGCGGGATGGCACCCCGTCGGACGCGGCATGGGCCCCTGGAGCCGCCTCCAGGCCCGCACCGCCCCCCGCGGCCGCGTCACCGTGCACCTGGCCGTGCAGCCCTGGGGAGCCCTCGCCGACGCCGGCTGGGAACTGGACGCACTCACCCCTGAGCACCTCACCCGGCTTCTAGCCCGGTACGCGGACACAGTCATCGTCCCGCAGGGTTCCACAGCCACCTGCGGAAGCCGGCTCATGACAGCACTGCGTCCGCCCAAGCAATGGACCGGCGACGTCGCCACCAGCAAGCGCATCCTCGCTCCCCCCGTGCGCGGAGCGCTGACCGAAGCACACGCCCCGGCACCCCCCGAAGCACCGCCCGCCCATCCCGTGGCCCGGGGATGGGACCCGGTCGACGTGCAGTGCGAGGAGCCCTTCGACTGGTTCCGCGACCCCACTGCGCAAGAACTCGACGACTTCGACTACGTCGTCGGACTGGACACCAACTTCGCCTTCACCAATGCGGCAGGCCGCGTCAGAGTCGGCTACGGCCCCGTCAGCCCCACACCAGAAAACCTGCCCGACTTCGACGCCTCCATCCCCGGCTGCTGGTACGCCGACCTCTCCCACATCGCGACCGATCCCCGGCTGCCCTCCCCCTTCACTCCCACCGGTGCCCCGCCCACCGGCCCCGCCTGGTATGCCACGCCCACCCTCGCCTACGCCCAACGACAGCTCAGAGCCACCATCAAACCGATCAAGGCTTACTTGAGACGCGGCTCCAGCGGCCCCTACCTGGAGGACTGGAATGCCCGCCTGCGCCAGGCCTACAGCACGGTGCTGCACCGTCTCGGCATTGACCCCGCAGCCACCGGCCAAGCCTTTTTCCACGCCCGCGACCAGGCTCTGGTACTGGGCAACCCGCTGGACTGGGATCTACTGCGCCTGATCAAAGCCACCGCCAACGGAGGCATCGGGAAACTCGCCGAAGGCCCCACGGACCTCGAACGGGACCCTTACGAGCCCTGGCCGGCGCTGCGCAGAGTGACCTGGCGCCCCGACATCCGCGCCGCGATCATCGCCGCAGCCCGGACCGAACTGCACCGCAAAATGCAGCTCATGGCCGCCACCACTGGCCGCTACCCACTGGCCGTCCTGACCGACTGTGTCGTCTACCCCGCCGCCCGGCCCACCCCTTTCGACCCTCTGCCCCCTGGAGACCCGGCGAGTGAGAGCACGCTGCGTAGTTTCACCTTCGGCGCCCGCTTCGGCCACGTGAAGCTCGAGGGCACCGCCTCCATGGCATGGGCAGCCCGAGCGACACAGGCCGGACTCAACCCAGCCAGCTGGATCAAAGACCCCGCCGCCGCCTTCGAGGAACCCACAGAAGAAGACCCACAGCCATGCGATGCGAACCTCACCACCCAGCCCGACCCCGACACCTCCTGGCGGCTGTTCTAGGCAGGGAAACCCTCCCCCTCCCACGTCACACTCGTCATCGGCTCACCCAGCCGCCACGGCAGACACGACACCTGCTCCCACGGGCCCTCCACCAGGCGCCGGTGCGGCACCAACGACCGCATCTGCTGTGCCCGGTAACCGGGCGGAGGAAGCGAACCGGTCAGGCGCGCCACCACCGGCACGCTGTTGCGATGCGCCATCAGCCACAGATGCAGCGCGCGCTCGCCCCCGGCCGCCAATTCCTCCGACAGTCCCAGTCGCTCACCCACCCACCGGCTCCACCGGCCCGTGTGCCAACGGGTCGTCTGCCCGTCAAAGCCTCTCCCGTAGCATCGCTGCCTCTCGCGTACCGCCATTGCTTCCGCCAGCGTCACCACCTCCGGGTACACCACGATTGGTACCGCCCACAGACGACGCCGGGTCAGACCGAGCACCGCTTCACGCCGCGCCCAACCGTCCGTGGAGGCCATCTGGAAACAGCTCCACCAGTACACCGCCACCTGAAATGCGTCGGCCAAAAGAGCCTGCCCGTAGGGACCCACCCGCCGCTCGAAGCGGCGACGCCGCTCATGGGCCAGGACCACCTCGGGCAGCCCCGCCAAACTCACCTGCGAGCGGCTTCCCGCGCAGCCCAGCCAGCGGGCGTGGCGGCGGCACACATCGAACGCCTGGACCGCCACCAGCCACGCCGGCGGTCCGCCGCCCGCGGCCCGGCAGCAGATTTCGCACTGCTGCAGCACCCCTTGCCCTTGCGGCCACACCGCCACGCGCACCGCGCTGCCGCGCACAGCCCGCCGCACCGTCGGCAGCGCCCGACGCAACTGATCCACCGTTCGCCCCGCCAAGACGGACAGATCCTCGATTGCTGCCTCGCCGAGCCGGACCTCCACCGCCCGCGGATCGATCTCCCGCCGAGCACCGCCCACATATCCCACGACGTCCGCAGCCTGAAGCCCGTTGGCCGCCGCAAGCCGTCCAACGAACGAAGCCACAGACTCACCCGCAACCAGCCTCACCGACAGCGGTAACGCCCCCAACGAGCCCACTTCAACCTCCGTGCCGCACTCCTACCGCATCACGGAACCCTCCTACTCCATACCGGACACAAAGAGATATCGAACGTCGAAGTGACCACTCCAACGAGCCCGCCAAGGAGGCGGCATGAGCGTCCTCACGCAATCCATCGGCGAAGCCCTCGACATCGCCGACCAACGGCACTGGACCAAGAACCCGCCCCGGTCCCACACCGACCGCCTGGACTACCTCACCGCCCAACTCGGCACGCACCAGGTCGCGGCCCGCCTACAACTCCAAGAGCCCTTTGCCGGCGCCGGACCATCCAGCCTCACCGACGAGACATGCCGGGTGATCGACAGGGAAGTACGCCGCATCTGGCAGTTCACGGAACGCCAAGCCCTCCACGACACTCTAGTCCGCAACAACGCGCAGATCATCGTGCGCTTCCGGGCCCGTTTCGGGTTCAGTGCCGCACGGGGCTCCTCGAACGACCGCCGGCTGCGCTTCCTCGCCCCCCAACTGCTCCCGCAGCATGCTGCAGACCTCTTCGCCGCCCGCCACCGCGACGCCGGGGAAACCGAACTGCGCCGCATCCTCGGCGACGCCATCGGCGCCGCCTACTTCTTCCGCCGCCTCGGACCTCGCCAGACCCAGGCCGCCGCGGCCATCACCGACCTCGACTTCGTCGAATTCCGCTACTGACACGCCAGCCCCGCTGAAGGGACCATCCTCAATCATGCTGATCTACGCCTTCCGCGACGCCCACGGAACCTGGCACGGAGACCGGCACGCCGAGATCTACGAGACCCAGCCCGGCCGAGGCACCCTCACCCTCCCTCCCACCCCACCGGGAGAAGCTCCCGGTCTCTTCGACGGCCAACGCCTCGACGTTCTGTACGCAGCCTGCGACCTGGAAGCCAGCCAAGACAGCTACCGACTCGATGGCGGCGGTAGCTTTCTGGCCACCTGGCACGTCCACGAACTTCTCTCCCCGGCCTACCTTCCTCCCCGCGTCGAACCTACCCGCGCCTCATCTGCGCTCACGATGAAGTCCAGTGTGAAACTGGAACTCCGCAGCGAAGCCCGCAGGTACAGCCTCTCCGCCGACTTCCTCGGAGAGGGCCGCATGGAGCTCACCGCCATCGTCTGCACCCTCGACGGCATCGTCCAAGGCGAACTCACCGGAGAGCTGGATTCCTGCGACCTGGGCGAGATCGGTCGCCTCATCGCCTCCGTACCCGCTACCGCGCCAGGCCGAAGCGCTGCACCAGACGTCCCCGCTTCGACCGTCAAAGCCACCCGCCACGGAGAGGCATGGACGTCTGAAACACACGACTACCTGAAACATCAATACCAGGCAGGCAAGACACCCCGAGAGCTGGCCCAAGACCTCGGACGCAGCGAGAAGTCCATCCGCTGGAAGCTCTACAGCCTCAAGCTGGCCCCCTATCCCGCCGACCTCGTGCCCGAACAGCGCACCGCACCGCAACCCAAACCCCCCAAGACCTACACCGTGGAAGAGAAGCGCCAAATCCACCCCAACGCCTACAAGCCGTGGACCCCCGACGACGAACAGCACCTCAGCGAACGGTGCGCCCAAGGCGCCTCCCTTGAAGACCTGGCCCGGGAGTTCGGCCGGGACCTGGGGGCGATCGCTTCCCGTCTGCTGAAGATCAACGCCGAAGGTCCAGCCGCCGACGAAGCAGGGGGGTTCGGCGTCTGACGGGCTGGTTCCGGCCTTGAGTTCGAACGGAGTGGAGCAGCGGTTGCCGCATCGGGCAGGATGGAGATCGCGAAGCGCATGTCGCACTCATCGCCGCGACCGCAGGGGGGCGGAAGCTGTGTCGTTTGCAGAGGAATGGGCCGAACAGAAAGCCATCGTCGTCGCCCGCCGGCAGGAGTTACCGCAGATGCGGTTGAACACTGCCGAATCCGGTGGCGACCACCCTGGCGTGCCGACCGCTCAAGGCGATGGATTTCAGGTCAATGCTGGATCCATCGACGGAAGTTCGCATCTGCTCATGGAGATTGCAGGCCTTCTCTATGAAGGACGGATGGACGGCGAGAACGCGACGGTCTGCCGCCCGCCGCGCGCACACGCAGATGTTGCATCGAACGTCGAGGTCTTCGCCCGCTTCGCCCAGGACCAGTACAACGACATGGTCGTGCTCCTCGCTGCGCTGTCCACAAAACTCAACTCCTCCGGCAACGCCTACACCGTCGTCGACCAGGGTGTGCAGGCGCAGATGAACGGGATGCTCGACTGCGGACGCTATCTCTCGCCCGAGAGCCGGTGACCGGTCGTGGCATACCGCAAAGAGGTCGCGTTCCTCGAAGAGGTCAACCCGGCGCTCATCGGCCGTAACGCGGCCGAGTTCCGGCGCCTTCACACGCTCATCGAATCGGCCGACGACGCCTTCCGCAAGGCAGCCAAGGTCGAGTGGGAGAGCGATGCCCGCGACCGCTACGTAGCGCGGCTCGGCGAAACCAAGACCATCGCAGACGCCCTGGCGGGAGCATTCCGTACCGCCGGGTCGGCCCTCACCCTGTACGCCGAGGCCGTCACCACCGCCAAGTGGCACTACAGGAGCGGGAAATACACGGAGAAGAAGCTCTCCGAGGTCATGGCACGGGAGAGCGACGTGACCACCCCGACGTGGCGCTCTGCGGAGCCCCTGCGGCAGTGGGAGGACATGCGGGCCACCACCGGGGTGCTCGACTTCTTCGCCGAGCTGGCGGTCGACGTCGACGCGATCCGCGAGGAGGCCGACAGCTTCTACAACCAGACCAGGAACCACTACGGCGATGCCCTCCGAGTGGAGTCCGAAGCGAGGGAGAAGTGCATCGCGGACATCAAGGCCGCGTATAAATCCATACCCGAGTTCCAAGGAACCCTCCCGGATCCTGGAGCGTTCCTGAAAGGCCTCAGGCCGTTGCGGACCGAGGCGCGACAGGCGAGCGACAACCCCTATGCGCGGCTGCCCGGGGCTGGGGCGAAAGTCGATGCGATCCCCAGCACGGGGAGCGACGTAGTCGTCTCCGAAACCCTCATGCGTATCTCGAACCTCGTCGACGGGCTACCAAACGCGCAGGGAAACAACTACTGGCTTCCCTCCAAGTCCGACGAGGGCCGACGCGATTACATCTCCCACAACAGCGAACTCATCAAGGCTGCAGCGACCGAGTCCGGGCTTCCGCCCGAAATGGTCGCTGGAATCGCCTGGCAGGAAGTCGAAGGAGATCCGGGAGTCCTGGACGACTTGGCCCGTGCGGGACGCAGCATCATCCCCGGCAGCGAAGACCCCGACCGAACCTCGATGGGCCCCTTGTCCATCCAGGTCCGCCGCGCCGCCGAAGTCCTGGGATACGACCCGCAGCACCTCACGGAGACACAACGCGAGGTTGTGGTGGCCGCCGTGAGAGACCCCGCGAAGAACATCTTCATCGCCTCCGAGTACCTTGCCCAGCTCAAGGCCGAGAGCGGCTTCGCCGACGTGCGGCCGGAGGACATGACACGCGAACAGATGTGGGAGCTCGCGGCCCGTTACAACGGCGGCCCCTACTACGAAAGCAGCGGCGCGCAGGCATACGGCCGTCTGTTCGACGGCAATCTGGACGACGCGGGGAGAGCGTTGCGGTGAACGAGACGAGGACCATGACCCAGCAGCGCCCCAGAAGCGCCCCGCATCCGATAGGCGCTGCCGTGTGCGCCGTCGTCCTGACCGTGGGCAGCGTGGCGACCGGATACCTCCTCCTCCTCGCCTATGCCGCGGAACCCGCCGGCCCCTGGGACAGCGAAAGCGTCGCCCACTCCAATTTCGCAGCAGGGCTGGCCCTGGCCCTTGCTGTCGTGATCGCACTCCTCACCTGGGTGTTCGTGAAGGCCGAGTGGCTGCGCAGGTGGTGGTTCACCTTGCCTGCACTGCTGGCCCTTGCCGCGGTCCTGCGCCTGACCCTCCTCGTGCCTGAGCTCTGACGCCCGGACAAGTTGATCCTGGTCGTGTGCCGAAGATCTCGGAGGCTGAGCAGAGGGGGAGGCGGTCCGGCACGAGGTTCGTTCGGGTGTGGGCGATCGCTCTGTGTCCACGACCCCGGTCCCCTCGTCCTCAGTGAGGGGCGCTCGATGCCATCGATCCCTGCCTCTCATGGCTGGACCATTCCCCCGGGCGGAAGCCCGGGGGTGCCTGCGCCGGCCGCCAGTGCAGTTCTGCTGCCGAGAAATACAGCGACCAGCGAGACAGCGGACCGGTGGCGCGGAGCATGTCTACGGTCTCCCGGAGGCGGTCCTCGGGCAGGGCGCAGATACGGGCGAAGTCCGCGACGTCGACGCTTCCGCAGACGGCGCCGGGAGGCAGAAACGCGTTCAGTGCGACCGCCGTCAGCCTCACTTTGGCCGACTGCGTGCGGGTCGCGGGGGAGTGGGCCGTGCGCAGGGCCAGACCGGCTGCCTGTGCGCGCAGAGCCCGCCCTGGCGCCTGGGTGAGGACCGTCGCGTCCAGCAGCTGTGCCTGGTGGCCTCCCGAAGGGCCCCGTGTGTGATGTAGCCAGCGAGCCTCCACCAGTTCCTGCCACGCCCCGGTCGCTTGGCCGGCCAGGAGCATGCCGCGCAGGAGGCCGTCGGGCATGCGTACGTGCCCGTGTCGATCCGCGCGCAGTGCGCATTGCAGGGCGAGCAGGCGGGCTTGCGGGTCGGTGGCCGGGGGTAGGGCGGCCGCGAGGTACGAGAGCATGTCGCGGATCCGCTCGTGGGGGCCCAGACCCGGGGGCGCGGGGGAGCGGCGCCGCCTGCTCCGTACGGGCGGGGTGCCGGCCGGCGTCTCGGGGACGACTGCGGCGTCGTGGGTGGCAGCGGCGCAGTTGGTGCAGACGTCGGCCAGCCGCCACAGGCGGCCGCCGCGTTCGCGGGCCAGGACCAGGACGACCGGGCCGCCGCAGCCGCGGTGGCGGGGGTGCCAGCGGCAGCCTCGTTCGTGGCACTGGCAGGTCCGCAGATGCCGTGGCAGAGCGTCGAGTCTGGCGTGCCCGGCCAGGTGAGCCAGCGCGGCCGAGCGGGCTGTCGCACCACGCACGCGTACGGCAGCCGGACCGCACTGGGGGCAGGCGAGTTGAGGGCCGCGGGGCTGCGGTCGCAGTTCCACGGTCCACGTGCGCCGCACTGCCAGGTGGGGCGTCCAGAGCCTCATCGGCCGGCCTTCCTTATCGACCGCCAGGCCTGAGCCGTAGACGGGCCGCCACCGGGGAGTGGGGGCGACGGCCGCACCGTAGTGCAGACCCCTGCCCTGCGCGAGGTCGGCGTCACCTGCGGAAATAGGGCAGAGGTCTGCACTGACAGGGCAGGTGTCTGCACCGTCCGATGGTGGAGTGACGATCTTGCCGCCCGAACCGAACCTCGACGCGCTACGCCAGGAACTCGCGCGCCTGAGGGGCGAGCGCGGCTGGAGCTACGACGAACTGGCCAGCCGGACTGGCTTGTCCAGGCGCACCCTCATCGAAATCGAGCAGGGTCGCACCACTGGCTCCCTGCCCACCTGGCATGCCCTCGGCCACGCCTTCGACGTCCCCCTCGGCGGCCTCTTCGCGGCACTTTGCGACGGCCACGAACCGCCCGGCGGCGAGAGCCGCTAGGCACCAACTGCTCCTACCCGCAGACCACCCGAACCGGTGACGCAGCGGGAACGAACAAGCGATGCCCGAATGTGCGTCCACCATGGTTGAGCCGACCGGGCGACAGCAGCGGTGCGGCCCCACGATCGCAGCGTGTCGGCTGGAATCTTCGCGGCCATGCGCTCCCCACACACCCGCTCGGGCCGCCTCCAGAACAGCAGCTCACCCCAGCCCCGCCACCGTGCTCTGCGTGGCGCCCCGTACAGCTCCAGCTGCCTGCTCCGAATGGCTCAGGGCGGCTCGTGTGCCGACTGCGGCAATCAGGTCCACTGGTACCAAGGCATCGAACACCAGCCCGTCTGCCTCCACCCACACGAACTGCCCACCGCAGCCGTCCCCGAAGTCCACCGCTGGCATATCGGCGGCGGGATCGCCTACCCGGCGGGCGACGGAAGCCCCTGGTGCCGCATCGCCCACCGCACCCTCTGCCCAGCGCGCGATACCCCCGGGCCACTGACAGGGCACCTCGTCAGGCTGCGCCAGCGCCTCGCCCTGCAGACCCGGCGCCTTCTCGACGACGGCGGATTCACGCCGCCTGACGAACACGCCCCTGCCGGGTCTCGGCCCAGGCCGCCGTGCCGGCCCGCCAGGCCCGTCGTAGACCTTCTCGGCAGCCGCTACCTCGCTGCACAGCCCATTGAGGACATCCGGTGCGTGGCCCGGACCCATAGAGGCACCCGCTGCGTGAACCGTGTCCTCGCACCGCGGAAGCCGCACGGCACCTGGAGGCTCACCACCCTCCTGCTGGGCCGCCCGCCGGTGCTGCCCGCAGTCGAGATCGCTGTCTATGACCTCGGGCATCTGGCCCACGCCGAGCAGCAGCGCTGGCGCGTCCAGCGCTGCCCCACCCACGCCCTGATTCCCGAAGTCGCAGACATGGCGCCGGGGGAGTGGGAGATCTTCGATCCCCTGCTCCACCGCCAGTACATCGCCACCCGGCTGCCTGTGGGCCAGGCCCGGCATCGAGGACGAGCGTGAAGGCCACCCCAAGACCGTGCATCACAGCCAGCGGAGAAGACCACGACGTGCGGTGAGGATCCCGGTCAGCCGGTGCCGCGCTCTCGACGCCGCACTGATCCGGCGGCTCACCACGCTGCGACAGCCCATCCAACCGCCCCCTGCCCACGCGATGGAGCGACTACGTGCTCAACCCCACGGACGAACAGGCCCACGCCGCCGACCGCTTCCTCGCCGGCGACCACATCGCTCTCCAAGCAGGGGCGGGCACCGGCAAGACCACCACCCTGGCCCTGCTCGCCACAGGAACCAGACGCCGCGGCCGCTACCTCGCCTTCAACAAGGCCATCGCCCTGGACGCCGCCAGCCGGTTCCCCGCCCACGTCACGTGTAAGACCGCACACTCCCTTGCCTACGCCGCGGTCGGCCACCGCTACCGGTCCCGCCTGGGCAGCGCACGCCAGCCCAGCTGGAAGACCGGACAAGCCCTCGGCATCACCAAACCTGTCCGTGTCGGAGACAATGACCTCTCGGTCAAAGTCCTCTCCCACACCGTTCTGAAGACCCTCACCCGTTTCTGCTACTCAGCAGACCCGGCCATCACCAGCCGGCACATCCCGCACCTGCGCGGCCTGGACAACGCCGACCACCACAAACAACTCGCCGCCGCAGTACTCCCGTTCGCCCGCAAAGCCTGGAAAGACCTCCAGCGCCCCGAACAGGGCGTCGTCCGCTTCGAACACGACCACTACCTGAAGATGTGGGCCCTGTCCGAGCCAAAGATCGACGCTGACTTCCTCCTCCTGGACGAGGCGCAGGACACCAACCCTGTCGTCGAGCAGGTCTTCACCGCCCAGCGCGGACACGCCCAGCTCGTCATGGTCGGAGACTCCGCCCAAGCCATCTACGGCTGGCGCGGCGCCACCGACGTCATGACCCGCTTCGACGGTGTCCCCCTGGCCCTGACGCAGTCCTTCCGCTTCGGCCCCCACCTCGCCCGCGAAGCCAACCGATGGCTCGCCCTCGCCGGCGCACCCATCCGCCTCCAGGGCACGGAAACCATCCCCACACGGCTCGACACCGTCGAGACCCCCGACGCCATCCTGTGCCGTACCAACATCGGCGCCATGACCCAGGTCCTCACCCACCTCCAGGCCGGCCGCCGCGTCGCCCTCACCGGCGGAGGGGAAAGCCTGCGCAGCCTCGCGCTCGCCGCCCGAGACCTCAAGAACGGCCGTCTCACGAGTCATCCCGAACTCCTCCTCTTCTCCTCCTGGGGCGAACTCCAGGACTACGCCGCCTACGACCCGGCCGGCGCCGACCTCCAGCCCTTCGTCGACCTGATCGACGGCCCCATCGACGATGCAGAGGCGCGCCTGGCCTACGTTGCGGTGACCCGCGCCAGAGCATGTCTGGACCTCGGTGGCCTGGCATGGGTCAGGGACCATCCCGGCGGAAACCCTGAGTGACATCCTCCTCAACGCCCCGCCAGCCAACCGAGCCTCCTGTCTGTCCCGACAGCGCGCTCAGCGCGGATCGTCCGGAAGACGGGTGGCGGACCGGCACTGCAGCGTCTCGAACGACAGCAGGGCTCGCTTCCGGATCCCACACCACGAGTTCGCCATCGAGGGCCAGGCCGTCAGGCAGCTGCTCCGCCGCGGTGACGGGATCGGGGAACCGGTCCTGGACCAGCGACCCGCGCTGGCCGGAGGCTCGACGACGTCGGCCTCCTCGATCTCTCCCGCGCAGTGCTCCACCCCGCCCACCGTACGTGCCAGACGGAAGATGCTACGGAATCCTGCCGTCGGCGGGCTCGGTCCGCGCCCGGACGTCAGACTGCCGTGGGTCAGTGTTCTTCGGGCTCGTCCGGGAAAAGGGGTTCGGGTGAAGGCGGCATGGCTCGCATGGGCCCGCGCAGCCGGGGCCTGGGCTCCTTGGGGTCTTCGGACGGGTAGGCCTTGGTAGGCGGGTAGGCCTCGGCGTGCCTGAGGTAGTCCTGGTAGGTTGCGGCCACGACTTGCGGCATCACCGCGCCAAAGTCCTCCATGCCGAGCACGCCCCGTGCTGCGGCCGAGGAGTTCCCCAAGGTCCGACTCATCAGATTCGGAAGCGTGCGGTTCATGCTGGAGGCCAGCTCGACATCCGAGGCGTGACTCTGCCGGTCGTAGCGGCTCCAGGCGATGACCAGGCTCATTCCCGCGGGGTTCACCGCCTCCAGTGCCGCCAGTCCGTCCCGCAAGGCCGGCACCTTTAGTGCCCACCGGTCCACGAGCAGGATCAACGGCCCGCGCGGAGGCATACGGTTGTCGGCCCTGGAGAGCTCCTCGTCGAATGTGGACATGTTCACCTGGTTATTCAGGTGGAACGCCAGCTCGGTGGCCATGTGTGCCAGTGGCCTCCTGGAATCGGAGTAGTACGGATTCCAGTCGTCGGGGTTGTCGCCGTAGTAGCGGGCGTCACGACCCTCAGGAAGGTCGCGCACGGTGGGGGCTACCACGGCGATCCGCAGATTGCTCTGATCCGGGGACAATGTCAGAGTTTCGAAGGCACTCGGAGCCGCCCGGTAGTCGACGCGGCGGCCGACGGAGATGTTCGCGGTGTCCGCTACGCGGACGATCTGCTTGGCCAGTTCGTACACCGCACGCTCGTACTGCTCTGCGTATCCGCGCAGTTTGATCAGACCGTAGAGTCCGTCGGTCGCGTATCGCTCGCCGAACACGCTGTGGTCGAAGTCCAACCTCCTTGCAACATACGGGAGGTGGTGCGGTGGCACGGGAACCCATGAGGCGGGAACGATCGCCTTCACCGTCGAGGCGCTCCGTGCCTGGTGGTAGGCAGTCCGCTGGGCGAAGGCGAACCACTCCTTGCCGCAGGTCTCACTGGCGAAGTAGCGCGGGGAATAGAGGGGTACGAACGTCCGGCAGGTCGCCAGCACCTCTCCAAGGCGGTCCGACCAGCCCTCCCCGGAGCGGAGTTGCCGGTCCATGAACCCCACCGGGTATCCGGACGGCAGGTCGGTCAGAGCCATGACATGGGAGGACAGGTCACGGAAGAGCCGCTGGACCCACATATCCGGGTCTGCTCTGGTTTCGCTGAAGCGCGGCGTGTGCGCGTAGCTGAGGAAGAAGTACGGTCGCTCGTCACCGTGATCCGCCACCGGGTTGGCCGCCGGACCCAGCGACTGCAGGGTCCGCGGGGACACCTCCGCGAACGGTGCGCCGCCGGACGGGACCTCCGCATCCCCGTCCGCATCGGGGACAAGTGCCGGAAGGCGCGACGCGGCGTCGGCGTGCTCTGCGATGAACCGGCTCACGGTGTCCCTCGTGCGCATTGCGTCGCGTGCGCCTAGGCGGGGAGCCAGCCGTTCGCGGACACCGTCCCGGAAGGTCAGGATCGGGCCGCTGGCCGCCAGCCCGCCTTCGTCGACCGACACCAGGCCGCCGACGACCACTTCGGCCATGTCGGCCGGGCTCGCCTCCGGGACCAGTTCCTGTCGCACCAGATGCAGCACCCCCGCACTCATCCGCGGGTACGTGGAGCAGAGCACGGCCAGCCGGACTGCGGGCGCCGACGCCCGGTGCAGGAAGGCGTCAACCAGCTGGACAGCATCCAAAGGCATGTTCGGAGGTGCCGGCGTCCGGTTCACATCGCCCGGCGCCGGGACCAGGACCGCTTCGCATCCCTCGGGGTCTCCGCGCATGAGTGTGCGGGCCCAGCGCGCGAAGGAGCGCGGTGTCAGTCCGACGACCGGCAGCGGCATCCAGATGGTCCGGCGGTCGCCCGGGAGGTCGAACACCTCCTCCATCAGCGGCGGCGCCAGGAAGTGCAGGCGAGCGTTGGGTACACCGGGCGCCCCGGGGGTCGTGACCTTGACCGCCGGCAGATCGAGTCCCGTGTGCCGCCAGATCTTCGGCGGCAGCGGGTTCACGAGCACGGTGGGGGTGGAGCCGGCCCAGCCGTGAATCCGATCCCACAGCCCGTCCTCGCCTCCGGCCCCCGATACGTAATCTGAGAAGACGAGCACCAGCCGCCGCTGCTGCGCAGTCCTGGACCCCATGTTCCCAGCGCGGGGCTCCGCCTCCCAGGCGTTCACCTCCCGGACCCGGAGCGTCCGGAAGGCGCCCGTCGTGGCGAGGATCTTCAGCAACTCCTCGACGGTATCCCCCCACACGGCCATGGTCGGGGACCGATCGAGGACGACGGTCAGGTCGAACCAGCGCTCCGGTGCCGGGCGGAACGCGGGGAGGAGCTCTCCGCTACGTGCATAACCGGACACCGTCTCCCCGATGTCCAGCTGCTGCCTGCGCCCCGACGCCCACGGCCGTCGCAGCGGACGCAGGGCGCGGGCGATCTCCCGGGCTCGGGGCAGTGCGGATGCCCGGGGTACGGACACCTCCCGGGCGGGCACACCGTCGCCGTCGGGACTCGAAGGGCCGTACACCGGAGTCGTCAACAGCCCCCAAGAGCTCAGGCGTTCACGCGGATCGACAGCCCCGGAGCCGTCCGCGGCCGGGCTCGGGTCCGCCCCACCCTCATCCTCCGCACGAGCGCTCCGCGCACGGGCGGCGAGCCAGAGGAGCTCGGCGACGGAGAGTCCGTCCAGGTCCCGGCCGAGTCCGTGGAGCGCCGACACCACAGCCGCCAGTGGCTCCCCGGGCTCCAGACGTTCCTCAGGCACCCGAGAGGTCCTTCATGAGGAGGGCGATGAGCCGCTCGCGTTCGGTGCCCTGCGACCGGGCGGGACCGTTCAACAGATGCAGGGTGCCCAGGAGCTGGTCGACGGCCACGCTCTCGCCCGACGCGACCCGGCGTACGAACTCGTCGACGAGTTCCGCGGTCGGCCCCGATTCGCCCACTTCCAGCCCAAGATGGCCGTGTACCACGTCACGGATGAGTGCGGCGGTCGGCTTGGGCATGGTGTAGCGCACGCAGCGGCGCAGGAAGGGCGCGGGCAGCTCCTGTTCACCGTTGCTCGTCATCACGATGAAGGGGAACTCGGTGCACTGCACGTGTCCGTCCTCCACCGCGTGCCGCACATCGCTCTCCCAGGTCCGCACGCGGGCGGTGTGCTGTTCCTCGCGCATCAGCTCGGTGATGCGGAACTCCCCGCGTTCCAGGACGTCGAGGAGGTCTCCCGGCAGGTCGAGGTCTGCCTTGTCGATCTCGTCGATCAGCAGCGCGCGCGGACGCTTCGACGGCAGCAGCGCGGTGCCCAGGGGCCCGAGGGTCAGGAAGGCCGCTACATCGTCCACCCCCGCGTCCCCGCCCGCCTGCGCCTTCTCCTGCTGGATCCGGTGGGCGTGGATCCGGCCGAGGGCGTCGTAGCGGTAGAGCGCGTCTGCGAGGCTGCTGCGCGAGGTGATGTGCCAGAGCAGTACGGGCCCTAGCCCCAGCTCCGCGGCGACCTGCTCGATCACCGTGGACTTCCCAGTGCCCGGGCCGCCGGTGATCAGCAGCGGCCGACGCAGCGCGAGGGCCGCGTTCACCGCCTCGGTGAGCCCAGCTGGCGGCCGGAACACGCCAGCTGCCGAGTTCCTCGGGAATGTGCGCCAGGGGGGTGGTTCGGGCAGGGCCGTGTCGCCCCTCGGTACGCCGTCGCCCCGGTAGTACGCATCCTGGGTCATGGAGTCCCCTCATCTCGGGTACGGGCCGGGGGAGTCACGGTCCTGAAGAACCGGCAGAAGCGCAGCCAGTCCTCGTCGTCCCAGACCGCCCGGAGGTCGGCGAGGTCCGCGCCGGAAACTCCGCGCCAGCGGTCACGGTAGGCACGCGCGAGGGCGCCCGGCATGGCCCACCAGCTCCGGTCAAGGCAGCCGTGCCGCTCCCGCGGGAATCCGTCCGGCGCGTGCGGCCACAGCAGGACGGGCGTATAGGCGAGCAGCATCTCCATGAGTCGGGCGTCGGCTCCGGGGTGCTGGGTAAGGCCGATGCCCTGCGTGTAGCGGCCGCTACGGAGGTGCCCGCGCAGGAGGTGCGGATCGGCAAGGTCCTCGTACGCGAGCCAGTCGACGGGCGTACCGGCCTGGTGCTGCGAGATCGACTCCCAGCGCTCGGCGACGACGGGCTCGATGCTGCGCAGCACGGCGTCTGGTGTGAGCCGGTTGCTCCAGTGCAGCCGCACCTCGTAGCGGACCCCCAGCAGCATGGCGACTCCGGCCTCCTCGGGCCGCCAGGCCAGGAGCAGCCCGCTGGGCACCGCCAAATCAAGCCGTTTCAGCGGGAGATCCAGCATCCGGGCATGCTCCTCGGCCCACAGCACGGCTTCCTCGACCGCGTTCTCGGCGCCCCTGCGGTCCGCCGTCTCGCTGGGGAACTGCTCGTGGTGGATCATCGCACCGTCCAAGAGCAGCCATCCGTCCAGCACTTCGGGCCAGTCACCGGTGAGAGAGGAGTGCAGGCTGACGACCAGGCCGAGTCGCTGACCCTCCGTACGCCGGACGGCGTGCTCGATGGCATCGTTGACTTCGACGAGGGCTTCGATCTGCTGTGCCCAGGAACGCAGTTCGGGCTCCTTGAGGTCCTTCCCGCAAGCCTGGCCGAGCAGCGCCACGAAGCGGGCGACGGCGCGCCTGCCGTCCGGGTCGGTGGCGGGATGGTTGAAGGTCAGCTCGTCGATGACGGCGACGTCGGTCAGGTGGGGGTTGTCGGCCGGCAGCCGGCCCTCGGCCGCGAGCATGGTGTGCAGGGCGTGCCGAATCCGGGTGGTGGTCAGCTCGCTGCCGGTCCAGCCCCGAACGAACTGGACCGTGCGCACTGCGACGAGCAGACCGTCGACGCCGCGCAGCGCGCGCTCACGGGCCGCGGCGGGCGGGTGCGACAGGAGCTCTGCTCGGCACCGCAGGGCCGCTTGCAGGTCCGGGGCGGCGTCGGGCACGGCCATCCGCGGGTCCACAGCAGAGAGTGCCTCGGTCAGCTCCTCCGCGGCGAGTCGGCCACCGAGCCCGCCGAGCAGGCCCTCACGGACCCGGGCATTGCGCGCGATCCACAGCGCCTCTCGGGCCGAGCCGTCTCCGTCGTAGTCGAATCCAGTGACGTTCTGGCCGATGACGACGGTGCGCAGGGCGTCGCGCACGTCGCTCACGCCCAGGGTGCCGCCCGCCCCGGGCCGTCCGGCGCGCAGGAGTTCGGTCAGGTGCCGGGAAAAGGCGAGATCCACCGCCGACTGGCTCAGGGACGAGGCCATCAGCAGGCCTAGCCGGGTGCGGCCGTTGCGTGCGCCCCCAGCGAGGTCCTCGGCCGGGGGCGGCGCCCCGCCCGCGTGGCAGGTGTCGACGAGGCCGAGCACGCCGTCGATTCCGGGGTGGTCCACGGCGACGGCCAGCAGATCGCTCACGTTCACGGAGTCGTGCCGGAGGTCTTCCGTGGAGTCCTCGCACATGAGGTGCAGGGTGCTGGTCCGGCCGGGCGTGAATCCGTGGCCGAGGAAGGCGAGGACCAGCGCGGCATGGTGCCGCGCCGCGTATCCGATCGCCTCATCCACCGTTCCCCGGACGGTGCTGCTGGTCAGGCCGTCACCGGCGACCAACGCTCTGAGCCCGTTCGGCAGTCCGGGTTCGCACGCACCGATCGAGGGGTCGGTCAGTACCTCGTACAGCCCCGTGGCCGCCTCCTCCAGTCGCTCCAGCCGCACCATCGATCCACAGTGTGGGGCCACCACCAGGACGTGACGACGGCCGGTCAGACTGCCTCTCACCCGGAGCCGCCGTCGCTGGCAGGTCCACCCGCCGTTCCCGCCAGCGCTTGCGCCACGGGACCGGCGACGGCCGGCTGGGCGAGGTACTTCTCGGCGTCGTGGACCCAGGTTCCGTCAGAGTCCACGCGCCGGCTGGTCGGGGTGACTCCGCGGCCGTTGGCGCGTAACTCCCGTTCCAGGCGGGGCCGAATGGCGATGATGTCGTCCCGGTCCCAGAAGTTCAGCCATTCGCCGACGCTCTCGGGGACACTCGGGGGCTGAGGAAGGAGACGGGGCCACACCACGGTCCGCGTGGCGATCGGCGATCCGAGGGTTACGAACAACGTTACAGGTATGGCGAGTTGGTGCAGAGTCTCCAGGGCGACGACCGAACCCAGGGAATGCGCCACCACGATGGCCGGTCCGTCCCCGATCGCCTCGGCCACCCTGGCGCGGATCCGGCGGTCGAGGCTGATGCCCTGGGCGTCGGGCTCGGCGCGCGCCAAGTAGCGCGCCACTTGGCCGAGATGGCTCACCATCATCTTGGGTGTGATCCATTGGGCGGCGGCGCCCCACGGCTTGAGGGCTAGCAGTGTGGTCGCGACGTTGAGCGCACGGCGTACCACGGCCAGGCTGCCCTGTTCCTGCGCTCTCGGCTCGGCCTCGGCCCGGGCGTGATCGAGGATCTTGCGGTTCCGCGCGTCGGAATGCTCCGCGTCCAGCCCGTCCACCCATGCGACGAGCAGATCCGAAAGGATCTCCGCCTCCGCCCCGGCGCCACCGGCGACGCCGGGGGCGTCCCCGCCCTGGGCCTGCCCACGCCCGAAGAGGTCGGCGTAGTGGACGAACGCGTGCCTGCCCGGGTCGTTGGAGATCAGGCCAGCGGTTGCGGAGTGCCCGGCCCCCCGCATCCCAGCGGCCAGCGCCCGAGTCCAGGCGGTGAGCTCCTGAGCCGGGTTGCGAAGGCCGCCGATCCCGTGGACGAATACCAGGCGCGACTGCATCAACCGCCTCCCCCATGGCAAAGCACAGTGTCCACGCAGGCTAACAACCGACGGAGGCATGTGGGCCCTGATCGCGATACACGGCTGTGCCGGGCAGTGTCCCTTGGTGATGAAATTCCACAGGCGGCCCGGGAGGAAGGGCAGTTCCGCGCGGAGGACAAAAGACGAGATGTGGTACTCCTCGGTTGCAGCCGGGGGCTGGCTAGCCGGAGCCGGCATCGGCTCGATTGCATGGGGGGCGTGCCGCGCTGGCCTGGGCTCGGCGCCGCATCGCGGCACGAGTTTGCTCATGGCCGCGAACGTAGGACTTAGGTCCGACAGCGGCGCGGGGAGTTGTCCGGGTGGCCCGCCCGGGGGAGTGCGCTGCTCGAAGCCCGGAAGGCGGGCGGACGACGGGATCGGGCTCGGGGCGCTCCCCAGAGGAAAGGCAGGATGCCCTTCCCCATGTCCCGGTGCAGCTCGATGTAGTCGATGGCGCCTTCAGCGAAGGCGTACACCTTTCCCAAGGCGGGGTCCAGGGCGAGCAGTGATGTGAAGAGGTAGGCGAGAGTCCACCATGGCCGGCTCTCGTAGGGGCACTGGAGTCCCTAATGATCGAATCGGCTTCCGATGGTGACTGCGTCGATCTCGGGCGCGTAGGGGTCTTCAACGTCCGCGCGTGCGGTGAATACGTCTTTCACGCGGGGAGTCCGATCGTACTCAGGAAGTCTGCGGTGCGCGGTTCGACGACTGCGGCCCCTTGGTGGGGAAAGTAGGTGACGCCACCAAGGCCGTAAGCGTTGATCAGGTCCTCTGGGGTAACAGTCAAGTTCACTTCCGGCCCTAACTGGTCTATTTTCCGTTCGTGGCCGTTCTGCGCGTCGAGATCAGCGTCCCCCACGGCCCCTGCGCATCCGTGAGCCTAAGCGCCGTACGTGGGCACGCGCCGGCCGCTCTTCGCCTGACCGCCCCGCCACCAGGACCTCGACGCGCCGGGCGCCGCCGTTCCCGGGTCTGAGTGGCACGGGCGGCTGGCTCTTGACCTCCTTCGACGGCGCCCGGATGGAACCCGGCAGCGTCCTCGGCGCGGCAGCCCGGGTCTTCGCCGAGGGCGACAAGACCCGACCCTTCGCCCGGCTCACGGACGGGCCCCCAGGACGTCGCCGAACATGCGCAGGCACGCGGAGAATGGCAGCGAAGGCTGCGGCGACCCCCGCGACGAGGCCCCCGGCAAAGGAGATGCTGGGGGCCTCGTCGCGCTCCCGATCGGCGTGTCGAATTTGGTCATACGAACGGGCTCCCACCAGATTTGATGCGCCGTGACCTCGGTCACACATGAACGTCGGAACCTGGAGAAGTCCAGCTCATCGAGTGTCAGGAGCACCTGCTGACGACTGACACATAAGAGTAAAACGCCCCTGGTGGGAGGCTTGAGAATCTTGAAACGTCTGAGCTCGTTCACCCTTCCGAATTAGGGAACATGCTGGTCGGACACGGTGTACACCATGTCCGTGCTGGACAGTTCGGCCTCAGCGGAACCCAACTCCGCGCGTAGGATGGACAATGTCCAACAGCCCGCGCGGGTGCTGGGCCAGCCGGGGGTTCACGGACCCACCACCGGTCGGCCCAGTGGTGAGCGGTCCGGACAAGGATCGATCCGATGACCCGAGGACCCGCCGACTCTGAGCCTGTCGAACCCGAAGACCCGCAAGGGCCGGAAGGCGAGCAGCACGAGGAGGCCCCCGGGGAAGAGGACCGCTCGAAGCGTGGGAAGGCCATCGGCTCGGAAGCCCTCAGGTTCGCCCTGAACGGTTTCGCGGACGATGTCGCTGACGGGCTCGTATGGGCTGCTCAGCAGGCGTGGGAGTTCGGCGCCAGCTTCCTGTAAAACACGCAACGCCCCCCAGGTGTGCAACCACCTGAAGGGCGTCAGAGCGGGATCTTGCTCCCAACGGTTGCCCTCGCCCGCCTTGGTCGGATGGTGCGGGGGCTTCCGTGTTTCCCCCGGAACCACTGGACCAGGGGAGACTGTGTATCGATCACCGGGATGGAACTGTCCGATCCCAGCAGCACAAGATTTTAAGTTCTCCGTGTCGAGCATACCGCTGACTTGCCTCCTGCGACTGCCGACCTTGCCCTCGTGACCTGGCCACCCGGACGCTCGCGTCACGCACGGCCGGACCGAAGCGCCGGGGAACTGCAGGCCGCACCTGGGCGCGCTAGTGCTCTCAGGCCGCGGGTTGCGGGCAATGCCTGGCTCAGCTTCGCGAAGGCCGAGGCGCACGCCACGGCCTACGCGGTCCCGTGCTCACGCGTCACCAAGGAGTACGGCGGCCCGGCCGTCCAGCTCGGCGACACCGGGAGCCTTGCCGTAACGGGAGAGGCGGACCCGCATGTCCGTCATGGCGTCGGTGATCTTCACGGACTGGACGCCGTCCGCGCAGTCTATGAACTCGGACCACGCGGTCAGGGCGCCGTCCAGGTCGCCCTGGCGAAGGTGGACGTCCCCGAGGTCGCCGAGAACGATCGCCCGGGACCGCCGGCGGTCCAGGCCGTGGACGTCGAGTGCGTGCTGGAGATGCTCGTGGGCGTCTTCCAGGTCGCCGAGACGGGCGAGGATCATCCCGGCGTGGTGGGCCCACCGGCCGGTGGAGAAGTGGCTGGCCCAGGATTCCCCGGGGGCGGCAGTGGCCTTTTCGATGGCGTGCTGGGACCGGGCGAGGGCGGTCCGGGCCAGACGCGGGTCGCCGTCCAGGGCGGCCGCGTCCGCGAGGGTGGTCTGGTAGTAGGCGACCGCCTTCGGTTCGTCCAGGCGGTCGGCGTAGTCCACGCACCGCTCGGACAGCCGCAGGGCGACGGCCCGGCCGCGCGGGCCGAGGTCGATCGCCTGGGTGGCCATCCCGCGCAGGGCGGTAGCGGCCAGCTCGGCGGCGCCGGCTTCCTCGGCGAGGGCGAAGGCGTGCGCGTAGTAACGCTGTGCGAGGCCCTGGTGATGGTCGTCGCCGCCTTCGTCCTGGGCCATCCACCCGCACAGGTGGACCAGCTCGGACGTGGCGGCGTACAGGCCCCGGCCGGTGGCCTCGGTGTACCGGCCCTCCAGCCACGGCCCGACGCTGCCGGTCAGGTACTGGACGGCGAGCTGACGAACATGAGCGCCGCCGTACTCGGCGGCCGCGTCGCCGAAGGTACGGGTCATGGTCCGGATCGCGGCGACCTCACAGGCCCCGACGCGTACGGCCCCAGACGGCGCGGTGGATACCCGGCGGGTGACGGCCTCGGCGTCTGGGAGCCCCAGCGCCGACAGGGCGAACGAGGCCGTGGCGGCCAGCACCGTTCGACGTTCCACGTCACTCCTCCCGAGGGCCAGCACTCCCGCCACCGTATCCATCGAAGCCTGGTTCGGATCACCCGAGTTGACAACGCCACCCCGTGTCAGGTCCAGCTGTAAAACCTGCACCACGAAGGGAAGCCACTGCTCCGGAGAGGGCTTCCGCTCGCCCGTCATCCAACGGCGGGCGTACTGCCGCTCCAGGCCGTCGGGGCCCCGGCCGGCGGCCAGCGAGACTTCACGGGCCAGCTTCGTGGGACCCCACCCGCGTTCCTCGCACGCTGCCCGGATCCGGTCCGTGATCGTCGCCCCCTGCACCTGCGTCCCCCTGACCTACACGGGCCTACAGAGACCTACAGGATGGCCCCTCCTCCCGGGCGGTTACAGCCCGTTGACTGAACATCACCCCGCCCGGTCCGCGCCCCGTGGCCTCGAGCGGGGGCCACCAGCGGAGGAAAGCGAGCGAGGACAAGATGAGCCCCGACCCCGAACAGTTGGCCGCCGAGGACAGCCTCGACCCCAGCCCCGACCCCAGCCCTGAGCTGCAGGCCCGCGCCGAGAGCGGCATGGCCCGCTTCCTGGAGTCCTGGGAGGCGGACGCCGAGGAACCCCGGTGACTGCGGCCCCGCGCAGGCCGGCCGCCGACGAATGCAGCCGCGACACCCCGACGTACTGGAGGCAGCCCTGATGGACTCCGTCGTTTCGTCCCCGAACAGCGTCCTCGCCAACGCCCTGGGCCAGGTCGAAGACGTCCTCACCCCCTACCTGCGGGCCGCGCGACCGAAGCGCGTGGAACTGTGCGTGGGGACTCAGATCAACGGCGTGCCGCACATCGGGACGTCCCTGGTCCAGGCGTTGACGTTCGCCCTGGCGGCCCGGTTGCGAGACCGGCACCAGGTCCGCGTCCAGGTCGCCTTCACGGCCCTGGACAACGCGCCCCACGAATCCGTCCAGGACCCGGCCTCGGGGCACATTTACCAGCGGGCCCTGGCCCACGCCTTCAACCCGGCCACCGTCGACAGGCAGATCGACTCCCTGTACCGGCCGCTTTTCGACGCCCTGTCATCGAGGGCGGCGGTCTCGTACCGGCTGGAGACCTACACCCAGCAGCAGGCCGGCCCCGGGTTCCGGATGACGTGGCTGCGGCTGCTGCCCCGGATAGAGGCGGCCCGCTGGTGGCTCGCACCGCCGACGGGAACGCCACATCTGCGGGTGCCGTGCCCGGCCGCCGGGTGTGGGTGGGCGGAGAAGCACGCGGAGCGGACCACCGTCCGGCCCGGCCAGGACCAGGCTGCCACCGTCGCAGCGGTCTGCCTCCAGCACGGCCCGTACGACGTCGTGATCAGGACGGGCGGAGGCGGGTACCTGGACCTCTCCACCCTGTACCGCAACCTCGTGAAGGAACTGGCCGTTCAGCTCACCCCCGACACCCTCACCGTCATGATCAAGGGCGCCGATTGGATGCCCGGAACACTGCTGGTCAACGGAGCTTTGACCGCCGCCGGCCTGACCCCGGGGCAGATCCCGGCCAGGGTCTTCTGCCCGCAGATCGTCACCGCCACCGGCGCGAAGCTGTCCAAGTCGCTCATCCGGGAGGGCCGGGCGGAGCCGATGGACCTCGGGGACGAATGGATGCTCGATACCCGGAAGTGGCCCGGGAGCCCGGATTCCTACGCCGCCCGGCTGCTGGATACCGCTACGGTGCTTCTCTCGCATCCCCGCCACTTCTTCCGGGACTACTCCGCCCAGGAGATCGCCCGGCTCATGGAGACCAGGAGCGTCCACGCCCGATGAGCGACACCCCCGCCACCACCCTGCACGAACTGAACCTCTACCAGCGCTATTTCGACCTTGTGGCCAGCGGCCAGAAGACGATCGAAGTCCGGGTCAAGTACCCGAAGCTGGAGGGGATGGAGGCGGGGGACCTCATCCGATTCCGGGTCAAAGGCACCGATCAGACGTGTCTGGTCCGCGTACTCCGCGTCGCGGAATACACCTCCTTCACAGACCTTCTGGACAGTGAAGGACCAGCCCGGGTCAATCCAGCCAGCACCCGAGAGGAACAGCTGACGAACATCCGAGCCATCTACGGGCCGGAAAAGGAAGCCCTGGGAGCCCTGGCCATTCAGATTCAGCTGACGACCCAGGACGCCTAACCCACGCATTCCGCAGCGCGAAGGCCCCACCGAGAGCCGCGAACGCATCGGCGACTCCACTGGCCGGATGACCACCGAGGGCCCCCGACACTGTCACCCGTGGTGCCCGCCGCGCCGAGCCCACCGCCCGCCCCGGCGATGTCCGCCCCGACGGCGCCCCGTGCTGGACCGGCCACTCGCTACACCGCGGCTTCGCCGCTCTGCTGGGGCCTCGCGGTCGACGAAGCGGAGCAGGACCGGCGGCTCGACATTGCGGCTGGCTGCGGCGGCACCGATGTGGAGTTCACCCCCGCCCCCGTAGGGCTGTGCAGGCCGTGGGCACCCCGACGGGGCGGCGGCCCACGTCTGCAGCCTCTCGCGGATGTTGGAGAGCCCCATGGGTGTGTCAGGGGGACGTGGTACCCAACGGCATCGGTTGTTGGGGCCGGGTGGTGTGTGGAGCCGAAGCTCGACGGCCTCGAGGTGGCAGCCCGGTACCGGGGAGGCCGGCTCGTTCAGGTCCTCACCCGCGGCGACGGCCTGGCCGGCGAGGACATCACCCACGCAGCCGACGCCGTCCTCGGTCTGCCGCCGGTACTCACCCAGCCGATCGACGTCGAGCTGCGCGGCGAGGTGCTGCTGACGACCGCGCAGTTCGAGGAGGCCAACCGGATCCGGCTCGCCCACGAGGCCACGCCCTTCGCGCACCCACGGAGCGGAGCCGCCGGCACCCTGCGGGCCAAGGACCGCCCCTACCGGATCGAGTTGACCTTCTTCGCCTACAGCGCGATCGGCATGGACGACCTCGGCCACGTCGCTCTGCTGGAGAACCTGGCCGCGCTCGGCGCGAACACGGCCGCCGCCCCGATGCGGTACGAGACCGTGGAACAGGTGCAGGAACGCATCGACATGATCGCCGGCCTGCGCGCAGACCTGCCGTTCGGGATCGACGGTGTCGTTGTCAAGGCCGACACGGCCGAGGACCAGCGGCAGGCCGGCACCGGCTCGCGCGCCCCGAGATGGCGGTGGCCCGGAAACTGGCGGCCGAACACAAGGTGACACGCCTGCTGGCGGTGGAGTGGAACGTCGGCCGGACCGGGATCATCGCCCCGCGCGCCGTCCTGGAGCCCGTGGTCATCGACGGGGTGACGGTCACCTACGCCACCCTGCTTCCGTCGGGGAGCGCGGCTCTGCGTGGCTGAATGAGTCTCAATAAGTGCAGCTCAGATGCCCTACGCGTCGGAGGCTATCGAGTGCAACAGGTGTCGTGCAAGCGTGTCGCAGATCTTGTGACGCTAGCGCTATGACCAGAAGGGTTCGCCGGTAAGCCCGCGTCATCCGCTGCTGTGGACGCACGACGGAGGACCGCAGCTCGTACTCGGTCGTACTCGCGTCCGGCAACGCAGCGAGATGCCGTGCCGGCGTCGAGGGCCGGTGAACCTTCCGGTCACAGGTCACCTGTGCGGCCCCTCGCACGGGTACCGACACCGCGGTCACCAGCGCGGCCTCGGCCTCCTGAGGGTTGAGCGCGGGGGCAAGGCCGAGGTGAGGCGGCCGTCGCGGCCTCCATGTGTGCGGCCTGCGCGACCAGCCGGGCGACGACCGACGGGGCGTTCGGCGCAGGCACGGTCACAGGTCCTCTGGCCGCCGGATCGAGGTCCGACTCACGGCCGGCAGCGGGCTGGCGTCTCGCCACCCGTGGTCTTGCGTACCTGTTCGTTGACGACCTGGACTTCGATGAGGTCGTTGGGCTGGCAGTCGAGGAGTCGCGCAGAGCCGCGAAGGTGTCCATCTACATCCGCTGCGGTGGCTGCATGACCAGGCGGAAGACCTGCTCGCGCGAGAGGGTGACGCCCCGTTCGGCCAGCAGCGGCACCAGGTCGGCCAGGGAATCGCTAGCCAAGTTTCTTGTACAGCAGCCGGTTTCGGTACTCGTCCGAGATGCCTGTCGGCAAGTCCTACCCCGCTCTGACCGGTACGACGCGAGATTCACTGCGCATGCGCTTGGCTCTGGCTTGACACCCGCAGCCGGTCCTCGTCCACTGGATAGTGGGGGCCATATGTGCTTTGGGGCGCTACTCAGGTCAGTCGATCCAGGTGGGACTCATGAGCCAGAAAATCTGGGTAACCGGAGACCAAACCATCGACTGGGCTTTGATGCCAGACGGACGATATACCACCCGAAGTGCCGATGACCGCCTACACGTGGCGATGAAGCTCTATTGGCATGCCGGAGGGGCTTTTCAACTGGCCTCGCTCAGTAAGGCTGCATTGCACTATGCCAGGCAAGGAACAGCAAGAACCGTTCGGCCTGCACTTTCACTAAAACAAAGGGACATAACGGCCTACGGGAGTAGTTACAATCACTCGTTTTCAGTCCTGCGGGACTATGGGGGTGTGAAGCGGGTTGAGCAATTCCTAGGCTTTAGGGGTCACAACACCCAGGTCGAGCCTGGACCTCTAAAGTTTCCATCCCCGCCAAAGAATGGAGACGCTGAAGTCATCCTGATCGATGATGCGGACTTGGGCTTCCGAAATAGCAAGAGCGACTGGACGAAGGTCATCGAACTTGCAGAAACGGACGCCTGTAAATGGGTCCTACTGAAGATGAGCCACGGCATCAAGGATGATCATCGCGATACGCTATGGAATGCTATTCGCCAGCTACTAGGCACAAGCGAAAATCTCAGGAAGAAACTGATTGTTGTCACGGCCGCATCGAGGCTACGTGACGCCGATGCGGAGATCAGCAAAGGCCTTTCCTGGGATCAAGCAGCTGAAGACGTGCTTTACGAGATCGAGAATCACAACAAGCTAACAACACTTAGAGCATGCCCTCGCCTAATTGTTTCATTTGGACCGAGTGGTGCGATTTTTATCGAGCACGACGAAGTGGGGAGTTTGAAGTGGCGCCTGACGTACAATCGCGAGCTACTAGAAAGAGAGTGGACCAATGCGCACAAGAAAGGCATGATGTTCGGTTATGGCAGCGTGCTTTGCTCTGCCATAGCTTGTGAGCTGGCAACGTCGAGGGATGGCCCGGAATTCAATAGAGCAATAAAGCGCGGCCTTATCGCAATGCAGAAGCTTTATGAACAAGGGTTTAAGACTCCCTCAAGTGGGGATCTCGACCGCCAGTTCAGAATCCCTGATGAAATCTTCGAGATCAGTAAAGAAGACCTACTGGACAAGCAGTTTTGCGATACTCCAGCGGCGCCGAGAATTGAGCCAGCGCATAGCAGGAAGGTAGACTTCCCGCCGATCCTCTCTGCGTCAAGCCTCAATTTCTCTGATCGATTGAAGGTTGCTCTGCAGGGCAAGGACGGACTGCCAAAACACATACCTGTCGGGTGTTTTGGAAAGCTTGTCACGGTCGATCATACGGAGATCGAGTCTCTTCATCAGGTCTACAATTTGATCGACACATACTGCATTGAGGTTCCCCTTAACGAAAATCCGTTGGCAATCTCAGTTTTCGGAGCCCCCGGCTCCGGAAAGGGATTTGCCATCAAGCAGCTCACCGCCCCCTGGATGAGGGACAATGACGGAGAAAGGAGTACTATTGCGCCTTTGGAATTTAATCTCTCTCAACTTAACACTGCATCTGACCTTGTGGGCGCCCTTCACCAGGTTCGCGATATCGCCCTGGATGGCAAAGTTCCCCTAGTTTTGTGGGATGAATTTGACTCACCCCTCGAAGGTCAGCCATTGGGGTGGCTTCGGTACTTCCTCTCCCCCATACAGGATGGAAAATTCCAGCAGGATGAGGTAACCCACTTGATCGGCCCTTGCATATTCGTATTCGCCGGAGGGACCAGCGAAAACTTCGAAAAATTCAAGCAGGAGGTAAAGCGCCTGGATGCCGAGGGTCGAGGTAGTAAAGGTGAAGACTTCCTAAGCCGGATGCGGGGGAATGTAGATATCCCTGGAGTAAATCCACCGTCTGGGACAAGTAAGCCTGGGCCAACCGTGATGCTTCGCAGAGCCCTTGTCCTCAATTCAATGTTTGACAAATTCAAAATAGCGAATGATGGTGAAAAATTTGAGGTAGAGGAGGGAGTGGTCCAGGCATTCATGGAGGTGAGTAGATACGAGCACGGCGTTCGCTCGATGGAGGCAATTATACGAATGAGTAATCTTCGTGGCCGGGAGCGCTACACTCGGGCTTCGCTACCAAGTCTCGAGCAGCTCAAGCTGCATGTCGACGGAGAAGAATTCTTGGAAAAGATGCGAAGTCGTCGGCATAGTTAACGCTGCAAACTTCAAGGGATGTGACACCGTTACGAGATGTCTGCCAAGCATGGCGGAATCTGGGTGTAAATGAGAATGCAACGTCGTGCGCACGGTCGCAAATATTGATCAGAAACTCAAATGGTTCTCGTTGAGGGTTTACCGGACGTGGGGCCGCCGAAGTAACCCGCGGACGATGCGGGACTGGCGCTGGCGTCGGTGGAAGAAACGGCGGGTCTCAGCGGCGAGTTGGGCTTCGTCCCGACCCCGGCTGCTGGTCGGCGGGCTGCGCTTGAGGTCGACGTTGACCAGCTCGTCAGGGTTCAGCTGGGGCAGGCAGGAAGTGCAGCTCGACCTTCTCGGCGTGGTCGGCCAGCCAGGCGCGGACTTTGCGGGAAGGGTGCGCGGAGTGCCGGTCAAGCACGAGGTGGATCTTGCGGTCGAAGTTGCCGGCGAGGCGGTCGAGGAAGCGCGACATCACTGCAGCGTCGAAGGTCTCGGTGAACACCATGAAGTGCATCTGGCCTGGTCGGCGAAGACCATCTCACCGCCCTCGGCCCTCGGCCCTCGGCCAAGTCTCCTCGTGCTACCTAGCGGACCCCACTGCCGGGTCCTGCTCGACCGCGTGCTTGTCAGGCCGTTGGTACGACAGCCCCCAGCGCTGAGGTGCTTGCCCACTCCCGGGTCGGTCAGCCGCACCCGGTACAGCTTCCCGATCAGTACCCCGACCCGGCCACGGTCCACAACTGACCCGAAAGGCGGACGTTCGCCCTCGGTGCCAGAAACGAAGTTGATGTGATCATCGGTCACCTGCTGGCTTGGGTCGAGTCGACGGCTGAGGTACTGAGCTGGGTCGAGAGCTGAGAGAGACGCCTCCTCGATGACGGGGGAGGCGTCGTCTTCAGGTTGGTCAACCTGCCTGGTTGAGGGCCCGAGTCAGGTCGCGGTTGGCGGACCTGGCGGCGTCCAGATCCTCCACGGCCTCATCGAGCTTGAGCTTGAGGTCTCCCCTTTCCTGCTCCAGTTGGACGACTCTCTGCTGGAGCCTGTCGATGCCGTCGGGGGCACCGAGTCCGGAATCCCTCCAGGTCTGCTCGCCCATCACCTGCGACAGTCGTTGCTCGAGCATGCTGATTCGGCCCATCAACCGGGCATTGCGTTCGTTCGCGACAGCGCCGGGACACCTTGATCAAAGTGTCTACGAGTCGAGGCCGTAGCAGCGACCGTCCGCACCCGGCCAGGCGGTATGGGCAGCCGCGCAGCGGGGTACGGGTGTGGCGTGGGATGCGAACGGCTGGTGTTCGACGGCTGGATCGCCGGCGTCGGCACGGGGTCCGGTACGCGCGTGATCGTGGGCCACTGGCCGCGGTCACCCTTCGGGCCGTTCAGTGACGTGATGCTGGAGCGCGCCGACGGGTGGCGCACGCTGCTCGCCCCCACCGCCCGGACGTTCAAAACCTCCCCCCCACCCCCCTTTGCTGGAGTAATTCCCATGGCTCGTTCGCGGTTCGGCGGCGATCCGGGCAGAGTCACGCTGTTCGGTGAGTCCGCGGGCGCCCAGCGTTCGCCCGCACCCAGCGCAGGGCGGCCTGCTGGTCCGCCAGGCCGAACGGCGGAGCGGCGCCCAACCCGGAGTGGCCGAAGTAGCCGAAGATCCCCAACCGGTAATTTACCGTGACGACGATGGCGTCACCCTGGACCGCCAGCCGTTCAGCACTGTAGTCACTGCCGGAACCGCCCAGGAACGCACCGCCGTGCATCCACACCAGCACGGGCCGCTTCTTCGCGGCCGGCTTCGCCGCCGACACCGTGATGTTGAGGTAGAGGCAGTCCTCCGAGCCGATGACCGCGCCCGCACCTGGTGTCGGCATCTGCACACAGCGTTGAGCCGGCCTTGTGGCGTCCCGGACACCCTGCCACGCGGCGGCGGGCACGGGGGCACGCCAGCGCAGCGGTCCGGTCGGCGGCGCGGCGTAGGGAATGCCGTCGAAGTGGTGTACGAGTCGTGGGACACGCCGCGTACCAGGCCCTGCTCTGTCCGTACGACCGTACGGCCCTGGCTCTCGGAGTCAGGGGACGCGGGGCCTGCGCCGGCCGCGGGTGCGGCGGTGGCCGACAGCAGTGCCACCGCGCACAGCAAGGGGAGGAGCGCCACGCGGAGTCCGGCTTTTCCGTACGGACGCGGTGCTGTCATGGTCGGGGGCATACGTACCACCGTTCTTGGGGGGGGTCCGGGACGGGACGGCACGGGACGCGGTGGCACGCGGCAGTACGCGGCCGCACCGGTCCGGGCAGGCCGGAACGAGATCTGAGCTGTGAGAACGGTGCGGACCGACTCGTCACCGATCAATACGCTAGAACCTCCCGCGCACTGGAGGTTCAAGGGACTGTGACACGAGACACGTGGAGCATCGGAGAACTCGCGGCCGGAGCGGGCCTTCCCGTCAAAACGCTCCGCTACTACTCCGACAGCGGTCTGCTGCCGGTGGCCGCTCGTAGCACCGGTGGTCATCGGCGCTACGGCCCCGAGGCGTGGGAGCGGATCCGGCTCATCAGACGCCTGCGGGCGCTGGACACCCCGATCGCGACGATTACGCAGGTGGTCACGGGGGAGTGCACGCTCGGCGAACTGGTGGCAACCGAACTCGAAGCGGTGCAGGAACGACTGACCGAACTGCGGTGGCGGGAGGCCACGCTCAGGTCACTGGACGACTGCCCGGGCGAGGAACGGCACCGGCGCCTGGAGATACTCTCCCGAGTGCAGCGGCTCCCGGAGGCGCACCGCACGCTCACTGATCACTGGTACCGCGAGCTGTCTGCGGCCATGCCCAAGCCTCGACTCGGCATCATGGTCGCCATGCTGGCCCCCGCCCCGCCGCAGGACCCCGTCCCCGCCACGGCCCTGGCCTACGCCGAGCTGCACCTGCTCGTTTCCACGCCCGGCTTCACCCGCTGGACCCAGGACCACGACGAAGAGATGAGGGACGGGCCGGCCTTCTACGCGGAGATCGACGAAGCCGCCGCGCTGACGGCCGCCGCTCTGGCCCAAGGCCTGCCGCCGGGCGCCGGCGACGCAGTGGACGCGTTCGTGTCCGCCCACGCGCGAGCCCGGCGGGAGTCGGACACCCACGCCTTCCGCGCACATCTGCACGGGCTGGTGTCGCGGTCATCCGGCTTCGACCCCCGACTGGAGCGGTATTGGGCTTTGGTCGGCACCGCTACCGGCCGGGCGCGTCCTGAACATGACCGTGGCGCATCGATGGCTCACCGACGGACTGTCGATGTCGATCGCCGCAACGAACACCTAAGAGGGCGTCTTCTTCGCGGGTGTCTTTTTCGCGTCGGTCGTGGTGCCGCCGGTCTTCTTCGCCGCCGCCTTGCTGGCGGTGGCCTTCTTCTTGGCGGGCATCGCATGTACGGTGGCGGGCTCGCCGCGGGTGACCTTGGCCTCCTGGACGGACTTCTCCAGCATCGCCATGAGGTCGACGACCTGCGCAGAGGCGGGCTCGGCCGGTTCGAGTGCCGGGGGGCGTTCGCCGGCGGCCTTGGCGGCGATAACCTCCTCCAAGGCGGTCCGGTACTCGTCGCGCATCTGGCTCATGTCGAGCCCGGTCAGGGTCTCGGCGAGCGCGACGGCCGCGTCGACCTCCTCCTCCGTGACCTGCACGTCGGGGACCGGGACCTGGTCGGTGGAGCGAATCTCGTCCGGCCAGAGCATCGCATGCAGCGCGATCACGTCGTCAAGGACACGGAGCAGGCCCAGGCGCTCACGGTTGTGCCACGCGAACTTGGCGACGGCCACCTTCGACGAGCGCTGCAGCGCCCGGCGCAGCAGCTCATACGGCTTCGCGGCGACGCCTTCGGCGGCGAGGTAGTAAGAGGCGCCGATCTGGATCGGGTCGATGCTCTCGGCCGGCACGAAGGAGACGATCTCGATCGCCTTGGCGGTGAGCAGCGGCAGGTTGTCGAGGTCCTCGTCGGTGACGGGGATGAGGGTGCCCGTCGCGGTCTCGTAGCCGCGGACGATCTCGTCCTGGCGCAGCGGCTGCCCGTCGATCTCGCACACCTTGCGGTAGCGGATCCGGCCGCCGTCGGCGGTGTGGATCTGGCGGAAACTGATGTCGTGCGACTCGGTCGGGGCCACCTTGATCGGGATGGTGACCAGGCCGAAGGAGATCGCACCAGACCAGATGGGACGCACACGCACCTCCACGTACAGGCCCCCTCCTCCAGCGTTGCACCGCGTCGGTCCGGCCGCGTGAAGTGCGGGTCCGTACGGGCGGGCCTCCCGGGGCGCCAGCCTCCTCGTGCTCAGTCTCAGTTCCTGTGACTGAGCACCACCGTTGGCGGCTTTCGCCAACTGTGGTGCTCAAATCCACCGTCGGCCATGAAGGTTCTCGGACAGTTCCTCGGTCATGGGGGACGCACGCCTCTCCGGCGGCGGAGCAAGGCAGCGTCAGCCGTTGAAGAAGTCGCCCAGGGTGGCGGAGAGCGGGCCGGGGGCTTCCTCGGCCACATGGTGGCCGGCGTCGATGCCGTGGCCCCGGACGTCGTCGGCCCAGTCGCGCCAGATGGTGCGCGGGTCGCCGTACAGGTCCTCCAGGTCGTCTCGTAGCGACCACAGG